>CAVVWS010000007.1:0-89445 GCA_963752015.1 uncultured Solirubrobacteraceae bacterium | reverse complement strand
ACGCGCTCGGCCACGAGCTGCCCGACCGCGTCTACGGCCCCGAGCTGATGGAGCGGGCGTGCGCGCGCGCCGCGCAGCAGCGGCGCTGCGCTTCTACCTCTACGGCGGCCGCAACCACGGCGCGCTCGCCGAGCTGGCGCGCCGCCTGCGGCTGCGCCACCCGGGCCTGAAGATCGTCGGCGGCCACTGCCCGCCGTTCCGGCCGCTCGACCGATGCCGAGGAGGACGCGATCGCCGCGGACATCAACCGCTCCGGCGCCGACGTCGTCTGGGTCGGGATCGGCGTGCCCAAGCAGGAGAAGTGGATGGCGCGCATGCGCGACCGGCTCGACGCGCCCGTGCTGGTCGGCGTCGGCGCCGCGTTCGACTTCCACGCCGGCCTCGTCCCGCAGGCGCCCGACGCGCTGCAGCGCCTCGGGCTCGAGTGGGCGTTCCGGCTCGTGCAGGAGCCGCGCCGGCTGTGGCGGCGCTACCTGCGCTACAACCCGCGCTTCGTGCTCGGGCTTCCTGCGCCAGTACCGGCGCCATCTCCGCGGCCGCTAGCCTCCGGGCAATGTCCCACGACGTCGCGGTGATCGGGCTGGGCCGCGTCGGCCTGCCGCTCGCGATCACCTTCGCCGACCACGGGCTGTCGGTGCTCGGCGTCGACAAGGACGCCGACCGGCTGGCCGCGGTGCGCGACGGGCCGCATGCCGTTCAAGGAGCCCGACACCGAGGAGCCGCTCGCGCGCGTGCTCGCCGCGGACCGCCTCGACGCTCTCCGAGCGCGCCGCCGACGCCGCGCAGGCCGACGCGATCGTGCTCACGCTCGGCACGCCGACGTTCTCGCACATCGAGATCGACATGTCGGACATCCGCACGGTGCTCGACGCGCTGCTGCCGCACCTGCGCGCGGGCCAGCTGCTCGTGCTGCGCTCGACCGTCGCGCCGCACACGACCGAGTTCGTCGCCGGCTACCTGGAGAAGCACCGCGGCTTCCGCGTCGGCGAGGACATCTTCGTCGCGCACGTGCCCGAGCGGATCGCCGCCGACCGCTTCATGGAGGAGATCGGCACGCTGCCGTGCATCGTCGGCGGCGTCGGCGAGGGCTCCGGCGAGCGCGCCGCGCAGCTGTTCGAGGTGCTCGGCGCGCCGATCGTGCAGACGACGCCGGTGCAGGCCGAGCTGGCGAAGATCTGGGCGAACATCCTGCGCTACGCGACGTTCGCGCTGCCCGAACCTGCTGATGATGGACTGCGAGCGCTACGGCGCGAACGTCTTCGAGGTGATCGACCTGATCAACCGCGACTACCCGCGCGGCGGCATCGCGCAGCCCGGGCTTCACGGCCGGCACGTGCCTGCGCAAGGACTTCGCGTTCAGCGAGGAGCGCTCCAACGCGCCGGGCATGCTGCTCGCCGTCTCGCGCGTCAACGAGAGCGTGCCGCTGTTCCTCGTCGAGGGCGATCAAGCGCCGGCTCGGCGACCTGCGCGAGCGCAAGGTCGCGGTGCTCGGGCTCGCGTTCAAGGGCGACACCGACGACGAGCGCGACTCGCTGTCGCACAAGCTGATCCGGCTGCTCGAGCGCGAGCTGGCCGACGTCGCCGTCCACGACCCGGTCGTCGCGACGCCGACCGCCGGCGTTCGACGAGGCGGTCGCCGGCGCCGACGTCGTCGTCGTCGCCACCAACCACTCCGCCTACTCGACGCCGGAGGCGCTCGCCGCGATCGCGCGCACCGGCGCCGCGGACTGCCTCGTCGTCGACCCCTGGAACGCGTTCGGCGCCGCGCAGGTGTTCGCCTACGCCAGCGAGGTCGCCGCGCTGAGCGCCCGCTAGCCTGCTGCGCCGATGAACCGCGTCCTCGTCACCGGAGGCGCCGGCACGATCGGCGCGGCCGTCGTGCGCCGGCTGCTGCGCGACCCCGACTGGGAGGTGCGCGTCTCCGACCAGCGCGACCGCGCCCGGCGTGGATGCGCGAGGGCTGCGAGGTCCACACCGGCGACCTGCGCGAGCTCGACCGAGGCGCGCGCCGCGATCGCCGGCTGCACGCACGTCATCCACCTCGCCGCGATCGTCGGCGGGATCGCGAACTTCCACAAGCTCCCGCACACGCTGACCGAGGTCAACAACGCGCTCTACAACGCCGTCTTCCGCGCGGCGCTCGACGACGGACGTCGAGCGCTTCACCTACGTGTCAGCTCGTCGATGGTGTTCGAGCGCGCCGAGGAGTTCCCGACGCCCGAGGACTACCTCGACCGCTGCCCGTTCCCGCTCTCGGCCTACGGCTTCTCGAAGCTGACCGGCGAGATCTACTGCCGCGCCGCGCACGACGAGCACGGCCTGCCGTACACGATCTGCCGCCCGTTCAACGCCTACGGCCCGGGCGAGCTGCCCGACGCCGAGCCGGGCATCGCCCACGCCGTGCCGGACCTGATCCGCAAGTCGTTCCCCGGCGTCGCGCCGCTGCCGATCTTCGGCTCCGGCGAGCAGACGCGGACGCTCACGCACGTCGACGACATCGCCGACGGCATCGTGACCGCGACCGGGCACCCGAGCGGGCTCAACGAGGACTTCAACATCTCCGCGAGCGACGAGCTGACCGTCGCGCGAGATCGCCGCGCTCTGCTGGGAGGCGGCCGGCAACGACCCGGCCGACTTCGAGCTCGAGCACCTGCCGAGCTTCAAGGTCGACGTCCAGCGCCGCTGGCCGTCGGTCGAGAAGGCCGAGCGGCTGCTCGGCTGGGAGGCGCAGATCGACGTGCGCGACGGCATCCGCGCGACCGCGGAGTGGCTGCGCGAGCAGGAAGGAGTGACGAGCGAGTGAGCGCCAAGCGCGCCCTGATCACCGGCATCACCGGGCAGGACGGCTCCTACCTGGCCGAGCTGCTGCTCGAGAAGGGCTACGAGGTCCACGGCATGGTCCGCCGCGCCTCGACCGAGAAGTTCGACCGGATCGAGCACCTGCGCGACCGGATCACCCTGCACCAGGGCGACCTGCTCGACCAGCGCTCGCTGGTCGACACGCTGCGCGCCTCGCGGCCCGACGAGATCTACAACCTCGCCGCGATGTCGTTCGTCGCCGTCTCCTGGATCCAGCCGACGCTGACCGCGGAGTTCACCGGCGTCGGCGTCACGCGCATGCTCGAGGCGCTGCGCGAGGTCTGCCCGGAGGCGCGCTTCTACCAGGCCAGCTCGAGCGAGATGTTCGGCAAGGTGCTCGAGACGCCGCAGACCGAGACGACGCCGTTCTACCCGCGCTCGCCCTACGGCGTGGCCAAGTGCTACGGCCACTTCATCACGGTCAACTACCGCGAGTCCTACGACATGCACCTGTGCGTCGGGGATCCTCTTCAACCACGAGTCGCCGCGCCGCGGGCTCGAGTTCGTGACGCGCAAGATCACCTGGCACGCGGCGGCGATCAAGCTCGGGCAGCGCGACGAGCTGCGGCTCGGCAACCTCGACGCCAAGCGCGACTGGGGCTACGCGAAGGACTACGTCGAGGCGATGTGGCGATGCTCCAGCAGGACGCGCCGGAGGACTTCGTGATCGCCACCGGCGAGACGAACACCGTGCGCCGCTGCGTCGAGATCGCGTTCGACCAGGTCGGGCTCGACTGGGAGCCGTACGTGAAGATCGACGACGCGTTCAAGCGGCCCGCCGAGGTCGACCTGCTCGTCGGCGACCCGGCGAAGGCGAAGCGGGTGCTCGGCTGGGAGCCGCAGACGAGCTTCGAGCAGCTGATCCGCCTGATGGTCGACGCGGACCTCGCAGCTGCTCTCGCGCTGAGCCCGATGCCCGACCCCGCCGCCTGGCAGGGCCGGCGCGTGTGGCTGACCGGCCACACGGGCTTCAAGGGCGCGTGGCTCGCGCTGTGGCTGCAGTCGCTCGGCGCGAGGTGCACGGCTTCAGCGCCGGCCCGGTCAGCGAGCCGTCGCTCTACGAGGTCGCCGGCGTCGCGGACGGGATGGCGGGCGACGTGCGCGGCGACGTGCGCTCCAAGAGCGAGGTGCGCGCCGCGGTCGCCCGCGCGCGGCCCGACGTCGTGATCCACATGGCCGCGCAGGCGCTCGTGCGGCGCGGGCTGACCAAGCCGGTCGAGACGTTCACCGTCAACGTGACCGGCACCGCGAAGGTGCTCGAGGCGCTGCGCGCCGAGGCGGAGCCGCGCGCCGTCGTCGTCGTGACGAGCGACAAGTGCTACCGCAACGACGGCGGCGGGCGCGGCGTTCCGCGAGGACGACCCGCTCGGCGGCGACGACCCGTACTCGGCCTCCAAGGCCGCCCAGGAGCACGTCGGCGGCGGCGTTCCGCGGCGCTCGGGCTGCCGCTCGCCACCGTGCGCGCCGGCAACGTGATCGGCGGCGGCGACTGGGCGCCGGACCGGCTGCGTCGCCGACTGCATGCGCGCGGCGCTCGCGGGCGAGCCGGTGACGCTGCGCGCGCCGGACGCGGTGCGGCCGTGGCAGCACGTGCTCTGCCCGCTCGAGGGCTACCTGCGCGTCGCCGAGCGGCTGCTCGCCGGCGACGCCGGACGCGGCGACGCGCGTGGAACTTCGGCCCGGCGGAGGCGCGACGCGCGGCCGGTCGGCTGGCTCGTCGAGCGCGTGCGCCGAGCGCTGGCCGGGCGGGCTGGAGGTCCGCGCCGGGGCCGCCGACGCGGCGGCGGGCGAGGCGCCGGCTGCTGCGGCTCGACGCGGCGCGGGCGCGCGAGCGGCTCGGCTGGGCGCCGCGCTGGGACCTCGACGCCGGCGCTCGACGCCACCGTGTCCTGGTACGCCGCCTACCGCGACGGCGCCGACATGCGCGCCGAGACGCTCGCGCAGATCGCGGCGTACGCATCGGCCGAGGTACCGTGTTCGCGCATGAGCATCGGAATCGTCGGCCTGGGCTACGTCGGGCTCCCGCTGGCGGTCGCGTTCGCCGAGGCGGGCGAGGACGTGATCGGCGTCGACGTCGACGCCGGCCAAGGTCGCCGGGCTGCGCGACGGGCGCTCGCACATCGAGGACATCCCGTCCGAGCGCCTCGCCGCGCGTCGCTCGAGCGCATCGAGTTCACGACGCGCGCCGTCGACCTGCACGAGGCCGAGGCGATCCTCGTCTGCGTCCCGACGCCGCTGAACCGCAACCGCGAGCCCGACCTCGGCCCGCTGCTCGGCGCCGCGCAGACGCTCGCCGGCGTGATCGCGCGCGGGCCAGCTCGTCGTGCTCGAGTCGACGACGTTCCCCGGCACGACGCGCGACCACCTCGTGCCGCTGCTGGAGGAGTCCGGGCCTGGTCGCCGGGCGAGGACTTCGCGCTCGCGTTCTCCCCCGAGCGCGTCGACCCCGGCCGCACCGACTACACGCTCCGCAACACGCCGAAGATCGTCGGCGGGCTCACCGCCGGCCTGCACCGAGCGCGCGCTCGAGGTCTACGGCCGCGTCTGCGAGGCGCTCGTGCCGGTCTCCACCCCCGAGGTCGCGGAGCTGGCGAAGCTGCTGGAGAACATCTTCCGCTCGGTCAACATCGCGCTCGTCAACGAGCTCGCGATCCTCGCCGACCGCATGGGGATCGACATCTGGGAGGTCGTCGACGCGGCCGCGACCAAGCCGTTCGGCTTCATGCGCTTCGAGCCGGGCCCCGGGATGGGCGGCCACTGCCTGCCCGTCGACCCGTTCTACCTGACCTGGAAGGCGCGCGAGTACGACATGGCGACCGAGTTCATCGAGCTCGCCGGCAAGGTCAACAAGCAGATGCCGTACTTCTGCCTGGAGAAGATCGAGCGCGCGCTCAACGACGCCGGCAAGCCGGTGCGCGGGCTCGCGGATCCTGATCGTCGGCGTGTCCTACAAGGCGCGGCGTCGGCGACCTGCGCGAGGCGCCGGCGCTGAAGATCATCGAGCTGCTGCGGGAGCGCGGCGGCGACGTCTCCTACCACGACCCGCACGTGCCGGAGCTGCCGCAGTACGGGCTGCGGCAGCGCCGAGCTCGGCGGCGACGTGCGACCTCGCGGTGATCGTCACCGCGCATCCCGGGCGTCGACCACGGCGCGGTCGTGGAGCAGTCGCCGGCGGTGCTCGACCTGCGCGGCGTGACGCGCGCGCTGCGCGACGAGAAGGTCCAGCAGCTCTAGCCGACCGCTGCGCGCGCGGCCGCGAGCGTGCGCTGCGAGGCCGTCGGCGAGCGGGCACCTCGGCGCGCCAGCCGAGCACGTCGGCGGCGCGCGCGACGTCGAGGCAGCGAGCGCGCGACCTCGCCCGTGCGGGCCGGCGCGAAGCGCGGCTCGCACGCCGAGCGCCTCGACCAGCTCGAGCACGCTCGTCTCGACGCCGGTGCCGATGTTGACCGGCGCCCGTCGCGCTCGGCGTCGGCGGCGGCGAGGAAGCCGGACGACGACGTCGCCGACGTAGACGTAGTCGCGCGTCTGCGTCCCGTCGCCGAAGATCGTCACCGGGCGCCCCTCGGCCGCGGCGCCGGCGAAGATCGCGATCACGCCCGCCTCGCCGTGCGGGTCCTGCCGCGGGCCGTAGACGTTGCCGAAGCGCAGCGCCATCGTCGAGAGCCCGTGCAGGCGCGTGTACAGGGCGAGGTAGCGTCTCGGCCGCGGCCTTGCTCGCCCCGTAGGGGGAGAACGGCTCCAGCGGCGCGTCCTCCGGCGTCGGCAGCGGCGCCGACTCGCCGTAGAGCGCGCCGCCGGTCGAGGCGAGCAGGACGCGCCGCGCGCCGCGGCGCGCGCGGCCTCGAGCACGCTCGCCGGTGCCGGCGACGTTGACGCGCGCGTCGTGGCGCGGGGTCGGCGACCGACTTGCGCACGTCGACCTGCGCGGCGAGGTGGAACACGACCTCGGGGCGCTCCGCGCTCCATCGCGTCGCGGCGATCGCCGGCGATGTCGGTCACGTGCAGCGGCACGCCGTCCGGGACGTGCTCGCGCCGGCCCGAGGAGAGGTCGTCGACCACGGCGACGGTGTCGCCGCGCGTCGGCGAGCGCGTCGACGAGGTGCGATCCGATGAAGCCGGCGCCGCCGGTGACCAGTGCCCGCATGCGCCGGGAGTCTAGGCGCCGTCGTAGACCGCGCGCAGCGCGGCCGCGACCACGGCGGGCGCGGTGCGCTCGCGCGCGACGGCCAGCGCGGCGTCGCCCGCGGCGGCGTCGCCGCCAGCAGCGCGCGGATCCGCGTCGGCCATCGCCGCGCACGTCGCCGGGCGGGTGCAGGCCGTCGGCCGGGACGATCTCGGCGAGCCCGCCGGCGCGCGACGCGACGACCGGCAGCCCGGCGGCCATCGCCTCGAGCGCGGCGAGCGGGAGGATCTCCGCGTAGCGCGACGGCACGAGCGCGAGCGCGGCGCCGGCGCGCAGCCGCGGCGAGCTCGCGCGGCGTCGACGCGGCCGGTGAAGCGCACGTCGGCGCCGGCGCGCGGCGCGCAGCGCGGCGCGCCTGCGGCCCGTCGCCGGCGACGACGAGCGGGACGTCCGCGAGCCGGCAGGCGGCGATCGCGTCGGCGACGCCCTTCTCCTCCGTCAGCCGCCCCGCGTAGAGCGCGTACGTCGCCGTCGCGCGGCGCGCGAGCGCTCCGCGAACGTGCGCTGGACCGACGGGATCACGCGCGCGCGGCCGCCGAGCGGCGCGCCGAGCGCCTCGAGCCGCCGCAGCGCGAACGCGCTCGGGCACGACGAACGCGTCGGCGCTCGCCGGCGAGCCGCCGCTGCCACAGCGCGAGCCCGGCGCCGTAGGCGGCCGACTCGGCGCGCGAGCCGCCGCGGCAGTTCAGCCGCACGCCCGGGCAGCGTGTTGCGGCCGTGGCAGCGCGTGCAGTCCGCCCCGTGCGTGAAGCAGGTGCCGACCGCGCAGACGAGCCGGTAGTTGTGCAGGTGGAGCACGACGCGCGCGCCGGCCGTCGCGCGCGGCGGCGAGCGCGCGCCAGCCGAGCGACGGCTGGACGTTGTGGGCGTGCACGACGCGCGCGCCGGTGCGCCGCACGGCGGCGGCGACGTCGTCGCGGCGCGAGCCCGCCGCGCAGCAGCCCGAGCGCGGCGCGGCGCGCGGCCGAGCGCCGCCGAGTCGCGCTCGAGCACCTCGGCCTCCTCGCCCAGCTCGGTGCGGATCAGCCACGCGAGATCCTCGACCGCCCGCTCCTCCCCGCCGGGCACGCGGTAGCGGTTGTGCAGCAGCAGGATCACCGCGGGAAGCCTAGGCAGCCTAACCTCCTCGGCGCCGTGGCACCCGCCGCCTCGATCCTCTTCCCGACGCGCCGACCGGCGCGACTACCTCGCCGTCGCGCTCGCGTCCGTCGCCGGCCAGGCGGCCGCGCACGGCGCGGAGATCGTCGTCGTGGAGGACGACGCCGCCGACCCCGAGACCGAGCGGCTCGCCGCCGCGCACGGCGCGCGCTACGTCGCGCTCGGCGCGCCGCGCGGGCTCAACGTCGCCCGCAACGCGGCGGTCGACGGCGGCCGCGCGCGGACCTGCTCTGCTTCCTCGACGACGACGTCGCGGCGTGGCCGGAGTGGCTCGGCGCGCTGCTCGCCGCCGCGGCGGCGCACCCCGGGCACGAGGCGTTCGGCGGCCCGATCCGCGCGCGGCTCGAGGGCACGAACCTGCACGCGTGCGGCCGCGAGCCGCGCGCCGGTGACCACGCTCGACCTCGGCGCCGGAGGACCGCGACGCCGAGCTCGTCTGGGGCGCGAACCTCGCCGTCCGGCGCGCGGCGCTCGACCGCGTCGGCCCGTTCGACCCCGCGCGCTCGGGCCCGGGCGACGAGGAGGAGTGGGAGCGCCGGCTGCGCGCCGCCGGCGGCCGGATCCGCTACGTCGCCGCCGCGGGCGTCGACCACCGCCGCACCGGCGCCGACGCGCGCATCCGCGGCCTCGTCGCGCGCGGCCTGGCACCGCGGCCGCCACTCGCGCCGCTTCGACGAGGCGAAGGGCACCGCGCCGGCGCCTGCGCGGCCGAGCTGCGCACGCTCGCCGGCTGCGTCTGGCACACCGGCCGCTACCGCTGCGGCAACGGGATCGTGCTGACCGCGCAGACCGCGGGACGGCTGCGCGAGGCGGTCGCGCCGCGCGACGCGCTGCCGCGCCGCCAAGGCGCGACGCGCGACGGCGAGCCCGACTACCTCTCGGGCCGGTCCGGGACGCTCGGGCGGCGCGCGCTGCTCGCCGGCCGCGCGCGCGACGCGCCGCCGACGTCGCTCGACCGCGCCGCAGGCGCCGCGCGGTCCGGCGCGCCGCGCGGACCGAGCCGCCGCGCCGGCGCGTGCTCGTGGTCGGCGTCGCGCGGCCGGAGCTCGCGGCCGT
Organism: uncultured Solirubrobacteraceae bacterium; assembly: GCA_963752015.1. Classification (GTDB taxonomy): domain Bacteria; phylum Actinomycetota; class Thermoleophilia; order Solirubrobacterales; family Solirubrobacteraceae; genus DASQMT01. The sequence goes on along the minus strand of CAVVWS010000007.1, from coordinate 80,188 downwards.
CAGCCGCGCGATCGCGCGCCGAGCTCGCGCGCTCGCGCCACGACGTCGCGCTGCACCTCGCGCCCGGCGCGCCCGGGCTCGGCAAGTGGGCGAACCTGCGCGCGACGCTCGCCGCGCACCCGCCCGACGGCGCCGACTGGCTGCTGCTCGTCGACGACGACGTCGTGCTGCCCGCCGGCTTCCTCGACGCGTTCCTGCTCGTCGCGGAGCGCTTCGGCCTCGCGCTCGCCCAGCCCGCGCACGCGTTCGCCTCGCACGCCGCCTGGCCGGTCACGCGCCGCCGGCCCGGCGCTGCTCGCCCGCCGCACGCGCTTCGTCGAGATCGGGCCCGTGACCGCGATCCACGCGCGACGCGTTCCCGGCGCTGCTGCCGTTCCCGGACGCTCGACGATGGGCTGGGGCCTCGACGCGCACTGGTCGGCGGCCGCCGCCGCGGCCGGGCCTGCCGCTCGGCATCGTCGACGTCACGCCGATCCGCCACCTGCGCCCGGTCGCCGCGACCTACCCGCGCGCCGCCGCGGAGGCGGAGGCGGCGCGCTTCCTCGCCGACCGCCCGTACGTGACCCGCGCAGCAGGCCGCGCGAGGCGCTCGCCGCGTGGCGGGAGCTCTGACCGTGCGCGTCGCCGTCGTCGCCGAGTACTACCCGCGCGCCGCCGACCCGGTGCTCGGCGTCTGGGCGCACCGCCAGGCGCTCGCCGCGCGCGACGCCGGCGCCGACGTGCGCGTGCTCGTGCTGCACCGCCCGGTCCCGTCGCGCGCCGCGCTGCGCAGCCGCCGGCCCGCGCGCGCTGCTCGCGCCGCTGCGCCAGCCGCTCGCACGCGGAGCTCGACGGGCTGCGCGTCGACTACGTGCCGTTCCTCGCCCCGCCGCGCCCGCGCAGCTACGGCTCGTGGGGCGCGTGGGCGGCGCCCACGCTGCGCGCTCGCGCTGCGGCGGCTGCGGCGCGAGTTCCCGTTCGACCTCGTCCACGCCCACTACGCCGCGCCGGCGGGCGACGCCGTCCGCCGCGCGCGCGCCCGGCGTGCCCGTCGTCGTCTCGGTCCACGGCGGCGACGTGCTCTCGCGTCGCGGAGCGCTCCGCGGCGGGCGCGCGCGCGGTGCGCGCCGGCCTCGTCCCACGCGCGCTCGTGCTCGCCAACTCCGCCGGCATCGCCGCGCGCTGCCGCGACGCTCGGCGCGCCGAGCACGCGCGGTCGTGCACCTCGGCACCGACCTGCCGGCGGCTGCGCCGAGCGCCAGCGCGGCGCTCGTCACCGTCGGCCACCTCGTCGCGCGCAAGCGCCACGCCGACGTGCTGCGCGCGCTGTGGCTGCTGCGCGACAGCCACCCCGAGCTGCGCTACGACGTCGTCGGCGACGGCCCCGAGCGCGCCGGCGCTCGAGCGGCTCGCCGGCGAGCTCGGGCTCGACGGGCGCGTCCGCTTCCACGGCCAGCTCGCCGCCCGCGGACGGCGCGCGCCGCGGCCCAGGCGCGCCGGCGTGTTCGTGCTGCCGAGCGTCGACGAGGCGTTCGGCGTCGCCTACGTCGAGGCGATGGCCGGCGCCGTGCCGGCGATCGGCTGCCGCGGCGAGCCGGGGCCGGAGGAGATCGCCGCGGCCGGCGGCGGGCTGCGGCTCGTCCCGCCCGGCGACCCCGAGGCGCTCGCCGCCGAGCTGCGCGGCGCTGCTCGACGAGCCGGACTGGCGGCGCGAGCTCGGCGACGCCGCGCGCGCGACCGTCGAGGCCGCGTTCACGTGGGAGCGCTGCGGCCGCGCGACCGTCGCGGCGTACGAGGACGCGCTGCGGTGAGCGCGGCGACCCGCGGCCGGTCCTCTTCGTCACCAACCACGCGCCGGCGTTCCGCATCGGCGCGTTCGCCGCGCTGCACGCGGCCGAGGACGTCGTGTTCGCGCTCGTCGGCGGCGGCGTCCGCCACGGCGGCGCGATCGACGGACGGAGCGAGCCGCCGTTCCCCGTCGTCCGCCCGACCCAGCGCGGCGTCGGCCGGCTGGCCGCCTCGGGCCGCTTCCGCGCCGTCGTCGCCGGGCTCTCCGGCCGCGTCGCGCTGCCCGCCGCCTACGCCGGCGCGCGCGCCGCGCGCGTCCCGTTCGTCCTCTGGGCGACGATCTGGCGCCACCCGCGGACGCCGGCGCACGCGCTCTCCTACCTGCCGCTGCGCCACCTCTACCGCCACGCCGACGCGATCGCCACCTACGGCCCGCACGTCTCGGCCTACGTCCGCTCCAAGGGAGCGCGCGGCCCGGTGTTCGAGGCGCCGCAGAGCGTCGACGACGCGTTCTGGGCGCGCCGCGCCGCCGCGCCGGCGAGGCGAGCCGTTCCAGGTGATGTTTGCGGGGCGCCTGGAGGGGGAAAAGGGCCTGGCGGTGCTGCTTGCGGGCCTGGCGTCGTTCGGGCCTCTCGGCACCGGGGGACGCGTTGGTCCTGGTCGGCGACGGCCCGTTCCGAGCCCGGGCCGTCGCCGCCGGCGCGCTGTGCCCCGGCCGCCTCGCGCCGGGCGACGTGCGCAACTTCTACGCGGGCTCGGACGTCGTCGTCGTGCCGTCGGTCCCCACGCGCGACTTCCTCGAGCCGTGGGGGTTGGTGGTGAACGAAGCCTTCGACCAGGGAGTGCCCGTGATCGCGACGACCGCGGTCGGGGCCGCCGCGGGCGGCCTCGTCCGCCACGAGGAGACCGGGCTCGTCGTCCCGGCCGGCGACGAGGCCGCGCTGGCCGCCGCGCTGCGGCGCCTGCGCGACGACCCGGCGCTGCGCGCGCGCCTCGGCGCGGCGGGCCGCGACGCCGTCGCCGCGGGGCACTCGCACGCCGACTGGGCGGCCGGGATGGGGCGCGCGCTGGCGGCCGCCGGGGCCGGCCGGCGGCCAGAGGTGGCTGCTAGCGTGGCCGCGCGCCATGCCCAGGCTGCTGCTTGTCATGGTGCTGACGCTGCTCGTCGCCGCCCCGGCGGCGATGGCGGGCACCCGCGGGACATCATCGCCGACTGCTACGACGACGGGAAGCTCGACGGCAACTACTCGCCGTCCGAGATCCGCGACGCCCGCAACAACCTTCCGGCCGACATCGACCAGTACTCCGACTGCCGCGACGTGCTCGCCCGCGCGCTCGGCGGCAGCGGGGACAAGAGCGTCGGCGGCGGCTCGGGCGGCGGAGGCGCGCTCGGCGGCGGTGGCGGCGGCTCCGACGGCCCGGCGCAGCCGCTCACGCCGAGCGGCCCCGAGGAGCAGGCGGCGCTCGACGAGGCGGCGCTCGCGGGCGGCGACGACCCGTCCAGGTCGGCGACGGCACGATCGTGCCCGGCGCGGTCGACGCGCGCGCGCAACACCATCCCGCCCAGCCTCCTGGCGGTCCTGATCCTGCTCGGCGTCGCGGCGTTCGCGGCGGCCGTCCCGTCCGTCCGCAGGCGTGTCCTCGCTCGCCGGCTCGCCTGAGGCGACGGCGGCGCGGCGCCCCGGCCGGCCCCGATCTCCGCGCGCTCGCGGCCCCGCGCGGCCGCGGCGGCCCGGCGCTCGCCGGCGCGATCGCGCTGCTGCTCGCCGGCGATCGCGTTCGTCGCCGACGGCGGGCTGCGGCTGGAGCGCACGACCTACGTCGAGATCGCGCTCATGCTGCTCGGCGCCGGGCTCTGCGCGGCGGCGCTGCTCGTCCCGCGCGCCCGCGCCGAGCGCCTGCACGGCGGGCTGACGCTCGTCGGCGGTCGCGCTGCTCGCCGCCTACACCGCGATCTCGATCATCTGGTCGCTCGCGCCGTCGGACTCCTGGATCGAGGCGAACCGGACGTTCTCCTACCTCGCCGCGTTCGCCGGGACGATGGCGCTCGCGCGGCTCGCGCCCGGGCCGCTGGCCCGCGGTCCTGCACGGGATCGCGCTCGCGTGCGTCGTCGTCTGCGGCTGGGCGCTGCTGACCAAGGTGTTCCCCGAGCGCGCTGGCGGAGGAGGAGATCTACGCGCGGCTGCGCGCGCCGTTCGACTACTGGAACTCGGTCGGGCTGACGGCCGCGCTGGGGATCCTGCCGCTGCTGTGGCTCGGCGCGCGGCGCTCCGGGCGGGCGGCCGTGAACGCGCTGGCGTGGCCCGGGATCGCGCTGCTCGAGGTCGCGCTGATGCTGGCCTACTCGCGCGGCGCGCTGCTCGCGCTCGCGGTCGGGCTCGCTGTTCTGGTTCGCCGTCGTGCCGCTGCGCCTGCGCGGCGCGGTCGTCCTGCTCGGCGCGACGGCCGGCGCCGCGCCGGTGATCGGCTGGGCGTTCGCGATGACCGGGCTGACCACCGACCGGCTCCCGATCGCCGGTGCGCGACGACACCGGCCACGAGCTCGGCGCGCTGCTGCTGCTGATGCTCGTCGTGCTGCTCGCGCTCGGGCTCGTCGCCGGCTTCCTCGCGGCCGAGCGGCCCGCCTCCCCGCAGGCGAAGCGGATCGCCGGCCGCACGCTGCTCGGCGTCCTGGCCGCCGTCCCGGTGATCGCCCTGATCGCGCTCGCCAGCGCGCCCGGCGGCGTCGACGGCCAGATCTCGAAGGCGCTGGGACCAGCTCACGAACCCGAACGCCTCGACGCCGGACAACACGCCCGGGCGGCTCACCGAGACCTCCTCGGTGCGCGCCCGCTACTGGGACGAGGCGTTCGAGGTGCACGGCGTCTCGCCGTGGGTCGGGACCGGCGCCGGCGCGTACGCGACCGTGCGGATGCGCTTCCGCGCGCCCCGACGAATCCGGCGCCACGCTGTTCGTCCGCCACGCCCACGGCTACGTGCCGCAGACGCTCGCCGACCTCGGCTGGGCGGGGCTCGGCCTCTCGCTGCTCGCGCTGTTCCTGTGGGGCTGGGCGGCGGCCCGGACGATCGGCATGCGCCGGCGCGACCGCGGGCTGCCGTGGGACGCCGAGCGCGTCGGGATGGCCACGCTCGTCGCCGTCGCGCTCGTCTTCGGCGTGCACTCCGCGGTCGACTGGACCTGGTTCGTGCCGGCGAACGCCGTCTGCGGCCTGATGGCGGCGGCGTGGGTCGTCGCGCGGCCGTCGCTGCGCACGCGCATGGAGGAGGCGGCGCTCGCCGCGGCCGTGCCGGCGGCGGCGCGCAGCCGGGCGCGCGACGCGGCGCCGCTGTGGGCGCCGCCGCGCCGAGCGAGCCGCCGCCCGCGGCCGACGTCGCCGGGCCCGGGCGCGCTGCCGGTCGCCGACGCCGGCTGGCGCCGGCGCGCCGCCGTTCCCGTGGCCGGCGCTCGCCGGCGGCCGTCGTCGTGCTGGCGCTCGCGCTGACCGCCGCGTGGACGGCGATCCAGCCGGTCCGCTCGGTCAACGCCGGGCGACGTCGCGATCGAGCGCCTGCAGCAGGGCGGCCTCGAGGCCGCCGTCTCGATCGCGCGGATCGCGCACGACCGCAACCCGCTCTCGCCCGAGCCGCTGTGGGAGCTCGGCTACATCGAGCAGCAGCGCGGCCGGCTCGCCAACGCGGAGGACGCGCTCGAGGAGGCCGTCCGGATCCAGCCCGCGAGCGCCGAGGCCTGGCGCCGCCTCGGCCGCTTCCAGCTCTCCACGCTCAACCAGCCCGGCGACGCGCTCGCGTCGTTCCGCGCCGCGTACTTCCTCGACCCGCGCAACCCGGCGTCGACGTCCGACTTCCTCGAGGCGAGCCGCGCCAACGGCCAGCCGGCGCGACCCCGCCGCCGGCTAGCCCCTGACCGCGCGGGCGACGAGCGCCTGCCGCAGCAGCGGCGGCCCGCCGAGCGGGCGCAGCCCGACGTCCACGAAGCCGGTCGCGTGCAGCGCGCGGGTGAGCGAGCGGCGCGTGTAGAAGCGCACGTGCTGGCCGAGCGGGTCGTAGTGCGCGTCGTAGTGGGCGAGCGCGATCAGCGTGCGCTTGAGGCGGCCGTGGTCCGGCACGGTCACCAGCAGCCGCCCGCCGCGGCCGCAGCACGCGCCGGACCTCGGTCAGGAAGGCGACCGTGTCGGGCACGTGCTCGAGCACCTCGGAGCACCAGACGAGGTCGATCTCGCCGTGGCCGAGCGGGAGGCTGCCGTCGGGCGCGACGAGCCGCAGGTCGGCGCCCGGCACGTTGCGCCGCGCGCGCTCGAGCGCCGCCTCGGCGAGCTCGACGCCGACGGGATCGGCGCCGGCGTCGCGCAGCGCGGCGACGAAGCGCCCGGCGCCGCAGCCGAGGTCGAGCACGCGCTCGCCCGGCCCGCGCCTCGCGCAGCAGCAGCGCGCGCCGGCGCCGCCACGCCCACGGCTCGGGATCGTCCGGCATCCCGGCCCACACGCCCTCGTAGAAGTCGCGCACACCGATGATGGTGACGCGCCGGGGTCAGACCCGGCGTTCCCGAGCGTCGCGAGGCCGGCGACCAACGGGTCTGACCCCTCGGGGCGGTCACCCCTGTGTGGAGGGCGGGAGGCGCGCCTGTGCAGATACCGTGCAGGGCGATGCACCTGCGCCTGATCCGCCACGCGACGCTGCGGCTGGAGGTCGCGGGCCGCCGGCTGCTCATCGACCCGATGCTCGATCCCGCCGGCGCGCGACCGCCGGTGGAGGACACCGACAACGACCGCCGCAACCCGCTCGTCGAGCTCCCCGAGCCGCCCGAGGTGGTGGTCGAGGGCGTCGACGCCGTCCTGGTGACCCACCTGCACCAGGATCACTTCGACGCGACCGCCGCCCGGCTGCTGCCGAAGGACCTGCCGCTCCTCTGCCAGCCCGAGGACGTCGAGCGCCTGCGCGCGCAGGGCTTCGCGGACCTGCGGCCGGTCGGGGACGAGGTCGAGCTCGACGGGATCACCGTGACGCGGACGCCCGCGCGCCACGGGTACGGCGCGCTCGCCGAGGCGCTGGCGCCCGTCAGCGGCTACCTGCTCCGCGACGCGGACGGCCGCACGGTCTACCTCGCCGGCGACACCGTGCTCTACGAGGACGTCGAGCGGGTCATCGACGAGCACCGGCCGGACGTGATCGTGGTGAACGCGAGCGGCGCGCGCCTCACGGGCAGCGAACCGATCGTCATGGAGAGCACGGACGTGGTCGCGGTCGCCCGCCGCGCTCCGGACGCCCGCGTGGTCGCCGTCCACCTCGACGCGATCAACCACTGCGTCCAGACCCGCGCCGACCTGCACCAGTGCCTGCACGACGAGGGCCTGACCGAGCGCGTGACGGTGCCGGAGGACGGCGCCGCGGTGCCGGTCGACTGACGCCGGCGCGGCTCGTCAGTACAGCCCGGTCGCCGGGGCCCCGTCCGGCGTGACGCCGTAGGAGAGGAGGCGCGGGCCGGCTTCCGGCTCGATCGTCGTCAGGCTCGCGTTCGGCGGGTGAGCCGAACGCGAGGACGTCGCCGCCGGTCACGTGCGCGCACGTCGCGCGGATGCAGCCGCCGTGGGAGACCACCAGCCACGAGCCGCCCGCGGCCAGCAAGGCGTCGGCGGCGGCGGTGACGCGGGCCGCGAACGCCTCCCACGACTCCCCGTCGGGCGCGGTGCGCGGGCCGCCGCGCCAGTTCGTCAGCCCGTCCGCCCTCCGCGTCCACCTCCGCCGCGGTCCGGCCGCCCCACGACCCGACGTCGATCTCCCGCCACGCCGGGTCGTACGTCCCGGGCTCCAAGCCCAGCAGCTCGGCCGTCTGGCGCGCGCGCCCGAGGTCGGAGGACACGACGCGCTCGGACGGGATCCCGAGCCGCGCCACGAGCGGCGCCAGCGCGATCGCCTGCGCCCGCCCGGCCTCGCGACAGCGGCGGATCCAGCTGCCCCTGCAGGCGGTGCTCGGCGTTCCAGGTGGACTCGCCGTGGCGGACGAGGTACAGCAGGGCGCTAGAAGGCGCCCCGGCGGCTGAGCACCGCCGGGATCGTCTTGAGCAGGATCGTCAGGTCGAGCCCGACCGACCAGCGCTCGAGGTAGAGGAAGTCGAGCCGCACGAGGTCGTCGAAGTCGAGCTCCGAGCGCCCCGAGACCTGCCAGAGGCCGGTCAGGCCCGGCAGCACGAGGTAGCGCTTCTTGTGCCACTCCTCGAGCTGGTCGAAGTCGCGCTGCGGCAGCGGGCGCGGCCCGACGAGCGACATCTGGCCGAGCACGACGTTGAACAGCTGCGGCAGCTCGTCGAGCGAGTAGCGGCGCAGCAGCGCCCGACGCGCGTCAGGCGCGGGTCGCGGCGGATCTTGAACAGCGCGCCGGAGGCCTCGTTGAGCGACTCGAGGTCGGCCTGGAGCTGGTCGGCGTCCGAGCGCATCGTGCGGAACTTGAAGCAGGCGAACGGCTCGCCGCCGATGCCCGGCCGGATCGAGCGGTACAGGACCGGCCCGCGCGACGTGACGAAGACCGCGATCGCGATCGCGATCAGCAGCGGGCTGAGCAGCAGCGATCAGCAGCAGCGCGCCGACGAAGTCGAAGCTGCGCTTGACGAAGTAGTCGAAGCCGTCGAACACCGGCGGGCGCAGCTCGAACAGCGGCACCGACGCGCCGGGCACGAACTCCGCGCGGTGCACGAGGATCTCCATCGTCGACGGCGCGATCCGCACGGTGACGCCGCGCCGGTGGCACTGGTCGACGAGCTCGACCGCGCGCTCCTCCGGGAAGTCCGGGTCGGCGATGATCACCTCCTGCACGCGGTGGCGGTCGAGCACCGCGGGGAGGTCCTCGATCCGCCCGAGCGAGCGCAGCCCGTTGTCGGGCCGCGGCGTCCAGCGAGATGAAGCCGATCATGTCGACCGGCGCGTGCACCTCGTCGACGAGCGCGTGGTGGACGTCCTCGATGTGCTTGCCGGAGCCGACCAGCACCGCGCGGCGCCGGTAGCCGGCCGCCCGCAGCAGCACGCCGGTGACCTTCTCGTATCCCCAGCGGATCGTCGACACGAACGCGATCGCGAAGCAGAGCGTGCCGTAGAAGATGTAGTAGCTCGAGTACTGCTCGCCGTTGACCAGCGCGAAGATCAGCGCGACGACCGTGACCTGGAAGAGCGAGGAGACGATCCGCGGCAGGCCGGGGCGCTGCGCGCGCTCCGCGTAGAGCCCCGAGCGGGCGAACAGCAGCGCGGTCACGAGGTAGGCGAACGCGACGTTCTGCTTGGCCTCGTGGAACGACGCGTCCCAGGCCCACTCGCCGTCGCGCAGCACGGCCTTGACCATCAGCGCGGTGATGATCGCGGCGAAGACGCCGGCGAAGTCGAGCGCCAGCAGCGAGACGACGCGGCAGAAGCGCCGCAGCGTGTCCATCCGCAGCAGGAACGAAAGCGCGGGCGGGCGCTTGCGCCGGATGTCGGTCGGCGGGAGGACGATCCGCGCGGCGCGACGGAGCGCGCTGCGGGGATGGCTTGGTGCTCGTCTCAGGCATGGACGCTTCCGGAGCCAACAACGCGGCAGCCTGTCACAGGTTCTGGCGTTTCTCGCAGCATCGGGTGCAAATCGGATCGGGCCCGCACCCGGTCCGGCGTCGAACGGACCGGCGCTATGACGCGCCGGCTCCGGTGAGCGCCTCCACGCCGGACTCCTCCAGCGTGCGGCGCAGGCCCTCGCGCAGCTCGACCTTCGGCTCCCAGCCGAGGATCTCGCGGGCGAGGCTGATGTCGGGCTGGCGCACCTGCGGATCGTCCTCGGGCAGCGCCTCGTGCACGATCTCCGAGCGCGAGCCCGTCACGTCCACGACGGCATGCGCCAGCTCCAGCAAGCGTGAACTCGTTCGGGTTGCCGATGTTGACCGGGTGGTGGTACCCGGACTCCGCCAGCCGGATGATCCCGTCGACCAGATCCGACACGAAGCAGAACGACCGCGTCTGCGACCCGTCGCCGAACACCGTGATCGGGCGGTCCTGCAGCGCCTGGCGCAGGAACGTCGGGATCGCCCGCCCGTCGTGCGGGCGCATCCGCGGCCCGTACGTGTTGAAGATCCGCACGATCGCGGTGTCCACGCCCTGCTGGCGGTGATAGGCCATCGTCAGCGCCTCGGCGTAGCGCTTGGCCTCGTCGTAGACGCCCGCGCGGACCGATCGGGTTCACGTGCCCCCAGTAGGACTCCGGCTGCGGATGGACCTTCGGGATCGCCGTAGACCTCAGACGTCGAGGCGGTCAGGAACCGCGCCCGGTGCGCCTTGGCCAGCCCGAGCGTGTGATGCGTGCCGTACGAGCCGACCTTGAGCGTGTGCAGCGGCAGCCGCAGGTAGTCGATCGGCGACGCCGGGCTGGCGAAGTGGTAGACGAAGTCGACCGGCTCGTCGACGAAGTACGGCTCGATGATGTCGACGTGCAGGAAGCGGAAGTCCGGCGAGCGGATGTGCGCGATGTTGGCGAGGGACCCGGTCTCCACGTTGTCGACGCAGATCACGCGATGACCGCGACGCAGCAGCTCGTCGCACAGATGCGAGCCCAGGAACCCTGCGCCACCCGTGACGAGGCAGGTGGCCATGAGGCGCCCAGAATAGCGGTGTCAGCCGCGCGCGGCCTTGAGGGCGCGCTTGGGCACGACGTCGATGACGACGTACCGGAGCTTGCCGTCGGGCTCGGCGAACCCCTGCTTCGACGAGCCGCTTCCAGACGACGGGGCACTTCTTGCAGCGCGTGCCGGACTTGCAGCACTTCCTCTTGCAGCGCACCTGATCGCCCGGGCTCCTCATTCCGCGGCGCAGCGTAGCAAGCGGCGTTAGGTGTCCCTAATCCATCGCTCGCCGGGAGGTATGCTTCGCGACCGATGCCCTCCGACGCCTTCGTCGCCAAGCTCAACGAGCAGATCGGCCACGAGTACGCCGCGCACCAGCAGTACGTCGCGATCGCCGTCCACTACGACGCCGAGACGCTGCCCCAGCTCGCGCGCTTCTTCTATCGCCAGGCGCTCGAGGAGCGCGACCACGCGATGATGATGGTCCAGTACCTGATCGACGCCGACGAGCGCGCGGTCGTCCCGGGCGTCGCCGCGCCGCAGGTCGACTTCGGCGACATCGTCGAGCCCGGTCGCGCTCGCGCTCGCGCAGGAGAAGCGCGTGAGCGAGCAGATCAACGCGCTCGCCGGTCTCGCGCGGCAGGAGGGCGACTACTCGTCCGAGCAGTTCATGCAGTGGTTCATCAAGGAGCAGATCGAGGAGGTCGCGACGATGTCCGACCTGCTCCGGGTCGTCGAGCGCTCGCAGGACCACGCGATGGACATCGAGGACTACCTCGCGCGCGAGCAGCTCGGCGAGGCGGCCGACGACCCGACCGCGCCGCACCCCGCCGGCGCCGGCGGGTGAGCTTCGCCGCCGAGCTGCGCGCGGCGGCGGCGGACGTCTGGGAGGCCCAGCACGCGCACCCGTTCGTGCGCGGGGTCGGCGACGGCACGCTCGACGAGGCCCGCTTCCGCCTCTACGTCCGCCAGGACTACCGCTTCCTGATCGACTACGGGCGGCTGCTCGCGCTCGGCGCCGGCGCGCGCCCCGCGCGTCGCGGAGATGCGCCGCTTCGCCGCGCTCGCGCCTGGCGGTGCTCGAGACCGAGATGGCGCTCCACGTCGGGTTCGCCGAGCGCTGGGGGATCGACCGCCGCGCAGCTCGAGTCCGAGCCGGCCGCGCCGGCGACGGCGGCTACACGGACTTCCTGCTGCGCACGGCGGCGCTCGGCGACTACGCCGAGCTGGTCGCCGCGCTGCTGCCGTGCATGTGGGGCTACGCCGAGATCGGCGAGCGGCTGGCGGCGGCCGGCGATGCCGGACCACGCCGGCTACGCGGCGTGGATCGCCATGTACGCCGACCCGGAGTTCCAGGCGCTCGCGGCGTGGGCGCGCGAGCTGCACCGACGCCGCCGGCGCGGACGCCGGGCCGGGCGCGCGCGAGCGGATGCACGCGGCGTTCCGGGCGTCCAGCGAGCACGAGCTCGCGTTCTGGGAGGCGGCCTGGCGGTGCGAGGGCGCGTGAGCTAGCGTCGGCGGCATGACCGAGCTGCGCACCGTGCGCGTCGCCGCGGTGCAGGCGACGCCCGTGATGCTCGACGCCGAGGCGACCGTGGCGAAGGTCTGCCGGCTGCTCGGCGAGGCGGCCGCCGAGGGCGCGGAGCTGGCGGTGCTGCCCGAGACGTTCGTCTCGCTCTACCCGTCCAACGCGTGGGCGGCGCAGCGCCGTCGCCGTTCGACGGGCACGACGAGCTGTGGGAGCGCCTGTGGACGAGCGCGGTCGACGTGCCGGGCCCGCACGTCGACGCGCTCGCCGCCGCCTGCGCGGAGCACGGCATCCACTGCGTGATCGGCGTCAACGAGCGCGAGTCCGAGCGGCCGGGGTCGCTCTACAACGCGATGCTCCTGATCGGGCCCGAGGGGCTGCTCCACAAGCACCGCAAGCTGTGCCGACGATGCAGGAGCGGGTGTTCCACGGCTTCGGCAACGGCGACGACCTCGACGTGACCGCGACGCCGGTGGGCCGCGATCGGCGGCCTGATCTGCTGGGAGAACCGGATGCCGCTGGCGCGCTGGGCGGTCTACCAGGGCGGCCCGCAGATCTGGGTCGCCCCGACCGCGGACGACTCGGACGGCTGGCAGGCGTCGATGCGCCACATCGCGATCGAGTCGGGCGCGTTCGTCGTCTCGGTCCCGCAGTACATCCCCGGCAGCGCGTTCCCCGACGACTTCCCGGCGGAGGTCGACCGCGACGCGGGTCTACGGCCGCGGCGGCGCGGTGATCGTCGAGCCGACGTCGGGGCGCGTGATCGCCGGTCCGCTGCACGACCGCGAGGGGATGCTGCTGGCCGACTGCGACCTGCGCGCCGGGCTCCACGCGAAGCGGTGGTTCGACGCGGTCGGGCACTACTCGCGCTCGGACGTGCTGGCGGCGCCGGCGAACGGCGGCCATTGAGGCAGGCCCGGGCGCCGTGAGCGCGTCAGGCCCGGCGCGGCGCCGGGCGGAACGCGCGTGCGGGCATGACGGGCGCCGGGGCGACGTCCGCCACGAACGGCGGCGCGAGCACGCGCTCGAGCGCGCCGACGCAGCGCTGATCGAACTGACGTCGCGTCGCGCAGCAGCGCGAACGCGCGCTCGGGCGTCCACGCGGAGCGGTAGACCCGGTCCGAGACCAGCGCGTCGTAGACGTCGCAGACGGCGAGGATCCGCGTCTCGACGTCGAGCTGCGTCGCCCGTCCAGCCCGCGCGGGTAGCCCGAGCCGTCGAGCCGCTCGTGGTGGTCGAGCACGAGCCGCAGCACGCCGGGCGCGAAGCCGCCGAGGTCGCGCAGCAGGCGCTCGCCGGCCTCGGGGTGCTTGCGGATCTCGGCGAACTCGGCGTCGTCGAGCGGGCCCGGCTTCGTGCAGCACGGCGGACGGGACCGAGAGCTTGCCCATGTCGTGCAGGAGGCCGCCGAGCGCGAGCCGGCGCAGTCGGCCGCGCGGCGAGGCCGAGCGCCTCGCCGACCTGGACGGCGAGCATCGCGACGCGGCGCGTGTGGCCCTCGGTCGCGGCGTCCTTCTCCCCGAGCCGCACGACCAGCGCGCGGACGCGGGCGCCGAGGAACGCCTCCTCCTCGGCCACGAGGTCGGTGGCGCCGAGGTCGCCGACGAGCGGCCGCGAGGCGGCGGCGCGGCGCAGGTCCAGCGCGGCGGGCACGGCGAGCGCGATGACGCCGGCGAGCTCGAGCGCCGTGGCCGACGTAGAACCCGAGCTGCGTGAAGGGGATCGTCATCTGCGCGAGCAGCGCGAGCGCGAGCCAGGCCACGCCGACGACGGTGAGCAGGTCGGCCGGGCCGGCGCGTGAGCTGCCACGTGCGGATGGCCCGCACGGCGATGCAGCGCGAGCAGCGCGGCGCCGCCGGCGAGCACGGCGTAGGCGGCAGGGGCTGCCGGTGGTGGGGGCGGCCGGGCACGAGCGCCGGGAACGCGAGCGCGCTGGCGCCGAGCGCGAGGATGGCGGCGGCGAGCGCCGAGCTGCGCGGCGATCAGCGGCTCGAGGCGCCGCGGCCGGCGCAGCGCGGGCAGCGCGCTCAGCGCGAGCACGAGCGCGCCGGCGGGCAGCGACGCCGCGCCGGCGAACGCGACCACGCCGTTCGGGCCGACGAGCACGCCCGGCGTCGCGAGGCCGTGCACGGCGAGCAGCGCGGTCATCGTCGAGAACGCCGTGCCGAGCAGCACCGTGCGCCCGTCGCGGCGGCGGACGCCGGCGATGGTCAGGACGCGGAGGCGACGGTCGCGGCGAGCGCGGCGGCGCCGACGAGCGCGAAGTGGGTGCCCGCGCCGGCGCTCGACGGGCTCGGCCTTGGCCCACTCCATCACCGCGCCGGGGATCACCGCCAGCGCGGCGACGGCCGCGACGAGCGGGAGCGATCGGTCGTCCGTGCCGGTCGTCACAAGGCAGTGATCGGCAGGGCACGCGGTGCGGTTGAGAGCGCCGGGCGTGCCGGCGTCAGCCCGCAGCCCGCGCCACGGCCTCCCGCGCCCGCGCCAGGCGCGGGTCGCCGGCCGCGCCCTCCAGGTTGATCTCGACCAGCCGCGCGGCCGCGCGCGCGGCTCCCGCGGCGATGTCCGCGCCCGCGAGGGCGTCCCCGCGCAGGCCCGGCTTGCCCGCTGCGGCCACGTCGCGTGCGAGCGCCGCCGCCGACGCGGCGGCCTCGGCGATCGCCAGCGGCACCTCCGCCGCCGCCGACTGCGCCACCGCCAGCGCGCTCGGCCCGACCCGGATCGTCCGCCGGCAGCCGCAGCGCCGCGAGCACCGGCGCGTACGCCGACGCGTCGGCTTCCGCCAGCGCCAGCGCCCTCCGCTCGCAGCGCCGCCGCGCGCGCCGCAGCCTCGTCGAGCCCCGCGAAGCGCGCGGCCATCTCCGCGAGCGCCGCCCCCAGCGCGCACGCGACCGCCGCGGCCGCGCCGCCCCCGGGCGCCGGCGTGCGGTCGGCGACCGCCGCGAGGAACTCGCCCGGCGTCACAGCGATCCCCCTGTTTGCGGCGTTGTGTCCGCGCGCCACATGACCCGAGCGCAAACGATGGTCGGTTTCGGCCATTGCCCCGTCCAATTGGTTCGGGGATACAACCCGGACGAACGCGCGCCTGAGGGGGCGTGGGTCGACCGAGAGGGAGCAGCGCATGCTGGCAGCGATCTTCGCGCAGGCGCGAACCCGGCGAGCGCCGAGCAGCTCACCCGCGACAGCGCGATCCTCGGCGAGCAGTTCTACTTCTTCACCGTCGTCCTGATGTGGCTGATCCACGCCGGCTTCATGTCGTACGAGGCCGGCGTCGCGCGCCGCAAGAACGTGATGGCGACGGCGATGAAGAACATCCTCACGATCGCCGTCGTCACGCCGACGTTCTACTACTTCGGCTGGTGGATCTACAACTGCAACCAGGCCGGCCTGCCGATCGGCGCCGAACAGCAGCGACTTCACCTCGGTCGCCTGCCAGGGCGGCATCCCGTGGAGCGACGCCTTCGGGCCGAACCTCGCGAACAACATCAACCTGATCTTCTTCCTGGCGTTCCTGCTGTTCAGCTGGACGACGGCGTCGATCATGTCCGGCGCGCTGATCGAGCGGGCGCGGCTCTCGGCCTACCTCGTGCTGGCGGCGCTGCTCGGCTCGGTCGTCTGGATCCTCGACGCCGCCTGGGGCTGGAGCGCCGGCGGCTGGCTGACGCTGCGCTTCGGCTTCCACGACTCGATCGCGTCCGGCGTCGTCCACGGCGTCGCGGGCGCGTTCACGCTCGGCGTGCTCTTCAACCTCGGACCGCGGATCGGCAAGTACACGAAGGAAGGGCTGGCGCGCAGCTTCAGACCGCACAACCTGCACATCACCGCGCTCGGGCTGATGTTGATATTCACCGGGCTTCTACGCGTTCTACGGCGCGTGCCTCGTGATCGCGTCGACGTCGTTCCCCGGCTGGGCGAACATCTACCTCAGCCCGACGACGCTCGGCTCGATCACGATGGTGATCACGATGGGCTTCGCCGGCGGGTTCACCGGCGGCTACTTCGCCAGCCGCGGCGACCCGTTCTGGACGATCTCCGGCGGCCTGGCCGGCGTGATCGGCGTGTCCGCCGGCGCGGACGTCTACGCGCCGACGCGTCGCGTACCTGATCTCGATGCTCACCGCCGTCCTCGTCGTCTACGCCGGCAACTGGATCGAGACCAAGATGCGGGTCGACGATGCGGTCGGCGCGGTCGCCGTGCACGGCGTCTGCGGCTTCCTCGGCATGCTCTGGGTCGGGGTGTTCGCCGCGGGCTACCCGACCGGCATCAACAACGTCGAGTCCTCGATCGGCGGCCAGCTGATGGGCATGGCGACGTTCCTGCCGCTCGGCTTCCTGAGCGGCTACGATCGCGTCGATGGCTGCTCAGGAAGCTCAACCTGCTGCGCGTCCCGCGCGACGGTCGAGCTCGAGGGCCTCGACCTCGTCGAGTACGGCACGCTGGTCTACCCGGAGATGGGCGTCATCGAGGAGCAGGTCGTCGAGCCCGACGGCACGCTCGTCGACGACGGCCGTCGATCATCGAGCTCGAGTCGACCAACGGCCATGGCGGCCAGTTCGACCGAGCGCTGAGGAGGTGATCGGATGCTGACGCTTCGCCATCTCCGTCGCCATCATGCTCGCCGTCGTGGGCGGGTCCGTGCAGTGGGCCGCGCGCGCGCAGCGCCGGCGCAACCTCCGGGAGGAGCGCCGATGCCCGCCATCATTGACAGCGCGCCGGACTGCATCACCAACGTCGGCGGCGCGAAGCCGCGCCGACGACTCGGCCGACTTCATCCTCCAGGCGGCGTACGAGAAGTGCGCGGGCATCATGACGTTCGGCCCGGGCAGCACGTACGGCGAGGACGGCGCCGGCGCCGACGGCGCGTACTACGTGCGTCACCGTGGATCGGCATCGTCGTGACGGTCGCCGTGCTCGTCTACTGGGTGTACTGGGAGAACCGCCGGCTGCACGCGCACCGACTGATCCCGAGCGGCAGCACCGGCGCCGTCGAGGCCGACTGATCCGGAGGCGAACGACCATGGACGATGACAACCGCCAACTCGAGTTCCCGCCGCTGCAGACGCACTCCAAGCGGTTCGAGCACGTGATGATCGTGCTCTCGATCGCTCTGCATCATCGTGGTGCTGGTGATCGTGCTCGGCACCGACATCGGCAACGAGTTCCGGCCCGAGGTCTAGACCGCTTGACGACGCATCCCGTACCGTCGGAGGCCGTGGAGAACCGGCCCGTCCGCGTACGCCTGGATCCGCCGAGGAGGATCCGCCCCGGCATCCGCTGCGCCCGACCAAGCGCGGCATCGCCGCCGTCGTCGTGCTGGTCGCGCTCACGGTGGTCGCGGCCCAGAGCTGCCAGCAGTCGCAGGTGCGCGTCAACCAGGAGCGCGCGATCGCGACGGCGCGCACGCAAGCCGGCTTCACGCCGCGAGCGCACGCAGATCCGGCTCGTGCGCCAGGGCCTCAACGCCCACCCGTTCTGGGCCGTCTCGTTCTCGGTCCCCGCGCCGTCCGGCGACGGCTACGACGAAGCTGACGACCGTGCGGGTCGACGCGAACACGGGGAAGGTCGCGGCCGTCAACCGCGAGCGCTAGCCCGGCTCGAGCAGGCCGAGCCGGCGCGCGAGCCACGGCGCGGGCGTCGCCTGGAGCAGCAGCGTGGCGACGATCGCGAGCGCGACGACGGCGGCGAGCCGGTCGACGTCCGGCACGCCCAGCCCGGCCAGCACGCCGACGAGCGCCGCGGGGACCACGCCGGTCTCCCGCGTCCAGCAGAGGAACGCGACCTCGCTCCATGTCCAGCGCGCGCTGCCGGTCGGGCAGCGTGCAGGCGAGGACCGTGAGCGGCCGCGCCACCAGCAGCAGCACCGCGACGACCGCGAGCGACGGCGCCCACTGGTCGGCCAGCGTCCCGAACGGCAGGCTCGCGCCCACGACGAGGAACACGAAGATCGTCACCACCTCCGCGAGGGTGCGCGACGCGATCTTCAGCTCCTCCTCGTGGTGGGAGTGCATCGCGAGGCCGAGCATCTCCATGTTGCCGACGATGAGCCCGGCGAGGAACGCGCCGAGGTAGCCGCTGCCGCCGGCGAAGTCGAGCGAGACGTAGCTGACCGCCACGACGGCCAGCACGGCGACGGGCGCCGAGTCGCGCAGGATGCCGGCTGCGGTGGCTGGAGATCGTGGCCGACAGCAGCACGCCGGCGAGGATCCCGACGACCGTGCTCATCGCCAGCTCGCCCAGGAAGTCCCACGCGGGCGCGCCGATCCCGCTCTCGCCGCTGAGCAGCGCGCCGGCGACCGCCAGCGCGAGCACCGCGCCCGTCGGGTCGTTGAACGCCGACTCCGCGATCACGGTCTGCGCGACGCGCAGCCGCAGGCGGGACGCGACGAACAGCGGGATCAGGATCGCCGGATCGGTCGGCGAGAGCACCGCGCCGATCAGCAGCCCCTGCTCGAACGGCAGCCCGAACGCGAGCGATGCCATCGCGCCGGTCACGAGCGCGGTCAGCAGCACGCCGGGGATCGCCAGCAGCCCGAGGCTGACCCAGACGCTGCGGAGCACCGCGAGCGACAGGTTCAGCCCGCCGTAGAACAGGATCGACGAGACGCCGAACGTGAACAGCAGCTGCGCCCCGAGCGAGTCCAGGGGCACGTCGATCACGTCGACCGCGGACGGGCCCAGGGCGGCGCCGAACGCGATCAGCAGCACGATCTCCGGCACCCGGATCACGTCGGCGAGCACCCGCGCCGCAAGCCCGGCGGCGAGCAGCAGGCCGACCGTGAGGATGACGTCGCGCGTCAAGTCTCGTCGTCCCGGCGCTCCAGCGCGAGGCGCACGACGTCGCTGACGGTGAGCAGGAGCAGCACGATCACGACGCCCGCGCCGATCGCGACGGCCACGAGCTCGCGCTTGGCGTCGTCGCGCGCCTCGTCGAACCCGGTCGAGGCCGCCGCCGACTGCCGGTCCTGCTCCGCCGCGAGCTCGCCGGCGGCGCGCGCCATCGTCTCGAAGTGCTCGAGCTCCGGGCCGAGCAGGATCCGCTTCGTCTCGCCCGCGCGGCCGTCCTGCAGCGCCTGCCACGCCTCCTCGTCGAGCGCCATGAACGCGTCGAACGCATCCCCCAGCTCGGCCAGCAGCGCGCGCTCGCGCGGCGTCGTCAGCTCACGCCGCGCGCGGGCGAGCAGCTCCTCGGTGTGGCGCGCCGACGCGACGAACCGGTCGCGGCTGCGGCCGCCGTCGTAGCCGTAGGCGGTCTGCCAGCCGTTCATGTCGGTGACGGCGAACTTCAGGTCGAGCGCCAGCTCCTCGTTCGCGCTCGCGCGCTCGACGTCGTCGAAGCGGTCGCCGAGCGTCCCGAACGCCGACAGCGCGACGCCGATCGTGACGAGCGGTCCGAGGACGGTCAGCACGATCGCGGCGAGCAGCCTTGCGCGAATTGTCACGCGCGCACCATCCCAGTTCCGTCAACCCCCGGGTATGGTGCGCACACCGTGCTGCTCTTCGTGATCCTCGGCCACACCCCGCTGATCCTGCTGGTCTGCCTGGCTCGGGCTGCTCTACCTCACGTGGGTCGACCTGCGCGGGGAGGCGCTCGAGCCGCTCGTGCAGCTCTGGTGGTTCCTGCTGGTGCTGCTGTTCAACCTGGTCGGCTACGTGGCGCTGCGGATCTGGCTCGCGGTCAGGCGCCGGCGCGGCGGCGCGCGTCGTCCAGCCTGACCAGCTTCACCGCCAGCTCCAGCGCCAGCAGGTCCTCGGCGTCGAGCTTGAGCTCCGTCACCCGCTCGATCCGCGCCAGCCGCTGGCGCAGCGTGTTCGGGTGGATGTACAGCGTGCGGGCGGTGTCGGCCACCGAGCGGCGCCGCGCGAGGTACTCCTCGAGCGTGTCGAGCAGCGCGGTCCGGCGCTGGCGGTCGTGGGAGAGGAGGGCCTCCACCGCGGTCCAGTGCCGGTCGCGCGGGGAGTCGTCCAGCCGCAGGTGGACGAGGTACTTGTAGGCGCCGAGCTGCTCGTAGCCGAGCGCTCCGCCGCCCGGGCGCAGCGTGCGCGCGAGCTGGGCGGCGCGCGCGGCCTCGCGCAGCGCCTGGCGGCTCTCGGCGACCCCGCGGCCGGGCGCGCTGACGCCCAGCGCGACGTGCTCCGCGGCCGCCACGGCGTCGCAGTGCTCGATCACCCGCTCGGCGGCCGCGGCGTCGGGCATCAGCACGACCGCGCGCAGCCCTTCGCGCCCGGCGTCGAAGAAGCCGGTCTGGTCGCGGCCGCGCAGTCGCGCGGCCAGCCGGGTGGAGACCGCCTCCCAGTCCGCGGCGCCGCCGTTCGCGCTCGCCGCCGCGGGCTCGCCGTGGAGGAAGACGTGCGGGCGCGAGAGGTCGCAGCCGGCGGGCGCGGCGCCCAGCACGACGCCGTCGGCGGAGCCTTCGGCGAGCGCGTCGAACAGGTCCTTGACCCGGTCGCGCGCGGTCAGCCGGGCGATCAGCTCGGCGCGCTCGAGCCCCATCGCGGTCTGGTCGGCGAGCGCGCCCAGCAGCTCCTCGTCGCCCGGTCCGAAGCGGCGCGGGCCGCAGCACGCAGAGGAGCCCGAGCTGCTCGTCGGACGCGACCAGCGGCGTCGTGATCAGCGCGGCGCCCTCGTGGTCGGGCCAGACGTCGCGGCTGGAGCCGCCGTGGCGGCCGCGGGCCAGCAGCTCGAGCAGCAGCGCGCCGCCCTGTGGCCGCGGGCCGGGCGCGCCGGGCGGGTCCGAGGCCACCAGCCGCAGCTCGTTGCCGCCGGACTCCAGCCGGAACAGCTGGCAGAGGTCCGCGTCGAGCAGCGCGCGCGCCCCCTGGGTCGCGGCCTCGTGCAGGCGCTCGTGCTGCGTCGCGGCGGCGAGCCGCTGCGACACCGCGGCAAGGTGCGTGAGCGCCGCCACGCGCGCGCGGGCCTCGGCGTAGAGCTGCGCATCCTCGATCGCGCCGCCGACCAGCGTCGCGGTGTGCGTCAGCAGCTCGACGTCCTCCTCGGTGAACTCGCGCGGCGCGGCCGCGTGCAGCACGATCACGCCGATCACCTCGCCCGAGCGCGCGGGGACCGGCACCGCCGCCATCGACTGCCAGCGCTCCTCCTCCAGCTCGGGGAAGTACCGCATGCGCGGGTCGTGCAGCGCCTCGTCGCGGATCAGCGCCGCCTGCTTGGTGCGGGCCGCCCAGCCGGTCACGCCCTCGTCGAAGCCCATCTCGATCCGG
Source organism: uncultured Solirubrobacteraceae bacterium (assembly GCA_963752015.1). Classification (GTDB taxonomy): domain Bacteria; phylum Actinomycetota; class Thermoleophilia; order Solirubrobacterales; family Solirubrobacteraceae; genus DASQMT01. The sequence goes on along the minus strand of CAVVWS010000007.1, from coordinate 59,104 downwards.
CCCACGAACTCGTGGTGCACCGGCGACGCCGCGCGCAGCACCAGCCGGTCGCCGTCGACCAGGTAGATCAGGCAGGCGTGCGACCCGGTCGCCTCGGTCGCGATGTCGACGACGCCCGCCAGCACCGCGTCGAGCTCGAGCGTCGAGAACACGGTGCTGATGACCGCGCGAAGGGTGACCGCCTCGTCCCGGCTGCCTATGTGCACATCGCACACTCTAATCCGCGCAGGTCCGGTCACGGACGCCATTGCCGGGTCCGCGGGGGCGCGGCTATATCACTTGCCCATGGCCATCGAGACGTCGCCTTCCGCGGAGCAGATCCGCGCCGAGCTCGACGAGCGGGGCGTCGAGTTCCTCTTCGCCCAGTTCGTCGACATGCACGGCAAGCCGAACGCCAAGCTCGTCCCCGTCGGACACCTGGAGGAGCTGCTGTCCGACGGCGCCGGCTTCGCCGGCTTCGCGGCCGGCGACATCGGGCAGGGCCCGCACGATCCGGACATCGCGGCGATGCCCGACGCGCGCACGCTCACGCACCTGCCGTGGAAGCCGGAGATCGCGCGCTTCGCCTGCGACGTCACGGTCGAGGGGGAGCCGTGGCCGTTCTGCCCGCGCACGATCCTCCGCAACCAGCTCGCCCGGGCGAAGGAGCTGGGCTACGACTTCAAGATGGGCTGCGAGCTCGAGTACTTCCTCGTGCGCAAGCGCGAGGACGGCTCGATCGAGCTGGCCGACCCGCTCGACGACCTCGACCAGCCCTGTTACGACATGCGCGCACTGACGCGCTCGCTCGGCTTCGTGACCGAGGTCGCCCGCCACGTCAACGCGCTCGGCTGGGACATCTACGCGACCGACCACGAGGACGCGAACGGCCAGTTCGAGCAGAACTTCCAGTACGACGACGCGCTGGTGACGTGCGACCGCGCGATCTTCTTCCGCTACATGGTCGAGTCGCTCGCGCAGGAGCGCGGGCTGATCGCCACGTTCATGCCGAAGCCGTTCGCCGAGCTGACCGGCAACGGCTGCCACTTCCACATGAGCCTGTGGGACGGCGAGCGCAACGTGTTCGAGACCGATCCCGCCGACGATCCGCGCGGGCTCGGCCTGAGCAAGGAGGGCTACCACTTCATCGCCGGGCTGATGGCGCACGCGAAGTCCTACATCGCCGTCACCGCGCCGACGGTGAACTCCTACAAGCGGCTGAAGGTCGGCGACCCGCGGTCGGGCGCGACGTGGGCGCCCGTGTACGTCTCCTACGGCTACAACAACCGCACGCAGATGCTGCGCGTGCCGGCGGCCGGGCGCGTCGAGGACCGCACCGTGGACGGGTCCTGCAACCCGTACCTCGCCGCGACCGTGCTGCTCGCGGCGGGGCTTGACGGGATCGAGCGCGAGCTGGAGTGCCGGGAGCCCAACGCGCTGAACCTGTACGAGTCGACGCCCGAGCAGCGCGCGGAGCTGGGGATCGACACGCTGCCGGAGAACCTGCTCGACGCCACCCGCGAGCTCGAGCGCGACGACGTGATCCGCAAGGCGCTCGGGACCACCCGCGACGGCGACTACCTCGACTACTTCGTCGCGTGCAAGCGGCGCGAGGTGCAGGCCGCCCACGAGCAGGTCACGAAGTGGGAGCTCGACCGCTACCTCCAGCTCTTCTGAGACATGTGCGGGATCGTCGGACTGTTCGCGAAGCACCCGGACGTCGAGGAGCGGCTCGGCGCGCACCTGGGCGCGATGCTGATCCAGCTCGCCAACCGCGGGCCCGACTCGGCGGGCGTCGCCATGTACCGCGACGGGCGGATGGAGATCTTCAAGGAGGCGGTCGACCCACGGGAGTTCGTCGAGCGGCTCGACCTCGCGGCGATGAGCGGGTCGCACGGCCTCGGGCACACGCGGATGGCGACCGAGAGCAAGGTGACGACCGAGGGCGCGCACCCGTTCTCCACCGGCCTGGACGTGTGCCTCGTCCACAACGGCTCGCTCTCCAACCACAACGCGCTGCGCCGCAGGCTGCGTCACGAGGGCATCGGCTTCCGGACCGAGAACGACACCGAGGTCGCCGCGGGCTACCTGGAGTGGCGGCTGCGCGAGGGCGACACGCTGCAGGCGGCGCTCGAGGCCTGCCTGGTCGACCTCGACGGCTTCTACACGTTCGCGGTCGGCACCGCCGACGGCTTCGCCGTCCTGCGCGACCCGATCGCCTGCAAGCCCGCGGTGATGGCGGAGAACGACGACTGGGTCGCGATGGCGTCCGAGTACCGCGCGATCGCCGTGCTGCCGGGCGCCGACGCCGCGGAGGTGTGGGAGCCCGAGCCGGGCCGCGTGTACTCGTGGGAGCGAGCGAGGCAACTGCAGAGCGTTGCCGGTGGCGAGGCCTCTGGCCGAGACCGGGTCTGATGGCCGTCGCCCCCCCGCTCGAGTCCGTCGACCTGGCAGAGACGCCGCTGCGCGAGCTCAACCGCCGGCTGCACGCGGACGACGTCGCGCCGCGCTGGCGGATCGCGCATCCGAACGGCGCGCATGCCGTCGCCGTCGGGATCGACGCGGAGATCGAGGTCGACGTCGACGGCCACGTGGGCTACTACTGCGCCGGCATGAACAAGCGCGCGACGGTGCGCGTGCACGGCAACGCGGGCGTCGGGCTGGCGGAGAACATCATGTCCGGCACCGTGGTCGTCGACGGCTACGCGGGCCAGTCGTGCGCGGCGAGCGGGCGCGGCGGGCTGGTGGTCGTGCGCGGCGACGCGTCGGCGCGCTGCGGGATCTCGATGAAGGGCGCGGACATCGTCGTCGAGGGCTCGGTCGGGCACATGAGCGCGTTCATGGCGCAGAAGGGCGCGCTCGTGGTCTGCGGCGACGCCGGCGACGCGCTCGGCGACTCGATCTACGAGGCCCGGCTGTACGTGCGCGGCTCGGTCGCGTCGCTCGGCGCCGACTGCGTGGAGAAGGAGCTGCGCGACGAGCACGTCGCCGAGCTCGAGGGGCTGCTCGAGCGCGCCGGGGTCACGGGCGCCACCGCGCCCGAGTTCCGCCGCTACGGCTCCGCGCGCCGGCTGTACACGTTCGACGTCGACAACGCGGGGGAGTACTAGGCGTGTCGGCGAACGGATGGCACCCGGGACTGCGCGAGTCCGCGACGTTCGACCGCAACACGATCGCCGAGATCCAGCGCGCGGCGCGCGAGGGGATCTACGACATCCGCGGCTGGGGCGCCAAGCGCCACGTGCCGCACTTCGACGACCTCCTCTTCCTCGGCGCGAGCGTCTCGCGCTACCCGCTCGAGGGCTACCGCGAGCGCTGCGACACCGACGTCGTCCTCGGCGATCGCCACGCCTCCAAGCCGCTCCACCTCGACATCCCGGTCACGATCGCCGGGATGAGCTTCGGCGCCCTCTCCGCGCCGGCGAAGGAGGCGCTCGGGCGCGGCGCGACCGCGATGGGCACGTCGACCACGACCGGCGACGGCGGCATGACCGAGGAGGAGCGCGGGCACTCCGAGACGCTCGTCTACCAGCTGCTGCCCTCGCGCTACGGGATGAACCCCGACGACCTGCGCCGCTGCGACGCGATCGAGATCGTGATCGGCCAGGGCGCCAAGCCCGGCGGCGGGGGCATGCTGCTCGGGCAGAAGATCTCCGACCGCGTCGCGGAGATGCGCGACCTCCCGCGCGGGATCGACCAGCGCTCCGCCTGCCGGCATCCCGACTGGACCGGGCCGGACGACCTCGAGATCAAGATCGGCGAGCTGCGCGAGATCACCGACTGGGAGAAGCCGATCTTCGTCAAGATCGGCGCGTCGCGCACCTACTACGACGTCGCGCTGGCGGTCAAGTCGGGCGCCGACGTGATCGTGCTCGACGGGATGCAGGGCGGCACGGCCGCCACGCAGGAGGTGTTCATCGAGCACGTCGGCATCCCGATCCTCGCCGCGATCCCGCAGGCCGTGGAATCGCTGCAGGAGCTCGACATGCACCGCAAGGTGCAGCTGATCGTGTCCGGCGGGATCCGCACCGGGGCGGACGTCGCGAAGGCGCTCGCGCTGGGCGCCGACGCCGTCTCGATCGGCGTCGGGGCGCTGATCGCGCTCGGCGACAACGCGCCCGAGCTGGCGCGCGAGTACGCCGAGATCGGCACCGCGCCCGGCTACTACGACGACTGGCAGGCCGGCCGCGACCCGGCGGGGATCTCGACCCAGGACGACGAGCTCGCCGCCCGCTTCGACCCGATCCTCGGCGGCCGCCGGCTGGCCAACTACCTGCGCACGCTCGTGCTCGAGACGCAGACGCTCGCGCGCGCCTGCGGGAAGTCGCACGTCCACAACCTGGAGCCGGAGGACCTCGTCGCGCTCACGGTCGAGGCCGCGGCGATGGCCCGCGTCCCGCTCGCGGGCACGTCCTGGATCCCCGGAGCCTGAATGGGGTCAATGGGGTCAGGCCCGTTGCGTTGCGCACGCCGCGTTGACGGTCTGCCGACGACGCCGGTGAGCGCAACGCAACGGGCCTGACCCCAGCCTCCCAGCCTCCCAGCCTAGGTGGTCTTCACGATGAGGACCGAGCAGGGGGCGTTGTGCGAGACGGAGTTCGGCACGCTGCCGAGCACCTTGCGCTGCATGCCCTTGTTGCCGATCACGAGGATGTCGGCGTCGTTGCTCGCGGCCAGCTCGACGAGCACCTTCGCCGGGTCGCCGTCCCGGGCCTCGCTCGCCCAGCGCAGCCCGTGCTGCTCGGCCCGCTCCTCGCACGCGCGCAGCGTCGCGTCGACGTCCTCGGCCGGGTTGATCGCCCACTGGAAGTCCTCGGGCGCCTCGGCCCGCTCGCGCGCGAGACGCGCCTGCGGGACCGGGTGGTAGGCCGAGATGAACACGATCTTCGCCTCGTAGCGCGCCGCCAGGTCGATCGCGAACTCCACTGCTTTGTCCGCGGTCCCGGAGCCATCCGTCCCCACCGCCACTGTTTGCACCATCGCGGGAGCATATGCGGCGTCGGGCCCACCTCGTGCAGGTAGCCTCAATCCGATGGCCCTGGACGACAAGGACACCACCGAGGAGTCCGTCGCCCCGATCGTCGGTCCCGACGATCCGCGCCGGTTCACCGACTCGGGGATCGAGGTCGAGCCGCTCTACGGCCCCGACGACGTCGCCGACGGGCTGGAGGAGCGGCTCGGGGAGCCGGGCGAGTACCCCTTCACGCGCGGGCCGCACCGCGAGATGTACCGCAAGCAGCTGTGGACGATGCGCCAGTACGCGGGCTATGCGTCGGCGAAGGAGTCCAACGAGCGCTACAAGTACCTGCTCGCGCACGGGTCGACGGGCCTCTCGATGGCGTTCGACCTGCCGACCCAGCTCGGGCTCGACTCCGACGACCCGCGCTGCCTCGGCGAGGTCGGCCGCACCGGCGTCGCGATCGACACCCTCGACGACATGCGCACGGCGTTCGACGGGATCCCGCTCGACGAGGTCTCGACGTCGATGACGATCAACGCGCCGGCGTCGGTGCTCCTGCTGCTCTACCAGCTCGTCGGCGAGGAGCAGGGCGTCCCGCCGGAGAAGCTGCGCGGCACGGTCCAGAACGACATCCTCAAGGAGTACATCGCGCGCGGGAACTTCATCTACCCGCCCGGGCCGTCGATGCGCCTGACGACCGACCTGTTCGCGTACTGCGCCGAGCACATCCCGCGCTGGAACACGGTGTCGATCTCCGGCTACCACTTCCGCGAGAAGGGCTGCTCGGCGGTGCAGGAGGTCGCGTTCACGCTGGCCAACGGCATGGCCTACGTGCAGGCGGCGATCGACGCCGGCCTGGAGGTCGACGCGTTCGCCCCGCGGCTCGCCTTCTTCTTCAACGGGCACAACAACGTCTTCCAGGAGGTCGCGAAGTTCCGCGCCGCCCGCCGCATCTGGGCCGAGGCGATGCGCGACCGCTTCGGCGCGACCGACCCCAAGGCGATGATGATGCGCTTCCACACGCAGACGGGCGGCGTGACGCTGACCGCACAGCAGCCGGTCAACAACGTCGTGCGCGTGGCGCTGCAGGCGTTCGCCGCCGTGTGCGGCGGCACGCAGTCGCTGCACACCAACGGCTACGACGAGGCGCTGGCGCTGCCGACCGAGCGCGCCGCGAAGCTCGCGCTGCGCACGCAGCAGATCATCGCGCACGAGTCCGGCGCGGCCGACACGGTCGACCCGTTCGCCGGCTCGTACTTCGTCGAGAACCTCACCGACGAGATCGACCGCCGCGCGCGCACGCTGATCGGGCGCGTCGACGAGCTGGGCGGCTCGGTCGAGGCGATCCCGTTCATCAAGAACGAGATCGAGGAGTCCGCGTTCGGCTACCACGAGCGCTACCGCACCGAGCAGGACATCGTCGTCGGCGTGAACAAGTACGTCGAGGAGGACGTCGAGGTCGAGGACATCCTGCGCGTCGACCCGGCGGCCGAGCGCGACCAGCTCGAGCGCTTGAAGGCGTTCAAGTCCGGCCGCGACCGGGCGCTCGCCGACCGCCGCCTCGACGAGCTCCGCGCGGCCTGCCGCGGCGACGAGAACCTGCTCCCCCCGATCCGCCGGGCGCTCAAGGACGCGTGCTCGCTGGGCGAGGTGTGCGGCGCCATGCGCGACGTGTTCGGCGAGTACCAGCCGCAGGCCTGAACGCGAACGCCCACCCCCGGAATTGCGGCAGGGAACCTCGCCGCGCGGGCGAAGCCCTCTCTCGATGGAAGCCAAGCGCACGCTCGTGAAGAGCCCGCCCGAGCTATGGGCGGAGCTGTCCGACATGGCCGCGCTCGCCCGGCACCTGGGCGAGTTCGGCGAGATCCGCATCACCCGCACGGAGCCCGAGAAGGTCGTCGAATGGGAGGGCGACCTCGCCTCGGGCTCCGTGCGGCTGGAACCCTCCGGCTGGGGCACGAAGGTGACGCTGACCGCGCTGCCGGTCGTCGTCGATCCGCCGCCGCCCGAGCCGGAGCCCGAGCCGCCGGCCGCCGAGGAGCCGCCGCCGCGCGGGTTCTGGGCGAAGCTGTTCCGGCGCCCCGTGCCCGAGCCGCCGGCGCCGCCGCCGCCGGCCGAGCCGGTCGACCCCGGCCCGCTCCCGGCGATCGACGCCGCGACGGGCGAGGCGGTGCTCGGCAAGGCGCTCGACGCGCTCGGCACCGCGCACCACCGCCCGTTCTCCCGCTGAGGCGGGAGCGGCCAGGCGAGTTTCCGCAAGTCCCGCGCCCGTCGCGCGTTGTCGGAGGGGGGAAGCGACGAGGAGGAGTGGGATGCGCAACAGGGCAGAGACGGTCACCACCGGCGCGCACGCTGCTCGTGCGGGCGAAGCGATGACCGGCGTGTCGGCGCTGCACGCGCGCCATCATCGGCGGATGCCGCTACGCGCCGGAATCCTGACCCTCGCCTGCCTGCTGCTCTGCGCAGCGCCCGCCGGGGCGGCCTTCGACGTCACGGCGTTCGAGGTGACGCCGGCCACCACGGCCGCCGGCGCGCACGCCGACGTCACGATCGCGACCTCGTTCACGCCCTACGACGCCGGTGCGCCGTCGCGGCCGCGGAACATCACGTTCCACCTGCCGCCGGGCCTCGCCGGCGACCCCTTCGCGACGCCGCGCTGCGCCGAGGCGGACTACCGCGCCGACGCCTGCCCGGCGGCGACGAAGGTCGGCAGCGTCGCGGCCACCGCCACGGCGATCATCACGCTCCTGCCGGTGAGGCAGGACGTCACCGGAGACCTCTACAACCTCCAGCCGGCGGGCTCCGAGCCGGCCCGGCTGGGTGCGGTGCTGCGCCCGACCGGCGGGCTGCTCGGCAAGCTCTTCGTCCCGACGACGATCGGCGCGCGCGCGAGCGACGGCGGCCTCGACTCGGTCGTGACCGACCTGCCCACCGAGCTGAACGGGATCCCGCTCTACACCGAGCGGATGGCGTTCACGCTCCAGGGCCGCCCGGCCGGCGGGACCGGCCCGTTCATGCGCAACCCGACATCGTGCAAGCCGGCGACGTCGACCGTCGAGGCCACGCCGTGGGAGGCGCCGGCCACGACCGTCGCGAAGACCAGCAGCTTCACGCCGACCGACTGCGGCGCGCTCGGCTTCGAGCCGCACATCGAGGGAGCCGTGGGTGCCCGCGGGCAGACGGCGCGGCGGACCAAGCCACCGGTCCGCACGGTGATCACCCAGGGCCCCGAGCAGACCGGCCAGTCGGCGGTCACCGTGCTGCTGCCGCAGATCCTCGGCGCCGACCTCGCGCAGCTCGCACGCGCGTGCCGGGCCGACGACGCCCTGGCGCGCAGGTGTCCCGACACCGCCCGCGTCGGCACCGTCGAGGCCGCCACGCCGCTGCTCGCCAAGCCGCTGACCGGCGGCGTCTACTTCGTCGCCAAGCCGGTGGGCCAGCTGCCCGGGCTGATGATCCAGCTCGCCGACCCGATCCCGCTCCGGCTCGAGGGCGCCGTGGAGCTGTCGCCGACCGGCCTGAAGACGACGTTCACGGGGCTCCCCGACGTCCCGCTCTCGCGCTTCGCGCTGAACCTCGACGGCGGCCCGACGGGCGCGTTCCTGCTCGCCTCCGACCTCTGCGCGACCAAGGCGCCGCCCACCGTCGCGGCCACGTTCGCCGCGCAGAGCGGCAAGCAGACGGCCGAGACCAAGCCGCTGAAGGTGGAGGGCTGCACCCCGCCGCCGAAGGCGTCCGCGCGCATCACCCGCCTCCGCACCGGCCGCCCGCAGGTCCGGATCACCGTCACGGCGGGCGCCGGCGCCCCGGACCTGCGCCAGGTGCGCGTGCTCCTGCCCGACGCGCTCCAGGCGAAGCCCAAGCGGGCTCGCGCGGGTCTACGCGCGAGGACCGGCTCCGGCCCGCTCGCGCGCACGGCGATCAAGCTCACCCGCGACGGCGAGCTGCGCCTCACGCTGACCGGGCGCTGCCCGCACGGTGACGGCGACGCTGTCCAAGGGCGTGGTCCGCGTCGGCAGGAAGCTCAAGCGGGCGAAGAAGCCCAAGCGCCAGTCCCTGCGCTTCCTCGTGACCGACGCCGACGGCGCGCGCCCGGCGGCGGCGCTCAAGGTGCGTCCGCGCCGGCGCTAGGCGGGCCGGCCGGGGCATAGACTCCGGGCGGCCATGCGCGAGAAGGCCCTCGAGACCAACGCGGAGAAGCTCGCCCAGCTCCAGGAGCTGCGCGACTCCGCCATCCACCACGCCTCCGAGAAGGCGGTCGAGAAGCAGCACGCCAAGGGCAAGTACACGGCGCGCGAGCGGATCGAGAAGCTGCTCGACCCGGGCTCGTTCCAGGAGCTCGACACGTACGTCCGCCACCGCACGCACGACTTCGAGATGGACAAGTCACGCCCGTGGGGCGACGCGGTGGTGACCGGCCACGGGACGATCGACGGCCGCCGCGTGTGCGTGTTCAGCCAGGACTTCACCGTGTTCGGCGGCTCGCTCGGCGAGGTCATGAGCGAGAAGATGTGCAAGGTGATGGACCTGGCCGCCAGGATCGGCTGCCCGGTCATCGGCATCAACGACTCGGGCGGGGCGCGGATCCAGGAGGGCGTGGTGTCGCTCGGCGCCTACGGCGACGTGTTCGTCCGCAACGTGCAGTGCTCCGGCGTGATCCCCCAGATCAGCCTGATCATGGGCCCGTGCGCCGGCGGCGCCGTCTACTCGCCCGCGATGACGGACTTCATCCTCATGGTGAAGGAGACGTCGCACATGTTCATCACCGGCCCCGACGTGATCAAGACGGTCACGGGCGAGGAGGTCGAGTTCGAGGAGCTCGGCGGGGCGATGAGCCACAACGCCAAGTCGGGCGTCGCGCACTTCGCGTTCGACGACGAGGACCAGTGCCTGGAGGAGACGCGCTACCTGCTGTCGTTCCTCCCGCAGAACAACCTCGAGTCGCCGCCGCGCGTCCAGCCCTCGGACGACCCGGCGCGCATGGACGCCGAGCTCGACACCGTCGTCCCCGACAGCCCGAACAAGCCCTACGACATGCGCGACGTCGTCCGGCTCACCGTCGACGACGGCGAGTTCCTCGAGGTGCAGGAGCACTTCGCCACGAACATCATCTGCGGCTTCGCGCGGCTCAACGGCTGGACCGTCGGCGTCGTCGGCAACCAGCCGCGCTCGATGGCCGGCGTGCTCGACATCGACGCCTCCGTCAAGGCCGCCCGCTTCGTGCGGACCTGCGACGCCTACAACATCCCGCTGCTCACGCTCGTGGACGTCCCGGGGTTCCTGCCCGGCACGACCCAGGAGTGGGGCGGCATCATCCGCCACGGGGCCAAGCTGCTGTACGCCTACACCGAGGCCACCGTGCCGAAGATCACGCTGATCACGCGCAAGGCATACGGCGGCGCGTACGACGTCATGGCCTCCAAGCACATGCTCGCCGACTTCAACTTCGCGTGGCCGAGCGCGGAGATCGCCGTGATGGGGCCGGAGGGCGCGGTGAACATCATCCACCGCCGCGACATCGCCGGCTCGCCGACGCCCGAGTCGCGGCGCGGCAAGCTGATCGACGACTACAAGGCGCGCTTCGCCAACCCGTACTCGGCGGCGGAGCGCGGCTACATCGACGACGTCATCGTCCCGCACGAGACGCGCCCGAAGCTGATCACCGCGCTCGAGACCCTGCGCACCAAGCGCGTGCAGGGCCCCAAGCGCAAGCACGGCAACATCCCGCTCTAGGGTCATCGGCGGCGTCGCCGGGCTCGCGGCGCGCCTGCTTCAGATCGGCTGCGACGCGGGCGCGAGGCGCTCGCGCGCGCGGCGGCGGGCGAGCGCGTACGCGAACGCGCCCGCGAGCACCGGCGGGCCGATGATCGCCACGGCCGGCAGGTCGAGCCCCGCCTTCGACGCGACCCCGAGCGCGGAGGCGAGCATCGCGCAGCCCAGTGCCGGCCGCAGCCCCGCGGCCGGCACGCTGCGCGCCAGGCGCTCGCCGGCGATCACGCCGGGGATGGAGCCGATCAGGATGTTCGCCATCAGCCCGTAGTCGACGTTGCCGGCGATGACGTGGGCGACGCCGGCGGCCCACAGCAGCACGGCCGCGTGGAACACGTCGGTGCCGACCACGCGATGGGGCGTCAGGCGGAACACGAGGATCAGCGCGAGCCCGATCAGCGCGCCGCTGCCGACCGACGTGACGCCGAGGATGAAGCCGAGCACCAGGCCGAGCCCGATCGCGGTCGCCTTCGTCCGGCGGGTGAGCGGGACGCTCTCGCGCTCCCGCTCGCCGACGCGCGGGACGAACATCGCGCGTCCCAGCGTGACCAGCGCGGTGAGCGTGAGCGCGCCGGCGACGCCCCAGAGCAGCGCCTCGTCGGGCGGTGACGGCAGTGCCTCGACCACGATCACGCCGGCGATCGCGCCGGGCACGCTGCCGAACGCCAGCCACATCGAGACGCCGAGATCCACGGTGCCGCTGCGCAGGTGGCGCCACCCGCCGACGGTCTTCGTCAGCGCCCCGTACGCGATGTCGGTGCCGACGGCGACATGCGGCTGCGTGCCGATGACGATCAGCAGCAGCGGCGTCATGAGCGAGCCGCCGCCGATGCCGGTGAGGCCGACGAGGATGCCGACGCCGAGCCCGAAGCCGATGATCAGCGGGTCCATCCGGCCGGGCAAGGTAGCACTGAGCCGGTGGACAAGGTGGACTTCTTGCGGCCTTGACATGGTGTTGACAAGCCCTCCGGGTGGCTGAGTAGGCTCACGCGGTCCACGCGAGGAGAGAGGTCAGCCGTCCATGCATTCACGCCGCCAGTTCCTGGCCCGCTCTGGCGCCGCCGGCGCCGCGATCCTCGCGCCGCAGGCGCTGCTCTCCGCGTCCGCGGGCGCGAGGGCGCGGCCCGTGCTGCCGTCGGGCAGGTTCGCCGAGGGCGTGGCGTCGGGCGACCCTGGGCCGCGGGCGATGACGCTCTGGACCCGCGTGGCCGAGCTCGAGCGCAGGGGCGGCGTGCGGCTCGAGGTCGCGCGCGACAAGGGCTTCCGCAACGTCGTGGCGCGCGAGACGGTCTCGACCGGTCCCGATCTCGGCGGCAGCGTGAAGGCGCGCGTGACGGGCCTCCGGCCGTACGAGCAGTACTACTACCGCTTCGAGACCAAGAGCAGCGAGAGCGCCGTCGGCCGCTTCCGGACCGCCCCGCCGCGCGACTCCCGCCAGCCGCTCACCTTCGCGTTCTTCTCCTGCCAGGACTGGACCCACGGCTTCTACAACGCGCACGAGGTGATGGCGCGGGAGGACCTCGACTTCGTGGTCTGCCTCGGCGACTACATCTACGCCGAGACCTACCACACGCTCGCGGGCGGGACCGCGGTGCGCGACGACACCATCGGGAGCCAGGGCTACTCGGCGGACGTGACGCTGATGGCCACGACGCTCGACCACTACCGCGCGAAGTACGGCCTCTACCGCCAGGACGCGGCGCTGCGCAAGGTCCACGCGCGGGCGCCGATGATCGTCGTCTGGGACGACCACGAGGTGCAGGACAACTACGCGGGCGGCGCGCCCGGCGGCGGGCTCCCGCCGGAGCAGGGCTGGTCGGAGACCCGGCGCAAGGCCGGCTATCGCGCCTGGTTCGAGTCGATGCCCACCTACGCCGGCAAGCGCGACCGCATCTACCGCTCGCTGCGCTTCGGCAAGACGCTCGACCTGTTCATGCTCGACCAGCGCCGGTACCGGGCCGACCAGCCCTGCGGCGACGCGACCGTCCCGGCGTGCGCCGAGCTCGACCAGCCGCGCGACATGCTCGGCCGGACGCAGATGAGCTGGATCAAGAAGGAGCTGCAGGCGTCCAAGGCCGCGTGGAAGGTGATCGGCAACGAGGTCATGATGATGCCGGCGAAGGTGACCGGCGACGCCTACGTGCAGTTCGACTCCTGGCAGGGCTACCCGGGCGAGCGCGAGGAGCTGCTGAGCCACATCGACCGCAAGCGGATCCGCGACGTGGTGTTCGTCACCGGCGACATCCACACGTTCGTCGCCGGCGACGTGAAGACGCAGGGCGGGCTCGGCAAGTCCGTCGCGCTCGAGTTCGTCGGCGGCTCGGTCACGTCGACGAACTTCGGCGAGACCGACCTGCCGATCGGGAGCGGGCAGGTGCTCAAGGGCAACGACGCCGACCCGCACACCGACCCCGCGATCATCGACGCGCTGCGCGGCATCAATCCCTGGGTCGACCAGGCGGAGTTCGACCACCACGGGTTCGGGCTCGTGAAGGCGACGCCGCGCTCCTTCGACGTCACGCTCAAGCGCGTCTCGACGATCAAGTCGCGGTCGTCGGCGACGCTCTCCGACAAGGGCTACCGCTACCGGGTGGAGCGCGGACAGCGTTCCATCAAGGGCGTCAACGGCCCGGAGTAGCGAACGCGAGCCTCACAGCTCCACCTCCTGGGCGTTCACGCCGCCGGACTCCCAGGCGGCGTGGGCGGCGATCGCGATCGCGAGGTCCTGGATCGCCAGTCCGGTCGAGTCGAACAGCGTCGGCGCGTCGTCCGAGGGACGGCCGGGCGCCGCGCCCGCGAGCACCGCGCCGAGGTCGGTGACGGCGTCGCGCGTCACGACGCCGGCCTCGACGGCGCCGGTCAGCTCGCCGCCGTGCGACGCCTGCGCCCACTCGTCGCAGAACAGCGCGCAGCGCGCGACCGCGTCGATCGTCGCCTCCGCCTTCCCGGGGCCGTCGGCGCCGAGCATGTTGAGGTGCACACCGGGGTGCAGGCCGGCCGCGTCGACGACCGGCTCGTGGCCGGGGGTCACGCAGCACACGACGTCGGCCGCCAGCGCCTCCGCCCGGTCGCCGGCGCGCCAGCCGAGCTCGTCCGCCAGCGCGGCGGCGGCCTCCGGCCGCGGGTCGGCGCACACGCCGGGCCCGTAGCCCGCGGCCGCGAGGCAGCGCCCCGCCCACGCGCCGTGCAGCCCGCAGCCGATGATCCCGGCGGTCGACGCTCCCGGCCGCGCGAGCGCCTGCGCGGCGACGGCGGCGACGGCACCCGTCCGCAGCGCCGTGACGGCCCGGGCGTCGAGCAGCATCCGCGGCGCGCTCGTCGCGGCGTCCGACAGGCAGACGACGCCCATCACCGTGGGCAAGCCGCTGGTGGCGGGGTTGCCAGGGAACGAGGAGACCCACTTGAGCATCGCGAAGCCGCCGCCGAGCGCCGGCATGGCCCGGAAGTCGCCGTGCGGCGGCGACTCGAGGTAGATCTTCGACGGCATCGTCCACTCGCCGGCGTGGTGCGCGGCGAACGCGCTGCGCACGTGCTCGATCGCCTGGGCGGGCGAGACGGCGGCGAGCACCGCGTCGTGGCCGAGGACGGGGACTACCACGGCGCCGCGTCGACCGGCAGCCCGACGGCCTCCAGCCGGGCGGCCCGCAGCCACGGGTCCGGCTCCGGCTCCGCCGGCGCGGCGGGCGGCAGCGTGTCGCGCAGGAACTGCTCGACGGCGGCGATGACCGCCGCGGCCTCCTCGGGGGAGGCCGACGACCCTTCCAGCCGCAGTCGCGGGCGCCGGTTCACGCCCGCGAACGTTAGTGGGGCCAGGCCCGTTGCGTTGCCCCCACGGCGACTGCGGCAACCCCGGCGTCACATGGGCAACGCAACGGGCCTGGCCCCAGCCGTCAGACCGCGCACTCGCCTTCGCCGCGGATGACCTGGAACGGGACCTTGCGGTTCCAGTCGATGAAGTGGTTCATCGTCTCCAGGCCGAACTCCACCGGCATGGCCAGGTCGCGGACCTCGTCCTCGAACGCCGTCGTCCCGACCCGCGCGACGTAGGCGTTGAACACCTCGCCGTCCTCGCGCTCGGCCTCGTACTTGCGCAGCCAGCGCTCGACCGCCTCGGGCACCCGCTTGGCCGGCAGGCGGACCTTCAGGCGCGCGCCGTAGGCGATCTCGCCACCCTCGTAGTTGCCGCCGATGTGCGCCACGTACGCGGGGATCGTGTGCTCGCCGACCTTGATCGACGCGCCGTAGAACCCGATGTTGCCGATGTGGTGCTGGCTGCACCCGTTGGGGCAGCCCGACATCTTGATGTGGATCCGGCGCGTCAGCGGGTCGGTGATGTCCATCGACTCGATCCGCTCCTGCACCGCGCGGTTGAGCCCCATCGAGCTCGTGATCCCGAGCTTGCAGGAGTCCGTGCCGGGGCAGGAGACGACGTCGTTGATCTCGTCCGAGCCGGCGTCGCCGAGCCCGAGCTCCTGCAGCCGGCGCCACACGTCGTAGACGGCCTCGTCGCGGACCCAGCGCAGCAGCAGGTTCTGGTGCACGGTCGTGCGCGCGTAGCCGCCGGAGAAGTCGCGCATGATCGCCGCGAGCCCGCGGAACTGCTCGGGGGTGAGGTCGCCGCGGACCACCTTCACCTGGACGGCGGAGAAGCCGGCCTGGCGCTGGCGCTCGACGTTCGCCTCCACGAAGCGCGCGAACTGCGAGCCGTCGCCGTTGGGCGAGCCGTACGACAGCGGCGGCGCGGGCGCGTTGCCCTCCTCGTCGTGCACGAACAGGCGGTGGTCGATGGAGAAGTCGCGCTCGGCGACCCAGTCGCCCTGCAGCTCCTCGTCCACCATCTCGCGCACGGCCTCGATGCCGACCTTGTCGACGAGCACCTTGATGCGCGCGCGGGCGCGGTTGACGCGCAGCCAGTCCTGGCGGTCGAAGATGCGGAAGACGGCCTCGGCCCACTTGAGGTACTCGCCGTCCTCGGCGGTCACGAAGTCGACCAGCGTCGGCGCGATGCGCGGCATGATCGACGTGCCGCCGCCCACGCGGATCTCGAAGCCGCGGACGCCGTCGCGCTCGCGCGCGATGAACGCGATGTCGTGGATCCCCGTCAGCGCCCGGTCGGTGTCGGAGCCGGTGAACGCCGTCTTGACCTTGCGCGGCATCAGCTGCGTCGTGGGGTGGCGGACGAAGTAGCGGACGTACGCGCCGACGTAGGGCGTCGGGTCCCACAGCTCGTCGTGGCAGACGCCCGCCCACGGGTCGGCGGTCACGTTGCGGACGGTGTTGCCGCAGCCCTCGCGGCTTGACAGGCCGACGGACGAGATCTCGCGGATGAGCTCGGCCATGTCGCGCAGCGGGATGTGGTGGATCTGGATGTTCTGGCGCGTCGTGATATGGGCCTTGTCGAGCGGCGCCCACCGCTCGACCACGTCGGCGAACATGTCCATCTGCTCGGGGTTGATCCCGCCCCATGGGAGCTTGACCCGGCACATCTGCACGTCGGCCTGGCGCTGGCCGTAGACCCCCTGCTTGAGGCGGAAGCCGATGAAGTCCGTCTCGGGCGTCTCGCCGGCGAGGAACTTCTCGGCCTCGTTGTCGAAGTCGTCGAACTCCCGCTCGAGGATCGGGATGACGTGGCCCGGGACGTCCTCGTGCACTTCAGGGTTCTCGAGCGACCCCTTGCGGCCGGTGGTGGTCGAAGGCTCCATAGCGCCCACAAGGTATCACGGTAATCCCGCTCGGAATTTATTCCTCGGAATCCTGACCTGAGTTGATACTTTTCCTCGTCCATGACGGATTCGCGCCCAGAGGAGATCATCGCCGAAGCGGTCGAGCGGTTCGGCGAGGACCGGCTCGCACTGGCCGCCTCGTGGCAGAAGGAGACCGCCGTGCTGGTCGATCTCGTGCGCAGGCACGCGCCCGGCGCGCGCATCTTCACGCTCGACACGGGTGTCCTGTTCGACGAGACCTACGCCACCTGGCGCGCGGTCGAGGAGCGCTACGGGATCACGGTGGAGGCCTACCGGGGCGACTGGGTCCCGGGCCTGTGGGCCACCGACCCCGACCGCTGCTGCTTCCTCCGCAAGGTCGAGCCGCTCGAGCGCGCGCTCGAGGACGCGGACTGCTGGATCTCCGGCGTCCGGCGCGACCAGTCGCCCGACCGTGCGCGCACCGAGGAGCTCGACTGGGACGAGCGCCACGGCCTGTGGAAGGCGAACCCGCTCGCCACGTGGAGCGAGCGCGACGTGTGGGCCTACATCTCCGCGCACGACCTGCCGTACAACCCGTTGCACGACCAGGGCTACTCGTCGATCGGCTGCACGCACTGCACGCTTCCGGGCGCGGGGCGCGAGGGCCGCTGGGCCGGACTGGAGAAGACCGAATGCGGACTGCACGCGCCGGCCTCGCGCTGACGCACCTGGAGGCCCTCGAGGCCGAGGCGATCCACGTCATCCGGGAGGTGGCGGCCGAGCTGGAGCGCCCCGTGCTGCTGTTCAGCGGCGGCAAGGACTCGATCGTCCTCGCCCACCTCGCGCGCAAGGCGTTCAGGCCGGGCCACGTGCCGTTCCCCCTGATGCACGTCGACACCGGGCACAACTTCCCGGAGGTGATCGCGTTCCGCGACCGCTTCGTCGAGGAGCTCGCGATCGAGCTGCTCGTCGCCTCGGTGCAGGAGTCGATCGACCGCGGCCGCGTCGTCGAGGAGACCGGTCCGCGCGCCTCCCGCAACCGGCTTCAGACGACCACGCTCCTCGACGCGATCGAGGCGCACGGCTTCGACGCCGCGTTCGGCGGCGCGCGCCGCGACGAGGAGCGCGCGCGGGCGAAGGAGCGGATCTTCTCGTTCCGCGACGACTTCGGCCAATGGGACCCGCGCCGCCAGCGCCCGGAGCTCTGGAACCTCTACAACGGCCGCGTCCGCCGCGGCGAGCACGTGCGCGTGTTCCCGATCTCCAACTGGACCGAGCTCGACGTCTGGGAGTACATCGCGACGGAGGGGCTCGAGCTGCCCTCGATCTACTTCGCCCACGAGCGCGAGGTGTTCGCCCGCGACGGGATGCTCTACGCGGTCTCCGAGCACGTCGAGCTGCTCGACGGCGAGGCGCCGGAGCGCGTGTCGGTCCGCTACCGCACCGTCGGCGACATGTCGTGCACGGGCGCGGTGCGCTCGGCCGCCGGCCACGCTCGAGGACGTCGTCGGCGAGATCGCCGCCACGCGCGTCACCGAGCGCGGCGAGACGCGCGCCGACGACCGCGTGAGCGACGCCGCCATGGAGGACCGCAAGCGCGAGGGCTACTTCTAGGTGGCCGACCTCCTCCGCCTCGCGACCGCCGGCTCGGTGGACGACGGCAAGTCGACGCTGATCGGGCGGCTGCTCTACGACGCCAAGGCCGTGCTCGCCGACCAGCTCGAGCACGTCGAGGAGGTCTCCGCGCGCCGCGGCACGCCGCTCGACCTCGCGCTGCTCACCGACGGCCTGCGCGCCGAGCGCGAGCAGGGCATCACGATCGACGTGGCGTACCGGCCGTTCGCCACCGCGCGCCGGCGGTTCATCATCGCCGACACGCCGGGCCACGCGCAGTACACGCGCAACATGGTCACCGGCGCATCGACCGCCGACCTCGCGCTGATCCTCGTCGACGTGCGCGCCGGGATGACCGAGCAGTCGCGCCGCCACATCGCGATCGCGAAGCTGCTCGGCATCCGCCACGTGACGGTGTGCGTCAACAAGATGGACCTCGCCGGGCATGCCGAGGACGCGTTCGACGCCGTCGTGCGCGAGGTGCTCGAGTGGTCCGCGCGGCTGGACCTGCACGACGTCACGTTCATCCCGATCTCCGCGCTGCACGGCGACAACGTCGTGGATCGCTCGGAGAGCATGCCGTGGTACGGCGGCGAGCCGCTGCTCAGCCACCTCGAGTCGGTCCCGCTCGACGGTCCGGGCACCGGGCCCACGCGGCTCCCGGTGCAGTACGTCATCCGCGCGGAGCGGCGGCTGTACGCCGGCCAGGTGGCGGCGGGCGCGCTGCGGGTCGGCGACGAGGTGGTCGTGCTCCCGGGCGGCGAGCGCTCGCGCGTCGCGGCCATCGAGGGTCCGTCGGGACCGCTCGAGGAGGCGGTCGCGCCGCTCTCGGTCGCGGTCGCGCTGGAGGACGAGCTCGACGTCAGCCGCGGGGACCTCATCGCCCCGGTCGCCGGCGCGCCGGTGCCGGTCCGGGAGCTCTCCGCGACGCTCTGCTGGCTCGGCGACGAGGGCGCCCGCCCCGGCGGCCGCTATCTCCTCAAGCACGCCGCGCGCACCGTGCGCGCGCGGCTCGAGGGGATCGAGCACCGGCTCGACCTCGAGGCGCTCCAGCGCGCACCGGCAGGTGAGCTGGCGCTCAACGACCTCGGCCGCGTGCGGCTGCGGCTGGGCGAGCCGCTGGCCGCCGACGCGTACGCGGAGAGCCGCGCGACCGGCGCGTTCATCCTCATCGACGAGGCGACGAACGACACGGTCGCCGCCGGTATGGTCGAAGGGTGAAGACCGCCAACACCCGCTGGCACGACGGGGCCGTGACCCCGGCCGACCGCTCCGCCGCCCTCGGCTTCAAGGGCGCCACGATCTGGTTCACCGGCCTCCCGGCGTCGGGGAAGTCGACGCTCGCCGTGGAGATCGAGGCGCTGCTGATCGGCGCCGGCCGCCCGGCGCTGCGCCTCGACGGCGACAACCTGCGCCACGGGCTCAACGGCGACCTCGGCTTCAGCGCCGAGGACCGCGCCGAGAACGTCCGCCGCACCGCGCACGCCGCTGCGCTGCTGGCCGAGGCGGGCGTCGTCGCGCTGGTCGCGCTCGTCTCGCCGTACGCGTCCGACCGCGCCACCGCCCGCGCGATCCACGAGGCCGCGGGCGTGCCGTTCCACGAGGTCTGGGTCTCGACCGGCCTGGCCGAGTGCGAGCGCCGCGATCCGAAGGGGCTGTACGCGCGCGCTCGCGCCGGAGAGCTGCCGGGGCTGACCGGCGTCGGGGACGTCTACGAGGCGCCCGAGTCGCCGGACCTGGAGATCGGCGGCGCCGAGCCGATCCCGGCTGCCGCCGCGCGCGTGCTCGCGGCGCTCGCTTGACCCGTGTATTAGGGTTCCCTAACACCGATCAGCCCGGTCGGGATTCGCCAAGCCCTATGGACGCCCGGATCATCCCCTTCACCGACCTCGCCGACGGCCCGTGCGCCGGTGCCGACGAGCTCGTGCTCTCGCTCGCCGCGGAGTTCTGGCCGGTCGACGCGGCCGCGACCCGGGCGCGGCTCGACGACGAGTCGCGGCGGCTGTTCGGCATCGACGCGCTGGCGCCGGCCGACCGCGCGCATCGGCTCGGCACGGTGCTCGAGGACGAGCTGCGCATCACGCCCGACCAGGGTGCGGACCCGCAGCTGATGCGCCTCGACCACGTGCTGCACCGGCGCCGCGGCCACCCGCTCCTCGTGGCGGCGCTGGGGACCGAGCTCCTGCGCCGCGCGGGCATCGACGCCGCCGTGTGCTCGTCGCCGACCCGCTGGTTCGTCGGCTTCACCGGCCCGACCCGCACGGTCCTGCTCGACGCGCGGCTCTCCGCGCACGCCGACCCGTGCCCGAGCCGCGTCCGCCGCCACTGCGCCCACGAGGTCGCGTTCTGCGTCCTCACCGGCCTGGCGGAGCGCTTCGCCCGCGCCGGCCGGCGCAGCCCCGCGCGGCTGGCGCTCGCGCTGCGCCTCGCGCTGCCGGTCGACGAGGCGGTGCGGATCGCGCTCCAGCGCGACCTCGACGCGTTCGGCCACGCGTAGCGGCGGTCACCCCGCCCAGGCGGCCTTCAGCCGGCGCAGCCCTTCCGCGATCTCATCCGGGCCGTGCGCGGTGAACGACAGCCGCAGCGTGGCCGCTTCCGGCGGGCCCGCGAAGAACGGGAAGCCCGGGACGAAGGCGACGTCGTGGACCAGCGCGCGGTCGAGCAGCTCGGCGGCATCCCAGCCGCCGGGCAGCCGCGCCCACACGAACATGCCGCCGTCGGGGTGGTTGTGGGAGGAGCCCGGCGGCAGCGCGCCGGCCAGCCCGTCCAGCAGGGCGTCGCGCCGCGCGCCGTACGCGCGCCGCAGCTGGGCGACGCGCGCGTCGAGGTCGATCGCCGCGAGCCAGCGCGCGGCAGCCGCCTGGTCGACGGTGGAGGAGTGCAGGTCGGCCGCCTGCTTGGCGATCGTCAGCGGACTGCGCAGCGGCTCGGGCGCCCGCACCCAGCCGATCCGCAGCCCGGGCGCCGCGATCTTCGAGAGCGTGGACAGCGAGAGCACGCGGTCGTCGAGCGCGGCCAGCGTCGGCAGCCCCTCGCCGCGATAGCGCAGCTCGCCGTACGGATCGTCCTCCAGCAGCCAGAACCCGCCGCTCCGGGCGAGCGCCACGAGCGCCTCGCGCCGCTCGAGCGGCAGCGTCCGCCCGGTCGGGTTCTGGAACGTCGGGATCGTGTAGAGGAGCCGGGCGCCGTGGCGCTCGGCCAGCGCCGCGGCCGCCTCCGGGTCGAGCCCGTCGTCGTCGCACGGCACCGGCACGACCGCGGCGCCGGCGAGCTGGAACGCCTGCAGCGCCGCGAGGTAGGACGGCTCCTCGACCAGCACGGTGTCGCCCGGCTCCAGCAGCACCGTGGCGATCAGCGTGAGCGCCTGCTGGGAGCCGCTCGTGATCAGCAGCTCGTCGGCGTGCGTGGGCAGCCCGCGCGCCGTCAGCCGCTCCGCGACCGCCGCGCGCAGCGCCGGGTCGCCCTCGGTGGTCGAGTACTGCAGCGTGCGCCCGGCGACGCCGTCCGCCAGGGCGGCGGCGAACGCGGCCCGCGTGCCGGAGGCGTCGAACAGCTCCGGCGCGGGCAGGCCGCCCGCGAACGAGATCACGCCCGGCCGCTGCGTCAGCGCGAGGATCTCCCGCACCGGCGACGACCGCACGCCGCGCAGCCGTGCGGCGAGCGGCGGCGTGGGCGGCGTCCCGAGGTACATCGCCGCAGGGTACCGGCGGCGCGATGCGGGAGGAGGGTCCTATCTGTGAGGGAAGGTGTCCCGGGCGGCGCTGCCGGGATAGCCCCAGTTCGGGCTGGACGGGGCGGCGAGCAGGTGGGCGAAGAGCGCGGCGAGGGCTGCGAGGGGGGTGCGCATGGCAGCGGGAACGCCGCGCGCGCCCCGAACTTGCGCTCAGGCGGGAACGCTGGCCTGCCTGACCTCGTCGAGCAGCTCGGCGAGCAGGTCCGCGAGCACCAGCTCCTGGTCCTCGTCGGCGAGTCGCCCCTCCCCGGTGAACGCGTCGTCGGCCAGTCCGACGGGCAGCTCGCGATCGATCACGCGCGCCCCGATGGCCGCCAGCACCTTGCGCAGCTCGGCCTGCGCCCAGACCGCGCCGAACAGCCCGGTGCTGGCGCCGACCACGGCGACCGGCTTGTTGCGGAGCGGGCTCGTGGCCAGCGGCCGCGAGAGCCAGTCGAGCGCGTTCTTGAGCTGGCCCGGGATCGAGTGGTTGTACTCGGGCGTCGAGAAGAGCACCACGTCTGCCTCCTCGATCGCCTCCGCGAGCGAGCGGAGGATCCAGGGACGCGGCTCGTCCCTGTAGTCGTCATCGGCGTCGTAGGGCGGCACCGCCTTCAAGCCCTCCCACACCTCCAGCTCGGCTCCGGGCGGCAGCAGCGCGGCCGCCGCCCGGAGGAGCTTCGTGTTGTGGGAGTCGCGGCGCAGGCTGCCCGAGATCCCCAGGACCCGCATTACGCCTTGACGAGCTGCAGGTCGACGTGGAGCCGGACGTCGTTCGCCAGCGCGAGGCCGCCCTTGGGCAGCGGGTTGTTCCAGTTCAGGCCGAAGTGCGTACGGTCGACGCTGGCCTCGAGCGTGACGCCGAGGCGCGTGTTGCCCCACGGATCCTCGTGCGGCGCGACCAGCTGGCCGCGGGCCTCGATCGGGCGGGTGTCGCCCTTGATCGTGAGGTGGCCGTCGACGATCAGCTCGTCGCCGTCGACGCGCCACGCCGTCGACTCGAACGTGATGGCGGGATAGCGCTCGGTGTCGAAGAAGTCCGGGCTCTGGAGGTGCGCGTGGAAGTTCTCGTCCTTGACGTTGATCGAGTCAGGCGCGACGGAGCCGGTCAGGCGCGGCTGATCGCCGGTGGTGTCGAGCGTGACGTCGAAGTTCTCGAAGCCGGTGCGGAACGTCGAGACCATGTACTTGATCGCGAAGCCGGCGGTGGAGTGGGTCTTGTCGAGGCCCCAGGTGGCGGCAGGAAGTTGCTGCTGGACGGCAGTGCTCATCGGAGGTGTCCCCTTGTGGTCGTAGTCCCCGCGGACCGAAGTCCGCTTACCTTTCGTGAGTAGCGTAGCGCGGCGGACCGTAGTCCGCAAGAGGTAAGCGGACCGCGGTCCTAGGAGCCGCTCGGTGCCGCGACGAGACCGCGTGCGAGGAGGTCGCGGAAGCGCTCGACGGTCTCGGCGACCCCTTCGTCCAGCGGCGTGGCGGGGGTGCCGTCGTCCCCCGTCTCCGATGGGAACGGCAGCTCGACGGGGTCGTAGGAGATCCGCGCGCCGGGCGCCGCTGCCGCGATCGCCGCGATCACGTCATCGGTGTGCACGGCCGGTCCGCCGATGTCGCGGACGACCGCGCCGGCGTCGTGCGTGCGCGCCGCCGCCACGAACGCGCGCGCCACGTCCGGGGCGTACTGCATCTGGTACGCGCCGCCGAACGGCAGCTTGTAGGGGCGGCCGGCGGCGGCCGCGAGCATGGCGGTGGTCGGCGCCGACGTGAGGCCCTGGTCGCGGCCGGGCCCGTAGACCGTGTGGGGACGGAGCCCCACGCTCGCCGTCTCCCGCTCCTGCGCGTAGACCGTCGCGGTCCCCTCGTTGGCGCGCTTGTAGACGCCGTAGAGCGTGCTCGGGACGCCCTGCATCGCCGGGGCGGCCGCGCGGTCCTCGAGCGCGTCGTACGCGGCGACCGACGAGGCGTACACGACCGGGCCCATGCGCTCGGCGCGGCGGGCGACGGCCTCGAAGATGTTGACGGTGCCGACGACGTTCACCCGCGCCCCGAGCGGCGGGTCGGCGCGGCAGAACGGGACCTGCAGCGCGGCGAGGTGGACGACGTGGGTGATCCCGTGCTCGTCGAGCGTGCGCTCCAGCGCGTCCAGGTCGGTGATGTCGCCTCTGACCTTCTTCACGCCCTCCAGCGCCTCGTCGTCGAGCACGAGCCGGAGC
This sequence comes from uncultured Solirubrobacteraceae bacterium, assembly GCA_963752015.1. GTDB lineage: Bacteria > Actinomycetota > Thermoleophilia > Solirubrobacterales > Solirubrobacteraceae > DASQMT01. Next base: position 35,179 of record CAVVWS010000007.1, on the reverse strand, counting down.
CGGTGGTCGTCATCGGACGCGTCGAGCGCGACGACCGGCGCCGCCTCGCTGGTGAGCTGCGCGACGACCCACGCGCCGATGCAGCCGTTGGACCCGGTCACGAGGAAGCGCTCGTCCATGGGCGGCAGCGTAGCCGGGCTCGCCCGGCGCCCGGCGCTGCCGGCCGCAGATAGCATCCCGCGCCGCATGTTCTCCAAGGTCCTCGTCGCCAACCGCGGGGAGATCGCCGTGCGCGTGATCCGCGCGCTCGACGAGCTCGGCATCGCGTCCGTCGCCGTCTACTCGGAGGCCGACCGCGACGCGCTGCACGTCAAGCGGGCCGGCGAGGCGTACCTGCTGGGGCCCGGACCGGCGGCGCAGTCCTACCTGGCGGTCGACAAGCTCATGGAGGTCATCGAGCGGTCGGGCGCCGAGGCGGTCCACCCCGGCTACGGCTTCCTCGCCGAGAACGCGGCGTTCGCCGCCCGGCTCGAGGAGGCCGGCGTCACGTTCATCGGCCCGCCCGCCTCGGCGATCGAGGCGATGGGCTCCAAGACGCGGGCGCGCGAGCTGATGAAGGCGGCGGGCGTGCCGATCGTGCCGGGCACGACCGAGCCCGTCGAGACCGTGAAGGCGGCCGCCAAGATCGCTGAGCAGATCGGGTACCCGGTCGCGGTCAAGGCGGCGGGCGGCGGTGGCGGCAAGGGCTTCCGGGTCGCGCTCGAGCCGGACAAGCTCGCCGACGCGTTCGAGGGCGCCGCGCGCGAGGGCGAGAAGTTCTTCTCCGACCCCACCGTCTACCTGGAGCGCTACCTGCCCGACCCGCGCCACGTCGAGGTGCAGGTCCTCGCCGACTCGCACGGCGCCGTCATCCACCTCGGCGAGCGCGACTGCTCGATCCAGCGCCGGCACCAGAAGCTGATCGAGGAGTCGCCGGCGCCGCTGGTCGACGAGGCCCTGCGCGAGCGGATCGGCGAGATCGCCACCGAGGCCGCGCGCGCGGTCGGCTACCGCAGCGCGGGGACGATCGAGGGCCTGCTGCAGGACGGCGAGTACTACTTCCTCGAGATGAACACGCGCGTGCAGGTCGAGCACTGCGTGACCGAGGCGACGACCGGGATCGACATCGTGCGCGAGCAGATCCGGATCGCCGCCGGGGAGCCGCTGTCGGTGACGCAGGAGGAGGTCGTCCTGCGCGGCCACGCGATCGAGTGCCGCATCAACGCCGAGGACGCGTCGAAGAACTTCGCCCCCGCCCCCGGGACCGTCACGCGCTACCGCGAGCCGTCCGGGCCCGGCGTCCGCGTCGACTCAGGGGTGCTGGCGGGGTCGGAGATCACGCCGCTGTACGACCCGATGGTCGCGAAGCTGATCGTCTGGGACGTCGACCGCGAGACCGCGACACGGCGGATGGCCCGCGCGCTGGCGGAGTTCGACATCGACGGCGTCCGGACGCTCATCCCGTTCCACAAGGCGATCATGGCGTCCGAGCAGTGGGCCGCGGCGGAGACGTGCCGCGACCTGATCGAGGACCGCGCGTGGCTGAAGACCTTGGCGTTTCCTGTCTCGCCCGCGTCGGAGAACGGCGGCGATGAGGGAGAGGGATCGGAGTCGCTCGAGCGCACGTACACCGTCGAGGTGTCCGGGAAGCGTTTCGACGTCCGGGTGCTCGGCGACGCGATCGCCGGCGGCAACTCCGCGGCGCCCGCGGCGGCGGCGGCCCAGGCCCCGGCGGGAGCGCCGGTCCTCGCGGCGGCGGCGGCGCGGGCGGCGACACCCTCGCCTCGCCGCTGCAGGGCAACGTCTTCAAGGTCCTCGTCGAGCAGGGCGCCACGGTCGAGGAGGGCGCGCTCGTCTGCATCATCGAGGCGATGAAGATGGAGAACGAGATCACCGCCCACAAGGCGGGCGTGATCGCGGAGCTCCCGATCTCCGAGGGCGCGGCGGTCACGGCCGGCGACACCCTTGCCGTGATCAAGACCCCCGACTGAGGGGGCGAATCCCACCCCTGGATCAGCGGATCGCCGAGCTCGCCGACCGCTTCCACGGGACCCGCGCGGCGTTCGAGCGCGACCGTGAGCGGGACGCCGACCTCCACGCCCGCGGCTCGCGACCCTCCGCTTCACCTACCGCCAGGTCACGACCCGGCCGCGCTGGGTCGCGGACCGACTCGCCCCGCGTTCTCGGCGTGGATCTTCCGCATCGCGCCGTTCCGGCGCGTGAGCGGCAGCGGCGCGTCGGCGCCGTGCTCAGTCAGCGCGGTGAGGTATGCCCGATCCTCGCGGAGGATCGCCAGCGCGCGCTCCGAGTCGAGGACCGAGCCGTGTCCGGGCACCACGTGCTCGGCCTGCTCGATCAGCGGCTCCAGCCGGCCGAGCGTCGCGAGGTACGCCGACACCGACCCGTTCTGCGAGATCCACGGGATCTCCACCGGCGAGACGTAGTCGCCGCACACGAGCACGGAGGCCCAGGGCACCCGGACCGCCATCCCGTCGACCGTGTGCCCCTCGGCGGGATGCAGCTCGAGCTCTCGCTCGCCGACCGCGCAGTGGCCCGGCACGGGGAGCGCCTGCGGACCGGAGAGGACGAGCGGCGCCGGGCGCTCCACGTAGTGCTCCTCGTCGAAGTCGCGCAGCTCCCGCTGCGCGGCGCCCGGCTCGTTGCGCAGCCGGGCCGCGCTGGACTCGGCCAGCCCGAGCGGCGCGTCGCCGAACGCGTAGCGGCCGAGCAGGTGGTCCCAGTCCGCGTGGGTCGCCAGGCACCCGACGACGCGGAACTCCGCCTGCGCGGCGACCGCCGGCAGCAGCTCGAGCTCGTCCGGGAGGACCGGCGAGTCGATGCAGAACGCCTCGTCCCCCGACCGCACGAGCGTGCAGGTCGTCTGCCAGAAGCGCGACGTGACGACCACGACGTCGGGATGGAGCCCGACGGCCTTCACGGCTCTACGCGGCGCCGAGCAGCTTCGCCGCCTCGAGGAGGTTCTTGACCTCCGCGGTCGGCTTCTTCTGCGTGGAGTCGAGCGTCTCCTTGTTGCGGTTCACCCAGATCACCGGGATCTTCGCCTTGATGCACGGCTCGACGTCGTAGTAGTAGCTCGACGCGACGTGGACCCAGCCCTTCTTGCCGCCGATCCGCCGCTCGGCCTCCTTGAAGTGCGCGGGGTCCGGCTTGTAGGAGCGGACCTGCTGCGCGGTCACCACGAGGTCGAAGTCGACCCGGAAGTGGCGCCGCGTCTCACCGAGCAGCTTGTCGTCGACGTTGGAGACCAGGCCGATCTCGAACTTCTTCGCGAACCGGTCCAGCTGCGTGTTGGTCTCCTTGAACGGCGGCCACCGCTTGACCGAATCGGGCAGGAACCCGGAGCGGGACGGCTCGAGCGGCCATCCCAGCTGCTTGGAGATCTGGACGGCGGTGCGGCGGAGGACCTCGGCGTAGAGCTCGTAGGACCCGCCCTTGATCTCCTGCTGCGTCTGCATGAACAGGGGGATCAGCTCGTCGCGCGAGAGCGTGTACCCGTCCTTCTCGGCTTCCTTGGCGAATGCGTCGTAGACACCCGTCTCCCAGTCGATGAGGGTGCCGTAGACGTCGAACGTGACGTAGGTGACTTCCTTGGGGAGCGGCATGGCGACGGAGCATTGTGACAGCGTGCGCGCGGCAGCGGCCTCACGACGTGCGGCGCAACGGCAGCAGCACCCGCGCGATGCTCGCAACGGCACTCCGCGGACCGGTCGTTGGCTAGAGTCAGCGCCGCGTATGGACCTCCTCGAATACCAGGGCAAGCAGCTGTTCGCCCGCCACGGCGTGCCGGTGCCGAAGGGCGCGCCCGCCACCACGGTCGAGCAGGCGGTCGCGGCCGCCGACGAGCTCGGCTACCCCTGCGTCGTCAAGGCGCAGGTCCTGATCGGCGGCCGCGGGAAGGCCGGCGGCATCAAGCTCGCCAACGACCGCCGGGAGGCCGAGGAGCACGCGCGCGCCATCCTCGGCATGGACATCCGCGGGTTCACCGTGCACGAGGTGTGGGTGGAGCAGGCGTCCGACATCGCCGCCGAGTACTACGCGTCGATCGTGTTCGACCGCGCCGCGAAGAAGCCGCTGGTGATGCTCTCCACGCAGGGCGGGATGGACATCGAGGAGGTCGCCGAGCGCGACCCGGACGCCATCGCGAAGCTGCACGTCGACCCGCTGCTCGGCTTCCAGGACTTCCACGCGCGCCGGCTGGCGTTCGGCGCCGGCGTCGACGCCGACGTGATCCGCGGCGTCGGCGCGCTGCTGACCAAGCTCTACGACGCGTTCGTCGCCGAGGAGGCGATGCTGGTCGAGGTGAACCCGATGATCGTCACCGGCGACCGCTCCGTCGCCGCGCTCGACGCGAAGGTCACGCTCGACGACAACGCGCTGTTCCGCCATCCGTCGAACGCCGAGTTGCGCGACGTCTCCGCCGAGGACCCGCAGGAGCGCATGGCGCGCGAGCGCGGCCTCACGTACGTGAAGCTCGACGGCAACGTCGGCATCCTCGGCAACGGCGCCGGGCTCGTGATGAGCACGCTCGACGTGGTCGCCCAGGCCGGCGGCTCTCCGGCGAACTTCCTCGACGCCGGCGGCGGCGCCAAGGCCGAGGAGATCACCAGCGCCGTCGAGGTGATCCTCTCCAACGAGAACGTCTCAGCCGTGCTGTTCAACATCTTCGGCGGGATCACGCGCTGCGACGAGGTCGCGAGGGGGCTGATCGAGGCGTTCGACCAGATCAAGCCCGACGTCCCGTTCGTGGTGCGCCTCGACGGGACCAACGACAAGGAGGGCCGCGCGCTGCTGGCCGAGGCCGACCTCCCCAACGTACACACGGAGGCCACCATGCTGGGCGCCGCCAAGAAGGTCGTGGAGCTGGCCTCGTGAGCGTCTTCGTCGACGGCGGGACGCGGCTCTGCGTCTCCGGCATCACCGGGCGCGAGGGCACGTTCCACACGCTCAACAACAAGCGCTACGGCACGAACGTGGTGAGCGGCGTCACGCCCGGCAAGGGCGGCCAGGACGTCGACGGCATCCCGGTCTTCAACACGTTCCACGAGGCCGTCGAGAAGACCGGCGCGAACACCGCGATGATCTTCGTCCCGCCGCGCTTCGCCGCCGACTCGATCCTCGAGGCCGAGGACGCCGGCGTCGCGCTGATCGTCGCGATCACCGAGGGCATCCCGGCGCACGACGAGCTGCGGGTCTACAACCATCTCGCGCGCAACGAGAACGTGCGCCTCGTCGGCCCGAACTGCCCCGGCATCCTGTCGCCGGGGAAGGCGAACGTCGGGATCATCCCGGCCGCGTTCTTCAAGGAGGGCAACGTCGGCGTCGTGTCCCGCTCCGGCACGCTGACCTACCAGATCGGCAACGAGCTGGCCCAGCGCGGCTTCGGCAACTCGAGCATCGTCGGGATCGGCGGCGACCCGGTCCCGGGGACGAGCTTCATCGACGTGATCGCGGCGTTCGAGGCCGACGACGAGACCGAGCTGATCGTGATGGCGGGCGAGATCGGCGGCTCGGCCGAGGAGGAGGCCGCCGAGTACATCGCCGAGCACGTCTCCAAGCCGGTGGTCGCGTACATCGCGGGCTTCACCGCGCCGCCGGGCAAGACGATGGGCCACGCGGGCGCGATCGTCTCCGGCACGGCCGGGACGGCGAAGGCCAAGCAGGAGGCGCTCGAGGCGCGCGGCGTGCGCGTCGGTCAGACGCCGACAGCCGTCGCCGACCTCGCGGCAGCGATCGCGGGTTCCCTGACGCGATAACGTCGGACCATGTCCACGATCTCGTTCGCCCGGGGCGCGCCGTCGCTCGACATCGTCGACGTCGGAGGACTGCGCGAGGCCGCGCAGCAGGCGTTCGACAAGGATCCGGGGGGCACGGTCGCGTACGGCACGTCGGTCGGCTACGTGCCGCTGCGCGAGTGGATCGCCGAGCAGCACGGCGTCGCGGTCGAGCAGGTGCTCGTCACGAACGGCTCGATGCAGGCGGACGCGTTCCTGTTCCAGCTGCTCGTCGGCCCCGGCGACCCGGTCGTCGTCGAGTCGCCGACGTACGACCGCACGCTGCTGAACCTGCGCAACCTCGAGGCCGACATCCACATGGTCGAGCTGGAGACCGACGGCATCGACACGGCCGGCCTGCGCGCGCTGCTCGAGACCGGCGTGCGGCCGAAGCTCGCCCACATCATCCCCAACTTCCAGAACCCGGCCGGCCACACGCTGAGCGCGGAGAAGCGCGCCGAGCTGCTGCGGCTCGCGGCGGAATACGACTTCACGATCTTCGAGGACGACCCCTACGTCGCGATCCGCTTCGAGGGCGAGTCGCTGCCGACGATGCTCTCCCAGGACGAGGCCGGCAAGGTCGTCTACGCGTCCTCGTTCTCCAAGACCGTCTGCCCCGGCATCCGGGTCGGCTACCTCGTCGGCCCGCAGGCGGTCATCAAGCAGATCCAGGGGATCGCGACCAACACGTACATCTCGCCGAACATGGTCGCCCAGTCGATCGTCAACCAGTTCGCGCGCTCCGGGCGCATGGAGGGCGCGATCGCCACGGTCAAGAACGCGCTCCGCGACCGGCGCGACGCGCTCGTGTCCGCGCTCGAGCGCGAGCTGCCCGAGGCCCGCTTCACGCCCCCGTCCGGCGGCTACTTCATGTGGGTCGAGCTGCCGGAGGGCTTCGACGTGGCCGCGCTGGAGACGGCCGCGAAGGAGCGCGACGTGCTGTTCGTCAAGGGGACGGACTTCCTCATGGAAGGCGGCCGCAACACGCTGCGCCTCGCCTACTCGGGCGTGACGCCCGAGCAGATCGACGAGGGCGTCACCCGGCTCGCCGAGGCGGCCCGCTCGCTGGGTGTCGCTGCCTGAGCGTCACCAGTACGGAAGGGCTCGCGGCCAGTTCGGCGAGCTCTTCCTGCCGACCGGAAGCGGCCCGTTCCCGGTCGCCGTGGTTCTCCACGGCGGATTCTGGAAGGCGCAGTACGGCCGCAAGCAGACGCATCCGGTCTGCGCGGACCTCGCCGAGCGCGGATGGGCGGCATGGAACGTGGAGTACCGGCGGCTCGGCCGCTTGTCGGGCGGCGGCTACCCGTGCACCCTGGAGGACGTGGCCGCGGCCGTCGACCACCTCGCCGACCTCCCGGCGCACGCCCGGGTGGGCGAACCTGAAGAGGGACTGTCCCTCTTTAGGTTCGACTTGGCGCGCGTCTACGCGATCGGCCACTCGGCCGGGGGCCACCTCGCTGCCTGGCTCGCGACCCGCGAGCGCCCACGGGTCGCCGTGGCCGGCGTCGTGTCGCAGGCCGGCGTGCTCGACCTGCGGCTCGCGTCGGAGCTGCGGCTGTCGAGCGGCGTCGTGCACCGGTTCCTCGGCGGCACGCCGGAGGAGGTCCCCGAGCGCTACGCGGCGGCCTCGCCGGCCGAGCGGCTCCCGCTCGGCGCGCCGGCGCTGCTCACGCACGGCGGCCGGGACGGCGTCGTGCCGCTCGCGATGAGCGAGCGGTTCGCCGCCGCCGCCCGCGCCGCCGGCGACGACGTCGAGCTGGTGGTGGAGCCGGACGCGGACCACTACGGGCACCTCCATCCGCGGCACGCGCTGTGGCTCGCGGTGACGGCGTGGCTGGCGACTCGCTGAGCCGCGCGGCGGCGGAGCGCGCGGACGCCGCCGACCCGCTGCGCGCGTTCCGCGACCGCTTCGTCGCCGACCGGGCCGGCGTGATCTACCTCGACGGCAACTCGCTCGGGCGGCTCCCCGTCGCCACGCGCGACCGCCTCGGCGCGCTGACCGAGGAGTGGGGAGAGCGGCTCGTCGGCGGCTGGCCGGACTGGATCGACGCGCCCGTCCGCGCCGGCGACCTCCTGGCCGAGCACATCCTCGGCGCCGGCCCGGGCGAGGTCGTCGTGTGCGACTCGACCACGGTGAACCTCTACAAGCTGGTGGGCGCGGTGCTCGACGCCGCGGCCACGGCGGACCGCCCCGCGCTGGTCACCGACCGCGGCAACTTCCCGACCGACCGCTACGTGCTCGAGGGCATCGCGGCCCAGCGCGGCCTGGAGCTGCGGCAGTTCGACGGCGAGCCCGACGCCGCGACGCTGCCCTGCGGCCGCGGCGACGTGGTCGTGCTCTCCCACGTCGGCTATCGCAGCGGCGCGCTGGCCGACCTGGCGGCGCTCCAGGCCGCGGCGCGCGAGCGGGGCGCGACGCTGATCTGGGACCTGAGCCACTCGGCGGGCGCGGTGCCGGTCGAGCTGCGCGCGAGCGGGGCCGAGCTGGCGGTCGGCTGCACCTACAAGTACCTCAACGCCGGCCCGGGCGCGCCCGCGTACCTGTACGTGGCCTCCGCGCTGCAGGGCCGGCTGCGGTCCGGGATCTGGGGCTGGTTCGGGCAGCGCGACCAGTTCGCGATGGAGCGCGACTACGACCCCGAGCCCTCGATCCGCCGCTTCCTCGCCGGCACGCCGCCGATCCTCGGCCTCGCCGCGGTGGAGACCGGGGTCGGCGTCACCGCGGAGGCCGGCATCCCGCGCCTGCACGCGAAGGCGATCGCGCTGACCGAGCGGATCGTCGCGCTGCACGACGCGTGGCTCGCGCCGCTGGGGTTCGAGCTCGCGACCCCGCGCGACCCGGCGCGCCGCGGCTCCCACGTCGCGCTCCGGCACGCCCGGGCCTGGCAGATCACGCGGGCGCTGATCGAGCGCGCCGGGGTCGTCCCCGACTTCCGCGGCCCGGACACCGTGCGGCTGGGCGTCGCGCCGCTCTACACGCGCCACGTCGACGTCTGGGATGCGCTCGACCGCCTGCGCGGGCTGGTGGAACGCGGCGAGCACGAAGACGTCGACCCGCGGCCGGGGCGGGTCACGTGATCGCCGACCTCGCCCGCGAGCACTTCGGCCTCGACGGCGAGCCGCGGCCGCTGCCCGGCGAGCTCGACCGCAACTACGCCGTCGCCGGCCACGTCCTCAAGCTCCACGCTCCCGGGACGGATCCCGGCTGGCTGGACCTGCAGGACGCGGCGATGGAGCACGTCGCCGGACGCGCCGGCGTCGCGACGCCGCGCGTCGTGCGCGGCCTGGACGGGAGCGCGCGCGTGACGACCCCCGAAGGCGTGGCGCGCCTGCTCACCTGGGTTCCCGGGACGCCGTGGGCCGGCGTCGCGGCCCATGGCGCGGACGCGCTGGGCAGCCTCGGCCGCGCGGTGGCCGCCCTGGACGCGGCGCTGGCGAGCTTCGACCACCCGGCGCTGGAGCGGCCGCTGCGCTGGAACATGCTGCGCGCCGGCGAGCTGCGCGACGACGCGACCGGCGTGGCGGGCGCGGTGCTCGACCGGTTCGCCGAGCGGATCGAGCCGGCGCTGCGGGAGCTGCCCGCGCAGGCGATCCACAACGACGCGAACGAGCACAACGTGCTCGTCGGCGGCGACGGCCGCGTGTCGGGCCTGATCGACTTCGGCGACCTGTGCCGCGCGCCGCGGGCGTGCGGCCTCGCCGTCGCCTGCGCGTACGCGATGACCGCGCTGGCCGTGCCCGAGCGCGAGGTCCTCCCGCTCGTCGCCGGCTACCACGAGGTCGCGCCGCTCGCCCCGGAGGAGCTTTCGCTCCTGCCGGAGCTGATCCGCACGCGGCTCGCGATGAGCGTCGCGATGGCCGCGCGCCAGCGCCGCGAGCAGCCGGGCAACGACTATCTCCTGATCAGCCAGGACGGCGTCACGGCGCTGCTGGGCCGGATCGGCGCCGTCCCGCCCGAGCTCGAGCGCCTCCGCCTGCGCGACGCCTGCGGCTACGAGGCCGTCCCGACGGCGCGGGCGGTGCGCGGCTTCCTCGCCACCGCCGAGATCGGCCCGGTCTGCGGCCCGCCGCTCGACCGGGCGCCGGTGATCGACTTCTCCGGCGACGACCCGCCGCCGCCCGCGGTCGCGCCGGCCATCGGCCGCTACCTCGAGGACCGGCGCGTGTACGACTCCGGCGCGTTCGAGGCCGAGCTGCCGGGCGAGCGGCGCACGCTGCACCTCGGCGTCGACGTGTTCCTGCCCGCTGGCGAGCCGATCCTCGCGCCGCTCGACGGCGTGGTGCGCGACGTCGCGTGGCGGCCGGCGCGCCGCGACTGGGGCGGGATCGTCGTGCTCGACCACGAGACGCCCGAGGGGATCCGTTTCCACACGCTCTACGGTCACCTCGACCGCGCGTCGGCCGAGCGGCTCGCGCGCGGGGATCGCGTCGCGCGCGGCGAGCTGGTCGGCCGGCTCGGCGACGAGGACGAGAACGGCGGGTGGGCGCCGCACCTGCACCTGCAGCTGCTCGCCACCGACCTCGGGCGCGGCGCGGACGCGCACGGCGTCGGGACGCTGGCCGAGCGCGACCTCTGGGAGTCGGTCAACCCGGACCCGAACCTCCTGCTCGGCCTGGCCGGGGGCGTGCGGGCGGACCCGCCGCGCGACACCGCCGGCCTACGGGCCGCCCGCCGGATCTCCGTCTCGCGCGCCCTCAGCCTCGCCTACGCCGAGCCGCTGCACATCGTCCGCGGCGAGGGGGCGTACCTCTACGACGAGACCGGCCGGGCCTATCTCGACCTCGTCAACAACGTCTGCCACGTCGGCCACGCCCACCCGCGCGTCGTCGCGGCGGCGGCGGCGCAGATGGCGCGGCTCAACACCAACACCCGCTACCTGCACGAGCTGCTGGTCACCTACGCGCGCCGCCTCACCGCGACGCTGCCCGATCCCCTGAGCGTCGTGCTGCTCGTCAACTCCGGCAGCGAGGCGAACGACCTGGCGCTCCGCCTCGCCCGCGCCCACACCGGCGCGCGCGACGTCCTCGTGCTGGAGCACGCCTACCACGGCAACCTGTCGTCGCTGATCGAGATCTCGCCGTACAAGTTCGACGGCCCGGGCGGCGCGGGACGGCCCGGCCACGTCGGCGTCTGCGCGCTGCCGCGGACCGCCGCCGATGCCGACGACGTCCGCCGGCAGGCGGAGGGACGGCGGCCCGCCGCGTTCATCGCCGAGTCGCTGCCCGGCGTCGCCGGGCAGATCGTCCTGCCGGACGGCTACCTGCGCGCGGCGTACGCCCACGCCCGCGCGGCGGGCGCGGTGTGCATCGCCGACGAGGTCCAGGTCGGGTTCGGCCGGGTCGGCCGCGCGTTCTGGGGCTTCGAGCTCGGCGGCGTCGTGCCCGACATCGTCACGCTCGGCAAGCCGATCGGCAACGGCCACCCGATCGGCGCGGTGGTCACGACGCCCGCGATCGCACGCTCGTTCGAGACCGGGATGGAGTACTTCAACACGTTCGGCGGCAATCCCGTCTCCTGCGCCGCCGCGCTCGCGGTGCTCGACGTGATCGCCGACGAGCGCCTGCAGGCGCACGCCGCCCGGATCGGCGCGCGCATCAAGGACGGGCTGCGCGAGCTCGCCGCCCGCCACGCCGCGATCACCGACGTGCGCGGCGAGGGCCTCTTCCTCGGCGTCGAGCTGACCGGCGCCCAGGAGGCCTCGGCCGCGGTCGAGCACGCGCGCCGGGCGGGCGTCCTGCTCTCCACCGACGGCCCGCGGCGCAACGTGATCAAGATCAAGCCGCCGATGGTGCTCGGCGACGAGGACGCTGACCGGCTGCTGCGACGCTCGACGCGGCGCTGGCCTAGCGCCCGTAGCGGTCCTTCGACAGCACGAGCTGCTCGGGCAGCGCGGTGCGCGGCGGCGGCGACGGGTCGGCGATCACCGACACGGTCTCGGCGACCGAGCGCGACACCTCGCACGGCCGGCCCTCGAGCGTGACGACGACGTGGTCGTCGTCCGCCTCGGTGAGCGTCGCCCTCCAGCCCCGGCTCGACGCCGGAGTCCTTGAGGTAGTGGAGCAGGTCCTCGGCCTCGTTCTCGAAGCGCAGGATGCGCACCTTGGCGCCGACCTCGACATCGGCCAGCGGCACGCCGACGAGCCGCTCCCCGACGTGGATCGGATGGCCGTGCGGGCACGTCTTGGCGTCGCCGATCGCGGCGAGCATGCGCGACTCCAGCACCGGCGACATCGCGTGCTCCAGCCGCTCCGCCTCCTCGTGCACCTCGTCCCACGGGATCCCGAGGACGTCGGTGAGGAAGCGCTCGATCAGCCGGTGGCGCCGCACGATGCCCTCGGCGTGCTCGCGTCCGTTGTCGGTGAACGCGAGCGCCTTGTCGGCGCCGCGCGTGACGTAGCCGTCGCGCTCGAGCCGCCCGATCATCTCGTGCACGGTCGGGGCCGAGAGCTGCATGGCGCGGGCGACGTTCGCCCCCGTCATGGGCAGCCCGGCCTCCTGCAGCCAGAAGATCGTCTGCAGGTACTCCTCCTCGGCAACCGTGGCGTGATCGTGCGACATGCTCTGATCGTATCTCGCTACGAGCCGCTGCCCATCGCCTCGACCCGCTTCTCGGCGAGCGCCATGAACGCACGCGTCGCGGGCGAGAGGTGCGCGTTCCGGCGCGTGATGAAGGCATACGTGTCGTACAGGGGCGGGTCGAGCGAGACGCTCGAGAGCTTGCGCGCGTATCCCCGCGTGACCAGCACGCTGGGGTCGGCGATCGTGTCGCCGAGCCGGCGCGCGGCCAGGTCCAGCGCGGCGGTGAGGTACTCCACCTCGATCTCGGGCTCGAGCCGGACGCCGGCCCGCTGGGCGCGCTCGGCGAGCTGGCGGCGCATCGGGTCGGCCGGCCCCCAGCGCGCGTCGTAGAGGATCAGCGGGGCGGCCGCGAGGTCCTCGATCGTCTTCGGCGACGCGGTGCGCTGCGGGCTCGCGCTGACGTAGTGGTTCTCCTCGCGGATCGACGGGCGGACCTCCAGCCCGCCGTCGTCGATCGGGAGCGCGACGAGCCCGGCCTCCAGGGCGCCCTCGCGCACGGCGTCGGCGACCTCGGCGGAGTTCTGGCCGACCACGCGGACGCGGACGTCCGGGTAACGGCGGCGGAAGTCCTGGATCAGCCCGCCGAGCAGGTAGTGGTGCGCGCTCCCGAACGTCCCGAAGCTCACGGTGCCGCCGGTCAGCGTCCGCACCTCCTTGACCGACTCGACCGCCTCCTCCGCGGACGCGAGCGTGCGCTCGGCGTGCGGCCGCAGCATCCGCCCGGCCTCGGTCAGGACCAGCCTCCGGCCGGCGCGCGTGAAGAGCGCGACGCCGAGCTCCGCCTCGAGCTTCCGGATCTGGTCGGAGAGGCTCGGCTGGGCCATCATGCAGCGACTCGGCGGCCGCCGAGAACGAGCCCTTGTCCGCCGCCGCGAGGAAGTACCGGAGCTGCTGGAGCGTCATAGGCTTTGCCTCCCGATGCTGTAGTCAATCTAGGCTACAGCTAGGGCCAAGGCGCTCCGATACTAGGAGCATGATCACGCTACTCGCAATCGCGGCCCCCGTGGCCGTCATGGGCGCGATCGACGCACTCGCCCTGAAGTTCGGCGCCGACACCCGGCCCGGCTTCGACGAGCGCTCCCCGATTCGCTAGACCCTCCCCATCACGTCACGCCAGCACGGCCACGAACCAGGTGCCGGCGTGGACGATCTCCCCGCCGCCGAGCTCCGCGAGGAGCTGCGGCGGGTCGAACCAGCGCTTGAACACCTCATGGCGCGAGCCGTCGTTCAGTACCCGCTGATCCATCCGCTCGGCCGGCACGTCGTCGCGCCGGGCGGAGTCGATCACCAGCAGCTCGGGCGCGAGCCGGCGCGCCTGCGCGAGGAAGCGCGTGCGCTCCGGCTCCTCGCAGGTGGCCGTAGAAGTGGCCGGTCGCCACACGCTCGAACGCGCCGTCGGGGAACGGCGGCGTCGAGCGCGTCCCCCTGGACGACGTCGCCGCCCGGGATGCGCTCGCGCGCGATCGCGAGCATCGCCGGGCTCGCCGTCCAGCCCGGTCACCTCGGCCGGGCAGGTGGCGGCCGAGGAACGCCGTGCCGCACGCCACGTCGAGCGTGCGCGCGGGCGGGAGCGCGCGCAGCGCGTCGACCAGCGCCGCGACCTCCTCGTGCCAGCCGGGCCGCTCGCGCTCGGCGAACAGGCCGGTCCCGTTCCACCAGTCGTCGTACTCGGGCGCGCGTCGCTCGTAGTACTCCAGCATCCGCCAGATAGCATCGCGCGATCCGTGGCGCTGCCGCTCTCACCCCCGCTCCTCCCCCAGCTCGCCAAGACGGCGAAGGCGCTGCCGACCGGCGACGGCTGGGTCTACGAGCCGAAGTGGGACGGGTTCCGGGCGATCGCGTTCGTCGACGGCTCCGACGTGCACCTGCAGTCGCGCAACGGCCGGCCGCTCTCGCGCTACTTCCCGGAGCTTCGCTTCCCCGAGGGCCGCTACGTGCTGGACGGCGAGATCGTGCTGTTCGACGCCGAGGGGCGCCAGGACTTCGACGCGCTCGGCCAGCGCATCCACCCGGCCGCCTCGCGGATCAAGATGCTGTCGGAGGAGACGCCGACGCGCTTCATCGCGTTCGACCTGCTCGCCGAGGGCGACGACGTGCTGCTCGGGCTGCCCCAGGCCGAGCGGCGCGACCGGCTCGCCGCGCTGCGTCGAGGCCCCCGTCGACCTCACGCCGTCCACCGAGGACCCGGCCGGCGCGCAGCCGTGGCTGCAGGACGCCGAGGGCGTGATCGCCAAGCGCCAGGACGCGCGCTACGCGCCCGGCGAGCGGGTCGGGATGGTGAAGATCAAGCGGGTCCGCACGATCGACGCCGTGGTGGTCGGCTGGCGGCCGGGCAAGGAGGAGAACACGGTCGGGTCGCTGATCATCGGCCTCTACGACGACGACGGGAACCTGCGCGTCGTCGGCCACACCTCGGGCTTCAAGGCCGCGGAGAAGCGCGAGCTGCCGGCCCGCCTCGCGCCGTACGAGACCGGCCAGCGCGGCATGGGCGAGCCGAGCCGCTGGAACAACGAGCGGGAGCTCGAGTGGATCGAGCTCCGGCCCGAGCTCGTGATCGAGGTCACGTTCGACCACGTCTCCAACGACCGCATCCGCCACGGCACGAAGATCACCCGCTGGCGCGAGGACAAGGACCCGCGCGACTGCCGCACGGATCAGCTCCTGCAGTAGCGCACATAAGGGGACAGTCCCTCAACTGCTGGGGTCAGGCCCGTTGCGTTGCACGCCGGCGGCCTCGATCTCCGGGGCCGCCCCGTGCAACGCAACGGGCCTGACCCCGGCCTGTCGGGCCTCAGTAGACGCCGGGCACGCGCGGCTGGCGCGTGGAGTGCGACTGCTGCATCTCCTGCCCGGCGGCGCGCCAGAGCTGGAGGCGGTCGAAGCGCTCGCGGGCCTCGGCGATCTCGACCTGGTGCAGCTTGCCCCAGTCCAGCAGCGGGGCGAGCGCCGCGAGCAGCGCCTCGCCGGTGTCGGAGAGCTCGTATTCCACCCGCGCAGGCACGCGCGCGTAGACGTGGCGCAGGACCAGGCCGTCGCGCTCCAGCTGGCGCAGCGTGGCCGACAGCATCCGGCGCGACACCCCGTCGATCTGGCGCAGCAGCTCGTTGAAGCGATGGGTGCCGTTGGTCAGCCGCGCGAGGACCGCGAGGCTCCATTTGGCGCCGAGCACGCCGAGCGCGCCCTGAAGCGCGTCGAGGCCGGGTCCGCCGGCCACCCAGGGGCCATTCGGAACCGCGGTTGCGGGACGCGTCTGCACAGCGTGCCGGAGTGTGGCACGTTCTCCCGGAAGTGGGAACGTTGCGCGTACGCCTTAACGACGGCTCAATCGTTGCGCGCACGGCTCGGTCGCACCCGCTTGGGCTCGCCGGGCTGATCCTCGGACTGCGGCGACGTCGATGTCCGCGCTCGAAGCTTGGCAGGATGCGCCGATGCTGGAGCGCCCGGTCCTCGTCGCGCCCGACTCGTTCAAGGGCACGTTCCGCGCCACCGAGGTCGCGGGCGCGATCGGCCGCGGGCTCGAGCGAGCGGGCCTGATGCCGCCCGACCTGTGCCCGCTGGCCGACGGCGGCGAGGGCACGATGGAGGCGCTGCTGCTCGCGCTCGGCGGCGAGGTCGCCGGCGTCGAGGTCCAGGATCCGCTCGGCCGGCCGGTCAAGGCGCAGTTCGGGCTCGTGGAGGACGGGAGCACCGCCGTGATCGAGATGGCGTCGGCCTCCGGCCTCGGGCTGGTCGCCGAAGCCGAGCGCGACGCGTGGGCCGCCTCCACGTACGGCACCGGCGAGCTCATCTGCGCGGCGGTCGAGGCCGGCGCGCAGGTCGTGCTGCTCGGCGCCGGCGGGTCCGCGACGACCGACGGCGGCGCGGGCGCGATCGAGGCGATCGAGGCCTGCGGCGGTCTCGGCGGCGCGCGGATCGTGGTGCTGACGGACGTGCGGACGACGTTCGAGCGCGCGCCGGCGGTGTTCGGCCCGCAGAAGGGCGCCGACGCGGGCATGGTGGAGCGGCTGGAAGCGCGGCTCGACACGCTCGCCGCCCGCTTCCCGCGCGACCCGCGCGGCGTGCCGCTGACCGGCGCGGCGGGCGGGCTGAGCGGCGGCTTGTGGGCCGTGTACGGCGCGGTCCTGGAGCCGGGCGCGCCGTTCATCCTCGACGCGCTGGAGTTCGACGCGCGCATGCGCGCGTCGCGCGCGGTCGTGACCGGGGAGGGCAAGCTCGACGACCAGACGCTGGAGGGGAAGCTGGTCGGCGAGATCGGCACCCGCACGCGCCAGGCGGGCGTGCCGCTCCACGCGATCGTCGGCACCGACCGGCTCGACCCGTTCGGGAAGCGCATCCTCGACCTCCAGGTGGTCCAGGAGGCGACCGGCCTCGCGGAGATCGAAGCGGCAGGCGAACGGCTCGGCGCCGGCCTGCGCGACGGCAGTTGGTGACGGCCGCTCTTACGCAGCGCTCGCGCTCTCTTCACCTCCGCCTAAGCAAGGCCTTACCGGCGATTAGGCGCCTCGCGCTTGCATGACGCGCATGAATCGGTCAAGCCGTCTATCGAACGTCCTCTTCACCTTCCTCGGGGCGGCATCCGTCGGCCTGGTCGTCGCCGTGCTCGCCATCTCCGGCGTGTTCGACCAGACCGAGCGCGTGGTCCGCGAGGTCCCCCAGTCGCAGTCCACGCCGGTCTCGCAGCCGCGCAGCACTCCCGGCAGCGTGTCCGACATCTACGCCAGGACCGCGCCCGGCGTCGCCTTCATCGAGGCCCAGGGCAGCGGAGGGAGCGGCGGCAGCGGCTCCGGCTTCCTCCTCGACGGCCAAGGCCACATCGTCACCAACGACCACGTCGTGGACGCGGGCAGCCGCTACACGGTGCGCCTGGGCGAGAAGGGCGAGCCGCTCTCCGCGAAGCTCGTCGGCAAGGATCCCTCGTCCGACCTCGCCGTGCTCGAGGTGGACGCGAGCAAGGTCTCCGGCGAGACCAAGCCGCTCCAGCTCGCCTCCTCCGGCGACCTGCGCCCCGGTGACGCCGCGATCGCGATCGGCAGCCCGTTCGGCCTCTCCGGCACGGTGACGACCGGCATCATCTCCGCGCTCGACCGCGAGATCCAGTCCCCCAACGGGTTCCCGATCTCCGGCGTGCTGCAGACCGACGCGGCGATCAACCCCGGCAACTCGGGCGGCCCGCTGCTCGACGCGGCCGGCCGCGTGATCGGCGTCAACTCGCAGATCGCCTCCGGCTCCGCCCAGCAGTCCAGCGGCGTCGGCTTCGCCGTCCCGGTCGACACCGTCAAGCAGGTCGTCCCGCAGCTGCTGAAGGGCGGCGACATCCAGCGCGCCTACCTCGGCGTCTCCACCGGGCCGGACCAGAGCAAGGACGGCGCGGTCGTCATGTCGATCGCCCAGAACGGCCCGGCGGACGGCACGGACCTGCGTGCGGGCGACCGGATCGTCGACGTCGCGGGCACCGCGATCAAGGAGCCGGCCGACCTCTCGAGCGCCGTCCTCGACCACAAGCCGGGCGATCGCGTCAAACTGACCGTCGAGCGCAACGGCGATCAGCGTACGATCGACGTGCAGCTCGGCACACGCCCCGACCAGTCGGTGCAGGGGTGAGCGCCCGGCCCAGAACCCGACCGGGGAGTTTGACGTCAAATTGAGCACTGATGACCTCCGCCTGCGGGCCCTGGAGGGCCAGGAGGACAACCCCGCCCGGGAGGCGCACGCCGCGCTCGAGAGCGCGCTGTTCGAGGTCAAGCGGGTCATCGTCGGCCAGGAGGGGATGCTCGAGCGCCTGCTCGTCGCCCTCCTCGCCGGCGGGCACGTGCTGCTCGAGGGCGTGCCGGGCCTCGCGAAGACGCTCACGATCAAGACCGTCGCCGACGTGCTCGGCGGCTCGTTCAAGCGGCTGCAGTTCACGCCCGACCTGGTCCCCGCCGACCTCGTCGGCACGCGCATCTACCGCGCCGACACCGGCGGCTTCGACACCGAGCTGGGTCCGGTGTTCTGCAACTTCCTGCTCGCCGACGAGATCAACCGCGCGCCCGCGAAGGTCCAGTCGGCGCTGCTGGAGGTCATGCAGGAGCGCCAGGTCACGATCGGCCACGAGACGCACCGCGTCCCGGCGCCGTTCCTCGTGATGGCGACGCAGAACCCGATCGAGTCGGAGGGCACGTACCCGCTGCCCGAGGCGCAGGTCGACCGCTTCATGTTCAAGCTGCTGGTCGACTACCCGCCGGCGCGCGACGAGGTCGCGGTCGTCGAGCGGTCGCTCGCGGGCGGCGGCGACGCGCGCGAGGTGCTCTCCCCCGCCGCGCTCGCGCGCCACCAGCAGGCCGCGCAGGCGGTCTACGTCGACCGGCGGGTGATGGAGTACGCGGTCGCGCTGACCACGGCGACGCGGAAATCCGACCCCAGCCACCCCGACAAGGGCTGGGTCGAGTTCGGCGCCTCGCCGCGCGGCTCGATCAACATGGTCCACGCGGGACGCGCGCTCGCGCTGCTGCGCGGGCGCGACTACGTGCTGCCGAGCGACGTCCGGGATCTCGCGCGCGACGTGCTGCGCCACCGGATCGTGCTCACCTACGAGGCGCTGGCCGCCGGGGTGGACGCCGATCGCGTGCTCGACGACGTGCTCGAGGCCGTGCCGGTGCCGCGGATCGAGCTGGCCGAAGACGGCACACGACAGCAATGAGCTTCCGCGAGCCCCTGCTGCTCGCGGGGCTCGCCCTCGTCCCGCTCGCGCTCGTCGCGTACTGGGCGGCGCAGCGCCGGCGGCGCCGGTACGCGATCCGGTACCCGGCGCTCGACGTGCTCGCCGGCGTGGCCGGCAAGGCGCGCGGCCGGCATCTCCCGGCGCTGCTCGCGCGTGCTCGCCCTCGCCGCGCTGGGCATCGCCCTCGCCCGGCCGGAGCGGACGGTCGCCGTGGAGCAGCGGCAGGGCACCGTGATGCTGGTCCACGACACCTCCGGATCGATGCAGGCGACCGACGTGAGGCCCGACCGGCTGAGCGCGGCGAAGGAGGCGGCGGGGACGCTCGTCCGCTCCCTGCCCGAGGAGTTCCGCCTCGGCGTCATCTCGTTCAACACGAACGTCGAGCAGCTCTCCGAGCCGACGACCGACCGCGCCCAGGTCCAGCGCGCGCTCGACGGGCTGACGGTCCGGGGCGGCACGGCGATGGGCGACGGCCTGCGGCTGGGCATCAACGCGATCCGCACGCCGGTGGTCGGCACCGACGGGCGCCCGCAGCGGCTGCCGGGCGCGATCGTCCTGCTCTCCGACGGCGCGAGCACCAAGGGCGAGGACCCGCGCAAGGTCGCCGCCGAGGCCAAGCGCTACAGGATCCCGATCTACGCGATCGCGCTGGGCACCCAGAACGGGACGCTGCGCCAGAAGGACGGGTCGATGACGCCGGTGCCGCCGGACATCGCGACGCTCGAGTCGATCGCGCGCACGACCGGCGGGCGCTTCTTCAACGCGCCCACGGCGCGCGACCTCGAGGCCGTGTACGCCAACCTCGGCAAGGGGCTCGCGACGCGCAAGGAGAAGCAGGAGGTCACGGCGGCGTTCGCCGGCGGCGCGCTCGCGCTGCTGCTCGCCGGGCTGGTGACCGGGCTCGTGCGCAACGGGCGGCTGCCGTGAGGATCGGCGTCCCCGAGCCCGAGCGCACGCCCGACCGGCCGGGGCCCGGGCCGGTCCCCGACGCGGTCCTGCGCTCGCTCGACCTCGCGGTCATGCGGCGCATCCAGTCGCTGGTGCCGGGCGACCACGTCACGCCGCAGGTCGGCGCCGGGACCGAGCTCGCGCTGATCCGGCCGTATCAGCCGGGCGACGACGTGCGCTACATCGACTGGAACGTCACGGCGCGGATGCGCGAGCCGCACGTCCGCGTCCACGTCGGCGAGCGGGCGATCACCGCGTGGCTGATGCTCGACGTGTCGCCCTCGATGAGCTTCGGCACCGCGCTGCGGCGCAAGACCGACGTGGCGGAGGGCGTGAGCCTGGCGATCGGCCACGTCGCGACGCGGCGGGGGAACCGCCTCGGCGTCGTCGCCTTCGGCGGCGACGAGCCCCGCGTGCTGCGACCCCGCCAGGGCCGGCTCGGGCTGCTCGGGCTGCTGGCGGAGCTGCGCGCCGAGCCGCCCGGCGACGGGGTCGGCGCGACATCGCTCGGCGAGGCGTCGCACCGCATGGCGGCGCTCGCGCGCGCCCGCGGGCTCGTCGTGGTGGTCTCCGACTTCCGCGGCCCGCGCGACTGGGAGGCCGGCCTGCGCTCGCTGCGCGCCCGCCACGGCGTGCTCGCCGTCGAGGTGCGCGATCCGCGGGAGCTCGAGCTCCCGCCCGTCGGCGACGTGTGGATGGTGGATCCGGAGACCGGCCGCCAGCTCGTGGTGAACACCAGCCGGCGCAAGGTCCGCCGGCGCTTCGCGGCCGCCGCCGCCGCCGAGCGCGAGGAGGTCGCCGCGGCGCTGCGCCGCGCGGGCGCCGACCACCTCGTGCTCTCGACCGACGGCGACTGGCTGCGCGACCTCGCGGCGCACCTGCGCCGCGCCGACCAGATGCGCCGCAGCGCGATGGCGGCGGGCGGCCCCGGCCGAGCGGCGGCCGCGGCGCACGCGGTCCCGGGCGAGGCGGCACGGCGCGAGGCACCGGCCGCGCCGGACGTCAGGACGCGGCACCGGCGCGGGCGGCGCGCCGCGGAGCCGGGGGAGCCGTCGTGACGTTCCGCGAGCCCGCCGTCCTGCTCGGCCTCGCGCTGCTGCCGGTGGCGATGCTCGCCTACGCCGCGATCCAGGGGCGCCGGCGCCGCGAGGCGGCCGCGTTCGGGAACCCGGCGCTGATGCCGAACATCGTCACGGCCCGCCCCGGCTGGCGCCGCCACGCCCCCGCGCTGCTGCTGCTGCTCGCGCTCGCCGCGCTCATCCTCGCCATCGCGCGGCCGCAGCGCAGCGTCGCCGCCCCGCAGCGCGCCGCCACGGTCGTGCTGGTCAACGACGTGTCGGGATCGATGCGCGCCGACGACGTGGACCCCGACCGCATCACCGCGGCCGTCGAGTCGGCCAAGGTGCTCGTCGACAAGACGCCGGACAACTTCCGCCTCGGCCTCGTCACGTTCTCCGACTACGCGCAGCAGATCGTCGCCCCCACGACGGACCGCGGCGCGGTGAACGGCGGCGCTCGAGCGGATGAACGCCGACGGCGGCACCGCCATGGGCGACGGGCTGGCCCGCGGGCTGCAGTCGGCGCAGACCCCGGTCCCGACCCAGGACGGCAAGGGCACGCGCAAGCTGCCGGCGATCATGGTGCTGCTCTCCGACGGCAAGAACACGCTCGGCGTCAACGACCCGCTCGACGTCGCGCAGCAGGCCAAGGAGGCGCGGATCCCGATCTTCACGATCGCGCTCGGGACGCAGGACGGCGAGGTGGTCCAGCAGGACCCGTTCGGGTTCGTGCAGCGCATCCCGGTCCCGCCGGACAAGGAGACGCTGCGCCAGATCGCTCGCACGACCGGCGGCCGCTTCTACGAGGCCGTGAGCTCCGACGACGCCGAGCAGATCTACAGCCGCATCGGGACGCGGCTGACGTCGCGGCCCGAGAAGCGCGAGGTCACCGTCGCGTTCGCCGGCGGGGCGTTCGTGCTGCTCGTGGCCGGCGGCGCGCTCTCGCTCGTCTGGTTCGGGCGCCTCCCCAGCTAGTTCCGTTTCTCGATAGAGAAGGTGTAGTATGCTCGGCGACATGCTGACCACGCCGGAGCTCGAGACGTTCGTGCGCGACCTGATGGCGCGTCCCGAGACGTGGGCGCACCTCGTCGCCCACGACCCCGAGCAGCGCCGCTACGAGCTGCTGCTCCGCGACGACCGGGTCGAGGTGTGGCTGATCTGCTGGATGGAGGACCACGACACGGGCTTCCACGACCACGACCTCTCCGGCGGCGCGGTCGGCGTCGTGGCCGGCGCGGTGCGCGAGGACCGGCTCGTGCTCGGCGGCGGGACGGTCAGCCGGCTCGCGCGCGCGGGCGAGTCGTTCACGTTCGCCGCGGCCGACATCCACCGCGTCGTGCATGCGGGCGACGCGCCCGCGGTGACGGTCCACGCCTACTCGCCGCCGCTGTGGCGGATGGGCGCGTACGAGATCGGCGACGGCGGCGAGCTGCGCCGCCA
Organism: uncultured Solirubrobacteraceae bacterium; assembly: GCA_963752015.1. Taxonomy (GTDB): domain Bacteria; phylum Actinomycetota; class Thermoleophilia; order Solirubrobacterales; family Solirubrobacteraceae; genus DASQMT01. The sequence continues at coordinate 12,682 of CAVVWS010000007.1, read as the reverse complement.
CTCGGTCTCCTACGCCGAGGAGCTGCGCCCTCTCTCCGCCGCAACATAAAGAGGGACTGTCCCCCTTTATGTTCGCCGCTCCGCCAGCGTGGTGACGACGGCTTCGTAGAGCGCGGCCGGCCCGCGCTCCTCCGCCGTCCGCACGCGCTCGCGGTCCTCCAGCTCCAGCCGCAGCAGCGGGTCGTCGAGCGCGTCGCCGGCAAGCCAGAGCGTGCCGACCACGGCCTCGAGCCCGAGCTCCGCGCCGACCGCGATCGCGTCCTGCGGCGGGCAGGCGCGCGCCTGGAGGTGGCGGCCGACCGCCTCGGCCAGCCCGCCCGGCGCCTCCTCGTCGCCGTCGAGCACGAGCAGCTCGCCGCCGTCGGCGATCCAGGCGCGGAGGCCGAGCAGCCGCGCGACCGGCTCGACCTCCGCGGCCGGCTCGGACGAGTGGACGACGACCTCCGCGCCCGCGCGATCGCACGCCTCCAGCGCGCGGGCGCCGAGCAGCGTGAACGCGCCGTCCGCATCGTGCAGGAACGAGTCGCCGGCGCCGCGCATCGTGCGATCGAGATCCACGTAGACGCAGCGGAGCACCCGTCTAGTCTCACATGCAGGATGGCCGTCGTACGCGACATCGAGCCCTGGGACGCGCTGCTCGCCGCCGGCCGCGAGGACGAGCGCCTCGTGATGCAGGCCGCGCAGCATCGCCGCGAGGCGCGTGCGGTCGCGCTGCCCGAGGAGCTGCACCCGGAGGTCGCCGACGGCGCTCGCCGGCCGCGGCGTCGACCGCCTCTGGTCGCACCAGGCCGAGGCGCTGCACGCGGCGTGGGCGGGGCCGACGATCGTCACCACCGGCACCGCCAGCGGCAAGTCGCTCGCGTTCCAGCTCCCCACGCTCGACACGCTCTGCCGCGACGCCCGCGCCCGGGCGCTCTACCTCTATCCGACGAAGGCGCTCGCGCAGGACCAGGCGCGCTCGCTGCACGCGCTCGGGCTCAAGCGCGCGCGGCCGGCGATCTACGACGGCGACACGCCGCGCGAGCAGCGCGCGCAGATCCGGCGCCGGGCGAACATCATCCTCACCAACCCCGACATGCTGCACCTCGGGATCCTCCCGAACCACCGCGCGTGGGGCGACGTGTTCGCGAACCTCGCGCTGGTCGTGGTCGACGAGGCGCACGTGTACCGCGGGGTGTTCGGCTCCCACGTGGCCAACGTGCTGCGGCGGCTGCGGCGGATCGCCGCCGCGTACGGGACCGAGCCGCGGTTCGTGCTCGCGAGCGCCACGATCGCCAACCCCGGCGAGCTGGCCGAGCGGCTCACGGGGCTGCCGGAGGTGACCGTGATCGAGCGCGACGGATCGCCGGGGGCGAGGAAGACGATCGCGATGTGGAACCCGCCGATCGTCGACGAGCAGCTCGCGACGCGCCGCTCCGCGCTCGCCGAGGCCGCCGACCTGCTCGCCGAGCTGGTGAGCCAGGGCGCGCGCACGATCGTGTTCATGAAGTCGCGCAAGGCGGTCGAGCTGATGGCGCGCTTCGCCCAGCTCGCGCTCGAGGACCTCGGCCGGCCGGAGCTGGCCGAGCGGATCGCGCCGTACCGCGCCGGCTACACGCCGCAGCAGCGGCGCGAGCTGGAGCGGCGGCTCGTCGAGGGGGAGCTGCTCGGCGTGGTCTCGACCGACGCCCTGGAGCTGGGGATCGACATCGGCTCGCTCGACGCCGCGATCTGCGTGACGTTCCCCGGGACGGTCGCGTCGCTGCGCCAGATGTGGGGCCGCGCGGGGCGCCGCGGGCGCGGGCTCGCCGTCTACGTCGCGGGCGAGGACGCGCTCGACCAGTTCTTCTGCCGCCATCCCGACGAGTTCCTCGACCGGCCGGTCGAGGCCGCGATCCTCGACCCCGAGAACGAGCAGATCCAGGCCGCCCACGTGCTGTGCGCCGCGCACGAGGGCCCGCTGGAGCCCGCCGACGCCGAATGGTTCGGCCCGAGCCTCGAGCTGACCGCCGAGCGGCTGGAGGCGGCCGGCGAGCTGCGCCGGCGGCCGGGCGGCACGTTCGTCCCGCGGCACGCCGGCGAGTACCCGGCGGGCGCGGTGTCGCTGCGGTCGACCGGCCGCGACGGGTTCTCGATCGTGGAGGTGACGTCGGGCGAGCTGCTGGGGACGGTCGACGCCGGACGCGCGTTCAACACCACGCACGAGGGCGCCGTGTACCTGCACGGCGGCCGGGCGTTCGAGGTCACGGCGCTGGACCTGGAGCTGCGGCGGGCGCTCGTCCGGCCGTTCGAGGGCGACTGGTACACGCAGGCGAAGCGCGAGACCGACATGTACATCGAGCGGCTCGACGACCGGCGCGAGTGGCTGGGCGTGCGGCTCTCGTTCGGCACGGTGGTGGTGACCGAGCAGGTCGTCGCCTACCAGACGCGGCGGCTCAGCGACCACGAGGTGCTCGACCTCGTCGGCCTGGACCTGCCGCAGACGTCGTTCTCCACGCAGGCGCTCTGGTACGAGCTGCCGGACGGCGTCGTGTCGACGGCGCTGCCGCTCGACCAGCTCCTCGGCGCGCTGCACGCGGCCGAGCACGCGCAGATCGCGGTGCTGCCGCTGCTCGCGATGTGCGACCGCTGGGACATCGGCGGGCTGTCGACGAACCTGCATCCGCAGACCGGCGGGCCGACGATCTTCATCTACGACGGGCATCCCGGCGGGATCGGCATCACCCGCCGCGGGTTCCTCGCGTTCGACGCGCTGGTCGACGACGCCCATCGGCTGATCAGCGAGTGCCCGTGCGAGAAGGGCTGCCCGTCGTGCGTGCAGTCGCCGAAGTGCGGCAACCTCAACGAGCCGCTCTCCAAGCTCGGCGCGGCCGACCTGATGGGGCGGATGCTCGCCTTCGAGCGGTCCTAGCCGGGCACGACGGTGCCCGCGGCCGGGTCGTAGCGCCACCCCGACCCACCCGCCGGCAGCTGGACGCCGCCGAGCCAGCGCTCCCGGCGTCGCCGTTCGTCACATGGAGCACGGGCGCAGTGTCGCGCACGATCCCGTGCAGCGCTGGCTGCCGTCCGGGACGCAGCCGACACTCACGATGCCATGCGTCGCCTGCCGTTCCTGGCGTGCGCGCTGACCCTGCTCGCCGCACCAGCCACCGCATCCGCCGCCGGTCACGTCACCGGCGGTACCGCCGCGCCCTCGTTCGCCGGCGGCACGACGTACCGCCAGCCGGTACACAAGGTTCGCCGCTGGTCCCCCCGGTCCTCCCAGCCGATCGCGCGGGAGTTCACGGTCGCGCCGGCGGCGCTCGACGCCGGCCGCCCCGCGACGTTCACGTTCCGCGTCGACGGCCCGATGCGCACCGTGCGCGTGCGGATCGAGCTGACGCGCGCCGGCGTCGCCGGCGCCGTCAAGCGCCTGCGGCTCGGATACCGGCGCACCGGAGTGCGGCACACGTACGTGTGGACGCCGGCGGCGGGCGAGCTGCCCGCCGGCGAGTACGCCGTCGCGCTGCAGGCCTTCGACGCCGCCGGCCACGGGCTGCGCCGCACCGCCCGCGCGTCCGGCCGCAGCCGGCTCACGGTCCAGGTCGCGCCGCCGCCCGTCGCGCCCGCGCCCGGCGTCTTCCCGATCCAGGGCGCCTACGCCTTCGGCGGCGAGGACGGGCGCTTCGGCGCCCAGCGCGACGGCCACATCCACCAAGGCCAGGACGTCACCGCCGCCGAGGGGACGCCGGTGGTCGCGCCGGTCGCGTCCACCGTCTACTGGGTCGCGGTCCAGCCCGGGGGCGCCGGCCATTACGTCGTGCTGCGCGGCGCCGACGGGACCGACTACGTCTTCATGCACCTCGTCAAGGGCTCCGTCACGGCCGTGAAGGGAGCGCTGCTGGCGGCCGGTCAGCAGTTCGCGCAGGTCGGCTCGACGGGCGCCTCATCGGGTCCGCACCTGCACTTCGAGATCTGGCCGCAGGGCTGGTACTCGTCCAAGGAATCGAAGCCGATCGACCCCCTCCCGCAGCTCCTGGCGTGGGCGGGGACGCGCTAGCCTGTTCGCGCTCGGCGAGATAGCTCAGTTGGTAGAGCACACGACTGAAAATCGTGGTGTCCCCGGTTCGAGTCCGGGTCTCGCCATCGGAAGAAGCCCTGGAAATCGCACTGTTCTCGCGGCGCAGCTTGTCATCGCGAGGGTCGTGACGGGCGAAAATGGGCCAGAGTGCCTAAATGGAGTGCCCAAACTCCCGAATTCTCCCTCCGGCCCGAGTCCAGCGCGTCCGCAAGCTCCGGCCCTCCCAGTTCGCAAACGCCGGGCGAATACGCTCGCTCCTCCCAGATAGCAGGCGCGAGTTCGGCCTTGGCACACACGAACGCGACTCGTCCCAGCAGGCGTCTCGTCGGCCTCGGTGAAGACGACCGCTTCCAGCGCGAAGCAGCACTTCAGGCGGTGGGAGCCGAGGCGGTTGCTTGCGCGTGAGGCTGTCGCGTACGGAGCGAGCGCGGCCGCCTGCGCAGGGTGTCGGGTTCGCTGGCTGATCTGTGACCCGGCTGGGTCGCGGCGCTGCCGTGGGCGATTGAGCCGCTCGGGTAGTTCGTTCTCGCGGGCCGACGTTGGCGTCCAAGTGGCTTCGGTGACCCGGCTCGGCGGCCCTGCCGCGCAGGGCCTGTAGACCGCTGGCGCGGCGTTGTGTAGCCTGGGCCGCGATGGCCGATCTCCCGATGCGTGCTGATCGCGGCGGGGGAGACGCGTCCGCCGCTGACGGGCCTGTGGTCGAGGCACACGAGCTGAGCCGTATCTACGGCGACGGCGAGACGGCCGTGCACGCGCTGCGCCGCGTCACTCTCGCTGTCGAGCGCGGGAAGCTGACGGCCGTCATGGGTCCCTCGGGTTCCGGAAAATCGACGCTGATGCATCTCCTCGCGGCGCTCGACGAGCCAACTGAGGGGCACGTCACGATCGCGGGAACACGACTCGGCGAGCTCAGCGACACCGAGGTCACGAAGCTGCGCCGAGAGCACATCGGCTTCATCTTCCAGTTCTTCAACCTGTTGCCGATGTTGACGGCGGAGCAGAACATCGTCCTGCCGCTGACTCTCGGAGGCAGGAAGCCGGAGGCCGAGTTCTTCGACGACCTGCTCGGGAAGGTCGGTCTCCAGGACCGCCGCAAGCACCGGCCGTCGGAGCTCTCGGGCGGACAGCAGCAGCGGGTCGCGATCGCCCGGGCGTTGGTGAGCCGGCCCAGCGTGGTCTTCGCGGACGAGCCGACCGGGAATCTCGACTCGAAGACGGGCGGCGAGATCCTCGACCTGCTCCGCGGCTCGGTGCAGGACTACGGGCAGACGCTCGTCATGGTCACGCACGACGCGCGCGCTGCGGCGACCGCCGATCGGATCCTCTTCATCGCGGACGGCCTGATCGTCAAGGAGCTGCGCGGCGCCGACGAACATCAGGTGCTCGCGGCAGTCGAAGAGATCGCGTTGCGATGATCGGGGTCGCGCTCCGAGGCCTCGCCGGGCGCAAATTCCGGACGGTGCTGACCGCGATCGCGATCGTCCTCGGCGTCGCGATGATGAGCGGCGCCTACGTGCTCACCGACACGATCGACAAGGCGTTCAACGCCATCTTCGTCGAGTCATACGCCGGTACGGACGCGGTCGTCAGCGGCAAGGGCGCCGACATCAGCTTCGAGGGCGAGACGTCGGAGTCGCCTCCGATCCCGGAGGATGTCCTCGAGCGAGTCCGAGCGGTCGACGGGGTCGAGGTCGCGACCGGTTCGGTGACCGACCCCCAGACCACGCTGCTCAAGCCGGACGGCGAGTCGATCGACACGGGAGGCGCACCCTCGTTCGCGTTCGGCATCGAGACCGCGCCCGAGCACGAGCGCTTCAATCCGCTCAACCTCGTAGAGGGCCGCTGGCCGTCGGGCGCGGAGGAGGTCGCGATCGACGAGGGAGTCGCCGACGACGAGAATCTCGCCGTCGGCGATCGGGTCGGGGTCGCGGCTCTCGGGCCCGCGCGCGAGTACGAGATCGTCGGGGTCGCGAGGTACGGCGATCTGAGCTCGCTCGGCGGCGCCACGTTCGCCATCTTCGACGTCCCGACCGCCCAGGCGCTCCTCGACAAGGAGGGCAAGCTCGACGCGGTGCAGGCCGCCGCGCAGGACGGGGTCGCGCCCGAGGAGCTCGTCGCCCGCATCCGCGAGGAGCTCGGTACGTCCGTGACGGTGCGGTCGGGAACCGAGCAGGCGAGCGAGGACTCGGACGAGGTGGCGACGTTCACGAGCATCATCCGGTACTTCCTGCTGTCGTTCGCGGGCATCGCCCTGTTCGTCGGCGCCTTCGTGATCTTCAACACGCTTTCGATCACCGTCGCGCAGCGGACGCGCGAGTTCGCGACGCTGCGAACCGTCGGCGCGTCTCGCCGTCAAGTGCTGGGCTCGGTGATCCTGGAGGCGCTGGTGATCGGCCTGCTCGCGTCGATCATCGGCCTGTTCGCCGGGCTCGGGCTCGCGGTCGGGCTGAACGAGCTCTTCGTTGCGCTCAACCTCGACCTGCCGCAGACCGAGACCGTCTTCGCCACGCGGACGATCGTCGTCTCGCTGCTCGTGGGTACCGTGATCACGCTGATCGCCGGGCTCTCGCCGGCCTTCCGCGCGACGCGGGTGCCGCCGATCGCGGCTGTCCGCGAGGGCGCGACGCTGCCGCGCTCGGCGCTCTCCCGCTTCGCGCCGTACATCGCGGTCGCGACCATCGTGCTGGCCGTGCTCGCGCTCTCGTACGCGATGCTCGCGCCCGACGTGGCCACCGGCGACCGGTTCATCCTGCTCGGCGTCGGCGTCCTGGCGCTGTTCATCGGCGTGGCCCTGCTCTCGTCGCGCCTCGTCGTCCCGCTCACGCGCCTCGTCGGATGGCCAGCGCGCCGGATCGGCGGCGCCTCCGGGACAGCTCGCCGAGGGCAACGCGATCCGCGACCCCGGGCGCACCGCCTCCACCGCCGCCGCGCTCATGATCGGGATCGCGCTCGTGACGTTCGTCGGCGTGCTCGCGCAGGGCCTCCGCGTCTCGAACAGCGACGCGATCGAGGAGCAGATCCAGGCCGACCTGGTCGTGACCTCGCAGGACGGCTATTCGGAGTTCCCGGCTGCGGTCGGAGATGCGGCCGCGAAGATCGAGGGCACCGACCTCGTGAGCAACGTGCGCCAGGACGTCGCGGAGGTGGACGGCTCGGGAGCCAACCTGACCGGACTCGACGGAAGCTCGATCAACCAGGTCTACAACTTCCGCTGGACGGACGGCTCGGACGAGGTGCTGGCGAGCCTGGGCGACGACGGAGCGGTCGTGCCGGACGACGTCGCCGACGACAAGGACCTCGCCGTCGGAGACTCGTTCACCGTGCTGACGACGGACAACGAGCGACGGGAGTACGTCGTCCGCGGGATCTACGACGGGAGCCCCTTCTATCCGCTGCTCGGCACCGCGAGCATCTCGCAGGATGCCTTCGACGAGCTCTACGACCGGCCACGTAACCGCTTTACGCTGATCAACGTTCCCGGCGGCCCCGGCGCGGGGTCCAAGGCGAGCGTCGAGCGCGGTCTCGAGGACTTCCCCGACACGCGGGTCCAGACCCGGCAGGAGTGGATCGACAAGGAGGACGAGGAGATCAGCCAGTTCCTGCTCCTGCTCTACGTCCTGCTCGCTCTGTCGGTGATCGTCAGCCTCTTCGGCATGGTCAACACGCTCGCGCTGTCGGTCTTCGAGCGGACCCGCGAGCTCGGGATGCTACGGGCCGTCGGCATGACGAGGCGTCAGACGCGCCGCATGGTCCGGCACGAGAGCGTGATCACGGCCCTGATCGGCGCCGCGCTCGGATTGCCGCTCGGGGTCTTCCTCGCGTTGCTGGTGACGCAGGCGCTGTCCGAGTATGACCTCCAGTTCGCCATACCCGCCGGCGCGCTGATCACGTTCGTGATCGTCTCGGTCATCGCCGGCATCCTTGCCGCGATCCTGCCCGCTCGTCGTGCCGCCCGCCTGCGCGTACTCGAAGCACTCCAATACGAGTAGCCCGGCATGAGTCGATCCGCTGGCTCGCCTCCACCGCCCCGTCATGATCGGCGCCGACAACTGGGCGCTCGAGGTGATCGGCCACCCGTCGCGGAGTCGAACCTCCTGACCGGATCGTCGAAGCGCTCGCCGCGCGGCTCGCGCCGGAACAGCGACATGAGCCCGTAGTAGGTGAGCGCGGCGGCGTGATGGGTCATCTGGTCGTCGTAGAACGACACCAGCGTCCGCCGGATCACCGCCACCCGGCCTGTCACCGCGGCGGCGACCTCGTGAGCAGGTCCATGGCGTGCGGCCTACCCGCTTGAGCGATCTGGTGCTCGCCGGCTCGTAGAATCGCAGCGTCGCATGAGCGCGGTGCAGCGCAACAACGCCACCGTCTCGGGGCGGGGGTGTCGCATCCGAGCGGGCATCGGCGGGAAGACTGGTCCGAGCCAATAGCCACCGATTAGGAGCCGACATGGACGATGAGAAGTCGCGACCCGACAAGCCGGAAGACCAGCCTCACGAACCTGGCGCCCGAGACGAGAGCGGCGGGTCTGCAGACGTTCCACCCGCCGTTCCTTCGGACGACGACTCGGCGCTGGGCGACACCGACCAGCATTCTGACGCTCAAGCGTGAGCGCGCTGCCGGCTGGCGATATTCGCTGGGGCGCCTGTCTGTTTCAGCGGGCGAGGTCTGCGACGAGCGCCGAGTGGTCGCTGAGTCCGGCGCGTCGCCAGTCGTGCGCGTAGGCGCTGGCGACCGGACGCAGCCGATGCACAAGCACGTGGTCGAGTCGCCAGCCGCCGCGATCATGCGCAAATGTCCAGCTCGCCTGCCGTTCGGCGTAGCCGTGGAGCGCGCGGAACGCGTCGAGCCAGCCGCGCTCGCGCAGCCCGTGCACGAGCGCACGCTCGGCGCGATCCCAGCGCTCGCCGCGTTCCGGACGCAGGCGGCCCGCGCTGTCACGCGCGAAGGTCACCACGTCGCCGTCCGGGAGTTCCCGGCGCGGCGTGTTGAGGTCGCCGCACAACACCAGCCGGCGCCCGTCGCACGCCGCCAGGTACGCCGCGACCGCCTCGTGCGTGCGGACCTTCGCCAGCTCGGGCGCCGGCGCAATTGGCGAGTGCAGGTTCACCACCTCGACGTCTGCGACCGCGCAGCACAACAGCCGCTCAGGCCAAGGCACGCCCGGCGGCGAGCCGAGCGGCCGCAGCGGCTCGCGCGCTGCCGTCAACACGCCCAGCAGGCGTCGTCCGGCGGGCGCCGACGCGCCGTCCAGCGAGCTCTCGGACGCCGCGAATCCGATCGCCGCGAAGGAGGCTCGCCACAGCGGCAGCGTGCGAACGGTCACCTCTTGCAGGGCGACGACGTCCGCGCTCGAGCGCGCAATCACGTCTGCCTGCTCCGGCTGGCGAAGCACCCTCCCCGCAACGTTCCACGTGATCAGACGCACCGGCGACATCCTGACGCAGCGGGCCCGCGCCGTGAACCCGCCTACGCCGGCCCGCGAGTGGCGGATACGTTGAGGCGAACGTAGTCCAGCGGCAGACGCACTCCCGTCACGACGGCGGCGGCGAACCACTCGCGTCGCTCCAGGGGCAAGCGAGCGAGGTGCGCCGCAAGGATCGACGTCCGGACGAACGCGTCGACGTCCTGGGGATGCGTCGGTCGCGCCTGCAACCAGCACCGGATTGCGGTGAAGCCAGCCGCCCGTAGGCGCCGTTCCGTCTCCTGCGGCGCCGCGAACACCCACGGCGACCAACCGACGAGCTCCGGAGCCCCATCGCGGGCGACCGCCTCGATCACCTCACGCACGGCATCGATGTTGCCCTTACCTCCGCACTGGACCTCGAGCGCGCCTCCTGGCCGCAGCGCCCGCGCAAGCCGCGCCCAGAGGCGATCATGGTCGGTCACCCAATGCAGCGTCGCCGTCGAGACGATCGCGTCGACGGGCTCATCGAGGTCGAGGTCGAGCACGTCCTGGCACCACACCTCCGCGCGATCGCCGAGGCGCCTGCGCGCGAGCGCCACCATCTCCTCCGAGGCGTCCAGCGCCAGCACGCGACCACCTGGAACGAGAGCGAACAGCGCCTCCGTGACACGCCCGGTCCCGCAGCCGACATCCAGCACCGCTGCGTCCGGCGCGATCCCCTCGAGCCGGCCGAGGACATCCGATGCCCACGCTTGCTGCGGCCCGCTCGTCCGGTCATACGTGCGCGCGTCCCACGGGGTGCCCATTGAAACTCAGGCTACGGGGCCGAGAGACCGGCTGCGACCGCAAGCGCATGGCGATACTAAGCGGGCACGACCGCGTCCAGGCGGAGCGATAGCGCCGGCTCAATCACGCGGATGATCCCCTGATGTCCCCTCGGTCAGGCCGGCAAGCGCCCATTGACGGGGACCGCGAGCATTGGCTAGCGTCGACCCTGCTACCAGGAGGCAAGACATGACCGCCATGAGTCACACGGGTTCGCCCGCACAATTCGCCCGCGCCGCCTTTGAGGCGATCTTCGACCGCCGGGACATCGATGCCGTCCGGCTGCGGTGGACCGACGACAGCACCGTCTACCTCCTGGCGCTCGGGATCGAGGCGCGCGGCCCGGACCAGCTGGCCGCGTTCTTCCGCGAACTGCTCGCGGCAGTCCCGGACCTCGAGATGACGATCGAGAACATCGTCGAGGACGACCGCCAGGCCGTCGTCCAGTGGTCGCTGACCGGCACGTTCGACGGTGGGCGGTTCCAGGGCATCGAGCCGGCGGGCAAGCGTGTCCGACTCCGCGGCTGCGACGTGTTTCGCTACACCGACGAGGGGAAGCTGGATACCAACACGGTCTACTACGACGGCGCCGAGTTCGCCCGCCAGATCGGGATGCTGCCGCCGCGTGGATCCGCGGCCGACCGCGGATTCCTGCACGCGAGCAACGCCCGCACACGCCTCATACGCCGTCTTCGCCGCCGCTGACCGCGCCTCGATTTGGCGCGGACGCGGGGACAATCCCCCCGCATGCAGCGAGGGTTGGTCATACACGGTCGAGGCGTTGAAGAAGCCGGCGGCACCAGTACGCGAGTGGCATGCACGGCGGCGCAGGGCTGGCCGCCGCCTCGCCGGACGCGGCACTGGTCACCGAGCGCCGACTGGACGCCGGGACGCGCGTGCCGGAATCGGGCGGAAGCACAAGCGCGGAAATGCGCACGCGGCACCCGCGACCGGAGTGTCGAATTGCATGGAATGCGATACGGCAGAACAGCCGCTTCTCGTCGTCGTTCAACGAGTCCCACGGCCGCGTGTAGTCGAGCTCGGGGAACGGCTGGCCCGCCGGCCCAGTGCGCGTCTCGGGCGTCCCGATCGGGTTGATCGGCGGTAACTCAGTGTCCTTCGGGACGATCCCGAGCTCCTTCTGCCTCGCAAGCGTCTCCTCGCGGATCGCCTCGTACCCCTGGTCGAAACGACCGGAGAACCTCTTGATCCACTGCTTCGGCGCGTGGTGCGGCGCGTAGCAGGCACCGGGCGCGTCATAGAGGAAGAACGGCTTCTCGGGGAGCGACCGCCTTCGAATCTCGGATGAACTCCAGCGCCTTGTCCGTGATGTCCTCGGTGAGGTGGTAGCCCTCCTCCGGCGTCCTCGGCTGGTCGGCCAGGTGGTTGTCGTAGACGAGGTCGGGATACCACTGGTTCGTCTCAGCGCCGAGGAAGCCGTACCAGCGCTCGAAGCCGCGGCCGGTCGGCCAGTTGCGCCGCGAGCGGCGAGGTTCATCTCGTCGGTCGGGCAGAGGTGCCACTTGCCCACCATGTACGTGTTCCACCCGCGCTCGCCGAGCACCTCCGAGAGCATCCCGTTCTCTGGCGGGACCGTCCCGCTCGCGTTCGGGAAGCCGATCGGCGCCTCCGTGATGCACGCCATGCTGTTGCGGGTGTGGTTGCGGCCGGTGAGCAGGGACGAACGGGTCGGAGAGCACAGCGCAGTGGTGTGGAACTGCGTGTACCGAACGCCCGAATCGACGATCCGATCGATGTTCGGTGTCTCGATCGGCCCGCCGTAGCAGCTCATCGCCGAGAAGCCGACGTCGTCGAGCACGACGTAGAGGACGTTCGGCGCACCGTCGGGAGCGCGCGGCGGCTCGAACGGCGCCCAGTCGGGCGTCGAGTCTCGTATGTCGACGTTGATCACGCCCTTGAACGGCACTCGCATTCCGCGGGCCCCTTTCACGCTGGCTCGTAGGTTCTGGCAGCCGGTCTCTGCACGCACTCGACCTCCTGCGGAACTGGCCGGGGCAGACTCCGCCGCCCGCGGGTGAAGCTGCATCACCCCGTACGGGTGAATGTCCCCGGCGGGGGAGTTCCTCCCCGGCCCTGATTACGCGGGGGAAGCCGATGTGTCCCGTCGACGTGTCGACCGGCTCGCCCTGTCTGGCGGCCGGCCGGTACCGCAGGCAATAGTTCGGGGCACACAAATGCGAGCCGCCTCGTCACCCGCCGCGGGATCCGACCTCCCGACTCATCCGGCCGGTAGCTATCGGCCACGGGCGCCGGGACGCGCGGGTTGCGCGTGGTTCTCAGGCATTCGCCTGGCGCGCCGCCTCGGGGGTGGCCAAAGGCAGGGACGGCAAGCAGCCATTGCTCGGGGTCGTCTATGCGTGCTCAAGATGTTCGCCGGCGGCCATGCCGGATAG
>CAVVWS010000006.1:0-1031993 GCA_963752015.1 uncultured Solirubrobacteraceae bacterium | reverse complement strand
GGCCGTGCGGGGGTGCCTCAGGTAACCGGGCGGCCATCTGGACCGCCCGGCTCCCGGTGGCTACCGCGACTGCTGGTCGAGCGCCCCGCCGCAGAACGGGCAACTGGCCCGGTTCTCGACGCGGTCGGCGAACCAAAGTCGCAGGCAGCGCAGGCATCGGATCCGACTCATATCGGACCTCCTTTCTCCGGAGCGCGCCGTTGGCATGGGCGCGGCGATCCGGTCCTTCGGTGCACTGAGCAGTGTAGTCGACCGCTGGACGGATGTCTGAAGGGCGAGTGCGCGCGCTCAGCGGGCCACGACGTGGCCGAGCGCGTCCGGGTGCGCCCGCAGGAACTCCGCCAGCGTCTGCGGCGGGTGCCCGGCGAGGCGCTCGACGGTGTCGGACACGGTCGCCACCTCACCGGCCGCGATCCCGGTGTAGGTGCTGATCCAGGCCTCGACCTGCCAGTCGGGCGCGCCGTAGTGCGCGCGCGACGCGCGCGCCTCGGCGAGCGTCTCGTCCTTGTACGCGATCGGCTTGCCGGAGGCGGCGGCGAGCGTCGCGGCGATCTCCCCGAGGGTCAGCGCCTCAGGCCCCGTCACGTCGTAGGACTGCCCGTCGTGCCCGTCAGACGCCAGCAGGGCCGCGACGACGTCGGCCACGTCGGAGCGCGTCACGACCGCCGCGCGGCCGTCGCCCGCCGGCCCGGCGATCGTGCCGTCGGCGCCCGCCATGCGCGGCATGAAGTCGAGGTAGAGGCTCATCCGCGGGAACGTGAACGCGACGCCGGCCGCGCGGACGTGCTGCTCCGTCGCCCAGTGGTCGCGCGCGAGCGTGAACGTCGCATCGGGCGCGGCGCCGACGAACGAGAGGTAGACGATCCGCCGCACGCCGGCCGCGACCGCCGCGTCGACCGCGGTCCGGTGCTGGTCGACGCGGTCCGTCGACTCCTCGGCCGGGACGAGGAACAGCGTCGCGACGCCCTCCAGCGCGGCGCGCATCTCCTCGGCCGCGCCGTACGACGACGCGCCCCGCACCTCGGCGCCGCCAGCTGCGGCGCGCGGCGCGGGTCGCGCACGACGAGCCGCTGGGGCACGCCGCGGCCGGAGAGCCGCCGCGCGACGCCGCCGCCGACCGCGCCGGTGGCGCCCGTGACCGCGATGAGGCCGTCCATCGGGCAGGAGGCTACGGGCTGCGCGCTGCCGCCGCCGCCCGCCTACGGCCGCGACTGGCCTGCCGCCTCCGCGCGGTCGAGCTGCTCCAGGCCGCGCGCGGCCATGCGCACGCGGTCGCGCTGGCGTTGCGCCGCGTCGGTGCGCGCGCCGGTCGACGGCTCGCCGGCGATCCGCTCGAGCGCCGGCCGGGCGCGCCGCGACCGCAGCCCGCACAGCGCCTGCAGGGCGGCGTGCCAGAGCGCGTCGTCGTCGAACTGCTCGACGCAGAGCTCGACCGCGCGCGGGTCCTTCATGTGCCGCACGGCCCACAGGAGGTACGCGCGATGATGGCCGTGGGCGGGGTCGCGCACGAGCGCGGCGACGTGCTCGAACTGGGCGTCGCGGGCGAGGCTGCCGGCCGCCGCCGCGACGCGGTCCTTCTCCTCGGCCTCGGGCGGGAGGGCCGCGAACAGGTCGAGCACCGGCTGGGCGGCGACCGGGCGCGCCCTGCGGTCGGTGAGCGCGATCGCGATCAGGCTGCGCGAGAGCGGGTCGCCCACCCGGCCGAGCCAGGAACGAGGATCTCCGCCGCGCGCCGGTCCGGCAGCGCGCGGTCGCTGAACTCGGCCAGGTCGAAGGCCTCGTAGCCCGCCGCGCGCAGCTCGCGCAGCAGCGGCTCGGCGTTGCGCCGCGAGGTGGCGATGCGCTCGTCGTGGCGGCCGGCGACCGCGGGATTCGGGCGGAGCCGCTCGAGCAGCGCCCAGGTCCACCGGACGTCGCCCGTGGACGGCGAGCGGAACGCCTCGACCACCGGGTCATGGGCCTCGGCGTCGCCGGCGCGGGCGAGGCGCCGCAGACTCGCGCCGCGTGCGCCGGCCGGGCCGGACGCGCCCGGCGGTCGGGTGGCGCGGGAGCTGCGGCCCTTCCTCGTCCTCGTCGAGCTGCCACTGCGCGGCCGTCGCGAACGCGGCCGCCTCGTCGGCCTCCCCGCGCTCCGCCGCGAGCCGGGCGCGGGCGAGCGCGTAGCGGAAGCGGTCGCCGCGGAGCCACGCGGCGGACTCGGCGCGCACGCGGTCGAGCCGCTCGTCGGCCTCGGCGAAGCGGTCCCGCGCCCCATCCCCGGCGATCCGCTCGGCGACGTCGAGGTCGTCCTCGGCCACGCTCAGTCGGACTCGGGGTAGTCGAACAGCGAGTTGATCAGGCCGATCGCCACGGCCTGCGCGGAGGTCCGGGCGCCGAGCTTGCGCCGCACTTCCGAGAGATGCGTCTTGACCGTCTCCTCGCCGATGCCCATCTCGTCGGCGATCTGCTTGCGCTCCAGCCCCTGCGGCGAGCAGCCGCAGGGCCGTGAGCTGCTTGGGCGAGAGCTCGTCGAAGTCGAGCGCTCGGCGCGCGCCGCGAACACGGGCGACGTGTAGCGCGTGCCGCGCGACGCGAGCAGGACGGCCTTGAGCAGGTCGCCGGACTGTCGCCCTTCGAGACGACGCCCTGCGCGCCGGCGGCGAACGCGCGCTCCGCGAGGCCGAACTCGTCCATGCCGGTGTAGAAGACGACCTCGACGTCGGGAAGCTCGCGCGTGAAGCCGGCGCGTGAGGTCGAGGCCGTCGAGCTCTGAGCCCTCCAGCGCCACGTCGATCACCGCGACCTGCGGGCGGTGCGCGCGGCAGGCGTCGAGCGCCGACTCGGCGTCGTGCGCCCAGGCGACGACGTCGACCTCGGGACGGCTGTTGAACAGCGTCCCAGGCCGAGCACGACCATCCGGTGATCGTCGCACCCCGACGGGCACGCGCCTCACCCTGGAAAGCGCCCTTTCGGACGCCGACGCCGTGGTCGCAAGGTGTAGCCGACCTGCTGCCCGTCCTGTGAAGGGCGGCCGCAGCGTGCACCCCGGAGCTAGGCAGCGAAGCGCGACGATGCCGAGGGTGGACCCATCGCCGGGCACGCTGCCTCGCCCGGCGGACGACGACGTGAACGCCTCCCCCAGATGGGTGAGGAGTCGTCAGGCGCGCGGCGCGGCGGGCGGCACGAAAGCGCCGGCCGAGGCCTTCGCCGTCCGCCGCCGACGCCGCCGTCCCCGCGGCGGCGACGATCGGCCCGAGTGGACCAGGTCCCCCCAGTGTCCCACGGTGCAGCCCGCGCGCTCCCCGACCGCGCGGACCCACGCTGACCGCCAGCCGCCGGGGTCCGCCCCACCGCCGCGACGCCCGGTCGCCGACCACGTGCAGCGCGGTCCCCGTAGCCGACGAGCTCGGCCTGCAGTGGTCCCCGCGAACGGGCCGGCCGCACGGCGGTGTCGGAGTGCAGCGCGCCCATCACCTCGCGGGCCTCGAGGATGTCGGCTGGGCCTCGCCGCCCGCCCGCACCAGCCGGCGGGATCTGCCCGCGCTCCGCTGCCGTGAACGCCCCGGCGAGCGGCCCGCGCGCGGCCTGCAGCGTGGTTGACGCGTGCGAGGCGCATGCGCCAGCGTCTCCTGCAGACGCGGCGGGCGCCGCGCGCGGCCTCCGACGCGGCAGGGAGAGCGACGGTGTGGAGGTCGACGGCGCGCTGCGGCGCCGCCGACCACGGGGCCGCGACCGCGGGCGGCTCCACGTGCCGTGGGACGCGGCGCCGCGCGGCGCGAGCCCCGCACGGCGGCCTGACCGCTGATGGCGTGAGCGGTGCTCGAACCGATGTCGCCGGCGCGATGCCCCTCGCCGTGCGCTGCCCGATCAGCCGCTCAGCCGGACCGTGCGCGGCGCCCTCGCGCCATTGCCCGCGGGGATCGATCTCGAGGCGGTGCGGGGCGGGCCCGCTGAGCCCGGCGGCGACGACGCTGGTCTCCTCACAGGCGTACATGCCGTCCGCGGCCAGCTCGTTGCCGTCCACGTCGAGCAGGCGCGCGGTCAGCTCGAGCGCGTCCGGCTCGCTGAAGGCGACCTCGACGCGGCGGCCCGGCGCGGCCGGCACGACGAGCGTCGGGTTCTGGCCGGGCGCGGCGACCGTGAGGGTGCGCGGCTGCCCGGGCTCGAGGGTGCCGGCCCCGTCCTCGGGAACCGCGTGGACCGCCACGGGCATGCTGCCGGTCGCGACGCCGTCCGCATCGACCTGGAGGCGGTAAGGGCCGTCACCGGTGAGCCTGGTGGGCTCGAGGAAGGCGGACTCCTCGAACTCGTACATCCCGTCGGATGCGACCTCGCGCCCGTTCCCGTCGATCAGGCGCGCGGTGAGCCGGAGGTGGCCCCCCTGCCCGACGACCACGCTCACGCGGCGGCCGTCGGCCCCGTCCACGTCGAGGAGGGGGTTGTGGCCGGGCGCGGCCACGGTCACGCCGCGCTCCTGCCCCGGCGCGATGGGCCCGACCGGGTCGGGCGGGACGCTGAACCGCTCGACGCGCACGGAGCGGTCGGCTCCGTCGGGCTCGAGCCGGACGCGGTGAGGAGCGGGGCCCGTGAGCGCCACCGGCTCGATGAAGCCCGTCTCCTCCCAGCCGTAGGCGCCGTCCGATCCGAGCTCCTTGCCGTCCCCGTCGAGGAGGCGTGCGGTGAAGTAGACGTCTCCGGGCTCGTGCAGCACGACGCTGACGCGCCGGCGATCGACGCCGTCGAGCGGGATCAGCGGCCGGTCGGCGGGCTCCGGCAACGCCACGGCCGGGGCACCGGCCGGGCGGCTCGCGGCGCCCGCCGGCGTCGCGTCGCGGTCGCTCGCGACGACGGTCGTCCGCCGGTCGCCGGACACGGGCGTGTCCGTGACCTGTTCCACGCCGGTGACCCCACCGACCACGACGGTGCTCGCAACGACGATGGTCACGACGGACGGCGCAGCCGAGGCGCCCGCCCCGGCGGTCGCCGCGGCACCGCCCGCGCCACCGCCGTGGGAGGTCACCCATGCCGCCAGCGACCCCTTCTGCCAGTGCAGCAGCCCGAGCAGCGCGGCGAGCGGTCCGAGCCAGCGGTTCGACCAGCCGCGGCGATCGGCGACCTGCTTGAGCACGGTCGGAGCCACGATGCCGATCACCAGGCCGATGGTCGCCGCCTGGCGGCTGAACGGCGCGGCGACGAGCGCGCCGAGCAGCCCGGTGACGATCGCGAGGAGGATCTCGCGCCAGTCGAGCCACGGCCGGCGCCGGCGGGGAGCTGATCGCTTGACGGACACGAGACCTCGGGGGGATCGGGGGCACCGATTACACCGCATCGGCGCCGGCCGGAGGCGTGGGCCGATCACCCCCAAGGGGGACAGACGGCGCCCGGACCCGCCCGTAGCGTCGGCGCCGTGCCTCGTCTCCGCCGCAGTCTTCCGCTCGTCGTGCTGATCGTCCTGGGTGCCGCCGGACCCGCCTGGGCTGGGCCGGACTTCGATGCCGACGGCTTCACGGCCGACGATTGCGCGCCGCCTCGATCCCGCGGTGCATCCGGGCGCCGGCGACGTCCCCGACCTCGGCCTCGAGGACAGCGACTGCGACGGCGTCGATGGTCGGCACGCGGGCGCCTTCTTCGTCTCGCGCAGCGCCGGCAACGATGCCGGCACGGGCTCGCGCGAGATCCCGTTCGGGACGATCCAGTTCGCGATCGACCGGGCCGCAGCGGCGTCGCCCCGGCGCGACGTCTACGTGCTCGGCGGCACCTACACGGAGGCGATCACGCTGCGCAGCGGCGTGTCGGTCTACGGCGGCTACGCCCCCAGCGGCGCGCGCTCCAACGCGGACACGACGAGCCTGAAGGCGCCCGGCGGCTCGGCGCAGACGGTGCTCGCCGACGGCGCGACGGGCGTCGAGCTGCAGCTCCTGGAGATCCGCGGGCCGGACCGCACGGGCGCCGGCCAGTCGTCCTACGCGATCCGGGCGATCGACGGCGCGAAGCTCGCGCTGAGCGGTGTCCGCGCCACCGGCGGCACCGCCGCGACGGGCGCCGCGGGCGCCCCGGGGTCCGTGGGCAGCACCGGCGACAACGGCGGCTGCGGCGGCCTGGGCATGCGCCGGGGGCCGCAGGGCCTCCCGATCCCGGCCTGCTTCGTCACGGCGACCGGCGGCGCCGCCGGGACCGACGCGACGGCCGGCGGGGCGGGCGGCACGGCCGTGGTCGACGACATCGGCGGCCCCGGGGCGCCGGGCACCGGTCCCGTTCCCGGCTCGGCCGGGGGGGCGGCCCGCGGCTCGTGCCCGTGCGGTGCGGGTCTCCTCGGCCTCGACTGCCGCGACGGCGGCACCGGCGGTCAGGGCGGACCGGCGGCGCGGGCAACGCGGGCCCGGGCGCGCCGTTCAGCTCGGCTGCGGCCGGAGCGACGTGGGCGGCGCCCGGCTCCGCGGGCTCCGGCACGCCCGGCGGCACCGGGTCCGGCGGCGGCGGTGGCGGCGCGGGCGGCGGCAACTGCGGCACCTGCGGGGTCGCCGGAGGGCCGGGCGGTGGCGGCGGCGGGGCCGGCGGCGGCGGCACGCCCGGGGGACCGGGCGGCAACGGCGGCGGCTCGTTCGGGCTCTACCTCTTCGACGCGTCCGCGGTCGTCAGCGGCGGGTCGCTGGCCGGCGGCAGCGGCGGCGCGGGCGGCAAGGGCGGCCGCGGCGGCGACGGCGGGCCGGGCGGCGCCGGCGGCGGCGGGGCGCCCGCTCCGACGGCTCGTGCGACGCCGTCGGCGGCGCGGGCGGCGACGGCGGGCAGGGCGGCACCGGCGGCCAGGGCGGCGGCGGAGGCGGAGGCGCCGGCGGCCCGAGCGTGGGCCTGTTCGCCGCGGGCAGCGCGAACTTCGCCGTCCACAGCAGCGCCCAGTGGACGGCGGCACCCGCGGCGCGGGCGGCCAGACGGGCAACGCCGCCGCGGTCAGCGGCGCCCCGGGCGCCGCCGCGCCGACGCTCGCGCTGCCGACGGCGAACGCCGGCCAGGGCGACTTCGACCTCGACGGCACCGCCGACGCGGCGGACGCCTGTCCGGCCGAGCCGGCTCCGGGCGGGTGCCAGGCGCGTCCCGCCAGGCTGCCCGACGCCGACGGGGACGCGATCCCCGACGGCGCCGACGCCTGCCCGGCGGAGGCGGCGGGCGTGCTCGACGGCAACGGCGACGGCTGCCCGGACATCGTCCCGGCCGTCGATCGCGACCGCGACGGCTTCTCCGCCACCCAGGACTGCGACGACACCGCCGCCGGCGTCAACCCGCGGGCGGCCGAGCGGCCCGGCAACCGGATCGACGAGAACTGCGACGGCCTCGCCGCGCCGTTCCCGCGGATCACGGCCGGCGTCGCGACCGCCGGCGCCTCGAGCGCGACCCGCACGCGCTTCACCCGGCTCCTGATCACCGAGATCCCCGCCCGCGGCAAGGTCGAGGTGCGCTGCACGGCGTCCAAGGCCGCCAAGCGTGCCTGCCCGTTCGCGCGCCGCGCGCTGCGCGTCCGAGACGGCAAGGCGAGCGCGCTCAGCCTGCTCCCGAAGAGCCGGCGCAAGCGCGGCCTCGGCTTCGGCGTCGGCGCGACGCTCGAGGTCCGCATCACGGCGCCCGACCACATCGGCAAGGTCGTCCGCTACCGGATCGCCAAGGGCGCGTTCCCGCGCGGCAAGAAGCTCTGCCTGCCGCCCGCGGCCGCCAAGCCCGAGCGGTGCGCGCCGGCTACCGGATGAAGAGCATCTCGGCGTACTTCGGCAGCGTCGGATCGGGCTCGGGCGCCCCCCGCGAGGGCGGCGTCGAGCCCGCGGAGCGCCGCGAAGCGGCGCGAAGCTACGGCCGCCGGGGCGGGCGCGCACCGCCCGCTCCCCCGGGCGGGGGACGTTGCGAAGTAGTGCTGACCGAACCCTGACGAGGCTGCGCGGCGCATAAGCTGCCGGTCCTCCCCGTCGGACCCTCTGGAGACCCATGTCCCTGCTCCTCGCGCGCCTCGCGCGCACACTCACCACCACTGGAAGCGCGGCCTCGTCGGCGCGATCGTCGTGCTCGTGCTGCTCGGCGTCGCCGCCGGCGCGGGCGGCGAGGCCGCCGACGACTTCAACGATCCCGGGTACCGAGTCGCAGCAGGCGATCGACCTCTTCCAGGCGCACAGCCCCGCCGTTCGCCGGCGCCGACTCGACGCTCGTCTTCAGCGTCGAGACGGCAGATCACCGATCCCGAACCGCGCGCCGCGATCGAGGGCGCGCTCGACGAGGTCGCGCGAGCTGCAAGGCGTCGTCCAGGTCGCCGACCCGTTCGCCGAGGGCGCGCCGTCTCCGAGGACGGCCGGCTCGCGCTGGTCGACGTGCGCTACACGACCGATCCGCCGACCTCGAGAAGGACGACGGCGAGGCGCTCGACGAGGCCGCGGAGACCGCCGAGAGGGCGGCGTCGTCACGTCGAGGAGCGCGGCATGGTCATCGACCTCGCGTCCGAGCAGACGTTCCCGGTCGGCGAGCTGGTCGGCGTCGCGATCGCGATCATCCTGCTGACGCTGCTGTTCCGCTCCGGCGCCGCGATGGCCGCGACGCTGATCGGCGCGCTGATCGGCGTCATGGTCGGCCAGATCCTGCTGACCGCGCTCGCCAAGCCGCTCGGCCTGCCCGACGTTCGCGACGTGATCGCGATGATGCTCGGCCTCGGCGCCGGCATCGACTACTCGCTGCTGATCATCGGGCGCTACCGCGAGCAGGCCGCGGCCGGCGACTGCACGCGCGACGCGTCCGCCAAGGCGGCCGCCACGTCCGGCGCGTCCGTCGTCGCCGCCGGCCTGATCGTGATGGTCGCGATCGCCGGCCTGCTCGTGATCGGCATCCCGTTCATCGGCAAGCTCGGCATCGCCTCCGCGATCGGCGTCGGCGCCGTGGTCGTGTCCGCGCTGACGATCCTGCCGATCATGATCGGCGCGCTCGCGCGCTGGCTGAAGCCGAAGAAGCCCGAGCACGTGCTGCCGTCGCGCGCGTTCGAGCGCTGGGGCGAGCGCGTCACCGCGCGCCCGTGGCTCTCGATCGCGGCCGGCGTGCTCGCTGCTGCTGATCTTCGCCTTCCCGGTCACGCAGCTGCGCCTCGGCCAGCCCGACGACGGCAACCAGCCGAGTCGCGCACCCAGCGCGTCGCCTACGACCAGCTGAGCGAGGCGTTCGGCCCCGGCTCGAACGGCCCGTTCCTGCTCGCCGTCGACATGCCGAAGGGCGCGCGCCGAGAACGAGCGCAGCTGCAGACAGCTGCAGCAGGCGGTGGCGCGACACGCCCGGCATCGCCACCGTCGCGCCGGCGACAGCCGAGCGAGGACGGCGAGATGGCGACGATCTTCGCGATCCCGACGACCGCGCCGCAGGACGCCAAGACGAGCGACCTGCTCGAGCGGCTGCGCGACGACGTGATCCCCGGCGCGACCGAGGGCACGCCGCTGAAGGTCTACGTCGGCGGCAACACCGCCGGCTTCGAGGACTTCTCCGACAAGGTCTCCTCGCGCCTGCCGCTGTTCATCGCCGTCGTCATCGGCCTCTCGGTGCTGCTGCTGATCGCGGCGTTCCGCTCGCTCTGGATCCCGCTCGTCTCGGCCGTCTTCAACCTGCTGTCGATCGGCGCCGCCTACGGCGTCGTCACGGCCGTCTTCCAGGAGGGCATCGGCGCGAGCCTGATCGGCGCCGACAGCGGCGTCCCGATCGTCTCGTTCATCCCGGTGATGATGTTCGCGATCCTGTTCGGGCTGAGCATGGACTACAACGTCTTCCTGCTCTCGCGCATCCACGAGGCGTACAACGAGGGCGACCGGCCGCGGGAGAGCGTGATCCACGGCATGTCGCGGATCGGCAAGGTGATCCTGTTCGCCGGCCTGATCATGGCCGTCGGTCTTCCTCGCCTTCGTCACGCAGCCCGACATCATCGGGAAGATGTTCGGCGTCGGCCTCGGCCTCGCGATCCTGATCGACGTGCTGATCGTCCGGCTCGTGATCGCGCCCGCCGTCGTCACGCTGCTCGGCGACCACGCCTGGTGGCTGCCGGCCTGGCTGGACCGGCTCCTCCCGAACGTCTCGCTCGAGGGCCACCTCGTCGACTCGGTCGACGACAAGGAGCCCGCGATCGTCGAGCCGGAGCGGGTCACCGCCTAGCGAGTGCCGCGGCCAGCTCGCGCTGGTCGCGGCGCACCTCGGCAAGCTCTTGGTTCCGGGCGACGGTAAGGTTGGTCGTCCAATCAGGAGCGAGGAGGGCGTCATGCCCGCAGCGATCACGCCCGAGGCGGACGAGGCGATCCGTACCTTGGTGACCCGGCTGTCCAGGCCGCACAAGTCGGGAGGAGCCGTGATCGAGCGCGCGGCGATCATGGCCGAGGGCGCCGACTCCACGGCGATCATCACCTGGATCTTCGCGCACGCCGGCCGCGCCGAGGTGGTCGCGCCCGCCGCGCCGCCGCGCGGCCTGCACGGTGCGCGCTTCGGCGGCGGCACCGAGACCGAGCACGACACGCCGCGCCGCTACGTGCTGCCCGCCGGCGCGCTGCGCTGAACGCAGCCATGCCCGGGCTCGACCGGGCCTAGCTCCGCGCGGCGAGCACGAATCGCCCGGCCCCCGCGATCATGCGACCGTCTGCACGTCGAACGTCATCACGCCGAGGACGTCGTCGCCGTCCTTCGACAGCGTGAGCTCCAGCGCTCTCGTCGTAGATGCCGTCGTCGTCGTTGAAGACGTCGCGGCCGGTGTCCTCGGCGTACGGCTCGCGCCGCGTAGACCGCGCTCGTCGAACGTGCTCGTCGAAGAAGAGCTGCGTCGTGAGCACGCGTGCGGCTTGTCGAGGTGGACCTTCGCGTGGATGTGCACCGTGCGGCCGCGGTACCAGCCGGGGTAGATCGTCTTGAACTGCGACGATGCCGTCGCGCGTTGGTCACCTGGGCGCCGCGCAGGTAGGTCTCGTCGTCGCTGCGCCCGCCGCCGGGGCCGCCCGTGCGAGGCCGACTCGAAGCCCGAGTAGACGCCGAGCGCGTCGCAGTGCCAGATGTCGACGACCGCGTTCTCGATCGGCTCGCACGACGTCGGCGTCGCGCACGCGCAGCGCCGAGCCGCAGCGGCGTGCCCTCGCGGTCCTCGCGGATGTCGCTGCGGATGCGAGTCGACGTCGAAGTAGTACGGGCCCTCCGTCAGCTCGGGCGTCACCGCGCACGTCGCGGCGGCGTCGAACAGCTCCGACGTGGCGGCGGACGGCGTCGTCTTCGGCTCGACGGTCGCCGTCCCGCCCTCGTTCGTCGTCACCGCGCGGTGGGCTCGTCGTCGTCGCCGCCGCAGGCGGCCAGCAGGCCGCCGAGGCTGACGGTGCCGAGGGCGGCGAGCGCCTGCCGGCGATCCAGCTTCCTCTGCATGGACCACAGGATGCCCGCATCGGCTGGGAGGAGGCTGGGAATCGACCGCTACCGGGGGTCGAGCGTCGGCGGCAGCCCGAACGCGTCGAACAGCGTCGCGTCGAACGTCGTGATCTCGGCGATCCTGCCGGCCTCGACCCGGAGCACGTCGAGCTTGAACGCGCGGAACACGGTGTCGCCGTGCGCGCGCAGGTAGCTCGCGGCGGCCGGCTGCCGGTTCGCCGCGGTCGGCACCAGCCGCCACTCGCCGGGCGCCTCCGGGCCGAACGCGGTCGCGCATCAGCCCCGGATCGCCTCGCGGCCCTCGTACAGGAACGGGTGCGGCGGCATCGTCACGCGGATGTCGTCGCCGATGAGCGCGAGCGCGGCCTCGGCGTCGCCGCGCTCGTGCGTGTCGATGAAGCCCGCCGAGCAGCGCGCGCTCGGCCTCGCTGGCCTCCGGCGCCGTCCAGTCCTCGCGCCGGCCCGCCGGCAGCTGCTCGCGCAGCGTCGCCCGCGCCCGCTGCAGCGCGCTGTTGACCGCCGCGACGCCGAGCTCGAGCAGCTCGGCGACGTCGCTCGCGGGCCAGTCGAGCACGTCGCGGAGGATCAGCACCGCCCGCTGGCGCGGCGGCAGCAGCTGGATCACGGCGAGGAACGTGAGCTCGATCGTCTCGCGCGCGACGACCGCCGCGTCGGGCTCGTCGGCCGCCGGCGGCGACCTCGCCGAGCAGCCGGTCCGGGTAGGGCTGCAGCCACGGCACGTCCCGGAACGAGCCGAGCGACGGCACGCGCCGCCCGGCCGCGCTTGATCGCGTCGAGGCACGCGTTCGTGGCGATCTTGTACAGCCACGCGCGGAACCACTCGTCCCGCTCGAGCGTCTCGCGCCCGCGCCACGCGCGCAGCAGCGTCTCCTGCACGAGGTCCTCCGCCTCCTCGAAGGACCCGAGCATCCGGTAGCAGTGGACGTGCAGCTCGCGGCGGTGGCGCTCGGCCAGCTCGGCGAACTCGGCCTCGGTCGTCGGCACGTCCGGCATTGTGCTCATCCGGCCACCAGCCCGCACGTCGCGTTCACGATCCCCGAGGTGATCGCCCCCGCGCGGTCGGAGGCCAGGAAGGCCGCGGTGTCGGCGATCTCGTGCGAGACCGGGACGCGGCGCAGCATCGTCACCCGCCGAGCTGCTCGACGATCGCCGCGGGGTCGGCGCACTCGCCGCCGCTGACCGCGGCGAGCTTCTCGCGCGTCAGCGTGTCGCCTACGCCGCGCGGTGTGGATCCCGACGACGCGGACGCCCTGCGGACCGAGCTCGGCCGCGAGGTAGCGCATCATCGCCTCGGTCGCCGCGTCCGCGGGGCCGGTGTTGCCCATGCCAGCGGCGCGGTACCGCGCGACGATCCGCTCGTGAGGTGCAGGATGACGCCCGCGCCCTGGGGCGCCATGTGGCGCGCCGCGGCGCGCGCCGTCAGGAAGGCGGTCGTGACGCCGGTCGTGATCGCGTGCAGGAACCGCTCGGTCGTCATCGCGGCGATCGGCGTGCCCTGGTCGTCCCCGCGCGTGATCAGGTTGAACGAGATGTCGATGCCGCCCGCCCGCGCGGCGACGGCGTCCGCATGCTCGTCCACGGCACGCTCGTCGGTCGCGTCCACGACGGCGACCTCGGCGCGGCCGCCGGCGGCGGTGATGTCGGCGGCCACGCGCTCCAGCGGCTCGCGCGTGCGCCCGGCGAGGAACACCGCCGCGCCCTCGCGGGCGAAGGTCCGGGCTGCGGCGCCGCCCAGGGAGCCGCCTGCGCCATAGATGATCGCGTGCTTGCGGTGAGGAGGAGATCGGTCATGCGCGGTATGACGACACCGCGCCGGGAACTCATCGGTCCGCGATCAGAGGACCTCGTCCTCGACCTCCGGGAGCATGAAGCCCATCTCGTTGTCGTACGCGTCGCCGGAGAGCACGAGCCCGGGACGGACCGTGTACTTGGTCCCGACCGACTCGATCACGCCGGCCTCCTTGCCCGGGTTGCCGACGAGGGTGCCGGCCTGCGCGGGCGCGGCCGCTCCGAGCAGCCCGGCCAGACGGCGATGATGGTCAGCGAGCGCTTGCACATGGTGGTTCCCCTTGGTCGCGTCCTGTCGAAGGGGAAGACCCCGCCGCGAGGCGGAGGTTGGACGGATGCGGCTCAGTCCGGGCGCGAGCGGCCGACGGCCTCCGCGACCTCGGCGCGCGACGACACGCCCAGCTTCGCGAAGACGTTCGTGAGGTAGCCCTCGACCGTCTTCTCCGAGAGGAAGAGCTGGCCGGCGATCTCCCGGTTCGTGCGGCCGAGCGCGACGCGCTCCGCGATCTCGAGCTCGCGGTGGCTCAGGTCGCCGAGCGTCGCGCCGCCGGTCGAAGCGCGGCGCCGGCGCGTGGTGACGCGGTGGCCGAGGCGGCGCAGGTCGCGCGCGACCTCGTCGCGGTGGCGCTCGGCGTGGCAGGCGGCGAGCTCGGCCTCGGCGCGGACGAGCAGGCGGACGCCCGCCTCGCGGTCGCCCGCCGCGGCGAGCGCGACGCCGGCGAGCGCCCGGCAGCGCGCCGCCGGCACCGGGCGTGCGCACCGCGTCCGCGCGCTCGGCGGCGCGCAGCGCGAGCGCGGCCGCCGCCGGGCGCGTCGCCGGCGTCCAGCGCGAGGAGCGCGCGGCGTGCAGCGACCACGCCTCGGCGAGCGGCAGCTCCAGGCCCGCCACCGTCGCCTCGCTCCGCGCGGCCCACGCGGCGGCCGCGTCGCGGTCGCCGCGGGCGAGCTCGGCGCGGGCGAGCACGGCGTAGAGCCAGCCGCGCCGGCCCGGCTCGATCAGCGGGAAGTCGGGCAGGCCCGCGACGCGCAGCTGCTCGACGCAGCGCGCCGGGTCGCCGATCTCGAGCCAGATCACCCCGACGTGGGCGTGCGTCGCCCGGGTCAGGACGCTCTCGTCGAGGCCCGTCCAGGATCGCGACCGCCTCCTCGGCGGCCGCCCGCGCGTGCTCGACGTCGCCCACCTCCGCGGCCGTCCACGCCTCGGCCACGAGGGCGAAGCCGACCGGCCTGGGGATTGCCGCTCAGCCGGGCCGACTCGACCGCGGCCTCCGCGATGCCCAGCGCCTCCTCCAGGCGGCCGAGCCGCTCCAGGGCCTGGGCGCAGCCCGACCATCATGAACACGACGAAGCGGCTGTGGCCGACGACGCGGGCCACCGCGATGCCGCGCTTGAAATGCCGCGCCGCGTCGCCGTAGCGCTCGCAGAAGTACTCCGCGAAGCCCAGGTAGTACGGGAGGTCGAGCCGCGCCGCGAGCTCCTCGTCGGGCAGCGCGTCGAGCCCCGCGGCGGCCGCGCTGCCGCGCCGTCTCGGCCTCCTGCGGCCGGCCCAGGTTGTACGCGGCGAAGCACACGAGCGCGTCGGTGATCGCGCGCAGGCCCGCGGTCGTCGAGCGCCTGGACCGACTGCGCGGCCGCCGCGGCCCAGCGCTCCATCGCCGCGAAGTCGCGGTGGAAGAGCGCATCGGCGGCGAGCTCGACCTGGAGCTCGGCGCGGCGGAGCCGTCGCCGGGCAGGTCCGCGAGCGCGCGCAGCAGCCGGGCGTGCGCCGCCTCGTGCCGGCCGAGCGTGTTCTCGCACGAGGCGCACGCCGCGATCAGGCGGACGCGCAGGTCGACGCGGTCCGGCGACACCAGGCGGAGCGACGCGCAGCAGCATCTCGAGCGCCTCCGCCAGCCGGCCCGTCGCCGACAGCGCGCTCGCGAGCGACACGAGCAGGCCGAGCCGGCGGTCGCCGTCCTCGCCGGACTGCTCCGGCAGGACCCGCAGGGCGGCCGCGAACAGCGTCGCGGCGACCGCCGGCGCGCGCGCGGCCGCCTGGTGGGCCGCCTGCTCGAGCACCGCCGCGGCGTCCGCGTCACCGGGGCCGGCGCAGCGCTCGAGGTGGAGCGCGCGCGCCCCGATCGACCCCGGGCCGGGAGGCCAGCGCGGCGGCGGCGCGCGCGTGCGCGCCGAGCCGCCACGCCTCGCCGGCGCCCTCGTAGACGGTCCGGCGCACGAGCGGGTGGCGGAACGCGTAGCGCCGCGCCACGGGGGTGCGGCGGAGCACGTCGCGGCACGAGCTCGTCGAGCGCCGCGAGCGCCTCGCCGCTCCGCGAGCCCGGCGGCCGCGGCGGCGAGCTCCAGCTCGGCGGGATCGCCCGCGACCGCGGCGCCCCAGGCCAGCCGGCGCGCGGGCTCGCTCGAGGCACCGGATCTCCTGCGCGAGCGCGATCGGCGACCGCGCTCGGCACGCCGGCCTCCCCCGCGCCGGCCACCGGCGCGGCGCCTCCGCCTGGCCGCGCGCCCAGGCGAGCTGCTGCACGTAGAACGGGTTGCCGCCGCTCTCGCGGAAGATCTCGTCGCGGACGGGCGCCGGGCAGCTCGGGGCCCATGAGCGCGTCCGCCTCGCCGCGCGACATCTCCGACAGGCGCAGCTCGGTCACGCCGCCCTCGCGCGCCGCCGCCTCGAGCGCGGCGCGCAGGCCGCGCCGGGACGGCGCCGGCGCGGAACGCCAGCGCGACCAGGATCCGGGCGCCGGCCGGCCGGCGCAGCAGGTGGGCGATCAGCTCGACCGACGCGTCGTCGGCCCAGTGCACGTCGTCGAGCACGAGCACGACGGGCCGCTGCTCGGCGAGCCGCTGCAGCAGCGCGCGCACGGCGCGGTGCGCGCGGAAGCGCTCGTCGTGCAGCCCGCCGAGCGGCGATGTCGCCGCCGGCGGCCGCCGACGGCAGCACGCGCGCCAGCTCGGCCACGCGGTCCCCGACCAGCCCTTCGAGCCGGGCCGGCGCCGAGCG
Source organism: uncultured Solirubrobacteraceae bacterium (assembly GCA_963752015.1). Lineage (GTDB taxonomy): Bacteria > Actinomycetota > Thermoleophilia > Solirubrobacterales > Solirubrobacteraceae > DASQMT01. Next base: position 1,015,807 of record CAVVWS010000006.1, on the reverse strand, counting down.
CGGCGACGTGGTCGTCGAGCGCGGCGACCCAGATCCCGAACGGCAGCTCGCGCTCCAGCTCGGCCCCGCGCCCGACGAGCACCAGGTGCCCGCGCGCCTCGGCCTGCGCGCACAGCTCGCCGAGCAGCCGCGTCTTGCCGATCCCGGGCTCGCCGCTGACCACCAGCCAGCGGGCGCTGCGCGACCGCAGCGCGTCGAGCGCCGCGGTCAGCCCGGCCAGCTCGTCGCGACACCCGACGAGCGGCATCCCTCGACTGGCCAGGGCCACGGGCACAGCCAGCCGACCCTACCGCCTCCGCGCCGTGCGGACCAGCACGGCGACGTCGACGAGCAGCATGCCCGCGACGCCCGCGACGAGGAGCGGCGCGAGCGGCTGCGTCCCAGGCGATGTCGCCGTGGCCGCGGACCGCCGCGAGGAGCAGGAAGGCGAGCCCGACGGCGTGGGCCTCGAGCGGGATGCGCGCGCCGTCCGCGTCCCGGTGCAGGGCGACCGAGAGCCAGAGGCTGCCGAACAGCGCGATGACCGCGGCCAGCACGCGGGCGGTCAGCGGCGTGAGCGCCCACGGCCACACGGCGGCCGCGAGCTCGGGCGCCGCGAAGACGAGCACGCCGGCCGCGCGTCACGGCGCCGCCGGCGACGAGCATGACGGTGCGCACCGCGCGCGGCAGCGGCGTCGCCGGCGCGGCCGCGGCGCCGCGCGCCGGCGCTGCGCGAGCACGAGCAGCGGCAGCCCGACCGGCGCGACGAGGTAGATCGCGGCCCACGCGGCGAACGCGAGCCCGTCGTGCGTGAAGCGGTCGAGGTGCAGCGCCGTCGCGAGCGCGGCGAACCAGACGAACACGATCACCGCCGGGAAGCCGGCGGCGACGCGGTCCCACGCGCCGCCGAGCAGCACGCGCGCGAAGAAGCAGCCGCCGGCGACGTAGGCGGCGCCGAGCGCGAACGACGTCGACGTGTGGATCGATCGCCCACGCGAACAGCTCGGCGGTGCGGTCGGGCAGGAGCAGCAGCAGCTGCACCGCGTCGACCAGGAAGAAGAGGACGAGCGCCGCGAGCCAGCGGGTGGCGGGCGTGATGCGGCCGGCGGCGCGGCGGGTGCGCGGCGGCGGGTCGGGTGAGCGGCTTGCGAGGGCGTAGGTGGTGGTCGAAGGTGGTCATCGGGTCTCCGCGGTGGTCGACGTGGATGGTCCGCTGTGACCCCGGCGGTCCCGCCGCGGGTTGGACGCTTGCGCGAGCGGCTATGCGGCGCGCAGCGCGCCGGCGAACGCCTGCGGCGCCTCGAGCGGCGAGAAGTGGCCGACGCCGGGCAGGTCGCGTGACGGTCACGTCGGCGAAGAACGCGTCGAGCCGGTCGCGCCCACGCCCGCGGGAACAGCGGGTCGTGCTCGGGCCACAGCACGCGGGTCGGCACGGCGATCCGGTCCGCCGGCGCGGGCGCGGCTCTCGGCGAGGCTCGCGGCGACGGTGCCCGATCCCGCGCGGTACCAGCCGATCGACGCGACGAACGCGCCCGGCGCCGCGTAGCGGTCCACGAGCCGCGTCGAGGTCGGCGTCGGGGAGCGCGAACGCCGGGCCCGACCAGTGCGACCAGAAGTGGCGCAGGTAGGCGCGGACCGCGTCGCGGTCGCCGTCGACGAGCTCCTCGGCGAGCTCGAGCCGGTGGAACGCCTGGTACCAGTACGCGCGCTGCGCGTCCGGCGCCGAGCACCCGGTCGCCGGCGCCGGGCAGCGGCGGCGCGACGACGAGCGCGCGCACGAGCTGCGGCGCGGTCCGGGCGACCGTCTGGGCGACGCGGCTGCCGATGTCGTAGCCGGCCAGGACGGCCGGGTCGAGCCCGAGCTCCTCGACCAGCCCGGCCACGCTGCGGCCTGCGCCGCGGCGCGAGTACCCGTCGTCCGGGTCGACCGGCGTGCTTGTCGGACTCGCCGAAGCCGCGCAGGTCGGGGACGACGACGTCGCGCGTCGCCGGCAGCAGCGGCACGAGCGCGCGGTAGTCGGTGCGATCGCCGGGCCAGCCGTGCAGCAGCACGACCGGGCGACCCGGCGCCCGTGCGGTCGTACGCCAGCGCGAACCCGTCGACCGGTGCGGAGCGAGGCATCGGGCGGACGCTACCGCAGGCTTAATCCCACACCCAGTCTGGTTCCATACGAGATTGAATTCTAGACTCAGTATGATTACCCTGTCCCGATGTCCTCCCTGCTCTCCGCCCTCGCCTCCCTCGTCGCGCGCCGCCCCCGGGCCGCGACCCTCGCCGTGCTGCTCGCGATCGCCGCCACGATCGGCGGCGCCGTCGCCGCCGGCGGCGCGTTCCAGGACGACTTCACGGTGCCCGGCATCGAGTCCCAGCGCGCGCAGGACCTCCTCGAGCAACGCTTCCCCGCGCAGTCCGGCACCCAGGCGACCGTCGTGTTCAGCGCCCGCGACGGCCGGCTCGAGCCGCGGACGCTCGACCCCGCGCTCGCCGCCATCGGCGGGCAGCCCGGCGTCGTCGCGGTCGAGGATCCGTTCGCGACGCCGGACCGGGTGTCCGCCGACGGGCGGACCGCCTACGCCACCGTGACCTACGACCGGCCGGCGGACGACCTCGACGGCGAGGCGCGCGAGCGGCTCGAGGACGCCACGGCCGCCCTGCCGCGCTCCGGCGTGGACGTGGCTGTCCGGCGAGCCGATCGACGGCGCGGCGACCGGCGGCTTCCCGGTCGGGGAGCTGATCGGGCTGGCGATCGCGATCGTGCTCCTGCTCTCCGTCCTGCGCAGCCTGCGCGCCGCGCGCAACGCGCTCGGCGCCGCGTTCGCCGGCCTCGGCCTCGGCTTCGGCGCGCTGATGTGGGCCGCGGCCGCGACCGACGTGCCGTCGCTCGCACCCACCCTCGCGGGCATGCTCGGCCTCGGCGCCGGCATCGACTACGCGCTGCTGCTCGCCGCGCGCCAGCAGGAGGAGCTGCGCGCCGGCGCACGACCCGGTCGAGGCGGCGCGCCGCGCCAACGCCACCGCCGGGCACTCCGCGCTCACCGCGGCCGGGATCGTGCTGGTGTCGATCTCCGGGCTGCTCGTGACCGGCATCCCGTTCGTCGGGCGCGCGGGCGTGGCCGCCGGGCTCGTCGTGCTCGCGTGCGCGGTCGTGTGCGTCGTGCTGCTGCCGGCGCGCTTCGCCCGCGCCGGGCGGCGGCTGCTTCCGCGCCGGGAGCGGGCGGCGGCGATCACGGCCGCGGCCGCGCGTGCGCCGCGCGTCCCGTGGGCGACGCGGCGGCCGTGGCTCGCGCTGACCGCCGCCGGCGCGGTGTGCGTCGCGCTCGCCGCCCCGGCCGCCGGCCTGGAGTTCGGCCAGCCCGACGACCGCAACCTCGGCGCCGGGGCGACGCAGCGGCAGGCCTACGACCGCCTGGCCGAGGGCTTCGGCCCGGGCGTGAACGGGCCGCTGTCGTCGCCGTCTCGCTGCCCGCCGGCGACGACGACCGGCCGCTGCGGCGGCTCGCCCGCGGCCTGGCGGCCGACCGCGAGGTGGCGGCGGTCGGCGCGCCGGCGGTCAACCCGGCGGGCGACGCCGCCGTGATCGCCGTCACGCCCCGCCACGGCCCGCAGGACGACGCGACGCGCGCGCTCGTGGACCGGCTCCGCGCGGACGCGATCCCCGCCGCGCTGGACGGCACCGGCGCGACCGCGTACGTCGGCGGCCGGACCGCCCGCTACGGCGACGAGGCCGAGAAGATCGCCGGGCGGATCCCGCTGTTCGCCGCGGCGGTCGTCGGCCTCTCGCTGCTGCTCCTGCTCGCGGCGTTCCGGTCCTGGCGGATCGCGCTGCTGTCGGCGGTGTTCAACCTGGCGTCGATCGCCGCCGCCTACGGCGTGGTCGCGCTGACGTTCCAGACGGCGACCGGCGCCGGCCTGCTCGGCGTCGAGCAGCAGCCCGTCGTCCCGTACGTGCCGCTGTTCATGTTCGCGATCCTGTTCGGGCTCTCCACCGACTACAACGTGTTCCTGCTCTCGCGCGTGCGCGAGGAATGGAGCCGGCACGCGGGCCACCGTGCCGCGATCGCGGCCGCCGCGGCGGGGACGCGGAAGATCGTCCTGGCGGCGGGCGGGATCATGATCGCCGTCTTCCTCGGCTTCGCCACCGATCCGGATCCCGTGATCAAGATGACCGGCGTCGGGCTCGCCACGGCGGTCCTGGTGGACGTCACGCTCGTCCGGCTGTTCATGGCCCCCGCGGCGCTGACGCTCCTCGGCGACCGCCTGTGGCCGGACCGTCGCGGGCGGCGCGCCGCCCGGCCGGCGGGCCGGGTGCAGGAGGTCGCGTCATGACGCCCGCCGAGCGCAGGTCCGACGTCGTCGGCGTCGTCTTCGCCCTCACGTCGTTCGGTCTCGGCGTCTGCGTCGCGCTCGTCGCCGAGCGGCTCGGGGACCTCGGCGGCACCGTGGCCACGATCTCCGCGTGGGCGGCCATCGCCGCGGTCAACCTCGCCCGCTGGCGCACCACGCGCGGGCCGGCCTAGCCGCGCGGGAATGCGATCGGCCGCCGGGCCGTCCATGCACCGGATGTCCCGACCGACGAAGCGGAGCGAGATGACGACGGAGTACGACGTGCCGGTCCTGATCGTGGGCGCCGGGCCGGCCGGCGCGACGGCCGCGATCGAGCTGGCGCGCCACGGCGTCGAGTGCCTGCGTCGTCGAGCGCCGGCCGGTGCCGGGCGGCGCTGCCGCGCGCGACGTCGGTCAGCATGGGCTCGATGGAGCTGCTGCGCTCGTGGGGCCTCGAGGACGAGGTCCGCGCGGGCGGCGGTCGACGTCGAGTGGCTCGGCTGGAGCTGCGAGACGCTCGCCGCGGCGTCCGCGGGCTCGGCGTTCCCCGTCGGGCTACCCCACCCGCGCGGCAGAGCGAGCGCGCTCAGCCCGACCGCGGCGGCGTGCGTGCCCCAGGACCACCTCGAGCCGATCCTGCTGCGCCACCTGCGCTCCCTCGGCGGCCGCGCTCGAGCGCGGCCTCGGAGCTGGTCGGCGTCGAGAGCGGCCCGGACGGCGTGCGCGCGACCCTGCGCGACACGACCGGCGCGGCGCGCGTCGTGCGGGCGCGCTACCTCGTCGCGGCGGACGGCGCGCACAGCGCGACGCGACGCGGCGCTGGGCATCGCGCATGACGGCCCGGACGGCCTCGGCGAGCGGATCGGCACGCTGTTCCACGCCCCGCTGTGGCACGCTGGTCGGCGCGCACCGCTACGGGATCTACACCGTCACCCATCCCGACGCGCCCGGCATCGTTCCTCCCGGCCGGGCCGCGGCGACCGCTGGCTCTACTCGCGCGCGTGGCGACCCCACGCGCGAGACGCCGGCCGACTACCCGGCGGAGCGAGATCGCGGACGCTGATCCGGCATCGCGCGCCGGCGATCCGCGACCTGACCCCGGCGTTCGAGCAGATCAGGACCCTGTCGTTCGCCGCGCAGATCGCCGACCGCTTCCGCGCACGGGAGCGCGTTCCTCGTCGGCGACGCCGCGCACCGCGTGACGCCGCGGGGCGGCACCGGGATGAACACCGCGATCCACGACGGCCACGACCTCGGCTGGAAGCTCGCCTGGGTGCTCCGCGGCTGGGCGCGACGCCGCGCTGCTCGACTCCTACGAGACCGAGCGGCGGCCGATCGCCGAGCACAACGTCGCACGCGCTCCGCCGACCCGAACGGCTCGCGTGCGCGGCGCCGGGCGAGGAGCTGCACGTCGACCTCGGCGGGCGCATCCCGCACGTCTGGCTGCCCGGCGACGACGGCCGCGTGTCCACGCTCGACCTGCTCGGCCGCGGGCTGCACGCTGTTCACCGGCCCGGAGCGGGACGCGTGGGACGCCGCCGCGGCGTCGCTGCCCGGCGGGCGCCCCGCTCGCGGTGCGCGGCCTCGACGAGGTCACCGCGCGCGCGCTCGGGCATCCACCGCGGCGGGGCGCTGCTGGCGCGGCCCGACTGGCTCCCGGCCGGCGCGTGGGGCCACGGCGTCGACGCGGCGGCCGCGCTCCACGCCGCTGTGCGCGCGGTCGCGGAGCCGGACGAGCGCGCCGTCGCGTAGCGTCCCGGCGATGGCCGGGTGGGTGCTGCGCGAGCGCTTCGCGACCGACGGGGGCGCGATCGCCTGGGACCGGCTCGGCGCCGGTCCGCCGGTCGTGCTGGTGCACGGCACGCCGTGGTCGTCGTGGACGTGGCGGCGGATCGCCCCGCGGCTCGCGGAGCGCTTCACGGTGTACGTGTTCGACCTGCTCGGCTTCGGAGCCTCCGAGCAGCGCGCCGGGCAGGACGTGTCGCTGGCCGGCCACGGCGCGCGCCTCGCGGCGCTGCTCGAGCACTGGCGGCTGGACCGCCCGGCGGTGGTGGCGCACGACATCGGCGGCGCGGCGATCCTGCGCGCCCACCTGCTGCACGGCCGCGACGTCGCGGCCCTGGCGCTCGTGGACGTCGTCGCGGTCGCCCCGTGGGGATCGCCGTTCTACCGGCTCGTGCGCGACCACGATGCGGTGTTCGAGCAGCTGCCGGCCGCGATCCACGAGGGCGTCGTGCGCGCGTACGTCGGGACCGCGCAACCGCGCCCGCTGCCGCGCGACGCCGAGGACGCGCTCACGGCGCCGTGGCTCGGCCCGGCCGGCCAGTCCGCGTTCTACCGCCAGATCGCGCAGGGCGACCAGCGCGACACCGACGCGGTCGAGCCGCTGTACGGCCGGATCGCGGCGCCGACGCTCGTGGTGTGGGGGACCGACGACCCGTGGATCCCCGCCGCGCGCGGCGCGGCGCTGGCGGCGCGCATCCCCGGCGCCCGGCTCGAGCTGCTGCCCGGCGCGGGCCACCTCGTCGGGGAGGACGAGCCGGACGCGCTCGCCCGCCTGCTGCTCGCGCACCTGGGCTAGGCGAAGCCCGCGGCCGCGCGTGTTTACGACGAGCTGCGCGCGATGCTGGCCGCGGTGCGGCGCCCCGGTCGCGACTCGCCGCGGAGCTCCTGCGCGGCGACGTCGAGATCGAGACGACGTACCGGGGCGGGACGCCGATCGCGGTGCGCCACTACAACCGCGACGCCGAGGGCGAGCGCCACCTGCTCGGGCACACCGGCTTCCTGCACCCCGGCCGGCTGCTCGTCTGGCGCCCGACGCGCGCGGAGACCGAGCAGGTCTCGTTCATGTGACGCCGAGGTGCGCCTCCCAGCGCACCTCGCCGTCGTGCGTCCGCGCGGTCGGCTGCAGGCCGATCGCCCGGGCCACGGCGATCGACGCGCCGTGCTCGGGATGCACGTGCGCGACGACGAGCTCGACGCCGTGCCCGGCCAGCCACCCGACCATCCCGGCGGCTGCCTCGCGCGCGTAGCCGCGCCCCTGGTGCGGTGCCGCGACGACCCACGCGACCTCCGCGACCGGCGCGCCGTCGTGCACGCCGACCGTGGCCTGCACGGTGCCCACGGCCGCCTCCGGGTCGCGGCGGCGCACGACCCAGTTCAGCCAGCGCCGCGAGCCGTCGGGGGACCAGCCGGCGACCTGGCGCCGGTAGCGCTCGCGCAGCTCGTCCACGGTGGCCGGCGCGCCGCCGATGAACGTGTGCAGCCCGGGGTCGTCCAGCAGCGGCGCCAGCTCGCCGGCGTCCTCGACGCGGAGCGGGTCGAGCGCGAGCCGCTCCGTCTCCAGGCGCTCCGGCGCGAACCGATCCAGGTCGCCCGCCACGACGCGGAGCGGCTCAGTCCCCGAGTCCGATGCGGCGGTCGAACCCCGCCGGCGCGTGGAGGTTGAGCATGCGCACCGGCACCGTGCCCGCGTTGCGGAAGCCGTGCTGGACACCCGGCGGGACGAGCACGAACGTGCCGGGCCCGGCCGCCGCCTCCTCCCCGCCGAAGGCGAAGGTCAGCTCGCCCTCGAGGATGTAGAACGCGTCGTCCTCCCCGGCGTGGACGTGCGCCTCGAGCTCGCGGCCGGCGACGATCTCGATGATCGCGAACGTGAAGCGCGGCGTGTCAGCGGTCCGGGCGAGGAACTCGACGTTGCCCACGCGATGGCCCTCGCCGGGCCGGACGACGATCGGCCGGGCGCCCATGCGCGGATGGTCGCACAGCGGGCCGGGGCCGGGAGCTACCGCGGGCAGCGGGACGGGGCCGGCGCGCCCGGCCGCAGGCAGCGCGACCGCTCCTTGGGCAGCTTGCCGTCGCGGACCCGCCAGCTCATGTGCCGGCCGATCGTCGACGGCGCCGTGACGCGCAGCACGACGACCGTCCCCGCCCGGAGCGGGCGCCCCTCGAACCGCGGGCGCAGCCTCAGGGCGCGCGTCCCCGCCGCGAGGGTGCGCTCGAAGCGCCGGAACGGGCAGGCGGCGCGCGCGCCCCGCGGGGGCTTGCACGTGAGCAGCACGGTGCCGCCCGCGGGGATCTGCTTCACCGTCAGCCGGGTGATCCGCGTCCGGTCGCCCCGCGTGCGGAACAACCGCGCGATGGTCGCCCGGATGCGCTCGAGGACGACCGCGCCGGAGCCGGACGCGCCGGGCGGCGCGCCCGTGGGCGGCGCGCCGCCCGGCGCCGCGACGACGCGCGCGACCTCGCAGCCGGTGAGCGCGTCGGCGCCGTCCGCGTCGACCTGGTCGCCGGCGCCGTCGCCGCAGTCGACAGGCTCGGCGTTGCCGTCGAGCGCGTCGACGGCGTCGTCGCCCGCGCCCGCGCGGAAGTCGTCGGCCCCGGCGAGGCCGATCAGGCGGTCGGCTCCCGGCCCGCCGTCCAGCACGTTCGGGCCGTCGTTCCCGGTCAGCGCGTCGTCCCCGGCGCCGCCGAGCACGTTCTCCACGTCAGCCGCGTTGTCGGCCTCGCCGACGCCGCCGTCGTTCGCCGCCCCGTCGAGCACGACGGTGACCGGCGCGCCGGCCGCGCGCTCGGCGTAGGAGACGGTGTCGAGCCCGTCGCCGCCGTTCAGGGTGTCGCTCCCGCCCGCGCCGGACAGGACGTCGTCCCCGGCGCCGCCGTCGAGCACGTTGCCCTGGGCGTCGCCGCGGATGACGTCCGCGGCCGCGCTCCCCGTGACCCGCTCGAAGTTCAGCGCGTCCTCGGAGGTCTCGCCCGGCCCGCCGTCCTTGCCGGTCGTGGCCGAGAGGTCGACCACGACGGCGCCGCCGCGCGTCGGCTCGTCGTAGCGGATGCGGTCGGCGTTCCCCGCCCCGCCGTCGACCACGTCGTTCTCGGGCCCGGCGGTGACGGTGTCCTCGTCGTCGCCGCCGTTGATGTTGTCCTCCCCGTCGCCGCCCTGGATCGTGTCGTTCCCGGTGCCGCCGGTGAGGGCCGTGTCGTTGCCGTCGGAGCCGACGATCGAGTCGTTGCCGCCCTGCCCGTCGATGTTGTCGTCGCCGGTGCCGCCGTCGATGATGTCGCGCGCGTCCGCGGTCGCGACGACGGTGTCGTCGCCGTCGATGGCGTCGTCGCCGGCCTCGCCGTTGATCGTGTCGGTGCCGAGCCCGCCGCGCAGCTCCACGTCGGCGGCGCCGGAGCCGAAGAGCTCGTCGTTACCCGCCCCGCCGTCGAAGTCGACGGGCATCGACACGCGGCCGATCGGGCCGATGATCCCGCCGTCGTCGAACGAGAGCGTGTCGATGCCGTCCAAGCCGTCCGCCTCGATCACGGTGACCGCCCCGCGATCGCAGGTCACGACCGTCCCCGACGGGTCGCAGTCCGGGTCCGCGGACGCCGCCACGACGATGGTCGTCGGGCTCCGGAAGGTGACCGAGTTGGTCGGTGGGGGCGGGAACGGCACCGAGCTGGCGCTGACCGTCAGCGTGTCCGTGCCGCTCGTGCCGGTCCAGACGTAGCGCGTGCCCGACAGGGCCAGGCTGCCGCTCGCATGTGCCGTCGCGGAGGGCATCGCGCAGGCCGTCGCCACGAGGACGGCGATCCGTGCCGGCTGAAGGCGCATCCGGGCGAGCCTACTCCCGGGCGGCGAGCCGCGCTGGGGAGATCACGGCCGGCTGCGCTTCCAGTCCCGGAACGCGTCGAGCAGGCCGGACACCTCCGGGCTGGACTCGAGCTCCCGGGTCTGGCGCGCGAGCGCGATCGTCGTGCGCATCTGGGCGAGGTAGCGCTCGCAGCCCGGGCAGCCGGCGACGTGAGCCTCGAACCGCTCGTGCTCCGCGGGCGCCAGGGCGTCCTCGAAGTACTCGGTCACGAGCTCGACCAGCTCTCGGCAGGTGAGTTCCTCCACGTCCATCAGTCGCTCCGCGGACTGGATCGTTACACGCCGGAGGGAATACCGGGGCGCCGCGGATGTCCTTGGTGCTGACCCCACTCGCAGTGCCCAAGGAGACACGCCATGCAGCCGTCCTCGCCCGGGAGCAGCGCACGATGAAGGCCAGGCTCGGCCGCATGGCCGACGAGCGCCTCGCGGAGCTCGTCGGCCGCGGCGACGCGGCGGCGTTCGAGGCGCTGTACGACCGCCACCACGTGGCGCTGCTGGCGTTCTGCCGCCACATGGTCGGCAATCGCGAGGACGGCGAGGACGCGCTGCAGCAGGCGTTCCTGCGCGCGCACAAGGCGCTCGCCGAGCGGCCGCACGCCCGACCGGGTGCGCCCGTGGCTGTTCGCGATCGCCCGCAACCGCTGCCTCACCCTGATCGCCGCGCGGCGCGACGCCGCGCTGCCGTCGGACGAGCTGGAGCCGAGCTTCGACGGCCTCGGCAGCGACGTCCAGCGCCGCGCGGACCTGCGCGAGCTGGTGACCGACCTCGGCCGGCTCCCGGACGACCAGCGCGGCGCGCTCGTGCTGGCCGAGCTCGGCGACTTCAGCCATCCCGAGATCGCGCGCGTCATCGGCTGCTCGCCCGCGAAGGTCAAGGCGCTCGTCTTCCAGGCGCGCACGACGCTGATCGCCGACCGCGACGCGCGGCGCACGCCGTGCGACGAGATCCGCACCCAGCTCGAGACCGCGCGCGGGGCCGCGCTGCGGCGCGGCGCCCTGCGCCGGCACCTGCGCCAGTGCGACCCCTGCGCCGCCTACCGCGTCGCGATGGAGGGCCGCCGGACCGGCCTCGCCCTCGTGCTGCCGGTCGCGCCGACCGCCGGCCTCAAGGCCGCCGTGCTCGCGAGCGCCGGCGGGCTGGGCGGCGGCGCCGAGACCGCCGCGGCCGCCGCGGCGCTGCTCGCGCCGGGCTCACTGGGCGCTGCGTCAGGCGGCGGGATCGCGGGCGGCGCCGCCACCGGTGGCGGGATCGCCGGCGGCGCCGCCACCGCCGGCGGCGTGGCCGTCAAGACGCTCGTCGCGAAGGCCGCGGTGGCGGCCGCGATCGGTGCCGGCGCCACCGGCGGCGGCGTGGCGGTCCACGACCTCGCGCGCGACGAACCCGTGCGGGCGGCCCCGATCGAGCGCGTGGCGGAGCGCCTGCCGGTCGACCCGCCGGCGGCGGCGCCGGAGCTGCCCGCCGAGGGCGAGCCCGCGGGCGATGCCGCGCCGGCCGCGACGACCGAGCCGACGGTGCAGGCCGGCGCGACGGCACCCACGGGCGATCCCGGCCGGCGCCTGCGTCGCGTGGCGCGCCGGCTGCAGGACGGCGACCCGGCGGTCGTGAGGCGGGTGCGCCGGCGTCTGCGCAAGGCCGATCCGGCCGTCGCGCGCCGGGTGCGCCGCCGGCTGGCCCGCGCGCGGCGCCGTGCCGAGCAGGAGCCGAAGCTCGGCGCGCTCGTCGTAGAGGCGCGCCCCGAGCGGCAGCGGCGCCGGCGCCGGCCGGAGGACCCCGCCGTCACCGCCCCCACCCCGGAGGCGACGCCTGAACCGGTGGCCACGCCGGCACCCGAGGCGACGCAGGAGCCGCGCACCCGGCGCCGCCGCCGACCCGTGCCGACGCCCACCCCGGTCCCGACCGCCGAGCCGGCGCCGTCGCCGGCGGCGACGCCCGAGCCGGAGGCCGCGGCCGAGCCCGCGGCCGAGCCGACGGCCACGCCGACGCCGGAGCCGTAGCGAGGTCCGCGCAACCGTCCAACCCGGACGGAGGCGCGGGGGTCACACCGGACGACAAGTCCACCACGACCCCATGGAAGGGGTTCAGCACCCATGTTCACCACCAAGCGCATCGGGACGCTCGCGATCATCGCGGCGGCCGCCTTCGCTCCCGCGGCCGGGGCGATCACGCCCGGTCCTGTCGAGATCCCCGGCACGAGCATCTGCGAGCTGCTCCCACCGCTCGTCGTGCCGATCGTCGGCGACGACAACGCCAACGTCCTCGTCGGGACGCCCGGCGACGACGTGATCGACGCCCGCGGCGGCAACGACCGGATCGACGGACTCGGCGGCAACGACCTCATCTGCGCCGGCGACGGCGATGATCTGGTCCGCGCCGGCGCCGGCGCCGACCGCGTCTACGCCGGAACCGGCAACGACAGCGTGCGCGGCGAGGAGGACGGGGACCTCATCGAGGGCTCCGACGGCGACGACCGCCTGCGCGGCGGTGCCGGCGACGACGACATCGGCGGCGGCGAGGGCAACGACAAGATCGACGCGGGCGACGGCAACGACAACTCGCACGCCGGTCCCGGCAACGACATCTCGCGCGGCGGCGACGACAACGACGCGATGCACGGCGACATCGGCGACGACGTCGTCGAGGGCGGCGCCGGCGACGACCGCGGCGTCTTCGGCGACGACGGCATCGACGTCGTGCGCGGCAACGACGGCAACGACCACCTCCACGGCGGCGACGACGCCGACCGCATGGCGGGCCAGGCCGGCAACGACCACATGTACGGGTACGACGGCGACGACAAGCTGGCCGGCGGGACGGGCGACGACACGCTCGACGGCATGAACGACGCCGACTCGCTCCGCGGCGGCACCGGCGACGACCGCGAGCTGCTCGGCGGCGACGGCGACGACCGCCTGGACGGCGGGCTCGGCGACGAGACGGGCAACTGCGACGGCGAGGCCGGCAACAACCTCGTCATCAACTGCTGAACCGCTGTGGTCCGCGAGCCGCCCGCGCGGCGGCTCGCGGGCCGCTCGATCTTCTCCCTCGGCTTCCCAGGAGCTTCCCATGACCTTCCGTAGACGCTGGACGCGGCGGATGCTCGCCGCTCTCACCCTCGGCGGCGCGGCGCTGTTCGCCCCGACCGCCGCCCACGCCCAGACCCCGGACGAGTGCGTGACCACGAGCGGGGCCTACGAAGTCGGCGTGAACTGCCGGCAGGTCGAGGTCGACGGCCACCCGCGGCAGTTCGTGGCCTACGTCCCGGCCACGGCCCCGGTCACGGGTCCGCGCGCGCCCGTGGTGTTCATGTTCCACGGCAGCTCGGGCACCGGCCGGCAGTTCCTGCGCACGTCGGGCTGGCGCGAGCAGGCCGACGCGACCGGCCTCGTCGCCGTCTTCCCGACCGGGCTGCGGTACCGGATCCTCGAGAACGGCCGGCGCAGCACGAAGTGGAACGACGGCGACCTGGCCTCCAAGGTCGACCTGTCCGAGCGGCCGCCGGGCTATCCCGCGAACGCGCCGTTCCCGGCCGACGACGTCGGCTTCGTCGACGCGATGCTGTCCGAGCTCGGCACGCACCTGGACCTCGATCCGCGCCGCATCCACGCCTCCGGCTTCTCCAACGGCGCGGACTTCACCGCGCACCTGGGGGTCGAGCGCTCGCGGCTGTTCGCCGCCGTGGGGTTCGCGGCCGGCGGGCTGTTCGAGCGGGCCACACCCGCGCGGGCGATCCCGATGTCGATGTCGCTCGGCACGCGCGACGACCGCGTGCTGGCGCTGACCGGGCTCGCCGAGCTGCCGCTCGACCCGGTCGACATCCTCACCCAGCCGGTCATCGCGGCACAGCTCGAGACGCACCTCGCGACGCTCGGGCTGGACCCCGACCGCTACGGCGCGAGCGCGCTCCCGCTCCGCACCGAGCTGCGCTGGCCCTCGGCCGACCCGCGGTTCCGCTTCACCATGCTCGACGGGGTCCGGCACCAGTACCCGAACGGGCGCAACAACCCGGCGGGCTTCGCGGCCGCACCGGAGTTCTGGCGCTTCTTCGCGGAGCACCCCCTGCGCTGAGGCAGTGTCCCGCGGTGGCGCTCAGCCGTCGAGCGCCACCGCGGCGAGCGGGCGGGCCGTCGACCGCCCGAGGCTCAGCGCTCGGGAGGTCCGCCGCGAGCTGCAGCCTCACGCTCGCGGGCTCGACGCGGATCGCGTGGATCTCGACGGTGTATCCGTCCCACCGCCGTGCGCGATCCAGCGGTCCTGACGGCGAAGGACGTCGAACTCCACGCGGGCGCCGACGATCTCGACGAAGCCGGCTCAACGTCGCCCCGTCGCGTCGGTCCGAGCCGAGCAACTCGTCGCGCCAGGCCACGAGGAGCGTCCAGAGGAACCGCGTCGGGATCGGTCACCGAGACGGAGCCGCGCCGTCCGGCGAGCCGCGGCTCGGGACGAACGGATCCCACGGGCCGAAGATCAACCCGAGCGACGTCGTGATGCCGCCCGGATCCCGTGTGCCATAGCCGCCTCGGTGACGCTCGCCGGTCCACCCCACGGGCTCCAGCAACGGGAACGCGCGCTCGGCGAACGGCGCTCCCCGTCAGGATCCGGCGTGTCTCCGGGGACGATGCGATCCATCACAGCCCGAGGCTGCCGGGTGCGGGGATCCAGACATTTCTCGGGCTTCCCGGAGGTGCGGAAGGAGCGCCGAGGCATGACCGACACCATGCCAGGCAGATCGGCCGAGGCAAACCGCACACCCGACGCAGCGCCGGTCACGCCACGGTGGTCGGCAGGCTGTGGAAGGTGTCGAAGGCGACCGCCGCCGCCCCCTCGGCATCGCCGGCGGCGCACAGCCGGATCAGCTCGTCGTGCCGCGCGAGCGACGCCGGCCCTTCCTTCGAGGAGAAACGCAGCCGCTCCGCCCGGCGCAGCACCGGCGTGAACTGGTCGAGCACCGCGGTCAGCGCCCGGTTCGCGGCCACTGCCACGGGCACGCCGTGCAGCTCGTCGTCCGCGCGCAGCGCGGCCTCCACGTCGCCCTGCTCGATCGCGGACACGGAATCGGCTGTTGGCGGCACGCATCGCCTCCAGGTCGGCCGTCGGTGAGCCTCCCCACCGCCTCGCGCACGGCCACCTCGTGCATCGCCGCGACCACGTCGCGTGCGTCGCGAACGGCGCGCATGTCGAGCGAGCTCACGGTCGTGGAGCGACCCGGGTGGGCCACGACGAGGCCCGCGTCGGCGAGCCGCAGCAGCGCCTCGCGGACAGGCGTCCGGCTGACGCCCAGCCAGGCGGCGAGGTCGACGTCGCGCAACTGCTCCCCGGGCGCGAAGGTGCCGTCGACGATGGCGTCGCGCAGGCGCCCGTAGACGTCGTCGCGGAGCAACCGGCGGTCGATCGCTGATTCGTTCTCGGGAATCGGCATGTCGGCGAACCTTGACGCATCGCACTATGGCATGCAATATATTGCATGTCTGGACACCACATCACTACCAGGAGGAGGAGCCCGATGAACGCCACACTCCCCACGATCGTCCTCGTGCACGGCGCCTTCGCCGAGTCGGCGAGCTGGAACGGCGTGATCGCCGACCTCCACCGCCGCGGCTACACGGCCATCGCCGTCGCGAACCCGCTGCGCGGCCTGCAGGAGGACGCCGCCTACCTGCGCAGCGTCCTGGACGAGCCTGTCCGGTCCGATCGTGGTCGCCGGCCACTCCTACGGCGGCTCGGTCATGAGCGAGGCCGCGGACGGCGCCCCCGGCGTCACGGCCCTCGTGTACGTCGCCAGCTTCAACCTGGAGGTCGGCGAGAGCACCGCGGAGCTGGCCGCCAAGTTCCCGGGCGGCGAGCTCGGCCCCGCGCTCGACTCCGTGCCGTTCCCGGCTCGCCGGCGGCGAGACCGGCATGGACCTGTACATCCAGCAGGACCGGTTCCGCGAGGTGTTCGCCGCCGACGTCGCGCCGGAGGTCGCCGAGCTGATGGCGGCCACGCAGCGACCGATCGCCGCCTCCGCGCTGGAGGACGTCGCCACCAAGGCGGCCTGGAAGACGATCCCGTCCTGGACGCTGGTGACCACCCAGGACCTGGCCATCCCGGCCGACTCCATGCGCTTCATGGCCGCCCGGGCCGGCTCGACGACCGTCGAGATCGACGCCTCCCACGCCGTCACCGTGTCCCAGCCCGGCGTCGTCGCCGACCTGATCGACGCCGCCGCCCGCGCCACCGCCGGCAGCGAGGTCGTCGACGCTGCCGCCTGAGGCTCCGAGACCGCCCACACTTCGCCGGGGTGTCACAAACGAATCCCGGCCGGTGTCTCCTTGTCGCAGCCAAGCGAACCCGTGGAGGAGACGTGGCCAGCAACACCCGGATCCCGAAGGCCGAGCTGACCGGCATCTACGGCGCGATGGTCAAGCGGATGTCCCGCAAGATGCTCGGCGACGTGGCCGAGCCGGTCGAGGTCGCGTGGCACAACCGGAAGGTGCTGAACTTCAGCTTCAGCCTCGGTCGCAAGGCACAGAAGTGGGACCAGTGCGACGAGAGCCTGAAGTCGTTCGCCCACATGGCGGTGGCCAGCCTGGTCGGCTGCAGCTTCTGCCTGGACCTCGGCTACTTCCAGGCCCACAACGAGGGGCTCGACGTGACCAAGGCGCGCGAGGTGCCCCGGTGGCGCGAGTCGGACGTCTTCACGCCGCTGGAGCGCGACGTCATGGAGTACGCCGAGGCGATGTCGCAGACCCCGCCCACGGTGACCGACGAGCTGTCGGCCCGGCTGCTCGACGCGCTCGGCCCGCCCGCGCTGGTGGAGCTCACCGCGTTCATCGCGCTGGCGAACCTGTACACCCGCACCAACACCGCGTTCGGCATCGAGTCCCAGGGCTTCTCGGCGGCCTGTGACCTGAAGCCGCTCGCCGTGCCCGCGCCGGCATGACCGACGACCCGTTCGTCACCCACCGCAGCCTGCTCTTCACCGTCGCCTACGAGATGCTCGGCTCCGCCGCCGACGCCGAGGACGTCGTCCAGGAGACCTGGCTGCGGTGGGCCGACGTCGGCCGCGCCGAGGTGCGGGACCCGCGGGCCTATCTGGTCCGGATCGTCACCCGGCAGGCGCTCAAAGCGTCTCGATCGCGATGCTGACCGTGCTGGAGACGCTCGCGCCCGCCGAACGGGCGGTCTTCGTCCTGCGCGAGGTCTTGCGACCTGCCGTGGTGCTGGTCGCCGACGGCGGCGGCGAGGTGGCCGCTGTCCGGCATCCGGTGGTGGGCCGCGACCGGGTGGCGACCCTGCTCTCCCGCTTCAAGACGCTCGCGCCGGATGCGGTGGTCGGCACGGTGTGGCTGAACGGCGCGCCCGCCGGCCGGATCGATCTCGCCGGCGAGCTCGACACGGCGGTCAGCCTGGTGGTCGCGGACGGCCGCATCACCCGCATCTACGCGATCCGCAACCCGCACAAGCTCGCCCGGCTCGACGTCGAGGCCACGCTCAGCCACTGACCTCCGCCGTCAGCTCGCCGGCGGCGGCGACCACCTCGGCGACGAGCGTGGCCAGGTCGGTCTCGGTGCTGCCGGGATGCAGGATGCAGGCGCGCATGGTCTCGCGTCCCTCGTAGACGGTGCCGGTCACGAACGCCCGCCCGCGCGCCTGGACGGCCTCGGGCAGCGCGCGGTTGACGGCCTCGATGCGGTCCGGCGCGCACCCGGGCGGCCGGGCGCGGAACGCCACGATCGACGTCTCCGGCGTGGCCGCCAGCTCGAGCGACGGCTCCCGCTCGACCAGCGCGGCGAGCTCGCGGGCCAGCGCGTTCGCGCGCACGACCTGGTCGACGAGGCCGTCGCGGCCGCGGGCGGCGATCGTCGCCCACGTCTTCAGGGCACGGAACGGCCGCGTCTGCTCGAGCCCGTACTCGGCGAAGGTGCCCACCGCCTCGCCCGCGCCCTGGCGCAGGTAGGGCGGGACGACGCTGAACGCGTCGCGCAGGTCGTCGGCGCGGCGCACCAGCGCGCAGCCGGCGTCGACCGGGACGCCGAGCCACTTGTGCGGGTCGAGCGTCAGCGAGTCGGCGCGCTCCATGCCCCGGTAGCGCGCGGCCAGCGCCGGGTCGAGCACGCCGAAGGCGCCGTAGGCCCCGTCGACGTGGAACCAGAGCCGCTCGGCGGCGGCGACGTCGGCGAGCGCGTCGAGCGGGTCGAGCGCGCCGGTGTTCACGGTTCCCGCCGAGCCCACGAGCAGCGCGGGCGTCGCGCCGGCCGCGCGGTCGTCCGCGATCGCGCCGCGCAGCGCGTCCGCGTCGAGACGCCCGCCGGACAGCGGCACCGGCCGGATCGCGTCGCTCCCGAGCCCGAGCAGCTCCAGCGCGCGCGGCACGCAGCTGTGCGCCTCGGAGGGCACGTAGGCCACGAGGCGCGGGCCGCGCGCGAGCCCGCCCCGGCGCACGTCGTGCCCCGCGGCGGCGCAGGCGCGGCCGCGGGCGCCGGCCAGGCAGACGATCGTCGCCGCGGACGCTCCGCTGGTCAGCAGCCCGGCGCCCGGCGCGTGCGGGTACCCCACGAGCTCCGCCAGCCAGCGCACGGCCGTGCGCTCGAGCTGAACGTCGGCATGGTCGCCCGACACCACGCTCGGGTTCATCGCGGCCGCCGTCAGCGACGCCAGCACACCGGCCAGTGCCGGCGGGGAGTTGACCCAGCCGAAGAAGGCCGGGTGCCCGTTGCCCATCGCGTGTGGCAGCACGTCGCGCGTCATCGTGCCCGCCAGCGCGTCGAGCCCGGTCGGCCCGTCCGGCAGCGGCAGCTCGAGCAGCGCCGCGCGCAGATCGTCGGGCAGCGGCTGCCAGACCGGTCGTCCCGGCAGCGCCTCGAGGTGGTCGGCCACCGCGTCGATCAGCGCGTGGCCGGTACGGCGGAACTCGTCCAGGTCGCCGGTGCCGAGCTGGCGCTGGGCGGGTTCGCTCACACCGGCAGCATAGGTTCCCCGGCCTGTTGAGCGACTGGGCACCGGGTAGGACGGCGCTCGGGACCGGCGAGCCGGAGGCTAGGCAGGCACGGCGCCACGTGCGACGATGGCTCGAGCCCGGTCGAGGTGATCGGGATCGGTTGAGGACGCGTGGAAGGTGAAGGCGATGGTGCGCGCGAGGACGTTGCGCCGGGCCGGAATTGCGCTGCTGGTGGGTGCCGGCTCGACCGTGGGTCCCGCCGGCGCAGGAGCGCAGGGGTGCCGGGACACGCGTGAAGGGCGCGTCTGCGAGGTGAGGCAGCCCATCACCAGCGGTACGGCGGCCGGTCGCCCGCTCCAACGCAAGCTGGGGCTGGTCACGGTCAACGGAGGCTGCTCCGGCGCGCTGCTGAACCGGTTCTGGGTGCTGACCGCTCGCCATTGCGTCACCACCGACGGCACGATCGGCGGTCCTCTGCTGCCGCCGGGCTCGGTGCCCGTGACGGCCGCGTGGGCACGGGATCGCGTGGGGACGTCGAGTCGAACGCACGACTTCGCGGGGCCGGGTCGCGACATCGTCCTCGTCCATCTGGGCGCAGCCGACCTCGGTGCTGTGAGCGCGCAGGCGATCTACGCGGGCGAGCGCCTGGACCCGCCGGTCCGGCGCCCGCGCCCCGGATCACGTCGCGTACGCGGCCGCCTCCACCCTTCCGACACCGTCACCCAGTACGGCCGCGGCCTGGCCACGTTCGCCACGGGAGTGTTCGGTACGCCATCGGCGGTACCCGCCGGCGGATCCGGTGTCTACCGGAGCGCGCGCTTCAACCCTTCCCTCGTCACGCAGACCGGCTACACCCTCGCCATGAACGGGGCTGCCCAGGTCGGCCATGGAGGCGACAGCGGCGGGCCGACCGTGGTCACCCGCAACGCGTTCGGAGCGGGCATCGCGGAGTCCAGTCCACCTGCACTCCGAGGGGATACCTCGGCGGCGCGCCGAGGATCTGGCAGTGGGCGACGGGGATCACGGCATGCCAGTACGTCGCCACGTATCCGTTCCTCGACTCGATCCGCTCCGCGATCCGAGATGCGCCGGCCATGGTCGCCCGGCGATCAACGCGAGCGGTGCCCGGGATGGACCGAGATCGACCGCAACCCCGCCACCAGGGACTGCGCGACGGCGCGCGGGACGCTGTTCCAGCGGCACGCCGACGGCCGGATCTGGAAGTACGACGGAACGTCTCGATGCAGCGCCGCCGCCTGTCGCGGATGGATCCTGATCGATCGCAATCCCAGTTCCGCGGGGATCGCAGGTGGTGACAACGGGCTCTTCCAGATCCATGCCGATCGACGGATCTGGAAGTACGACGGGAACGGGCGATGCAACGCGAGCGCCTGCCCGGGGTGGATCGAGATCGACCGCAACCCCGCCACCCAGGACATCGTCCCCGCACTCGGAACGCTGGTCCAACGACACATCAACGGGCAGCTGTGGAAGTACGACGGGACGGGAAGGTGCGACGCTGTCGCCTGCCCGGGCTGGATCCAAATCGACCGCAACCCCGCGACCGCCGCCATCGCCGGCGGCGGGTCGGGGCTCTACCAACGCCATGCGGACGGGCGGATCTGGAAGTACGACGGCCGCGCCCGCTGCACCGTCGTGGCCTGCCGCGGCTGGATCGAGATCGATCGCAATCCCGCGACGACCGGGATCGTGGCGAGCGGCGATGCGCTCTTCCAGCGGCATGCGGACGGCGGGATCTGGAAGTACGACGGCCGCGCCCGCTGCACCGCCGTCGCCTGCCCGGGCTGGATCGAGATCGATCGCAATCCCGCGACCGCCGAGGTGGTCGCGAGCGGCAGTGCGCTCTACCAGCGGCATGGCGACGGCCGGATCTGGAAGTACAACGGCAACGGGCGCTGCACGGCCGCGGGGTGCCCCGGATGGACCGAGATCGACCGCAACCCGAACACGGCGGCGATCGTCGGGACGGATCCGTTCTGACCGCCGATCTGGTGAGCGCGTAGGCGGTGTGGCACGCTGCCCGGGCAGACGATCGGATCGGGGGCTGGAGATGAGCGGCGAACTGCTGTTGAACCGGCGCCGGTTGCTGGCGGCCGGCGGGGCGGCTGTAGCCGCGTCGATGGGCGCGAGGCTCGGCCCGCTCGCGGCGCCGGCGTCCGGAGCGGAGCGGCTCGTGCCGCATCGCCGCATCGGGATCCAGCTGTTCACGGTCCGCACGCTGGCCGAGGCCGACCTTCCGGGCGCGCTCTCGCTGCTGGCGGAGATCGGATACCGCGAGGTCGAGGTGGCGGGCCTGTTCGGACGCACGCCCGCGGCGATGCGGCAGCTGCTCGACGCCAACCGGCTCCGCGCGATCGGCGGCCACCAGCTGGTCGGCCCGGCGCTGATCCCGTTCTTCGGGGCCCGCGAGGTGGAGGACGCGCTCGACGAGGCCGAGGCGCTCGGGCAGCCCTACGTCGGCACCGCCGGGATCACGATCCCGACCGGGATCGTGGACGGCGTCGGCGAGGCGCAGACCGCGCGCCGCTACCGTCAGCTCGCCGAGCTGGCGAACGAGTGGGGCGCGGCGGCAGCGGCGCGCGGGCTGAGGCTGTACCTGCACGTGCACTACTGGGAGTTCGGACACGACCCTCGGACCGGGAGTCGCTCTTCCAGATCCTGCTCGACGAGACCGACCCGCGCCTGGTCTGGTTCGAGCCGGACCTCTTCTGGATGGTGTTCGGCGGCATCGACCCGCTCGACTGGATCCCGCGCTATCAGAACCGCTTCCCGCTCTTCCACGTCAAGGCGGCAACCCGAACCCCGCCGGCGGCTACTTCAACCCGGGGTTCACCGATCTCGGCGAAGGCTCGATCGACTTCCGCGCGCATCCTGGGCGCGCTCAGGCACAAGAACGACCATCACTACATCGTCGAGCGCGACGACCAGCCCGATCCCGCCACGACCGCGCGCGTCGGCTACGCCTATCTCCGCAACCTGCGTGCGCGCAGGCGCCCCCCGCACCACGGCTGGCCACCGCACCACGACGACAGGGACCACGATCGGCCGCGCGAGCGCGACCGGCGCGCTCGCCAACGTGATCCACGGCACCTCACGGTCTGAAGCTCATCTGGCGCACTACTTTGGGAGGGATGCGCCTGGCGACCCTCACGTTCGGCGTCGCGCTCGCCGGCCTGCTGGTCTTCCCGGCCTCGGACGCGCTGGCGGCCGCGGCAGGTCTGGCGGTCGCGGCCCTGCTCGTGGTGCTCGGCTTGCGCGAGGGGAGCTGGCGCGCGTTGCGATGGGTCTGCGTCGTGCCGGCTGCCGCGATCGTCGCCGACGTGATCACGTTCTCGCCGATGTCTCCCCAGGCCGGGCCGGAAGCGAATGTGTACAGCGTCGTCGTGCTGTTCTACCTCCCGCTCTACGCACTGCTCATCGTGCTCGGCGTCGCGATCAAGCGACTCGGCCGGCCAGCTCTAGGGGCGCAGGCGGTCGAGGATCTGGTCGCGCGCGGCCTGGAGGATCGCTGCCCGGATGGCCGAGTCGAGCTGCTGTGGGTCGTCGAGCTCACGGACGAGTTCGTCGACGTCGAGATCGTCGATGGCGCGGCGCAGCAGCGGCCCGGTCGGAAGGGCGCTGTCGACGGTCCCGTCCGGGATCGCGGCGATGACCGTCTTGACGAAGCCGGGCAGGTCGGCCTGCTCGAGCGCTTCAGGGAGGAGCTGGGACACCTTGGGAAGGCGGCCCTCGCGGTCGAGCCGGTCCACGGCGTCGCGGAGGCCGGCCTTGAGCGCGGCGGGCGCTTCGGGATCCAGCGAGCGCGTGTCCGCGAGCGCCAGGACGAGCCGCTCGCGGGAGATGCCGAGCCGGCACGCGGCGCTGTCGAGGCCGAGCAGGACGATCCGTTCGGCGACGGGCTCCAGCTCCGCCGGGAGAGGCGGAACCGCGCGCGGGGCGCACGGATCGGCTGGTCGGCGCGGCACGAAGTCACCGCCGCCCGCGGCGACCTGGACGCCGAGGACGCCCGCCACGAGCGCCACGGCGATGAACGGTAGGGCGAGCGCCCTCATGATCGGCGCCGGTCCCTGATTGCCAGCGCGGGCGCCAGCGCCAGCAGCGCCAGCAGCGCGGCGACGAGGAACGCGGTGCGGAACGCGCGGGTCGCGGCGCGCTCGAGCTGATCCTCGAGGTCGAGCTCCAGGGCCGCGGCGGTGGCCGCCTGCGTCGCCGGCAGCTGCAAGGTCGTGAACGCCGGCCGCAGGTCTGGCACGCGGCCGCGCTCGGCGACCAGCTGGCGCCCGAGTCCCTCGGCGAGGTCGAGCTTCGTGGAGGCGGGGAGCGGCGCGTCGAGCACGAGGCTCGCGACCGCCTCCTCGGCCGGCGTCTCGGCGTGGCGCAGGTCGGCGGTGAAGATCGGCGTCAGAATCGCCAGGCCGGCTACCACGCCCGCGTGCCGCGCGGCGATCGTCCAGCCGCCGTGAAGCGCGCGCGGGATCCGGTCGCGCAGCGCCGCTGCCGTGAGCGAGTCAACCGAGAGCCCGAGGCCGAGGCCGATGAGCAGCTGCGGCGCGATCGTCCACGCGAGCTCCGCGCCCGGGAGCAGCGCGAGGCCGGTGAGCCCGCCGGCGATCAGCACGGAGCCCGCGACCGCCTCCGACCGTGTCCCGCCGCGCACGCCGCGGAACAGAGGGCCCGCGGCGAGGGCCGCCACCGGCACCGCCGTGACGGCAACCGCCGCGACGGCGGGCGAGCGTCGCCAGCCCTCCACGAGCAAGAGCACCAGCAGAAACAGCGCCGCCGTAAGCGCCGCCGACAGCAGCGCCAGCGCCAGGTTGGCCATCACGTCCGGCCTATCGGGCGACGTGTCCGGATTCGCCTGACGCCGCACCACTCGGCCCCGCAGCGCGATGACGGCGGGCAGCGCCAGCAGCAAGACCGGGATCTGCACCACGAAGATCGACCGCCACGAGAACGCCGAAGTCAGAAGCCCCCCGATGACCGGACCCAGCGCAGCGCCCGCGACACCGGCCGCGGCCCACCGCCGAGCTCCTGCGCTCTCTGCCCCGGTGGCTTCGACGAGCAGCTCGAGGCTTCCGACGATCACCAGCGCACCTCCCACCGCCTGTGCTGCTCGTGCCGCGATCAGCACGCCCAGCGACGGCGCCGCCGCGCAGACGGCCGTCGCGGCGGCGACGACCACCAGGCCACCAGCGGTCGCCGCGCCCACGTCTCCACGCACGCACACGCGGGCCGCCGGAACCGCCACGAGCGCGAGCACCAGGTTGAACGCGATCAGGACCCACGCCACCTCCCCGACCTCGGCCCCGAACTCCCGCAGGATCTCCGGCAATGCCAGTGTCACCACACCCGAGTCGCCGAGCACCACGGCGACGACGAGCGACAGCGCAGCGATCGCGCCGGTCGGTGCCGTCGGAGGCCTTGCCGGCTGGTCGCTGGGATCGGCGCTCATCAGTGGGTGAGGTGCGGCTAACCCCCGGAATTCCCTGACCAGGGATGAATCAGCGGGGGTGGTGACGTCTAACTATCAATGACCGACCGGCTCCATCATCTCGCTGCTTGGCGCAGCACGCCGTACGACGCCGTGATCGTGGGCGGCGGGCCCGCGGGCCTGAGCGCGGCTCTCGTGCTGGGCCGGGCGAGGAAGCGGGTGCTCGTGATGGATGACGACCGGCCGGCGAACGCCGTCTCCCAGGGTGTCGGCGGGCTGCTGGGGCATGATCGGGTGAAGCCGGCGGACCTTCGGGACAGCGGGCGGCGTCAGCTCGAGGAGCATGCGAACGTCGAGTTCCGTCATGGCGCCGTCGAGGACGCCGAACGGATCCGGGACGTGTTCGTCGTGAGGCCGACGGACGGGCCGCCCGTGCGCGCCCATGCGATCGTGCTGGCCCACGGGCTGCGCTACGACCCGCCGCCGCTTCCTGGGATCGAGGCGCTCTGGGGACGGTGTGTGTTCCACTGCGCTTTCTGCGACGGCTGGGAAGTGCGGGACCGGCCGTTGGCGTTCCACGGCAGCGGCCCGGGCGCCGTGCGCTCGGCGCTCGTGCTCGCGGGCTGGACCAACGATGTCGTGCTGTGCACCGACGGCGCGCCGGACCCCGGCGAAGCGCTACTGGCAGCCGCGGGCGTGCGCGTCCGGACCGAGCCGATCGCGCGGCTCACCGGGAGCGATGGCCGCCTCAGGCAGATCGAGTTCTCCCACGGCCCGGCCGAGCGGCGCGAAGCGCTGTTCGTGAACACGCGGCGGGACCAGCCGAACCGGCTCGCCGACGCGCTCGGTTGCGAGTTGACCGAGGCCGGAACGATCCTCACAGACTCCGACGGGCGGACGAACGTCGCGGGCGTCTACGCCGCCGGGGATGCGGCGACCCCGCATTCGCGCTCGGTGGCCAACGCGATCGGGACCGGGTCGCGCGTCGGGTACGCGGTAGCGCTCGAGCGCCTCGCGCCGGTCATCGCCGCGGCCGCCTGACCCGAGGGCGGTGGTCGTGGCTCACCCCCGCCGAAGCGATCGCGTCGGCCCCGCCTCGCCGCCCGTCATCTGTCCGCGTGCCGCTCGCGAGTCGCGGCCTCATGCCTGCGCCGGGATCTGCGGGCCGACGACCGTGACCTCGGGGATCGGCTGCAGCGCCCACTGCGGCGGCTCGACGCCGGCCGCGTCGGCGGCCATGCGCGCCCAGTGGCGCTCGAAGCCCGCGGGCGTGCAGACGAGCACGTAGCGTGCCGGCGCGTCGCTGTGGTTGGCCAGCGTGTGCGCGACGTTGCGCGGGGCGAAGGAGAGCTCGCCCGCGCCCTTGGTCACGAGGGCGTCCTCGACCTGGAAGATCAGCTCGCCTTCGAGCATGTAGAAGGCTTCGTCGAAGTCGTGCGTATGCAGCGGGGGTCCGGCGGTGTCCGGCGGGACCACGATCTCCGTCACGGACACGTGGCCGCCCGTCTCCTCGCTGTGCAGCAGCACGTTGGTGGTGAGGCTCGGCACGGATGGCATCGTTGATGCTCCCTTCAGATCGCCTCCAGCTACGCCGGGAGAAGAACTGTTTATATCATGAACAGTTCTAGCCGCGGTATTATCGGCCGCGGTGCCCCGGGATCCCATCAGCGCGCAGGCAGCCCCGGCGCGCGGGCTGAGCCGGCGTGCCGGCTTCCTGCTGGTGCAGCTGGGCACGCACAGGCACCGGCGCTTCGCCGAGCGCCTCGCCCTCCTCGATCTTCACCCGCGCCACTTCGGGATGCTCAGCCACCTCGCCGCAAACGAGGGCCAGTCCCAGCAGGCGATGAGCAGAGCGCTGGGGATCCACCGCAGCGCCGTGGTCGCGCTCGTCGACGACCTCGAGCATCGCGGGCTCGCCGAGCGGCGCCGCGACCCCGTCGACCGGCGCGCGTACACGCTCTACCTGACTCCCAAGGGCCGCCACCTGCTGGCCGACCTCGAGCGCGTCGCAGAAGAGGACGAGGCCGAGCTGCTGACTGCCCTCAGCGCATCAGAGCGTTCGCAGCTCATCTCGATGCTCCAGCGCATCGCCGAGTCACAAGGGCTCACGGCGGGCGTTCATCCCAACCTGGAACCGCGGGAAGGCGACGATCAGGCAGCCGGGTGAATCCATGTCGAGACCCGGCGCCGCTCACCAGCCGAAGGCCGCGAGACGCGCGGCCGCGACGTCAGGAGATCACCGTGCAGCCAAACGAGATCAGCGAGGGGGCTCAGGCACCCGCACGGGTGAACGTCACGTGCGTGACTCCGCTGGGCGAGGAGGTGGCCTCGACCTCGTAGTCCTTCTCGAGGCCCTCCAGTCCGTCCCAGAGCCGCACGCCCCGGCCGAGCAGGATCGGGACCACCACGACGTGCATGTGGTCGACGAGCCCGGCAGCAAGGAATTCGCGGATCATGGTGGGACCTCCGCCGAGGCGTACGTCCTTGCCGTCCGCGGCCTCGCGGGCTGTCTCGAGCGCCTCGGCAGGCGAAGCGTCGAGGAAGTGGAACGTCGTGCCGCCCTCCATCTCGATCGACGGGCGCGTGTGATGGGTGAGGACGAAGACCGGTGTGTGGAACGGCGGGTTGGGACCCCACGCGCCCTTCCACTCCGGGTCCTCGTGCCATCCGGGGTGGCCGAACTTCCCGGCACCCATGATCTCGGCGCCGATCCCCGGATCGTGCCGCTGGACGAAGACGTCGTCGACGCCGCCGCTACCGCCGGGCTGCCACCACCGGGTGGCGAACATCCATTGGTGCAGCCGATCCCCGGCGTGACCGAAATGTGCGTCGTGGCTCTGACCCTCACCGGTGCCGAAGCCGTCGAGTGAGATGGCGAAGTTGTGGACGCGGACGAGTGACATGGCTGGTGCTCCTTCGGGTTGTTCGGATCGAAGGTCAGTCGTAGTAGCGGCGGGCGCTGGAGCCGACGCGCGTCACGTCCGTGCCGTAGACGTGGATCGAGATCGCGGTCGTGTCGCCGGTGTTGTGCACGCGGTGGATGTCGCCGGGCGGCGCGAAGCCGCTGACGTCGCCGACGTGGTTCTCGCTGCGGCCGACCAGGTTCAGGTCGGCGTCGAACAGCTCCTCGTGCTCGACGCCCTGGATGACGCCGAAGACGCACCAGGTGACGTGGTCGTGGATCCGGGTGAGCTGGCCGGGCCGCCAGACCAGGGCGACGATCGAGAACGAGCCGTCCGGCTCGACGTACAGGTTGTGGGCGCAGTAGTCGTCGGGTGAGCCGAGGCGCTGCGCGGCGGTCAGCACGTCCGGGGTGGGCAGGTGCCGGCGCAGCTGGTCGGCGACGAGCTGCGCGGTCTCGGCCCAGTCGGCATGGCTCTCGACGGCGGTGCGGATACCGGCGACGAGTGGGCTCAGCCGGCTGGCGGGGCGGATCTGGGTCGCGGTCATGCCTTGCAGCTTGCGCGCCACCGGCTCATACGTCCAATGCCAACTTTCGTGCTGACTCATAGATAGAGTTGATGCATGCTGGACGTCAACCGGCTGCGCGTCATCGACGCCGTCGCGCGCCATGGATCGGTCACCGCGGCGGCGAAGGAGCTGCACTACTCCCAGCCGTCGGTCACTCATCACCTCGCCCGGCTCGAGGCCGAGACCGGCGCGCAGCTGCTGCAGCGGGTCGGCCGAGGGATCCGGCTCACCCCGGCCGGGCAGCTGCTGGCCGACCGCGCCGCCGAGATCATCGGACGGATCGATGCCGCCGGCGCGGAGCTCTCCGCCCACGTGGGATTGAACGCCGGCCGCGTGCGCCTCGCCGGCTTCGCCTCGGCGAACGGATCGCTCGTGCCGGCGGCGCTGGCGACGCTGGCGAACCGGTATCCGAGCCTGGAGATCAGCCTGACCGACACGCATCCGCTCGACGCGCTCGAGCTGCTGCGCACCGGCAAGGTCGAGGTCGCGATCATCTTCCGCTACGACAACACCGAGCCCGAGCCCCCCGGGGTGCGCCTGCATCACCTGCTCGACGACCCGGTCTACGTGCTGTCGACGCGTCGCGAGCGCGGGCTGGCCACCTTGCGCGACGCGACGTGGATCGCCGGCTGCGAGCGCTGCCGCGGCCACCTGCTGTCGGTGTGCGCCGAGGCCGGGTTCGATCCGCGGATCGGCTACAGCTCCGACGACATGGTGGTGATGCAAGCGTGGGTGGCCGCCGGGCTCGGGGTGGCGACCCAGACCGGACTGGCCCTGCGCGCCCACCACATCGAGGGCGTCGTCGCGACCGAACTGCCCGGCTCGAAGCGGTACATCTACGCCGCGACCTACGGCGAGCCGCCCGACCCGCCCGCCACCGCCGCGCTCCTGGCAGCACTCGCCGAGGCCGCCACGTCGGCGGTCACCTCCTCCGGCCAGAACCTCCCCCGATCGGCGGCTGCACGCTAGTCACAGACCCCACTCAATGATGTGTCGCGGTGAGGGCCACCCCGCAATCCCGCGAGAGGTTCGAGGTAGGGGAGACGCTGTGATGCCGAGCGGCGGGCCGCTTCGACGGTGGGCACGACGGTTCGCGCGCCGGCGACCCCGTGCGCCGACCTCCTGGGTGCGATGCATTTGCGATGGGCGGAGCCGGGACGTACCTGCCGATCAGCGGAGCCGGCGCGGTTCCGTCAGCGCCCGCGGATCGTCCGGGCGCGCCGACGTCGCTGCCCGATCAAAGGGCTTCCGCGGTCCGCGGCGGAAGACTCGACCTTTTGTTGTCGACCGACGCGGCTCGGTGCCGTCAGAACATCAACAAAGACAAGACCGTCTTCATCGACGTGTACTGCGACTGAGCCGTACCAGCGGTGAGCATCGGCTGCACCCCGGCTGTTGCTCACCGCTCCCTTCGCCCGGTAGCGCAAGTCACGCTGGCTCTGGTGACCGCTCCGGGCCGAGCGCCGCGGCGAGTTGGGCCGTTGTCTCCACGTCGAGCTTGGCCATCGCCGAGGCCCGCAGGAGCCGGGCCGTGCGCGCGCCCAGGAAGAGCCGATGGGCGACGTCATGGAGTGGGGCGCCGGCGACGGTGGCGAGCGCGACCTCTAGCTCGAGGGGCGTCAGCCGCTCCAGCCGGTTGATCTGGGGAGGCGGCACGACGCCTCCCGCGGCCGCGAGTGCCTCGCGCGCGCGCGACGCCCATGGCTCCGCGCCGAGTTCCTCGAAGGTCCGCAGGGCCGTCGAGAGGTGAATGCTCGCCTCGCCGGATCGGTCTGCCCCGGCCAGCCGGGTCCCGTAGAGCAGCTCGGTGCGGGCGCGCTCGAACGGTCCGGTGGTCTCAGCGCTCGCCTCCACGGCGCCTGCGAAATATGTGTCGAGCTCGGAATCGCCGCCCAGCAGCGCGCGGCAGCGGGCCGCGAGGGCGAGCGCCGACGGGCGCCGGGTCCGCTCCGCTTGCGCGCGGAAGTCGTCGAAGACGGCATGTGCCTCCGCGGTACGGCCGGCGAGCGCATAGGCCTCGACCAGGTCGGGCATCCGGTGCGGAGTCAGCGCGGCGTCGGACCACCCGGTCTCGTGCTGGAGGCGTCGGGCGTCCTCCAGCGGCGCGATCGCAGATTCCGGCCGTCCGCATCCCAGCTCGAGGAGACCGAGCGCGGCTGCGGCGCGATCGAGCCGCGAGCCACTGCCGAGCCGTCCGGCGAGCTCGAGGGCGTCCTGGACGTGGATGCGGCAGGCCTCGGCGTGCCCTCGGGCGGCCTCCAGCCAGGCGAGCGTGCCCAGCGCGAGCCCGTGGTCGGCGCTGTTGCCGGTCTCCTGGGCGAGCTCCACGGCCTCGGCGAGCGCTGCCGCCGCGGCGCGCCAGCGGCCGGTGTCGAGCTCGACGCCGGCGAGCCGGACAAGCGCGTACGGAAGCATGTCGGCGCCACCCGCGTTCTCGGCCTGCGCGATCAGCCGTTCGAGCACCGCCCGGGCGCGCGCGTGCCGGCCAGCGACGGCGAGGGCCGCGCCGAGGTACGGATACGGTTGGCCCGCACCCGCACCCGCGCCTGCGCCGTCGTCGCCCGTCATCTCGTCAGCACGCTCGACCAGCGCGACGCCCTCGTCATAGTTGCCCGCGAAGAGCAGCGCCATGCCGAGCAGCAGCGTCGCCATGAGCTCGACGCGGTTGCCCGCACCCTGGGCGAGGCGCATGGAGCGGCGCGCCAGCCGCGTCGCGTCGGCCGGGGAGCCGGCCCTGAGCGACGGCAGCACGGCGTCGGCGAGGATCTCGGCCGCCTTCTCGGGATCGTCGTGCTCGCAGCGCGCGGCGGCCGCCGTGAGCCAGTCGCGCGCACGCGCGGCCTCGCCGCTGCGCGCCGCGATCCGGCCCCGCGCGTGCTCCAGCTCGATCCGCAGCCGTGGCGCCGACACGCACTCCAGCGCCGCCCCGAGATGGTCGAGCGCCGCGTGCACGTGACCCGCCAGGTGCGCGCATTGCGCGGCCCCGAGCAGCCGCTCGGCGCGGAGGTCGGGATCGGAGGTCAGGCGCGCGGCCTGTTCGAGCGCGTGGGCTGCGGCGGCGTAGGCGCCCTGGTCGCGGGCAGTCGTGGCAACGCTGCCGAGTCCGTCTGCGACGGCGTCGTCGGGGCCGGTGCTCGCTCGCGCCTGGTGCCACAGGCCCTGCTCGCCGCTGACGGCACCCGCCAGCGCGCGGTGCGCGAGGCGCCGCTCCGCGGCAAGAGCCGAGTAGGAGACGGCTGTGCGGGCGAGCTCGTGGCAGAACGTCACCCGCATCGGGCCGTGTCCCACGAGGCCTGCCCGCTCCGCGGGCTCGAGCGCGGCGGGGTCGAGGCCCAGGCCGGCGCATGCCTGCGCGACGGTCTCGCGCTCCCCGCCCCCGGCGAGCGCGGCGACCAGCAGCGCCCGGCGCGTGTCCCGCGGCAACGCCTCGATCCGGCGCAGGTACGCCCACTCCGCCGACGGCGGCAGCGACCCCTCGAGAGGCGCCTCCCCGTGCTGCTGCTGAGGTGTGAGGTCGCGCGCGATCTCGAGCAGCGCGAGCGGATTGCCCCGGCCGGCCTCGGCGATCCGTTCCGCTACCGCAGGCGCCAGCTCGCCGCCGAACCGCGCGGATAGCAGGGCTCGCGCATCCGCCGGGTCGAGCGCCCGGAGGCGCAGCTCCTCCGCGTCGGACAGGTCATCGTCGGATTCGGTGGCGATCAGCAGCGCGATCCCGTCGATCCGTAGGCGACGCGCGATGAACGGGATCGCCTCCGCCGACGCCTCGTCGAGCAGGTGTGCGTCGTCAACGACGACGAGGATCGGCGTCTCCTCGGCGGCCGCGGTCAGGAGGTCGAGCGTGGCGGCGTAGACCGCGTAACGATCCGTCGACTGCGCCGCCGCGCCCAGGCCGAGCGCGGCCCCGAGCGCCGTCGCCCGCGCGGGGGGCAGGCGCGCGACCCCGCTGAGCAGCGGCCCGCAAAGCTCGGCAAGTCCCGCGAAGCGCGGCTGCTCACCCTCGGCACCGGCGCCGCGCATGCGCACCACCTTCAGACTGCCTGCTCTCGCCACCGCCTCGTCCAGCAGCGCCGTCTTTCCCAGTCCCGCTTCGCTGCGCACCACGATGACCGAGCTGCCACCCTGGCGCACCGCGGTCAGCGCGGCGCCGATCCTCGCCCGCTCGCTGTCGCGCCCGATCAGCCGGCTCGCCGGCTCGGGCCTGGGTGCCTCGCCCGTCCTCGCGGCGCGCGCCGTACCCGCGAGGTTGCCGAGCGCCAGCGCGTTCTCCAGCCACCGCCCGAAGAGCTGGCGCGCGGTCTCCCGCATGCGCGGCACGAAGGCGCCGAAGTCATCGAGGAAGGGAACCACTGATCCCGGTCCGTGCCGCGCCTCAAACAGGCCGACCGTAGTCGGGAACAGCTCGAGCCAGGCCTCGAGGTCGTCGCGCGACGTCTCCAGGTGGCACTGGATTCCGTACGCGACCCGGCCGAACCGTACGGCCTGGTTCTCATAGCGCGGCGACCGGGCCAGGCGGACGGCACCCGAGGGCAGGTCGAAGTGGTTGGAATGCCACTCGCACACATCGAGGTCTGGTGGGAAGCCGCGGAACACCGGGTCGCGGCGCGCCGCCGCGGTAAGGAACACCTGGTTGATCCCCAGTTCGGCCTCCATGCCCCGGTAGCTGTGCGCGCCGAAGGCCGACGCGAGCATCTGCGCGCCGAAGCACACGCCGAAGTAGGGCACGCCGGCGAGCACCGCCTCGCGGACCGTCTCCTGCTCGGCCGCGATCCAGGGATGTGTCTCGTGGTCCCACACATCCACCCCGGCGCCCATGACGACGACGAAGTCGTACCCGCGCCAGTCCGGGATCGCCTCCCCCTCGTCCAGCAGGATCCTGTCGACGCCGATCCCGCGGCCATGGAGCACATCGCCGTAGACGCCGATCGGGTTGGGACGCAGATGTTCGAGCGCGAGTGCCCGCACGGGGGGACTCTCCGGTGACCCACGCCGACCATACATCGCGGCGCCGGCGCCGGCCGGTCGGTTGTCGGGTGCAACACATCCCCGTAGGGTTGGACGGTGACCGACTTCAGCGTCGCGGTCGACAGGGCGATCGCGCTCCTCGAGCGGCGCCGACGCGTCTCGCGGCGCGCCCTGCAGCTCGAGCAAGCAGGCGGATCCCGGCGGCGTCTTCACCTACGAGCAGGCGGTCACGCCGTACCCACCAGGCGGCGGGGCGCCCCCCGCCGGCACACCGGTGCGCGTGCCGGAGCTCGAGCCCGAGCCGTACTCGGTCGGGCGGTAGAGGCTCAGAGCTCGGAGCCGAACGAGACGAAGGCCGGTGAGCACCCATCCGCCGGCGCGGGATGATGTGGCGATGGAATCGACTATCGCGCTGCTGGGGCCGCCGGGCTGCGGCAAGGGGACCCAGGCGGCGCGTCTGCGGGACGAGCTCGGGTTCGCGGCGCTGGCCACGGGCGATCTGCTGCGGGAGGCGCGCGTGGTGGGGACCGAGCTCGGGCGCCGCGCCTCGGAGTACATGGACCGCGGCGACCTCGTCCCGGACGCGTTGATCGTCGCGATGTTTCGCGACGCGATCGCAGGCTTGGACGACAAGCCCGTCGTGATCGACGGGTTCCCGCGCACCGTCGCGCAGGCGGACGCGCTCGCCGGCGTGCTGAAGGCTCGCTCACGCGAGCTGACCGCCGTGGTCCTGGTCGACGTGCCCGACGACGTGGTGGTGAAGCGGATCAGCGGCCGCCACCAGGGCCGCGAGGACGACCGGCCCGAGACGGTCCGGGAGCGCCTGCGCGTCTACCACTGCCAGACCGAGCCGCTCGTCGCCTACTACAGCGAACGCCGGCTGCTGCGGCGCGTCGATGGCGCGCAGGACGCGGACGCGGTCCAGGCGCGAGTCCGCACCGCGCTCGAGTGAGCCTCCGCGAGCGAACAAGGGCCCGCCGCATCTCGTGACCCAGGACGGTCGCCGCGAGCGTCCGGCTGGACGCATGGGAGCAGGCCCGCTTGTTCGGGCTGGGAGGTCAGCCTGTTCCGCCGGGGTGCGTGAATGGTGTCGTGGTGGCGAGCTCGACGAAGCCGAGTCGCTGGAGAATCGGTCGGCTGTCCGGGGAGGCGTCGACCTGTAGGTAGCGGAAACCTCGGGCCGACGCGAGCGCAGCCCGGTGGCCCACGAGCGACCGGAACACACCACGGCCCCGCCAGGCAGGCAACGTGCCGCCGCCCCACAGGCTGGCGAAGTCGGTGCCGAGGTGGAACTCCACGCGTCCGGCGGCGATCGGGGTTGTTCCCGCCCAGGCAACCGCGGCCGCGACCGTACCGGACTGGTGTGCCAGGCCGGCCAGCAAGACCTGACCCACGGCGGAGTGATCTCCGCCGAACACCTCGTCATGCACGAACACGAGCGCCTCGACGTCTTGCGTGTCGACGACCCCCCGCACCTCGACGCCCGGGGGCGGTGGCACGTCGAGCGCCAGGTCTGAGATCTCGGCGACGAGCAGGGCCTCCGTCGGCTGGTGCGTGAAGCCGGCAGCGAGCAGCCGCTCGGGCAGGTCGGGGGGCTGATCGTATGAGTAGTACTTCCACTCCCAGCGACGAGACAGTTCCGCGAACCTGCTGATCTGCGCAGCGATGACCGGGTCGGCGCTGACTTGGCCCAGGTCAGACCAGGTCACCCCGGTCCACCCGTCCCGGGCGGATATGCACCGAATCACGCCGTCATCGTGCTCGACGTATCCGTCGGGTGAATCAGGCTCTGGATGCCGGCGTATCTGCTCGTCGAAGACCGCGAGTACAGCTCGTCGGTTCATCCGGGGTAGCCAACCAGAACCTCTGAAGACGTCGTATCGCCGCTGCGTCCCAGTCCCGTGGGCGGCGGGCCGATGAGTCCGGTGTCGCTCAGCCGGCGCCCAGCAGCTTGGCCTTCTCGCGCTCGAACTCTTCGTCGGTGAGCACGTTCTGCTCGTGGAGCGCGCCCAGCTGCTTGAGCTGCTCCATGCTCTCGGGGGTCAGTCCACCCGGCGCGCTTGGGGGGGCAGGCTGGGTGGGCTCAGCAGGCACAGGCGGCTGAGCGGCTGCCGCCTGCTGTTCCGCCTGTTTCGCGTCGTGGTGCTTCTTGGCCGCAATCCCGGCCCCCGCGACTGCAGCGACGCGTCGTCTGCGCTGCCGTCTGTCCTGTCCCATCAGGTCCTCCTTACTCGATTGCCCTTGCTGGTCCTCGTCTCCGAGCATGACGGTCCCCGGCGCGTCGGTCATCACCCGGATGGGACGATCTCGGTCGCTGAGCCACTACAGAGTTCGCCGGCGTCACGCGATCGACGGCTCCGCGGCGCCGACGTCGGTCTCCGCGAGAGATCTGGTCGGCAATCGTCGTGTGAACCAGAGCGACAGCAGCGCGGCCAGGGCGACGGCGCCGAGTGAGAGTCGCAGCGCGTCGAGTTGCGCGTCGCCGTAGTCGTCGGCGACCGCGCGGGCTTGGGCCTCGGAGAGTCCGCCGTCCAGGGCCGCCTGCTCGACGGTGTCGACGGGCACGACGTCGATCCCCTCTTGGGTGTTGGCGGCGATCGTCTCGCGCGCGGCCGGTGGGACGTCGGGGTCGTTCGTGACGCGTTCGCTGAAGCCGGTCGCGAGCGATGCGAGCAGCACGGCGCCGATGATCGCGGTGCCGAGCGAGGAGCCGAGGTTCTGGGCGGTGCCTTGGAGTCCGCCGGCCTCGCTGGTCTGGGTGGGCGCGACGGACGACATGATCACGTTGCCGAGCTGGGAGGCGAGCAGGCCGGCGCCCGCGCCGATGAGCGCGAGCGCGGTCTTGAAGCCGGTGTCGTTGAGGTCGACGTCGAGCGTGGCGAGCATCACGATCGCGCCGGCGCTGACCGCGAAGAGCCCGACTTGCGCGACAGTGCGCGGCGAGCGGCGGGCCGCGATGCGGGGGCCGAGCAGCGCGAAGACGAGCATCGCGACCGACAGCGGGAGCAGGCGCTTGCCGGTCTCGAACGCGTCGAGGCCGAGCACGACCTGCAGGTAGACGGGAATGACGAAGAAGGTGCCCATCAGGACGAGCTGCTGGCCGACCAGCGTCGAGAGCCCCGCGCGCATCTGCGCGATGCCCAGCAGCGCGGTGTCGAGCAGCTGGTCGCGGCCGAGACGGCGACGGCGCTGCTCCCACTCCGTGAACGCCCACAGCAGCGCGAGCCCGCCGAGCACCATGAACGGCACGGGCGAGAAGCCCAGCGGCGTGATCTCGGTGCCGTTGATCGTCGGCGGCGTGCGTGGCTGGACGAAGCCCCACGTGCTGCTCACCAGGATCGCGAAGACGATCAGGCCCAGGCCGGCCGCCGAGAGCGCCACGCCCACGATGTCGAGCTGCGGACGCCGCTCGGCCGCAGGCGCCTGCACGATCTGTCTCCGCACGAGCAGGATCCCGATCACGACCACGGTCTCGGCCGCGAACACGTAGCGCCAGGAGAGCTCCGTCGTCACCCAGCCGCCGATCAGCGGGCCGGCGGCGATGGCGACGGCCGCGATCCCGCCGAGCAGCGCGTACGCCAGCGCGCGCTCGCGCCCCTCGTAGGTCGCCGCCGTGAGCGCCGCGATCGCGGGCACCACGAGCACGGCGCCGAACCCCTCGACTCCCGACCAGCCGATCAGCAGCACGGTGAGGTTCGGGCTCAGCGACGTCGTGAGCGACCCGAGCCCGTAGATCGCCAGCCCGATCGCGAACGCCCGGTTGGTGCCCAGGATGTCGCCGAGCTTGGCGCCCAGCAGCATGAACGCCGCCATCACGAGCGTGTACAGCGTGATCGCCGTCTGGACGCCCTGGATCGTCGTGTCGAGGTCCTCGACGATCTGGGAGATCGCCACGTTCATCACGCTCGAATCGAGCACCATGACGAACTGCGCCGAGGCGAAGATCATCATCGGAAGCCACTTGCGCACGAACGACCGCCCCTAGCCGGCAGACGGGATCGCGGCGCGGCGGGCTATCGGGCTCCTCTTCGGCGTCAACGCCGTAGCGGCCATCCGTGCGATGCCGTGAGAGTCGCACTGGCCAACCGTACGACGACAGCCGAGCCGGGCGCATCGCCCCAACGGGATGAACCGAGCCGGCGTCGGCCTCGTCATCGGCAGGTAGGGCGGCTGCACGCTCATCCAATGTGGGGGATGCAACT
Organism: uncultured Solirubrobacteraceae bacterium; assembly: GCA_963752015.1. Lineage (GTDB taxonomy): Bacteria > Actinomycetota > Thermoleophilia > Solirubrobacterales > Solirubrobacteraceae > DASQMT01. The sequence goes on along the minus strand of CAVVWS010000006.1, from coordinate 978,857 downwards.
CCGAGGCGCGTGCTCGAAGATCGACTCGCCCTCAATCGCCGAGCGACGGAATTCCTCCAGCCGGAATACGAAGCGATCATTCTGACACCAAGGGAGACGCTCATGAGTCAGAGTCATCTCGTCCTTGACTTCCCGATCGAGGATCCGGCCCACGCCAAGGCGCTCACCGAAGAGCTGCCCGCGTTGATGCCCGATCTCGCAACGGCGCAGGACGACCTCGGTACCGTGCATTTCTCCCGTTTCATGCTCGTGGGAGATCAGAAGCTGCTCTTCCTTTCGGACATCGACGGCGAGGGTACGCCGCATATCGAGCGGCTCGTCGAGCGGGTTGGCCCGGTGTTCGAGGCCATCTTCGAACACGTGGAGAACCCTCCGGCCACGCCTGTGAGCACTCATCATCAGCGGGTCGTCAAATGGCTGAAGCGTCATGTCCGTGAGCCTCTGGATACGTACTTCGCTTACGAGGACGAGTCCGTTCAGGACATCAAGGCCTCGGCACGGGCGGCGGATTTCACCGGCGATACCGAACAGCACACCCTGCTGACCTACATGACCATCAAGTCACGCCTGCAGGGCTTTGCCTTGAAGCTGGCCGCGAGGTCCTTCCGAGACGATGCGTACGCAGCATCGGATTCTCTTGGGACGCTGCACGTCGCCCATTTCGTGGGCTTTGACCATAACGAGCTGGGATTCTTCACCGTGTACGACGGCGATATGGAGAAGTACTTCCAGGACTTCGCCGAGAAGACCGCGTTCACCTTCGATGCCCTCTTCAAGCATGTCAACGATGCGCCGCCGACCCCGGTGGCGCAGAACGCCCACGCCTTCTACGAGTGGGGAGTGGAGAACAACCACGAGCCCATCGGCTTCTACAGCGCCTACCCAGGCCTCGGAGTTCAAGATATCCAGGCCCTGCTGGCCGATCGCAAGCCACAGCCGGCCACGACGTGAGAGCTGCGATGCGGGGTCCCGGGCTACTTCGCCGGTTGCATGGTCGAGGGCGGCATAAGACTCCCGGGACCGATGGCGATTCGTCGGCCGCAGAAGAACCGGCGCTCGACCTCGCGGACATCCAAGGGTTCATTCTCCGTGGCTACAGGATGCCGATGGTGCGGCACTTCCTGCTGTCGGTAGGAAGTCCGGCAGAGGCGCGCAGGCAACTCGGACGGCTCGTGAGCGGCGACGAATCCGACGTCCCGCAGATCACCACTGCCGAGAACTGGCACGTGGGGTTCGCGCCCGGACCGGAAGACGATCCCACGGAGGCCCCGCGTCGCAAGCCAGACTATTGCCTCAACCTCGGGATCACATGGCCGGGGCTGGTGGCGTTGGAGGTTGAGGAACGCGTTCCGACGCTGTCGTTCAAGTCATTTGGTGCGTTTGTCGAAGGCGCCGCTCAACGAGCGGAGTCGGTCGGAGATACCGGAGCAGGTTCGCCCCAGAACTGGGTCGGCGGTTTTGGCGGCGGGGACGATCACGTCCTGGTGACGCTGCACGCCATCAGTCCGGAAGCGATGAAGGGCTACAGCGACAGGTTGTGTGCCTGGTTTGCGGAAGCAAATGCCTTTCGAGAGCTCTGGCGCCAGGACGGGATGGCGTTGATGGAGATGCAGAATGGCCAACGGGTGCCTACTGCCAGAATCCACTTCGGCTATACCGACGGAATCAGCACTCCCACCATCCGCGGCGGCCCAGAGCAATATCACCCCGATCACCAGCAACCCTGCGAGCCATGGCTCTTCGTGTTGCGGGAAGACGCGGTGAATTACGTGGTACCCGAACCGCGAGAACTTGGCCTGAACGGGAGTTTTGCCGTCTTCAAGCAGGTCGAGACCGACGTGGTGGCCTTTGAAGAGTTCTTGCAGTCGAACAAGGACAGGATCGATCCCGAGCTGCTGGCCGCAAAGATATGCGGGCGATGGCGCAACGGCGTTCCTCTCGCGTTATCACCGGACACGGATAGCCCTGCGGGAGGGATCTCGCCCGATCAGCTCAACAATTTCCAGTATGTGAATGCGGGTGGTTCGGGAGATCCGAAGGGGATCGACTGTCCCGTCGGCGCGCACATACGCCGCGTCAATCCACGAGGTCAACCAGTCCTGGGTCAGGGGCTGCCCGGCGGCAGCAACAATTCCCACCGGCTGATCCGTCGCGGTCTGCCGTACGGGCCGACCTACAACCCGACGAAGCCCTATGACGGCATCGAGCGCGGGATGCTGTTCCAGTTCATCAACTCGAACATCGAGAACCAATACGAGTTCGTGCTCCGACAGTGGGTGAATGACAGCGAATTCGCCGGCGCCGTCAGGCTTCACCCAAAGTCGAAGGATCCCCTGATCGGCGTCCAGAACCCGGAAGAGAGCATCTTCGTCATACCGCAGGGCAACGGAGACCCGCCGATCGAGGTCACAGGGCTCTCGAGCTTCGTTACGACCCAGGCCGTTGCCTACACCTTTCTGCCGAGCATCACGGCCATCAGGTTCATCGCCACGCTCGGACCGGAATCGAGGGAGAGCCGTGATGGCTGAGACAGCCCCCACCGATGTGCTGGTCGCCGGTTACCCGGACATCGACCAGGCGACGAAGGACTTCGAGGCGCTGGTCGCGCTCGTCAAGGCGAAGGAGGTCGCGATCGATGGCGTCATCCTGGTCACCCATGCGCGGGACGGGAGCGTCAGCGTGCGGCAGACGGGCGACAACCTCGGCCGCAAGGGGGCGGGTTGGGGCGGTGGAGTCGGGGTCGCGGTGGGCCTGTTCGCGCCGCCACTGCTCGCGTCGGTCGCCGTAGGGGCGGTCGCGGGCGGGGTGGTCGGCAGGTTCGTCGACCACCGGGTCGAGAAGGAGATCCACGACAAGATCGGCGAGAACCTGCCGCCCGGGTCGGCCGGGATCATCGCGGTCTTCGATGACGAGCAGCGCCTCGGTGTCGGACAGGCGCTCGCGGGCGCGCAGATGCGGTCCGTTGTCCAGGGCGACAAGCAGGGCATGAGGGCGTTGAAGGAGTCGCTCGCCGAGGCGATGGGGAAGTTCAGTCCGGACCGGACGGTGCTGCCGATCCCGGATCCGAACTTCGCGGGCACGGTCGGGCGCACGCTCGACGCGTCCGTCGCCGATTGGACGATCGCCATGACGCCGTCGCCACCGGACGGGGCGCCGAATGTGTTGCTCGTGCTGATCGACGACGCCGGCTTCGGCAACCCGTCGACGTTCGGCGGGCCCGTTTCGACGCCGGCGATGACGCGGGTCGGCGGGCAGGGCCTGACGTACAACCGCTTCCACGTGACGGCCCTCTGCTCGCCGACCCGGGCCGCCCTGCTGACAGGCCGCAACCACCACAGCGTCGGCTTCGGGTCGATCGGGGAGTTCCCCGGCCCGTTTCCGGGGTACTCGGCGAGCGTGCCGAAGGACTGCGCTCCGTTCGTCCGGGCGCTCCAGGGCAACGGCTACTCGACCGCCGGGTTCGGTAAGTGGCACCTGACCCCCGATCACGTCCAGGGGGCGGCTGGGCCGTTCGACCGCTGGCCGAACGCGTGGGGTTTCGATCGCTTCTGGGGGATCCTCGGCGGCGAGGCGGGCCAGTACGACCCGGTGATCACGCAGGACAACACAACCCTCGGCGTCCCGAAGGGCACCGACACCAAGCAGTACTACTGGCCGGACGATCTGACCGATCAAGCGGTGCGCTGGCTCCACCAGGTGCGCGGCCAGGACCAGCAAAAGCCGTGGTTCATCTACTACTCGACCGGGTGTGCGCACGCGCCGCACCAGGTCGCGGTCGAGTGGAGCGAGAAGTACCGCGGCAAGTTCGATCAAGGGTGGGATGTGCTGCGCGAGGAGACGTTCGAACGGCAGAAGGCGCTGGGTGTGATCCCGCCGGATACGGTGCTTACGCCGAGACCGGACGCGCTTCCCGCCTGGGACTCTCTCTCCGACAGCGAGAGGGAGCTTTACGCGCGGCAGATGGAGGTCTATGCCGGCTTCCAGGAGAACGCAGACTGGAACGTCGGCCGCCTTCTCGACGCGGTCGAGGAGATGGGCGAGCTCGACAACACCCTCGTCATCTACATCTTCGGGGACAACGGCGCGAGCCTGGAGGGAACGCTGACCGGCTCGTTCAACGAGCTGACGATGCAGAACGGAGTCGCCCTCACCGCCGCGCAGCAGATCTCGCTGATCGAGCAGTACGGCGGGCTCGACGCCTGGGGCACCGACGCGTACGCGCCGCACTACGCGTCCGCCTGGGCGTGGGCCGGGAACACACCGTTCCAGTGGGGCAAGCAGTGCGCCTCCCACCTTGGCGGCACGCGCAACGGGATGGTCCTCTCCTGGCCGGAGCGGATCAAGGACGCGGGCGGGTTGCGCGCCCAGTTCACTCACGCGATCGACATCGGGCCGACGATCCTCGAAGCGGCCGGTATCCCCGAGCCCAAGGTCGTGGACGGGACCGCCCAGAAGCCGATGGCGGGGACGAGCTTCCTCCACACCTTCGAGGACGCGAACGCACCGGAGCGGCACACCGTGCAGTACTTCGAGATCGTCGGCAACCGGGCGATCTACAAGGACGGCTGGTGGGCCGCTTGCAAGCTGGACCGGATCCCGTGGGACATCTCGCCGCCAACGATGGCGAGGTTCGCGCCCGGAGCCTACGACCCGGACCAGGACACCTGGGAGCTCTACTACCTCCCCGACGACTTCTCGCAGGCGAACGACGTCGCCGCGGAGAACCCGGAGAAGCTCGCCGAACTGAAGGCGCTCTTCTGGGAGGAGGCCGAGAAGCACGACGTGTTGCCGCTGCTGGCGGGGTTCTCGGTCTTCTTCGGGATCCTGCCGCCGCTGCCGACGATCACGACCCAGACGTTCTACGGCGGCGTCGAGAACATCGCGTCGGGGATGATCCCGCGCGTCTACGGCCGCTCTTACGCGATCGAGGCGGAGCTCTCGGTCCCTGCTGAGGGTGCCGAGGGCGTGATCGTCGCCGAGGCGGACGAGATGGGCGGGTTCTCGCTCTGGGTCGACGAGAACGGCCTGCTGCGCCACAGCTACTCGATGATGGGCGTCGAGCACTCCAAGCACGTCTCGACCGAGCCGATCCCGACCGGGGACGTCGTGGTTCGCATGCAGTTCGACGCGGACCGGCAGGAACCGTCGGCCGGCGGGACGGTCTCCTTGTTCGCGAACCACGCGAAGATCGGCGAAGGACGGATCGAGAGGACGGTCGCCGTGCGCTTCTCCGGGTATGCCGGGATGGACGTCGGCCGCGACAACGGTCTGCCCGTCGACCGGTCCTACGCGGCCAAGTCGCCCTACCCATTCACCGGCAGCGTGAAGAAGGTCGTCTTCGACCTCAAGCCGGGTAGCCACGAGGACGAGAAGGCACTGCATGAGGCCGGCGCGCACGTCGCTGCGGCGCACGGCATCAGCGCCTAGCCGGGGCGTGACGGACCTTCCAGAACGCCGAGACCGTCCCCAGCCTGCTCGTCTACCGCTTCGACGCCCCGCCCTTCTTCGTCAACGCCGAATATCTCCGCCAGCGCGTGCTTGCGCTCGCCGACGCAACCCGAGACGTCAGGTGGGTCGTGCTCAATGCCGAGGCGTGGACGTTCCTCGACGCGACCGCGATCGACGCGCTGAGCCAGCTGCATGGCGAGCTCGAGCAACAGGGCGTCACGCTCTGCATCGCCCGACTGAAGGGACGGCAGCGCGAGATCTTCGCGGAGACCGGACTCACCGCGCGGATCGGGTCAGACCACTTCTTCCCGACGGTTCGGGCCGCGGTTGCTGCGTTCGAATCCACCCGCTTCCCGCGGACCGATGAGTTCTGACGATCGGTGAGCTTCGCCGGTGCGTTTCATCCAACCTGGGCGATGCGGTCCGATGGCGCCGCGCATACCGTTGGTCGGAAGCACACATGACGAGTCGACCGGAGGAACGTGATGCGAGGTACGGGTCGAGCTGCATTCGCAGCCACGCTGTTGTTGATCGTCGGAACGCTCAACATCGTCTATGGCATCGGCGCGCTGGACAGCGCGAACATCTTCGTCGGCGACAGGAGATACGTGTTCACGAATCTCAACACGCTCGGCTGGATCCTGATCGTCCTCGGCGTGATCCAGCTCGCGGGCGGGTTCTCGCTGTGGGCCGGCAACACGTATGGCCGGGTGATCGGGATCATCGGCGGCAGCCTGGGTGCGATCGGTGCGCTGCTGTCGATCGGCGGCGCTTACCCGTGGTGGTCGCTGGCCATCTTCTTCCTGTGCGTCTGGGTGGTGTACGGCATCTTCGTCATGGACGAGGACGAGCCCGCGCCGGTAGCCTGAGCTCGCTGAAGGGAGTGAGCTGTGGCGCGCGAGCGTGCGCGGCGCGTGAGTCGCGAGCGCGTCGTGCGCACGCTTACGTTCTGGCTCCGGCCGGAGTTCCTGCTCCGCTTCGTCAACCGGTTTCAGAAGGTGGCGGGCTTCGACCGCTCGATCGCGCTGGCCTCCGGCGCGCTGACGGCCACGATCCCGCTGGCGATCGTCACCAGCGCGGTGGCGTCGCAACTCGGGGGCAAGAGCACGGCCGAGCGCATCATCGACCGCTACGAGCTGACCGGGGGCGGCGCCGCCGCGGTCACGGACGTCTTCGCGCCGCCGTCGGGCACGAGCACGACCCTGGGCATCGTGGGGTTCTTGTTTTTCCTGGTCGCGGTCCTGAGCTTCACCCGCGCCGTGCAGCGGTTGTTCGAGCAGACGTGGGAGCTCGATCCGCTGAGCGTCCGGAACACGTTCAACGGGCTGCTGTGGGCCGGCGGGCTCGCGGTGTACCTCGCCCTCAGCGGCGTCATCCATGTCGCGCTGGGCGGTAGCCGGCTCGAGCTCGGCGCGGCGCTGCTCGCCGCGCCGCTGTCGGCTGTCTTCCTCGTCTGGAGCGGCAGGGTCCTCAGCGCCAAGCGGATCGCGCGCCACGACCTGATCCCGTTCGGCGCCCTCGGATCGGCGTCACTTGCGGTGTACTCGGTCGGCGCGACGGTGTATCTCCCGCACCTGTTCAGCACCTACGCCACCCGCTACGGCGTGATCGGCGCGGTCTTCGCCATGATCTCGGCGCTCTTCTGCGTCATGATCGTGCTCGTCGGCTCGGCCGCGGCCGGCCGCGAGGTCAACGATGAGCTCGACCGCATCCGGCGGGGCGAAAAGCCCGCCGAGGACGAGGTCCGGCGCCAGTGGGGTGAGGTCACCGCGGACGCGCGGTCGCGGTGGGAGACGTTGCGGGTGCAGATCCACGAGCCCCGTCGTGGACGGCACGGAAAGTGAGTGTGCGCGCCGGCGAGGCCCGGACATGTCGCGGGGGGTGCCCGACGACCTAGAGGACGCTATTGGATGAACGGCCACCGCGGCTGCCCAGGGCGCGCCGACGGGAATCGTCCGATCTGGGGGATGCGCGGCCGGGATCGCCGCGACAGAATTGAGGTTGCCGGACGATCGGCCATCCGGAACGAAAGGCATCATGAGCACCGCGGTACGACCTCATCACCGGACCGCTGCGCGCCACGCGGGCGGGCCGCACCCGAGGGACGTGTTCGTCGTCCTCGGCATCACCGGAGAGCTCGATGCCCCGCTGCGGGCACGGAACCGCGGGTGATGTCATGAGCACGGCCAACACAGAGACGGCCGAAGCGCGCGGGGACGGCAAGCCCGCGAAGGCCGCCGCGCCGCAGAGCGCCGCGGCACCCTCACCGTTCCCGCCGATCGCCGACTACGCGTTCCTGTCCAACTGCCACACCGGCGCGCTGGTCGCGCCGGACGGCTCGATCGACTGGCTCTGCGTACCGCGCTTCGACTCGCCCAGCGTGTTCGGCACGCTCCTCGACCGTCAGGGCGGCGCCTTCCGGTTGGGGCCCTTCGGGGTCAACGTCCCGACTCCCCGCGTGTACGAGCCTGGTACCAACACCCTTCTCACGACGTGGAACACGCCGAGCGGCTGGATAGTGGTTCGCGACGCGCTGACCATGGGCCCACGGCAGCACGAGGACGAGATCACCCCTCACAGCAGGCCACCCGCCGACGACGACGGCGACCACATGCTCGTGCGCACGGTCCTGTGCCTTGAGGGCACGGTCGAGGTCGAGTTGGTGTGCGAGCCGGTCTTCGACTACGGGCGCACTCCGGCGGAGTGGTCGCTGGTCGATGGTGATCGTCACACAGCCGACGCGACCGGCGCCGGTCAGACCATCAGGCTCCAGACTGACATGGCGATCGGCGTCGAGGGGGAGCGGGTCAGGGCCAGGCATACCCTTGCGCAGGGCGAGCAGGTCTACTGCTCGCTCTCCTGGGCTGAGGGCCTCGCCTCCCCGCAGAGCGCCGACGAGGCCAACGCTCGCCTGGCCGCCACCACGCGCTTCTGGCGCGCCTGGCTGCACCGGGCTCGCCCGGTCGATCATGACTGGCGCGGGCCGATCGAGCGCTCGGCGCTGGCGATCAAGGGGCTCACCTACATGCCCACCGGCGCCACGGTCGCCGCGCTCACCACGTCGCTGCCGGAGACGCCCGGCGGTGAGCGCAACTGGGACTACCGCTTCACGTGGATGCGGGACTCGACCTTCACGCTGCAGGCGCTGCACTTCCTGAACCTGGACTGGGAGGCCGACGAGTTCATGCAGTTCGTCGCCGACCTCGAGCCAAACGAAGACGGGGCGCTGCAGATCATGTACGGGATCGACGGGCGCCGCGACCTGGCCGAGTCCACGCGAGACGAGCTCTCCGGATACGCCGGAGCCCGCCCCGTGCGACTCGGCAACGGCGCGTTCGACCAGCGCCAGAACGACGTCTTCGGGGCGACACTCGACTCGATCCTGCTCCATACGCGCCGCAGCCAACGCCTGCCGCGGCGGCTGTGGCCGATCGTGCAGACCCAGGCGCAGTGCGCGACGCAGGTGTGGCGGAACCCCGATCAGGGCATCTGGGAGGCCCGCGGGGAGCCGCAGCACTACGTGTCCTCGAAGCTGATGTGCTGGGTCGCGCTCGACCGCGCTACGAAACTGGCCGAGATCGCGGGCGACTCGGAGCTCCGGGAGACCTGGCGCGCCACGGCTGAGGAGATCAAGGCGGACATCCTCGAGCACGGCGTCCGCGACGGCGTGCTGCGCCAGCACTACGACACGGACGCGCTCGACGCCTCCACGCTGCTGGCGGCGCTCTTCGGTTTCCTGCCGGGCGACGACGAGCGCCTGCGACGAAGCGTCGAGGCGATCGCCGACGACCTGACCGAGGACGGCTTCGTGCTGCGCTACCGCACCGACGAGACCGACGACGGCCTCTCCGGCAAGGAAGGCAGCTTCATGATCTGCTCGTTCTGGCTCGTGTCGGCGTTGGCGATCGTCGGCGATCTGCAACGGGCCCGCGACCTCATGGAGCGCCTGCTCAGCGTCGCCTCGCCGCTCGGCCTGTACGCCGAAGAGTTCGACACCAGCACCGGCCGGCACCTGGGCAACTTCCCGCAGGCCTTCTCCCACCTCGCGCTGATCGAAGCCGCCGCACGAATCATCCTCGTCGAGCGGCTGGCGGAGTACAACGCGTGAGTGCTGTCGCCCGTGGAACGTGACCCAAACCACCGGACCCGCCGCCGCGTCGTCATCGTCGGCGGTGGCTTCGGCGGGCTGGCCGCCGCGCAGCAGCTGAAGCACGCCGACGTCGACGTGACGCTGGTCGACCGGACCAATCACCACCTCTTCCAACCCCTGCTCTACCAGCTGGCGGCTGGTGCGATCGCCGCGGGCGACTGCGCCGCTTCCATCCGGATGGCACTCAGGCGCGCCACGAACGTGAACGTCCTCATGGCCGAGGTCACGGACGTCGATCCCGACCGACGCCAGGTGGTCCTCGACCGGGGTGAGCGCCTGGACTACGACAGCCTGATCGTCGCGTCCGGCGCGGAAACCTCCTACTTCGGCCGTGACGAATGGCGCGCAGTGACGTGCGGCCTCAAGACGGTCGCTGACGCGGTCGGGTTGCGCAACCGCGTCTACGGCGCGTTCGAGCAGGCCGAGCGGGCGGACGACCCGGCGACGCGCGACGCGTGGCTGACGTTCGTGGTCATCGGCGGCGGAGCGACCGGTGTGGAGATCTCGGGCGCCCTCGCCACCCTTGCCCGTCACTGCGGAAAACGCACGTTCGGGCGGATCGACCCGAGCAGCGCGCGGGTCATCCTGCTCGATGCCGGCGACCGCGTGCTTCCCGCGTTCAGCGAGCACCTATCGGCCGAGGCGGGAAAAGCGCTCGCCCAGCTCGGGGTCACGGTCCGAGGTGGCGCCCGCGCCGACGAGATCGACCCGGACGGGGTGACGGTCAAGGTCGGGGAGCGGACGGAACGGATCGCCGCACGGACGGTCGTCTGGGCCGCCGGCGTGTGCGCAGCCGACCTGAGTACGACCCTCGCCAAGGCCACCGGGACGCGCACGGACCGAGCAGGGCGAATTGAGGTAGGTCCCGACCTGACGGTGCCCAACCATCCCGACATCTCGGCCATCGGCGACATGGCCAGCGTCGTCGGAGCCGGCGACAGTACGTTGCCTGGTCTGGCAACGGTGGCCATCCAGCAGGCGCGCCACGTCGCCGCGGCGATCCGAAACGGTGAGCCTGGAGCTTCCACGCCGTTCCGGTACTTCGACAAGGGAATGCTCGCCGTCGTCGGAAGGGGCAACGCGGTCTGTGAGATCAGGGGATTGGAACTGTCCGGCCGGCTCGCATTCGGCGCGTACCTCGGAGTTCACCTCTACTACCTCGGCGGAGGTGTCGGCCGGCGCCTGTCGCTGCTGACCAACTGGGCCTCGGCCCGGGTCGGCCGACCTCAGAGCCCGGTGATCGAGGGCGAGCTCGAATGGAACACGCGGGTGCAGTCTGCGGCGTGACGACGCAAGAGCAGCTTCGCGGGACCACGACATGGCTTCCGTAGGCACAGACAACCGCGATGTCGTCGTGATCGGCGCCGGCCCCGCTGGCGTCGTGGCTGCGCTGCGCTCCGCTCGACTCGGAGCGCGAACGGCGCTCATCACGCGAGACGAGCTCGGAGGAATGGCCGCAAACGACGGGCCGGTGCCGGTGCGGACCCTGGCCCATGCGGCGAGGCTGATGCGGGAGGCGAGGCAGCTCCCGCGCTACGGAATCAGCGCCGGCAATCCCACGCTCGACTATCGCCGGTTGCTCGCCCGCGTGCGGGAGGTGACCGGCGACGTCCGTGCGCAAGCGCTCGTGCGCGACGAGCTCGAGCGAGCCGGCGTGACCATCTATGAGCGCGCCGGAAACGCCCGCTTCGTCGACCCGCACGTGATCGAGAGCGACCACGGCCCGCGAGTACGAGCCGCGAACGTGATCCTGTGCACCGGCGGCGTGTCGCGGCAGCTTCCAGTGCCGGGTTTCGAGTTGACCTGCACGCACAGCGACGCGTGGCGCCTCGCGTCCGTGCCCGACTCGATGCTGGTGATCGGCGCCGGGGCCACCGGCGTCCAGGTCGCCTCGATCTTCAACGCCTTCGGATCACGGATCACCCTGTTCGAGGCCGGCCCGCGGATCCTCCTGAGTGAGGACGAGCAGGTTGCGGCGGCGATGAGCACCGCGCTACAGGGCTCCGGGGTGCGGATCCTCGAGCGGGCCGGAACGATCGAGCGCTTCGAGCCGTGTGCCGCCGGAGTGAGGCTGGTCTATTCGAGGAGTGGTGCGCAGGCGCACGTCGACGCGACGCTGGCCGTCGTCGCGGTCGGATGGGTCGCGAACACCAGCGGGCTCGATCTCGCCGTGGCTGGAGTACAGACCGATTCGCGTGGCTACATCCAGGTGGACTCCCGGCTCCGCACGACCACGCCGGGCATCTACGCCGCCGGAGACGTCACCGGGCACATGATGGTCGTCCATGAAGCCGGGCGCGAGGCCTATCTCGCCGCGACCAACGCGACCCTGGGGCGCGTCGACGTCCTTCCCGCGGAAGTCAGCCCGCTCGGCAGCTTCACCGACCCCGAATACGCATCCGTCGGACTCACCGAGGCGGCCGCCCGTGAGACGCATGACGTCGTCGTCGCGACAGAGCGCTTCGATTCAGTGCCGCGCCCGATCATCGACGGTCGCCCCACGGGGTTCTGCAAGCTCGTCGCCGAGCGCGAGCATCACAAGATCCTCGGTTGTCACATCGTGGGTGAGCGGGCCGTCGAGCTCGCCCAGCTCGCCGCTATCGCAGTAGCGTCGGGGATGACGGTCGATCAGCTCGCCCTGGTTCCCTTCTCATTCCCCACCTACGCCAACGCGCTCGGTCGTGCGGCGATCCGGGCCGCGCACCACCTCGATTCTCGCTCAGTCTGGACGGAGGAAGGGATGGCGTGGGACGCGGCCCTCGCCGCGGGCGGCGATGATTGACGCGGGTGATGCCGTGTCGGCGGCGGCCTGCAGCCTGGTCCGCCAGCCGGCGAGGATGCCGTGGACGCTTGCGGCGCCGAGGATCGGGCCATCCGGTACGTCGAGGTGCGACGGGTGGAGCAGGAACGCGCGGGTCTGTGCCCCGCCGATCCCGCCGTGGAACGAGATGAGCTCCTCGAAGGCGCATCCCTCGTCCAGTTCCGGGTCATACCGCGCGCCGTCGCGGCCTGTCAGGCGGTGCCCTGGCCCACGGCAGAGCGAAAATGTGCACTGCGGGCGTGCCCGTCGAAGGGGGCGGGCTGGGGTTGGGTGCCGGCGGCGTACTCCTGCATCGGGACCTCGTCGGCGGCCCACGCCGCCATCACCGGATCGATGATGCGCCAGGCCTCCTCGGCCTCGTCGCCACGGATGAACAGCATCGGGTCCTTGTCGAGCATCTCCTGGATCAGGTGCGCATAGGCCGTGAGTCGCGGCGGAGTCGAGCGTGCCTCGAGCTGCCTGTTCTCGGCGGTTTGCTCCGGGCCGTTGAGCGTCGTGGCCAGGCGCACATACGGCTCGATCAGGCCGATCCTGAGCACGTTCGGCTCGACGCCGGGCCACTGGTCGGTCAGGTATCGGGGCAGCGGGCGGAAGTGGATGGCGATCTCGGCTGAGTCCGTCCCGACGGCCTTGCCGGAGCGCAGGGTGAACGGGACGTCATCCCACCGAGGGCTGTTCAGGCCAAGCGTGAGGGAGGCGTAGGTCTCGGTCGTGCGGCTCGGGATCGACGCCGGGCTCGTCGACGTAGGAGGGAACCTGCCGGGAGCCGATCATGCCGGCGGTGTAGCGGGCGCGGAGCGTGTCGCTGCGCATTCGCTCCGCCGACGGCGTGGCCACCGTTCGGAGCGCTTCGACACGCACCGACCGGAAGGAGTCGGCGTCGGCTCGCGCCGGCTGCTCCATGAGGACCAGCGCCATGGCCTCCATGAGGTGGTTCTGCACCATGTCCTTGAGGGCACCGGCACCGTCGTAGTAGGAGGCCCGGCCCTCGAGCGTGAGGCTCTCGAGCCAGCTGATGTCCACGCGGTCGACGTGCACCGCGTTGAGGATCGGCTCGAAGACGCGGTTGAGGAACCGCAGGACGACGACGCGGCGGACGAGCTCGCTGGAAAGGAAGTGGTCGATGCGGAAGATCGTCGGCTCGGGCAGCTGGAAACGGAGGATCTCGTTGAGCTGTTGTGCCGAGGCCAGGTCGGTGCCGAACGGCTTCTCGATCGCCACCGCATCCGCCGCGCCGAGCTGCGTGGTCGCGAGCGCCGGGAGCGCCCTCGTCAGCAGGTGGGGTGGCAGCGCGAGGTACACGAGCGTGTCCGGGTGACCGTCGCCGATCACGCGCCGTGCGTCATCCGGTTGGGTGACGTCGGCGGGTTGGAAGGCGAGCGCCCTCACGACGTCGTCGTGGGCGCCCGGCGTCACGGTCGCATGCTCCTGGAGCTTGCCGGCGATGTGCTGACGGAAGTCGTCGGTCGACCAGTCGTTGATGTCGGACCCGACGATCGTCAGGCTCGGCGGCAAGAGCTCCGCCTCGGCCAGTTGGGCGACCGCTGGGAGTAGCAGGCGGCTGGTCAGGTCACCCGAAGCTCCGAAGACGACCATACGCTCGATCATGGGAAGACGCCTTTCTCGGCTCGTGGTGGGAGCTCTGCGTAGCGATGCGAGGGCTCGCCCGTCACCCCGGGGCGGCAGCGGAAGATCGCGCCCGCCAGCGGCTCGTCGGCGCGCCGCTCGCAGTCGACCCATGACGTCGTGATGTAGAGGTCGCCCCCGTCGCGGCCGCCGAAGACCACCGAGGTGGGATTCGAGGTCGGCACCTCGATGACGCCGTCGAGCGTTCCGTCGGCGCGATAGCGGTGGACCGCCCCTGCTCGTCCTAGGGCTGCCCACAGCATGCCCTCGTGGTCGACGGTCATGCCGTCCGGCCAGAAGTTCTCGCGGCTGAGGTCGACGAACCGCCGACGACCGCTGAGGGCACCTGTCGAGGGGTCCCAGTCGAAGACGTCGACGACGCAGAGCGCCGTGTCAGCAAGGTAGAACCGCCCCGCCGGCTCATCGAACGCGGGCCCGTTGGGGATCGTCAGAGCGTCGACCACACGGACCACGCGATCGCAGTCGACGCGATACAACGCGGCGTTCCGCGGCCGTTTGTCGAAGGCCATCGTGCCGACCCAGACGTTTCCGTGGCTGTCGACCTTTGCGTCGTTGGCGCGGTTCTCGGGCCTGTCCCGCTCGATCGGGACGCGCAGATCCAGGGTGCCTGTTCTGCGGTCGAGTAACGCCAAGCCCTCCGGGCTTGCCACCACCGGGTCGCCTGTCGCCCCGAGAGCCACGCCACCCGGCTGCCCGGCGGTGCTCCAGGATGTGTCCTCCGACGATTCCGGGTCCGAGCAATGCACCCGCTCGGCGGTGATGTCGACCCACCACAGGCGGCTTGTCGGGGCGTCCCATACCGGGCCCTCCGCGTGCTGCGCCCGCACGCTCATCGCGACCTCGACTGGGGCGTCGCTCATGGCGCAGGCCCCGTCATGGGGTTGAGCCGTCCTGGCTGGGCGCCGGCGCACACTGGGGCTCGAGCGTTCGAGCAGTGATGCGACGCTCGTGCTGTTTAACCGCCCCGGCGGGCGTCACACGGGCGATCGCGTGGACTTCAGGTTCGCCACGGCCGCCCGTCGTCGGCCTCAGTTCTGGCATGCGGTGCTCGACCAGGCGGCGCAGGCTGCGTCGCCCGACCCGGTGAGGAATGCGGGGTGCGGGTGTCCCGTTCACTCCGCTTGCCCGCCCGGCGTCTCGAAAGCCGCCTCGACGTCGTAGCCCAGGGCCAGCGCCAACTCGGGCGCGGCGGAGACGACGCGTGCCAGGCCAATGGTCGGCGCCACCGCGATCAGGGTCCCGACGATCTCGTCGATGTCGGCGCCGGCGGCGAGCGCCATCTCGGTGTTCGCCTGGTAGGAGCTGGGCGCGGCGTCGATCGCGAACGACGCCGCCAGCCGGACCAGGGCGTGCGTCTTATGGTCCAGCCGCGAGTCCTCAACGGTGCCGCCCCCCATCCCGAGCACCGCCTCCACGAACCTCTCGTCGTTGAGCGCGAGCCTGCGCAGCGTCTCCTGGTATTCGGCCATGCTCCCTCGGCTCCTCCGTAGTCTGTGGCCGCGGGCGTCTGCGGACTACACATCACCGACTGGGCGTCGTCATCCCCCCGATGGCATGAATGCCGGTCCAGCGTCGGCGTTCTAGAGCAGTCCGAGCTCCCGTGCGCGTTCGACCGCCTCGGTGCGGGAGCTGACGTTGAGCTTGCGGTAGATCGCCAGTGCGTGTGATTTGACCGTGTGGCGCGAGAGGTACAGACGCTCGCCGACCTCGCGGAAGGAGAGGTGCGTGGCGACGTAGGGCAATATGCGCAGCTCCGCCTCGGTCAGGGTCGAGGCCCCGGGGGCGTGCGTGCGCATCGTCGCCAGGCTCGCGCGCAACTCGTCCACCTGTGCGGGGAGCGCTCCGAGGTCTGGTTGCCGGCGCAGGATCTGCTCGATCTCGCGCAGGATCGTGGCGGCGCCGCTCGCGTCGGCGAGAGTCAGGTAGGCACGCGCGAGCTCCAGGCGGGTCTGTACCGAGTAGTACGGCACCGCGTAGCTGAGCTGCGGCCGCAGGCGCTGCACCCGCGCCAGGTGCTCCTGCGCACCGGGGACGTTTCCACGGTGGAGCGCGATGCGAGCCGCAACGGAATAGGCAAGTGCGGCGGTCGGGTACTGCTCCATCCCGTACTGGCGGATGATCAGGAGCGCCCGCTCCGCGAGCTCCTCGGCCTGGACTGACGCTCCTCGTCCGAGCGCGATCGCGGTACGTTCGCTCAGAGCCACCACGACCACGTCGGTCTCTGCGACCTCGAGGGCCGCCTCGGCGACGTCGGTGAGCAGGTCGTCGGCCTGGTCGACCTCGCCGGCCAGCCACCGCGAGATCGCGAGCAGCAGCAGGGCGTGCGGCCAGAACTGGCTCCCACGGGCGAGCGTCTCGACGGCAAGCTCCGCATCCGCGCGCATGCTCGCAGCGCCGCTACGACACTGCTGGGCACGCAGGAGGGCCAGCCACGAGTCGATCGAGGCGCTGCCGTCGGGCAGGGGGCCTTCGTAGCTCCCACGCTCGGCGGCATCGGCCCAACGCTCCGCCTCCACCGGCCGGCCCCAGACCGTGGCGAGCAGTGCGCCCAGCACGGCGAGCGCCCCGTTCTGCTCGAGTGCCCCCTGCGCCTCCAGCCACGCGAGCCAGCGTTCGGCGGTTGCGGAACGGCCGCTTTGGTAGGCGGACACACCGCTAAGCACGACCAGCCGCGCCGCTCGGTTGACGTCCCCGGCCTGTTGCGCGTACCCGATCGCGGTCTCCGGCTGCCCGTGCGCCTCGCACCAGTCGGCCGCATGAGTGAGCAAACGCGGCACGAGATCGGGCTCGACTCGCTTGAGCTCCGCACACAGCAGCTCCCGGAAGAGATGGTGGTACCGATACCACTCCCCAGTCCGGTCCAGCGGCACGAGGAACAGGTTGGAACGCGCCAGCGATTCCAGAATCGCCGCGGAGCCGCTTGTCTCGAGGACGGCGTCGCAGAGCGGACCCGACATGGGCTCGAGAACGGCGGTCCGCGTCAGGAAGCGGAGCTCGTCGCTCGGCATGCGCGAGAGGAGCTCGGAGCGCAGATAATCGATGACGAAGCGGTCGTCCCCCCGGAACGCGGTCACGCCCTTCATCGCGGCCCCGCTCGCCTTGGCCGAGAGCGCCGCCAGGTACAGGCCCGCGGACCAGCCCTCCGTGCGTTCGGTGAGCTCGGCGACCTCGGCATCCGTCGGGTCCAGGCCGGCGGCTCTCAGCAGCTGGTGCGCCTCTGCCTCGGTCAAGCGCAGCTCGTCCGGCCCGATTTGCAGGGCCAGGCCCCGTGCCCGCAGCGCTCCCAGCGGCAGTGCGGGGTGGCCTCGCCCCGAGAGCGCCAGCTGCGAGCCCTCGGGTACGTGCTGTGCGAGCGCGGCGATGGAATCCAAGCAGGGCGGGTTGACGAGCAGATGTAGGTCATCGAGGACCAGCACGAACGCCACGTCCATCGTCAGCAGAGCCGCTCCCAGGCGGGGGACCACCGTTCCCTCGACCGAAGCGCCCGGCGAAGCCAGGGCCTTGAACACGCTCGGGTCGAGCGGCGAGACCCGGTCGAGCGCGGCGGCGACGTACGCCAGCAGGACGATCGGATCGTTGTCGTTCTGGTCGACTGATACCCACGCGACTGGCCGCTGCGATTGCGAGGCCCACTGAGCGAGCAGCGTCGTCTTCCCCCAACCCGGGCCGGCGGACACGGAAACGACCGGGACGTCGCTCGACTCCTCCAGCAAGCCGATGAGCGCCTTGCGCGGAACGGCCCCGGCGCGACGCTGCGGTGCGCGCAGCTTCGACTCCAACAGCTCAAACGCCGGCGCCTGCCTGGCAAATCGCCCGGAGCGAGCCGGCGGAGGCGCACGGACGAGCGAGCTCATCGCATCACGGGCCAGCGAGGCGCGTACTCGCGCAACGCCCGGCTGCTCGCCGGCTTGGGTGCCCGCCCGGCCGACGGCGAGCGGCAGGATCGGAGCATGATTCGAGACGGTTCAGGATTCCCCCTAGCTCGGGATTCCAGCGCGTCAGCAATGGCGACCGTACCGAGGACGCCCGGACCACGCAAGGCTGCGTGCACACTGCTCCCTGGCGTGCGGACCCCCGATCGGGTGGGCTCGTTCTCCGTCGTGCGCGCCCCGGCCGCGATTCATGCCATCGGGGCGATGACGCCGCGCGCGAGGCGCGGTCTAATGGACCGATCGAACCACGGCACGCGGCTCGTCACGCCGCGATCCGCGTCGGCGTCGAAGGGACGACCTCCATGGCGACTGCCGTACACATGACCGATGGACAGGACCAGATTGCGGACGTCGCCGTCCGCGAGGGGACTGGCAGCCGGCGACCGAGCGCGCGGGCGGTATCGCACCCCACGGCTGCGGAGCGGGCCGCGAGGGGAAAGGCGGTGCGAGCGATCGCGCCGCGCTCCGCGCAGGGCGAATGGGAGCCGGCCGCGAGTCGCGCGATCCGGTCGAGCTGCTGGAGGAGCAGGCTGCTTCCCGGGTGCCCGAGCTGGTGCCGATCCGCTATGGGCGGATGCTGGTGTCGCCGTTCACGTTCTTCCGCGGCGCGGCCTACCTCATGGCGGCCGATCTCGCCGATGCGCCTCGAACCGGGCTGCAGGTGCAGCTCTGTGGTGATGCGCATCTGTCCAACTTCGGTGGGTTCGCTGCGCCCGATCGGCGGCTGGTGTTCAGCATCAACGACTTCGACGAGACGCTGCCCGGCCCGTTCGAGTGGGACCTCAAGCGCCTGGTTGCCAGCTTCGCCGTCGCCGGCCGGGATCGAGGCTTCGACGCGAAACAGCGGCAGGCGATCAATCGCGCAGTGACGCGTTCGTACCGGGAGGCGATCGGGCGCTTCGCCGGGATGACGAACCTCGACCTCTGGTACGCCCGCATCGACGTCGACGAGATCGCCGCGCTGGTGGCCCAGCAGGGCACGCGAAAGCAGCAGAAGCTGTTCGAGCGCAACCTGGCCAAGGCACGGTCGAAGGACAGCCTGAAGGCGTTCGCGAAGCTCACGACGATGGTCGACGGCGAGCCCAGGATCGCGAGCGACCCGCCGCTGATCGTCCCGATCGAGGAAGTCATGTCCGGCGTCGACGACTTCGAGCTCGAAGAGTTCGTGTGGGGAGTGATCCGAGCCTACCGGCGTACGCTGAGTGCCGACCGCCGTCAGCTGCTCGAGCGGTTTCGGTACGTCCACGCGGCGCACAAGGTCGTCGGCGTCGGCAGCGTCGGGACGCGCGCCTGGATCGTGCTCCTGCTCGGCCGCGACGAGACCGATCCTCTCTTCCTGCAGCTCAAGGAGGCGGAGGCGTCGGTGCTCGAGCCGTTCCTGGGAAAGAGCGCGTTCGCCAAGCACGGCCAGCGGGTCGTCGAGGGCCAGCGACTGACGCAGGCTGCCAGCGACATCATGCTCGGCTGGACACGGGTCCCGGGCTACGACGGCGTGACCCGCGACTTCTACGTGCGCCAGCTCTGGGACGCCAAAGGGTCAGCGGTGGTCGAGGTGATGAACCCGACTGCGATGACGGTGTACGGGGAGCTCTGCGGCCACGCCCTCGCGAAGGCGCACGCCCGCTCCGGGGACGCGATCGCGATCGCGAGCTATCTCGGCGCGGGCGACAGCTTCGACCGTGCGCTGGCGTCGTTCGCCGAGGCCTACGCCGATCAGAACGAACGCGACTTCCGCTCCCTGCAGGACGCCGTCGCGGCCGGTCGCGTCGCGGCCGAGACGGGATTCTGATGTCCGGCCGGCCGGGATGACGGCCCTGCGCGCAGCCGGTCCGCGCTGACACTGTAGAGGCGCGCCGGGACGGTGGTGGACGTAGCGCATCGGGGGGCGGCGTCGATTCATCCATAACGGGCGATGACCGCGTGGCTGGCGCCCGTTAGCCTCGGAGCCAGGCTGAGACAACGACCGATCCACGACCGTCTTCCCACCCAAGGAGAAGGCTATGAGCCAGAGTCATCTCGTCATTGACTTCCCGATCAAGGGTCCTGCCAACGCCAAGGCGCTACCCGAGGAGCTGGCGGCGTTGACGCCCGATCTCGCGAAGGCGCAGGACGACCTCGGTACCGTGCATTTCTCCCGTTTCATGGTCGAGGGAGACGAGAAGCTTCTCTTCATTTCGGACATCGACGGCGAGGTCGACCAGCATATTGAGCGGCTCGTGGAGAGTGCCGGCCCGGTGTTTGACGGCATCCTCGAGCACGTGGACGACCCTCCAGCGACGCCGGTGGCTGATAACCGTGAACGGGTGATCAAATGGCTGAAGCGTCAGGTCCGCGAGCCTATTGATGAGTACTTCGCCTACGAGGATGCGTCGGTTCAGGACATCAAGGAGTGCGCGCGTGCGGCGGGCATCACGGGCAATACCTCGCAGGGCTGCTTGCTCACATACATGACCTTCAAGTCACGTGTGCGAGGTTTTGCTGCGAAGCTGGTCGCGCCGGCTCTGGTGGGAAAGAAGGGGCACGACGCATCAGATTCCATTGGTACGCTGCATTTCTTCGGTTGGGTGCCCTTTGAGAAAAACCGCTTAGGGTTCTTCACGATCTTCGACGGTGATTTCGCGAAGTACATCCAGGACTTCGCAGACAAGACCTCGTTCGCCTTCGATGCGATCTTTCCACATGTCGTTGGCGGGCCGCCGACCCCAGTAGCAAAGAACGCCCAGGCGTTCTATCAGTGGGCGTTGGAGAACAACTATCCAGCCATCGGGTTCTACAGCGCCTACCCGGGCCTCTCGACTCAGGACATCAGAGCCCTGCTGGCCGACCATCGCACGTCACCAGCGGCCACCGTTGGATAGCGCCCGCTGACGTCGGTGCGCCTCATCTGAGACCGCTGGCGGCGAGCGAAGCGAGCCGCCCTTGATGTCGTAGAGAACATGCTCACTGACCAGAGTTCTGCTGTCGTCGACGATGAGCACTTTCTCTCTGGGCGTAGCGCGAGGGCCCGGTCGGCTGGAAATCGTCTTCGCGAGCGAGCCCCGTGCGATTACCGACGGAAACCGACGTGGAATTGCCACGGTTCCTAACCCGGGGGCTGCTGCGAGCCGGTTTCGGGAGCGCTTCCGAGCCTCCCCAGACGGGATCCGGGTGTGCCTGATCAGTCGAGGCGGGGAGTGAGCGACCTCTTGGCGGCCCTGATAGACATGGGTGCGGCTTGCGGAATGACCTGGCGAAGGAGGCTGGTAATGGGGCAGCGGCGGTTCAAGGGGACCATCAACGTCGACGTCCGTGACTCGGAGCCGGACTGGTCACCGTTCGAGCCGCCGAAGGCGCCGGACGGCGCGCCGAACGTCCTCTACGTCGTGCTCGACGATGTCGGCTTCTCGGCGATGAGCTGTTACGGCGGGCCGATCGAGACGCCGAACATCGACCGGATCGTCGACAAGGGTGTCCGCTACACGCAGTTCCACACGACGGCGCTCTGCTCTCCGACCCGTTCCTGCCTCCTCACGGGCCGGAACCACACGCGCAACAGCATGGCCTGCATCACCGAGGCCGCGATCGGCTTTCCCAACGCGAGCGGCACGATCCCGCCCGAGAACGGGATGCTCTCCGAGATCCTCGGCGAGCGCGGGTGGAACACCTACATGGTGGGCAAGTGGCACCTCTGCCCGACCGAGGAGATGAACCTCGCCGCCCCCAGGCGCAACTGGCCCACGGGACGTGGCTTTGAGCGTTGGTACGGCTTCCTCGGCGCCGAGACGAACCAGTGGTATCCCGACCTCGTGTACGACAACCACACGACGGACCAGCCGCGCACGCCGGAGGAGGGCTACCACCTCACCGACGACATCACCGACAAGGCGCTCGAGTTCATCAGCGACGCCAAGGCGATCGCGCCGGAGAAGCCGTTCTTCCTGTACTACGCGCCGGGCGCCTGCCACGCCCCCCATCACGCGCCCGCCGAATGGATCGAGAAGTTCAAGGGACGCTTCGACATGGGGTACGAGGCGATGCGCGAGCAGACACTGGCGCGGCAGAAGGAGCTCCGCGTCGTGCCGGCCGACACCGAGCTGCCCCCGCTCAACCCGATCGGCACGCCCGAGACGCGGACGGGCCCGGACGGTCAGCCGTTCCCCGAGCTCGACACCGTCCGGCCCTGGGACTCGCTGAACGACGACGAGAAGAAGCTCTTCTGCCGCATGGCCGAGGTGTACGCAGGCTTTCTCGCCCACGCCGACCACCACATCGGCCGCCTCCTCGACTACCTCGAGCGGACCGAGCAGCTCGACAACACGCTGATCGTGGTCGTATCCGACAACGGCGCAAGCGGCGAGGGCGGCCCGAACGGCTCGGTCAACGAGATGAAGTTCGCCAACGGCGTGCCCGACGACCTCGCCGCGAACCTCGCCCAGATCGACGACCTCGGCGGCCCGAAGACCTATAACCACTACCCGACCGGCTGGGCCATGGCCTTCAACACGCCGTTCAAGATGTGGAAGCGCTACGAGTACAACGGCGGAACCTGCGACCCCTGCATCATCTCGTGGCCCGCCGGCACGAAGGCGCGCGGAGAGGTCCGCGAGCAGTACCACCACGCGATCGACCTCGTCCCCACGATCCTGGACGTTCTCGGCATCGAGCCGCCCGAGGCGATCAAGGGACACACGCAATCGCCGCTCGACGGGGTCAGCATGCGCAACAGCTTCGACGATGCCTCCAGCGAGTCGGGCCGGAGGACGCAGTTCTACGCGATGCTGGGGTCCCGCTCGATCTGGCACGAAGGTTGGAAGGCCGTGACGACCCATCCCGTGATCGCCGGCTGGGCCCACTACAACGACGACACGTGGGAGCTCTACAACACGGATGTCGACCGGTCCGAGCTCAACGATCTCGCCGCGGAACAGCCCGACAAGGTCAGGGAGCTCATCAACATCTGGTTCTCCGAGGCCGGCGCCAACGCCGCGTTCCCGCTCGACGATCGCTCCCCGGTCGAGATCTTCGCGACACCGCGGCCACAGCTCACCGCACCGCGCGATCAGTACGACTACTTCCCTGACGCGGCTCCGGTCCCTGAGTGGCAGGCGGTCAACGTGAAGAACCGCTCGTTCGTGATCGGCGCTCTCGTCGACATTCCTTCGCCCGGCGCGGAGGGCGTGCTCTTCGCTCACGGCACGCGCTTCGGCGGGCACGCCCTGTACATCAAGGACAACCGTCTGCACTACGTGAACAGCTACGTCGGCGCCGAGGAGCAGATGATCGTCGGATCCGAGGACGTCCCGACGGGCGATGACCTGATCCTGTCGGCGTCATTCGAGAAGAAGGATCAGGACCCGCGCGCCTGCACCGGAACGCTTTCGCTCTTCCACGGCGACACGAAGGTGGGCGAGGCGACGATCAAGACCCAGCTCGGCGCGTTCTCGATCGCAGGCTCGGGTCTCTACGTGGGACGCCATGCGGGCGAGCCGGTCACCCGGGACTATCCCGGCGAGCCGCCGTACTCCTTCACTGGCGGAACCCTCCACCAGGTCTCGGTCAACGTGAGCGGCGAGCCGTATCTCGACCTCGAGCGTCACGCGCAGATGCTGCTCAAGGCGCAGTGACGGGGCGATGAGCGACCACCTGGCATCGTGGCACGACACGGACACGCGCAAGGCGATCGTGGACTTCGTCGAGCGCGTGACCACCGAGGGCAGCGAGGTCTATGTCCCTCCCGCAGAGCGCATCGCCGTGTTCGACAATGACGGCACGCTCTGGTGCGAGAAGCCGATGCCGATCGAGCTCGGCTTCATCCTCATGCGGCTGGCGGAGATGGCGGAGGCCGACGCGTCCCTACGCGGGCGCCAGCCGTGGAAGGCCGCCCACGACAAGGACTACGGCTGGCTCGGCGCGGCGATCACGAGGCACTATCACGGCGACGACTCCGATGTGAAGCTGCTGATGGTCGGCATCCTCCAAGCGTTCGCCGGGCAGACCGTCGACGAGTATTCGGCCGCGGCCGACGCCTTCCTGCGCGCTGGCAAACACCCGACGCTCGGCCGCGGTCTCCACCAATGCGGCTACGAACCAATGGTCGAGCTACTGCGCTACCTCGAGGCCAACGGGTTCGCCAACTACATCGCCTCCGGCGGCGACCGCGACTTCATGCGACCCATTACCGGCGAGATCTATGGCATCCCCTCCGAGCGCGTCATCGGCAGCTCGAACGCACTCGCCTACACCGACGACGAACACGGCGGCAACGTCTCTTACCAAGCAACCATGGACATCTTCGACGACGGCCCAGTCAAGCCTGTACGGATCTGGAGCCGCATCGGCAAACGCCCGATCATCGCCGGCGGCAACTCCAACGGCGACATCCCGATGCTCCGCTACGCCGGCGGGAAAGAGCGTCCCGCGCTGCGGATGCTCCTGCTACACGACGACGACGAGCGCGAGTTCGCCTACACCGCCGGCGCCGAACGCTCGCTGCAAACGGCGGCCGAACAGGGCTGGACAGTCGTGAGCATCAAGAACGATTGGGCGACGGTGTTCAGCAGCTAGCCGGCCGGCGCCGTCGTCTCACGGCTCAATTCTTGCCCCATGAGCAACTCGGCCAACGCTCTTCGCGCATCTGCACACAGCGGCGTGACCCGCAACGTGCACCACGTGGTGGTCCGGTGGATTGCGTGGCGCTGGGCAATGGGTCCCGGGCAGGAGCGCCTGAGTCCGGCCGGGAGGCCCTCGCCTACGCCTGCACATGGGCGTGCGCGGTCCCGGTTGTCGTCCCCTCACCGGCACACATCACCGAACCAGTGTTACGGCACACCGCCCTCGGCCAGTGCTCTCGGGACGGGCTCCACGCGACGGTGTGCCGGCACCGGTTCCTTTCCGTACGGAGCATCTGCTTGGCGTCGTGGTCAACTGGCCCTCGGTGGGCCTGACCGATGATTCTTGCGCGCCGTGCTGGTCTGTACGCCGAATACCGACTCACGGGAGGATGACGCCATGCGGAAACTGACCTTCGGCATGAACCTGAGCCTGGACGGCTACATCGCCGCGCCCGGCGACGACCTCGGCTGGAGCGTGCCGAGCGACGAACTGTTCCAGTGGTGGTCCGACCGGGTGGGGGCGACAGGCCTGGCGCTGTACGGGCGCAAGCTGTGGGAGACGATGAGCTCCCACTGGCCGACCGCCGACAAGCAGCCGGGCGCCACACCGGCGGAGATCGAGTTCGCCGGCCGCTGGCGGGACATGCCGAAGGTGGTGTTCTCCTCGACGACCAGCACGGTCGACTGGAACACCCGTCTGGTCACCGGCGACGCGGTCACCGAGATCACCAGGCTCAAGGCCGACGACGGCGGCCCCATGGACATCGCCGGTGCCACACTCGCCGCGGCGGCCATGCGGGCCGGGCTGATCGACGAGTACGCGATCGTCACCCATCCGGTCCTGGTGGGCGGCGGCACGCCGTTCTTCACGGCCCTGGACAACTGGGTGAACCTGAGCCTGGTGGAGACCCGGACGTTTCCCGACGGCGTGGTGCTGACCAGGTACGAGACCAGGCGCTGAGTGCCCGACGTCGGATCAGCGCGGGCTTCGGGCCACCCAAGACACCGGAACGCCGACGCTCGACGAGCTGGCGACGGCGATCGAGGGCTACCGATTCGGGGTGGAACGAACACACGTTCCACCTGACCCGCAGATTCCGCTAGAGGCGCCGACCGGAATCGAACCGGTGTACACGGCTTTGCAGGCCGCTGCGTAGCCACTCCGCCACGGCGCCGGGGGCCGACACATCCTAGGACGGGCAGCGTTCGGACCGGTTTCTGCAAAACCTGATCGACTCATGAGAGATTGTCGGCCATCCCCGACCCGGAGGGCCGTCATGGCGCGTTGGACACCCGATCCCAGCTTCTACTCGTCTCCCGGGGAGGCGACCGCGGCACCCGGCGAGACGCTCGCGTACGTCGCGACGCTCAACACCGGGACCAACGGCGACCGCAAGCCGGACGCGATCACGGTGCTCGACGTCGAGGAGGGCTCGCCCACCTACGGCCAGCTCGTCGGCCGGCTCGACATGCCGAACGCCGGCGACGAGCTGCACCACTTCGGCTGGAACGCGTGCTCGTCCGCGCTCTGCCCATGGGCGGCGCACCCGCACGTCGAGCGCCGTTACCTGCTCGTCCCCGGCCTGCGCAGCTCGCGGATCCATGTGGTCGACGTCAAGGAGGACCCGCGCGCGCCCAAGCTCGTCAAGGTCGTCGAGGCGGAGGAGATCGCCCGCAAGGCCGGCTACAGCCGCCCGCACACCGTGCACTGCGGCCCCGACGGCATCTACGTCTCCGCGCTCGGCAACCCCGAGGGCGACGGGCCCGGCGGCGTCTTCCTGCTCGACCACGACGACTTCTCCGTCAAGGGCCAGTGGGAGTCCGACCGCGGCCCGCAGGAGCTCGCCTACGACTTCTGGTGGCACCTGAACCTCGGCACGGTCATCACGTCGGAGTGGGGGACACCGAAGATGGTCGAGGACGGGCTCGTCGGCGAGCTGCTGCTCGGCAACCAGTACGGGCACCGGCTCCACGTCTTCGACCTCGCCTCGCGCAAGCACGTGCAGGAGCTCGACCTCGGCTCCGAGCACCAGATGGTCCTCGAGCTGCGCCCCGCGCACGACCCGCGCAAGGGCTACGGGTTCGTCGGCGTCGTCACGTCGACCGCCGACCTCTCCGCGTCGGTCTTCCTGTGGACCCGGGCGGAGGACGGCACGGTCTCGGCCGAGAAGGTGATCACGATCCCGGCGGAGCCTGCGGAGGCGGATCAGCTGCCCCCGATCCTGCAACCGTTCGGCGCGGTCCCGCCGCTCATCACCGACATCGCGCTCTCGGTCGACGACCGCGCGCTGTACGTGTCGTGCTGGGGGACGGGCGAGCTCAAGCGCTTCGACGTGAGCGACCCGCGCGCCCCGCGCGAGACCGGCTCGGTCCGGCTGGGCGGCATCGTCGAGCGCGCCGCGCACCCCGCGGCCGGGCCGCTCAACGGCGGCCCGCAGATGGTCGAGGTGTCGCGCGACGGCCGCCGCGTCTTCCTCACCAACTCGCTCTACGCATCCTGGGACGCGCAGTTCTACCCGGAGGGGATCGACGGCTGGCTCGTCAAGCTCGACGCCGGCGAGGACGGCTCGCTCACGCTGGACCCCGACGTCTTCGTCGAGTTCCACGGCGAGCGCCCGCACCAGGTCCGCCTGCAGGGCGGCGACGCGTCGTCTGACTCCTACTGCTTCCCGGATCGCTGATGGGCGAGCTCTGGCCGTGGGCGCTGATGGCGCTGCTGGGTGCCTACCACGGCCTCAACCCGGCGATGGGATGGCTGTTCGCCGTCGCGCTCGGGATGCAGGAGCGCGACCGGGGCGCGGTCCTGCGCGCGCTGCCGCCGATCGCGATCGGGCACGAGGCGTCGGTGCTGGTCGCGGCCGCGCTCGTGCTGGGGCTCGGGCTGCTCGCCGACACGTCCGCGCTGCACATGGGGGCGGGGATCGCGCTCGTGCTGTTCGGCGCGTTCCGGTTCGTGAAGCCCCGCGCGCACTTCCGCTGGGTCAAGGGGCGCGTGACGCGCGGGGAGCTGGCGTGGTGGTCGTTCCTGATGTCCACCGCGCACGGGGCGGGGCTGATGGTCGCCCCGGTCCTGATCGGCGCCGGAGCGGCGGGGGAGGCGGAGGCGCAGGACCACACCCTCGCGGCGGTGGAGGAGCACGGCTGGTCGCTGGCCGGCAGCGGCTTCGCGGCGTTCCTGCACGTGGGCGCGATGGTGCTCGTCATGGGCGTGATCGCCGTGCTCGTCTACGACCGCTGGGGCGTGAGCGTGCTGCGGCGGACGTGGGTGAACCTGGACGCCGTCTGGGCCGGCGCCTTCGTCCTCGCCGGAGTCGTCACGTTCTTCACATAGGGGGCGGGCGAAGGGGTTCGGTCGTCATCTGAAACCGGAGCAACTCCCTCTTCACACCACCTGCCGCATTGCTACCCTTGCGGCCTCCCAGGGCGATTAGCTCAGCTGGGAGAGCGCCTGCTCGACAAGCAGGAGGTCACTGGTTCGAGCCCAGTATCGCCCATCAAAAGGTCTGCATTTGCAGGCCTTTTGTGTCTGTGGTTCGAGACCAGTTCCGTCCGCCCCCTCATTCGGGGCAGCCGGCTGGTCCGACCTCCGTGGCTTGCGTGGCATGCCCGGGAATCTACTCGGAAGCGCAGATCGATTGGCAGTGCAGCCTTCCTGAGGTGCTCGCCTCTCGCGCGGCAGCGCACTGCCGCTTTGCATGGAAAGCAGCAGCGGCGACGGGCATGCGTCTTACTGCCGCCTGCAGGCGTAAGGGCCGGCGGCGACCGCCGTCACCACTCTCGCCGCTTCGCATTGCGTGGCAGCAGTCTGTCCGGTCGGCGCTCGCGCTGCGGGGCTGACCCCCGAGCTGCGGTGCCCGCGGGGTCGTGTGGACGCCACGGCCGTGCGGGCGCTCGGGCTGTGGGGTTCCCAAAACCCCGCTCGGGTTGAAGCGGCTGCCGGCCGTCTGATCGCCGTCTTGTCCACGAGCTTGCGGCGGCTGGGTGTGCGGAGGAGACTGCTCACGGCGGTCCAAGGACACACGGCGCGCGACAGGAGCAGACATGGCCACCCAGCCCGACGAAAACAGACCGACGATCGTCCTTGTCCACGGGGCATGGGCCGATGCGACGGGCTTCGACGCCGAGATCCGCGCGCTGCAGCGCGAAGGATTCCGCGCCATCGGGTTCGCCAACCCGCTTCGCGACCTCGCCGGCGACTCGACCTACCTCGCCGAGTTCCTGCGGACGCTGACGGGCCCGATCGTGCTCGTCGGCCACTCCTACGGGGGCAATGTCATCTCGACCGCCGCGACCGGGAACGACCAGGTCAAGGCACTCGTCTACCTCAACGGCTGGATGTGCGACGAGGGCGAGAGCCAGCAGGAGCTCCTGGAGCGGTTCGAAGGCAGCCTCGTGGGGCCCTCGATCAGGCCAGTGCCCTTCACCAGCGCGGACGGAAGCGAGGGCGTGGACCTTTTCCTCGACCCCGAGGCGTTCCGGGAGGCCTTCGCTGCCGACGTCGACCAGGCCACGGCGGACGTCATGGCCGCTGCGCAGCGGCCGTATGCCGCTGCCGCGTTCGCCGGCGCGCCGTCGGGCCCGCTGGCGTGGAAGACGCTGCCGTGCTGGTACCTGCTCGGCACGGAGGACAAGGCGATCCCGCCGGCGCTCC
This sequence comes from uncultured Solirubrobacteraceae bacterium, assembly GCA_963752015.1. Taxonomy (GTDB): domain Bacteria; phylum Actinomycetota; class Thermoleophilia; order Solirubrobacterales; family Solirubrobacteraceae; genus DASQMT01. Next base: position 949,618 of record CAVVWS010000006.1, on the reverse strand, counting down.
AGCGGTTCATGGCCGAGCGCGCGAACGCGACGATCGTGGAGGTGCCGGCCTCGCACGTTTCGTTCGTGTCGCAGCCCGACGCCGCGACCCAGCTCATCGTTCAGGCCGTCGAGGCCACCATGTCCGCGGAGAGTCGCACCTAGAAAGCCCACACATGCGGCGACGTCTCGGCTACCGCTCCGGACGAATAGGAGCAGCGCGAGCTTGGTCGTCCGCACCGCTGCGTTGAGGCAATGGCAGCAGTGCCTGCGCCGCTGCCGGCGCTAACGCTTCGCATGGAAAGCGATAGCGGCTTGCCTAGCGGCCGTGGAGCGCTTCGAGGAGCGAGCCGATGGCCGTCGCGTAGTTCTGCTCTGGGTCGCCCTGCAGGTGCGCGACGAGGGGGCCACCCCACCGCCTGTGCATCAGCTCGATGGTGACCAGGCCGTGCATGGTCGCCCAGACGAGGTGCGCGTCGGCCGCCGGGTCGGTGAAATCGGGTCGCCAATCGGCGACGCGGGTGGCGAGCATCTCGAAGGTCGCGAGTCCTGCCAGGCGGCTGGCGTCGGACGGGACGAAGTCCGGGGTCGCCCGCTCGAACATGAGTCCGTAGAGCGCGTCGTTGTCGAGCGCGAACGCGCGGTAGGCCAGGGCGAACGCCAGCAGCTCTTGCCGGCCTTGACCATCGGAGGGGACGCTGTTGAGCCGTTCCTCCAAGCGTCGGAAGCCGTGCAGGTAGAGCTGCTCCAGCAGCCCCTGCTTTGACCCGAAGTGCGTGTAGACGCCCATCGTCGACTGCTCGGCCGCCTCCGCCAGGTCGCGTATGCGCAGAGCTCCGGGTCCGCGCTCCTCCAATAGGCGCAGCGCAGCGTCGAGCAGGGTCTCCCGCGTGGTCGATGCAGTGGGCACGCACGCATGGTAGCCGTACTAGGCACGTCTCAATAACTAAGTTATGTTCCGGTCATGCCAACTCACACCAGCTCACAGATGGACAAGCCCGCTGGGCGCCCCGCCCGGCTGCTGCTCGGCCTGACCGGCGCCCTGCTCGCGCTCCTGATCCTCAACCTCGCCGTCTTCGACGACCTGCGCATCGACCCGTCGGCCGGAGTGCTCGAAACGTTCGCCAAGCCGCAGCACCTCTCAAGCCTCGTCGCCGTCCTCATCGCCGGCGCCCTGGTCGCGTTCAGGCACCGATCCGCGGCCCGAGTGGCCATGGTGGTCGCGTGGATCGAGATCGCCGCGTTCACGTTCTTTCACGTCATCCCGGTGGAAGTCGGGCCCTCCAAGCCCTACTGGGGTGACGGCATGGGAGACCCGCTGCAGTGGGTGGGCCTCCTGTCGATCCTCGCCGTCAGCGCAGCCATCGTCCGCGTTGCGCGGCGATCCCCGAACGCAGCCGTCACGCCGGCCGCCGCGAGCCTGCGGTCATGATCACGGTCGAGCAGCTCACCAAGCGACGCGGCGCTCGCGCCGTCGTCTCCGATGTCACGTTCCGCTGCGAGCCGGGCACCGTCACGGGCTTCCTCGGCCCCAACGGTGCCGGCAAGACCACCACGATGCGGATGCTCGTCGGCCTGTCCGAGCCCGACAGCGGGCAGGCCCGGATCCTCGGCGGGCGCTACCGCGACCTGCCCAACCCCGGCCGGCGCGTCGGGATCCTGCTCGACGCGTCGGCGCAGCACGCCGGGCGCCGGGGCCGCGAGGCGCTCGCCGTCTCCGCCCAGACCATGGGCGTGCCGGCGCGGCGCGTCGACGAGCTGCTGGAGCTCGTCGGCCTCGACGAGGCGGCGGCGCGGCGGCGGGTCGGCCGGTACTCGCTCGGCATGCGCCAGCGACTCGGGCTCGCCCACGCGCTGCTCGGCGACCCCGAGGTGCTGATCCTCGACGAGCCCGCCAACGGGCTCGATCCGGAGGGCATGCGCTGGATGCGCGGCCTGCTGCGCGGCTTCGCCGACCGTGGCGGCACCGTGCTGCTCTCCTCGCACCTGCTGGCCGAGGTCGAGGCCGTCGCCGACCGGATGATCATCATCGGCGGCGGACGGATCCAGGCGCAGGGCACCCGCGCCGAGCTGCTCACCGCGAGCGGGACCATCGTCGAGGCCGCCGACCTCGCCACGCTCGACGCCGTACTCCACCACGCCGGCCTGGCGACGCACCCCGCCGGCGGCGATCGGCGGCTGGTCGAGGCCAAACCCGAGGTCGTCGCCCGCCTGGCCATGGCCAACGACGTCGTGCTGCACCGGCTCGACCGCGCCGACGGCGCGGGCCTCGAACGCCTCTTCTTCGAGCTGACCACATCCGGCGGAACCGCTCCGTCGCCGAAGAGCGATCCGATCCACGCCGAGCTGGCAGGAGCAACCGCATGAGCGCCACCACCCTCACCGCACCGATCCCCGTGAACATCGCCGGCGTGCACACGCGCCCCGGCCTCGGCCGCCTCGTCGCCGTCGAGCTGCGCAAGATGCTCAACACCCGCGCCGGCTTCTGGCTCCAGGTCGCCACGGTCGCGATCACCGTGGTCGCCGTCATCGCCCGCTCCGTCACCGGCGAGGCGGCGGACCACACCTTCGCCTCGGTCCTCAGCGTCGGGCTGCTGCCGGCCGCCGTGCTGTTGCCCGTCGTCGGGATCCTGCTCGTCACCTCGGAGTGGTCCCAGCGCACCGGGATGATCACCTTCGCGCTGGTCCCGGTGCGCTCGCGCATCCTCGGCGCCAAGCTGATCGCCAGCATCGTCCTCTCGCTCGCGATGCTCGTCATGTCCGTCGCCGTCGTCGCCGCGGGTGTCGCCGCCGTCGACGGGACCTGGTCCGACGCCGGGACGTTGATCGGCCAGTCGGCGGTCTACCTGACGACCGGGATGGTGGTCGGCGTCGCGTTCGGCACGATCCTTCTCGCCTCGGCGCCCGCCATCGTCGCGCTCTTCGCACTGCCGATCACGTGGACGGCGGTGGCCTCGCTGTCCTTCTTCGCCGACGCCGCCCCGTGGCTGGACACGCGCCTCGCCCTCGCCCCGTTGCACGAGGAGGTCCTGAGCGCCACCCAGTGGGCGCAGGCCGGCACCGCGCTCGCACTCTGGATGCTGCTCCCGCTCCTGATCGGCATCTGGCGGATCACGCGGCAGGAGGTCGCCTCGTGAAGGCCCCTAGGCCATCAGCAGTCATTGGCCTGCGGGACGCACAGACAGGCGATGCGCGCGCCACGCGCGTCCGGCAGCTTGCGACGCCGTCCTGGCTCTCAACCCGCCCCAAGCCGGTCATCCGACGGCGCGCTGCGCCCGCTCGCGCTGGTCGCGAGACCGTTGCGAGAACAGCGTCATCAACCTGGAGCTCGCTACCGCGGCCGGAAGTTCTCGGTTTTTCTCGCTTGCGCTCCGTGCTGGTGCCGCCATGACGCAGGACGATTTCGCGGCAAAGCGAGAGCGCGAAGACGGCGCGCGCACTGCTGCTTTGGACGAAACGCGATAGTCCCGGCCTATTGTCAGATCCGGATCGAGTCGGCGTGGTCGGGGTTGCCCCAGGCGCCGAACATCATCGCGCCGAGGCAGAACTTGACCGAGGCGCCGGTGCGGCCGAGCGGACGATGCTCCATGGCTGCTCCTTCTATTCGTGCGCCGGCGCCGTGGCTGGGTCGGGCGTCGCCGCCCAGCTTCCGAGCAGGTTCAGCGCCCCTTCGGAGCGAGAGCCGGGTTCGGCGGCGTAGGTGAAGAGAGTCAGTCCGTGGTCTGCGGCGATGTCGAGGCGGTTGAAGCTGAGGCTGAGTTCGCCGACGGCGGGGTGGTGGAAGTGCTTGACGGCGGTGGCGTGGAAGCGGACGTTGTGTGCGGCCCAGTGGGTGCGGAAAGGCTCGCTTTGCGTGGCGAGCTCGCCGACGAGGTCTGAGAGGTCGCGGTCGTACGGGTCGCGGCCGGCCGCCGAGCGCAGGATCGCCGCGGTCTCGCGGGCGGCGCGGTCCCAGTCGGCGTAGAGCGTTTGGGCGCGCGGGTCGAGGAACACGAACCGCGCGTGGTTCGGCGGTCGCGCGGGTGCGGCGTAGAGCTCGGAGAACAGCGCGCGCCCGAGCTGGTTGGTGGCCAGGATGTCGAGGCGGTCGTTGCCCACGTACGCGGCGGCGCCGGTGATCGCGTCGAGCGTCCACTGGATCTCGGGCCGGATCCGTGGCTTGGCCTGGCGTCGGCGCGGGCGTGCTCCGGTGGGCTGGGCGGCGCGGGCGAGGTCGAAGAGGTGCGCGCGCTCGGCGTCGTCGAGCTGGAGCGCCCGGGCCAGTGCCTCCAGCACGCCCTCGGAGGCGCCGCTCATGTCTCCGCGTTCCAGGCGGGTGTAGTACTGGATGCTCACGCCGGCCAGGACGGCGACCTCTTCGCGGCGTAGCCCAGGGACGCGACGAGCGCCGTAGGTCGGCAGCCCGGCCTGCTCGGGCGTGATCCGGCCGCGGCGGGAAGTCAGGAACTCTCGGATCTCGGCCTTGGTCTCCACGAACGCCAGCGTAGACCCGGCGACGCGCGCCTGGGAGACCACTGCCAGTAGCCCTCTCAACAGGGGCTCCCACCTTCTCCGGATCCGCGCTTTGCTGGACGCCATGACCACCGAGAAGAAGACCTGGCTCATCACCGGCGCCGGCCGCGGGATGGGCCTCGACATCGCCAAGGCCGCGCTCGCCGCCGGCCACAACGTCGTGGCCACCGGCCGCAACCCCGACGCCGTCGCCGAGGCCGTCGGCGACGCGGACCATCTGCTCGCCGTCCGGCTCGACGTCACCAGCACGCAGGACGCCGAGGCGGCGGTCGAGGCCGCGGTCGACCGCTTCGGCGGCATCGACGTGCTCGTCAACAACGCCGCCAGCTTCTACGCGGGCTTCTTCGAGGAGCTCACGCCTGAGCAGATGGGCCGGCAGATCACCACGAGCCTGATCGGCCCGATGAACGTCACGCGCGCCGTCCTGCCCGTCATGCGCAGGCAGCGCTCCGGGCACGTCGTGACGATCTCCTCCTCCGCGGGCTTCGCCGGCTTCGAGTACGGCACCGCCTACGCGGCGTCGAAGTTCGGCGTCGACGGCTGGATGGAGTCGCTCGCCCCCGAGGTCGAGCCGTTCGGCATCCACACCACTGTGGTGAACCCCGGGTTCTTCCGCACCGAGCTGCTCACGAAGGAGTCGACGAACTACGCCCCGGCGTCGATCGAGGACTACGCCGAGCGCAACGCCGCTCAGCGCGAGTTCTGGGACGGCATGAACGGCAAGCAGGGCGGCGACCCGGCCAGGCTCGCCCAGGCGCTGCTGACCATCACCGACGAGGAGCAGCCGCCGTTCCGGTTCATCGCCGGCGCCGACGCGATCGCGCAGGCCGAGGAGAAGCTGGCCGAGCGCCAGCAGCAGATCGACGCCTACCGCGGACTGTCGTCATCTCTTGCGCTCGACGAAGCGGAGACCGTCGCATGAGCACCGATCAGCCCACCGCCCGCGTCGCGGTCATCACCGGCGCCTCCTCGGGCATCGGCGAGGCGACCGCCCGTGCGTTGGCCGCAGACGGCTACGCGGCGACCAAGTGGGCGGTCAACGGCTGGTCAGAAGCCCTGCGCGTCGAGCTCCAGCCCGACATCCGCGTCACCGTCATCGAGCCCGGCACCATCGCGACCGAGCTCACCGATCACGAGACCGGTTCGATCCGCCCTGTCGATTCTCTTGGGCGAGCGGCCCGCGGTCGAAAACGGACCGGCCGCTGGCCGATCGGCTAGCCGCTTGCCGCCGACTGCACGCTTTACTTGCCGGCCATGCTGACCGGCATCATCGTGGTTTCAGGCTGCGTGCTCGTCGTCCTGGCCGGGGTGGTGATCGTCGTGCGCTGGGGATCGGCGAGCTCCGAGAGCCCCGCTCGCGCTCCGGCTGACACCCGCGCCCGGGCGCTGCCGGGGCGGCTGGCGCGGTACGTGGGCGTGTCGATGGTGGCAGGCGTGGCCGGGGGGTTGATCGCAGCAGGCGCCGGAGGGCGGCTCGTGATGCGGCTGCTGGCCGTCGCCTCACCCGAGGAGTCGCGGGGCGCGATCACCGAGGCCAACGCGGTGATCGGCGAGATCACCGTGGACGGCACGCTCGGGTTCATCATCTTCATCGGTCCGGTGACCGGCCTACTGACCGGGCTGCTGCTCGCGTTGCTGGGGCCGCTGTTGCCGCGCGGGCGCGCCGGTGGCCTCGCGCTCGGGACGGTGCTGCTGGTGCTGGCGGGTTCGCGGATCGATCCCCTGCGCTCCGAGAACTTCGACTTCAACCTCGCCGGACCGGACTGGCTGTCGGTCAGTTCGTTCGTCGCGCTTGCGCTGTTCCAGGGCATGGTCGCGGTCGCAATTGCGGCGCGCCTGTCCAGGAACGCGCCCTCGCCGCTCCCGGCCTCGGCGCGCGCGGTCCTCGTCGGCCGCGCCGCGGTCGCCCTCGTGCTGTTGGCGGCGCTGCCCGCGTTCGTGGGCTCCGTGACCGACATCCTGACGGCCGCGTAGCGGCCGCGCACTGCTGCGTCGCAGGGGAAAGCGGAAGCTGCTGGTGCTGAAGGGGTCGAACAGCGATACTCGGCGCGGATGGCACATGTTGGCTTGCGCGCCCACGGTTGGAGGCCTCTCGTGGCCGGGGTAGCGCCATAGACGATCCACCCAAGGAAGCGGGGAGCTCGAGGCTGTCGCTGGTGCTGGCGGCGGCGATGTTCGTGCTCGTGGTCGACACGTCGCTGATGAACGTGTCGATCTCGGCCGTCGTCGAGGACCTCGACACGACGGTGAGCTCCGTCCAGAGCGCGATCGCGCTGGAGGCCCTGGTCTCCGCCGCGTTCATCCTGATCAGCAGCAAGGTCGGCGATTTCTTCGGACGCAAGCGGGCGTACACGCTGGGGCTGGTGGGCTACGCGATCGGCGCGGTGGCGATGACCCTCGCCCAGAGCCTGACGGCGGTCATCATCTTCTGGGCGATCATCGGCGGCCTCGGCGCCTCGCTGCTGCTGCCGGCGATGCAGTCGCTGATCCATGGCAACTTCGAGGGAGCGGCACAGAAGAAGACCTATGCGCTCGTCGGAGCGGCGGCCGCGATCGCCGCCGCGGTCGGGCCGCTGCTGGGCGGCTTCGTCACCACCTACCTGTCGTGGCGCGTCGGCTTCCTGCTGGAGGCCCTGATCATCGCGGTCGTGCTGTCGCAGCTCGGGCTTCTCAAGGACGTTCCGTACACGGGCGAGCGGCAGGTCGACGGGGTGGGCGCGGGCTTGTCGGTCATCGGGATGGGCGGCGTGGTGCTGGGCATCCTGGTGTGGCAGGAGGGCGGCGACTACGTCGCGCTGCTGATCGCGATCGGCGCGCTCGCGCTGTGGGCGCTCGCTCGCTGGCTCGTGCGGCGCCATCGCGAGGGCAAGGTGACCTTGCTCGATCCGGATCTGTTCCGGCTCCCGCACTTCAGACTCGGGTTCACCGGGCAACTGCTGCAGAACGTCATGCTCGGCGGGGCGATGATCGCGCTGCCGATCTATCTGCAGATCAAGCTCGAATACGACGCGCTGGAGACGGGCCTGTCGCTCGCCCCGCTCTCGCTGACCATGTTCGCCGTCGCGATCCTCGCCGGTCGGAGGTCCGGCGGCCGGCGCGCTTCGGAGGTCATCCGGGCCGGGTTCGCGCTGAGCACGCTCGGCCTCGCGCTGATCATTCCGATCGTGCCGCGCGCCGACTCCGGCTGGTACCTGCTCATCCCGCTGGCGATCACGGGAGCGGGGCTCGGCCTGCTGGTGTCGCAGCTCAACAACTACACGCTCGCCCCGATCGACGACGAGCGGATCAGCGAAGCGGCCGGCGTGAACTCGGCGTCGGGGTCGTTCGGGTTGTCGTTCGGCCTCGCGGTGGCCGGTGGCGTCTTGCTCGCGACCCTCTCACTGGCGTTCACGAACATGACGAACGCGAGCCCCGTGATCCCCTCCTCGCAACAGGAGCAGATCGCGCAGACGCTGGAGGACGACGCGCAGGTCGTGAGCAACACGCAGCTCGAGGAACTGCTCGCCGACGAACCCCCACCAGTCCGGGAGGAGATCCTCGCCATCAACACCGACGCGACGAACCTCGCGCTTCAGGTGGCGCTGCTCGTGCCGCTCCTCGCGGGCCTCCTCGGCCTGTTCGACGCGTTCCGCATGATGCGCCTGCCGGACATCGAGCCTTCGGCCTCCGTCGAAGCAGCGGCATTGGGCTGACGTCGGCCCGCGCCTCGGGGTGTCGAGCTGGAGCCTGACCGCGACGGTAGTCTCGCCGGGGTGTTCGACCACGTCGAAATCGCCGTCTCGGATCTCGCCGCGTCCGAACGCTTCTATCGCACCGTGCTCGGCACGCTCGGGATCGAGCCGATCCACGCGGACTCCGAGCTGGTCGATTGGGACGTGTTCGGGATCGTGCCGACGGACCGCGAGCACCCGGTCAGCCGGGGGCTGCACGTCGCCTTCTGGGCCCCGACGCGCGAGCTCGTGCACGCCTTCTGGCAGGCCGGCGTCGACGCCGGCCACCGCGACGACGGCGCGCCCGGTCCGCGGCCCGAGTACGGCCCGCACTACTACGGCGGCTTCCTGCGCGACCCCGACGGAAACAGTGTCGAGGCGATCCACAGCGAGCGCGCGAACCCCGTGCAGCCGGGGCGGATCGACCACCTGTGGATCCGCGTCGCCGACCTCGCCGCCGCGAAGCGCTTCTACGCCACGATCGCGCCGTACGCCGGGATCCGGCTGGGCGACGACACGCCCGAGCGGGTCCAGTTCACCGGCGCGGACGGCTCGTTCTCGCTCCTCGACGACGGGCGGCCGCTCACCGAGCACGTGCACATCGCGTTCCCGTCGGCCGACGACGCGACCGTCCGCGCGTTCCACGCCGCCGCGCTGGCCGCGGGCCACGAGGACCACGGAGCGCCCGGCGAGCGCCCCGCCTACCACCCCGGCTACTACGGCGCGTTCGTGCTCGACCCGGACGGCCACAACGTCGAGGTCGTCAACCACAACCGCGGGTGACCGGCGACCGACCACGCCACGCTGCCCGGGACCAGCTGAGATGGTGCCGGAGCGGCGTCTCGAAGACCGACGCGAAGACGCGCGCGAACGCGATCGTCAGCGGCACCACCAGGGCGAGCGACACGACGAACGCGGGAACACCCTGCGGGACCCGGCCGACCACGAGCGTCTCGTAGACGACGACGACGATCGGGCCGTGCGTCAGGTACATGCTGTAGGACGATGAGCCGAGGCTGCGGAGCGGCCTCGCGTCGAGCAACCGCCCGAGAGGCGCCGCATGGCCTGTGGCCAGACCGGCCAGGAGGCACCCGACGGCCGGGCCGAGCGCGAGATCGACCCACAACAGGTGGTCGAGCGTCCACACCGAACCCTGCCACGCGATCATCGCCAGCACCGGCGCTGCGGCCGCGAGCGCGAGCCAAGCCCACGGCCAGCTGCGGGCCCCGCTCGCGCCCACCACGCCGGCGCTGACGACGCCGACCGCGAACAGCGCGGCGAGGTCGGGCGGAGACTGGGTCGCGAAGACGTCCAGGCGCGAGACGTGCGTGGCCAAGATCCCGACCGCCACCACGACGAGCGTCACGGTGGCGACCATGACGATGGCGCCCCACCGGCGCACCATCAGCAGCAACAGCGGGAACAGGACGTAGAGCTGCGCCTCGACGGCCATCGACCAGAACGATCCGTTGGGGGTCGGCGCACCGACGAGGTTCTGCACCAGCACGCCGTTGACGACGACCGACTTCACGTCGGGCGCTCCCTGCCCGGGCGGAGGGACGACCAGCCACGCCACCGCGAGGCTGAAGGCGAGCGCCGCCCAGTACGGCGGGAGGATGCGCCGGGCCCGCCGGTGCGCGAACCGGGAGACCCCGTCGAGTCGCCAGCCGTGGCGTGCCGGTGACAGGGCCAGCGAGAAGCCGGACAGCACGATGAACACGACGACCGCGAAGCGCCCGTAGATGAACGGCGCGGCCCAGAACGGCGCGTGGTCCACGGGGTAGCCGGGGAATGCGCGCAAGAAGATGTGGTTCACCACGACGAACAGCGCAGCGAGGCCGCGGATGCCGTCCAGGCCGGCCAGTCGCTGTCGCGGAGGACCGTTCAACGATGCAGCGGGTCAGCCGCCGGGTCGCTCGGACACGTTGACCTCGTGCCGGGTCTCGGTGATCTGCCCGTTCGCAAGGACGTCGAAGCTGATCCCGGTCGACATGCGTCCCATGGTCGACGCCGAGCACGCCCCTGTCGTCGCCCAGGAGGTGACTCGTCGGCGTACGACCGCCGGCGTAGCTGCGTCGCGACGTCTCCACGCCCTTTCGGTGATCCGGGTGCATGCTTCAGACTGGCTCGGACACAGAGCTTCGGAGAACGGAGAGTGCGATGAGCGACAACGCCGAGACCGCCATCCTCGCGGGAGGCTGCTTCTGGGGCGTCCAGGAGCTGCTGCGCCAGCGCGAGGGCGTCATCTCGACCAGGGTCGGATACACCGGTGGGGAGAACGACAACCCGACCTACCGGAACCATCCTGGCCACGCCGAGGCGGTCGAGATCGTCTTCGACCCCGAGCGCATCTCCTACCGGGACATCCTCGAGTTCTTCTTCCAGATCCACGACCCGACGACCAAGGACCGCCAGGGCAACGACATCGGCTCCAGCTACCGCTCCGAGATCTTCTATACGAGCGACGAGCAGCGCCAGGTCGCCGAGGACACGATCGCCGACGTCGAGGCGTCAGGCCTGTGGCCCGGCAAGGTGGTGACCGTGATCAGCGAGGCCGTTCCCTTCTGGGAGGCCGAGCCCGAGCACCAGGACTACCTCCAGCACTACCCGAACGGCTACACGTGCCACTTCCCGCGGCCGGGCTGGAAGCTGCCACATCGCGAGACCGCCGCCTAGCGCATTTGCGGGGCTCTGTGGTTGAGGGACGATGGCTCCAACCGCTCGTAACCAGGCGCTGCGCGCGGCCGCCGGCGGCGGGATCGACGCCGAGGCCGTGGCAGCCAAGGCTCGCGAGCTGGCTGTCATGGGCTGGGTGCGGCCGACCGGAGAGATCCATGCCGAGGGCGCGCCCGACGCTGTCGGAGCGCTCATGGCGTTCGTCGGTGACGACGTTGCGGCCGAACGCGCGCGCGTCGAGGGTCACGAGCAGTTCGCGATCCGCGGCGTCAGCGCCGGGGTGTTCGTCGTCCAGGAGCATCAGGCGACGGCCCACCACTACGACCTGCGCCTGGAGGTCGACGGGGTCATGCGGTCCTGGGCCGTGCCCAAGGGACCGTCGCTCGATCCCGCCTCCAAGCGCCTGGCCGTGGAGGTCGAGGACCACAGCCTGGACCACAACGACTTCGAGGGCGCGCTCGGTGACGGCGGCGTGATCGTGTGGGACCGCGGAACCTACGAGCAGGGCGGCCGCGTCGCCTGGCCGGAGGCGCTCGAGCGCGGCCACGCCGTCTTCGTCCTGCACGGCGAGAAGCTGCGCGGCGGCTTCGCCCTCCAGCGCACGCGACCCGGCACCAAGCCGCAATGGCTGCTGATCAAGCGCCGCGACGACGAGGCGCGCCCGGGCTCGGACATCGTCACCGAGCGGCCCGAGTCGGTCATGAGCGGCCGGACGCTGGCGGAGTTGCGCGGCTGAGGCGACGGCCGCCGTTCATGAAGTGGTGACCCGCTTCCCGGTCACTCGAGCACGGGTCGGGCGAGGGCGGGCGGCTCGCGGCCGGCGAGGAGCCACCCGGCCGCGGTGGCGGCGAGCGGCACGCCGATCGACTGCGAGGGCGAGGTACAGGACCGGCACGTCGCTCAGATAGCCGAGGTCGTCGTAGTACGTCGCCGAGAGGACGACGTAGGCGCCGGCGACGCCGATCAGCGCGCCGAGCAGGGCGAGCGCGCCGGCGGTGGTGGCCGTCAGCGTCCGGCGGACGCGGGGGGTGGCTCCGGTCGCGGTCAGGATGCGGAGGTCGCCGGCGCTCTCGCTGCGGATCAGCCCGACCGTCATCGCGAGGATGCCGAGCGCCAGGAGCGCGCCCGCGCCCGTGGTGATGGCCATCGCCCTCGTGGGGAAGGCGTCTCTGTCGCTTGACCTCGATCGTGAGGCCGGCTTTCGCCGCGCGCTCGCGGGCGTCCGCGATCTGGTCGCTCGTCAGTGAGCGCCTCGACTCGACGAGCCAGCCCGCCGCGATCTGCGCCCAGCCGTGGCGGCGCAGACCGTTGCGCGTGATGAACATCGGCGGCTTCGTCGAGCCGAACGCCGAGCCGAACAGGCGCCGGCCGGTATCGATCCTCTGGACGTTCGTGACGGCGGAGTCAGAGTCCGTGCGCTCCGTCGTGCTCGGGATCACCGAGCTCGTCGACCGGCGCGCTGCGGTCGACCACGAAGTCCGTGCCCGGATCGACCGTCCCGGGGTCGATTCCGAGGTAGGAGAACACCGCCGGCGTGGCGACGTAGAGCTGTCCATCGACGCGGTACATCTTCCGCCCCGCGGGGCCGTCCTCCCGCCTCGCGGCTGCGATCGTCGGGCGTACGCGGGTGTCGCCCTCGAGCATGGCCTGCACGCCCGGTTGGAACGGCTTGAGGAGCGGGATCACGGTCGCTCCGCTCGAGCTGCGTCGGCGAGCTGCCGGACGCCGGCGGCCCGGCGTTCGAGCTGGGCTCCCGTCAGGATCGCGGGCTCTTCCCGGAGCTCCGGCGGGCCCGTATAGACCCGGATCTGGCGGTCGGACAGGTTGGGCGGCTCAGTGGCTTGCTTCGCCTGCTCGGCCGACGCGACGACGACGACCGTCGCCGCGATGCCGAGCGCGAGGGTGACGGCCGCCAGGGCCGCTCCGGAACGGGCCTGATAGCGGACGAGGTCTCGCAGCGCCAATCGCGGCGCGATGGAGACTCGCCCGGCCAGGCCGGAGAAGATGCGAATGGCCAGCGGGCCCACCAGCAGGCAGCCGAGGATCGTCGTCACGATCCCGGCGACGATGAGCGGCGGCCGGTCCCGGCCCGAGAGCGCCAGACAGCTGATGCCGACGGCGATCAGGACTGCGGCCGCAAACGCAGCGTGGCGGGCGGGCCTCGGCTTCGGCGGTCGCCCGGAGAGCGCGAGCATGCACGGGGATGCGGGCGACCGTGCGCGCCGGCCACCAGGCGGCGGCGGTGGCCCCGAGGACTGCGAGCAGGGCGGCGCAGCGCGATCAGCCCCCAGGGAACGCTGAGCCGGTCGATGCGATGTCCGATCGCGCTCTCGAGCGTCGGGGCGAGGGCGACCCATGAGCGCGAGGCCGATGATCGTCCCGCCGGCCGCGGCGATCGTGCCGACGAGGGCGCCGTTCGTCAGGAGGACGAGCCGCAGCTGCTTCTGCGTGGCGCCGATCGCGGCGAGCATCCCGAGCTGGCGGAGCCGTCGTTGCGCGACGACCGCGAAGCCCGCGGCGGCGACCAGCGAGGCCAGGAGCAGGAAGACGGTGGCCACGGACAACATGGCCAGCGCGTCCGTCGCCTGGTCGTTCGGGCGGCGACTTGGAGCCCACCAGCGCCGTCTTGTCCGGTGCGGTGCGGGTGAAGAAGGAGTCGATCGACGCGTCGCTCGCGTCGACCAGGACCGCGACGTGGTCCGGCGCGCCCGCGGACGACGGGGAGACGAGCGCGAACTCGTCGCTCGAGGTCGCGCGGGTTCTCGACGATGCCCACGACCGTGCGTCGGCGTCCGTCGAGCGCCAGGGTGGCCCCGAGCCGGAGCCGGAGGAGCTCGGCGACACCGTCGGTGACGGCGACCTGGCCCGGACCCACCGGGTAGCTGCCGCGGCGGAGCGCGAGCAGCTCGCCGCCGTACGGGCCACCCGGGTCCTGCGCGCGGAAGTCCACGTTCTCGACCCCGCCCGGGACGGGGATCGATCGATGCCCGATGCTCTCGGTCGTCCCGAACGATCGCTCGGGCGTCAGCGAGTCCGGCCTCGAGCTTGCGTGGATCGGAGCCGTCGAAATCGAGCAGCCGGCTGGCCGAGCCGAACTCGCCGTTGTCCGCGGGGCTCGCGTTGTAGACGAGCGTGATGCTGCCGACCGCAGCCGCGACCGCGACGGTGAGCAGCGCGACCACCAGGATCTGCTGCCGCCACTCGCGGCGGAACAGCCGCGTCGGCCCAGTGGATCAGCGCGCGTCGAGCGGCGACGCCGCCGCTGCTCGACCCTCGCGACGTCGCGCGCCGAGCGAGCGTCGTCACCGCCCGTCACCCGCCGCGAGCAGCGACTCCGGGCCGGGAGGCGCGACCGTCTGGTCGACGACGCGGCCGTCGCGCAGGAAGACGACGCGGTCGGCCCAGGACGCCAGCTGTGCCTCATGGGTGACGACGACACCCGCGACTCCCCGCTGCGTGGCGGCCCGCAGCAAGCGCATGACACCCTCGCCGTTCACGGAGTCCAGAGCGCCGGTCGGCTCGTCAGCCAGCAGCAGGCCGCGATCGCCGACGATCGCCCGGGCGATCGCGACTCGCTGGCGCTCGCCGCCGGAGAGCTCGTCCGGGTAGTGATCGGCACGGTCGGCGACGTCGAGCTCCTCGAGCGCCTTCAGCCCCGTCGGCGCGCGCGGCTCTGGCGCGGACGCCGTCGAGCTCGAGCGGCAGGGTGACGTTCTCGAGGGCCGTCAACCCCGCGAGGAGGTTGAAGTCCTGGAAGACGTAGCCGATCGACCGGCGTCGCATCGTCGCCTGATCCGAGCGGGAGACGCTTGCAAGGTCGACGCCGTCGACGAGCACCTGGCCGCTGCTCGCGTGCTCGAGGCTGCCCGCGATCGTCAGCAGGGTGCTCTTGCCGGAGCCGCTCGGGCCCATGACGGCCACGAGCTCGCCGCGCTCGACCGAGAGGTCGACCTCGCTGAGCGCCTGCACCTCGCCCACTCCGGAGCCGTAGAGCTTCGATACCCGGCGCAGTTCGAGTGCAGGGGTCATTGCGAGACCTCCACCGTGGGAGTTGATTCGAGTGGCGGGTCGGCCACCGCGGGCGGCGCGGTCGACGGCAGCCGCTTCAAGCGGACGTCGGCGGCGTCGAGCCAGCGGACGATCGCTTCGAGCCGGAAGAGCTCCGCGTCGGCCACGAGCGCAAGCGCCACGTCGTCCTCCGCGGCCTCGGCCTTGATCGCGTGTAGCGCTGCATCACCTCGATCGCGTGCCGGCGGTGCACCTGCAGGATCTCGCGGATGTCGATCCCGGCGACCTGCAGGGCGACGAGCACCTTGATGACGAGCTCGTCGCGCGGCGGAGGCACGAGTTCGGGCGGCGTGCGAAGCCAGCCGGCGAGCTCCTGGGCGCCGGCGGCGGTGATCCTGTAGCGCTTCTGCGACCGCTCGCCGTCCGCATCGGTCTCGACGAACCCGTCCCGCTCGAGACGCTGCAGCGTCGTGTAGACCTGCCCGACGTTCAGCGGCCAGACCTCGCCGGTCCGCGACTGGAACTCGCTCTGCAACCGCAGGCCGTACTTCGGCCCCTCGCTGAGCAGGCCAAGGAGGGCATGGGGGACGCTCACGACGGGCTCCTCAAGGCGAACATACTCGAGTATGTATACCAGGTATGGAACCTACCGCAAGCAGCCGGCATGCTCGCGGCCACCCGAACGCGCGTCGATCAGCTCGAGTCCCGTTCGCGCGTGGCCGCGCGTCGTTCGTCGCGTTGCGCCTTCTGCTCGGCGACCTTGGTCTTGGCGTCCGTGTAGGACTGCTCGACCAGGACCTTGCCGCCGGCCCACCCGAACGCCCAGATCACGAGGACCAGCGCGAACGCGATGTTCCAGGCGGTGACCGCGAGCTGCTGTCCGAGCGAGTATGCGGTCGCGGTCGCCGCGTCGGTGACGCCGTCGAGCGCCACGACGTTGGTCGCCTGGTTGATGCCGACGCCGCCCGGCGTGACCGAGACGGTGTTCGCGATCGAGTTCCCGCCGACCACCGACATCACGGTGTGGAACGTGACCGCGATCCCGTAGCCGGCGAGGAACACGGCGATCACGCCCAGCTTGGCCAGCCAGGCGCCGAACGACGGCAGCGCCACGCGGACCGCGTACTCGCCCGGTCGGGCGAGGATCGCACCGCCCTGGCGGGCCTTCGCCCACAGGCCGCGCAGCCTGCGCCAGAAGATGCGAACCAGGATGACGAGCAGCAGACCGGCGCCGAGCACGATCGAGCCGAACAGGACCGGATGATCGTGCGGCCCGCCGAGCTCAAGATCGAACGAGCCGGGCACCGACAGGAAGAGGTAGGCGTAGACGAACGCCCCCGCGACGGTGAAGAAGAGCTTCTGCACCACCAGCCCGCCGAGCACGCCGGCGAAGCTCGCGCCCGGGATGATCGCCACGAACATCAGCAACATCACGAACGTGCCGATGTTGGCCGGTAGGAACCCGTTCAGGGCCACGCCGGTCGCATACGCGGCCAGCGCCGCCCGGTAGAGCACGGGGGCATCCGGGAAGCCGGCGCGCAGGATGTAGTACCAGCCGAGGGCGGTCAGCGTCGTCTGCGCGGTCTGCAGCGCCCAGCCGGCGATGAGGTATCCGACCGGGACCTCGGTCAGTGCGTCCCACAGGCTCGAGAACCAGCCGCTGACATCCACGCCCACGAGCTCGAGCGCCGCGACGACCAGCGCGATCCCCGCGATCCATCCCGCGACCTTGACCAGCCGGCGAGCACGCGACGCGTCGCCGAGCGGCAGCCACGCGCGGCGCGGGTGCGCCGGCGGTACGTCGACGTCCACCATGCGCACAGCCTCCACTCAGCACCGGACGCTGTCCACCGCCGGGCCCATCCGGGCACCGATCCTGGTCGCCTACGTCAGCCTTCCCTCGCGGGGACGGCGCCGTACTCGTCGTCGCTGACCTTGTCGCCCCAGTTCGCCGCGACGTGGTCGTCGTCGACCTCGTTGAGGGCGAGGTGCGCCATGAACCGGGTCGGGGCGGCGCCGTGCCAGTGGTCCTCGTCGGGCGCGAACAGGACGCGGTCGCCCGGGCGGATGACCTCGATCGGACCGCCGCGGCGCTGGCAGAGCCCGACGCCCTCGGTGACGTAGATGGTCTGGCCGAGGGGGTGCGTGTGCCACGCCGTGCGTGCGCCCGGGGTGAAGTGGACGAGGTTGGCCTGCACGCGCGCGGGCGGAGGCGCCGCGGCGACGTTGTCGATGTAGACGTCCCCGGTGAACCAGTCGCCGGGGCCCTTGGCGGTGTCGATGGTGCTCCTCGTGATCTCCATGGCCAGATCTTCGCTCGCCCGTGCCGGACGGTGGCACAGTAGGTCGTGCCATGGATCGACCTGATGAGAAGACGACGACGTGGACGAGCGACGAGCTCAGCAGCATCGAAGGTGCCGACGAACTGGAGATCGCGCCGCGGCGGCGCGACGGGACCCTGCGCACGCCGGTCCCGATCTGGGTCGTCCGCGTCGGTGACGACCTCCATGTCCGCGCCGCCTACGGCCCCGGCACCGGCTGGTACCGCGTCGCGCGGAGGAGCCGCGAGGGCCGGATCCGGGCCGGCGGCGTGGAGAAGGACGTGACGATCGAGGACGCCGACCACGCGGTGAACGAGCAGGTCGACGCCGCGTACCGAGCCAAGTACCACCGCTACCCCGGGAACATCGTCGACAGCGTCACGAACGCCCAGGCGCGGTCGACGACGCTCAGGCTCGCGCCGCGCACGAACACGACAGGGGAGACCTCTTGAGCACCGATCAGGACTCCGGCCGCGTCGCGGTCATCACCGGCGCCTCCTCCGGGATCGGCGAGGCCACCGCTCGCGCCCTCGCCGCCGACGGCCACCGTCTCGCGCTTCTCGCGCGCCGCGCCGACCGCGTCCGGGCGCTCGCCGGCGAGCTCGGCAACGGAGCGCTGGCCATCGAGGCCGACGTCACCGACCTCGACTCCGTCGTCGCGGCCGCCGTGCGCGTCCAGCAGGAGCTGGGCGGCGCGGACATCCTCGTCAACAACGCCGGCGTGATGCTGCTGGGGCCGTTCACGTCCGGCCAGCGCGCGGAGCACCGGCAGATGGTCGAGACCAACCTGCTCGGCGCGATGACCGCCACGGAGGTGTTCCTCGACCAGCTCCGCGACGGTGGCGGCGATCTCGTGAACATCTCGTCGGTCGCCGGACGGAAAGCTCGTGCCGGCAACGCGGGCTACGCCGCGACCAAGTGGGGCATGAACGGCTGGTCAGAGGCCCTGCGCCAGGAGCTCCAGCCCGACATCCGCGTGATGGTCATCGAGCCCGGCGCCGTGGCGACCGAGCTGACCGACCACATCACGCATGCGGAGGCCAAGCAGGCCACCGAGCAGATGTACGCGAGGATGTCGATCACGGCCGAGGACATCGCCGAGGTCATCGCGTTCGCGGTCGGACGCCCGCAGCGGATGACCCTCAACGAGATCCTCATCCGGCCCACCGGACAGGCGTTCTGATGGGCGTCGCCGCCGCACGAGCGGCGGCGGCCCGTCAGGCTCGCGGAGGAGCCTGCGGCTGACTGGGGAGCAGCCGGTGGCCGTCGACGACCGCGGTGGCGAGGTCGACGACGTCGATCGCTCGCGCGATCACCTCGTGGCCCAGCCCGATCACGATGGGGGCGACGATGGCCAGGCGATCCTTGCGTTCGTTGGCGATGAGGACCCGGGACTTCCCGGGCTCCATCGCCGCTTTGTTGACATGTGACCTTCTGGTCACCTATTCTCCATCGCGTGACCGACGACGACCTCGTGTTCAAGGCGCTGGCCGACCCGACGCGTCGCTTCCTGCTCGACCGGCTCTTCGCGCGTGACGGCCGCACGCTGACCGAGCTCGAGTCCGAGCTGGAGATGACGCGCTTCGGCGTCATGAAGCACCTGCGCGTGCTGGAGGACGCGGGGCTCGTCGTCGCGCGCCGGTCGGGCCGGGAGAAGCTGCACTTCCTCAACCCGGTGCCGATCCGGCTGATCCACGACCGGTGGATCGACAAGTACACCGAGCGTCAGGTTTCGGCGCTCGCGGACCTCAAGAACGAACTGGAAGGAATGGTATGAGCACCATGACGGAGCCCGACGTCACCACGGCGCAGATTCACCGGATCTACATCCAGGCGACGCCGGAGGCGATCTGGGAGGCGATCACGAGCCCGGACTGGACCAACCGGTACGGGTACGGCGGCTTCGCCGACGCCGACCTGCGACCGGGCGGCGCGTTCCGTGTCCGCGCGAGCGAGGAGTTCCTCGCCGCCGGCGCGCCCGAGGTGATCGTCGACGGCGAGATCATCGAGTCCGACCCGCCGCGCAAGCTGGTCCAGACCTGGCGGATGCTGATGGATCCCGAGATGCAGGCGGAGGGGTTCACGCGCCTGACCTACGAGATCGAGCCCGGCCAGTACGGGACGAAGCTCACCGTGACCCATGAGCTCGAGGGCGCGCCGAAGCTGGCGGCCATGGTCGCCGGGAAGTCGGAGGACACCGGCGCCGGGGGCGGCTGGGCGTGGGTCCTCAGCGACCTCAAGTCCGTGCTCGAGACGGGCAAGCGGCTCGGGGCTTGACGTGGATCGGCGGCGGAGGTCCTCGGGGCCTCCGCCCGCCGGTCAGCGCACCGCCAGCACCGACGTGCGGCAGCGCGTGAGCAGGCTGTGCGTGACGCTCCGGCCGAACAGCCGGCGGAGCCGGCCGACGGGGCGGGGGCCGGCGACGACGAGGTCGTAGCCGCCGGAGTCGGCCAGCGCGGCGAGCGTGCGCGCCGGGCGGCCGTGCAGGAGCAGGGTGGTGACCGAGACGGTCGCGGGGACCTCGTCCCGCGCCGCCGCGAGCTTCTGCTGCATGTCGCGCTCGAGATCGCGCACCAGCGTCTCGCGCGTGTAGGGCATCACGGCGGGGCCGAAGCCGAGCCACACCGTCGGCTCCGCGATCACGCCCGCGATCGTCAGCAGCGCGTGCTGGGAGACCGCCACCTCGATCGCCTGTTCGAGCGCCGCCCACGCTCCGGGCGAGCCGTCGAACGCCAGGAGCACGCGGTGCACCTGCCGCGGCTCGGCCGCCGGGACCACAGGAGTACGTACGACTTCGGCGAGCATGGCCATCACCTGTCTGGGTGAGAATGCGCTTGTTGAAACAAAGTCTTTAGCACAGAACGTCTCTTGTCAAGACGTTCTTGCCGCGGTACCGTCGAAGACCCGTGACGTCGCTCGAAGCAATCGCGTCGAGGCTCCCCCCGTCGCTTTCCCACTGGCCCGGATACCTGCTCACCTTCATCGCCGAGCACACGACGGAGCGGTTCGAGGGCGAGCTCGCCGGCCACGGCATCCGCGCCAAGCACGCGCAGGTGCTGATGGTCATCGATGACGAGGGACCCATGTCCCAGCGCGCGCTCGGGCGCCGGCTGCGGATCGACAAGAGCCCCATGGTCGGGCTGCTCGACGACCTCGAGCGGCTCCGGCTGGCCGAGCGCCGCCGCAGCAACTCCGACCGCCGCGTGCAGGCGATCCACCTGACGAGCAAGGGCCGCCTCGTCCTCGACCGGATCCTGGAGTTCGCCGACGAGGAGAACGCGCGCGCGTTCGGCATGCTGGACGAGGCCGAGCGCGAGCAGCTCCACGATCTGCTCCTGCGCGTCGCCGAGGCGAGCGCCCCGGCCTGAGGCATGGACCTCACGCTGGTCAACCTCGACGCGCCGGCCGAGACCCGGACGTTCGAGAAGGGCCGGTTCGAGGTCTACCGGATCGGGCCGATGACGCTCGGCCGGGCGACGTACGAGCCCGGCTGGCGCTGGTCGGAGCACGTCGGGCGGCCGAGCGGCGAGTCGTCATGCCAGGTCGAGCACGTCGGGCTCGTGCTCAGCGGGCGGGCGGTCGCGAAGATGGACGACGGGACCGAGAAGGTCATGGCGGCGGGCGACTTCTTCTACGTGCCGCCCGGCCACGACAGCTGGGTCGTCGGCGACGAGCCCTACGTCTCGCTGCACATCATGGGCAGCGAGGGCTACGCCGCCTGACGCGGCCTACGGAACCGGCGCGAGGGGTCGGGGCCGGGGGCGGAGGCGGAGGCGGCTTGAGCCCCTTGTCGATCCGCATGTTCACGACCGTCCGGTAGCTGCGGAAGCTCGACGCCGAGCCCGACACGTACACGACCACCAGCCGGTTCGGGTCCGTGATCCCGCGCGGGAACACCGGGCGGAAGTTCGGCAGCGGCGAGTTGTGGGTGAGCTGGAACGTCTCCCACGTCGCGCCCTGGTCCGGGGTGTGGCGGACCTCCACCTCGTGCTGCCCGTCGATGAACCGCGTCAGCACGACCCAGCTCGGGTCGGCGTGGTTGAACGTGATGCCGCCGTTGCGGTACCCGAACAGGTTCCCGCCCGCGGGCGTGATCGGCCGCGTCACCCACTGCTCCCCGTTCCAGCGGGCGTAGCGGAAGACGTCGTCGTCGCCGACCCGGCTGGAGTAGACGATCGACGGGACGCCGTCGGAGCCGAACGCGATGTCCATCGGCCACGGCCGCCCCTTCGACGCCGAGTACGGCTGCACGAGGTCGAGCTGGCTGAGCCGGAACGGCAGGTTGCGGGTCGTCCCGATCACCGTGCCGTCGGCCTTGTAGAAGCGGCCGCTCTTGTACCGCATGTAGTAGAGGCTGTTCTTGTAGGACCCCGGGTGGCCGTCGGAGAACGTCATCAGGATCGAGCCGTCCGGCGCCGTGTCGTACTTCGCGTACGGCCGCACGTTGCGGCCCGCGGCGGGCGGGCCGAGCACGAGCGTCTTGCGGCGCCGACCACGTCTTCCCGTCCTTCGTCGACGTGTAGTACGGGTACCAGCACGGACCCCGCATGAACAGGTACATCCGCTTGCCGGACACGACGGGGTTCGGGTAGGTGTAGCCGAGCCCGCAGCCGGCGTCGAGCGGGATCGTGCGCGTCGCGCCCCAGCCGCGGCCCGCGCCCCAGTCGCGCGTGGAGACGCGGTACTGCATCCGGCTGTTGCGATCGCGCGGGTAGACGTAGCCGGCGTGCTCGGAGGCGAACGCGTAGAGCTTCTTGCGGAAGAAGACGAGGCTGGGGTTGTTGTGGTCGTCGACCTCGAGCCCGCGGAACAGCGTGAGCAGGCGGCGCTCCCCGTCCGCGAGGTTGTACTCGTCGAGCTTGACCCGCCCGTCGGTGCTGATGCAGCCGGTGAAGACCCAGTCGCTGTGCGCGATCGCGCGGGGATCGCCGAAGTACGACCACGTGCAGGGCGTGATCTTCCGGGTCCCCGCGGCGTGTGCGCTCGCGCCGCCGGCGTCGAGCAGCTGCGTGTCGCGGGAGAGCACCTGCACGCCAGGATCCGCCGCCGCGGCCGTCGTGGCGGGGATCGCCAGGGCCAGCGCCGCGAGGGCGAGCGCGACCGGCGTGCAGATGGGCTTCCTCACGAAACTTCTCCTCAGGCGAAGGGAACGACTCAGGCCATAACCGGCCGGCGCGCGCGGAGTTGCTCAGGGTACGAGGAGGAGCTTCAGCGGTTGAGCAGCGGCGCGGCGACGCTCGTGACGCTCGCGGCCATCGACGGCACCGGCCGCGCGAGGCCGAACCCCTGGGCGAGCGTGATGCCGGCGCGGCCGAGCGCGTCGAGCTGCGCGCGGTCCTCGACGCCGACGGCGAGCACCCGCCCGCCGAGCGCCTCGACCAGCGTGACCAGTCCCTCGACGACGGCGCGGCGCGCGCCCTCGCCGTCCATCTCGGCGATGTAGTCGCGGCCCAGCTTGAGCAGCTCGGGACGCAGCCGCGGCAACGCGTCGAGCCCGCCGGGCGAGCCGCCGGCGAGCACCGCGATACCGGCGCCGTCGCGGCGCAGGGGCTCCACCGCGGCGATCAGGTCCTCGAGGTCGACCGGCGCGCCGGAGGGCGTGATGTCGAGCAGCGTCTGGCGCGCGCGGCGCACGTTGCGGCTCAGCGCGCGCTGGACCGCCGGCGCGGCGATGGCGGCCGGGCTGAGCGGGACGAGCAGGCGGCACCGCTCCGGCAGCTCGCCCATCGCCTGGAGGCCGGTCTCCAGCAGGCGCGTCTCGAGCGCCTCGCGCAGGCCGAGCTGCTCGGCCGCGTCCAGCCACTCGGGCGGCGTGGCCTGGAGGGAGGAGATGAAGCGCGCGAGGACCTGGAAGCCCCACACGGACCGGCGCTCGAGGTCGAAGATCGGCTGGAAGGCGGGGCGCACGCGCCACGGCTCGGCGAACACCTGCCGGAGCGCCGCGGGCCAGTCCGCGGGCTGCATCGCCTGCTCCGCCGTCGAGGCCGCCATGCTCGAGGCATCGGCGGGGTGGTGGCTAGCCTTGAGTGCCGATGCGCACCTGCACCATCGCAGCAGTGGTCGCGGTCGCGCTGCTCACGGCCGCCTGCGGCGACGACCCCGAGCCGCCGCGCGCCGAGCCCCTCGTCCGCCTGACGCTCAGCGGGCCGGACGACGGCGCGACGATGCAGTCCGGCACGGTCGAGGTCACCGGCAGCGTGAAGCCCGCGCGGGCCGCCGTGCAGGTGCTCGGCCGGGACGTCTCGGTCGACGGGGGCGAGTTCCGGACCGAGGTGGAGCTCGAGCCGGGGTCGAACCTGATCGACGTCGCCGCGAGCGCGAACGGCCGGCGGCCGGACTTCGCGGCGCTGCGGGTCGTGTTCGAGGAGCGCGTGTCGCTCCCCGACGTCGTCGGCCGCGACGCCGACACCGCCCAGGAGGAGCTCGAGGGACTCGGGCTCGAGGTCACCCAGGAGGACGCCGGCAGCTTCCTCGACGGGCTCCTTCCCGGCGATCCGAAGGTGTGCGAGATGCAGCCCGGCGCGGGCGCGCGCGTGCTCCCCGGCAGCGGGGTCACCATGCGGGTCGCACGCGACTGCTGACCGGCGCACGCCGTCCGCGATGGCGCTCGCCCTGTCACCCGCGGCTAGCTCGCCGGCGGATCCTGCCGGGCCGAGATGAGCGCGATCCGCGGCGTCCCCCGGTCGCGCAGCACGTTGAACGTGATCGTGCCGGTGACGTCGGGCTCGTCGGCGTACTTGGCGACGTAGCGGCCGCTCGCCCGCCCGGTCGCGCCGCCGGTCGCGGAGAGGTCGCGGACGTCGAAGCTGCGCGTCTCCGAGTCGCCGAACTGGCGCTTGTACGCGCCGATCACCTGCGCCCGCCCCTCCTGGCGCGCGCCGGGGACGACGCGCTCGGCGTCGCGGGTGAGCAGGCGGCCGAGCGCGGCCGTGTCCTCCTTGCCGTACGCCGCCGCGAAGTCCTCGACGAGACCCTCGACCTCCCCGTCGGCGACCGGCGCGCCGGGCAGCTTGCGCGGATCGACGTTCCCGCCGGCGCCCGCGAGCTGGACGACCGCGAACGCGGCGGCGCCGGCGCCGACGACCACGGCGAGCCCCCGCGCGGTGCGGCGGCCGAGCGGCCGCCGGCGGGGGCGGTCGCCCAGCGGCAGCGTCTCGCGCGGCTGGTGCGCGGTCCGCTCGCGTGGGGGAGCGGCGGCCGGCGCCGGCGCGCTCGGCGGCGCGACGGCCGTCGCAGCGGTGTGGCCGTGGCCGTTGCGCTCCCGCTCGGGCGGCGCGGCGGCGCCGCGCGCCACCGTCCGCTCGGTCTCGGTCACCGGCCGGCCCTCGGCGGCGGCGAGCGCGGCGCGGCCGAGATCGCCGGCGGACGGGTAGCGGCGCTCCGGGTCCTTCGCCAGCGCGCGGGCGATGACGCGGTCGAAGCCGGACGGAACGCCCTCGGCCACCAGCGTGGGCCGCGGCGGATCGTCGTGCAGGTGGGCGAGCATCGTCGCCGGCACCGTCCCGCGCGGGTACGGCGTCTCGCCGGTCAGCGCGTTGTAGAGCACGCAGCCCAGGGCGTAGACGTCCGCGCGGGCGTCGACCTCGTCGCCGGAGAACTGCTCGGGCGCCATGAAGTCGGCGGTGCCGATCCACTGGCCGGTCGTGGTCAGCCTGGCGTCGGTGCCGATGACCTGGGAGAGACCGAAGTCCGCCAGATACGCGTGCTCGCCGCTGAGCAGGACGTTCGCCGGCTTGACGTCGCGGTGGATGAGCCCGACCGCGTGCGCGGCGTCGAGCGCCGCTCCGACCTGCAGCGCGATCGCGGCCACGCGCTCCGCCGGCAGCCGCCGGTCGCGCGCGAGCAGCCCCTGCAGGTCGATCCCCTTCACGTAGCGCATGACGAGGTAGAGGTGCCCGCCCTCCTCGCCGGCCCCGTAGACGGGGATGACGTTGGGGTGGTCGATCGCGGCGGCGACGCGCGACTCGCGCTCGAAGCGCTCGCGGAAGCCGGGGTCGCCGGCCCGCTCGGGCGCGATCAGCTTGACCGCGACGGGGCGGCCGAGCGAGAGCTGCGTGGCGCGGTAGACGATGCCCATGCCACCGCGACCGGCGACCGCCTCGATGCGGCAACCGGCGATCTGGGCGCCTGGGAGGAGATCGGGCACGCGTCTGATTGTGACGCGGCGGACCGTGCGCGCTGCTCCCGGGCAGGCATGGCCCCGGCATGAAGACGACCACACTCGGCCCGTTCACCGTCAGCCGCCTGTGCCTCGGCACGATGCTGATGGGCGCCAAGACGCCGGCCGACGAGTCCCACCGGATGCTGGACCGGTTCCTCGACGCCGGCGGGACGTTCATCGACACGGCCGACACCTACTCCGACGGCGGGTCGGAGGAGACGCTCGCGCCGTGGCTCGCGGACCACCGCGACGAGGTGGTCCTGGCGACGAAGGTCCGCTTCCCGGTGTCCGACCCGGGCGGGGCGGGGCTCAGCGCCGACCGCATCGCGCGCGCGTGCGAGGCGAGCCTGCGGCGGCTGGGCACCGACGTCATCGACCTCTACCAGGTCCACGCCCCGGACCCGGACGTGCCGCTCGAGGAGACGCTCGAGGCGCTCGACGCGCTCGTCCGCGCCGGCAAGGTGCGGGCGCGTGGGCGCCTCCAACTTCCCGGCCTGGCTGCTCGCGTGGTCGGTCGCGCTGCAGGACCGCGAGGGCTGGGCGCCGTTCGTCTCGCTGCAGCCGCAGTACTCGCTCGTCGAGCGCTCCGCCGAGATCGAGCTGCTGCCGTTCTGCCGCGCCGCGGGGCTCGGGGTGATCCCGTGGGGCCCGCTGGGCGCGGGATTCCTCTCCGGCCGGTACGCGCGCGGCGAGCGCCCGCCCGAGGGCAGCCGCATGGCCGACGCGAGCGAGACGCTCGAGGAGGCACCCGAGCGGCGCGCGATCGAGCGCAACTTCCGCGTGGTGGACGCGGCGGGGGAGATCGCCGAGGCGCGCGGAGCGACCATCGCGCAGGTCGCGATCGCGTGGCTGCTCGGGACCGAGGGCATCACGGCGCCGATCGTCGGGCCGCGGACGATGGAGCAGCTCGAGGATCTGCTGGGCGCCGACGGGCTCGAGCTCACGGACGCGGAGCGCGAGCGGCTCGAGGCGCCGGCGCCGCCGCCGCCCGTCTACCCGCAGCGCATGCTGCGCGAGCAGTCGGGCATGCCGGACGTGCCGCGCGTGGCTAGAGCGCGCTGAGCAGGCGCTCGAGGTCGGCGTCGTCGTTCCAGGCGCCGACGGACGCCCGCAGCAGCGCGCGGCCCGGGAGGTCGCGGATGGCGACGCCGGCCTCGAAGAGGCGGTTGCGCGTGTCCTCCGCGTAGGGGTCCTCCCACGCCACGAGCGTCGTCGCGCCGCGCGGCATCACGCTGAGGCCGCGCTCGCGCAGCCGGTCGGCGAGCCGGCGCGCCTGGGCGGCGGCACGCGTCTGGATGTCCTCCCACCCCGCGGACTCGAGCAGCTCGATCGCCGCGAGCGAGAGCGCGACCGCCTCGCGCGGCAGCGACGGGGTGTCCAGACGGGCGGCGGTGTCCTTGAACCGGCCCTCGAGTCCGGCGCTCACGTCCTCGAAGCTCGCGTAGCCGGGGCTGATCAGCCCGAGCTTCCCGGCGAACCCGGGATCGACCCAGAGGAACCCGGTCCCGTCGGCGCCGCACAGCCACTTCTGCCCGGACGCCGCGTAGGCGACGCAGCCGAGCGCGCGCGGGTCGCAGTGGATCGCGCCCGCGCCCTGGGCGCCGTCGAGGATCACCGGCACGTCGAGCTCCGCGAGGGCGGCGGGGGCGACCTCGCCGCTGACCCAGCTGACGTGCGAGAGGGCGACGAGCGTCGTGTCGGGCCCGACCGCCTCCGCGACGCGGGCGAACGGGACGGAGCGCACGGTGACGCCGCGGCCGCGCGCGGCCAGCAGCGGGCCGAGCAGCCCGGGGTGCTCCTGGTCGGACGTGACGATCTCGTCGTCCGGGCCGAGGCCGAGGCCCGCGATCACCCGGCCGAGTCCGTCGCTCGTCGACGTGGTCAGCGCGATCTCGGCGGGGTCGGCGTTCGCGACCCGGGCGTAGGCGCCGCGCAGCCGGACCTGCAGCTCGGCGCGGCGCTCGAAGTGCGTCGACCACGCGCCCGTCGCGCTCCTCCGCGGCGAGCGCCTCGCGCGCGGCGTCGGCCGCGGCCGCGGGCAGCGGCCCGTCGGAGCCGGTGTTGAGGTACGCGATCCGCTCGAGCACCGGGAACTGCGCGCGCAGCGCCTGGACGTCCATGGCGCGCCAGACTACGGGGGTCAGGCCCGTTGCGTTGCACGAGTACCGGTCCGCGGAGAACGCAGGGGACTGCGTGCAACGCAACGGGCCTGACCCCGGCCGTTCAGGCGCGGAGGGCGGCCGTGAGGCGGTCGGCGCGCTCGGTCTCGGGCGCTCCGTCGATCGCGGCGAGCAGCTCGTGCGCCAGCGCGCGGGCCTCGGCGTCGGTGCGGTCCCGGCGCGCCCGGCGGCCGCCGGGCATGGGCGGCGGCGCCGGCGCGTCGTCGCCCGCGATCACCACGCGGCCCGGCCCCTGGCGCTTCGCGGCGTACTGCGCGGTGTCGGCCGCGCGGAACAGGTCGGCGGGTCGCGCGCCCGGGCGCAGCGCGGCCGCACCGCAGGAGAGCGAGAGCGGCTCGTCGAGCTCCGCCAGCGCGCCGCTGCCGGCGCCGGCGAGCGCTGCGACCGCCCCCGCGTCGCCGCCCTCGAGCACCACGCAGAACTCGTCCCCGCCGACCCGGTACACCGACGCGCCCGCGTGCCCGTGCGCCGCGGCCGCGAGGGCGTCCGCCGCGCACCGGATCGCGCGGTCGCCGGCGTCGTGCCCGCGGGTGTCGTTGATCTGCTTGAGCCCGTCGAGGTCGCAGAACGCGATCGCCAGCTCCCCGCCGCGCTCGACGGCCGCCTCCAGCCGCTCGTCGAGCGAGCGCCGGTTCCCGAGCCCGGTGAGCGGGTCGGAGTAGGCGAGCGCGTTGACGCGCGAGAACAGCTCGGCGCGGCCGATCGCGGCGCCGACCTGCCCGGCGATCGCCTCCATGAACGGCACGTGCCGGCGCGTGAACGGGACCGCGCCGACGTTCGCGAACGACTCGAGCTTGCCCCACGTGCGCCCGTCGAAGATCACCGGCACGCCGATGTAGGAGCCCTTGTCGAGCGCGTCGAGCAGCTGGCGGTCGTGCACGCCCAGGTCCGGGTCGCCGCGCGAGATCACGTAGGACTCCCCCTCCCGCAGCAGCCGCGCGGCGAGCGGGTAGTCGGCGAGCGCGTACGTCTCGCCGGTCGGGAAGCGCTCCTCGTCCGGGCCGAGCTCGCCGACGTTGATCAGCGTCCGCACGCGGTCCTGCTCGCGCTCCCAGCGGCTGATCGAGACCGACGACGCGCCGACCACGCGGCGGGTCTCCTCGGCGACGACCTCCAGCACGTCCTCGAGCCGGTGCGCGGCGGCGACCGCGCTCGCGACGGCGATCAGGGCGCGCAGCTCGGACTCCGGCTGCGCGGCCGCGTCGGGAGCCTTTTCGGGCGCGGGCGCCGACCGCTTCCCGGCGAGCACCGTGAGCAGCGCCTCGACGGTGCGCGGGCAGAACTGGGTGCCGGCGTGGCGCCGCAGCTCCGCGCGGGCGTCGTCCTCGCGCAGCGCCGGCCGGTAGGGGCGATCGGACGTCATCGCGTGCCAGGCGTCGCAGGCGAGGCAGATGCGGCTGGCGAGCGGGATCGCCGCGCCCGCGAGCCCGTCCGGATACCCGCCGCCGTCCCAGCGTTCGTGTTCGGCCCGCACCGCCGGCGCGAGGTGCGCGAGCGTCGCGATCGACGCGACCACGCGCTCGCCGATCGCCGGATGCGCGCGCACGATCCGCCACTCGGCGTCGGTCAGCGCGCCGGGCTTCTGCAGGATGGCCTCGGGGACGCCGAGCTTGCCGACGTCGTGCAGCAGCGCCACCTGGGCGACCTGGACGATCTCCTCCTCGGAGAGCCCCAGCTCGCGCGCGACCGCGGTCGAGAGCTCGACGACCGCCTCGGAGTGCTCCGCCGTGTAGCGCTCGCGCGCCTTGAGCGCGGCGAGCAGCGCCTGGCCGGCCGTCGCCTCGCCTTCGAGCCGGGCCTCGCGGCGCTGATGGCGCTCGCGGTCGATCTGGTCGGCGATGATCCGCGCGAGCACGTCGAGCAGCCGGGCGTCGCGCTCGCGCAGCCCCGGCGCCGGATGGTCCGAGACGCAGCACAGGGAGCCGTAGACGGTGCCGTCGACGAGCCGCACCGGGACACCGACGTAGGCGCCGACGCCGAGCGGTCGCGCGACCTCGTCCACACCCGGGGTCGCGGCCGTGTCGGGGATCACGTTGGGGATCTCGCCGCGCAGCATCCGGTCGCAGAGCGTGTCCGTGCGCGGCATGACGGAGCCCGGGCCGGGCCCGCCGAACGGCGTGGCGTCGCCGTCGAGCGCGACGAAGCGCAGCTCGTCCTCGCTCAGCTCGGCGATGTACGCGAGGCGCATGCCCAGCAGCTCGCGCGCCGCGGCGAGCGATCGCTCGATCGCCGCGTCGGCGCCCTCGCGGGCCACGCCGGCGAGCGCGTCGAGCGCGCCGACGGCGGGCAGGCCGATGTTGACGACACCGTCCATCGGGTGATGCATCGGCATCCGGAGCGCCGGGTTGTAGCGTCGTTCCAGCGTTCTGCCGGACTCCGGGAAAAGCATCCGCATGCGCCATCAGAACTGCCGGACTTCAGTCTGTCGCGCGGCGAATGTATGCTGCGGCCCAGGCAAGGGAGAGGAGAAGGATCCATGCAGTTCCGCGTGTTCAACCGGCGTGCGCGGTGGGGCCTCGGTCTGGTGGCGCTCGCCCTCGCGGTCATCCCCGCGAGCGCGCCGGCCGACTACACCGCGCCGCCGCCGGAGCGAGGCTTCGAGTACATCTTCGACGGCACGGCGACGGGATCGGACGCCTCGTTCGACAAGTGGGTCGCCGCCAACGGCGCCACCGCCGTGACGCTCGATCCCGCGCTCGGCGCGATGAACCCGAACACCTCCGGCTTCGGGATGCGGTGGTACCCGGTGCGCCCGCTCGGCGACGCCGTGGTCAAGCTCGACTTCATGTGGCCGGACATCCCCGGCGCGACGCCCAACGGCGGCGTCATGGTGCGCTTCCCGGACCCGCGCTACAGCGGCACCACGGCGGAGGTCCTCGCGCAGAAGCCGGCGGGCTACAACTACGACCTCTGCCCGAGCGCCGCGCCTGCGTTCTGCGGACTGCCGGCGCCGGCGGCGTCGACGACGTACCGCTGGGGCGGCGGTGACGGGCCGTACCCGCCGCCGTTCGAGTACTCGGGCGCGTACTGCGCGCGCAACGGCGAGAACAACGTGACCAACCTCGCCGGCACCGGTCCGGCCGTCAACGGCGGCAACGCCAACAACCACGAGCACTGGCTGTCGGTCTACTGCGGCCACGAGATCCAGGTCAACGAGAGCCTGCAGAGCCCGGGCACCGACGCGATCAAGACCGGCTCCGCCTACGGGTTCGCGAACCTGAACGCGAAGCAGGCCAGGACGTACGAGCGCCAGACGCAGGGCGTCTGGCACACGATGGAGATCCGCATGGTCGGCCAGCAGTACACGGTCCTGGTCGACGGCGACGTCATCAACCAGTTCGACAACTCGATCCCGAAGATCGCGTCGCGCAACGGCGACCCGCCGACGCCGGCGCGGCAGTTCCGGTCCGGCTACTTCGGGCTGCAGACGCACGGCGGGACCGACCGGATCTTCTACCGCGACATCCGGGTCAAGGACCTCGAGCAGCGCGACATCCCGCGCAACCTGCGGTCGCCCGAGGTCGTCGGCAAGGGCCGAGTGGGCAAGCAGCTCACCTGCCTGACCGGCAAGTGGGACACGGGGCACAAGGCCCGCCGCGACATCACGTGGTACCGGTCGAACAAGATCGGTCCGGACCATCCGCACTACCGCGCGCCGAGCCAGAACGACCTCGGCAGCTTCACCGAGCCCGCCGATCCGCGCTTCGGCACGCAGGACCTGCCCTACCTCGGCGCCCAGAACGTCGGGAGCGGCAAGCACCACCGGGCGACGGCGGAGGACGCCGGCAAGCTCGTCTACTGCCAGGTCTCCGTCACCGACGACGGCGCGACGGCGTGGAAGACCGCGTCGGCGCCCGAGATCGTCGCCGGCAAGCAGTAAGGAGCCGCGCACCGGCCCGCGCCGACCAGGCGCGGGCCGCCGGCGCGCCTCAGCGGCCGCAGACGGGCCAGGAGGTAGCGCCGCTGCGCGCGTAGAGGCGCGCCGCGCGCATGTCCTGCTCGGCCTCCGATGCCGCCGCCGGATCGCCGGAACCTCCCACCGCACCCCAGGTCTCGTACGAGAACTGGTACTTGCCGCGATAGAGCCCGCCGCCGCCGATCGCGCCGGGGTCGCCGCCGGACTCGCACGCGGCGATCGCCTGGAGCGCCGGGTGTACCGTCGCCGAAGGCGAGCGCGACGAAGGAGCGTCTCGCCTGGCAGGCGAAACCGTTCTCGCCCGCCGGGCGGCGCGCAGCTCGCGCCGCAGGCGCGTGACGCGGACGCGCAGCGCGGCCGGCGCCTCGCCGCGGAGGCTCGCGCGGTCCGGGCGCTCGCGCCGCGCGTGCGCCACGCGCGCGCGCAGCCGTGTCGCGACGCGGACCAGCCGCTGCTGCTCGTCGGCGCGGCGGGCGGCGCGCATCTGGCCGGCCACGGTGACGTGGCCGGCGATGGGCGCTCGGAGCGCCGTCTGGCGCGGTGAAGGCGGAGAATGTATTTCGCCTGCCAGGCGAGACGCTCCTTCGTCGCGCTCGCCTTCGGCGACGTTACCCGCGGCCACGCCCGCGGGCAGAGTCAGCAGCGCGGCGGCGCCGGCGGCGGCCTGGACGGCGCGCACGCGCGCGCCACGTTCGGTGGTGGTCACGGGGACCTCGCTTCCGTCGGGAGCAGTGGTCCGGCGGCGGGGGGAGGGGGGACCTGCAGGCCGCCGGAGGCCCGAAGACGGTAGCAATAGGCACATGACGGCCCTCGAGACCGCGCGCCTCCGCCTGGAGCCCTGGACGCCGGAGCACGGCGGCATGCTGGCGCGCCTCGCCGCGCAGCCGGAGGTGATGCGCCACGTCGGGCCCGGCGTCACGTGGTCGCCGCCGGAGGCCGAGGAGCGCAGTGCGCGGGCGCTCGTGCACTGGCGCGCCCACGGGTTCGGCTGGCGCGCCGCCGTCGAGCGCGCGAGCGGCCGGGCGATCGGGCTGATCGCGCTCAACCTCGCCGGGCCCGAGGTCCCCGAGCTGGCTGACGACGACCACGAGATCGGCTGGTGGATCGACCCGGCCGTGTGGGGGAGGGGCTACGCGACCGAGGGCGGCCGCGCGATCGTCGAGGAGGCGTTCGCCCGCCTCGGCGCCCCCAGCGTCGTCGCGCGCATCCAACCGGCGAACGTCGCGTCGGCCCGCGTCGCCGCCGCGCTCGGACTCGAACGGGAGCGCGACGCCACCGGCCGCTTCGGCGAGCCGGTCGGCATCCACCGGCTCCTCAATCCCCATAAACTGAATTGAGGTTGTGTAGCATCGACGCATGAGCGTCACCGACGAGCTGCTGGCCAGCAACGAGGCCTACGCGGCCTCCTTCGACAAGGGCGATCTCCCGCTTCCGCCGGCGAGGAAGATCGCGATCGTGGCGTGCATGGACGCGCGCCTGAACCCCTACGGCGCGCTCGGGCTGCAGGAGGGGGACGCGCACGTGATCCGCAACGCGGGCGGCGTCGTGACCGACGACGAGATCCGCTCGCTCGCGATCTCCCAGCGCCTGCTCGGCACGGAGGAGATCGTGCTCATCCACCACACCGACTGCGGGATGCTCACGTTCACGGACGACGCGTTCAAGCGGTCGATCCTCGAGGAGACCGGGATCAAGCCGGAGTGGGCCGCGGAATCGTTCGACGACCTCGACACCGACGTGCGCCAGTCGATCGCCCGCATCAAGGCGAGCCCGTTCATCCCCCGCACCGACAACGTGCGCGGCTTCGTCTACGACGTGAAGACGGGACGGCTGCGCGAGGTCGCCTAGCGGCCGGTTCGAACCGCCCCGGGTCCGCTGCGGGAGCCGGGGCGCCGCCCGGGCGGGCCGCGGCTAGCATCCTGGCCTTCATGCACGTCCTGCTCCCCGACGGCACCCGCAAGGACCTCGACGACGGCGCCAGCGGCGCCGACCTCGCCGCCGCGATCGGCCCCGGCCTCGCCCGCGCGGCGCTGGCCGTCAAGGTGGACGGGCATCTGCGCGACCTCGCCCGGCCGCTCGCCGACGGCGAGCAGGTCGAGATCGTCACCGACCGGTCGCCCGAGTCGCTCGAGCTGATCCGCCACGACACCGCCCACGTGCTCGCCGCCGCGGTGCTCGACCTCTACCCGGGCACCAAGATCTCGATCGGGCCGCCGATCGAGGACGGCTTCTACTACGACTTCGAGTTCCCCGACGGCGTCACGGTGTCCGAGCACGACCTGCCCGCGCTGGAGGAGAAGATGCGCGAGCACGTCAAGGCGCAGGAGGAGTTCACGCGCGAGGACGTCGACGTCGACGAGGCGCTCGCGCGCTTCCGCGCGGAGGACCAGCCGTACAAGGTCGAGCTGATCGAGGACCTCGTCCGCGACGAGGGCGTCGACACCGTCTCCCTCTACACCAACGGCCCGTTCACCGACCTGTGCCGCGGCCCGCACGCGCCGACCACGGGAAGGATCAAGGCGTTCAAGCTGCTCTCGCTCGCCGGCGCGTACTGGCGCGGCGACGCGAGCCGCCAGATGCTCACCCGCATCTACGGCACCGCGTTCCACTCCGCCAAGGACCTCGAGGCCCACCTCGAGCGCCTCGAGCAGGCCCGCGCGCGCGACCACCGCAAGCTGGGGCGCGAGCTCAACCTGTTCATGTTCTCCGAGCTGTCGCCGGGCATGCCGTTCTGGCAGCCGGACGGGATGGTCGTCTGGAACGGCCTCGCGCAGCTGTGGCGCTCGGAGAACCTCGCGCGCGGCTACCGCGAGGTCAAGACGCCGATCCTCTACGACGTCGAGCTGTGGAAGCAGTCGGGCCACTGGGAGAAGTACCGCGACCACATGTACTTCACGGAGGTCGAGGAGCGGCCCATGGGCCTGAAGCCCATGAACTGCCCGGCCCACATCCAGCTCTACAAGGATCTGCGCCGCTCGTACCGCGACCTGCCGATCCGGTTCTCGGAGATGGGGCTGGTGCACCGCCACGAGCCGAGCGGCACGCTGCACGGGCTCCTGCGCGTGCGGCACATCACGCAGGACGACGCCCACATCTTCTGCACGGACGAGCAGATCCAGGACGAGGTGGTCGGCTGCCTGGACTTCGGCTTCTTCCTCTACCGGACGTTCGGCTTCGAGCCGCGGCTCGAGCTCTCCACCCGGCCCGACAACCGCATCGGCTCCGACGAGATGTGGGATCGCGCCGAAGCGGCGCTCGAGGGCGCGCTGCGCTCGCAGGGCCTCGAGTTCGAGATCAACGCGGGCGACGGCGCGTTCTACGGGCCGAAGATCGACCTGCACATGACCGACTCGATCGGGCGCTCGTGGCAGCTCGGCACGATCCAGCTCGACTACTCGATGCCCGAGCGGTTCGAGATCGCCTACACCGGCGCCGACAACGCCGAGCACCGGCCGGTGATGATCCACCGAGCGCTGCTCGGCTCGTTCGAGCGCTTCATCGGCATCCTGATCGAGCACTACGCGGGCGAGTTCCCGCTCTGGCTGGCGCCGCTGCACGCGCTCGTGCTGCCGGTCTCCGACCGCCACCTCGACTACGCGCGCGAGGTGGTCGAGCGGCTCACCGCCGCCGGCCTGCGCGCCCGCGTCGACGACCGCGGCGAGTCGATCGGCCGCAAGATCCGCGACGCCGAGCTCGCGAAGGTGCCGTACATGCTCGTCGTGGGCGATCGGGAGGCCGAGTCGGGCGCCGCGGCGCTCCGCCGCCACCGCGAGGGCGACCTGGGCACGTTGCCGCTGGACGAGATCGCCGAACGCCTCACGTCAGAGGTCGCTTCCGGCTATACTCCAAGCCATTGATCACGCGTTCCCAGACTGTGCGGCGCCCCGTTTGACGGCCCGTCGCACCACCAACAGCTAGTGCCGGTTCCTAGAAGGTTCGACCGGCAGCCGCCGGAACGCGACACCACCCGCATCAACGAGCGCATCCGCGTTCCCGAGGTGCGCCTCATCGACGAGAACGGCCAGCAGGTCGGGATCATGAAGACGAACGAGGCCATCCGGTACGCCGAGAGCCGTGAGTTGGATCTGGTGGAGGTCGCGCCCGACGCCAAGCCGCCCGTGTGCCGCGTCCTGGACTACTCGAAGTACAAGTACGAGCAGACCCAGAAGCAGAAGGCCGCGCGCAAGCACCAGCAGCAGATCAACATCCGGGAGATCAAGTTCCGGCCGAAGATCGCGCAGCACGACTACGACACGAAGAAGGGCCACGTCGAGCGCTTTCTCAACGCGCGCGACAAGGTCAAGGTCACGATCATGTTCCGCGGCCGCGAGATGGCCCACCCCGAGCGGGGTGAGATGATCCTCAACCGCCTGGCGGAGGATCTCGGCGAGCTCGCCGTCGTGGAGCAGCGGCCCCAGCAGGACGGTCGCAACATGACCATGATGCTCGCGCCGCAGCGCGCGGGCGCGGCGGAGAAGTAGTCCGCTGGACGCCACCCTTCTCCTCTGCGACCACGCTGAGGCGATCGGCGGCAAGCTGTACATCAACGGGGGCGGCTGGAACGTCCTGCTGCGTCCCGGCGTCCCCGTCAACATCTCGCTCGCGATCCTCATCGAGGTCTCGTGGGACGAGGCCAACGCGGAGCACCGCCTGCGGGCGTACCTGCTGACCGAGGACGGTCAGCAGGTCAGCGCTCCGCACGGCGAGCCGCTCGAGGTCGACGGCGGCTTCGAGGTCGGGCGCCCGCCCGGGGTCAAGCCCGGCTCCACGCTCAACACCCCGCTCGCGATCAACTTCAACGCGCTCACGCTCGAGCCCGGCGGCTACGAGTGGCGGCTGGAGGTCGACGACGCGCTCGTCGCCCGCAAGCCGTTCCGGGTCTCTACCGGCGCGCCCTCAGGGTCTTCCTGACGATCCGGACGTTGCCCGCGACGTCGGTCGCGACCACGCGGATGCGCACCCGCAGCCGGCGCCGCGGACCGAGCAGCGCCGCCTTCGGCGTGAGCCGCACCCGGCGCGGCCCGCTCGCGCGCCGGATCGTTCGCCGCGCGAGCGTGAGGTTGAACGGCGCTGCCGAGATGTGCGCGCTCGTCGCCACGCCGAGCAGCTCGACGACGTAGGAGACCGGCTCGTCGGCGGTGAGCCGGGGCCGCAGCCCGCGCCGGACGTGGCGGTAGCGCGGGCGCGCCGGCAGGCTGTCGAGCTTCACCCGCGGCTTGCGCGTGTCGTGCGGCGGGCCGAGCGCGATCGACTCGCACGCCACCGGCACGTCCTCGAAGTCCGCCGTCAGCGTGTCGGCGCCGAGCCCGCACGAGATCCACTCCGCGTTCGCGTCCTGTGCGCGCACGGTGTCGTTGCCGTCGCCGGCCCGCACCTCGTCGACGCCCGCGCCCGGGTCGATCGTGTCGTCGCCGCTCCCGCCGGTGATGCTCTCGGGACGCCCGCTCCCGGTGAGCGCGTCGGCGCCGCGGCCGCCGACCAGCGCCTCGACGTCGGCGCCCGCGTTGTCGCGCTCGTTCGCCTCGCCGTCGTTCGCCACGCCGTCGAGCGAGGCGGTCACGGGCGCGGCGCGCGTCGCGTAGCTGAGCGTGTCGAAGCCGTCGTTGCCCGCGAAGCTGTCGGCGCCCGTGTCCGCCGCCTCGCCGTCGCTCGGCGCCGCCACGTCGTCGCCGGCGCCGCCCGCGAGCACGTCGTCGCCCTCGCCGCCCGACAGGAGGTCCGCGCGCGGGCCGCCGGCAAGGTTGTCGTTTCCGCCCCCGCCACTGAGCTCGCCGTCGACCAGCGCCGACGCCGCGAGCACGTCCGGGGCCGACCCGCCCTCGAGCCGCTCGACCGCCTGGCCGATGCGGTCGCCCTCGCCGGCCGCGCCGTCGTCGGCCACGTCGTCGGCGGTGAGGCGGAGCGCGGTCGTCCGCTGCGAGTAGTCCGCGACGTCGAGGCCGGCGCCGCCGGCGAGCAGGTCGGCGCCGTCGGCCGCCGCGCCCATCAGGTAGGTCGTGGACGCGCCCTCCGGGCCGCCGGTGAGCACGTCGGCGCCGTCCCCGCCGGTCAGGTCGCTCTCGACGGTGCCCGCGATCAGCGCGTCCCCGCTCGCCCCGCCGTCCAGCGCGACGTAGCCGGTGGCCGCCGCGGCGTCCAGCCGGTCGATCCCGCTGCCGCCGGTGCCCTCCGCGCGGATCGCGCCGCCGAGCGCGCCGATGGTGAGCCGGTCGTCGAGGTCGCCGAGGTCGACGGTGACCGCCGCGGGCGCGGGCGCCGCCGCGCAGGACACCACCGTGGTCCCGTTGCCGTCGCAGGCGAGCGCGCTCTCGGACATCGGCAGCGCGTCGGTGAAGAGGATCCGGTCGCCGCTCCGGGCGACCGTCACCTGGTTCGCCTCGCCCGGGCCGGCCACGAACGCGAGCGTCATCCCCGCCGAGACGGTGCCGGCACGGGCGCTCGCCGGCGCCAGGAGCGCGGCGAGCGCGAGTGCGGCGGGCAGCGCCGCGGCACGGAGGGTCGGCATGGCACCGAACCCTCCCAGATGCCGCGGCGCGCGCCGCGCGGAGGTCAGCGCTCGAACGGCCCCCAGATCGCGAACGTGAAGCCGCGCTTCTCGTTCGCCTGCGTCTCGGGCGTCTCGCCCGCGGCGAGCCGGTCGCCCTGCTGGTTGAGGAAGAACGTCTCGCCGTCGGGGCTGAAGCAGCCGCCGCAGAACTCCGACGGCGTGAGGAGCGTCTGGGCGAAGTCGTAGATCTCGCCCCGTCGCGTGACGCCGCGCACGAACTGCTCGCCCTCGCCGTCCTCCTGGACCCAGATGTCGCCCGTGCGCGGGACGACCACGAGGTTGTCGGGGGACTGCAGGTCGTCGGCGCTCGTCGATTCGTAGACGAGCTTCAGCTCGCCGCCGTCGCGCCCGCGCGGGGTGTACTCCCACACCTGCCCGAGCCCGGCGTCGCCGCCCGACGTGCAGTCGAAGTACACCCGGTGGTCGGCCGACCAGATGCCCTCGGTGCGGTTGAAGATCGTCGCGCCCTTCGCCTGGGCCTCGATGCGGACGGTGTCGGTGAGCGGGTTGGGCTCCTCGAGCGTGACCCACTCGACGCGGTACGTCTCGCCGGGGTTCGCCTCGTCGGCGTCGAAGCTGGGCCGCCCGCTGATCGCGAGCGCCTGCAGCGTGCCGCCGAAGCTCGCGAGGTCGCCGTACTCGCGTGGCTTACGCTCGGGGATGAAGCGGTAGAACGCCGCGTTGCCGCGGTCCTCGGTCTCGTAGAGCACGCCGTCCAGCCAGGCGACGGCCTCGTGGGCGAAGCGGCCGGCGTCGACGATCGGCTGCGGGGTGACCGCCTTCGTCGCGTCGGCCGGCACCTCGAAGGCGAAGCCGTGCGGCACGCCGGTCCCGGGCGTGACGTTGTCCTCGGTGGACCCGTAGTTGAAGATCTCCTCGCAGGTGATCCACGTGCCCCACGGCATCTGGCCGCCGGCGCAGTTCGTGTGCGTGCCGCCGAGCACCGCGTACTGCTCGTCCACGCGGCGGTCGCGGCCGACGACGAGCTTCGTGTTGCCGCCGCGCACGTTCGGGTCGGGGTCGTAGCGCTTGCTGTTCGGGACCGGCACCGTGACCTCGCCGGCGCGCGAGCGGTTCTCGTGGTTGCGGATCAGGACGACGTCGCCGCCGCGGCCCTTGTAGGCGGCCATGCCGTCGAAGATGCCGGGCGTCGGCTTGCCGTCGCTCATCGGGTCGCCGGCGCGCGAGATCAGCCGGTACTTGAAGCCCGGCGGGAGCGCGAGGTACTCGATGCCGCTGTCGATCTCCTTCGCCGGCGTCAGCTCGCCGTAGCCGGGCGCGTGCGGCCGGCGATGGCCCTCCGCGGTCTGCGCGGCGAGCGCGGAGAGCGGCCCGGCGATCGCGAGCCCGCCGCCCACGGCGGCCGAGCCCTCGACGAACCGCCTGCGCGTCATGTCCAACGTCATGCGTGCTTCCCCTTCTTGCGAGTCATCTTGCTCGGCCGGAATGACTACGGGACCGCGCACGCCTCGATGTGACCGTCGTGTGATTCCGGCGCCGGCGCTCGTACGCTGCGGCCCGTGGAGGGACGCGACGTCTACCAGCGCCCACCGGAGCGTGGGCCGGCACCGCTCTCGCGGCGCTCGCTGCTGCGGCTCGGGCTCACCGCGCGGGCGCGCGCGGACATCGACTACGACGGAGTGGCCGCGCGCGTGCGCGCGGGCTGGGAGGCCCCGGCGGCGCCG
Organism: uncultured Solirubrobacteraceae bacterium; assembly: GCA_963752015.1. Taxonomy (GTDB): domain Bacteria; phylum Actinomycetota; class Thermoleophilia; order Solirubrobacterales; family Solirubrobacteraceae; genus DASQMT01. Next base: position 909,924 of record CAVVWS010000006.1, on the reverse strand, counting down.
GTCGAGCACCTCCTGCGCGCGCTCGCGCCCGTCGCCGAGGCGGCCGTCGAGCTCGCCGGGGTGGCGGCGGGCGAGCGGGTGCTGGACGTCGGCGCGGGCGACGGCAACGTGGCGCTTGCCTGCGCGGCGCGCGGGGCGGAGGTCGACGCGTGCGACGTCGCCGACGCGATGGTGGCGCGCGGCCGCGCCCGATCCGGCGACGGCGTGCAATGGGCGCGCGCCGACGCGCAGGCGCTGCCGTACGCCGACGGGGCGTTCGATGTCGTCGTCTCGGCGTTCGGCGCCGCGCTCGCGCCGCGCGCCCGGCGGACCGCGAACGAGCTCGGCCGGGTACTGCGCCCCGGCGGGCGGCTCGTGCTCGCGGCCTGGGCGCCGCGCGGGCTGCCGGGCCGGCTCGACGAGCACGTCACGCTGCCCGACGGCGTGCGCCCGCCGTCGGACTGGGCGGAGGAGGAGACCGCGCGGCGGCGGTTCGAACCCGTGCTCGACGGGCTCGAGCGCCGCAGCCGCACGGTGGCGCTCGCGTTCCCGGACGCCGACGCGATGTTCGACGCGTTCACGCTCCCGCTGGGGCTGTCCACGGACCGGCGCACCGCGCTGCGCCCGGCCTTCGACCGCCTGCTCGCAGCGCAGAACAACCGGCCGCCGGCGGCGGAGATCGACGCCCGCTACGTCCTCTACGCAGGGCACCGGCGCGGCTGACCGCGGACCGCTATCCTGTGCGACCGCCCATGCCCAAGATGAAGTCCCACTCCGGCGCGAAGAAGCGCTTCAAGAAGACCGCGACCGGCAAGCTCAAGTCGCGGCGCGCGTTCTCGAGCCACATCCTCGAGAAGAAGTCGCCGAAGTTCAAGCGGGCGCTGGGCCTGGAGAAGTCGGTCGCGAAGGCCGACCGCAAGACGGTCAACAAGCTCCTGGGAGGCAACGGGCGATGACCCGCGTCAAGCGCTCCGTCTCCGCGCGCAAGAAGCGCCGCGCAACGCTCGAGCGGGCCAAGGGGTACCGCGGCGAGGCGCACAGCTCGTACCGCCGCGCGAAGGAAGCCGTCATGAAGGCGGACTCCTACGCGTACCGCGACCGCCGCAACCGCAAGCGGGACTTCCGCCGCCTGTGGATCACCCGCATCAACGCCGCCGCGCGCCAGAACGGCCTCAGCTACGGCACGTTCATGCACGGCCTCAAGCTCGCCGGGATCGAGATCGACCGCAAGGTCCTCGCCGACATCGCCGTGCGCGACGCCGACACGTTCCGCCGATTTGCCGAGGCCGCCCGGGAGGCGTTGCCGGCCTGACGGCTGACGACACCGCAAGCTTCCGGGCGCCCCTCCTTCCAGGACGGGCGCCCTTTTTGTTTCTCCACCGCACATGCCGCCCATCACCAGCCCCCAGAACGAGTCCATCCGAGAGGTCCGCAAGCTCGCCGGCCGCAAGTGGCGCGACAAGACGCGCTTGTTCGTGGCCGAGGGCGAGGACCTGATCGGCGCGGCGGAAGCGGCGGGCTGGTCCCCGGAGCTGCTGCTGGTCGAGGCCGGCTCGGGGCTCGCGGGGGAGGAGGTCGCGCCGCATCTCCTCAAGCAGGTCTCCCAGCTCGGCTCCGGCACGCGCGCGCTCGCCGTCTACCCGCAGCGCTGGGCCCCGGCGCCGGTCGGGCCGGTGTGCGTCGCGCTGTGGGGCGTCGGCGACCCGGGCAACGTCGGGACGGTGCTGCGCTCGGCGCTCGCGTTCGGGGCGGGGAGCGTGGCGCTCGGCCCGGGCACCGCGGATCCGTACGGACACAAGGCGGTGCGCGCGTCGATGGGCGCGATCTTCCAGGTGCCGGTGGTCCGGCTCTCGAACATCGGAGAGCTGCCCGGCCACAAGGTCGCGCTGGCGGCGCGCGACGGCCGCCCGCTCGCCGAGGTCGAGCACGACGCGGTGACGCTCGTGGTCGGCGCCGAGCGCGAGGGGCTGCCCGACGGCGTCCTGGCCAGCTGCAACGAGACGGCCCACATCCCGATCCGGTCGGAGTCGCTCAACGCCGCCATGGCGGCCACGATCGGCCTCTACGAAGTCACTAGGGTGGCGCGCGCATGAAGGAGACGATCCAGGAGCTGCAGGAGCAGGGGACGGCGGCGATCGCGGCCGCCGGCGACACGGCCGCGCTGGAGGAGGCGCGGATCGCTTACCTCGGGCGCAAGGCCGAGCTGCCGAACCTGCTGCGCGGCGTCGCGCAGCTCCCGCCGGAGGAGCGCGGTGCGGTCGGACGCGCCGCCAACGAGGCGCGCCGGACGCTCGAGGCCGCAGTCGACGCGCGCCGCGCCGAGCTCGAGCGCGGCGAGCTGGACGCCCGGCTGGCCGGCGACGCGGTCGACGTCACGCTGCCGGGCACGCCCGCCGTGCCGGTTGGCCGGCTGCACGTCATCACCGCGATGCGCCGCGAGATCGAGGACATCTTCCTGGGCCTCGGCTTCCGCGTCGCCGAAGGGCCCGAGATCGAGACCGTCTACTACAACTTCGACGCGCTCAACCACTCCCCGCAGCATCCGTCGCGGCTGAAGAGCGACACGTTCTACACCACCGACGGCGCCGTCCTGCGGACGCACACGTCGCCGATGCAGGTGCGGGCGATGGAGATCGAGCCGCCGCCGCTCTACATCGTCGTCCCCGGCCGCACCTACCGGCGCGACAACGACGCGACGCACACGCCGCAGTTCCACCAGGTCGAGGGGCTCGCGGTCGACGAGGACATCACCCTCGGCGACCTCCAGGGCACGCTGCTCGCGTTCGCGCGCGGCGTGTTCGGCGACGACCGCGACGTGCGGCTGCGGCCGCACTTCTTCCCGTTCACCGAGCCGAGCGTCGAGGTGGACGTGTCGTGCTTCAACTGCACCGCCGGCTTCCTGCGCGACGGGTCGCGCTGCCACCTGTGCAAGGGCACCGCCTGGATCGAGATCCTCGGCTCCGGCATGGTCGACCCGAACGTGTTCGAGTACGTGCGCGAGCACGGCTACGACCCCGAGCGGGTCCAGGGGTTCGCGTTCGGCATGGGCATCGAGCGGATCGCGTTCCTCAAGCACGGCGTGAGCGACCTGCGTCTCATGTACGAGAACGACCTGCGCTTCCTGGAGCAGTTCGGATGAGGCTGCCGCTGCTCTGGCTGCACGACTACTGCGACCCGGGGCTCGAGCCGTTCGCGCTCGCCGAGCGCCTCGCGATGACCGGCACCGAGGTCGAGCGGGTGCACACGCACGGCGTCACCGCGCTCGAGCACTTCGTGGTCGGCAAGGTGCTGCGCGCCGAGCGCCATCCCGACGCCGACCGGCTCAGCGTCTGCGTGGTCGACACCGGCACGGGCGAGCCGTCGCAGATCGTGTGCGGCGCGCCGAACGTCGCCGCCGGCCAGACGGTCGCGGTCGCCCGCCCGGGCGCGGTGATGCCCGACGGCACGCGGCTGAAGCGGGCGAAGCTGCGCGGGCAGGAGTCCGACGGGCATGATCCTCGCCGAGGACGAGGTCGCGATCGGCGTCGAGCACGACGGGATCATGGTGCTCGACGACGCGCTCGACGCCGGCACGCCGCTCGCCGACGTGCTCCCGATCGCGACCGACGTGCTCGAGCTGGAGATCACGCCGAACCGGCCGGACTGCCTCGCGGTGTACGGCGTCGCGCGCGAGGTGCACGCGGCGACGGACGCCCCGCTCGCGCCGCCGCCGTGGTCGGACGACGACCATCCCGAGGGCGACTCGGTCCCCGGCTTCTCGGTCGAGGTGCGCGATCCCGAGCTCTGCCCGCGGTTCACCGCGCGCCTGTTCGAGGACGTGCACGATCGGGCCGTCGCCGGCGTGGCTCAAGGCGCGGCTGATGGCGGCCGGCCAGCGGCCCGATCAGCAACGTCGTCGACATCACCAACTACGTGATGCTGCTCACCGGGCAGCCGATGCACGCGTTCGACGCCGACCTCGTCGCCGGCGGCAGCCTGGTCGTGCGCCGCGCCCGCGACGGCGAGACGATGACGACGCTCGACGGCGTCGAGCGGCGGCTCGACGGCGAGATGGTCGTCATCGACGACGCCGAGGGCCCGACGTCGATCGCCGGCGTCATGGGCGGCGCGCGCTCGGAGGTGCACGACGGCACGACGCGCGTGCTGATGGAGGCCGCGACGTGGAACGGCCCGAACATCCAGCGCACGTCGGCGCGGCTGGCGCTGCGCACCGAGGCGTCCGGCCGCTTCGAGAAGCAGCTGCAGCCCGAGCAGGGGCTCGAGGGCCAGGCGGTGGCGACGAAGCTGATGATCGAGCTCTGCGGCGCGCGGCCGGCCGGCGGCACGATCGACGTCGGCGGACCGGGGCCCGAGCCGATCACCCTGCGGCTGCGCGACGCCCGCACCGAGCGGCTGCTCGGCGCGGCGGTCCCGCGCGAGGACGCGGCGCGGATCCTGCGCGCGCTCGGGTTCGGCGTCGGTGACGCCGAGGACGGACTCGACGTCACCGTGCCGCACTGGCGGCGCGACGACGTCACGCGCGAAGCGGATCTGATCGAGGAGGTGGCCAGGATCTGGGGGCTCGACCGGCTGCCGGCGACGCTCCCGTCCCGCCGGGGCGCGGTGGGCCGCCTGGCGCCCGAGCAGCGGGTCCGCCGCCGCGCCGAGGACGCGCTGGTCGGCGCCGGCCTGTCGGAGGCGGTCGGCTGGAGCTTCACGGCGCCCGACGTCATGCGGCGGCTCGCCCTGCCCGAGCGACGCGGTCGTGCTCGAGAACCCGATGTCGGAGGAGCAGTCGGTGATGCGCACGACGCTGCTCGGCTCGCTGCTCGACTCGTTCGCGCGCAACCGCTCCCGCGGCTTCGAGGACGTGCGGCTGTTCGAGTACGGCGCGGTCTACTTCCCACGGCGGGGGTCAGGCCCGTTGCGTTGCCCGCCCGGCGCGTCTGCGGAGACCGACGACGCCGACGGGCAACGCAACGGGCCTGACCCCGGCAGTTCGTCGTCCACCGGCAACCCGTGGTACCCGGCGCCCGATCCCGCGCTGCCGATCGAGCGCACGCACCTCGGCGTGCTCATGACCGGCCGGGTCCGGCCGGCGAGCTGGGGCGACGCCGATCCTCCCCGCGCGGACTTCTTCGCCGCCAAGGCGGTGCTCGAGGCGCTGATGCGCGCCCTGCGGATCGAGTGGCGCGTGGAGGCGACGGGCGACCACCCGTTCCTGCACCCCCGCCGCGGCGCGACGGTGTTCGCCGGCGACGCGCCGGCGGGCTGGCTCGGCGAGCTGCACCCGTCGGTCGCAGCGCAGTGGGACCTCGACGGCACGGCCGGGTTCGAGCTCGACTTCGGCGCGCTCGCGGGCGCGGCCGAGCTGGTGCCGCGCTACGAGGACCTCACCTCGTTCCCGGCCATCCGCCAGGACCTCGCCGTCGTGGTCGGCGACGGCGTGCCCGCCGCCCGCGTGCTCGACGTGATCCGCGGCGCCGGCGGCGCGCTGCTGCGCGACGCCGAGGTGTTCGACGTCTACCGCGGCGCGCAGGTCGGCGAGGGCCGCGCCTCGCTGGCCGTGCGGCTGGAGTTCCGCGCCGCCGATCGCACGCTCACCGACGAGGAGGTCGCCCAGCGGCGCGAGAAGATCGTCTCCGCGCTGCGCGACCAGGTCGGGGGCGAGCTGCGTGCCTAGCATCGCGGTGCTCGGCGCCAGCGGGTACGCGGGCGCGATCGCGGCGATGCTCGTGCACCGCCATCCGTTCTTCGAGCTCGCGCACGTGACCGCGCGGTCGGAGGCCGGATCCCGGCTGGACGACATCCACCCGCGCACGCGCGTGCCGCTCGAGCTGGAGCCGTGGGACGCGGACGCGCAGTCCGACGTCGAGGCGGCCCTGGTCTGCTGGCCGCACCGTGTCGCCGCGCCGGCCGTGGCCGAGCTGCGCGACCGCGGCGTGCGGGTCGTCGACCTCTCGGCGGACTTCCGGCTGCGCGACCGCGGCATCTACGAGGACTGGTACGGCCCGCACGGCGCGCCCGGCCTGTTCGGGCAGGGCGTCTACGGGCTGCCCGAGCTGCACCGGGAAGCGGTCGCGGGCGCCGACCTCGTCGCCAACCCGGGCTGCTACCCGACCGCCGCGCTGCTCGCGCTCGCCCCGCTCGCCCGCGCCGGGCTGATCGGCGACGTGGTGATCGACGCGAAGTCCGGCGTGTCGGGCGCCGGGCGGGAGCCGACGGCGGCCACGCACTTCGTCTCCGCCGACGAGAACATGACGCCGTACAAGGTCGGTCGCCACCGCCACACGCCGGAGATCGAGCAGGAGCTGGCCGGCCAGGGCGCCCCCGTCACCGTCACGTTCACGCCGCACCTGATCCCGCTCGCCCAGGGCGAGCTGGTCTCCTGTTACGTCACGCCCGCGCGCGAGGCCGACCCCGACGAGATCGCCGACCTCTACGACGACGCGTACGCGCGCGAGCCGTGGGTCGAGCTGCGCACCGGCCCGCCCGGCGTGCTGGAGGTGCGCGACACCAACTACTGCCGCATCTCGGTGCACTCCGACCCGCGCACCGGGCGCGTCCTCGCGTTCGCGACGATCGACAACCTGTGGAAGGGCGCCGCGTCGCAGGCCGTGCAGAACCTGAACCTGATGTTCGGCCGCGACGAGCGCGAGGGGCTGCTGTGAGCGCCGTCGCCGCCTTCTCCTCCCGCTGGGTCGAGGCGCCCGCGAGCGTCATCGACCTCCCCGGCGGCGGGCTGGCGGCCGGCTTCCGCGCCGCCGGCGTGTCCGCCGGCATCAAGCCGTCGGGCGACCCCGACCTCGCGCTGCTCGTCTCCTCGGAGCCCGGCACCGTCAGCGCCGCGCGCTTCACGCGCTCGGGCGTGCTCGCCGCGCCGGTGCTGCTCTGCAAGTCGCGCTGCCGGCTCGACGCGCTGCGCGCCGTCGTCGTGAACTCCGGCAACGCCAACGCGGCGACCGGCAACCGCGGGCTCGAGGACGCCGCGCGCATGCAGGGCGCGGGCGCGATGGCGGCCGGCGTGCACGAGGACCAGGTCGCGGTCGCCTCCACCGGCGTGATCGGCGTGCCGCTGCCGATGGACGGCATGCCGAAGGCGATCCTGGCCGCCCGCGGCGAGCTCGCCGCCGACGGCGACGCCGCGTTCTGGCGCGCGATCGCCACCACCGACGCGTTCGAGAAGCGGCTGGCGCTCGACGTCGCGCTGCCCTCCGGCACGGTCCGCGTGAGCGCGCAGGCGAAGGGCGCCGGGATGATCCAGCCGGGCTTCGCGACGATGCTCTGCTTCGTGCAGACCGACGCGGCGCTCGAGCCCGAGACCGCCGACCTGCTGCTCGGCGTCTGCGTCAAGCGCTCGTTCGACCGCATCTCGGTCGACGGCCAGCTCTCGACCAACGACACCGCGATCCTGCAGGCGTCGGGCGCGAGCGGCGTCATCGTCGAGCCGGAGTCCGAGGACGAGCTGCGGCTCGGCGAGGCGCTCGACTACGCGCTGCGCCGCCTCGCCGTCCAGATCGTGCGCGACGGCGAGGGCGCGGCGCGGACCGGGCGGGTGCACGTCCACGGCGGCCACGACGCGACCGTCGAGGCCGTCGCGCGCGCGGTCGCGAACTCGCCGCTCGTCAAGACCGCCCTGCACGGCGGCGACCCCAACTGGGGCCGCGTCGCCCAGGCGATCGGCGCCGCGCTGCCGGGCGCCGCGCCGCTCCCGTACGACATCTGGATCGAGGGCGTGCAGGTGTGCGCGGGCGGCGTCGCGATCCCGCACGAGCCGCCGCGGATGGGGGAGGAGGTCGAGTACGTCGTCGGGCTGCCGGGCGAGGGCGCCGAGACCGAGGTGTTCTTCTCCGACCTCTCGCACGAGTACGTGCGGATCAACGCGGAGTACACGACGTGAGAGATGTAGGAACGCTTCTCGAGGCGCTCCCGTACATCCGGGAGTTCCACGGCAAGACGGTCGTGATCAAGTACGGCGGCGCGGCCATGGAGGACCCGGAGCTGCGCGAGGAGTTCGCCCGCGACGTCGTGCTGCTCAAGTACGTCGGGATGAACCCGATCGTCGTCCACGGCGGCGGTCCGGAGATCACCCGCTACATGGAGCGGCTGGACCTGCCGGTGGAGTTCGTCGGCGGCCTGCGGGTGTCGGACTCGGCGACCGTCGAGATCGCCAAGATGGTGCTCGTCGGCAAGGTCAACAAGGACATCGTCCTGCGCCTCGGCCGCCACGGGCAGCCGGCGGTCGGGCTGTGCGGCGACGACGGGATGCTGTTCCGCGTCGCCACGATGGAGGGGCCCGACGGCGAGGACATCGGGCTCGTCGGGCGGATCGAGAAGATCGACGCCGGCGTGATCCGGCACGTCGCCGCCGACTACATCCCGGTGATCGCCTCGGTCGGCGCCGACCGCCACGGCCGCTCCCACAACGTCAACGCCGACGAGGCCGCCGGTGCGGTCGCCCGCGCGCTCGGCGCCTACAAGGTGATGTTCCTGACCGACGTCCCGGGCTGGCTCGCCGATCCCTCCGACGTCGGGTCGGTGATCTCCGAGACGACCGCCGACGAGGTCGAGGCGGCGCTGCCCGGCCTCGCCGGCGGGATGCGGCCGAAGCTCGAGGCGTGCGTCAGCGCGATCCACGGCGGCGTCGGGTACGCGCACATCATCGACGGCCGCAAGCCGCACTCGCTGCTGCTGGAGCTGTTCACCGACGCCGGCATCGGGACGAAGGTGCGCCCCGCCCGGTGAGCGACGCGCTGATGAACAACTACGCGCGCTTCCCCGTGGAGTTCGTCCGCGGGGAGGGCGCGACGCTGTGGGACGCCGACGGCAACCAGTACCTCGACTTCCTCGCCGGCATCTCGGTCTGCAACGCCGGCCACTGCCATCCGCTCGTCGTGTCCGCGATCGCGCGGCAGAGCCAGATCCTCATCCACGTCTCCAACCTGTTCTTCAACCGCCCGATGGTCGCGCTGGCCGAGCGGCTCTCGGCGATCTCGCTCGGCGGCCGCGTGTACTTCGCCAACTCGGGGGCCGAGGCCAACGAGGCGGCGATCAAGCTGGCCCGCAAGGCCCGTCCCCGCGGGGAGATCGTGGTCGTGCACGGCGCGTTCCACGGCCGCACCTACGGCGCGCTGTCGGCCACGCCCCAGGAGTCCAAGCAGGCGCCGTTCGCGCCGCTCGTCCCCGGCTTCGTGCCGGTCGCGCCGGACGCCGAGGCGCTCGCCGCCGCGGTGCACGACGGGACCGCCGCCGTGCTGCTCGAGCCGATCCAGGGCGAGACCGGCGTCAACGTGCTCCCCGACGAGCTGCTGCAGGTGGCGCGCGCGGAATGCGACCGCACCGGCGCGGCGCTGATCTTCGACGAGATCCAGACGGGGATGGGGCGGACGGGCACGCTCTGGGCCTACCAGCAGACGCCCGTGGTCCCCGACGCGATCACCGTGGCCAAGGCGCTCGCCGGCGGGCTGCCCGCCGGCGCGCTGATCACCGGCGAGGCGCTCGCCGACGTGCTCGCCCCCGGAGACCACGGCTCGACGTTCGCGGGCGGTCCGGTGATCGCGCAGGCCGCGCACGCGTCGCTCGACATCCTGCACGACGAGACGCTGCTCGAGCGCGTCCGGGAGCTCGGCACGCGCCTGCAGGAGGCGCTGCGGGAGCTGCCGGGCGTGCGTGTCGTCCGCGGCCGCGGGCTGATGGTGGCGGCCGACATCGACCGCTCGGCGCCGGACGTCGTCCGCCGCGCGCTGCTCGAGCAGCGCCTCGTCGTCAACGCGACGGGGCCGCAGACGCTGCGCTTCCTGCCGCCGCTGGTGATCGGCGAGGCCGAGGTCGACGACGCGGTCTCGCGCCTGGCCTCGCTGCTCTCCTAGCGACTCACGCGCGTGACCACGCCGCGCCGGGCGTCGGCCGTCCACAGCGACGCGTGCTCGCCCACCGCGAGCGCGCTGGGGAACCCGCCGACCCGCACGACGTCGGTGACCCGCCGCGTGCCGGGATCGAGCCGCAGGACGCGCCCGCGCTCCGAGTCGAGCACGACCACGCCGCCGGTCGTCACGGCGAGCGCGCTCGGCGCGCCGCCGACCCGGATCGGGTCCTGCGGGCGGCCGGAGCGCTCGTCGACCCGGCTGATGGTGCCGTCGCCGCGGTTCGCGACCCAGACCGACCCGAAGCCGACCGCGACGTCCTGCGGGTCGCGCCCGACCGGCACGCGCCGGCCGATGACGAGGTTCTCGCGCGGGTCGACCCGCGCCAGCGTCCCGTCGCCCGAGTTCACCACCCACACGTCGCGGCTCCCGATCGCCAGCGCGGTCGGGAACCTGCCGGTGCGGATGCCGGGCTCGAGCACGCGGTCCGTCACGGGGTCGACCCGGGTGACGGTGCCCTTCGCGCCGTTGGACACCCACACGGCGTCGCGGCCGACGGCCACGTCGACGACGTCCGCGCCGACCGGGATCCGGTGCCGGCTCGCCTCGCCGCCGAACAGCGAGTCGACCGACGTCAGCTCGTTGGCGACCGCGCCCACCAGCCAGAGCGACAGGCCGTCGGACGCCACGCGCAGCGCGCCGGAGCTCGCGTGGAAGGTCGCGTCCCGCTGCGGTCCGGCACGGTCCCCGATCGCGACGAGCTCGTCGCTGCCCGCGCTCGGGACCCAGGCCCGGCCCTGCGCGAACGCGATGTCGGTGGGCAGGGCGCCCACGCGGACCTCCTCCACGCGCACCTCCGGGGCGGGTGGCGGTTCGCCGCCGCGCGACAGCAGCACGACGGCCGCCGGCGCCACCAGCAGCAGAGCCAGGGCGCCGGCGAGGAGGAGCCGTCGCGGCCGCATACGTCGCGGCGCGTGAGGTGTGAAGACCGGCTCTGCCGCGCCGTCCATCAGCGGTCGACCTCCTCGGTGCCGGGCAGCCGGGTGACCGGCACCGACGAGGTGAGCCGCGCGTCGGCGCGGCGGTAGGCGGGATGCTGCTCGCGCGCGTAGCGATGCATCGCGTCCGCGCAGCGGTAGTGGCGGCGCCAGCCGACGTACTCGGCGCGGCCGCCGGGCTCGAGCTCGGCGAGGCGCGCGCCGATCGTCGCCCAGGGCAGCGCGGCGCGCGCCGTCGCTCCGTCGCGCTCGACGACCTGCGCCAGGCCGGCGAGCCGGCCGTCGGCGCCGATCAGCGGCGCGCCGGTCGCCGACGCGGGCAGCGTGCCGCCGATCGCGCGGGCGTCGGCGGTGCGCAGTCCCGGCAGCAGCGGGCTCGTCCCGCCGGGCCGGATGTCGACGCGCTGGGTCACCAGGTCGGCTCGCTCCCGCGAGCGGCAGCCCGGCGTGCCGGCGGACCGCCAGCGCGGGCGGCGCCCGGCGGCAGCCCCGCGTCGGCAGACGGCCGGACCGCGACGAGGCCCGGCACGCGCGGCTGGGTCTCGAGGACCGCCAGGTCGTCGCAGGTGTCGCGGGCCACGATCCGGCCGTGCAGCACCGCGATCCCGCTGCTCACCTTGAGCGACTGCGCGCCCCAGACGCCGTGCGCCGTGGTGAGGATCAGCCCGCGCTCGGTGTCGACGACGACGCCGGAGCTCTCCTCGACCTCGCCGCCGATGCGCGCCGTGACCGCCACCACGCTGAGGTCGAGCCGCTCGGCGGGGGCGGGCGCGTGCTGGGCCGTGCCGCTCGCGCCGCAGCCGGTCATCACGACGAGCATCGTCGCGGTGGCCGTCCAGTGGCTTCGGCGCTGGTGCGCGGTCCATGCACCCATTTCAGGAGGACCTCCTCCTCGTTTCCGGCGCTTTGGCCGATGCTAATCCGAACGCGCGGGGCGCCGGGGACCGCAGGGCAGATCCCTTACCTCCGCCCACGCTCGACCCGCGGAGCGGTTAGCGTCGGCCCGAGGGAGTCGATGAAGGTACGGAAACCTGCCCCCGGAGTGCTCGCGCCGGTCCTCGTGTGCCTGGTGCTGGGGGCGCTGGGCGGCGTCGGGACCGCGCTGGTGACCAAGCCCGAGGCACGCGCGCAGGCCGCGCGCTTCACGCTCCCGCGCCAGCCGGCGCCCCACTTCTGGCTGCGTGACGAGAGCGGGACGGTGCGGACGCCGGCGAGCGCGCGCGGCGAGGTCCTCGTCGTGACGTTCATCTACACCCGCTGCCGCGATCTCTGCCCGCGCCAGGCGGCCGAGATCAAGGACGCCGTCCTGCGCGCCGGCGGCGGCGTCGAGGTGTACGCGATCACGGTCGATCCCGGAGCACGACACGCCGGAGCGCGCGCGGGCGTGGCTGAAGCGCATGGGCGTCGCGGGCGGACCCGTCCACATCCTGCTCGGCAGCCGGCGCGAGCTGGCGCCGGTGTGGGCCCAGTTCGGGATCGTGCCGATCGCGACCGCCCCGCGTCACGAGGGGCAGGCGGAGAGCGCGGAGGAGCACGAGGAGTACGAGGAGTACGAGCACGAGTACGAGGAGCGCGGCGGCGAGGCGGCGCGCCGCGAGACGCTCGAGTACCGGCCCGCGCCCGCGGCCGCCCACGAGGACTACCCGGCGCTCGAGGACGGCGCCTACCGCGGGCTCCCGCGCCACGCCGGCGGGCTGGACTACGAGCACAGCGCGTACGCGCTGCTGATCGACAAGCACGGACGCCAGCGCGTCGGCTTCCCGTACGAGCAGATCACCTCGGACCTCCTGCTCACCGACCTGCTCACGCTCAAGGCCGAGTCCTGATCGCGTCGCTAGGCTGCGGCGCCCATGACCGACCAGCCCCGCGATCCCGCCACCGAAGTCCACCGCGTCGCCGATCCGTCCGCGACCCGCGTCGCCTCGTATCTCGCCAACCGCGACGAGGTCTCGCGCGTCCTGCTGCTCTACTCGGGCGGCCTCGACACGAGCGTGATGCTCAAGTGGATCCAGGACGAGTACGAGGCCGAGGTCGTCGCGCTCACGGTCAACCTCGGGCAGCCGGGGGAGGACTACGAGGTCGTCGAGGGCAAGGCGCTGCGGCTCGGCGCGCTCGACTGCCACGTGGTCGACGCGCGCGAGGAGTTCGCCGCCGAGTACGTCCTGCCCGCGATCAAGGCGAACGCCGACTACGGCGACGGCTACCCGCTGTTCACCGCGCTCGGCCGCCCGCTGATCGCCAAGCTCGCGGTCGAGTACGCGCGCAAGACCGGCTGCGACACGATCGCGCACGGCTGCACCGGCAAGGGCAACGACCAGGTGCGGATCGAGGGCACGGTCGCGACGCTCGCGCCCGAGCTCAAGGTGATCGCGCCGGTGCGCTCGTGGGCGATGGGCCGCGACGAGGAGATCGCCTACGCGCGCAAGCACGGGATCCCGGTCAAGGGCGGGACCGAGAGCGCGCCGTACTCGATCGACGACAACCTCTGGGGCCGCTCGTCGGAGGGCAAGTGGATCGAGGACCTCGCGCACGCGCCCGACGACGACGTGTTCCAGCTCGTCACGCGCCCGGAGCTGGCGCCCGACGAGGCGCAGGTCGTCGAGGTCGAGTTCGAGGCCGGCGTGCCGGTGGCGCTCGACGGCGAGCGGCTCGGGCCCGTCGAGCTGATCGAGCGCGCGGCGGAGATCGGCATGCGCCACGGGATCGGGATCGTCGACCACATCGAGGACCGGATCGTCGGGCTGAAGGTGCGCGACATCTACGAGGTCCCGGCCGCCGCGATCATCCTGACGGCGCACAAGGAGCTCGAGCGGCTGGTCGGGACGATCCACCAGAACCAGTTCAAGCCGCAGCTCGACCAGAAGTGGGCCTACCTCGTGTACGCGGGGCTGTGGTGGGAGCCGCTGCGCGAGGACATCGAGGCCTACATCGAGCACGTCAACGCGCGCGTGACCGGGCACGATCGGGCTCAAGCTGTTCAAGGGCAGCGTGCGCGTGGTCACGCGCGAGAGCCCGAACGCGGTCTACGACGCGCAGCTCGCGACCTTCTCCGACTCGGGCGGCCTGTTCTCCCAGCAGGCGTCGCCCGGGTTCATCGAGCTGTGGACGCTGCAGTCGCGGATGGCGCGGCGGCTGCGCGAGGCGCGACGCCGGGTAGGCTCCCCGCCATGGTCTACAAGCTGCTCGGGATCCTGGTGTGGAAGGTGGCGAAGTGCCCTGCTGCGCTACAGGTACGGCTCGCGATGGCGCCGAAGTCGCTGCTCGCCGGCGGAGCGGCTGCTCGCGCTCGTCGGCGTGCTGCTCGCCGCGCGGTCGCGCGGCGGCGACGACTGATCGCGCGGCCCGCGATCCCGCAGTCTGCGGGATTCCGGTCTTTGTGACCGCCGCGCCGTCTGCCAGCATCCGCGACGTGGAACCGTCGTCGTCCGTGCCCGCGCTCGAGGGGCTTGCCATCGAGGCTGTCGAGTGGCTGCCCGTCCGGGTCCGACGCCGGGCCTCGTCCGCGTGCGCGGCCGCTGGACCGATCCCGGCCGCAGCGAGCGCGGAGCTGCCGGCGCTCGGGCTGCGCCGCGGGGCAGGAGGCGCGGCGCTTCGACTCGCTGCCCGACGCCCGCTTCGGTCGCGACCCGGCGGTCTGGCGGGCGACGTACCTCGTGCCCGCCGCGCTGATGGACCCGCCGCCCGACGAGCTCTGGCTCGTCTGGGACAGCGGTGTCCGCGCCGGCCTGCCCGCTCCGGCGCACGGCTTCGAGCCGCCGGCCACGCCGCCCTCGCCCGTCGAGCCGGAGCGCGGGCGGAGAGGTCATCGACCGCGCGGTGCTGGCCGAGCGCCGCGCCCGTCGCGCCGAGGCGGCCGAGCGCGCCCAGGCCCAGCGTGCGGCGGAGGCGCTGAAGGCCGTCGAGGTGCTCGAGCTGCGCAGCGCGGAGCTCGAGCGGCGGCTCGAGGCGCTCCAGGCAGAGCCTGAGGCGCCCGCGTCGATCGCGCCGCCGGCGGCAGCCGCCGCGTGGAGCCCGCGCCGCCGGAGGAGGTGGCGACCGCTCCGCCCGCAGGCAGAGGCGCTCGCGACGGCCGTCGCGGCGGTGAAGCGGCTCCGGGCCGAGCTCGCCGACCAGCGCCAGCGGGTCCGGCGCAGCGAGCTGCTCCGGGCGGCCGACGCGGTCGCGCTGGCCAGCCTGCGCGACGACCGAGGCGCGCGCCGAGGATCTCGAGCGGCGGCTCGCCGCGAGCGAGCACGACCTCGGGCGCGCGATCGCCGACGCGGAGGCCGCCACCGCCGGCGCGCTCGCCGCCCGCGAGCAGGCGGCCGAGCAGGTCGCGCTCGCGCAGCAGCGGGCCGCGGCGGACGCCGCCGCGGTGCGCGCCAGGGCGGCGGAGGAGCTCGCGGCCGAGCGCGAGCGCGCCGCCGCGGCGCAGGCCGCCGTCGCCGAGGCGCGCGCGGAGCTGGAGATCGCGGGCCGCGACCTCGCGGGCGCGCGGGACCGCGCTGAGCGAGCGCGAGCGCGAGCTCGCCGCGATCGGCGCCGAGCTCGCGCGGTTGCGCGACGAGCTGGAACGTGTCCGCGGTGACGCCGCCGGCCGCGCCGCCGACCTCGAGCGGCGCCTCGCCGAGCTGGACGCCGCGCTCGCGGCCGAGCGCCGCGCGCACGCGGGTACCGCGACCGAGCTGGAGACCGCCCGCGCGCAGCTCGCGCACGCGGAGGCGGCGAACCGCGCCGAATCCGTCGCCCGTGCGGCGCTCGACGAGGCGCTCGACGCGGCGCAGACCGAGCTCGTCGAGGCCCAGACGCTGCAGGCGGATCTCGTGCTCTCGCGCGAGCAGGCGCGCGCGGAGGGGGATGCGGCGCGCGGTGAGCGCGACGCCGTGCGCGGCGAGGCCGAGGAGCTGCGCGAGACGCTGGCCGCCGCCCGGTCCGCGGGCGAGCGGACCGAGGGCGCGCTCGCCGCCGCGCGCCAGGAGCTCGAAGCCGCCCGCCTGCGCATCGCGGCGCTCGAGCGCGAGCTGGAGGCGCGGCAGGGCGCGCTCGTATCCGCCGAGGACCAGGCCGGAGGCCTGCTCGCCCGGATCGCAGAGCTCGAGCGCACCGCCGACCAGGACCTCGAGCGCCGCGCCCGCGAGCAGGCGGAGGCGGCCGCCGCGGCCGCCCGCCAGGCCGAGGCGGAGCGCGACGAGGTGTCGGCGAACCTCGACGCCGCGGCGGCCGCGCTGCGCGCGCGGCCGGATGAGCCGGCGGTGGTGCGCCGGACCGAGCCGCCCTCCGAGCCGGTCGTCGAGGCGGCGCCGAGCCGGCGGCCGAGCCGGTCGCGAGGCCGCTGCCGCGAGCCGGTCGCCGAGGCCGCCGCCGGAGCCGGCGGTCGAGCCGGTCGCCGAGGCCGCCCCGGAGCCGGCGGTCGAGCCGGTCGCCGAGGCCGTCCCGGAGCCGGCGGTCGAGCCGGCCCCGCGAGCCCGCTCCCGCATCGGCGCCGCCGCCCCGGCCCAGGATCGTGACCGAGTCGAGCCACCCGGCCCGCGGGGACCTCGTCGGCACCTCCAAGCGCGAGTACCCGTGGCTGCGCGGCGCGCTCGTCAAGCTGGCCCACGACGACCCGCGCGCGGCGACGCGGCTGCTGCTCGGCCTCGTCCCGGTCCAGCGCGCGCTCGTCACGACGCCGCGTCGAGTACGACCTGACGATCCGCGACGGCGGCGGCACCTACGCGATCAGCATCGGCCAGCAGCGCGCGAGCGCGAAGCCGCTGCCCGGGCCGCGTCCCCGCTCCCAGGCCGCCTTCCACGTCTCGGCCGACGTCGTGACGCTCGCCGAGCTGCTCGCCGGCGTCGACAAGCGGATGGGCCGCTGGTTCGGGGCGATCAAGGTCCGCGGCCGCCGCCGCGGCGCCGAGGTGCTGCGCGACGCGCTCGTCGGCGCCCGCCTCGATCTCGCGGCCGCGGCGCGTGCCGGCGCCGAGCTCGATCCCGACCTCGTCTTCCGCGCGTTCGCCTACGCGATCCACCCGGCGTGGACCAAGGGCCACCGCTTCACCGTCGCCCAGGAGATCGCCGACCCGAGCCCGCAGCGCTGGCACATCGTCGTCCGCGACGGCGCGCCGGTCGCGGTCGAGCGGCGCGCCGCGCGCCACCCCGGACGCGGTCGTGACGATGTCCCGCAGCGCCTACCTGCACCTCCTGCGCGGCGAGCCCGCCCCGAGCGGCGAGCGGCCCGCGATCCGCGGCGACCGCGCCGCCGTGGCGCTCCTGCGCGCCTGGACCGAGCGGGCGCAGGGCACCGGCGGCTGACCCCGCCGAACGGTTTCCCGCAGCGTGCGGGCGAGTCCGCCGGGGCCGTCCGATCGGGCATCTAGTCTTCCCCTCCGTGAGCACGTCCGCCTGCGCCCACCTGCACGTCCACTCCGAGTACTCGCTGCTCGACGGCGCCTGCAAGATCGACAAGCTCGCCGCCCGCGCCGCGGAGTTCGAGCAGCCCGCGCTCGGCCTCACCGACCACGGCGTGATGAACGGCTCGATCGAGCTGTTCAAGGCGTGCCGCGAAGCACGGCGTCAAGCCGATCCTGGGCCTCGAGGCGTACTTCGTCGACGACCGCTCGATCCGCGAGGGCAAGATCGAGCGCAACCACCTCACGCTGCTCGCGCAGAGCGACGAGGGCTTCCGCAACCTCACCAAGCTCTCGAGCGCCGGCTTCCTCGAGGGCCTGCACCGCGGCAAGCCCGGCGTCGACATGGAGCTGCTCGCAGCGCTACAGCGAGCGGCGTGATCGCGCTCTCGGGCTGCCTCGCCTCCCGCGCGAGCCGGCGGATCGTCGACGGCCGGCTGCAGGACGCCCGCGCGCACCTCGACGACCTCGTCAGCGTCTTCGGCCCCGACAACGTCTACTTCGAGGTCCAGCGCAACGGGATCGCCGAGCAGGAGCAGGTCAACGAGGCGATCGTGAAGTTCGCCCGCGAGATGGGCCGCCCGCTCGTCGCGACCGCCGACGTGCACTACCTGCGCCGCGAGGACTACCACCACCACGCGGCGCTGCTGTGCGTGCAGACGAAGTCGACGCTCGCCGCGCCGAAGATGTCCTTCGACACGAACGAGTTCTATCTGAAGAGCTCGGAGGAGATGGCGAGCGCGTTCGCCGACTTCCCCGAGGCGCTCGCGTCGACGCTGGAGATCGCCGAGCGCTGCGACGTGTCGATCGAGCTCGGCGGCCAGCTGATCCCGCGCTTCGAGACGCCCGAACGGCGAGCCGGAGGGCGAGCACCTGCGCGCGCTGGTCGACCGACGGCCTGCGCGCCCGCTACGGCGACCCGATCCCGGCCGCGGCGCGCGAGCGCGCCGACATGGAGCTCGGCGTGATCGACGCGATGGGCTTCAACGCCTACTTCCTGATCGTGCACGACTTCGTCGCCTACGCGAAGTCCAACGGCATCGCGGTCGGCCCCGGCCGCGGCTCGGCCGCCGGCTCGATCGTCGCGTACTGCCTGCAGATCACCGACGTCGACCCGCTCCGCTACGACCTGCTGTTCGAGCGCTTCCTCAACGCCGAGCGCGTGTCGATGCCCGACATCGACATCGACTTCTCGGTGCGCGGGCGCGAGCGCGTGATCCGCTACGTGACCGCCAAGTACGGCGCCGACCGCGTCGCGCAGATCATCACGTTCGGCAAGATGTTCCCGCGCGCGGCGACGCGCGACGCGGCGCGCGTGCTCGGCCACGAGTACGCGATCGGCGACCGGCTCGCGAAGCTGATCCCGGACCCGCAGCAGGGTCGCCCGCCGAGCTTCGCGGACTGCCTCGCGCCGGGCGCAGGAGCTGGCCAACGAGGTCGCGAAGGACCCGACGGCCAAGCAGATCGTCGACGTCGCGCAGGGGCTCGAGGGCATCGTCCGCAACGCGTCGATCCACGCGGCCGCGGTCGTGATCTCCGACCGCCCGCTGACCGACATCGTCCCGCTGCAGCTCGCCGACGCCGGCGTGGGGGAGGACGGCGCGAAGGTCTACCGCACGGTCACCCAGTACTCGATGAAGCCGATCGAGGAGATCGGCCTGCTCAAGATGGACTTCCTCGGCCTGCGCAACCTCGACGTGATCGAGGACGCGCTGGACATCGTCGAGCGCTCGACCGGCGAGCGGCCCGACATGACGCACGCTGCCGCTCGACGACGAGCAGACCTACGAGATGATGGCCCGCGGGCGACGCGGTCGGCGTGTTCCAGTTCGAGTCCGAGGGCATGCGCGAGGCGCTCAAGAAGGTCCAGCCGACCGAGTTCGAGGACCTCGTCGCGCTCGTCGCGCTCTACCGCCCGGGCGCGATGGACCAGATCCCCGACGTACGCGCGCGGCAAGCGCAACCCGGAGCAGATCTCGTTCGTCGACGACCGCCTGCGCCCGATCACCGAGTCGACCAAGGGCGTGATCCTCTACCAGGAGCAGGCGATGCAGATCGCCAAGACGCTGGCCGGCTTCAGCGGCCCGAAGGCGGACGACCTGCGCAAGGCGATCGGCAAGAAGAACCGCGAGGCGATGGCCAAGCTCAAGCCCGAGTTCTTCGAGGGCTGCCGCGCCTCCGGCACCGCGCCGGACGTGATCGAGTGGCTGTGGGCGACCAACGAGAAGTCGGCCGACTACTGCTTCAACAAGTCCCACGCCGCGTGCTACGCGCTGATCTCCTACCGCACCGCGTGGCTGAAGGCGAACTACCCGGCCGAGTACATGGCGGCGCTGATCTCCTCGGTGATGGACACCAAGGACAAGGTCCCGTTCTTCGTCAACCAGGCGGAGAGCATGGGGATCGAGATCCTGCCGCCCGACGTGAACCTGTCCGACCACGAGTTCGTCGTCGTCGAGGGCAACATCCGCTTCGGCCTCGACGCGGTCAAGGGCGTCGGCTACGCGGCGGTCGAGGCGATCAAGGCGGCGCGCGACGACGGACGGCCCGTTCACGTCGCTGTGGGACTTCTGCGAGCGCGTCGACGGCCGCGCGGTGAACAAGAAGGCGATCGAGGCGCTGATCAAGTGCGGCGCGTTCGGCTCGACGGGCGCGACCCGCAAGGGCATGCTCGACGTGCTCGAGTCGGCGCAGGCGGCGGGCCAGAAGGCGCAGCTCGACGCGCAGATCGGCCAGGGCTCGATCTTCGACCTCGGCGGCTTCGGCGGCGAGGACGCCGGCGCGCGACGCCGTTCGCCGGCCCGACGCACCCGCCGATCCCGATCGAGGAGTTCGACCGCCCGAGCTGCTCGGCGATCGAGAAGGAGTCGATCGGCATCTTCATCACCGAGCATCCGCTCAAGCGGGTGCGCGACGCGCTGCGCGTGAAGGGCGACACGCTGTGCACCGACGTCGCCGGAGCGCCGCGACGGCGAGTGGGTGAAGGTCGGCGGGATGATCTCGGCG
This sequence comes from uncultured Solirubrobacteraceae bacterium, assembly GCA_963752015.1. Lineage (GTDB taxonomy): Bacteria > Actinomycetota > Thermoleophilia > Solirubrobacterales > Solirubrobacteraceae > DASQMT01. The sequence continues at coordinate 889,731 of CAVVWS010000006.1, read as the reverse complement.
TCGAAGAAGATCAAGACGCGCTCGGGCTCGACGGTGATGTTCGCGACGCTCGACGACCTCGACGGCCAGGTCGAGCTGCTCGTGTTCGAGAAGGTGATCCTCGAGCGGCGAGGCGGCGCTCCAGACCGACCAGATCGTGCTCGTCCGCGGCACCGTCGACCACGGCGAGAACGGCAAGGTCTGCGTCAAGGTCGCCGACGTCACGCCGTTCGACCCGTCCGACGCCGAGATCGAGCGCGCCCGCGACCAGGCCGCCGCGCTCGCCGCCGCCCGCGCGCCGCGGCCGCTGCACCTGCGCGTCGACGCCGGCCGCCTGCCCGGCGTCGGTGATCGACGAGCTCAAGCGCATCTTCGACGACTTCCCCGGCGAGTCCGAGGTCGTGCTCGAGGTCCACACCCGCACCGGGCCTGCGCCGGCTGCGCTTCGGCGCACGAGTTCAAGGTCGACGGCCGCAACGCGGCGCTCAAGGCCGAGCTGGACCGCGTGCTCGGCGACGCGGTGCTCCCGGCGGTCCCGCAGCCGGCCTGACAGCCGGGGTCAGACCCGTTGCGTTGCCCGATGACGCCTCCGCCGAGACCGCCGTCGATGGCGGGCAACGCAACGGGTCTGACCCCAGTCAACGCGACGCGCGACCTGCGCGCTTGCGCTTGGCGCCGCCGCGCGCGGCGAGCCCCTCCTTGCGCAGCTTGAACGCCCAGTCGAGGTCCTGGCGGTCGAGGCCCTTGCCCGCGTGGCCGGGGCCCTCGAGCACGCACGGCATCCCCTCGAAGCGCGGCTCGGACAGGAACGCGGCGATCCCTGCGCGCGCCGATCTCGCCGTCGCCGAGGTTCGCGTGGCGGTCGCGGTTGGAGCCGAGCGGGGTCGCCGAGTCGTTGACGTGCAGCGAGCCGAGCCGGTCGAGGCCGACGACCGCGGTCGAAGTCGTCGAGCACGCCCGACGAGCGCCTCCGCGGTGCGGATGTCGTAGCCCGAGGCGAGCAGGTGGCAGGAGTCCAGGCAGACGCCGAGCCGCTTGCCGCCGCCCGCGACCTCGATCAGCCGCGCCAGCTCCTCGAACGAGCGCCCGAGCGTGCCGCCCGCGCCGGCCGTGTCCTCGAGGTGCAGCGGGCACTTCTCCGACTCCGCCAGCGCCTCCGTGATCACCTCGCCGGCGCGCTCGATCGCCGCGTCCACGTCGCCGCCCTTCTTGAGCGCCGAGCCCGGGTGCAGCACGACCGCCTGCGCGCCCAGCTCCGCGCCGGCGCGCAGCGAGGCGATCAGCGACGCCAGCGTCTTCTCGCGGATCTCCGCCTCCTCCGAGGCGCAGTTGAGCAGGTAGACCGCGTGGATCAGCAGCGCGTCGACGTCGGAGTCCGCCATCGCGGCGTGGAAGTCGGCGACCTCCTCGTCGGAGTACTCGCGCGGCTTCCACTGGCGCGGGTTCTGGTTGAAGATCTGGATCGAGCGCGCGCCGCGCTCGACGCCGCGCTCGACGGCCTTCGCCGGGCCGCCGCTGGGGGAGACGTGGGCGCCGATCAGCATGAGCAGGGCGGTTCTAGCATGCTGCCCCGAGCATGCGCGTCCGCTTCGCACCCTCGCCGACCGGCGCCCTCCACATCGGCGGCGCCCGCACGGCGCTCTACAACTGGCTGCTGGCGCGCGGCCGCGACGGGGCCGAGTTCGTGCTGCGGATCGAGGACACCGACCGCGAGCGCTCGACGCCCGAGAACGTCGAGCAGATCTTCGAGGCGCTGCGCTGGCTCGAGATCGACTGGGACGGCGAGCCCGTGTTCCAGTCCCAGCGCGCCGAGCGCCACGCCGAGGTCGTCGAGCAGCTGCTCGCCGGCGGCCACGCCTACCGCTCCACCGCCGGGCCCGACGAGGTCCGCGCCTACAAGGAGGCGCACGGCAACCGCGGCTTCCGCGGCGAGGACGAGGGCACGGGCGCGGTGCGGCTGCGCGTGCCCGACGAGGGCGACCACGACGTCGTCGACGTGATCCGCGGCGAGACGGCCGTTCGAGAACGCGCTCCAGGACGACCTCGTGATCGCGCGCGCCGACGGCACGCCCGTCTACCACCTGGCGGTCGTCGTCGACGACCACGACGCCGGCATCACCCACGTCGTGCGCGGCGCCGACCACTACTCCAACACGCCCAAGCACGTGCTGATCCAGCAGGCGATGGGCATCGAGACGCCGGTCTACGCGCACCTGCCGCTGCTGCACGGCCCGGACGGCAAGAAGCTCTCCAAGCGCCACGGCGCGGCCTCCGTGCAGGAGCTGCGCGACCGCGGCTACCTGCCCGAGGCGGTCCGCAACTACCTCGCGCTGCTCGGCTGGGGCTACGACGAGGAGACGACGTTCTTCACCACCGAGGAGCTGCAGCGCAACTTCTCGCTCGAGCGCGTCTCCAAGTCCCCGGCGGTGTTCGACGAGCAGAAGCTGCGCTGGATGAACGGCCGCTACCTGCGCGAGCTGGAGCTCGACGACCTCACCGCGCGGCTCGAGGCGCTCACCGGGCGCACCGGGCTGCGCGACGCGGTCGCCGTCACCCAGGAGAAGATCTCGACGCTCGACGAGTTCTGGCCGCTGGCGCGCTCGTTCTTCGAGGAGCCGGTCGACGACCCGGCGGCGCGCGAGAAGTTCCTCGCCCGCGACGGGGGCGCGGAGGCGCTCGCAGGCGGCCCGCGAGGCGCTCGCGGACGTGCCGGCGCCGTGGAGCACCGAGAGCGTCGAGCCGGCCCTGCGCGGGGCGGTCGAGCGCTCCGGCATGAAGGCCAAGCAGGTGTTCCAGCCGCTGCGCGTCGCGCTCACCGGCACGCACGATCTCGCCGGGCATCTTCGAGACCGTCGCGCTGGTCGGCCGCGACCGCGCGCTGGCGCGGATCGACGCCGCGCTCGACCTTCGCCGTGACGACTGATACACCACAGTCCCGGGGTAGGCCGGCTCAACCGTTCGTCCACGATTGCCGATAGGCGATGAAGGGCGCAGAGAGTGCCTGTCCACGATCCTCCAGAATCGCCCGCAAGTGACCGATGAAGAGCTCATGACGCCGTCCCTGTCCGCTGCCAAGCCGCCGACCGAGCGGCGGTCCCGGCGTGGCGCGGCCCGGAGAGCCCTACGCGCTCGTCGGGCCGCCCCGCAACGAGGGTCACGGCAAGCGCCTCACCGCCGCGTTCGAGGCGCTCGAGCTCTTCCCCGCGCTCGCCGAGTCGCGCAACCGCGTGCTCGCGCTCGTCTCCGAGGAGCGCCCGTCGACCGGCGACGTCGTGCAGGCGATCGAGTCCGACGTCGCGCTCGTGATCGCCGTCCTGCGGCTGGCCAACAACGCCGAGAGCGCAAGCGCGGGCAGGTCGAGAGCATCGTCTCCGCCGTCGAGCTGCTCTCGCCCGAGGCCGTCCAGGGCCTCGTCATGACCACCGAGACCTTCGAGTTCTTCGAGCGCGGCAAGACGTGGGACGCCGCGCCGGAGCGCTTCCGGCTGCACGCCGTCGCCGTCCAGCGCGCCGCCGACCGGCTCGCCGCCGCGGCCGGCTACGCCCACCGCGACCGGCTGCTCGTCACCGCGCTGCTGCACGACATCGGCAAGCTCGTGCTCATGCACGCCTATCCCGGGCTACCCGAAGCAGGTCCACGGCCCGGCGCGGACGCCCGAGGAGCGGCTGCACTACGAGCGCCGCGAGCTGGGCGTCGACCACGCGCTGGTCGGCGGCGTGCTCGCCCGCCGCTGGAACCTGCCGCGCTCGATCGCGTCGGCGATCGAGCGCCACCACGCCGACGACGCCCAGGGCGACGCCGCCTTCGTCCGCCTCGCGGACATGCTCGCGCACTACTCGCTCGGCTCCCCGGTCTCCTCGACCGAGCTGCTGCGCGCGGCGCGCGCCGTCGGCTTCGGCCCGGCCGAGCTGCGCACCGTGCTCTACGACCTGCCGTACCCGAGCAACGCGCCGCCCGCGCGCGGTCGAGCCGTGCCCGCTCTCCACGCGCGAGCTCGAGGTCCTCAAGCGGCTCGCGCAGGGCATGGTCTACAAGCAGATCGCGCACGAGCTGTCGCTCTCGACCAGCACGGTGCGCACGCACCTGCACAACATCTACGGCAAGCTCGGCGCGGTCGACCGCGCCCAGGCCGTGCTCTACGCCACCGAGCGCGGCTGGCTGTAGGCCGCCGGCGCCGCCCGCGCCGCGGGTAGGATCGCCGGTGAGCGCATGCTGTCGATCACCACGAAGTCGCCCTACGCGCTGCGCGCCCTGACCGAGCTGGCGCGGATGGGCGCCGAGTCGCCCGTCCCGATCGGCGAGCTGGCCCGCCGCCGCGAGATCCCGGTCCAGTTCCTCGAGCAGCTGTTCGCGGTCCTGCGCCGCGCCGGCCTGCTGAAGTCCCAGCGCGGCGTCAAGGGCGGCTACTCGTTCGCCCGCGACCCCTCCGAGATCACCGTGCTCGAGCTCGTCGAGCTGCTCGACGGCCCGCTCGGCGCGGGCGCGGTGGGGATCTTCGCCGACGCCGCGGCCGCCGCCCGCGCCGTGCTGGCGATCCACGACGGTCGCCGACGTCCTCGAGCGCGAGAACCGCGAGGCCGGCGCGTCGATGTACTACATCTGATGTCGCACTCTCAGAAGGGCCCTCGCCACGTACGCGTACGACGACGCCGACTCGCTACTCCGCGGACAGCGACCGGGCCGTTCCGGGGGCCGTAGACCAGGTGCAAGTCCGGAGCGGGTTTTTCGCTCTGCGGCGGGGTTGCGTTGCGCGCGCGCAAGGTCAACTGCGCATTGAGGGGCCGGGTTCGGCCGGGCCGGCAGGATGCGGGCGGGCGCGGCAACGTCGATCGGGTCGTGGGTCGGGTGGGTGGGCCGACGTTGACGGCGCATAGCGCGCCGAACGTCAGACGCCTGGGGGGTTGGCGGCGGGTTCCGACGTTGACGTCGTATATGGGCGCAACGTCGTGATGGCGGCGGCCCGCGTGGGACCGACGACGTTGTCCACACCGCCCCGCTCGCGATCCCCACGGACACGCGGGGCCTCCCTCACTGCCCGCCGTTCGCGAGCGCCGGCGGCCACCGCTACCGCCCGCGGCCCACGCTCCACCCGGAACAACTGCTCAGGAGCTACAGCTCGGCCACTGCTGCGGCGTGCGAGCTCAGGGATGCGCCGGCAGCGGGGCTTGCGCGCGGATGGTGGTGGGGCCGCCCTGTGGGCTGTCGATCGACAGTGTGCCGCCGAGGGCGTCGAGTCGGTCGGCGAGGCCGCGTAGGCCGGAGCCCGCCGTGGTGCTGGCGCCGCCGATGCCGTCGTCGGCGACCTCGGCGGTGATGGTGCGTTCGGCGATGTCGATCGTGACGCTCGCGCCTGTGGCCTTGGCGTGCTTGCCGACGTTGGTGAGCGCCTCGGCGACGGTGAAGTAGAGCGCCGCCTCGACGGACGGCGTCGCACGCTGGGTCGTCACGCGGAGCTCGACGGGCAACGGCGAGCGGGCGGCGAGCCCGGTGAGTGCGGCGGCGAGCCCGCGCTCGCTGAGCACCGCCGGGTGGATGCCGTGCGCGAGGTCGCGCAGCTCGGCGAGTCCCTGCTGGAGTTGCTGCAACGCCTCGTCGACCAGCGGCTCGGCGGGCGTGCCGCGCGCCCGTGCCGCGGCGCGCTTGAGCCAGACGGTGGCGAGCACGAAGCGCGGCTGCGCGCCGTCGTGCAGGTCGCGTTCCAGCCGTCGTCGAGCCTCGTCGGCGGCCGCCACGAGGCGCGCCCGTGACGCTTCGACTTCGCCCCGGAGCGGGTCGGTGGTAGCCGTCATCGGGGGTGGGGTGGAGCGACTCATTCGCGGCATTCTAACCTTACAGTCGCTGAAAGTCTACTGTTGCTGTAGTGTTATACTCATGCTAGAGGCACCGACGGAGGGCCTTCGCGCACGCAAGAAGCGCGTCGCTCGGGAGGCCATCGCCGCCACCGCCCGCCGGCTGTTCGCCGAGCGCGGCTTCGACGCCGTCACCGTCGCCGAGATCGCGGCCACCGCCGACGTCTCGGAGAAGACGGTCTTCAACCACTTCGCGACGAAGGAGGACCTTGCGTTCGCCGGGCGCGAGGAGGGCATCGCGCGGCTCGTCGCGGACATCACCGGGCGCCCGCCCGGCGCCTCCGTCCTCGACGTCTTCCGCGCGTTGACCACCACCGTGATCGACGACCTCGTCGCCCGCGGGGACGAGGACTTCCTCGCGGTGGCCCAGATCATCCGGGGCAGCCGCACGCTGCAGGAGCGCCTGACCGTGGGGTGGGAGGCGGGGGCGGCGGCGATCACCGCCGCGATCGCCGGGACGTCAGGCGCGGCCGAGGACGATCTCGTGCCCGGCATCATCGCTCGCACGCTGTGGTGGACGCACCGGTCGATCTTCCTCCTCGCGCTGCAGGGCCTGCTGGCCGAAGAGGACCGCGAGCAGCTCGTCGTCCGGCTCCGGGTCGCCGCCGACCGGGCCTATGACCAGCTCGCCGCCGGGCTGGGGCAGTACGGCAAGCGCGGCTGATAGCCGGTCCGGCGGTCGCCACGGCACTCGCCGCTGCTCGCCAGCACCACGCGCTACTGAACCGCCGGGCGATCGCGGAGCGGCCGCCGGACGGCGGAAACACCGCCGAGTCGCGACGTCGACAAGGGGTGTTCAAAAGGACAGTGTTCGGATCGATCGCACGTGTCGCGTGGAAGCAGAGCGCCCGCTTCGCCGTTCGCCTCCTGCAATGCGCGATCTGTCTCAGCATGCGATCCATCCAGTGCCGGCCTCCGCGCGGTCGCGATGGCTGTTGGTCGCGATCGTCACAGCCGTGCTGGCGGGGCTGGCCGCCGCGCCGGGCGCCGAGGCGGCCACGTGCGTCCCGCCGCCCGGCAGCAACGAGATCGTGGTGGAGAACTGCAAGCCGGGGAACCCGCCGAGCGAGTGGGACGTCGCGGGCGCCGGCGATCCCACCATCCAGGGCTTCGCGACCGACATCAGCGTCGCGCAGGGCGGGACGGTCCACTTCAAGGTCGACACGAGCGCGTCGGACTACCGCCTCGACATCTACCGCATGGGCTACTACGGCGGCGACGGCGCGCGCCTCGTCGACACGGTTCAGCCGCCCGCCGCCGCAGAACCAGCCGGCGTGCAGCGATGAGCCGTCGACCGGCCTGGTCGACTGCGGCAACTGGTCGGAGTCCGCGTCCTGGCCCGTGCCCGCGACCGCCACGTCGGGCATCTACTTCGCCAAGCTCGTGCGCGAGAGCGGCGCGTCCGGCGCGAGCCACGTCGTGTTCGTCGTCCGCGACGACGACGGCGCCTCGGACGTGCTGTTCCAGACCTCCGACACGACCTGGCAGGCCTACAACACCTACGGCGGCAACAGCCTCTACACGGGCAGCCCCGGAGGGCCGCGCCTACAAGGTCTCCTACAACCGCCCGTTCGCCACGCGCGGCAGCGCGTCGCGAGGACTGGGTCTTCAACGCGAGTACCCGATGGTCCGCTGGCTCGAGCGCAACGGCTACGACGTCAGCTACTTCACCGGCGTCGACAGCGACCGCCTCGGGGCCGAGCTGCTCGAGCACCGCTCCTTCCTCTCCGTCGGGCACGACGAGTACTGGTCGGGCACGCAGCGCGCGAACGTGGAGGCGGCGCGCGACGCGGGCGTGGACCTCGCCTTCTTCAGCGGCAACGAGGTGTTCTGGAAGACGCGCTGGGAGAGCGATCACCGCACGCTCGTCACCTACAAGGAGACGCACGCCAACGCCAAGATCGATCCGCGACCGGACGTCTGGACCGGCACGTGGCGCGACCCGCGCCCGTTCAACCCGCAGGGCGGCCGGCCCGAGAACGCGCTGACCGGCACGATCTTCACCGTCAACGCCGGGTCGGCCGCGCTGCGGGTGCCGGCCGAGGACGGCAAGCTCCGCCTCTGGCGCGGCACCGCGGTGGCGTCGCAGCTGCCGGGCGGCGTCGCGACGCTCACCGACGACACGGTCGGCTACGAGTGGGACGAGGACCTCGACAACGGGGCGCGTCCGGCCGGGCTCGTCCGCCTGTCCTCGACGACCGTGAGCGGCGTCGACAAGCTGCAGGACTACGGCTCGACCTACGCGACCGGCACGGCCACGCACCACCTCACGCTCTACCGCGACACGAACGGCGCCGGCCCGGACGCGCTCGTCTTCGGCGCCGGCACCGTCCAGTGGTCCTGGGGCCTCGACGCCGACCACGACCGCGGCAGCGCAGCCGCCGGACGCCTCGATGCAGCAGGCCACCGTGAACCTGCTCGCCGACATGGGCGTGCAGCCGGGCACGCTGCAGGCCGGCCTGGCGCCGGCGACCGCGTCGACGCGACACCGCGCCGCCGACGTCCGACGATCACCTCCCCGGCCGCGGGCGCGACGGTCGACCCGGGCGCGCCGGTCACGATCCAGGGCACGGCGACCGACGCCGCGGGGCCGCGTGGGCGCCGTCGAGGTCTCCGTCGACGACGGCGCCACCTGGCACCCGGCGACCGGGCGCGAGACGTGGAGCTACACCTGGACGCCGACCGGCGCCGGCCCGGTGACGCTGCGCAGCCGCGCGGCCGACGACAGCGGCAACCTCGGCGCGCCGTCCGCCGGCGTGTCCGTGACCGTCGGCGGACGCACGTGCCCGTGCTCGCTGTTCGGCGCCATGACGCCGGCCGACGCGCACGTCAACGACAACCAGCCGATCGAGGTCGGCGTCCGCTTCCGCGCCGACCAGGACGGCTTCATCACCGGCCTGCGGTACTACAAGGGCGCCGGCTGGACGCGGAACGCGCGTCGGTCACCTGTGGACGCGCGACGGCACGCTGCTGGCCGACGGCCGCCTTCACCGGCGAGTCCGCCTCCGGCTGGCAGCAGGTGACGCTGCTCGCCGCCGGTCGCCGTGACGAGGACACGACCTACGTCGCGTCCTACTTCTCCAGCGACCGGGTTCTACGCCGCCGACGCCGACTTCTTCACGACGCCGTTCGACGCCGCGCCGCTGCACGCGCCGTCCGGCGCCGAACGGCGTCTACGTCTACGGCGCGGCGGCTTCCCGACGCAGACCTTCACGCGACACGAACTACTGGGCGGACGTCGTCTTCACGCCCGCCGACAACACGCCGCCGGCGATCACCGCCCTCGCGCCGGCCGACGGCAGCGCGGGCGTCGGGACCGGGACGAAGGTGAGCGCGACGTTCGACGAGCCGCTCGACGCGTCGACCGTGACTCCCGGCACCGTCCAGCTGCGCGACGCCTCCGGCGCGCTCGTGCCGGCCGGCGTCGGCCTACGCGGCGGCGACGCGCACGGCCACGCTCACGCCCGCGGCGCCGCTGGCCGCCGGCGGCCAGTACACGGCGACCGTCACGACCGGCGTCCGAGGACGCCGCGGGCAACGCGCTCGCCGCAGGCCCGCACCTGGTCGTTCACGACCGCCGACCGCGTCGGCCGACCCGGATCCGCAGCCCGATCCGGGCGGCGAGCCCGAGGTCCGTCCCGGCGGCAAGCCGGGCGCGGCTGCGGGCAACCGCGACCCGGGCACGTCCGGCACCGGTGCCGCTGACCGCCTGGCCCCGCGCGTGCGGGTGGGCCCGCGCGGCGTGCGGGTCTCGCGCAACGGCGCCGCCCAGCTGCGCGTCGCCTGCCCGGCGCAGGAGCAGCGCTGCCGGGTCGGCGTGCGCCTGCGGCTGGCGCGCCGTGACGTCGCCAAGCGGACGGTCACGGTGAGCGGCGGCCGTCGCGCGGAGCATCACGCTTGCGACTGAGCCGCGAGCGCGCGCCGGGCGCTCGCCCGCAACGGCTCGCTGCGCGTCACGGCGTCGCCACCGCGCGCGACGTCGCCGGCAACCGGGCGACCACGCGCACCTCCATCCGCCTCATCGCACCGCAGCGACGGGATCGGCATGAACTCACCACAAGGAAGGCACCGCAGTCGCGCAGTCATCGCAGACGCTGCTCGCGGCGCTGCTCGCGCCGGCGTCGCGCTCTGCGGCCCCGGCGGCCCACGCGCAGGCGCCGGGCGACGGCCCCGGCGGCCCGGTGCTCGTCGTCGTCGATCCGGCCGACAAGTTCGGGCGCTACTACGCCGAGATCCTCCGCGCGGAGGGCCTGAACGAGTTCGCGGTCGCCGACGTCGGGATCGCTGAGCGCGCAGACGCTCGCCGCCTATCAGGTCGTCGTGCTGGCGGAGACCGACCTCACCGACGCGCAGGCCGGCGATCCTCGACCACCTGGGTCCAGGCGGGCGGCAACCTGATCGCGATGCGCCCGGACGCCGAGCTGGCCGGCCTGCTCGGGCTCGGGCTCGGACGTCGGCGACCTCGACAACGGCTACCTGCAGGTGGCGCCGGGCCGCGGCATCACCGGCGAGACGATGCAGTTCCACGGCACGGCCGACCGCTGGACGGCTCGCCGGGGCCACGACCGTCGCGACGCTCTACTCGGGCGCCGGCACGGCGACCGCCGAGCCCGGCCGTGACGCTGCGCACCGTCGGCGCCGGCCAGGCCGCCGCGTTCACCTACGACCTCGCGCGCTCGATCGTCTACACGCGCCAGGGCAACCCGGCGTGGGCGGGCAGCGAGCGCGACTTCGGCATCGACGCCCTGATCCGCTCGGACGACCTCTTCTTCGGCGCCAAGCCCGGCGACGTCCAGCCCGACTGGGTCGACTTGAACAAGGTCGCGATCCCGCAGGCCGACGAGCAGCAGCGCCTGCTGGCCAACCTCGTGACGGAGATGAACGCGGACCGCATGCCGCTGCCGCGCTTCTGGTACCTCCCGCGCGGCGAGAAGGCGGCCGTGGTCATGACCGGCGACGACCACGGCAACGGCGGCACCACGGGGCAGTTCGACCGGCTTCAAGGCGGAGAGCCCGGCCGGCTGCTCCGTCGCGAACTGGGAGTGCATCCGGTCGACGTCCTACGTCTACCCGAGCACGCCGATCGCCGAGCGCCGACGCGCTTCGAGCAGGACGGGTTCGAGATCGCGCTGCACCTGAACACGGGCTGCGCCGAACTTCACGACCGCGACTCGCTCGCGCGACAACTGGGACGAGCAGCTGCCGCAGTTCGCGCGAGCGCGTTCCCGACCCTCGACGCGCCCGTGACCAACCGCACGCACTGCATCGCCTGGAGCGACTGGGCGAGCGAGCCGATCGTCGAGCTGCGAGAACGGCGTCCGGCTCGACACGAACTACTACTACTGGCCGGGCGTCCTGGGTCCAGAACCGCCCGGGCATGTTCACCGGCTCGGGCATGCCGATGCGCTTCGCCGACCTCGACGGCTCGCTGATCGACGTCTACCAGGCGGCGACGCAGATGACCGACGAGTCGGACATCGACTACGCGCCGCACATCGAGGCGCTGCTCGACGGCGCGCTCGGGTCGCAGGGCTACTACGGCGTGTTCACGGCCAACATGCACACCGACCAGCGCCGATCACGCCGGGCGCGAACGCGATCGTGGCCGCGGCCAAGCTGCGCGGCGTGCCGGTCGTCTCGGCGCGGCAGATGCTCGACGTGGCTCGACGGCCGCAACGGCTCGTCCTTCCGCGGCCTCGACTTCAGCGGCAACCTGCTGCGGTTCTCGATCCAGCGCGGCGGCGCCGGCGCCAACGGGCTGCAGGCGATGCTGCCGGTCGAGCGGGCCGACCGGCGCCCTGTCGGGCGTCACGCCGCGGCGGCGCGCCGGTCGCGACGTCGCCCCGCACCGTCAAGGGCATCGACTACGCGGTGCTTCGACGCCGCCGCGGGCGACTACGTCGGCGACGTACGGCGACCCGCCGCCGCCGCCGCCGGCGCCCGAGACGACGATCACCGCGTTCACGGTGACCGGGAGCACGGCGCAGGCCGAGTTCACCTCCGACGCGCCGGGCGCCACGTTCGAGTGCCGGCTCGACGGCGGCGCCTTCGCCGCGTGCGCCACCCCGCGGCAGTACTCCGGCCTGGCCACCGGTCAGCACACGTTCCAGGTACGTGCCGTCGACGCCGGCGGGCACGCGCCGATCCGACGCCGGCCGAGCGCATCTTCACCGTGCGTCGATCCGCGCACGCCGCCCGGAACAGCGAGCCGGCCCGGAGCGGGGCGAGCCGGGCGGCAACGGCACGGCCCGGCGACGCCGGCGTCCGACCGGCGGGCGCCGCGGATCGCTCGTCCGGACGCGCGCGCGCGCGCGTGTCCAGCACGCGGCGACGTCTCGCTGCGGGCGACCTGCCCGCAGGGCGAGGTGCGCTGCCGCGTCGCGGCTGCGCCTCCGGCTCCGGCGCGGCGTACGTCGCGACGCGGACGCTGACGTCTGACGGGCGGCCAGACGCAGGAGCTTCCGGCTCCGGCTCCGGCGCGCCGCGCGCATCGAGCTTGCAATCGATCGGTCGCTGCGGGTCACCGCGGTGGCCGCCGCCCGCGACGACGCGGGCAACGAGGCCACGGTCCGGAAGGCCGTGCGGCTGCTCGCGCCTCGGAGGCGCTGATGACGGTCAGACGACGGTCGAAGGACCAAGAGGGGAGCAGGGATGTTGAGCAGGTCAAGAGCAAGACGGGCCGTCAGCGGCGGCCGTCGCCGCTGCCGCGGTCGCGTCGGTCGGGCGCCGCGACGGCGGACGCCGCGGTCGTGACGATGACCGACGACACCGCGGCGGACTTCGCGGCAGGGCACGCAGAGCAACACGGTGGTGCGCGCGGACGGCGCGGTGGAGCTCGCGCGCACGCTGGAGGAGCCGTTCGACGCCGGCGCGACGATCGGCTGGACCTCGACGGTGCTGGCCGCTCACTGACCCGTGGGACGCCTGCGGGCGCCAACCGTGGTCGAGTGGCTCGCTCGAGGTGGACGGCGAACGCGCAGACAGCGGCGTGCCGGCCGGTCCCGGCAGCTCGCTCGAGTTCACGGCCGACCTCGGGACGCGAGCCGTTCAGCACGTCGGCTTCGCGCACGGACTTCGACGAGCCAGCCGTGGGCGATCTTCAGCACGGGCGACGACGGCGGCGACCGTCGTCGCCCGCGTCTCGACGGCGCGCCGGACCGGTGGACGACGTCGACTCGCCGGTCCCGGCGTCGATGTCACGGGTCCGCACACCTACCGCATCGACTGGACAGCGACCGGCTTCGACTTCTTCGTCGACGGCATGCTCCCGGTCGCTGAGCCCTGCCCGGCCTCGCGGTGACGACCGCCGATGCGCGTGCAGGCGAGCGACTTCGTCAGCGGCGGCGGCGTCGTGTCCGTCGACTCGATGGTCCTGAGCACCCACAAGACGCCCGGCATGTTCACGTCGCGCACGCTCGACGCCGGCGACGCGCGCGTGACCGGGCTGTCGGTCACCGCGACGAGCGCCGCGCCCACCGGCACGGCGATCGCCTATGAGACGCGCACCGCGGACACCGCCGCGGGCCTGGACGCCGCCACGTGGGCCGCCGCTCGGCGCCGGCGGCGCCGTCGCGAGCGCCCCGAAGCAGTTCCTGCAGTACCGCGCAGCGATGACGACGACGGACCCGGCGGCTGACGCCGAGGCTCGACAAGGTCGACGTCGGCTTCACGATCGACGACCAGGCGCCCGGCGGTCACGATCGACGGTGTCGCGGTCTCCGGCTCCACCGCCAAGGTGACGTTCAGCCGCGACGACGCCGCCGCGGTCGTCGCAGTGCTCGCTGGACGGCGGTGCGTTCGCGGGCTGCGCGAGCCCCGCGGAGTTCAGCGGCCTCGCGGTCGGGTCGCACACGATCGTGGTGCGGGCGACGGACGCCGTCGGCAACGTGGGCTCCGCGACCCGGACGTTCGACGATCGCCCAGCCGCCGCCGTCCGGCGGTGCGGGCACGCCGCCCCGCGCCGTCCGGTGGGACCCAGCCGCCGACGGGGGCTGCGCCGGACCGGACCGCGCCGAAGGTGCTCGTCACCGGGCGCTCGCTCCGCGTCTCCTCGAGCGGCGTCGCGAAGCTCGCGGTCCGGTGCCCGCGGTCCGAGGCGAGCTGCGCCGTGACGGTGAAGCTCAAGCTGGCCGGCAAGAGCGTCGCCCGCAAGACGCTGACCCTCTCGAGCGGCGAGCACGCGGTCGTTCCGCCTGAAGCTCTCGAAGGCCGCGCGCCGGGCGCTCGCCGCGCGCTCGAAGCTCGACGGCGACCGCGGTGGTCACCGCCGACGGACGCGGCGGGGAACCGCAAGACGACCACGCGCCGGATGACGCTCCGCGGGGCCGCCGGCTGAGCGATCCCACGGCAACGGCGCCGCGGCGGCACATGCCGCCGCGGCGCCGATGCTGCGCGCCATGCCGCGCCTCATCCTCGGCGGCCTCGTCGCCGCCGCCGCCCTCGCCGCGCCCGCGACCGCGGCCGCCGGCCACGTGTCCTGCCGGGTCGGCTACTACAGCCCGGGAGCCGACACCGCCTCGCCGACCGTGACGAGCCTGCGCGCGCACAACCTGCCGCGCAAGACCGACGGCTACGCGCCGCGCTGCCTCGTGGCCGAGGCGATCGTCGGCGAAGATCCAGTTCCGCTACGAGGACGAGCGGGAAGCTGCCCGCGCAGGCTGTGGATCTACGGCGCGCGCTGGAACGGCGGGCGCTGGCGCTGCTCGTATCCCGCCGGGCGCGCGGTCTGCCGCCGGATCGGCAAGCCGAGCCGCCGCGTCACGATGGACCTCGCGACCTAGACGCGCTCGTCGCCCACCCGCGCCCGATGTGCCAGCTACCCTGCCGCGATGGATCCCGCGTGCTGCCCGGCTAGGCTGTAGGGGAATGTCCACAATCCCGGTCAACATTGCCGATCACGTGGGCCGCACCCCGATGGTGCAGCTCACGCGCATCCGGCCCGAGGGCGTGCGCGGCCAGATCTTCGCCAAGCTCGAGATGCTCAACCCCGGCGGCTCGGTCAAGGACCGCATCGGCGTCGCGATGATCGAGGCCGCCGAGCGCGAGGGCCGGATCGAGCCCGGGCGCACCACGATCGTCGAGGCCACGAGCGGCAACACCGGCATCGCGCTCGCGTTCGTCTGCGCCGCCAAGGGCTACGACCTCATCCTCACGCTCCCGCAGGGGATGAGCCGCGAGCGCGAGGGCCTGCTGCGGCTCTACGGCGCCCAGTTCCACATCACCGAGTCGCTCGGCGGGATGAACGAGGCGGTCGCGGCGGCCCAGGCGCTCGCGCGCGACGCCGACTTCTGGCTGCCCGACCAGTTCTCCAACCCCGCCAACCCCGAGGCGCACTACCGCGCCACCGGCCCGGAGATCTGGGAGGCGATGGGGCAGGAGGTCGACTGCCTGGTCGCCGGCGTCGGCACCGGCGGCACGCTCACCGGCGCCGGCCGCTACCTGAAGGAGCGCAACCCGCGCTGCCGCGTGATCGCCGTCGAGCCGGCCTCGTCGCCGGTGCTGTCCGGCGGCGCGACCCGGGCCGCACAAGATCCAGGGGATCGGCGCCGGGCTTCGTCCCGCCGGTGCTCGATCGCTCGCCTCGTCGACGAGATCATCCCCGTCGACGACGAGGACGCGCTCGAGACCGCCCGCGTCGTCGCCCGCCGCGAGGGCGTGCTCGCCGGCATCTCCGCGCGGCGCGGCGCTGTGGGCGGCGATGGAGGTCGCGCGCGCGCGACGACGCGCCGCAGCGGATCGCGGTCGTGCTGCCGGACTCCGGCGAGCGCTACGTGTCGACGCCGTTCTTCGCCCCCGAGGCCCCCGCGACGGCTGCGGGCGTGAGCCTGCGCGAGCGTGACGGCGCCGCCGGGCGCGCCCTGGGACCGGCCCGCTCCACGGCACGCTCGACCGGCTCGTGGTCGAGAGCGACCTGCTCGCCGGCAACCCGCTCGGCGACCCCGCCCACCGGCCGCTGTGGGTCTACCTCCCGCCGGGCGTCGAGCGCGACCACCCCAAGCCGCTGCCCGTCGGTCTACGTGATCCAGGGCTACACCGGCCAGGTCGACATGTGGGCCAACCGCGTCGCGTTCGAGCCGACGTTCCTCGAGCGCGCTCGACCACCTGTTCGCGGCGGGCAACTGCCCCGACGCCGTCGTCGTCATGGTCGACGCCTGGACGAGCTACGGCGGCTCGCAGTTCGTCGACTCCTCCTCGACCGGGCCCGTACATGTCCTACCTGTGCGACGAGGTCGTCGCCGTTCGTCGACGAGCGCTACCCCACCGCGCGCGCACCGCGACCACCGCGGGCTGACCGGCAAGTCGTCGGGCGGCTACGGCGCGATGGTCGTGCCGATGCTGCGGCCCGACGTGTTCGGCGCGCTCGCGTCGCACAGCGGCGACGCGCTGTTCGAGGTCTGCTACGCCGACTTCCGCGTCGCCGCGCGCAAGCTGCGCGACGACTTCGAGGGCTCCTACGAGCGTCTTCTTCGAGCGCGCTCGCGGCGGCCGACCACGTCGACTTCGACCCGCATCGCCGAGCCGCTGGAGGCGTACGGCTACGCCGCCTGCTACTCGCCCGACCCGTCGAGCCCCGGCAAGGCGCTGCTGCCGTTCGAGATCGACGACCGGCCGGATCGTCGAGGACGTCTGGCGCCAGTGGCTCGACTGGGACCCCGTGCGGCTGGCGCCGTCGCACGCCGACGCGCTGCGCTCGATGAAGCGGATCTACCTCGACGCCGGCAAGCGCGACGAGTACTACCTCGACCTCGGCGCGACCGCGTTCGCGCACGAGGTGGAGAAGGCCGGTGCGACGTGCACGCTCGAGCTGTTCGACGGCGCGCACGGCGGGCTCACGTACCGCTACCCGGGCGCGATCCGCGAGCTCGTGATCGCGCTCGCGCCGTAGCACCACGCCTCCGCCGTCCGGCCACGCGCCGAAGCCCGCGTCGGGGTTGACGTGCCCGGCTCCGGGGAGGACGTCGACCGGCGACCCCCAGCGGCTCGCCGTACACGCGCGCCGGGTCCTCGGGGCAGTAGGGATCGTCGCGCGCGCAGACCAGGCGGGTCGCGCCGGCGGCAGCCGCCACGGCCGCAGGGTCCAGCGGCACGGGGAAGAACGGCAGCGAGCGCGTCGGGCGCGCCGGCCGCGGACGGCGGCGCGACGAGCAGCACGCGCGCGGCGCGCGCGCCGGGGCAGGACGGGCACGGCGCAGTGATGCAGCCACAGCACGCAGGCGAGCGAGTGCGCGATCACCGTCGGCTCCGCCCGGGAGCGCGCGCAGCTCCCGCGCCAGCGCCTCGCTCCACGCGGGCAGCTGCGGGGTGAACGGGGTCGGGGAGGTCCGGGTAGGCGACGGTCTCGCCCGCCTCCCGCAGCCGTCCCGCCAGCCAGGTCTGCCAGTGCTCCGGGCCCGAGCCCTCGTAGCCGTGGAGGATCAGGAAGGACCGTGCCAAGGGGCCGCTACGGTACCGCGCATGGCCACGCGGTCGCTCGACATCACCGCGCTCACCTGCCCGATGACGTGGGTGCGCACGAAGCTCGAGCTCGAGCGGATGCCGGCGGGCGACGAGCTCGAGGTCCGCTGCCGTCCGGGCGAGGCGCTGGAGAACGTGCCGCGCTCGGCGCGCGAGGCCGGGCACGCGGTCACGGTCGACGGAACCACGATCAGGATCGTGCGCGCATGAGCGGCAGCCGGCGCAGCTTCCTGCGCGACCTCGCGTCGGCCGTGGCGTCGGCGAAGGACGTCATCGACCCGGCGCGCGCGCCAGAGCCCGAACCGCCGCCGCCCGACTTCACCGACGCGGAGATCGAGCGCTACTCGCGCCAGCTCGTGCTGCCGGAGTGGGGCGCGGCGGCGCAGCTCGCCCTCGCGGAGGCCAGCGTCCTGGTCATCGGCGCGGGCGCGCTCGGCTCGCCGGTCGCGCTCTACCTGGCGGGCGCGGGCGTCGGGCGGATCGGGATCGTCGACGACGACGCGGTCGAGCTCTCCAACCTGCATCGTCAGCTGCTGCACTTCACGCCCGACCTCGGCGTCGCGAAGTCCGAGAGCGCCGCGGCGAAGCTGCGCTTCCTCAACCCCGACGTCGTGGTCGAGCCCTACCAGATGCGCGTCGACGCGGAGAACGCGGCGGCGATCGTCGAGGGACAGGACCTCGTGGTCGACTGCTCGGACGCGTTCGCGACCCGCTACGCGGTGAACGCCGCCTGCTGCGCCGCCCGCGTTCCGCTGGTCGAGGCCGGCGTGCTCGGCATGTCCGGGCTCGTGATGAGCATCAAGCCGGGGCGGACGGCGTGCTACCGCTGCGCGTTCCCCGCCGCGCCGGAGGATGCCCCGCGCTGCGCGGACGTCGGGGTGCTCGGGCCGGCCGCGGGGGTGATCGGCTCGCTCCAGGCGCTCGAGGCGATGAAGCTCCTGACGGGCGTCGCGCCGGCCGATCGCCGACGGGTTCCTCCAGGTCGACCTCGCGACCGCCGAGTTCCTGCGCGTGAACACCTCGCGCCGCGCCGGCTGCCCCGACTGCGGCCGCCCTCTAGCATTCATCCCGTGCTGGGCACCACCTTGCGCCGGGTGGCCGGCGAGCTCAAGCGCGACGTCGCCGCCGCGCACGACCGCGACCCCGCCGCGCGCGGCGTCGGGTCGCTGCAGATCCTCGCCGCGTGGCCGGGCGTCCAGGCGCTGCTCGCGCACCGCCTCGCCCACGCGCTGTGCCAGCACCGCTTCGCGGGGCCGGCACGCATCCTCGCGCTCGTCTCGCGCTCGATCACGAACATCGAGATCCATCCGCGCGCCCGGATCGGCGACGGGCTGTTCATCGACCACGGCACCGGCGTGGTCATCGGCGAGACCGCCGAGGTCGGCGACAACGTGACGATCTACCAGGGCGTCACGCTCGGCGGCACCGGCTTCGCCACCGGCAAGCGGCATCCGACGGTGGAGGACAACGTCACGATCGGGTCCGGCGCCAAGCTGCTCGGCCCGATCACGATCGGCCACGGCTCCAAGATCGGCGCCAACTCGGTCGTGATCCACGACGTGCCGCCGAACTCGACGGTCGTCGGCGTGCCCGGTCACCCCGTGCGGGTCGAGGGCGTGCGGCCCGAGGGGCCGGACGCCGACTGGGCGCACCTGCCCGACCCGGTCGCCGACGCGGTGCGGATGCTCTCCGCGCGCGTGGCCGAGCTGGAGAAGCGCCTCGCCGAGGCGGAGGGCTCCGACGCGCCCGCCGAGGTCGTCCCGCTGCGCCACCGGCGCGGCCCGAATCCCGCGGGAGGCTGAGGATGCGCTGCGAGAGCACGGTCACGATCGCCAAGCCGCCCGCTGAGGTGTTCCCATGGCTGGTCGACGCCGACAAGGTGCCGCAGTGGATGAGCGGCCTGCAGGTCTACGAGCCGCTGGAGCCGGGGCCGCTGCATCGCGGCTCGCGGATCCGGCAGGAGCTGACCGTGAGCGGCCAGCACCTGCGCTGGGAGCTGGACGTGGCCGAGCTCGACCCACCGCGGCGCGCGGTCCTGCGGTTCGAGGGATCCGGCTTCAAGGCGGCCAACGAGTACGCAGTGGGCGACGCGCCCGGCGGCTCGGCCGTGACGTGGGTGATCTCCGGCGACACCACGTCGTTCAAGGCCAGGCTCATCGCTCCGATGGTGCAGGCGAAGCTGCAGGAGAAGCTCGACGGCGACCTCGCCCGCTTGCGCTCGCTGCTCGAGGGCGAAGCCGCGGCCGCGTGACCGCCGCGAAGAAGGCGACCACGATCCGCCGCGCACTCCTCCTCGTCCCGCTGCTGCTCCTGCTGGCGCTCCCGCCGGCGGCGCAGGCCGGCGAGCTGATCGATCGCGCGGTGGCCGGCCTGCAGTCCGACAACGTCTACGTGGACCCGGACGCCGACCCCACGCTCACGGACGCGCAAGCCGACGGGCTGCGCAACCGGATCGCCGACGACCGGGCCGGGCCGATGTACGTCGTGGTGGCGCCGCAGGCGATCCGCGCCGAGGCGGGCGGCGACCCCGCGGCCGCACTGCGGGAGATCGGCACGAGCGTCGGGAAGCCGGGCACGTACACCCTCGTCGCCGGGCGCAGCATCCGCGCGCTGGCCAGCGACGGCGTCCTGCCCCAGGGCGAGGCGGGCAAGCTCGCCGCGGAGGCGATCGACGCCAAGGGCCCCGATCTCGACGCGATCCTGCTCGACTTCACCGACCGCGTCGGCGAGGCGCGCGCCGGAGGCGGCGGCGACGGCGAGGGCTCCACCGCCGGCGGCCTGATCCTGCTCGGGCTCCTGGGCGCGGGCGGCGCCGCGCTGCTCGTCGGGCGGCGGCGCAAGCGCGCCCGCGAAGCGGTCGAGTTCGAGGAGGCCAAGCGCAACGCGCGCGACGACCTCGTGGCGCTCGGCGACGACATCCGCGCGCTCGACCTCGAGGTCGAGATGCCGGACGCCGACCCGCAGGCGAAGGCGGACTACGACCACGCGGTCACCCGGTACACGGAGGCGGAGGAGCGCTGGGAGCGCGCGCGCCGGCCCGCGGAGCTGGCGCCGGTCTCCGAGGCGCTGGAGGAGGGGCGCTGGGCGATGGCGTCGGCGAAGGCCCGCTTCGCGGGGGAGCAGCCGCCCGAGCGCCGCCCGCCGTGCTTCTTCGATCCGCGGCACGGTCCATCGACCCGCGACGTGACCTGGTCGCCGCCGTACGGGCAGGAGCGGCTGGTGCCGGCGTGCGAGGCCGACGCGCAGCGCATCGAGCGCGGCGAGGACCCGCAGGCGCGCGAGGTCACCTCGGGCGGGCAGCGCGTCCCCTATTGGCAGGCGGGCCCGGCCTACGCGCCGTTCGCCGGCGGGTTCTTCGGCGGGTACGGCGGCGGGTTGCTCCCCGGCCTCCTGATCGGCTCGCTGCTCGGCGGCGCGATGTCGCCCGGCGCGGCCTACGGCGACGGCCAGTCCGGCGGCGACTTCGGCGACGGAGGCGTCGGCGGCGGCGACATGGGCGGCGACTTCGGAGGCGGCTTCGGCGGCGGCGACTTCGGCGGCGGCGGCGACTTCTAGCCGCCGAGCGCGTCCCGCGGCTCCCACAGCCAGTCGATCTGCGCGAGGGTCGCGTCGAGCGGGTCGGGCTCGATCACGCTGCGCGCCACCGTAGCGCAACCATTGGGTTGCATGTCGTGCGCCCGTGACCGTCCGCCACGACTAGGGTGCCCGGCGTGCCCGCCGCGCTGCTCCGCGAACCGCTCGACGCGACCCTCGCGCCATCGCGCGCGGCGCTGATCCTCCGCGGCGAGGACCGGCCGTTCGCGCTCATCGGCGCGTGGGCGGGAGGCGGGGCGCTGCTCGGCTCCGAGCCGGTGCGGGTGTCGGGCCCGGGCGACGATCTGTTCGCGTTGCTGGACGACGTGCCGGACGTCGTGGGGGAGGGCGGCGTCGGCGGCGGCTGGGTCGGCTTCCTCGGCTTCGAGGCGCGGCATCGCGTCGAGCCCGGCCATCCGCCGCCGCCGCGTCCCGTGCCGCTGCCCGACGGGGCGCTCTCCTACTACGACCACGTGCTGCGGATGGACGCCGCGGGCCGCTGGTGGTTCGAGGCGCTCGTGACGCCCGAGCGCGAGGCGGCGATCGCGCGGCGGCGCGACGAGCTGGTCGCGCGGCTCGCCGACCCGCCGCCGGCGCGGCCGTTCTCCACCCGTGACTGGCGCTGGACGCCGTCGCCGGCCGGGCATGCCCGCGTCGTGGAGGCGTGCCGCGAGCGGATCCGCGCGGGCGATCTGTTCCAGGCGAACCTCTGCATGCGGCTCGAGGGCCGGCTGGACGGCGACGCGTTCGACCTGTTCGCGGCCGCCGCGGAGGCGCTCCCGACCGACCGGGCCGCGTTCGTCGCCGGCCCGTGGGGCACGGTCGCGAGCCTCTCGCCCGAGCTGTTCCTGACCCGCACCGGCCGCACGGTCAGGAGCGCGCCGATCAAGGGGACGCGCCCGGCGGACCGGCGCGACGAGCTCGCCGCGTCGGAGAAGGACCGGGCCGAGAACGTGATGATCGTCGACCTCGTGCGCAACGACCTCGGCCGCGTGTGCCGGCCGGGGACCGTGCGCGTCACGGCCCTCGCGGAGGTCCGCCCGCACGCCGGCGTGTGGCACATGGTCTCCGAGGTCGAGGGCGAGCTGCGCGCGGGCGTCGGCGACGGCGGGCTGCTGCGCGCGACGTTCCCGCCCGGCTCCGTGACCGGCGCGCCGAAGCTGGCGGCGCTCGACGTGATCGCCGAGCTGGAGTCGACCGGCCGCGAGGCCTACACCGGCGCGATCGGCTTCGCGAGCCCGCTCGCGGGGCTGGAGCTGAGCGTCGCGATCCGGACGTTCGAGGTCCGCGGGCCGCGGATCTGGCTCGGCGCGGGTGGGGGCATCGTGGCCGACTCGCGCGGCGAGGACGAGGCGCGCGAGGCCGCGGCGAAGGCCGCGCCGCTGCTCGCGGCGATCGGCGCACAACCACTGCCGAACCTAAAGCCAACCTTAAAGGGGTCAGACCCTCTTTATGTTCGGCGGGGGCCCAAGCCCGTGCCGCGGCCCGATCCGGGCGCCGGGATCTACGAGACCGTGCTGGTCGAGCGCGGGGAGCCGCTGCACGTCGAGGCGCACCTCGCGCGGCTCGCCGCCAGCCTGCGCTCGCTCTACCGCCTGCCGCCGCCGGACGGCATCGGCGCGCGCGTCGCGGCGGCGGCGCGCGGGCACGGGCGCGCCCGGCTGCGGATCGACGTCGTGCCCGGAGAGGACGCCGCGATCGTGGTCACGCCGCTGGGGGACATCGCGCCCGCCGTCCTGCGGCCGGTCGTCCTGCCCGGCGGCCTCGGCCCGCACAAGTGGCGCGACCGCACGCTGCTGGAGTCCCACGAGGCCGACGATCCCGCCACGCTGCCGCTCCTGCTCGACGCCGACGGCCACGTCCTGGAGACCAGCCGCACGAACGTCGTCGCGCAGGCCGCCGACGGCACGCTCTCCACGCCGCCCGCCGACGGCCGCATCCTCCCCGGCGTCACGGTCGCGCGGACCGGCGCCCGCCCGCGGACGCTCACGCTCGCCGACCTCCGCGCGGCGCATGCGATCCACGTGACGAGCGCGCTGCGCGGCCTCGCGCCGGCGACGTTGAGCCGGCCCGGCGTCGCGTTCTAGGCTCCGCCGCGTGCCCCGGCATCCGCTCGAACGCCACGCGGCGTCGCCGTCCGAGCTGCGCGAACGGCTCGCGGCGGAGCGCCGCGGCACGCCGTTCCTGCTCTACCGCGACGGGGACGACCGGCAGGTGATCGTCGCGCTCGGGGAGGACCGGCCGCGACTGACGATCGGCCGCAGCCCGCGCAACGACGTGGCGCTCCGGTGGGACGGTGAGGTCTCGCGGCTGCACGCGCAGCTCGAGCGCGTGGGCGGCGACTGGCTGGTCACCGACGACCGGCTGTCGCGCAACGGGACCTACGTCAACGGCGAGCGCCTGCAGACCCGCCGCGTGCTCCGCGCGGGAGACGTGATCCAGACGGGCGACACGCAGCTCGCGTTCATGTCGCCCGCCGGCGGCTCGATCTCGGCGACGCTGACCGCCGCGCTCCCGGCCGCCGCCCCGGAGCTGACACCCGCCCAGCGGCGGGTGCTGGTCGCGCTCTGCCGCCCGCTGCCAGAGCGCGGGGTGGTCGCGTCGAACCGCGAGATCGCCGACGAGCTCGTCGTCGCGCTCGACACGGTGAAGGGCTCGCTGTCGCGCCTGTTCGAGCTGTTCGGGATCGGCGCCGACGTGCCGCAGAACCAGAAGCGGGCGCTGCTCGCCCGGCGCGCGCTGCACTCCGGCGCCGTCGGCCCGGACGAGCCGGGTCAGTAGTCGATCCGCGTGAGGGTGTTGGCGCCGACGCCCGACACCCAGACGTGCCCCTCACCGGCGGCGACCGCCCATGGGTTCGGCGGCATCGTCAGCGGCTCGCCGACCGGGCGGCCGGTCTCCGGATCGAGGGTGACGACGGAGTGGCTCGTGTTGCTGGCCACGAACACGCGTCCGCCGGCGACGGCCAGGCCCTGCGGGCGACGCGCCGCCAGGGTCGTCACGGGCCGCTTGTCGCCGGGGTCGTAGCGGGCGACCGAGTCGTCCGCCGGCACGCTCACCCACACCCGTCCGGCGCCGTAGGCGAGCTCCTTCCCCGGCGCCGTCAGCCACGACCGCGAGCGCACGCGCAGCCGGCCGTCGAAGCTGAACAGCCGCGGCACGCCGTCGAACGCCACCCATGCCCGGCCGCCGCCGAGCGTGAGCGCCGTGGCGTCCTGATCGAGCGCGGTCCGCCCCAGCAGCACGCCGCCGGCGTCGTAGTGGAAGAGGACGTCCGGA
Source organism: uncultured Solirubrobacteraceae bacterium (assembly GCA_963752015.1). GTDB lineage: Bacteria > Actinomycetota > Thermoleophilia > Solirubrobacterales > Solirubrobacteraceae > DASQMT01. The sequence continues at coordinate 865,597 of CAVVWS010000006.1, read as the reverse complement.
TCGTCGCCGGGACCGTGCCCGGCGACCCAGAGGCCGCCGGCGCCGGCCGCCACGAGGATCGGCGCGACCGGCACGGCGAGCCGGCGGACCACCCTCCCGGTCTCGGCGTCGAGCTCGACGACCCGCCCCTGGCGCGAGATCGCCACCCAGACCGCGCTCCCGTGGGCGGTCACGCTCACGGCGCCCCGGCCGACCCGCGGCTGCCGCCCGTGACGCCGCAGCGTCGCGGCGTCGATCCGGGTGACACGGGCCCGCAGGGCGCTGATCACCCACAGGTCGCCGTTCGCGATCGCGATGCCGCGCGGCCTGAAGCCGACCGACTCGATCGTCTCGCCCACGCGTGGTGCGGCGTGAGCCGGCGGGGGCGCTCCCGACGCCGCCCTCCCGGCCTGCTTGCCGTCGTCCCCGCCGCCCAGGACGACGACGGCCAGCAGGATCGCGCCGGCAACGCCGAGCAGCGCGGCCGCGGCGACGACCGGGCGACGGAGCCGCGGCCCGGCGGCGGCCCCCTCGGCCGAGACGGTGCGCGAGCCGTCGAGGAGGCCGGCCTCCGGCGATCCCCCGCCGGGTGCCGCCGCCCCGCGGGCGACGACCCGCTCCGGTTCGGCCGTCTCGCCGCCCGCGGCGGCCCGGGCCGCACGGCCGAGGTCCCCCGCGGACGGCTGGCGCTCGCCGGGCTGCTTGGCGAGCGCGCGCTGCACCACGCGGTCGAGCTCCGCCGGGAGCTCCGGCCGCAGCGCGGAGGGCGGCGGCGGCTCGGCCGTCAGATGCGCCCACAACGTCGCCTCGTCGGTGTCGCGGTCGAACGGCACCGCGCCGGTCAGCATGAAGTGCAGCACCCCGCCCAGCGCGTACACGTCGGCGCGCGCGTCGACCTTGTCGCCCCGGATCTGCTCCGGCGCCGCGAAATCGAGCGTGCCCACCCAGCGGTCGGTCTCGGTCAGGCCCGCCGAGGTCAGGACGTGCTTGGCGAGCCCGAAGTCCGACAGGTACACGTGGCCGGACTCGTCGAGCAGCACGTTGGCGGGCTTCACGTCGCGATGGACGTAGCCCGCGCGATGGATCGCGTCGAGGGCGTCCCCGATCGCGACGGCGATCTCAGCGGCCCGCTCCGGGCTGAGCGGACCTTCGCGGCGCACGAGCGTGCGCAGGTCGTCGCCGGGCACGTAGCGCATGACGAGATACGCCTCGCCGTCCGCGACGCCCGCCCCGTACACCGGCAGCACGTTCGGGTGCTCGACGGCGGCGGCCGCGCGCGCCTCGCTCAGGAAGCGCGCCCGGGTGCGCTCGTCCTCCAGGCGCTCAGGCGTGATGACCTTGATGGCGACGTCGCGGTCGAGGTCGAGCTGACGCGCACGGTAGACGACGCCCATGCCGCCGCGCCCGACCGTCTCCTCGATGCGACAGCCCTCGAGCTCGGTCCCGGGGACCAGCAGGCCCATGTGGGCTGTATAGCCGACCCGGCGCCACCGCGGGCAGGAGCCGGGCGTTCTGCGGTGGCCATCACGACGTCCGTGTCGTACTCGCGGAAGCTCTTGGCCGAGCCCGAAACGTAGAGCACCGCCAGCCTGCGCGGATCGCTCAGGCCGCGCGGGACGACCGGCCGGATGTTGAACGTGCGCGAGCCGTGCGTGAGCTGGATCGGGCACCAGCTCCGGCCGTGGTCCGGAGTACGACGCGCCTCGATCTCGTTCTGCCCGTCGATCGTCCGGCTGAGCACCACCCACGAGGGGTCGTCGTGGTCCAGCGTCGCGCCCGAGTTGTGGTAGCTGAACAGCGTCCGCCCCGCGCGGGCGATCGGCCGCGTGCGCCACTGCCGCCCGTCCCAGCGGGCGTAGCGGAACGTGTCGCTCGTGCCGACGAGCGACGAGTACACGACCACGGGCTGCCCGTCGCGCCCCTCGGCCACGTCCATCGGCCAGGCCCGGCCACCGGAGCGGCTGTACGGCTCGACGCGATCGAGCTGGTCGAAGCGCACCGGGCGATCCCCGACCGTGCCGATCGAGCGCCCGTCGGCGCGGAAGAGCCGGCCGCCCTTGAAGCGGGCGAAGTACAGCGAGCTCTTGAACGAGCCGGGGTGCCCGTCGGAGAACGTCATCAGGATCGAGCCGTCGGATGTGCCGGCGTACTTCGCGTACGGGCGCACCCGGCGCGCGCCGCCGCCGTCCTGCAGGGCGCGGGAAGGGCTCTGCACCAGGGTCCGCGGCGCGGTCCAGTGGCGCCCGTCCGCCGTCGACGTGAAGTACGGGGCCCAGCACGGCCCGCGCATGAAGAGATAGAGCCGGCCGCCGGCGACGACCGGGTTGGGATACGTGTAGCCCAGCCCGCATCCGGCGCCGAGCGGCACGGTGCGCGTGGGACCCCAGCCGCCGCCGCCGGCCCACGGCTGCTGCGACACCCGGTAGCGCATCCGGCTGCGGCGGTCGCGCGGGTAGAGGTAACCGCTGTGGGGGGAGGAGAACGCGTACAGGCGCTCGTGGAAGAACACGAGGCTGGGGTTGTTGTGGTCGTCGGCCTCCAGCGGCTCGAACAGCGTCCGCAGCCGGCGGTCGCCGCTCGCGAGGTCGTAGTCCTCGACCACGGTCCGGCCGTCGGTGCCGATGCAGGCGGTGAACACGTGGCGCTCGTGCGCGACCGACCGCGGGTCGCCGAAGTACGACCAGGAGCAGGGAGCGACCGTGCGCGGCTGCATCGCGAGCCCGCGCGAGCAGCCGCCCGCGAGCAGGAACGCGGCGGCGGCGAGGAGCGACAGGGCGAAGGTCCGGCCATGAGAGTGCATGCGATGCACGCTCCGCCGGCGGGCACCTCCCCGACAGGCCACCAAGGTGGCGACGCCGCGCCACCTCGGAGCCGCGCAATCGGTCGATTAGTGAACCTCGCGCCGGTGCGTCGGGACGGACGCCGTTAGGGTCGGCCGCAGGAGGGCTCCCCTGAGACGCTGTGTCCTGATCCTCGCGTGCCTGGCCGTCGCGGTCCTCGTCCCCGACCCCGCCCGCGCGGCGTGGGGGACCGGCAACCAGCACCAGCTCGTGCCGGCGTACTTCTACCCCGACTGGTGGAACACGCCGAACAACTGGACGCGGATGTGCGGCGCCATGAACCGCAGCGGCGGACCGTCCACGGCGGTCATGAACCCGAACAGCGGCCCGGGCGCCGCGGCGAACCCCGACTACGCGGGCGCCATCGCGGGCTGCCACGCCCGCGGCCAGCAGGTGATCGGCTACGTGCACACGTCGTACGGCGCGCGGGCGTCCGCGACCGTGCGGTCGGAGATCGACGCGTACTACGCGTTCTACCCGGGCATCGACGGCATCTTCCTCGACGAGATGAGCACCGACCCGGCGACGCGGTCGTATTACCGCCCCCTCTACCAGTACGTCCGCGGCAAGCCGGGGCCGCACGCGGTCGTCGGGAATCCGGGCGTCGCCGCGGCATCCGCGTGGCAGCTGACGACCCCCGTGGCCGACGCGGTGATCGTGTTCGAGGGGACCGCCGGCGCGTATGCGCGCTGGTCGCCGCCGTCATGGGTCCGCTCCCGCCCCGCCAGCAGCATCGCCAACCTCGTCTACTCGACGCCGGCGGCCGCGATGGGGCAGGTGTGCTCCAGCTCCAAGGCGAAGAACGCCGGCTACATGTACGTCACCGACGACGTGCTCCCGAACCCGTGGGACACGCTGCCCGCGGGGACGTCCTGGTCCTGCCGCTGAGCGACGACTCAGACCACTAGCGCGCGTACGCCGCCGGGACGCCGCCGTCCACGTTGAGCAGGTTCCCCGTGCTCTTGCCGGAGCGTGCGGAGGAGGCGAAGTGCAGCACCGCCTGCGCGACGTCGTCGGGGAAGATGTTCACGCGCAGCGTCGTGCGCTTGCGGTAGTGCTCGTCGAGCTCGCCGGGATCGATGCCGTACGCCGCGGCGCGCTCCTCCCGCCACGACGACGCCCAGATGCGCGAGCCCTGCAGGACGGCGTCGGGATTCACGGTGTTCACGCGGATGCCGTCGGCGCCGCCCTCCTCGGCCAGGCAGCGCGCCAGGTGCAGCTCGGCCGCCTTGGCGGAGGAGTACGCGGCAGCGTTCTTGCCGGCGACGATCGCGTTCTTGGAGGCGATGAACACGATGGCTCCGCCCCGGTCCTGCTGCTTGAGCACCCGGAACGCCTCGCGCGCCACGAGGAAGTAGCCGGTGACGAGGATGTCGTGGTTGCGCCGCCACTCTGCCAGCGACGTGTCCTCGAGCGCGGCGCTCGAGGCGACGCCCGCGTTGGACACCACGATGTCGACTCCGCCGAAGCGCTCGGCGGCCACCGCGAACGCGTGCGCGACGGAGTCCTCGCTCGTCACGTCGCCGCTGACCGCGAGGCCCTCGTCGCCGTAGGGGCCGACCGCGTCCTCGGCGCCCGCCCGGTCGAGGTCGAACGCGACGACGCAGGCGCCGGCGGCGTGGAAGGCGTCGCCGATCGCGCTGCCGATGCCGCCGGCGCCCCCGGTGACCAGCGCGACCTGGCCCTGCAGCTCGCCGGGCGGCGGCGCCTGCGCGAGCTTGTAGAGCTCCAGCGGCCAGTACTCGATCCCGAAGCTCTCGCGCGCGTCCAGCGACACGAACTCGCCCAGCGCCTCCGCGCCCGCCATCACCTCGATCGCCCGGTGGTAGAGGTCGCGCGCGATGCGGGAGGTCTTGACCGTCGTGCCGGTGGAGACCAGGCCGAGGTGCTGGATGAGCACGATGCGCGGATCCGGGTCGGCGGGCACGGTGGTCTCGTCCCCGAACGCTGCGACATAGGCCCGGTAGTCGTCGCGGAACGCCGCCGCGCGCTCGCGGATCCGGGCGCGCAAGGCGGCCGCGTCGTCCTCCGCCGGGTCATACGGGATCCAGAGCGGCACGCGCTTGGTGTGGACCAGGTGGTCCGGGCACGGCGCCCCCACCCCGACGAGGCGCTCGGCCTGCGCGGAGCTGACGAACTCGACCGCCCGCGGCGACGCGTCGAGCGTGAGGAGCTTGGCCCGCTCGCTCGACACGGCGCCGCGGATCGCCGGGAGGAGCTCGCGCAGCAGCGCGCCGCGCCGGTCCTCGGGCACCCTCTCCGCGGCGGGGTGCGGGCCGCCGAAGCGCGGCTCGTCGGCTGTGCGCTCGTTCACGAACGCGACCGCCCGGTTGATCACCTCGATCGTGCGCCGGTAGGCCTCCTCGGCGGTGTCGCCCCAGACGACGAGGCCGTGCTTGGCGAGCACGACGAGCTTGAGGTCGGGGTTCGAGCGGGCCGCCTCGCCGACCTGCTTGGAGAGCGTGAAGCCGGGGCGGATGTACGGGATCCACGCCGCCTCGTCGCCGAAGCACTCCTGCACGAGCCGCTCGCCGTCGGCCGTGCCGGCCAGCACGTTGATCCCGTCGGGGTGCGTGTGGTGCACGTGGGGCGCCGGCACGAAGGCGTGCAGCAGCGTCTCGATCGAGCAGCGCGGCATCGCCGGGTCGAGCTGGCACCGCGAGAGGTAGGCCACCATGTCCTCGTCGCTCATCGCCTCGCGCTCGATCAGCGGGAGCACCTCGTCGAGCCTCAGCGCCGTGAAGTGCTCCGCGCCCATCGTCGCCAGGTCAGAGCCGGAGCCCTTGACCCACATCACCGGGACCTCGCGGCCGGCGTGGTCGACCGCGACGCCCTTGGCGGACGTGTTCCCGCCGCCGAAGTTCGAGACCGCGCGGTTGGCTCCCAGCAGGTGGGAGGCGAGGACCAGCTGGCCGAGCACGTCGCCCGGCGGACCGCCGTCCTCCGGCCAGAGGTCGTCGACATGGTCGATCAGCGGGGTGACGGTGCTCATGGGGTGATCTCCTGGTGGGTCTCGCGTTCGGCGGCGACGCGCTCGGCGTAGCCGGAGGCGCGCAGCGCGGCGATCGGGTCCTCGGCGGCGCCGAGCTCGACCCGCGCGCGGGCGCAGAGCGGCCGGACGTCCGTGCGGTACGCGTCGAGCAGCGCCTCGTGGCCGGCGAGGACGTCGCCCGCCTCCTGGGCGGCGCGCAGCGCGTCGCGGTCCACGAGCAGCGCCTTCGCGTACGCCTCCTGGAGGTTCATGACGCTCAGCACCATCGCCTCGATCTTCGCCTCGACGTTGTGCGACTGGTCGATCGTGAGCCGCGGCAGCGGGCCGGAGGAGGCCACGAGCTCGCAGAAGACGAGGAACAGCTCGAACGGGTTGACCGAACCCACGATCAGGTCGTCGTCGGCGTACTTGCGGTTGTTGAAGTGGAAGCCGCCCAGCCGGTCCTCGTCGCCGAGCAGCGTCACGATCTGCTCGACGTTGGTCCCCTGCGCGTGGTGCCCGAGGTCCACGAGGACCCGCGCGCGCTCGCCGAGCTTCTGGCACACCAGCAGCGCGGAGCCCCAGTCGGCGAGGTCGGTGGCGTAGAACGCGGGCTCGAAGAACTTGTACTCGACCAGCAGCTCCTGGTCGGCGGGCAGCGCCGCGTACGCCCGGGCGAGCGCCTCGACCATCCGGCGCCGGCGGGCGCGCAGATCGTCCTGGCCGGGGTAGTTCGTGCCGTCCGCGAGCCAGAGCGAGATCGCGGTCGAGCCCAGCTCCGCGGCGATCTCGATGCACTCGAGCACGTGCGCGACGGCGCGCTCGCGCACGCGCGCATCGGGATGCGTGACCGAGCCGAGCTTGTAGTCAGGGTCCTGGAAGAGGTTCGGGTTGACCGCGCCCACCCGCAGGCCGAGCGCTTCGATGTGCGCCCGGAGACGGTCGTAGTCCTCGACGGCGTCCCACGGGAAGTGCAGCGCGACCGCCGGCGCGGTTCCCGTCAGGCGGTGGACCTCCGCCGCGTCGTCGATGCGCTCGTACACGTCGCGCGGACGCCCGGGCTGCGGGAACGTGCCGAAGCGCGTCCCGGAATCGCCGTAGCCCCACGACGGCGTCTCGATCACCAGGTCGCGCAGGCGGGAGAGCACGTGGTCGGAGGAAGGGTGCATCGGTCTCCTTGCTCAGGCGGCGGCTGGCGTCGCGAGGCCGGTGACGTCCAGGAAGCGGCGGTACGTCTCCTCGGCCCGGTCGCGGTCGGGGCTGGGTTCGTGGCTGATGGACTCGGTGGAGGCCGCGGCGACGGCGCGCATGTCCGCGAGGGAGCCCAGCTCGCCGGCGGCGCGGGCCTGCACGAGCACGTTGCCCAGCGCGGTCGCCTCGACGGCGCCGACGATCACCTCGCGGCCGCAGATGTCGGCGGTGAGCCCGCACAGGAGCCGGTTGCGCACGCCGCCGCCGATGGCGTGGATGCAGGTGACGTCCCGCCCGGTCACGGCTTCCAGGCGCTCGAGCACGAGCCGGTACTTGCACGCGAGCGAGACGAGGATCGAGCGCGCCGTCTCGCCGCGGTCGCGCGGCTCGCGCTGCCCGGAGCGGACGCACGCGGCGGCGATCCGCGCCGGCATGTCGCCCGGCGGGAGGAACGCGTCGTCGTCGGGGTCGAACAGCGGCACGTCGCCGGGCGCCTCCGCGGCGAGCCGGTGGATCTCGGGGAACGGCAGGTCCCACACGCGGGCGCACTCCTGCTCGAGCCAGAGGCCCATGACGTTCTTCAGCAGCCGGATCGTGCCGTCGACGCCGCGCTCGTTCGTGAGGTTGGCCTCTCGGGCCGCGTCGGTGAGCACGGGCTCGGGCAGCTCCATCCCGAGCAGCGACCACGTGCCGCTCGACAGGATCGCGGCGTGCTCGTCGCCCACCGGCGCGGCGACGAACGCCGAGGCGGTGTCGTGGCCCGCGACGGCGTAGACCGGGACCGCCCCGAGCTCGTGCTGGGCGAGCGCGGGTCCGAGCCGCGTGCCGGGCTCGACGACACCGCGGAACGGCCGGCCGGGAAGCCCGAGGCGCGTGACGAGATCGAGCGCCCACTCGCCGCGCGCGCGCGTCGAGGAGCCCGCTCGTGGAGGCGCAGGTCGACTCGTTCACCAGCTCGCCCGACAGCCAGTAGGCGAGCAGATCGGGGACGAGCGCGATGCCGTCGGCGGCGCGGAGCGCGGGGGAGCCCTCGTCGGCGAGCAGCTGGAACACCGTGTTGATCGGCATCGTCTGGATGCCGGTCACCGCGTACAGCTCGCGTTGCGGGACGCGCGCGAAGGCGCGCTCGACCATGCCCGCGGTGCGCCCGTCGCGGTAGTGGAACGGCAGCCCGAGCACGCGCCCGCGCGCGTCGAGCAGCGCGTAGTCGACGCCCCAGGCGTCGACGCCGACGCCGCGCAGCGGGCCGGCGCGGCGCAGGCCGTCCAGCGACTCCGTGAACAGGTGCAGCAGGTTCCAGCGCAGTCCGTCGGGCAGCGCGACCGGGCGGTTCGGGAAGCGGCTCAGCTCCTCGAGCACGATCCGGCCGCCGTCCAGCCGCCCGGCGACCACCCGCCCGCTCGACGCGCCCAGGTCGATCGCGCCGTAGACCTGCGGCTCAGGCAAGGTGGAACACCTCGTCGAGGCGCTCGAACGAGAGCTCCTGCGAGAAGAACGGCGCCATGTCGGCCTGCCAGCGCGAGTTGACGTCGGTGGCGTCCATGGCGCGCGTCGCGGCGTCGAAGTCCTCCGTCTCGAGGTAGCCGATCAGCAGGCCGTCGGGCCGCAGGAACAGCGAGTAGTTGCTCCAGCCGGCCGCGCGCAGCGCGTCGAGCATCTCGGGCCAGACGGCGCGGTGGCGCTCGCGGTATTCGTCGATGCGCTCGGGGCGCACGTGCAGCTGGAAGCACACGCGCTCCATCTATCCGACCTCCGCGTACTCGAGCCCGAGCAGCGACGCGACGTCGCGGACCTCGGGCGCGACGTGGCCGACGCCGAGGGCGACGTGATGGGTCGGACCCTCGGCGCACCAGCGCTCGAGGAACTCGGCCGGCGGCAGGCCGAACCGGAGGCGGCTGTTGGTGTTGCCGATGCGGAACGTCGCGCCGGGGATCGACTCGCCCTCGGCGACCAGCAGCTTCAGGCGCCCGTCCGCCGTCTGCGTGCAGCCGACGATCGTGACGGGGCCGTAGCGGACCTTGAACTCGACGCTCAGCCCGGCGCCGCGCTTGCCGTGGTAGAGCTTGAGCGCCCGGAGCGTCGGCTGCCCCTGGGCGATCGCGACGTGGCCGGGGCCGTCGTGGCCCATCAGGACGAAGTCCTCGTCGAAGTCGAGCGCGTAGTACTCGGTGTACGAGCCGCCCGCCCCGAGCCGGTCGAGGATCAGCTGGGCGAGGTTGGTCTTGAGGTCGCCCTCGCCGGCCGTCGGCACCCCGCGCGCGGTCAGCAGCGAGTTGCCGACGATCACGCCCGCGCCGAGCCGCTCGGCCTCGTTGCCGTCGACCCCGCGGTAGTAGTAGGTGAGCGCGTCGAGCTCGAAGTCCGCGACGAGCCGGTCGAGCCCGGCCGCGACGCGCGCGGACCAGTCGAGCTGCTCCGGCTCGATCGGCCCGGCGATCGGGTCCGCGGAGGGATCGGCGAACGCGAACATCGCCTCGATCTCCGCCGTCTTGGCCGCCACCTCGTCCGGCCCGGCCTGCGCCACGCGCGCGCCGAGGTCGTCGATCTCGAGCACCTCGACGTGCGCGCCGACCTGCGCGTGCACCGCGGTGAAGTCGGTGTACATGTCGAGCATCCCCGGATAGACGTGCCCGAGGAACCCGATGCGGGCACGGCGCAGCGCACGGGCGACGCCGGCCGCGCGCACCCAGGCGCCGATCTTCTCCCACGCGCGCTCGTCGCCGTCGATCGTGCCGGCCACCGCGTCGTACGGGATCCGGGCGCGCGTGAACGCGCCCGCGATCTCCGGCACGCAGCACGCGGCGCAGTTCGCCAGCCACTCTCCCGTGTCGGTGTTCTCGTAGTCGAGCGAGGCGCTCGGCTGCAGGCCGAGCAGCACGCACCGGGACCCCGGCCGCCTGCGCGACCGGGAGCACCGTGCTGGACGTGGCGTAGGTGACCGCATGGCACAGGACGAGGTCGACCCGGGCGGCGGCGAAGCGGTCGCCGGCCTCGCGCGCCGCCGCCTCCGAGTCGACCAGGCCCGCGGACACCACCTCGCCCCCGAGGGCGGCGACGCGCTCCTCGACGCGCCGCTGATAGCCCTCGATGCGCTCGCGCAGGCCCTCGAACTGCGGCCAGTAGGTCGCCAGCCCGATCCCGAAGATGCCGACGCGAGCGCTCATCGACTCAGAAGTCGAACTCGTCGATGTTGTTCTTGTCGAACGTCGTCAGCGGACCGAGCACGATCTCGCCGTTGGCGCCGATCGTGTAGTCGCCGAGACGGCCGGCCTCGAACTTCTCGCCCTCCTTGCCGGTGATGCGCCCCGAGGCGAGCGCCGCGGCGGCCTGGCCGGCGAGGTAGCCGACGTCCTTCGGGACCCACAGCTGGAACTCCTCGACGGTGCCGTCCTTGACGAACTTGCGCATCTGGTTCGGGAATCCGAGCCCGGTCAGCTTGATCTTGCCCTTCTGCGGCGAGGTCGACAGGTAGCGCGCGGCGGCCGCGACGCCGACGGTCGTGGGGGAGATGATGCCCTTGAGGTTCGGGTAGGCCTGCAGCAGGCCCTGCGTCTCCTGGAAGGACTTCTGATCGTCGTCGTCGCCGTAGGCGACCTTCACGAGCTTGATGTCCTTGTACTCGGGCTTCTTGAGCTCCTCCTTCATGACCTTGATCCAGGCGTTCTGGTTGGTCGCGTTCGCGGTCGCCGAGAGGATCGCGATCTCGCCCTTGTTGCCGATCTGCTTCGCGATCGACTCGACCTGGTTCTTGCCGACGAGCTCGCGTGGTGACCTGGTTGACGAACACGCTGCGGGCGTCGGGTGCGACGTCGGAGTCCATCCCGACGACCTTGATGCCGCGCTGCGCGGCCTGCTTGAGCGCCGGAGCCACCGCGTTCGGATCGTTGCCGGCGATGATGATCGCGTCCGGCTTCTGCTGCGCGGCGGCGTTGATGATCGAGATCTGCGACGACGCGCCGGCGTCCGTCGGGCCCGTGATCCGGTTCGAGCCGCCGAGCTCCTTCAGCGCCTCGTCGACGCCGGAGTGCTCGAACTCCTCGTACGGATTGCCGAGCTGCTTCGGGATCGAGACGGTCTTCAGCCCCTCCTTGATGGGGGCGTTGGGATCGGCCGCGTCGCTCCCGGCCGGGGTGGACTCCGCGGCCGAGTCGCTGCCGGAGGACGACGAGTCGTCCTTCGTCTCGCCGCACGCGGCGAACGCCAGCGCCGCCACGAGGGCGAGCGCCGTGATGAGCGCGCGCAGGATGCGCGCGGGTTCCGACATGATCATTGACCCTCCTCAGGGCTGTGGCTTGACCGGCGCCGCCGTGCCTCCGTGACGCGGCGGACGACGTTGGGACCCAGGACCGAGCCGACCAGCAGGGTGCCGGTCACGATCTGGATCCAGTACGACGAGATGGACTCGCTGAGCAGCAGCGCCTTCTGGATCGCGCCGAGCAGGAACAGCGCGAGGATGACGCCGGCGATCGTGCCGCGACCGCCGAAGATGGAGACGCCGCCGAGCAGGACCGCGGTGATCGCGGTCAGCTCGAAGCCCTGGCCGACGTTCGCCGCCGCGGTGGAGTTGCGCAGCGAGATCACGATCCCCGCGAGCGCGGCGATCGTGCTGCACAGCACGAACAGCGTCAAGCCGGATCCGCTTGACCCGCAGCCCGGTGAAGTACGCCGCCTCCTCGTTGGAGCCGATCGCGTAGATCGCGCGGCCGAACGGGGTCGCGTGCAGCAGCACGCCGAACGCCAGCGCCAGGAGCCCGAACAGGACGATCGTGTTCGGGATGAACGTGCCGGCGAAGTTCCCGAACGCGCGGTCGGTCCAGGTCGTCGGGAAGTCGGTCACCGACTCGTCGCCGATGATCACGAAGGCGAGCCCGCGGAACAGCGCGAACGTGCCGATCGTGACCGCGAGCGACGGCAGCCCGAGCCGGGTGACGAGGAGGCCGTTGAAGGCGCCGCACGCCGCGCCGGCGACGAGGCAGATCGGCATGATGAGCTCGAGCGGCATGCCGCTGTTCCACAGCGACGCCATCAGCGCGCTCGAGAGCGCGAGCACCGAGGCGACCGAGAGGTCGATCTCCGCCGCGATGATCACGAGCGCGAGCGGCAGCGCCATCAGCGCCACCTCGGAGAAGTCGAGCGAGCCGGTGGTGAACGAGTCGGCGGTGAGGAACTCCGGCGACAGCGCGGCGCCCACGACCATCGTCGCGGCGATCAGGCCGATCAGCAGCGCTTCCCACCGGCCCGCGGCCGCCCGGGCGCGGGCGGCGAGGCTCTCCCGCCCGTCCTCCGCCTGAGCGGGCTTCGCGGCCGTGGGCGGCGGCGTGGCCGCGGTGTCAGCCGGCACGACGTGCGCTCCTTCTGCGCAGGGCGGCCTCGACGCGGAGCCCGACGAGCCGGTCGAACACGATGGCGAGCAGCAGCAGCGCGCCGACCGCGGCCTGCTGCCAGAACGCCTCGACGCGCAGCACGATGAGCGACGAGGTGATCGTGCCGAGCAGGAGCGCGCCGAGGGCGGCGCCGTAGACGCTCCCGGTCCCGCCGAAGATCGCGACGCCGCCGACCACGGCGGCGGCGATGACCGTCAGCTCGTAGCTTGTGCCGGCGGTCGCGTCGACGGTGCCGAAGCGTGCCGTGAACAGGACGCCGCCGAGCCCCGCGAGGGCCCCGGACAGCACGAAGGCCGTCAGCACGCGGCGGTCGGACCGGACGCCCGCGAGCCGGGCGCCCTCGGGGTTCGACCCGATCGCGTAGAGCTCGCGGCCCGCGCGGAAGTCGCGCAGCCACTGCCCGACGGCGAGCACGACGACGACCGCGATCCACACGAGGATCGGGACGCCGAGGACCGAGTCGCTCCCGAGGTTCAAGAACGAGTCCGGCAGCGTCTCGGCGTTGACCTGCCGGCCGTCGGTCCACAGGAACGCGAGCCCGCGGAAGATGTACAGCGTCCCGAGCGTCACGACGAGCGCGGGAACCCGGCCCCACGTCACCAGCACCCCGTTGAGCAGGCCGCATCCGGCGCCCAGCGCGATCCCGAGCAGGAACACGACGATCAGCGACCGGCCCGGGTGGCCCGAGAGCAGGTCGCCCGCGAAGAACGCGCTCAGGCCGAGCACGGAGCCGACCGACAGATCGACGTTGCGGGTGATGATCACGAGCGTCTGGCCGGTGGCGAGGATCGCGAAGATGGAGGCGTTCAGCGCGAGGTTGCGCAGCGAGGCGCTCTCGACGAAGCGCGGCTCGAGCGCGGCGGTGACCGCGATGAGGAGCAGCAGCGCGACGACGATGCCCAGCTCGCGGATGCGGAACACCCGCTCGGTCAGCCGCCGCGCGCGTGCGCCTTCCGACGGGGTTGCCTGGGCGCTCATCCGGCCGCCGCCGTCTGGCCGGTCGCCGCGCGGATGACACGCTCCTCGTCGGCCTCCTCGCGGCTCAGCTCGCCCGTCAGGCGTCCCTCGTGCATGACCAGGACCCGGTCGGCCATGCCGAGCACCTCCGGCAGCTCGCTGGAGATCATCAGCACCGCGAGCCCGCGGCCGGCGAGCTCGCTCATGAGCCGGTGGACCTCGGCCTTCGTGCCGACGTCGATCCCGCGCGTCGGCTCGTCGAGGATCAGGATCTTGGGCTCCGTCGCGAGCCACTTGGCCAGCACCACCTTCTGCTGGTTGCCGCCGGAGAGGAACCCGGCGGGGTCGTCCAGCCGGTGGAACTTGAGCTGCAGGCGCGTCGCCCACTCGCGCGCGAGCCGGCTCTCGGCGGCGCTGCGGATGAGCCCCATGCGCGCGAGCGAGCCTGTGCGGGTCATCGTCGCGTTGCGGGCGATCGAGAGGTCCATGACGAGCCCCTGCTGGCGGCGGTCCTCGGGCACGAAGCCGATGCCGGCGCGCATCGCCGCCAGCGGGCGGGCCGGCGCAAGCCGCGTGCCGCCGACCTCCACGTGGCCCGCGTCGGGCTTGTCGATCCCGAAGATGGCGCGCGCCACCTCGCTGCGGCCCGCGCCGACCAGGCCGGCGAGCGCGACGATCTCCCCGGCGCGGACCTCGAAGCTGACGTCGAAGAACACGCCTTCGCGGGTGAGGCGGTGGACCTTGAGGACCGGGTCGCCGACGGCGGCGTCCTGCTTGGGGAACAGCGTGCTGAGCTCGCGGCCGACCATGCGCTTGACCATGTCGTCGGGCGTCATGGCCGCGATCTCGGCGTCGTGCACCACGGCGCCGTCGCGCATGATCGTCGCGGTGTCGCAGATCGCGAAGACCTCCTCGAGCCGGTGCGAGATGAACAGCACCGCGGCGCCCTGCTCGCGCAGCGTCCGCACGACCGAGAACAGCCGCTCGACCTCCGGGCCCGACAGCGCGGCGGTCGGCTCGTCCATGACGAGCACCCGGGCGTCGAAGCTCAGCGCCTTGGCGATCTCCACGATCTGCTGGTCGGCGATCGAGAGCCCGCGGACCGGCCGGTCGGGATCCAGGCGCACGCCGAGGCGGTCCAGGAGGCCCTGGACCTGCGCGTGCATCGCGCGCCGGTCGATGCGCTTGAACGCGCCGAGCGGGTGGTAGCCCATGACCACGTTCTCCGCGATGCTCAGATCGGGGAAGAGCGTCGGCTCCTGGTAGATCACCGCGATGCCCGCATCGCGAGCGTCGTGGGGGGAGTGGAAGTCGACGGGCGCGCCGTCGACGAGCATGTCGCCGCCGTCGCGCCGGACGACGCCGCCGAGGACCTTGACCAGCGTCGACTTGCCCGCGCCGTTCTCGCCCACCAGCCCGCGCACCTCGCCGGCCCGGAGGATGACGTCGCCGTCCCGGAGCGCGTGGACGGCGCCGTAGGACTTCGTCGCGTCGCGCAGCTGGACGAGCGTCGGCGATCCGCCACCCGGTGGCGGATTCTGGTCGATCTCCATCACCTCTCCTCCGTTTCGACCGAAAAGGATCACAACAGATCGATATCTGGTTGTCAAGACGCCGTCGCATGCCTTCGCGGCGATGCGACATTTCGGCTCCAGCGCTTGACACGCGGAGATCGGCGTGATTCTGTCGCGGGCGGAGGAAACGATCACAACCGCACACGAACATCAGGGAGACGGGCGGACGGTGCTGGCGGAGACGCGCCGCCTGGCCATCGCCGAGACCCTGCGCGCCGACGGCTCGATCGCGGTCGCGGATGTCCAGAGCCGCTTCGGGGTGTCGCCGATGACGGCCCGGCGCGACCTCGACGAGCTCGAGCGCCGCGGCGTCCTGCGCCGGACGCACGGCGGGGGCGTGCTGCCCTCGACGTCCGCCCACGAGGACTCGTTCGCGCGCCGGCTCAGGGTCGAGACCGCGGCCAAGGAGCGCCTGGCGGTCGAGGCGGCGGCGCTGCTCGCGCCGCGCGAGACGGTCTTCCTCGACTCCTCGACGACGTGCTACTTCGTGGCGCGCAGGATCATCGAGCTGGGCATCCCGGTCACCGTGCTCACGAACAGCCTGCCGGTGATGGAGCTCATCTTCAGCGACGGCGGGGAGGACCTCGAGCTGATCGGCGTGGGCGGCACGCTGCGACGGCTCACGCGGTCGTTCGTCGGTCCGTTCGCGGTCCGCACCGTCGAGGGGCACTTCGCCGACCGGCTGTTCCTCAGCGTCAAGGGGGTCACGGAGCACGGGACGATGACCGACGCCGACGCGCTCGAGGCCGAGGTCAAGCGCGCGATGATCGCCCATGCCGGCGAGGCCACCCTGCTGGTCGACCGGTCCAAGCTCAGCGTGCGCGGTCTCAGCGTCGTGGCCTCGGTCTCCGAGGTGTCCGCGGTGCTCGCGAGCGGGATCACGCCCGCGCAGGCGACGCAGCTCGGGGCCGCGGGCGCGCCGGTCCGCGTCGTCGCCGAGCCGCCGGACTGAGCGCCCGGGCGGAAAATCACACGCGGGCGGATCCGCGGAGTAGTGTCGGCTGATGCATCCAATGGTCGACTCGCTCCGGGACGTGCCGCTGTTCTCGGACCTCAGCAAGCGCGATCTCAAGCGGCTGGCCGATTCGATGAAGGAGCACTCCTTCGCCGCCGGCATGGAGGTGGTCGCCGAGGGCAAGAGCGGCGTCGGCTTCTTCGTGATCCTCGACGGGACCGCGCGCGTGAGCCTGGGCGGTGAGGAACGCGTCGTCCTGTCCCCCGGCGACTACTTCGGCGAGATGGCGCTGATCGACGGCGACGATCGGTCCGCGTCCGTGCACGCCGAGAGCGACCTGCGCTGCGCCTCGATGACGACCTGGAACTTCCGGCCGTTCGTCAAGGACCACCCCGACGTTGCGTGGGCCCTGCTCACCGCGCTGGTCAAGCGCGTGCGCGACGCCCAGGCGCGGCAGGTGGGCGCGGTCGGCTGAGCCCCGCCGTCAGTCCAGCAGCTCGTACGCGGGCAGCGTGAGGAACTCGGGGAAGTCCTCGCCCAGCGCGACCTGCTCGAACACCCGCCGGGTCTCCTCCGGCCGGCCCTTCTCCCACACCTCGTCGCCGACGTCGGCGCGGATCTTGCCCATCTCCTCGTCGAGCACCTCGCGCACGCGTTCGCGCGTGAACTTGCCGTGCCGGATCCACTGCCAGATCTGCGAGCGCGAGATCTCCGCGGTCGCGGCGTCCTCCATCAGGTTGTCGATCCCCGCCGCGCCGCGCCCGCCGAGCCAGAACGAGATGTACTGGAACCCGACGCTGACGTCGCTGCGCAGCCCCTGCTCGGTGATCTCGCCCGGCGTGGAGGCGGCGTCGAGCAGCTCCGCCGCGCCGACGGAGACGTCGGGGCGCTGCTTGCCGATCTGGTTCGGCTCGTCGCCGAGCACGCGGTCGAACTCCTCCGTCGCCACCGGCACGACGTCGGGGTGGGCGACCCAGGTCCCGTCGAACCCGGCCTGCGCCTCGCGCTGCTTGTCCTCGTGCACGGCCGCGATCGCGCGCTCGTTCGCCTCGGGGTCCTTGCGCGACGGGATCAGCGCCGCCATCCCGCCCATCGCGAACGCGCCGCGGGCGTGGCAGGTCTTCACGAGCAGCTCGGAGTACGCGCGCATGAACGGCACCGTCATCTTCACGTCGTCGCGGTCGGGCAGGACGAACTCGGGCCGGTCGCGGAAGCACTTGATCATCGAGAAGATGTAGTCCCAGCGCCCGGCGTTGAGGCCGAGCGAGTGCTCGCGCAGCTCGTAGAGGATCTCGTCCATCTGGAACGCCGCCGGGAGCGTCTCGATCAGCACGGTCGCCCGCAGCGTCCCGCGCGCGAGCCCGAAGTGGTCCTCGGCGAAGCTGAACGCGTCGTTCCACAGCCGCGCCTCGAGGTGGTGCTCGAGCTTGGGGAGGTAGAAGAACACGCCGCGGTTCTGCGCCGCCAGCCGGCGGCCGCCGTGGACGACGTGCAGGCCGAAGTCGACGAGCGACCCCGACGCGGGCTCGCCGTCGAGCTGGAGGTGCTTCTCGGGCAGGTGCCAGCCGCGCGGGCGGACGAGCAGCGTGGCGATCTCGTCGTCCAGCCGGTACTCCCTGCCCTCCGAGCTCGTGTACTCGATCGTCCCCTCGATCGCGTCCACGAGGTTGACGTGGCCGCCGACCTGGTTGGCCCAGGTGGGGGAGTTGGCGTCCTCGAAGTCGGCCATGAACCCGCGCGCGCCCGAGTTGAGCGCGTTGATCACGAGCTTGCGGTCGGTCGGCCCGGTGATCTCGACACGCCGGTCGAGGTAGTCGTGCGGCGGCCCGGCGACCTGCCAGTCCCCGTCGCGGACCTCGCGCGTCTCGGGCAGGAAGTCGAGCGTCCCGCCGCGCGCCAGCTCCGCCGCCCGGTCGCGCCGCGCCGCCAGCAGCTCCCGCCGGCGCGCCCCGAAGCGGCCGTGGAGCTCGGCGACGAAGTCGAGCGCCTCGGGGCTCAGGACCTCCTGCAGCTGCTCCTCGCGGGCCGGGGCGACGTCGAGCCTCATGGGCGGGTTCCTCTGATCGAGTGGTCCAGGAGCGTCATGGGGTGGAAGATCGGCAGCTCGCGTCCGTCGAGATGCGCCGCGATCTGCAGCGCGCAGCCGGGGTTCCCGGCGGCCACCGCGTCGGCGCCGGTGGCGACGAGGTTCGCCGCCTTGCGCGCGCCGAGCTCCGCCGCCGCCTCGGGCTGCACGAGGTTGTAGATCCCGGCCGAGCCGCAGCAGATCTCCCAGTCGGGCGGCTCGAGCACCTCGAGCTCCGGGATCCCGCGCAGCAGCGCGCGCGGCTGGGCGCGGACGCCCTGGGCGTGGGCGAGGTGGCAGGCGTCGTGGTAGGCGACGCGGAGGGGGATCGGATGGCGCGGCGCCTGCGGCTCGTGCTCGGCGAGCAGCTCGCTCACGTCCTTCACGCGCGCGGAGAACGCCGCCGCACGGTCGGCCCACTCGGGGTCGTCGGCCAGCAGGTGCGCGTAGTCCTTCATCCCCGACCCGCAACCGGCGACGTTGACCGCGACCGCGTCGAAGTCCTCGTAGGCGGCGATCGTCGCCTTCGCCAGCTCGAGCGCCTCCTCCTCGACGCCGGCGTGCATCTGCAGCGACCCGCAGCAGCGCGGCCGGCGCGGCGCGTGGACCTCGAAGCCCTCGGCGCTCAGGACGCGCACGGTGGCGGCGTTGACGTCGCCGAAGAACACGCGCTGGACGCACCCCTGCATCAGCGCGATGCGGCCGCGCCGGGCGCCGCGCGCCGGCGTGACCTCCGGCAGCTGGGCGATCGCCGCGCGCCGGCGTGACCGGCGGCGCAAGCGCGAGCATCGCCTGCAGCTCGGGCACGCGGCCGAGCCGCTCCGCCAGGAATGCGTTCACGCCGAGCTTCTGCTGCACCCACAGCAGGGGCGCGAGCGCGCGCAGCCGGCCCGGGTGCGTGAACAGCGCGAAGATCAGCCGCCGGTACAGCCGCTCGCGCCGCGGGCGCGGGGCGTTGCGCTCGATCTGCGGGCGCGTCTGCTCGATCAGCTTGTCGTACTGCACGCCCGACGGGCACGCCGTGACGCAGGCCATGCAGCCGAGGCAGCGATCGAGGTGCAGGCGCATCTCGTCCGACGCCTCCGATCCGGCCTCGTTGCCGACCCGCATCAGCACGATCCGCCCGCGCGGCGAGTCCATCTCGTCCTCGAAGATCGAGTAGCTCGGGCAGGTCGGCAGGCAGAAGCCGCAGTGCACGCAGTCGGCGATCAGGTCCGGGTCGGGCGGACGGTGCTCGTCCCACGCGGTCTGCATCAGATGCCTCCCACGAACGCGCCGGGACGGAAGATGCGGGCGGGGTCGAAGCGCTCCTTCACGCGCCCCATCACGGCGAGGGCGCCGGGGTCGGGCGCCGCCCAGGCGTCGGCGCGCAGCGCGGCCGGGGCGTCGAGCAGCGTGCACGCGCGGGGGGAGAGGGCGTCGCGCGCGGCGGCGACCGCGCCGGCGTCGGCGTCCAGCGAGACCCAGTAGAGCCCGAGCGCGGGGCGGCCCACGACCGCCCCGCCGGCGCGGCACACCGCGGGCAGGTCGGTCGGGCGCCCGGAGACCTTGAGGACGCACGCGCCGCGCTGGTGCACGCGCTGGGCCGTCCACAGCTCGTCGTCGTCCTCGGCGACCGAGCAGTCCTCCAGGCCGAGCGCCTGCATGCGCGCGACGGTGGCGGCGGCCTGGTCGGAGGCGGCGGCGCTGCCGAACCGCACGAGCAGCCGGCCGGCGCCGTCGCGCCAGTCGACGTCGAGGCAGTCGGCCTCGAGCGGGTGCGCCGCGAGCTCGATGGCCGCCGCGCCGAGCCGGTCCGGGTCGTCGCTGCCGCCCACGGCGCTCGCGGTGCGCGGGGGGACCGGATGCAGCCGGACGGCGACGCGGACGATCAGCCCGAGCGTGCCGAACGAGCCGGTGAACAGCTTCGCGAGGTCGTACCCCGCGACGTTCTTGATCACCTTCCCGCCCGACTTCGCGAGCGTGCCGTCCGAGAGCGCGACGGTGGCGCCGACCACCAGATCGCGCATGCTGCCGTAGCGGTGGCGCAGCGGGCCGGAGTCGCTCGTGGCCATGACGCCGCCGACCGTGGCGCCGGCGCCGAGCGGCGGATCGAGCGCGAGCATCTGCCCGTGGGCGCCGAACGTGGCCTGCGCCTCGGCGAGCGGCACGCCGGCTTCGAGCACGGCGGTGAAGTCGCCGACGTTGTGCTCGAGGATCCGCGCCAGCCCGCCGGTCTCGAGCACCGTGCCGTCCCCGTCCCGCGGTCCCCACTCCTTCGTGCCGCCGCCGCGCGGGCGCACGGGTCGGCCCTCCTCGCCCAGGGAGCGCAGCAGCGCCGCGGCCTCCGCTGCCGTGTCGGGCCTCAAAACCGGTCCGCCAGCCCGGCGGCCTCGAGCGGGTGCTGGCGATAGATCCCCGGCACCTCGCCGCACAGCCGCGGCGTCGGCATGACCTTGCCCGGGTTGGCGAGCCCGGCCGGGTCCCACGCGCAGCGCAGCCGCTGGAACGCGGCGAGGTCCGGCTCGTCGAACATCTTCGGCATGTGCCGCTTCTTGTCGACGCCGACGCCGTGCTCGCCGGTGATCGAGCCGCCCGCCTGCAGGCAGGCGTCGAGGATCCGGCCCGACAGCTCCTCCGCGCGCTCCGCCTCGCCCTCGTTGCGCCCGTCGAAGCACACGAGCGGATGCAGGTTGCCGTCGCCCGCGTGGAAGACGTTGGCGACGATCATCCCGTACTCCTCCGCGAGCGCGTCGATCGCCTCGAGCACCTCGGGCAGCTTCGTCCGGGGGATCACGCCGTCCTGCACGAAGTAGTTGGGCGAGATCCGGCCCATCGCGGGGAACGCCGCCTTGCGCATCTTCCAGAACAGCTGCCGCTCGGTCTCGTCGCGCGCGACCCGCACGTCGTCGGAGCCGCAGCGCTCGCACAGGGCCACGACCTCCTCGAAGCGCGCCTCGCACTCCCGCTCGGCGCCGTCGAGCTCGACCACCAGCGCCGCGCCGCGCGGACGCCCGTCCGCACCCACCCAGCCGGCCTGCGCCATCCGCTCGCTCGCCTCGATCGCGACGCGGTCCATCATCTCGATCGCGCCGGGCACGACGCCGGACTGCACGATCTCCGACACCGCTTCGCCGGCCGCGTGCGTGGAGTCGAAGAACGCGACGAGCGTCTTGACGGTCTCGGGCGCCGGGAGGACGCGCAGCCAGACCTTCGTCGCGATGCCGAGCGTGCCCTCGGAGCCGACGAACGCGCCGAGGAGGTCGTAGCCCGGCGGGTCCAGCTCGCGGCCGCCGAGCGTGACGAGCTCGCCGTCGGGCAGCACGATCTCGAGCCCGCAGACGTAGTTGGTGGTGAAGCCGTACTTGAAGCAGTGCGCGCCGCCGGAGTTCTCGGCGACGTTGCCGCCGATCGAGCAGACGATCTGCGAGCTGGGGTCCGGCGGGTAGAAGAAGTCGGGCGCCACGGCGCTGGAGACCGCGGTGTTCGTCACGCCCGGCTCGACGCATACGCGCTGGTTCGCCAGGTCGACGTCCAGCACGCGCTTCATCCGCGACGTGACGATCAGGACGCCCTCGGCGATCGGGAGCGCGCCGCCCGACAGGCCCGAGCCGGAGCCGCGCGCGACCCACGGCACCTGCGCCGCCGCGCACGCCTTCACGCAGGCCTGGACCTCCTCCGCGGTGGCGGGGAGGACGGCGACGCCGGGACGCACCGCGTACTGCAGGAGCCCGTCTGACTCGTACGTGCGCAGCTGGTGCTCGGCCGTGTAGCACCAGCGCTCGCCGACGATCTCGCGCAGCCGCCCGATCAGCTCCTGCATTGGTCGGACCATACTCGATGCGATCGCCACTGCGCTACTCCAGGACTGCCTGTATGTTGGTCCGACCATGACCGCCGTCGCGCCGCGCGCCTTCGAGCACATCCTCGGCGAGCTGGAGGCGTCGATCTCCACGGGCGCGCTGGAGGCGGGCGACCGGCTGCCGCCGGAGCGGGACCTCGCCGTCCGGTTCGGCGTCTCCCGCACGTCGGTGCGCGAGGCGATCCGCGTGCTCGAGGCCATGGGCATCGTGTCGGTCCGCCGCGGCGCCGAGCACGGCGTCGTCCTGCTGCAGGAGCCCGGCAACGCGTTCCAGCCGGTGCTGCGCCTGCTGGTCGCGCTCCGTCACGTCTCGCTCGACGACGCGATCGAGTTCCGCGTGATGGTCGAGGCGGGCGCCGCACGCAGCCTGGCGCCCGCGGGGGATCCCGCGGGCGTGCTCGCGGACCTGCTCGACCGGATGGAGGAGCCGGGCATCAGGCAGCAGGAGTTCCACGCGCTCGACGCGACGTTCCACGTGACGCTCGTGCGCACGGCCGGCAACGCGCTGCTCAACCTCGTCGAGGACGCGGTCGACGGCCTGCTGCGCAAGATCATCACCGACCTGTCGCTGATCGCCTGGGACTGGGAGGCGATCCGGCCCCGGCTCATCGCCGAGCACCGGGCGATCCACGACGCGATCGTGGCGGGCGACGGCGAGCGCGCCGCCGCCCTGGTCACGAAGCACGTTCGCTACTGGGGCCATCGCGTGAAGGGCGCCTAGACCACCATCCAGCCCAGCACCGCGGTCGACTGGAGGTAGACGAGCACGCACATGATGAGCAGCAGCGCGATGCTCCAGCCGAACACGCGCCGGAACAGCTCGCCCTCGCGGCCGCCGAGGCCGACGGCCGCCGCGCCGATCGCGAGGTTCTGCGGCGAGATCATCTTCCCCAGCACGCCGCCGGACGAGTTCGCCGCCGCCATCAGCGTCGGATCCAGCCCGGCCTCCTTCGCCGCCGACACCTGCAGGGCGCCGAACAGCGAGTTCGAGCTGGTGTCCGAGCCGGTGACCGCGACGCCCATCCAGCCGATGATCGACGACAGGAACGCCAGGATGCCGCCGGCGCCGGCGATCCACAGGCCGAGCGTGATCGTCTGGCCGCAGAGGTTCATCACGTAGGCGAGCGACAGCACCGCGGCCACGGTCAGCGTGGCCCACTTGAGCCGGTCGAGCGTGCGGCCGTAGATGCGCAGCGAGCGGCCGGGGGAGACGCGCAGCGCGAGCATCGTCAGCAGGCCCGAGATCAGCAGCAGCGTCCCGGCCGCGTTGAGCCAGTTCAGCTTGAAGGTGGTCGCCTTGACCGCCTCGCCGTCGCCGTTGGTGACGTTCAGGCCCGGCCAGCCGAACTCGGTCCCCGCGTTCTCCAGGAACGTCTTGATCGGGCCGAGCTGCGCCAGCGCGAAGACCGCGATGATGATCAGGTACGGCGCGTAGGCGCCCATGATCTCGCCGCGCGTGTCGCGATGCTCGTCGTCCTTGCGCCGGACCTCGGACTCGAACGTGGGGTCGGCGACGGCCGCGCCGGCGATCGCCGGGCCGCGCGTGAAGCGCTCGCCGACGATCGGCTCGCTCGGCTGCCAGACCTGCAGCAGCGCGACGATCGCGCCGGTGGCGAGGAGCGAGGCGACGATGTCGGTCAGCTCGACCGAGATGTAGTTCGAGCAGGCGAACTGCGCGATCGCGAAGACGAGGCCGCCGACGACCGCGGCCGGCCACGCCTGCCGCACGCCGCGCATGCCGTCGACCATGCCGACGAGGATCAGCGGGACGAACAGCGCCAGCGCCGGCGTCTGCCGCCCGACCATGGCGCCCAGGTCCTCCTTGGGCAGCCCGGTGATCTCGCTCAGCGTGATGATCGGGATCGCGATCGCGCCGAACGCGACCGGCGCGGTGTTGGCGACGAGCGCCACGGCGGCCGCCTTGATCGGCTGGAAGCCGAGCGCGATCAGCATCACCGCGGTGATGGCCACCGGGGTGCCGAAGCCCGCGAGGGCCTCGAGCAGCGCGCCGAAGCAGAAGGCGATGATGACGGCCTGGACGCGCTGGTCGCTGGAGATGCGCCCGAAGGACCGCCTGAGCACCGCGAAGTGCCCCGTCGCCTCCGTCATGTTGTAGATCCACAGCGCGTTCCAGACGATCCACATGATCGGGAACAGGCCGAACACGGCGCCGAGCAGCGCGGAGTCCAGCGTCTGCCCGAGCGGCATCGAATAGACCGCGAGCGCGATCACGATCGCCACCGCGAGCGCGCTCACCGCGGCCCAGTGGGCCGCCCACCTCAGACCGCCGAGCAGGACGAACAGCGTGATGAGCGGGATCACCGCGAAGATCGCCGTGAGCCCGAGCGAATTCCCGACCGGATCGTAGACCTGTTGATACATCCGTCGCCTCCCCAGACGTTCGGTTGCCGGGAGGGCTACCCGGCCGGTGCGCTGTGCAACCTGTGCAACCAGGTCCGCGGGCTGGCAGACTCCGCGGCTCGCCGTGCGGGTCGCGCTGTTCATCACCTGCTTCAACGACACGCTCTTTCCCGCTGCGGGCGAGGCGACCGTCGCGCTGCTGGAGCGGCTCGGGTGCGACGTCGACTTCCCGCTCGAGCAGACCTGCTGCGGCCAGATGCACGGCAACTCGGGTTACGAAGACGACGCCCGGCCGCTCGCCGAGCGCTTCCAGCGGGTGTTCGGCGACGCCGAGGCGGTCGTGTCGCCGAGCGCGTCGTGCGTCGGGTTCGTGCGCGAGCACTACGGCCGCATGGGCGTGCCGTTCACCGGGCCGCCGGTGTACGAGCTGTCGGAGTTCCTGGTCGACGTGCTGGGCACCGAGGACGTCGGCGCGTCGTTCCCGCACCGGGTGACGCTGCACCCGACATGCCACTCCATCCGCGCGCTCGGGATCGCCGACCGGCCCGAGCGGCTGCTGCGGGCGGTGCGCGGGATCGACCTCGTCGAGCTCGGCGACGCGCGCGAGTGCTGCGGGTTCGGCGGGACGTTCGCGGTCAAGAACGCGGACACGTCGATGGCGATGCTGGGCGACAAGCTGCGCCACGTGCTCGACACGCGCGCGGAGGTCTGCACCGCGGTCGACACCTCCTGCCTGATGCACATCGGCGGCGCGCTGGAGCGCCAGCGCGCCGGCGTGCGGGTGATGCACTTCGCCGAGATCCTGGCGGCGCAGGAATGAGCGCCGCCGGATTCCCCGCCGCCGCGCGGATCGCGCTGGCGGACGCGCAGCTGCGGCGCAACCTCGGCAAGGCGACGACGGCGATCCGGGAGAAGCGCGCACGGGCGGTCGCCGAGCTCGACGACTGGGAGGCGCTGCGCGACGCCGGCGCCGCGATCAAGGCGCGCACGATGGCGACGCTGCCCGAGCAGCTCGAGCGGCTGGAGGAGCGCGTGACGCGCGCCGGCGGGACCGTCCACTGGGCGCGCGACGGCGCCGAGGCGAACGCGATCATCGCCGGCATCGCGCGCGAGCACGGCGCCGACGAGGTGATCAAGGTCAAGTCGCTCGCCAGCGACGAGATCGGGCTCAACGAGGCGCTCGCGCTGCGCGGGATCGCCGCGATCGAGACCGACCTCGCCGAGCTGATCGTCCAGCTCGGCGACGACGAGCAGTCCCACATCCTCGTCCCCGCGATCCATCGCAACCGCGCGGAGATCGCGACGCTGTTCGAGCACACGATCGCCCAGGGGCAGGAGCTCGGGCTGGAGCCGGCGGCGATCGCCGAGGCCGCGCGGCGGCACCTGCGCGAGAAGTTCCTGTCGGTGCAGGTCGCCGTGTCAGCGGCGCCAACTTCGCGATCGCCGAGACCGGCGCGGTCGGCGTCGTCGAGTCCGAGGGCAACGGGCGGATGTGCACCACGCTGCCGAAGGTCCTGATCACGCTGATGGGGATCGAGAAGGTGCTGCCCGAGTGGCGCGACCTCGAGGTGATGCTCCAGCTGCTCCCGCGCTCCTCGACCGCCGAGCGCATGAACCCGTACACGTCGATCTGGACCGGCGTGCGCGAGCACGACGGCCCGCGCGAGTTCCATCTCGTGCTGCTCGACGCGGGGCGCACGCAGGTGCTGGCCGACGAGGTCGGCCGCCAGGCGCTGCACTGCATCCGCTGCTCGGCCTGCCTGAACTCCTGCCCGGTCTACTCGCGCACCGGCGGGCACGCGTACGAGTCGGTCTATCCGGGCCCGATCGGCGCGATCCTCACGCCGCAGCTCGCCGGGCCTCGACGCGGCGCCGACGCTGCCGTGGGCGTCGTCGCTGTGCGGCGCGTGCTACGAGGTCTGCCCGGTGAAGATCGACATCCCGCAGGTGCTCGTGCACCTGCGCGGACGGGTGGTGCGGGAGGTCAAGTCCCGCTGGAGCCCCGAGCGGCTGGCGATGGACGCGCTCGCGCGCGTGTTCCGGTCGCGCTGCGCCTACGAGCGCGCGCAGCGGATGGCGCGCGCCGGGAACGGTCCCGATCGCCGGCTTGCCCGGGCCCGCTGAGCGGCTGGACCGAGATGCGCGAGCTGCCCGAGGTGCCGCGGGAGAGCGTTCCGCGACTGGTGGGTACGCCGACGCGCATCGACCGCCGCGCGCGAGCCTCCCGACGCCGAGCATGGCGCATCCGCGAGATCCTGGCGCATCCACGCCGCGCTCGGGCCCGGCGGCGGCGTGCCCGACGTGCCGCGCGACTACCACCGTCGCAGGCAGCGGCCCCGCGGCCGGCGACGAGGCGGTCGTCGCCCGCTTCTGCGAGCGCGCCGCCGAGTACCGCGCCACGGTGCGCCGCGTCGCGCCCGGCGGGCTCGACGACGCCGTGCGCGCGGCATGCCGGGAGCACGGCGTGCGCCGGCTCGCCGTCCCGCCGGGCGCGCCGCATCACCTGCAGGGGCTGGAGCTGCTGATCGACGACCCGCCGATCTCGGCGCGCGCGCTCGACCAGGTCGACGGCGTCCTCACCGGCTGCGCGCTGGCGATCGCCGAGACCGGCACGATCGTGCTCGACGGCGGCGAGAGCAGCGGCCGCCGGGCGATCTCGCTCGTCCCGGACTTCCACGTCTGCCTCGTCGAGGCGGGTCACATCCACGCGTCGGTCCCGGACGCGATCGCCGCGCTCGCGCCCGCCGCCGCCGAGGGCCGCCCGCTCACGTTCGTCTCCGGCCCGAGCGCGACGTCGGACATCGAGCTGGAGCGCGTCGAGGGCGTCCACGGCCCGCGCACGCTGGTGATCCTCGTGCTGGAGGCCTGAGCCGATGCGACGCGCGACCGCCGCCGTGATCCTCGCGCTCGTCGCGGCGCTGGGCGCCGCCGGACCGGCCGCGGCCGGCGAGCCGGACGCCACCGCGCCCGCGTACGACGTCGCGCTGCGGGGCTCGGATCACGGGTTCCGCTGGACCGGGCGGGAGACGATCACGCTCACGAATCCCGGCGCCGCGCCGCTGGACCAGGTCTGGATCCGCCTGTGGGGCAACGGACCGAGCGGCTGCCGCGGACGGCGCGCGGTGCGGATCGCCGACGTCGCGGGCGCCGTCGCCGGGCGCTCCCGCGGTGCGCGTGCACCGCGATGCCGCTCCGGCTCTCCGCTCCGCTGGCGCCCGGCGCGCGCGGCAGCGTGGCGTTCGACGTCGAGATCCGCGTGCCCGCCGTGCCACGACCGCTTCGGCCACGGGCGCCGCGTCGCGCTGCTGTCGAACGCGATCCCCGCGCTCGCGCACCTCGAGGGCGGCAGCGTGGCGGCTCGACCGCTACTTCGGGAGCGGGGAGACGTGGACCTACCCGGCCGCCGAGTGGACGGTGCGGCTCGACGCGCCGCCCGGGATCGCGGTCGCCGCGCCGGGCGTGCTGCAGCCTGACGGCAGCCGCCGGCTCGAGCGCGGGCGCGACTACTCCTTCGCGGCGGGACGGATGCGCGCGGTGCGCGACACGGTCGACGGCGTCGCCGTCACGGTGTGGGGCGCGCGCGGGAGGTGGGGCCGGCGGCTGGAGAAGGTCATGCGGATCGCGCACCGGCGGCTCCCGCGGCTCGCCCGCGCTGTACGGCCCGTACGGCTGGCCGGACCTCCAGATCGTCGTCACCGAGGACGCCGCGATGGAGCACACCGGCCTGATCATGACCCCGCCCGCGGACTTCGTCGTCACCCACGAGCTGGCGCACGAGTGGTGGTACGCGCTGATCTCGAACGACCAGTCGCAGGCGCCGTGGCTCGACGAGGCGTTCGCGTCCTACTCCGAGGAGGCGGCCGGCGCGCAGGCGGAGCCCGTGGTGCCGCCGCCCCGGGCCCGCCGCGCGCCTGGTCACGCGCAGCGTCGCGTTCTTCCGCGGGCGCGGGCTGGTCGACTACGGCGCGGTGTACTTCGAGGGCGCGTGCCTGCTCGACGTCCTGCGCGAGCGCATGGGCGGCGGCGCGGTTCGACGCCGCGCTGCGCGGCTACGCGCTCGCGAACCGCTACGGCTGGTCGACCGCGGCCGAGTTCCGCGCGGCGATGGACGCGGCCTCGCCGGTCCCGCTCGCGGACCTCTGGCGCCGCTACCGCGTCGCCTGACGACTCAGCGCTGCACGACGATCGTCTTCCCGCCGGTGGTGTCGATCCAGACCTCGCGTCCGGTGACGGTCAGGCCGGTGCTGCCGAACGTGTCGAGCGCGGTCGACGTCACCGTCTTGCCGCTGTCGGCGGCGAGCGCCGTGAGCCGGTCCGGCTCGCGCGCGGCCGCTGCTGTGCACCCAGATCAGGCCCGTCGGCCGCAGTCGAACGCGTTGACGTGCTCACCCAGCGAGCGCTGCCAGACCACGCGGCCGGTCGTCCCGTCGAGCCGGGCGATCGTCCCGGGCCGAGCGCGAGCAGGTCCCGCCCGAAGCCGGCGATGAACTGGGCGAGCGCGCAGGCCGGGCGTGAAGTCGCCCAGGCGGCGGCCCGTGGCGGCGTCGAAGCGCTCGATCCGGCCGTCGGTGCGGAGCGACCACAGGTCCTCGTCGCCGATCGCGACCCCGCGGGGTCGGTGTCCGCCGTGGGCGCGGCGACGAGCGCGAGCCCGGCGCCGGTGCTCGGGTCGACCTGCAGCGTGCCCTCGCTGCCGGCCGCCACACGCCGCGCGGCGAGGCGAGCGGCTGGAACGCCTGGAACGGGCGCCCGTCCGGCGTGCGCAGCCGGACGCGCCCGCTGATCGCGTTCGTTCGCGGGATCGATCCGCTCCACCTCCGTCGGCTGGTCGCTCAGCGACCCACAGCTCGTTCCCGACCGGCTCGATCGCGATGCCCGGGGTCGAGCCGACGGGGATGCGCGCGACCACGCGCCGCGTCTCCGGGTCGACGCGCACGACGTGGCCGGCGACCGGATCGGCGATCCAGAGCGAGCCGAAGGCGGAGAGGATCCCCTCGGGGTTGCCGGTCAGCTCGAGCGTGGCGACGACCCGCGGGGTCGCCGGCTGGGGCTCGTCGCGCAGCAGCAGCGCTCCGGCCGCCACCGCGATCACGCCGAGGATCACCGCCAGCCCGGCGGCGAGCGCCGGCGAGGAGAGCCGCCAGCGCGTGTCGCGCAGCGTGTGCGCGAGCGAGCCTCCGCGCGCCTCGCGCTCGGCGGCGTCGCGGAGCTGCAGCTTCAGAGCCGGGTCACGAAGTCCTCCCTCATCGGTGTGATCCCATCCGGTTGCGGACCGCGGCCAGGCCGCGGCTGACGCGCTTGCGCACGACGGTCTCCGACGTCTGCTGGGCCGCGGCGATCTCGTCGTAGCCCTGTTCGTCCAGCACGTGCGCCCGGACCGCGTCGCGCTGGTCGGGCGGGATCAGCTCGAGCAGCGCGACGGCGTCCGCGACTCGGCGAGCGACTCGATCTGCGCGTAGTCGTCCTCGTCGAGCTCCAGGCGCTCCATGCCCAGCCGCCGGCGCGCGCGCTGCTCGGCATAGCCGCGGCGCTGCGCGTCGGTGAGCTTGTGCATCGCGATGCCGAACAGCCACGCGCTGGCCGCGCCGGCCCGCGGCCGGAACCGCCGCCGCCCGGCGAGCGCGGCGGCGAACGTCTCCGCGGTCAGGTCGGCCGCGAGCTCCGGGTCACGCGTGCGCCGGGCGAAGAAGCCGAGCAGCTCCTCCACGTGGCGGCAGTAGAACGACCTCGAAGGCGGCCGCGTCGCGGGCTGGCCAAGAGCGCTTCGTCGGTGGGGGCGGTCGTGCCCATGCATCCGCTTCTTCGAAGCAGTGGGGGGGTTGTGACCGACCATACGGGAGATCAGTAGGCCGTCGTGCGGGACCGGTGGCGCGGATGCGCCTTGTAGCGCGGCTCGCCGCCGCGGTGCCAGAGCGCGTTGTCGACCGCGGTCGCGGTCGTCGCGCCGTGCGCGGCGACGAGCAGCTCCACCGCGTGCAGCGCGCACGCGCGGATCTCGACCTCCTCGGGCGCGTCGTGCTCGATCAGCTCGCCGCGGTCGATCCGGGCGACGAGCGTCGTCGTCGAACGCGAGCACGCCGTCGATCCGCAGCACGTGCGGGACGAGGTTGTCGGCGAACAGCGTCAGCGCGGCGACGTCGCGCGCGGGCGCGATCCCCTGCAGGTGCAGGTCGGCGGCGGCGAGCTGGGCGCGCTTGAAGAACGGCACCCGGCGCGCCGTCGTAGGGCGAGACGTCGTACCAGGTCGGGCAGGTCGCGCCAGGTGCTCGGCGAGCGCGACGGCCGAGCCGTCGCCGCGAGCGGGCGAGCGCGAGGAACGAGCCGCCGTGCGCGGCGAGCGACGTGCTCCCCGAGCTCGCGCAGCGCGGGCGCGAACAGCGCCATCAGCGGGTGCGTCGGGATCCTGGCCGCCGAACGTCGCGGCGGCCTCGGCGCGCGTCGACGCGGCGTCAGCTCCTCCGCGGTCCACGGGCCGCGCGCCTTGAGCCCGGCCTCGACGGTGCGGAAGCCGGACAGGCCGGCGGGCTTGCGCAGCGTCGGGAACCAGCCGGAGCCGAAGTTGACCGCGTTGAGCTGCAGCCCGAACGCGGCGCGCTCCTCGTCCGACGCGCCGGGCGCGAGGTCGGGCGCGGGCGGCGACTCGGCCGGCAGCGTCGCGCGCGTACGCCGGGATCGCGTCCGCGACGACGCGCACGTGCCGTGCGGCGCCGGGCCACGCGCGCGCAGGCGGTGCGGATCTCGTCCGGCAGGCGCATCGGGCGGGGCATCTTGGCATGCGACGATCGGGCGCATGGCCGAGCTTCCCGACAACGTCCGCGCGCTGCTCGAGGGCCCGAACTTCGCCCACATCGCGACCGTGCTGCCCGACGGCGGCCCGCACAGCGTCCCGATCTGGATCGCGCTCGAGGGCGACCGGATCGCGTTCTTCACGCAGGAGGACTCGCGCAAGGCGCGCAACATCGACGCGCGACCCGCGCGTCGCGCTCTCGATCGTCGACCACGACAACCCGTACCGGTACGCGACCGTGCGCGGGCGCGTCGTCGATCGCGTCGACGGCGACGAGGCGCTCGAGGTCATGGACCGCATGTCGGTCCGCTACACCGGCGAGCCGTTCCCATACCGCGAGTCGGGCACGGCGTACTTCGTCGAGCCCGAGCGCAGCTCGTTCGAGGCAGCTGCCGTTCGAGCACACGCCGCCGCGCTAGCGGGCCGGTCGCCCGGACGCCGCTCGCGGGATCGCCGCCGGACGCGCATCCTCGACGCTCGGCCAGCCGCGTCACCCGCTCTACATCCGCAGCTCGCGACGCTCGTTGTTCGAGCCCTTGCCGTCCGTGACCCGCAGGATCGTGACCGCGCCCTCGCACGATGTCGCCGCGGCGCGTCGAAGTCGACGGGGCCGGTCAGGCCGTCGGGAGCGTCGGTGCGGAACAGCTCCTCGATCACCGAGCGGCGCGTGCCGTCCGAGCGCTCGATCGCGTCGAGCATGACGTCGGTCGCGTGTGCCGCGTAGACCGCGAACGGCTCCACCGTCACCCCGGGCTGGGTTCGCGCGAAGCGCTCGACGAACGCGGCGCCGGCGGGCGGGAGCGCCTCGGTCGGCATGCCGCTGACCGCGAGGAACACGCCGTGTGCGGCGCGGCCGGCGGCGCGCCGGAGCAGCGCCGGCGGCGCGACGCCGTCGGCCGCCATCAGGTCGACGTCGTCGCCCAGCCGCGCGCGCAGTGCGCGGATCACGTGGCCGGCGTTGTTGAAGACGAGGCCCGAGACGAGCACGGCGTCGGCGCCCGAGCGCGCCACGCGCTCGGCCAGCCTTCGTACTGGTCGCGCCGGCCGCGTTCCACGTCACGCGGCCGGCGACCTCGAGCCCGAGCCGGCGCGACGCGTTGACGAACGCCGTCAGCGATCGGGCCGGAGTAGCCGAACTCGCCGTCGTCGAGCACGAACACCCGCCGGCGCCCGCGGTCGCGCGCGAGCTGCGCCAGCGCGGCGCCCTGGAGGTCGTCGGCGGGGTAGACGCGGACGAAGTTGCGGCGGCCGGTGGGGTAGAGGTCGGCGAGCGTCGGCTCGGTCCGGCCCTCGCGCGGGCGGGTGAGCCCGACGTAGGAGTTGACGCGGCGAAATCATCCCCAGCGGGCCGCCCTCCGGCGCCCGGTTGAGCTCGGGCAGCAGCCACACCGCGCAGCGGGAGTTGAAGCGTGCCGACGACGCCGATCACGTCGCGGTTCGCCGCGTACGCGCGCGCCGTTCGCGGCGCACTTGGCATCGTCGTACAGCCCGGTGCCGGCGAGCGCGTCGTCGCACGACTGGTAGGCGAGCCGGAGCCGCCCGGCGCGGAAGCCGCGCTCGCGCAGCGACGAACGTGATCGCCTGCGCCATCTGCGTGGCCTTCAGCCGCGACGTCGCCCTGCAGCGGCAGATCCGAGACGATCGAGCGCGTCGGCCTTCCCGGCCGCGCCGGCGACCGGCGGCTCGCAGATCGACGCCGGCAGCGGCTCGACGCCCGCGACCGTGCGCGTCGTGGGCGCCGCGTCTGTGCCGGTCACGGCGACCCACACGGTGCTCGCCGTCGACCGTCAGCCAGCGCGGAGTGCCGCCGAGCCGGACCGTGCGGACCTACGCGCATGGCCGTCGCGTCGACCGCGGTGAGCGTCGCCGGCGATCGCGTTGGCGACCCAGACGCGGTCGCCCGCGACCGCCACCGCACTCGCCGCCGCCCGCGACGATCGACCGCGCCGATCACCTCGCCTGCGGTCGCGGCCGATGCGCCACAGCTTCGGCTCCTTGTTGCCGGCGACCCACACGGCGTCGTCGCCGACCGCGAACGCGCCGGCGTCGCGGGTCAGGCAGCTTGACGCGGCGGCGGACGCGGGCGGTGCGCTCGTCGAGCTCGAGCAGCCGGCCGCCGACCCCGAGCGCCCACACGCCCGCGCCGCCGGCGGCGATCGCGTACGCGCGCAGCCCGGACGCGGTCGCCGTGATCTCGGCGGTCGCGGGGTCGATCCGCACGACCGACTTGCGCCGACGTGACCGCCCACACGGCGTCGCGCGAGGCGGCGAGGTGGCCGGCGCCGCCCTGCGACTCCGACTCGACCCCGCCGGACGGCAGCGTCGCCGTCGCCTCCTGCGCGGCCCGTCGCCGGGTCGAGCGCGGACGACCTCGGTCGCGATCGGTCCGA
Organism: uncultured Solirubrobacteraceae bacterium; assembly: GCA_963752015.1. Lineage (GTDB taxonomy): Bacteria > Actinomycetota > Thermoleophilia > Solirubrobacterales > Solirubrobacteraceae > DASQMT01. Next base: position 832,302 of record CAVVWS010000006.1, on the reverse strand, counting down.
GCGCCTGCCCGGTCTCGCGGCGGCGGCCGTTCGCGACCCAGACCGCTGCCGCAGCGGCGGCGACGTCGACCGGCGTCGCGCCGGTTGCGAGCACGTCGACGGCCCCGGACGACGCGCTCGATCCGCAGCAGCGTCCGCGCCTCGCTGTCGACCGCCCAGACGTCGCCCTCGTGGACCGTCGACCTTGCCGGCGTGCGGCCGGCCGCGGATGCGCCGCTCGACCGTGCCGGTCGCGGCGTTGAGCGCGACGAGCTGCCCGGTCGCCGGCGACGGCAGGCCCGTCGGCCGCGCCCATCGCGCGCCGAGCGAGCAGGATCGCGGCGCGCGGCGACCGCGAGCAGCGCGCCGCCGGCGAGCAGCAGCGCGCCGGCCCGGCGGCGGCGGCGCTGGGTGCCGGCTTGATCGGCGCCGGGGCCGGAGCGTCGAGCGCCTCGTCCTGGCGCAGGATCTCCTCGTGCAGGCGTCGTGAGCGCCGGGCCCGGTTCGATGCCGAGCTCGCTCACGAGCGTGCGGCGCGCGTCCGGCGTAGGCGGCGAGCGCCTCCGCCTGGCGGCCGCTGCGGTAGAGCGCGAGCATGAGCTGCGCCCGCAGGCCCTCGCGGAGCGGCTCGCGGGCGACCGCCGCCTCGAGCTCGCCGACGACGTCGGCGTGGCGCCCGAGCGCGAGGTCGGCGTCGATGCGGCGCTCGAGCGCGACGAGGCGCTGCTCCTCGAGCCGCCCGCTCTCGGTCCGCGCCCACGGCGTGGTCGGCGAACTCGCCCAGCGCCGGTCCGCGCCAGAGGGCGAGCGCCTCGCGCAGCGTCGACGCCGCGCGCTCCGGCTCGCCGGCGGCGAGCGCCCGGCGGCCGTCGTCGAGCAGCCGCTCGAACCGGGTCGCGTCGAGCGACGTCGTCGTCGAGCTCGAGCTCGTACGCGTGCCCGCGGGTGCGCAGCACGTCGCCGGCGGGCAGGCTCGCGGCGGAGCTGCGACACGAGGTTCTGGACGACCTTCGCGGCGGTCGCCGGGCGCGTCGCCGTTCCACAGCTCCTCGACGATCCGGTCGCCGGACACCGGGCGGTTGCGCTCGACGACCAGCAGCGCGAGCAGCTCGCGCTGCCGGCCGCCGCCCAGCGGCGGCCGGGCGGCCGTCGTGGAGAACCTCGAGCGGTCCGAGGATGCGGACTGTCCATGTCGCTCTGCGGCGAGCCTAACCGCGCTCCGGTGACGGTGCAACGGGTAGCTCGTGACCGGTTCGTGGGCGCGTCGTGACCGCCTTGGCGCACGGTCGCGGCCGAGCCGGCCGCGTGGGGCGGCTGCACGATCCCTCAGGAGGAGCGTCATGTCGCGCATCCATCGCCTCACCACCGCCGCCGGCACCGCACTGCTGGTCGCCGCGCTCGCCGGCCCCGCCTACGCCCAGTCGGACGACCTGCGCTCGCCCGACGCCTCGACGCCGGCACGCCGGCGGCGGTCGCCGCGACGCCGGCGGCGGACGGGCTCGACGTCCGTCGCCCGACGCCATCGACGCCGGCACGCCGGCGGCGGTCGCCCCGACGCCGGCGGCGAACGTGCTCGACGCCCGCTCGCCCGACGCGCGCGACGCGGCCGAGGGCGCCACGCCCGTCGTCGTGCACGTCGAGCCGGACGCCGGACACGGCGGCCTGAGCTGGGACTCGGCCGCGATCGGCGCGCTCGATCGCCGCCGGGCTGCTGGTCTCGATCGCCGGCGCGGTCGCGCTCGTCTCGCGCCGGCGCACGCGCCCGGCGGTCGACCGCACGCTGCGCGGCGGTCCGAGCCTACGGCGACGACCGCCGCGCGCTCGGCGATCCGAGGAGGATTCATCGCGGCGACCCCCGGGCGACACCGCCCCGCGCGCTAGCGTGAGGCGTGTGCCGCCGCAGCAGGAAGCCGTCGACGCCCTCTCGGAGGGCCTGAACCCGCCGCAGCGCGACGCGGTCACCGCCGGCCCCGGCCCGCTGCTGATCCTCGCCGGCGCCGGGTCGGGCAAGACCCGCGTGCTCACCCACCGGATCGCGTACCTGCTGCGCACCGGCCAGGCGCGCGCGGACGAGATCCTCGCGATCACGTTCACCAACAAGGCCGCGCAGGAGATGCGCGAGCGCGTCGAGCTGCTCGTCGGCCGCGCGACGCGCGCGATGTGGGTGATGACGTTCCACTCCGCCTGCGCGCGGATGCTGCGCGCCGACGCGCACCGGCTCGGCTACACGCGCCAGTTCACGATCTACGACTCGGCCGACTCGCGCCGGCTGATCAAGAAGTGCATCGACGACCTCGACATCGACCCGAAGCGCTTCACCCCGCGGGCGATGCAGGTCGCAGATCTCCGACGCGAAGAACAAGCTGCGCGCGGCCGACGACTACCGCCAGCTGGTCGGCTCGTTCTTCGAGCAGACCGTCGCCGACGTCTACGAGGCCTACGAGCGCGAGCTGCACCGCGCGAACGCGATGGACTTCGACGATCTCCTGTTCCGCGCGGTCAACCTGCTCGAGCTCTTCCAGGAGGTCCGCGACCGCTACTCGAACGCGTTCCGCTGGATCCTCGTCGACGAGTACCAGGACACCAACCACGCCCAGTACCGCTGGCTCCAGCTGCTGTCCAGCGAGCACCGCAACCTCGCGGTCGTCGGCGACGACGACCAGTCGATCTACGGCTTCCGCGGCGCGGACATCACGAACATCCTCGAGTTCGAGGACGACTACGTCGACGCGCACGTCGTCCGGCTCGAGCAGAACTACCGCTCGACGCAGACGATCCTGAGCGCGGCCAACGCGGTCGTGTCGAACAACCGCGGGCGCAAGGCCAAGTCGCTCTGGACCGAGATCGGCGAGGGCGATCCGATCAAGGTGCGCGAGCTGGCCGACGAGCACGCCGAGGCGCGCTTCGTCGCCGCGGAGATCGAGCGGCTCGTCGACGAGGGCGTGTCGCGCTCCGAGCTCGCCGTCTTCTACCGCACGAACGCGATGTCGCGGGTGCTGGAGGACATGCTGGTCCGCGCGCAGATCGGCTACCAGGTGATCGGCGGGACCAAGTTCTACGAGCGCGCGGAGGTCAAGGACGCGGTCGCGTATCTCACGTTCCTGCTCAACCCCGCCGACGGCGGCGCGTTCACGCGGATCGCGAACTCGCCGAAGCGCGGGATCGGCCAGACGTCGCTCTCGCGCGTGCTCGCGCACGCGGAGACGATGGGGATCACGCCGTGGGAGGCGGCCGCGACGCGCCGGAGAGCGTGCCGACGCTCGGCACCGCCGCGCAGCGCGCGCTCGGGCGCTTCATGTCGACGATGGAGCGGCTGAAGGAGCGCGTCGACGCCGGCGCGCCGGTCGCCGAGGTCGTCGAGGAGACGCTGCGCGAGACCGGCTACCTCGACGCGCTCGAGGCCGAGCGGACGATCGAGGCGCAGGGGCGGATCGAGAACCTCGAGGAGTTCGTCCGCGTCGCCCGCGAGTACGACGCGCGTCGGCAGCACCGGCGAGGACGCCGGCGTGGCCGAGTTCCTCCAGCAGATCGCGCTGATCGCCGACGCGGACACGCTCCGCGACGACGAGGGCCTCGTGACGCTGATGACGCTCCACAACGCGAAGGGCCTCGAGTTCCCGATCGTGTTCATGATCGGCTGCGAGGACGGCGTCTTCCCGCACAGCCGCGCGCTCGACGAGGGCGCGCTGGAGGAGGAGCGGCGGCTCGCGTACGTCGGCATCACCCGCGCGATGCGCGACCTCTACATCACGTACGCGCGGCGCCGCAACGCGTTCGGGGCGGAGTCGTTCGGCGTCCGCTCGCGCTTCATCGACGAGATCCCGCGCGAGCTGACCGACCAGCCGGACCGCAACGCGGTCGGCATCGGCCGGCCGGCGGGCGCGGGGCGCGTCGCATCGTGGGCGACGGCCGCCGCGGCGTCGGAGGAGGCGAGCGGCCCCGGGCCCGCGCGCGGCGGAGGCGACAGCGCCGGCCAGGTGTTCCGGATGGGCGACGACGTCGTCCACGCCGCGTTCGGCGAGGGCGTCGTGCTCGGCGTCGAGCCGGGCGGCATCGTCGTGGTGCACTTCGCGTCGGACGGCTCCCAGCGCAAGCTGATGGCCGACTACGCGCCGATCCGCAAGCGCTGAGCCGAACCATGCCGGGGCATGGGGTCAGGCCCGTTGCGGGGCATGGGGTCAGGCCCGTTGCGTTGCGCCGAGATCGCAGCCGCCTGAGAGCTCTCAGCCGGCTGCGCAACGCAACGGGCCTGACCCCACCTGCCCCCCCTCGGGGTTCTACGGCGCCGGGGCCGGGAGGTCCTCGATCGGCGGCATCGGCGTGCCCGGGATCGGCTCGACGCGCATCGAGCGCCAGCCGCCGGCCGCGACGACGACGGCCGCGACGAGCCCGAGCCACGCGCCCGCCTGCACCGTCCACGACGTCGTTCGAACCCGGCTGGTTGACGATCCGGTAGAGGATCAGCAGCGCGGCCAGCATGCCCGGCGAGCGTCGAGAAGACGCTGAACGTCGACCGGGATCGACGGGCTGCTCCGCGTCGCCTGCGTGACGACGAGGCCGAGCGGGACGAGCGCGAGCAGCGCGAGCACCACGTCGAGCACGTCGAACGCCTGCCAGGCGGTCACCTCGAAGCGGCCGGCGCCGTACCAGTGCAGGAACATCGCGGCGAGCAGCGCGACGCCACCGGCGCCGGCGATCCACTCGCCGTCGCGCAGGCGTCCCATCAGGCCGGCGCTCCGGCCGCCGCCCGCGCGGCCTGGAGCGTGTTGCGCAGCAGCATCGCGATCGTCATCGGTCCCGACGCCGCGCGGCACCGGCGTGATCAGCGCCGCGCGCTCGGCGGCGGCGTCGAAGTCCACGTCGCCGACCAGGCCGTCCTCGGTCCGGTTGATGCCGACGTCGATCACCGTCGCGCCGGGCTTGACCCAGTCGCCCTGCACCATCCGTGGCCGGCCGACCGCGGCGACGAGGACGTCGGCGCGGCGGCACACGTCCGGCAGGTCCCGCGTGCGCGAGTGGCAGACGGTCACGGTCGCGTTGCGCGCCAGCAGCATCTGGGCGACCGGCTTGCCGACGAGGTCGGAGCGGCCCGACCACGACCGCCTCGGCGCCCTCGAGCTCCACGCCGTAGCGGTCGAGCAGCTCCATGCACCCGGCCGGCGTGCACGGCCGCAACCCCGGCCGCCCCTTGGCCAGCAGTCCCGCCGAGACCGGCGTGAGGCCGTCGACGTCCTTGGCCGGATCGATCAGCCACGTCAGGCCGTTGCCGTCGATGTGCTCGGGCGTCGGGAGCTGGAGCAGGATCCCCGAGACGCGCGGGTCGCCGTTGAGCTCGGCGAGGAGCGCCTCGACATCCTCCTGCGGCGTGTCGGCCGCCAGCCGGTGGTCGAAGCCCTGCATGCCGACCTCGTGCGTCGCCTTCTGCTTGCCGCCGACGTAGACCGCCGAGGCCGGGTCCTCGCCCGACCAGCACGGTGGCGAGCCCGGGCGGATCGTTGCCGGCCGCCACCCACGCGGCCACCTCGGCGGCCACCTCGCGGCGGACCTCCTCGGCGATCGCCTTGCCGTCGATGATCTGGGCGCTCATACGGCCGGGCAATCTACCCGCTCAGGAGTCGAACCCGAGGCCGAGCCGGTCGAGCAGCCGCAGCCACGGCCCGCGCCGCCCGCCGCGCTCGTCGGCGCGCGCCAGCGCCCGGCGGGTGAGCTCGATGCCGGCCCAGCGCGCCGGCTCGGGCGGGAACGGCAGCGGACGGCGGCGCACCATCTCCAGTCGCGTGCGCTCGGTGTCGAGACCGTCGAGCAGGTCGAGCCCCACGCGCGCGCCGAACCGGCTCGCGCCCACGCCGAGGCCGGTGAAGCCGACGACGTACGCGGCGCGGCCGCTCAGCCCCGTCCCCCACAGCGCCGAGAAGCGGCTGCAGGTGTCGATCGCGCCGCCCCATTGATGGCTGAAGCGCAGGCCCTCGAGCTGCGGGAACGTGGCGGAGAAGTGCTCCGCGAGGAGCGCGAACGTGGCCGGCCGTTGATCCCGGTCGGGCGCGACGCGGCCGCCGAAGTCGTACACGGCGTCGTAGCCGCCCCAGAGGATCCGGTGATCGTCGGTCTGGCGGTAGTAGTGGAACTGGTTGGAGACGTCGGAGAGCCCCTGTCGGCCACGCCACCCGATCGCGTCGCGCTGCGCCTCCGACAGCGGCTCGGTCACCAGCACGTAGTCGTAGACCGGCACCACGTAACGGCGGATCGCCCGCACGAGCGGCGGGAACGCGCTCGTGGCGAGCAGCGCGCGGCGGGCGAGCACCCGGCCGCCCGCCACGTCGGCGCGCACGCCGGCGCCGTCCGTCTCGAGCGCGGTGACCGGCGTGCCCTCGAAGATCGCCGCCCCGGCCGCCTCCGCGGCGCGCGCGATGCCCCAGCACAGCCGCGCCGGATCCACGAGCGCGTACGCGTCGCGGGCCCACACTCCGCCGAGGTACGTGGGCGAGTCGACCTGCGCCCGCATCGCCTCGGCGTCGAGCAGCTCGACGTCCCAGCCGAAGCGCCGCAGCTGCTCCGCCTCCTCGGCGAGCCAGGCGACCTCGTGCGGCGCGCGGGCGACGTCGATCGCGCCGGTGTCCTCCCAGCCGCAGTCGATGCCGTGCCGCGCGACGGTGTCGCGGATGCCGGCGAGGTTCTCGCGCCCGAGTCGCTCGAGCGACGTCCATCTCCTCCGGCCAGCGCGCGAGGCCGTTGCCGACGCCGTGGGTGAGCGACGCGGCGCAGAACCCGCCGTTGCGCCCGGACGCGCCGAACGCGATCCGCTCGGCTTCCAGCAGCACGACGCGCTTGCCCTCCTCGGCGGCCTGGAGCGCGGTCCACAGCCCGGTCAGCCCGCCGCCGACCACGACGAGGTCGGCCTCGACCGCGCCGTCGAGCGGCGGGCGAGGCGGCGGAGCGTCGGGGTTGTCGAGCCAGTACGGCCGCGGCGCGGCGTCCCCGAGCGGTGCGCGGCGCCGGCTCGCCCGGGCCGGGCATGCGTGGTCATGCGAGGCTCGGGATCGTGCGGCGCGCGCGGGCGAGGATCGCGAGGGTGGCGAGGCACACGCCGCTCAGGAGCAGGTAGGGGACGGCGTCGCTGGTGGCGTCCGCGAGCCGCGCGCTGGCGGCCGAGCCCGCCGTCTGGCCGATCGACCAGCCGAGGTTGCTCAACGCGAACGCGAAGCCCTGGGCGATGCCGACCGCCTCGGCGCCGTCGGACAGCAGCGCCAGCGACGGCGCCCACAGCATCCCGACGGTCGGCGCGGCGAGGATCACGAGCGCGGCGACCTGCCAGATCCGGTCCGGCCAGGGGAACAGCAGCATCACGACGGCGCCGCCGGCGAGCCCGAGCATGCACGGGAAGAGCCGGCCACGGCGGTCCGAGACGCGGCCGACGATCGGGCTCACGGACGACTCCAGCGCGGCCGCGGCGAGCCACGCGGCGCCGATCAGGCCCGCTCCGGCGCCGAGCTCGTCCAGCCGCAGCGGCGCGAGCACGCCGATCGTCCCGAACAGCAGCCCGGGCACGGCGATCAGCCACATGCCCGCAGCCACGCGGCTGTCGCGGGCGGCGGCGAGCAGCTCGCGCGGGCTGGACGTCCCCTCCGGCTCGGCCGGCGGCGTGCGCAGCGCCCAGCCGGCGAGCAGCGTGCCGACGACGGCGACGCCGCAGAACACCGGCGCGATACCCACTGCAGCGGCGAGCGTCCCGAGCACCGGCCCGAGCGAGCGCGCCCGCGACGGCGGCGCCCATCGTCGTGCCGAGCATCTCGCCGCGCCGGTCGCGGGGCGCCGCGCCCGCCACCCACGCCATCGCGCCGGCCCACGACGCGGCGCCGCCGATGCCCTGCACGAAGCGGGCGGCGTCGAGCATGGCGATGGAATCGGCGAACGCGAACGCGAGGCTCGAGACGACCATGAGCGCCAGGCCGAGCAGCACCGTGGCGCGCACGCCGGCGCGGGCGGCGAGGTAGCCGCCGGGGATCGCGCCGACGAACGTCCCGGCGGGGTACGCGGCGGCGAGCACGCCGGCGGCGGACTTCGAGAGGCCGAACTCGTCCTCGAAGTGCGGTAGCAGCGGGGTGATCGCTGCGTAGAAGACCGTGTCGACGAACACGATCGCGCAGGCGAGGACGAGGAGGCGGCGCACGGCCACGGCATCGTAGGACCAATTGGTGCACCCGGCGGTCCATGCCGGCGCCCACGCCCTGTACCGCGCGGCGTGCGCCGGCTGGGGTCAGGCCCGTTGCGTTGCAGGGGCGAGAAAGTGGGCGCCGTGCCTCTTCGTCCTATGGCCCGCGCTCCACGTCACGAGCAGTCGAACGCGTGGTACCACGTCACGGCGCGGGGGGTCGACCGCCGCACGATCTTCGAGGACGGTATGGACCGCCGCTTCTTCCTGACCGTCCTGGAGGACGTTCGAGACGCGCAAGGCTGGATCTGCCTCAGCTACTGCCTCATGGGCAATCACTACCACCTGCTGGTCCGCACGCCGGATCCGACGCTGGCGGTGGGCATGCAGCGGCTCAATGGCCGGTACGCCCAGCGGTTCAACTGGCGCTACGGGCGTTCGGGCCACCTCTTGGAGAGGCGCTACCGCGCCGAGATGATCCAGCACCCCGCGCATCTCCTGGAGGCGTTGCGCTATATCGCGCTCAACCCGGTCAAATCTGGCGTGGCTCAATCGCCCGGCACGTATGCATGGTCGGCCCACCGCGCGCTTGCCGGCCTTGCGCCCGCCGGACTCGTCGACGTGGATGAGGCGCTATCGCTGTTCCATCCCGATCACGTCCTGGCGCGCCGGGCATATCGAGCCTTCGTCGAGGGCGATCGCCACGATGAGCCGATCCCGCCGGTTCCCCCACGCGAGTCGTCGCCAACCCGTCCGTCGCTGGGTGAGCTGGTCGCTTGGCACGGACCGCACGAGGGTGCAAGCCGAGCCAATCGAGAGTTCGGATACACCGTGAGGCAGATCGCTGCCGCCGTCGGATGCCACTACTCCACGGTCAGCCGGTGGATCGGAAAGTCGGATACCACCGCCGGACGACCGCAACGCAACGGGCCTGGCCCCGGCAGTGCGCGCCCCTAGACCTTCGGCAGCTCGCCGAAGTCCTTGCGGTGCGGCGACGGGTCGTGCTCGCAGAGGTCGCCCACGCGCGGCTCGGACATCCGCACGAGGTCGCGCGGGTCGAGCCGGAGCGCGTGGCGGTGGTCGCCGCCCGCGCAGAGCACCCGGTCGCGGTAGATCAGCCGCACGTCGACCGCCTCCGGCAGCGGGAGCTGCGGGCCGACCGGCGGGAGCGCGCCGACGTCGAACGCGGGGAACACCTGCTGCATCTCCTGCTCGGTCGCGAGCCGCAGGTGGGTCGTGCCGCCGAGCAGCCGCCGCGCCTTCCCGAGGTCGAGCCGCCGGTTGGCCGGGATGACCGCCAGCAGCCAGCCGTCGCGATCGTGGAGCAGCAGCGTCTTGGCCGTGTGGCGCGGCTCCTCGTGTGCGACGCGCGCCTCCTGGATCGCCGAGTACGTCGGCTGGTGCTCGACCACGTCGTGGTCGATGCCGGCCTCGCGCAGGAAGTGGCTGACAAGCTCGACGCCGTGCTCGGTCGACGGTGCGGACGCGGCCATGACGACTCCTCTCCAGGCTCAGGATGCTCCGTCCGAGCGTACGCCGCCGGACGCCGGGGCGCCAGGGCTCCGCTCGCGGACCGACGGTCCCCTTGCGCCCGGCCCCGGACCGCGGTTCACTTGGTGGTCGGAAGGAGCGACGTGTCCAACCTCGGCATCGTGCTGCTGCTCCTGGCCGCCGCGCTCGCGGCGACCGAGGCGCACGTGCCGTCGCACGGTGCGCTCGGCGGACCGCCGCCGCGGTCGCGTTCGCCGGCGGGATCGCGCTCGTCGTGGCCGGCGCGGGGGTCGGCACCGCCGTCGCGCTGGCGGTCGGGCTGGTCGCGGGCGCGGTGGCCGCCGTCTACGCGTGGATCGTCGTCCGCAAGACGCTCGCCGTCTCGCGCCGGCGCGGTCCGCAGCGGAGCGGAGGGGCTCATCGGCCGGGTCGGCGAGGTCCGCGCCGCGCCCGAGCCGCTCGGGCAGGTGTTCCTCGACGGCGCGCTGTGGCGGGCGCGCCTGTGGGCGGGGGACGAAGACGCCGTGCTGGAGCGCGGCGATCCGATCGTGGTGGAGCGCGTCGACGGCCTCACGCTGACCGTGCGCCGCGCCGAGGAATGGGAGGTGGCGCCGTGACCGCCGTGCTGTTGGCCCTGGTGGTGCTCGTCGGGCTCGTGGTGGCGCTCGCCGCCGCGTCGGTCCGCGTGCTGCGCGAGTACGAGCGCGCGGTGGTGTTCCGGCTCGGCCGCCTGATCGGGCAGCGCGGCCCGGGGCTCGTCCTGCTGATCCCCGGCATCGACCGCATGGTGCGCGTCTCGCTGCGCACCGTGACGCTCAACATCCCGCCGCAGAACGTGATCACGTGCGACAACGTGCCGGCGCACGTCGACGCCGTCGCCTACTTCCGCGTCGTCGATCCGAACGCGTCGGTGGTCGACATCGAGGACGCCGTGAAGGCGACGTCGCAGATCGCCCAGACGACGCTGCGCTCGGTGCTCGGCAAGGCCGACCTCGACGCGCTGCTGTCCCAGCGCGAGCGGCTCAACGAGGACCTCCAGCAGATCATCGACGAGCAGACCGAGCCGTGGGGGATCAAGGTCAGCACGGTCGAGATCAAGGACGTCGGCATCCCGACGACGATGCAGCGGGCGATGTCGCGCCAGGCCGAGGCCGAGCGCGAGCGCCGCGCGAAGGTGATCCACGCCGAGGGCGAGTTCCAGGCGGCCGGCAAGCTGTCGGAGGCGGCCGACGGTCATCAGCAGCAACCCGGCGGCGATCCAGCTGCGCTACCTGCAGACGCTGTCGCGAGATCGGCGCCGAGCAGAACTCCACGATCATCTTCCCGCTCCCGATCGACCTGGTGAAGCCGCTGCTGGACGCGACGACCCAGCCGGCCGCCGAAGGAGGAGCGGCCGCCCGAGGTCACCAGCGGGAACGGGCCGGGCGAGCTCCCGCGCGGCGCCGCCGGCCCGGCGGTGCGCGGCAACCGCCGCCGCGAGCGCATGCCGCGAACATAAAGAGGGTCTGACCCTCTTTAGGTTCGTAGACTCTGGCCACATGCTGAGCCGTGACCAGGTGCTCCATGTCGCCCGCCTCGCCCGTCTCGAGCTGACCGAGGACGAGCAGCAGCGGATGGCCGAGGAGCTTTCGCACGTGCTCGATCACATCGAGCGCATCGGTGAGCTCGGCGACCTCGCGGACGTCGAGCCGACGTCCCACGTGATCGAGGTGGAGAACGTGCTGCGCGCCGACGAGCCGCGCCCCTGCCTGCCCCAGGAGGTCGCGCTGGCCGCCGCGCCGGACGCCGCCATGGGCGGGTTCCGCGTCCCCAGCCCCGGCCCGCCGCCGGCATGAGCGACGCGCTCTCCCTCACGGCGGCCGAGGCGGCCGCGCGCATCCGCGCGGGCGAGCTCGACGCCGCCGAGCTGTGGCACGGCTACCGCGAGCGCGCGGCGGCGGACGCCCTCAACGCGTACGTCTGGGTCGCGCCGGACGGCGACGCGCCGGCCGTGGACCGCGACGCGCCGCTCGCCGGCGTGCCCGTCGCGGTCAAGGACCTGTTCTGCACGGAGGGCGTGCCGAGCCAGGCCGGCTCGAAGATCCTCGAGGGCTACCGGCCGCCGTACACGGCGACCGCGGTCGAGCGCCTCGCGGCCGCCGGCGCCCCGCTGCTGGGAAAGACCAACCAGGACGAGTTCGCGATGGGCTCCTCGACCGAGCACTCGGCGTTCGGGCCGACGCGCAACCCCTGGGACGTCGCGCGCGTGCCGGGCGGCTCCTCCGGCGGGTCGGCCGCGGCGGTGGCCGCGGGCAGCGCGCCCTGGGCGATCGGGACCGACACCGGCGGCTCCATCCGCCAGCCGGCCGCGCTGTGCGGGATCGTCGGCCTCAAGCCCACCTACGGCGCCGTCAGCCGCTACGGGATGATCGCGTTCGCCTCCTCGCTCGACCAGGCCGGCCCGTTCACGCGCGACGTGACCGACGCCGCGCTGCTGTTCGGCGCGATGGCCGGCAAGGACCACTGCGACTCGACGTCGGTCGGTCTCCCGGGACCCGTCGAGCTGCCGAGCCGCACGGACCTGCGCGGCGTCCGCCTCGGCGTGCCGGAGGAGCTGAGCGGCGAGGGGATCGAGCCGGGCGTCATCGCATCGTTCGAGGCGACGCTCGACCTGGCGCGCGAGCTCGGGGCGACCGTCGAGTCGTTCCGGCTGCCGCACGCCCCGCACGCCCTGAGCGCGTACTACCTGATCGCGCCCGCCGAGGCGTCGTCCAACCTCGCCCGCTACGACGGCGTGCGCTACGGCTTCCGCGCCGAGGACGTGACCGACCTGCTCTCGATGTACACGAAGACGCGCGAGGAGGGCTTCGGCGCGGAGGTCAAGCGGCGCATCATGCTCGGCACGTACGCGCTCTCGTCGGGCTACTACGACGCCTACTACGGCCGCGCGCAGAAGGTGCGGACGCTGATCAGCGGCGACTTCGACGCCGCGTGGGAGCGGTTCGACTTCGTCGCCACGCCGACGGCGCCGACCGTGGCGTTCGAGCTGGGCGCGAAGCTCGAGGACCCGCTCGCGATGTACCTCAACGACTTCCTCGCCGTGCCGATGTCGCTGGCCGGCATCCCCGGGATCTCGATCCCGAGCGGCCTGAGCGAGGGCCTGCCGGTCGGCTTCCAGCTCGCCGGGCCCGCGTTCGGCGAGAACGCGCTCCTCGACGCCGCGTACGCGCTCGAGCGGGCGATCGACTTCCGCGACGCTCCGTGGAGCCGCGCATGAGCGAGTGGGAGCCCGTCATCGGCCTGGAGATCCACGTCCAGCTCGACACCCGCACGAAGATGTTCTGCGGCTGCGAGCTGAGCTTCGGCGAGGAGCCCAACACGCGCACGTGCCCGGTCTGCCTCGGCCTGCCCGGCACGCTGCCGGTCCTCAACGCCCAGGCCGTGCACTTCGGCCTGATGATGGGCCTCGCGCTGGAGTGCGAGATCGCCCCGCGGTCGATCTTCCACCGCAAGAACTACTTCTATCCCGACCAGGCCAAGAACTACCAGATCTCCCAGTACGACATCCCGCTCTGCACGGGCGGCCGGCTGGGCGACGTGCGGCTGCACCGGATCCACCTCGAGGAGGACGCGGCCAAGCTCGTGCACATCGGCGAGTCCGGCCGGATCCACGGCGCCGACACCTCGATCGTCGACTACAACCGCGGCGGCACGCCGCTGTGCGAGATCGTCACCGAGCCCGACGTCCACTCGGCCGAGCAGGCCCGCGAGTGGCTGAACCTCCTGCGCGTGACGCTGCGGCAGCTCGGCGTGAGCGACGTGAACATGGAGGAGGGGTCGCTCCGCTGCGACGCCAACGTCTCCGTCCGCCGCGCCGGGACCGAGGAGCTGGGGACGAAGACCGAGCTCAAGAACATGAACTCGTTCCGCTTCCTCGAGCGCGGCGTCAACGCCGAGATCGAGCGCCAGATCGCGCTGCTCGAGGCCGGCGAGGCGGTCGTGCAGGAGACGCTGCACTTCGATCCGACGAGCGGCCGGCTCTCCTCGCTGCGCTCCAAGGAGGAGGCGCACGACTACCGCTACTTCCCCGAGCCGGACCTCGTGCCGCTCGTCCCGACCGAGGCGATGCTCGTCGCCGCGCGCGACGCGCTGCCCGAGCTGCCGGCCGAGCGCGCCGCGCGCTACGCGGACGACTGGGGGCTCGCGGAGGACCCGGCGCGGCTGCTCGCGTACGAGCCGCAGTGGGGCGACTACTTCGAACGTGTGGCCAAGGCGGGGGATGGTGCCGAGGGCCGCGCCGCCGCCAACTGGGTCGAGCAGCTGCGGGCGCGGATCGGCGCCGACGCCGACCCGGCCGATTCGCCGGTCGCCCCCGAGGCGCTCGCGCAGCTCGTCGGCCTCGTCGCGTCCAAGCAGGTCAACGCCGGCGCGGGCCGCCAGGTGCTCGACGTCCTGGTCGCCGAGGGCGGCGACCCCGCCGCCATCGTCGAGCGCGAGGGCCTCGCCTCCATGGGCGGGGGCGACGAGCTGGCCGGCGTCGTCGCCGCGGCGATCGCCGCCAACGAGGGCGCCGCCGAGAAGGTCCGGGGCGGCAACGACAAGGCGATGGGCCCGATCGTCGGCTTCGTGATGCGCGAGACCAAGGGTCGCGCCGACGGCGGCGAGGTCGGCCGCCTGATCCGCGAGCAGCTGGGCGTCTGAGCTGAGCGCGGCAAGGGCGTAGCCTTTGCCGGAGACAGCCGAAGGGAGCCCTGATGGCACGACTCATCCGCATGGACCAGACCGGGCACACGACGCTCGCCGAGTGGACGGCGGACGACGCCGAGGCCACGGAGGCGGCCGTCGCCGCGTTCCGCGAGCAGCTCGACGCCGGCTACTACGCAGTGGTCAGCACGGGGGAGGGGCACGCCGAGCAGGTCCGCGAGCTGCCGGCCGACGCGGAGCTCGTGATCCTCCGGCGGCCGATCGCCGGCGGGTGAGCACCGCCGCGCCCGTCCTGCCGGAGACCGCGGCCGTCTACTGGCGGCCACGGCTCGACGGCGCGCGCCTGCGCCGGCGCGGACGGCTGTGGACGCTGAGCACGCTCGCGCACACGATCCCGTTCCTGTCGACCGCGGCGCTGATGATCGCGCTCGAGCCGCTGTCGTTCCCCGTCGCGGTCGATCGCCGTGATCCACGCTTGGGGCATCCCGGCGCTGTACGCCGGGCGGGGCGCGAGCGTGCTGCGGCCGCGCCCGCGTGCCGGCGACGGGCCGGAGCGCACGGCGCTCGGCCTGCTGGGCGACCTGCTCGGCCACGACGCCCGCGCGCTGCACGCCGAGACCGGGCTCGCGCTGGAGCGCGGCACGCTCGGCGTCTGGCTCGTGGGGGAGGCGGGCGCGCTGCTGGTGCGCCAGGGCGGGCGCCGGGTCGACTGCTGGTGCGTGAAGGTCGACGGCGAGCTGCCGTCCGCCGACCGGACCGCCCACCTGCTGCTCGCGCTCCGCGAGGACGAGGCCGGCTTCGCGACCGTCGCGAACCTCGCGTTCAGCGGCGCGGCGTGGCGCGTGCGGCCGCGCCTGCGGCCCGCGATGCGCCCGGCGCTCGCGGCCGCCCGCGCGCTCGCCTGACCCCGCCCGGATGTCGAAACCCGGGCGGGCATCTCTCGGCCCACGGTCCATGGTCCCGAGGGGGCGCGGGGCCGATCATGCTCGTCATGACTCCCGCCTCCGCCGCCGCAGCCCCACGTCGGCTCGTCCTCGTCCCGGCACCGCCGCGTGCCGACCGGGGGGACGCCGCCGTCCGCCGCTACCGCATCGCCCGCCTTCGACTCGAGGGGCGCGACGTCTCCCGGGCCGAGCGCTTCGACCACGTCAAGCGCGCGTACGACTGATCTCTCTCCTCCGCCGCCCGTCGTGCCGACGAGGCGCGGCGGGCGGCGCTCCCCTCAGCGCCGCTTGCCCTTGACCTTGATCTTGACCTTCTTCGGCGCGCAGTTGCGGTAGCTGCGCGCGGTCGCGTAGCTGCGGCCGTCGGTGGTGCGCAGCTTGACGCGCAGCGTGACCCGCCCCGCGGGGAGCCGGCGCAGCTTCACGGGCCGCCGCGCGCTGCGCGCGTTCAGCCGGCGCTTGACCTTGCCGTTGATCGAGACCGTGGCGGAGCGGATGCGCGCGCCGCTCGGCCCCTTCAGCCGCACGGTGAGCCGCCGGCTCCGGATGCACCGCTGCGCCGGAGGGAGCCCGACCGCGTCGGCGAGCGCGTCGCCCGTGGGCTCGCGCGACGCCGTGGACGGCAGCGCCGCGCCCGCGTCCGGGGCCGCCACCGGGGCGACCGGCGCGGGCGCCGGTGCCGGACCCGGCGCGGGCGTCGGAGCCGGCGCCGGCGCGGAAGCGACCCACTCCACGCCGACGCTGAGCGCCGAGCCCTGGAAGCGGTTGTCGCCGCCCGTGGCCGTGCCGGGGAGCCCGCCGTCGGGCAGCGCGGCCGTGAGCTGGTAGTCGCGCCGCGCGCCCGGCGCGATCGTCCCGAGGTCGAGCTCGGCGAGGCCGCCGGGGAGGCCCGCGAAGAGGATGAGCGGCTGCTGTGCATCCGTCACGTCGATCAGCCGGAGCTGCACGCGCTCGGACAGGCGGCCGCCGTAGGGCCCGGGCGTGTCCTCGATGCCGGAGCCCCGGACGGAGAAGTGGCCCGGCGCGTCGCCGTCGTTGCCGATCCGGACGGTGCCGCTGACGCTCTCGCCCGGTCGCATGGCGCCGGCCGCGAACACCGCCTGACCCTCGCGCGAGTTCGCGATCCGCACCGCCCCGGAGGCGCCCGCCGCGACCGCCTTCGGCGCCACCTGCCCGCCGATGTGGGGCGCGGCCATCGCGAGCCCCAGCGCGCTGAGCGCCATGGCGACGGACACGACCGCTGTGGCGATGGTGCGCATCAGAAGTCCACGTCCGCCGCGCCGGACTCGCTGATCTGCGTCGCCGTCGACGCGTTGCCGGCGAGATCGGTCGCCAGGATCGAGGGCTTCCAGGTGATCGAGGCCGCGGTCGCCGTGTTCAGCGTGCCCGAGATCCGCGTGCCGAGCGTGACGGTGATCGCCGCGCCGCTCCGGGTCATGGTCGCGTTGAACCAGCCGGCGGTGGTGACGTAGTTCGCGTTGAGCTTGAGGTCGGCCAGGTCGTCGACGATGTTCAGATGCGTCGTGCCCGCGGCGTTCCAGAGGTCCATCTCGTCCTTGCCGTTGACGTTCTGGAGCTCCACGCGGATCGCGACCGCCGATCCGTCCCAGCCGGGCAGCACCGAGGCGGGCGCGATCGGCTCGGTCCAGGTGAGCCGCAGCCAGTCGCCGGCCTCGAGCCGTCCCGGCGTGGCCCCGCCGTTGCCGGAGTCCACGGCGGCCGCGGCGGGCTTCGTGTTGTCGACCTGCTTGGCGCTGACCGTCGAGGTGCTCGCGTGGCTCAGGACGTCGATGGCGCGGGCACGCACGTCGTAGCTGCCGTCCGTCACCCCGGTCGTGTTGAAGCTGCACGTGTACGGGGTGCTGTTGTCGGTGCAGATCGCCGTCCAGCTGCCGGTGCTGCCGACCGCCCGTCGCTCGAAGACCACCGACTGCACGCCGGCGGGGTCGGTGGCGGTCGCGGAGAGCGCGACGGTGCCCCGCAGGTAGGCGCCGGGGTCCGTGAGCGAGACCGTGGGGCCGTTGTTGTCGACCCGGCGATTCGTCCGGGTGGCCGACGCCGTCTCGTTGCCGGCCCGGTCGCGGGCGACGGCGCGGACGTCGTAGAGCGCGTCGGCCGCGCCGGTGGTGTTCCACGCGCACGTGTACGGGGATGTCGTGTCGCTGCACGCGTCGACCCACGCGCCCGTGCTGCCGGCGGGCCGGTACTGCACGATCCACGCGGCGATGCCGGAGCCGGAGTCGCTCGCCGTACCGCTCAGCGTGACGGAGCCCTGCAGGTTCGCGCCCGGGTCGGCGAGCGTCGGCGTGGCGGGTGCGGTGTTGTCGATGGTCCCGGTGATCGCGCCGGAGGTCGTGGTGAGCCCGGCGTTGTCCTCGGCGACCGCGCGCACCTCGTACGGGCCGTCCGCCACCTGCGTGGTGTCCAGCGACGCGCACTGCTGGTCGGTGCAGAGCGGCAGCCACGGGCCGGTGGCGCCCGGGCGGATCTGCGCGCTGACCGTACGGACGCCGCTGCCGGCCCCGTCCGCCGAGTCGATCTGCAGGGCGAAGGTGCCGCGGAGCGGTCCGGCGGGCGGGACGATCGCGACGGTCGGCGCGGTGTTGTCGAGCGTCCGGGAGAGGAACGTGTCGCTCGTGTTCCCCGCGACGTCGGTGGCGCGGACGCGCAGCTCGTAGGCGCCGTCGGGCAGGCCGGCGGTCGCGAACGGGCAGGAGCGCGGCGAGCCGGCGCCGGAGCAGAGCGTGGTCCACGAGCCGCCGGCGGGGCGGTACGCGATGGCGAGCGTGTCGAGCCCGGAGCCGGCGTCCGAGCCGGTGGCGGTCAGCGTCTCGGTGCCCTGCAGGTAGCCGGGGTCGGCGAGCGTCGCGGCCGGCTGGGTGTTGTCGACCCGGACGGCGGAGACGACTGCCGAGATGCGCTGGTACCCGGCGGCGTCGGTCGCGACCGCGCGCAGGTCGCGCAGGCCGTCGGCCACGGCCGCCGAGTCCCAGGTGCAGGAGTAGGGCGCGGCCGAGGGCTGGCACGCGAGCGTCCAGGTCGCCGCGCCGGCGGGCGAGGACTCGAACTTCACCGTCTGCACGCCGCGATCCGAGCTCGCGGTCGCCTGCAGCGCGACCTGGCCGCGCAGCGGCGTCCCCGGGTGGGTGAGCGCCACGGCGACGGTGTTGAAGTCGGCGGCGGTCGCGAACGCGTTCGCCGAAGAGGAGGTGGTGGCGGTGAAGTCGGCGCCGGACGCGGTGACGCCGCCGGCGCCGAGCAGCGCGAGCAGGGCCAGCAGCGCGAGCGCGGCCCGGTTCACGAGGTGGCCCCGGCCGCGCGGCGGCGGGCCTCCTCGCCGAGCGCGCGCCACAGGCGCCCGAGGCTGAAGAGCGCGATCAGGAGCGCGGGGAGCGCGACGAACCCCAGCCGGACGTCGCGGCGCCCCAGCGCGCCCAGCACGTGGCCGGCGTAGGGGATGCCGAACCGCACGCGCGCCTGCGTCGAGCGGTCCAGGCGGAACGTCCACGGGTCGGCCACCGGGTTGGCGTCGCCCTTGGTCCGGAACACGCGGCCGGCGTCGTCATGCCCGATCGAGGCGATCCGGTGCGTCACGAGATGGTCGGGACCGGCGTCCGGCGGCGGCAGGTAGGTGATGACGTCGCCGACCTGGAGATCGGCGACCGGGACGACCTCGTCGAGCACGAGCGACCCCTTGTCGTAGGTGCCGCTCATCGAGCCCGAGACGATGGCGTACCGCTGCCAGCCCGCGAGACCCGGGGCGAGCACCAGCAGCGCGGCGATCGCCGCGACGGCGACGGCCGCGCCGGACGCAAGGCGTCCGGCGCGGCGCGCGGCCGAGTTCCCGGTGCTGGCCATCGGAGGTCCCCGCGTGCCGTGCCTGTGGTGGCTAGGCGGCGTTGAAGTCGAACTTCACGGTCGACGAGTCGCCCTGATAGGCGTTGCCGGCCGAGCCGTCGAGCGCGACCGTGAACCGGTAGCGGTGCTTCGCGCCGGCGGCATAGGTGCCGAGCGCGTCGATCTCGTGACCGGTGGTGCCCATCTGCGCGAGCGTCCCGGAGTAGCGGCTGACGTCGTCGGCGTCGCCGCAGTCGGGGGCGGTCGCGCCGGCGAAGACGCCGCAGTCGACGACGGTGACGTTGAGCTTGCCCGACAGCGGGTTGCCCGCGTCGGAGTCCGCCGGCGTGCCGCGCGAGAGCGTGAAGGCGCCGCTGAGCGAGCCGCTGTTCTCGATGTCGACGGTGCCGGCCTGCGGCGGATCGGCCGGGCGCAGGTTGGACGCGGAGAGGACCGCGACGCCGTCCTTGGAGTTGAGCATGCTCAGCGTGCCGGAGGCGAAGGTGTTCGCCGGGTTGGCGGACGTGGCGGTGAAGTCGGCGCCGGAGCTGACGACCGCGCCGGTGGCGAGGACGAGCGTGACCAGGGCGCCGAGGGCGAGCTTGGGCTGGGTGACGAGCACCCGGAGACGGGACATGGAGGGACCACCTTGGGATCGTGTGCCTGGGATGGGCCTCCCTGGTGGGGGCCCCGCGCCGGCAACCGAGCCATCTCACACGGGTGAGACCTCTGGCTTTGCGTCCCCGCCTCGCGACGGGTTTGCCTTGATCAGCACCCCCTTGATCGGGTCCAGACCCCAACTCCTTGAGTAGAAAGCGGACAAACGATCGACTGAGCTGCCGCTTAGGTCAGGGGGAGTACCCTTGGATGACCATGGAGAACACCCCGGCTCAACGCAGCAGCTCCGCCGTCGGCACGCTCGGCAAGCGGGTCGTCGCCTGGCTCGTCGTGGCCGCTGCCGTCATCATCGCGCTCAAGTTGATCATCGGCGCCGTGATGGGCTTCGTCACGTTCCTTCTGACGATCGTGCTCGTCGCCGGCGTGATCATGGCCGTGGTGTGGGCGCTGCGTCACCTCTGACCCCCCGGTGCCCTACCTGATCCTCGCCTTCTCGTTCGCCCTCGCGGGCGGGCTCGTCGGCAAGCTCAAGGGCTCGTCGTTCTTCATCTGGTTCGTGATCAGCGGCGTGCTCCCCGTGCTGGGCCTGCTCGCCGCCCTGCTGTACCGGTCCGAGTACGACGAGGTCCGGCGCCAGTGCCCGAGCTGCGGCAAGGTCGTCAAGCTGCACGACGCGGTGTGCATGCGCTGCGGCGCCGAGCTCGAGTTCCCCGACGTCGCGATCGAGCCCGAATCCGCGGGCGTGACTCGTCGGTAAGCTCGGCTCGTCAACTACGACGTGCGGAAGGAGGTTCGAGCAAGCGATGATGCGAGCGGTCGACGCGATCATGGAGTGCCTCAAGGCGGAGGGTGTCGACGTCGTATTCGGGTATCCCGGCGGCGCGAACCTCCCGACCTACGACGCGATGTACGACTCCGGCATCCGCCACATCCTCGTGCGCCACGAGGCCGGCGGCGGCCACGCGGCGGAGGGATACGCCAAGGCCTCGGGCAAGGTGGGCGTGTGCTTCGCCACCTCGGGGCCGGGGGCGACGAACATCGTCACGCCGCTCACCGACGCGATGATGGACTCCGTCCCGGTGGTGTTCTTCACCGGCCAGGTCCGCACCGACCTGCTCGGCACGGACGGGTTCCAGGAGGCCGACACGTTCGGCATGACGATGCCGATCGTCAAGCACTCGTTCATGATCCAGCACCCGACGGAGATCCCGCGCGTCGTGCACGAGGCCTTCCACATCGCCCGCACCGGGCGTCCGGGGCCGGTCCTGATCGACATGCCGACGGACCTCACGCGCGTGGAGATCGACTACGAGCCGGTCGGCGACGTCCGCCTGCCCGGCTACCAGCCGACGACCGAGGGCAACCAGAAGCAGATCCGCCTGGCCGCCAAGGCGATGGCCAACGCCCGCCGTCCCGTGCTGTACGGGGGCGGCGGCGTGATCAACGCCAACGCGTCGGAGGAGCTGACCGCGCTCGCGCGCGTCGACCGCCTCCCGGTCACCTGCACGCTCATGGGCCTGGGAGCGTTCCCGGCGCCCGACGAGCAGTGGCTCGGCATGCTCGGCATGCACGGCACGCGGACGGCGAACTACGCGATGGACGAGGCGGACCTGATCGTCGCCGTCGGCGCGCGCTTCGACGACCGGATCACCGGCAAGCTGTCGGAGTTCGCGCCGCGCGCGAAGTTCATCCACATCGACATCGACCCGGCCGAGATCTCCAAGAACGTGCCGGCCCACATCCCGATCGTGGGCGACGCGAGGAACATCCTCGGCCGGCTGATCACCGAGTACCGGGGCCTCGAGCCCGACCCGGCGCGGCTCGCGGGGTGGTGGGAGCGGATCGAGCAGTGGCGCGCCCAGCACCCGCTGCGCTACGACGACTCCACCGACACCGAGATCAAGCCGCAGTACCTCGTGCAGGCGCTCTACGAGGCGACCGGACGAGGGCGACTGCATCCTCGCGACCGACATCGGCCAGCACCAGATGTGGGCGGCGCAGTACTTCCACTTCGACAAGCCGCGGCGCTGGATCCAGTCGGGCGGCCTCGGGACGATGGGCTTCGGCCTCCCGGCCGCGATGGGCGCGCAGGTGGCCCAGCCGGAGATGCAGACGATCGTGCTCTCCGGCGACGCGTCGATCCAGATGAACATGCAGGAGCTGTCGACGCTCGCGACCTACGGGATCCCCGTGAAGGTCGTGATCATGAACAACGGCTTCCTCGGCATGGTCCGCCAGTGGCAGGAGCTGTTCTGGGACCGCCGCTACTCCCACGTGGAGATGAGCCAGTGGCCGGACTTCGTCAAGCTCGCCGAGGCGATGGGCTGCCACGGCGTGCGCCTGACGGACAAGACCACGCTGGTCGACGACCTGCGCGCGGCGCTCGCCGTCGAGGGCCCGGTGGTCGTCGACGCGCGCGTGACCCGCGAGGAGTCGGTGTACCCGATGATCGCGCCCGGCCAGGCCGCCCGGAACATGGTGGGCTGAGGCATGGGCGAGCCCGGAACGAAGGAGCTGCTCTCGCTCGAGGACCTCGAGGCGGCGTCCGGTGTGCGCACCGGCCGCAAGCACGTGCTGTCCATCCTGGTGGAGAACAAGCCCGGCGTCCTGACGCGGATCGCGGGCCTGTTCGCGCGCCGCGGGTTCAACATCGACACGCTCGTGGTCGGCCCGACCGACGACGAGTCGCTCTCGCGCATCACGCTGACCGTCGACGGGGCGATGCACCCGATAGACCAGGTGACCAAGCAGCTGCACAAGCTGGTCAACGTGCTCAAGATCCGCGATCTGGAGCCCGACGAGGCGGTCGCGCGGGAGATGTCGCTGTTCAAGATCTCCGCCGACGCGGGGTCGCGCGGCGAGATCATGCAGGTCGTCGAGATCTTCCGCGCGAAGATCATCGACGTCCAGCGCCGCTCGGTGATCGTCGAGGTCACCGGCACGCACGACAAGGTCGAGGCGTTCGAGCGGATGGTCCGCCCGTTCGGCCTCGTCGAGATGGCGCGGACGGGCGAGATCGCCCTGTCCCGCGGCCGCGGCGAGACCTGAGGGTCTCGCCGCCGGCTCACGCCGGTTCAAGGCGGGCCGGGCTCGCTCCGATAAGTGGAACGTGCGCAACGCCACGGATCGGCACGCCTTGCCGCGCTCACCCCGCGCTGTCCTGACACCCGGCCGCAAGCCGTGGCTGGAGCACTGGCTCGACACCGTCCGCGACCTCAGCGAGCTGACCGCGACGCATCCGATGATGGACGCGGTCATCGACGAGATCGACGGCCGCATGATCCGCATCGGCGATCGCTGGCTCGCCGACTTCGCCTCCTGCAACTACCTCGGCTTCGACCTCGACCGCGACATCATCGAGGCGGTCCCGGCGGCGCTCGACGCCTGGGGCACGCACCCGAGCTGGTCGCGCCTGCTCGGCAGCCCCGCGCTGTACGAGCAGATCGAGGAGCGCCTGACGGAGCTGCTCGCATGCGAGGACTCGCTCGTCCTGCCGACGATCACCCACATCCACATGTCGGTGATCCCGCTGCTCGCGGCGTCGGGCACGATCTTCCTCGACGAGCGGGCGCACAAGACGATCTACGACGGCTGCCAGGCCGCGAAGGCCCGCGGCGCGGCCGTCCGCCGGTTCCGCTTCGAGGACCCCGACCACCTCGACGAGCTGATGTCCACCGAGCGCGACCCCACGCGCCTGGTGTGCATGGACGGCGTGAACAGCATGACGGGCAACCCGCCCGATCTCGCCGCCTTCGCCGCCGTGGCGCACCGTCACGGCGCGCTGCTCTACGTCGACGACGCCCACGGATTCGGCGTCATCGGGGAGCGCGCGCCGGCACGAGCCGTCGCCGTACGGCATGCGCGGCAACAGCATCGTGCGCCACGCGGGCGTGATCGTACGACAACCTCGTGCTCGTCGGCGGCTTCTCGAAGTCGTACTCGTCGCTGCTCGCGTTCATCGCGTGCCCGACCGAGGTCAAGGACATGCTCAAGGTCGCCGCCTCGCCCTACCTCTACTCCGGGCCGTCGCCCGATCGCCTCGCTCGCCACGGTGCTCGCCGGCTTCGACGTGAACGAGCGGCGCGGCGACGAGCTGCGGACGCGGCTGCACGGGCTCACCACCCGGCTCCTGGACGGCATGGAGCGGCTCCGCATCGACACGCCCAACCGCTCGGGGCTGCCGATCGTCGAGATCCCGCTGCGCGACCACCACACGATCGAGGACGTCGGGCGCTACCTGTTCGACCACGGCGTGTACGTCACGCTCGCCGCCTACCCGCTGGTCCCGAAGGCCGAGGTCGGCTTCCGCATCCAGCTGACCGCGGCGAACACGACGCGGTGAGGTCGACGCGCTCCTCGCGCGCGCTGGAGGGCCTGAGCGAGCGGGGGCTCCTGCGCACGCCGGAGGACCCGATCGGGACCCTGGCGCAGGTCGCCTGACATGCGCCGGCCGCCCGCCTGGATCGCGTACCTGGCCGTCGGCGCGCTCCTCACCGTCGGATACGTCCTGGTGCCGCCGCTCAAGGGCAGCGGCCCGGTGATGAACCTGCTCGGCCTGTCGCCGGTGGTGGCCATCCTCGTCGGCGTGCGGCTGCACCGGCCGCGGTCGGTCGCGCCCTGGGGCTTCTTCGCCGTCGGGTTCCTGCTGTTCTGGTTCGGCGACCTCTACACGTACAGCTACCCGCTGCTGCTGGACCGCGACGTGCCGTTCCCGTCGCTCGGCGACGCCTCCTACGTGCTCGTGTACCCGGTCCTCATGGCCGGCCTGCTGCTGCTGATCCGGCGCCGCAGCACGCGCGGCGACCACGGCGGCGTGATCGACGGCCTGATCCTCACGGTCGGCCTGGCGCTGCCGCAGTGGATCGCGCTGATGGCGCCCGTACCTGCACGACACCGAGCTGTCCACGGTGGCCAAGCTGGTCTCGATCGCATACCCGCTCGGCGACGTGCTCCTGCTGGCGGCGGCGATCCGGCTCGCGCTCGACAGCGGCCGGCGCGCGCCCGCGTTCTACCTGCTCAGCTCGAGCATCGTCCTGCCTGCTCGTGACGGACTTCGTCTACGGCCTGCTGATCCTGCACGGCACCTACGACCACCAGCTGTGGCTCGACGTCGGCTGGATCGGCTTCTACATCCTGTGGGGAGCGGCGGCGCTGCATCCCGTCGATGGCGCGCGCTCGAGCAGCGCTCGGCGCCGCGCGACTCGATGCTCACCCGCTTCCGGCTCGCGCTGCTCACGTGCGCCTCGCTCGTCGCCCCGGTGATCAGCTTCGTGCACGACATCCAGCGGGGCGACGTCGACATGGCCGTCGTCACGGGCGCCTCGATCGCCCTCTTCGGCCTGGTCGTCGCGCGCATGGCCGGGCTCGTCCGCCAGCAGGAGCGCTCGCTCGAGCGCGAGCGGATGCTCTCCAGCGCCGGCGCCGCGCTCGTCGGGGCCGCCGGCCGCGAGGAGATCCACCGCGTCGCGGTCGACTCGGCGCGCTCGCTCGCGGGCGAGGACGCCACCGCGCTGCTGTGCGCCCTCGGCGACGGGGATCGCCTCGAGCTGCTCGCGGGCGCGCGGCGACGACGTGCCCAGCGTGGCGCCGCGCACGGTTCCCGGCCCGGACGCTGGCCACCGTCATCGAGATCACCCCGCGCCGAGGCACGCCGCAGCGGCTCGTGCGTCACCGCCCCGCGCGCGGCGCGGCCCCGCCGTCGAGGCCGCGCTGCGGGCGCTGGCCACGCAGGTCGCGCTCGCGCTCGACAGCGTCGCGCTGACCGAGGAGGTCCACCGCCGGCGCAGCGAGGCGCGGTTCGGCTCGCTCATCCAGCACTCCAGCGACCTCATCACGGTGCTCGGGCCCGGCCGGCGAGATCGCGTACCAGAGCCCGTCGATCGAGCGGGTGCTCGGCTACACGCCCGACGGAGGTGGCCGGACGCCGCTTCGAGGAGCTGGTCGAGGCCGGCGACCGCGAGCGCCTCGCCCGGCTCGTCGCCTCCGGCGTGCCGAGGACGACACGGACCACGTCCAGGCGATCGAGTGCGTCGCTGGTCCACCAGGACGGCAGCACGCGCCAGTTCGAGATCCTCATGACGAACCTGCTCGAGGACGAGCACGTCGGCGGCATCGTGCTCAACAGCCGCGACGTCAGCGAGCGCAAGGTCGTTCGAGGAGCAGCTCGCCCATCAGGCGTTCCACGACGGCGTCACCGGGCTGGCGAACCGCGCGCTGTTCGCCGAGCGCGTCCGCCACGCGATCGCCCGCGGCGGCGCGAGCGACCGCGGCCTCGCGGTGATCTTCCTCGACCTCGACGACTTCAAGACGATCAACGACAGCCTCGGCCACGCCGCCGGCGACGAGGTGCTGATCGAGGTCGCGCGCCGGCTCGACGCGAGCATCCGCGGCGCCGACACCGCCGCGCGCTTCGGCGGCGACGAGTTCGCGGTGCTGCTCGAGGACGTCGCAGGACAGCCAGGAGGCCGCCGACGCCGCCGAGCGGATCCTCGAGGCGCTCGCCGTGCCGCTGCGTGGCCGCGCCACAAGGAGCTCGCGCTGCGCTGCAGCCTCGGCATCTCGGTCTGCGAGCACGAGTCCGGCGACCGACGCCGACGAGATGATCCGCGACGCCGACGCCGCGATGTACATCGCCAAGCGCGACGGCAAGGGCGGCTACCGGCTGTTCGAGCCCGCGATGCACGAGGGCGTGCTGGCCCGGCTGGAGCTGCGCACCGACCTGCAGCGCGCGATCGCGACCGAGCAGCTCGAG
Organism: uncultured Solirubrobacteraceae bacterium; assembly: GCA_963752015.1. GTDB lineage: Bacteria > Actinomycetota > Thermoleophilia > Solirubrobacterales > Solirubrobacteraceae > DASQMT01. Next base: position 805,850 of record CAVVWS010000006.1, on the reverse strand, counting down.
CTGCACTACCAGCCGGTCGTGCGGCTGGAGGACGGCGTCGGTCGCCGGCGTCGAGGCGCTGCTGCGCTGGCGCCATCCCGAGCGCGGGCTGGTCCCGCCGGACGCGTTCATCCCGATCGCCGAGGAGACCGGCCTGATCGTGCCGATCGGCCGCTGGGTGCTGCGCGAGGGCTGCCGCCATGCCCGGCGGGTGCTCGCGGCGCTCGATCCCGCCGCGCAGCCGACGATGAGCATCAACCTGTCGCTCAAGCAGATCCAGCAGTCCGACATCGTCGCCGACGTGCGCGACGCGCTGGCCGAGTCCGGGCTGGACCCGCATTGCCTGACGCTCGAGATCACCGAGACCGTGCTGATGGCCGACGCCGACCTGGCGGTCCAGCGCCTGCAGGAGCTCAAGGAGCTGGGCGTGCGGCTCGCGCTCGACGACTTCGGCACCGGCTACTCGTCGCTGAGCTACCTCAGCCGGTTCCCCGTCGACATCCTCAAGATGGACCGCTCGTTCCTGCGCGGGGGCGCGACGCCCGAGGCGTCGGGCCTCGCCACCGCCGTCGTCGCGCTCGGCGCGACGCTCGACCTCGAGGTGGTCGCCGAGGGGATCGAGTTCCCGGAGCAGTGGCACACGCTGCGCGACCTGGGCTGCGAGATGGGCCAGGGCTTCTACTTCGCCCGGCCGATGGACGCCGACGCGACGCCTGGAGTTCCTGGCCGCCGGCGTCGAGGCGCCGGCCGCCGATGCTCCATAGCCACGAGGCGCTCGACCGCGCGGGCGGATACGACCGCGCCGGGCTGCTCGCGCCGCTCCGCCATCGCGACTTCCGGCTGCTCTGGAGCGGGATGTGCATCTCGCTGCTCGGCGACGGCGCGTTCCTCGTCGCGCTCGCCTGGCAGGTCTACGAGCTGTCGGACACGGCCACGGCGATGTCGCTCGTCGGCATCGCGATGACCGTGCCGACGATCGTGTTCCTGCTGGTCGGCGGGGTCGCGAGCGATCGCCTCGACCGGCGGCGGATCATGCTCGCCGCAGACCTCGTGCGCGGGCGTGGCGGTCGGCGTGCTCGCCGTCCTGTCGATCACCGGAGCGCTGGAGCTCTGGCACATCGTGGGCCTCGTCGTGTTCTACGGCAGCGGGGCCGCGTTCTTCGCGCCGGCGTTCGACGCGATCGTCCCCGAGCTGCTGCCGGCCGAGCGGCTGGCGCAGGCGAACGCGCTCGACCAGGTCGTGCGCCCGATCGCGCTGCGGCTGGCGGGCCCGGCGCTCGGCGGCGTGCTGGTCGGCGCGCTCGGGCCGGGGACCGCCTTCGCGCTCGACGCCACCTCGTTCATGGTCTCCGCCGCGGCGCTGTTGTTGATGCGCCCGCCGGCCGCGCGGCCCGCGGCGACCGGTGTCTCGCTGACCGGGGACCTGCGCGAGGGATGGCGCTTCGTGCGCCGGCGCTCCTGGCTGTGGGCGACGTTCGGCAGCGCCGCGATCGCGTACCTGCTGTTCATGGGCCCCGTCGAGGTGCTCCTCCCGCTGCTCGTCAAGCACGAGCTGGGCGGGAGCGCCGCCGAGCTCGGGCTCGTGTTCGCCGCGGGCGGCCTGGGCTCCGTGGCGTGCGCCGTCGTGCTCGGCCAGCGCGGGCTCCCGCGGCGCGACATCACGTTCATGTACGTCGCCTGGACGCTCGCGACGCTGGCGGTCGCGGGCTACGGGCTCTCGCGCGTCGGTGTGGCAGCTGATGCTCGCCTGCCTGGTGTTCAACGGCCTGGAGACCGCAGGGACGATCGTGTGGGCGACCGCGAAGCAGCGCCACGTGCCGGCGGACATGCTCGGGCGGGTCTCCAGCCTCGACTGGCTGATCTCGATCGGGCTGCTGCCGCTCTCGTTCGCGCTGACCGGCCCGGTGAGCGCGGCGATCGGCCTCCGGGCGACGCTGATCGGCGCGGGCGTGATCGGAGCCGGGGTGACGTTCGCGGCGCTGTTCGTCCGCGGCGTGCGCAGCGTCGAGGGCAGGCCTGCCGCGGCGACGGTGCCGGCGGGACGGATCGCCGACGCCCACCCGGTGATCGCCTCCACCCGATCCTAGCCACGCGCGGACGGGGGCGACTCCGTACCCTGGAGCGCGTGACCGCTCCGGCGCGCACAACCGATCGGGGCCTCGCGCTCTACGGCGCGGCCCGTGCGGAGCTGCTGCCGCGCTGCGAGCGCGCGGTGCGGCGCGCGCGGCGGAGCGGGCGCGGCGTGCTGGCCGCTGTGACGGTGCGCGTGGACCCGGAGGTCGACCCGAGCGCGGTCGCGTTCGCGTCGCGCCGCACCGGCGACGACTGGTTCTGCTTCGAGCAGCCCGACCGCGACGGCGGCGCGCTCGCCGGACTCGGCTGCGTGGCGCGGTTCGAACCGCCGGGGTCAGGCCCGTTGCGTTGCACGCCGATCGGATCCGCGGAGCCCCGGCCGCGGCGTGCAACGCAACGGGCCTGACCCAGCCGTTTCGCCGCGGTGGCCGCTGCGTGGCGGCGGCTTGCCGGCGAGGCCGTCGCCGACTCGCCGGACGGGCCGCCCGGATCGGGTCTCGTCGCCGTCGGCGGGTTCCCGTTCGCCGCCGCCGGCGCCGCCGCGCCGCACTGGGCCGGCTTCGGCCCCGGCGGCCTCGTCGTGCCGGAGCTCGCGCTCGCTCGCCGCGGGCGCGACGTGCGCCTGACGGTCGCGGTGCTCGCCGCGCCCGACGACGTGCCGGAGGAGCTCGTCGCCCGCGCCGAGCGGCGCTTCGCCGGGCTGCGCAAGAGGCCGCTGCCGCTGCTCGATCCCGCGCCGGCCGGGCGCTTCCACATCGCGTCGACCGCGCCGCCCGAGCACTACGAGGCGGCGGTCGCCCGCGCGGTCGAGCGCATCCGCGCCGGCGCGTTCGAGAAGATCGTGCTGGCCCGCGAGGTCGCCGTCCACGCGCCGGCGGCGCACGACACCGCGGCGGTGTTCGGCGTGCTGCGGGCCGGCTTCTCGTCCTGCTACGTCTACTGCGCCGGCCGCGGCGACGCCGCGTTCGTCGGCGCGTCGCCGGAGCTGCTGGTCCGCCGCGAGGGGCTGCGGGCCTCCACCGTGGCGCTCGCCGGCTCGACGCGGCGCTCCGCCGATCCGGCCGTCGACGCGTATCTCGGCGAGCAGCTCCTGAGCTCCGAGAAGGACCGCGAGGAGCAGGCGATCGTCACGCGCCGGATCGCGCGCGCGCTCCGGCCGCTGAGCGTGTGGGTCGCCGCGCCGGACGAGCCGGCGATCGTCCGCGTCGCGAACATCCAGCACCTGGCGACCCCGATCCGCGCGCAGCTCACGCAGCCGCGCAGCGTGGTCGAGCTCGCCGGCCTGCTCCATCCCACGCCGGCGGTCGGGGCCGAGCCGCACGCGGCGGTCCGCGCAGATCCCGGCGTTCGAGGGGCTCGACCGCGGCTGGTACGCCGGCCCGGTCGGCTGGACGGACGCCAACGAGGACGGCGAGTTCTGCGTCGCGCTGCGCTGCGCGCTGCTGCGCGGAGCGGAGGCGCGGCTGTACGCGGGCGTCGGCGTCGTGCGCGACTCGGATCCCGCGGCCGAGCTGGCCGAGACCGAGGTCAAGCTCGGCGCGCTGCTGCCGGTCCTCTCGGGCTAGGCGGGCCGGCGCTTGCGCCAGACCTCGAGGACCTCGCGCACGCTCGCCGTGCGGTAGGAGATCCGCGAGTCCAGCGGGCGGACGACGAGCTCGAAGCGGCCGGACTCGAGCTGCTCGAGCTCGGTCACCAGCGCGTGGAACTTGCGGCCCTTCTTGTCGACGAGCACGATGTCGCCCGCGCCGATGCCCTTCGACGTCTGGCGACCCGGCGCCGCCGGCTCCTCGGGGATCTCCATCAACCGTTCCTGTGCCATCGCGGGAGAACCTAGACGGCGGCGCGGACGGCCTCCCACACGGCGCGGTGCAGCGCGACGTTCTCCTCGCGGTCGGTGCGGACGTGGATGAGCGTGCGCGCCGTCGGCCGCGAGCGCGCGGTCCAGCGCGGCGCGGAACGGCTCGGGCGCGGCGACGCGCTCGTGCACGAGCCCGTAGAGCGCGGCGGCGTGCGCGAAGTCGACGCCGTGCGGCGTGGCGACGTGCTCCTCGAACGCCGCGCCCTCGCCCGCGACCGGCAGGAAGTTGAAGATGCCGCCGCCGTCGTTGTCGAGCAGCACGATCGCGAGCGGCAGGCCGAGCCGCCGCGCGGCGAGCAGCCCGCCGATGTCGTGCAGGAGCGCGACGTCGCCGATCAGCAGCACCACCGGCCCGGGCGCCGCGGCCGCGACGCCGAAGGCGGTCGAGACCGTGCCGTCGATCCCGTTCGCGCCGCGGTTGGCGAGCACGCGCGGCGGCGCCGGGCGGGCGGGGAAGAACGTCTCGACGTCGCGGATCGGCATCGACGACGCGACCACCAGCGTCGCGTCGGCCGGCAGCCGCACGCCCGAGCTCCGCCGCGACGCGCGGCTCGGAGAGGTCGGGCCGCCCGCCGAGCACCTGCGCGATCGCGCCGGCCGCGGCGCGGTCGGGGCCGGTCCACTCCTCCAGCCAGCCGCGGGCGCGCGGCTTGCGCGGCAGCCGCTCGGTGAGCGCCTCGACGACCGGGCGCGGATCGGCCGGGAGGAGCGTCGCCACCGCGCCGGCCGGGTCCTGCCACGCGTGCTCGGGGTCGAACGCGACCTGCAGCGTCTCCTCGCCCGAGCCCGTGCGAGCCACTGCCGCAGCGGCTTGGACGTCGGCAGGTCGCCGACGCGCAGCACGAGCTCGGGCTGCCGTGCGGCCGCCCACGCGGGATCGCGCAGCAGCGCGTCGTAGTGCGCGACCGCGGCCGGACCGCGCCGCGCGCCCGAGGTCGGCTCGGCGAGCAGCGGGACCCCGGCGCGCTCGGCGAACGCCGCCAGGACGGCGCCGAGCCGCGGGTCGCGCTCCGCGCGGCCGGCGACGACGCACCGCGCGCGGGCGCTGCTCCAGCTCGCCCGCGAGGCCGTCGACGAGCGCGGGGTCCAGCCCGGCGCTCCGGCCGGGGCCGGGTGACCCACGGCCGCCCGCCGGCGCGACCGCCGCCGCCGGGCTCCTCGGCCGGCAGCGGCCCGTCGAGCACGAGCGGCTCGCGGAGCGAGAAGTTCAGGTGCACCGGTCCCGGGCCGGCCCTCGAGCGCGGTCCAGCAGGCCCGGCAGGCGAGCTGGCGCAGCCAGCGGACCCGCTCGGGCGTCGCCGGCTGGTCGTCGACCTCGAAGAACCACTTGGCGGCGCTGCCGTAGAGCTTGACCTGGTCGATCGTCTGGCCGGCGCCGAGCTCGCGCAGCTCGGGCGGCCGGTCGGCGGTGAGGACGAGCAGCGGCACGCGCGCCTCGTGCGCCTCGATCACCGCCGGCGCGTAGTTCGCCGCGGCCGTGCCCGACGTGCAGGCCAGGGCGACCGGGCGCCCGCGTCGCCTTGGCGAGCCCGAGCGCGAAGAACGCCGCCGCTGCGCTCGTCGAGGTGCGACGTGGCGCGCAGGCGCGCGTCGCGCGCGAGCGAGAGCACGAGCGGGGTCGAGCGCGAGCCCGGGCGACGTGCACGCCTCGCGCACGCCGCAGCGGACGAGCTCGTCCACGAACGCGCGCAGGTTCAGGTACGTGTCGATCGCTGTCATCGTTCGCGCCGCACATGGCCGACCTGGTCCTCCTCCACGGCTTCACCCAGACGGGGCGGAGCTGGCAGCCGATCGCCCATGCGCTGGCGGGACGGTACCGATCGCTCGCGCCGGACCTGCCCGGCCACGGCGACTTCGCGGAGCGCCGGCCGGCCTCGTTCGCGGCCTGCGACGCGTACCTGCGCGCGCTGCGGCCGCGGCCCGTTCACGCTCGCGGGCTACTCGATGGGCGGCCGGATCGCGCTGCACGCCGCGCTCTCGCTCGGCGCGCGTCGTCGAGCGGCTCGTCCTGATCGGCGCGAGCCCGGGGATCGCCGACCCGGCCGAGCGCGCCGCCCGCGCGGCCGAGGACGCGGCGCTCGCCGACCGGATCGAGGCGATCGGGGTCGAGGCGTTCGTGCGCGAGTGGGGCGGCGCAGCCGCTGTTCGCCGGGATGCCGCGCGGGGTGGCCGAGCTCGCCGACGAGGACCGGCTGCGCAACACCGCGCCGGGCCTCGCCGCCGCGCTGCGCGGGCTGGGCACGGGCGTGATGCCGCCGCTGTGGGACGCGGCTGGGGGAGCTGGCGATCCCGGTCGACCTCGTGGTGGGGGAGCGCGACGAGAAGTTCCGCGCGATCGCGGAGCGGATGGCGGCGGCGCTGCCGTCGGCGCGGGTGCGCGTGGTCGAGGGCGCGGGGCATGCGGTGCATCTGGAAGTGCCGGACGCCCTCGTCGAGTTGCTCGCGCGTTGACGACGGCGGGCCGCGAGCCGCCGCCGACACTCGAACGCTCCGCTCCTCAATGCCCGCCGTTCCCGGCGCCGGCGTCGCCGAGCAGGCCGGGGCCGCTCGGCACGGCGATCGCACCCCGCACGGGAGCCAACACGCCCTCGAGCCCGTCGAACGCCCCCAGCGTCGCCAGCCCGCACCACGGCAGCGGACCGGACGCCGACAGCGCCGCCGCCGCGTGCACGCCCGCCGCGACGCCGAGCGGCCCGTCGAACGACGACGCCACGTACACCTCGCTGCCCGCCGCCCGCGCCGTCCGCGCGTCGCGCATCACGCCCGTGATCCCGCCGCAGCGGGAGACCTTGAGGCAGACGGCATCGGTCGGCGCCCGACCCGACGGCGCCCGGCTCGGCCGCCGTCTCGTCCATCGCCACCGGCACGACGCCGAGCGGCCCGGACGGCGGCGAGCGCGTCGACGCCGTGCACCGGCTCCTCGGCGTACTCGAGCCCTGCGCCGGCGAGCGCGCGGAGGTTCGCGAGCGCCTCGTGCGCCGTGGACCACGCGCCGTTGGCGTCCACGCGGATCGCCATGTCGGGCCCGGCCGCCGCGCGGACCGCCGCCACCCGGCCGGCGTCGTCGCCGATGCCGACCTTGACCTTCACGCAGCCGAAGCCGGCCCGCGCGGCGGCGGCCGCCTCCGCGCGCCGCTCCCGCCCGGTCCTCGGCGCGCAGCGTCGCGTTCACCGCGACCCGCTCGGCCGCGCCCGCCGCGAGCAGGTGCGCCACCGGCCGCCCGGTCCGCCGCCCGGCGCGGTCCCACAGCGCGAGATCGATCGCCGCGAGCGCCGCCGGGAGGTCGCGCTCGGCCGCGCAGGCCGCGAGCAGCTCGGCGTGGCCGGTCCCGGCGTCCATGCCGCGCAGCACCTCGCCGTAGGCGTCGAGCGCCGAGGCGACCGCGCCGAGGAGACGCCGTCGTAGGCCTCGAGCGGCGCGGCCTCGCCGACCCCGAAGTCCTCGGCGGACCACGCGAGCCGCACCCGCAGGATCTCGCGCCGGCGCAGCTCGCCCCACGCGGCGACCAGCGGCGACCGCAGGACCAGCCGCAGGGGTGTCACCTCGAGCCGCGCCATCGGGCGTCAGCCGGGTACTACGCAGGCGAGCGCGGAAGTCGTCATCGGGTCATACGCTTGTGACCGCCTAGCTCGCCAGCAGCCCGGCGCAGAGCAGGACGCAGAACGCGAGCTGGAGCTGCCCCGTCCCCGCCAGGGCGCCGTTGAGCGACGGGCCGTCGGTCCGCGTCCGCACCACCCGCACGACCGGCAGCGCGAGCGGGATCGCCAGCCAGCTCAGCAGCAGCCACGGCGACAGCGAGCCCAGGATCCACGGCAGCGGCGCGGTGACGAACGCGCCCGCGATCATCGCCACGAACAGCACCCGCGTCCGCTCACGCCCCAGCCGCACGGCGAGCGTCCGCTTCCCCGCCCGCCGGTCGGTCTCCAGGTCGCGCACGTTGTTCACCACGAGGATCGCGCTCGCGAGCAGCCCGACCGGCACGGCCAGCACGAGCGCCTCCCACTCGAGCGTCTCGGTCTGGGCGAAGTACGAGCCGGCGACCGCGACCACGCCGAAGAACAGGAACACGAACACCTCGCCGAGCCCCTCGTAGCCGTACGGCCGCGGGCCGCCGGTGTACAGCACGCCGGCGAGGATCGACGCGGCGCCGACGAGCAGCAGCTCCCATCCGGCGGTCGCGATCAGGTAGACGCCGGCCAGCACCGCCACGCCGAACGCCACGTAGGTCGCGATCGAGCACCTGCCGCGGCGGCACGAGGCCGCCGGCCGTCACCCGCACGGGCCCGAGCCGGTCCTCGGTGTCGGCGCCCCGGCGCGCGTCCGAGTAGTCGTTGGACAGGTTCGTCCCGACCTGGATGAACAGCGCGCCGATCAGCGCGGCGAGGAACGTGAGGACCTTGAACGTGCCCTCGGTCGCCGCCAGCGCGGTGCCGACGAGCACCGGCGCGACCGCCGCCGGCAGCGTCCGCGGACGCGCCGCCATCAGCCAGATGCGGGCCGCCGACGGCCGCTCGGTGAGGCTCACGGCCGCTTGGGGAAGCGGGAGAAGTCCGGCGCGCGCTTCTCGCGGTACGCGTCGCGCCCCTCCTGCGCCTCCTCGCTGCCGTAGAACAGGAGGTTGGCGTCGTGAGCGAGCTGCTGGATGCCGGCGTAGCCGTCCTCGTGCGCGTTGAAGCTCGCCTTCGCCAGCCGCAGCGCGAAGGGGGAGAGGGCCAGCATCTCGCGGCACCAGGCGACGGTCTCCTCCTCGAGCCGGTCGAGCGGCACGACCGCGTTGACGAGCCCCATCTCCAGCGCCTGCGCCGCGTCGTACTGGCGGCAGAGGAACCAGAACTCCTTCGCCTTCTTGGGGCCGACGAGGTCGCGCAGGAGCGACGCGCCGTAGCCGCCGTCCCACGACCCGACGCGCGGCCCGGTCTGCCCGAAGCGGGCGTTGTCGGCGGCGATCGTGAGGTCGCACACGAGGTGCAGGATCTGGCCGCCGCCGACCGCGTAGCCCGCCACCATCGCGACGACCGGCTTGGGCAGCCGGCGCATCTGCACGTGCAGGTCGGTGACGTGGAAGCGGCCGACCGACGCCCCCTCGGGCATGTACCCGGTGTCGCCGCGCACGCGCTGGTCGCCGCCGGAGCAGAACGCGAGCGGTCCCTCGCCCGTCAGCACGATCACGCCGATCGACGTGTCCTCGCGCGCGCGCTCGAGCGCGTCGGAGATCTCGACGATCGTCTGCGGCCGGAAGGCGTTGCGCACCTCCGGCCGGTCGATCGTGACCTTCGCGATGCCGTCGCCAGACCGCTCGTAGCGGATATCCGTGTACTCGCCCGCGGCTTTCCAGTCCACCTTCACGCGCCGTGACATTAGCCTTTCGCTCTCACCATGGACTTCGGCCATTGGCTCTCGGGCGCCGCAGGGCGCCATCCCGACCGCGTCGCCGTCGAGGCGCCGGACGAGTCGGTCAGCTACCGCGAGCTGCTGCTGCGCGCCGTGCGCGCGGCCGGCGCGCTCCACGTGCGCGGCATCAAGGCGCGGCCGGCCGGTCGGGCTGGCGCTGGAGCCGGGGCTCCCGTTCGTCGAGGCGCTCCACGGGTGCCTGCTGCTCGGCGCGCCCGCCGTGCCGGTCGACCCGCGCCTCACCGAACGCGAGCGCGAGGCGATCCTCCGCGACGTCGAGGAGACGGTGTCGCGCCCGCTGCGCGGCGACCGCGGCGTCTTCCAGCTGCCCGAGCCGCCGGAGGCCGGCGCGACCGCGCTCATCGTGCACACGTCCGGCACCACCGGCCGCCCGCAGCCGGTCGAGATCACCTACGGGAACATCCGCGCGAACGCCCGCGGGCTCGCGCAGGCGATGGAGCTCGGCGACGACGAGCGCTGGCTGTGCCCGCTCCCGCTCTCCCACGTCGGCGGCCTGATGGTCGTGCTGCGCTCGGCGCTGATGGCGACGACCGCCGTGCTCGGCGCCGCCCGAGCGCGTGTCGGAGAGCGGCGTCACGACCGCCTCGCTCGTCCCCTCCCAGCTGCGGCGCCTGCTCGAGGCGGGGGCCGAGCCGGGGCCGGACCTGCGCCGGATCCTGCTCGGCGGCGGCCCGATGCCGCGGGCGCTGCTCTCCCGCGCCCGCGCCGCCGGGTTCCCGGTCTGCCCGAGCTACGGGCTGACGCAGGCCTGCTCCACCGTCACGGTCGCCGAGCCGGGCGACCTCGAGACGGCGGGCCGCGCGCTCCCCGGGGTCGGCGTGGCCATCACCGACCACGGCGAGATCATCGTCTCGGGCGCCACCGTCAACACCCTCGGGAGCCTGCGCACCGGCGACCTCGGACACCTGGACGAGCAGGGCCGCCTGATCGTCACGGGCCGCAAGGGCGACATGATCGTCACCGGCGGCGAGAACGTGTCGCCGGCCGAGGTCGAGGCGGTGCTCGCCGAGCACCCCGACGTCGTCGAGGCCGCGGTCTTCGCCCGGCCGCACCCGCTCTGGGGCGAGGCGATCACCGCGCTCGTCGTCGCGCGCCCGGGCGCGGAGCTCGCCGCAGGCGGTGCTGCGCGCGCACTGCCTGGAGCGGCTGGCGCGCTTCAAGGTGCCGAAGGCGTTCGAGCTCGTCGACGAGCTGCCGCGCACCGAGTCGGGCAAGGTCCGCCGCGCCGAGCTGCGCTAGCGTGGCCGGAAGGCATGGCGCTCCCTGACGACTTCCGCGCGCAGAGCCGCAAGCGCTGGGGCGATCAGGCCGAGGGCTGGGAGTCGCGCCGCGACGAGATGCGCACGTCGACGATGCCGGTCTCGGCCTGGCTGATCGACGCGATCGATCCCCAGCCGGGCGACACGCTGCTCGAGCTGGCCGCCGGCACCGGCGACACCGGGCTCCTCGCGGCCGAGCTGATCGAGCCGGGAGGGACGCTGATCAGCTCCGACTTCTCCCCCGAGATGCTCCAGACCGCCCAGCGGCGCGCGGAGGAGCTCGGCGTCCACAACGTGCGCTTCAAGCAGATCGACGCCGAGACGAGCATCGACGTGGAGACCGCGAGCGTCGACGGCGTGCTGTGCCGCTGGGGCTACATGCTGATGGCCGACCCCGAGACGGCGCTGCGCGAGACGCGCCGCGTCCTGCGGCCCGGCCGCCGCGTCGCGCTGGCGGCGTGGGCCGGGCCCGGAGGAGAACCCCTGGAGCGCGCTGCCGGTGCGCGAGATGGTCGCCCAGGGGGTCTGCGGAACCGCCCGACCCGGCCGTCCCCGGCCAGTTCACGTGGGCGCGAGGAGGGGCTGATCGCGCAGCACCTCGACGCCGCCGGCTTCACCGAGCACCGCGTCGAGCCGCTCGACTTCCCGATCGCCTATCGCTCGGCGGCCGACTGGTGGGCGGCGGCGCTGGCGCTCTCGAGCGGCTTCCGCGCGGCCGTGCAGCAGGCGAGCGACGACGACCTCGCGGCGGTGGGCGACGCGCTCGACCGCCATGCCGAGCGGTTCGCGCACCCCGGACGGCACGCTGCAGATCCCCGCGCGCACGTGGGTCGCGTGGGCGGCGGCGTGAGTCAGCAGGCGGCGGCGAAGCGCTCGAGCAGCAGCGGCCAGCCCTGCGGCGAGCTCATCGCCGCCTCGTAGCCCTCGGCGCCCTCGCCGTGGCGTGAGAAGTGCCGGTGCTCGAGCGCGACGCGCGTGCCGGAATCGCCGGCGGGCGTGAACCGCACCTCGACCAGGCTCGCCTGCGCCGGGTCGGGCTGCGGCACGCGCTGCGGGCTGATCTGCCAGGTGAACGCGATCCGCCCGGCGGCTCGCACGTCACCACCCGGCCCCAGTCGCAGCGTGAACTCGTGCGGCCCGCGCTCGAAGCAGCGGCCGCCCTCGACGCGGCTCGATCGCGATGTGGTCGAGCGTCTTCTGCGCCCACGTGTACTCCGGCGGCCACCACTCGGTCATGCCCTCGGTGAACAGCGCGAAGGCGCGGTCGGGCGGCGCGTCGACGGTGATCTCGTGGGGCATGGGACGGCAACTTAGTAGCCTGCTCGCCCCCATGTACTACGACGACGACGCAGACCTCACGCTCCTCGACGGCAAGACCGTCGCGATCATCGGCTACGGCTCCCAGGGCCACGCCCACGCGCTGAACCTCAAGGACTCCGGCGTCGACGTCGTCGTCGGGCCTGCGCCCGGACTCGGCCTCGGTCGCCCAGGCGCGGGAGGCCGGGCTCGAGGTGGCCGACATCACCGAGGCGGCGTCGCGCGGCGACATCGTCATGGTGCTGCTGCCCGGACGAGAAGCACGGGCGAGATCTACCGCGAGCAGATCGCCGACGGCGTCGCGCCCGGCAACCTGCTGCTGTTCGGCCACGGCTTCTCGATCCACTACGGCGAGGTCGAGCCGCCCGCCGGCGTCGACGTCGGGCTCGTCGCGCCGAAGGGCCCCGGGCCATCTCGTGCGCCGCCAGTACACCGAGGGCTCGGGCGTGCCGGCGCTGATCGCGATCCAGCAGGACGCGACCGGCGACGCGCAGGCGCTCACGCTCGCCTACGCCAAGGGCATCGGCGGCACGCGCGGCGGCGTGATCGAGACGACGTTCAAGGACGAGACCGAGACCGACCTGTTCGGCGAGCAGGCGGTGCTGTGCGGCGGCGTCTCCGAGCTCGTGACCGCGGGCTACGAGACGCTCGTCGACGCCGGCTACGACCCGCGGCTCGCGTACTTCGAGTGCCTGCACGAGCTCAAGCTGATCGTCGACCTGATGTACGAGAAGGGCATCACGGGGATGCGCTACTCGATCTCCAACACCGCCGAGTACGGCGACCTCACGCGCGGCAAGCGGGTCATCTCCGACACCACGCGCCAGGCGATGAAGGACATCCTCGGCGAGATCCAGTCGGGCGCGTTCGCGCGCGAGTGGATCGCCGAGAACCGCGCCGGGCAGGAGAACTTCCAGCGCATGCGCGAAGAGGGCGCCAACCACCAGATCGAGCGCGAGGGCAAGGAGCTGCGCTCGATGATGGACTGGATCGACACCGAGTTCCACGCGGGGTAGGCCACAATGAGGGGGATGGGCGATGAGCGCATCCCGCCCGTCGGGCTGGCTACCGCCCGTCGCGCCCGGCGCCGGACCGCGTCCGCGGTTCGACGCGCCCGTGCCGGCCGGCTCCCGCGCCGCCGCGCCCGGCGTTCGTCCCGCCCGCTCCCGCCCCCGCGACCGCGGAGGCCGGCAACGCGCCCGCGGTCTGGGCGCTCGTGCTCTCGATCACCGGCCTCGCGCTGCTGCTCGCTCTCGCTCGGCACGCTGTTCCTGCTGACGCTGCCGCTGCTCCGCCGCGGCCTGGGTGCTCGCGGGCCGGGCCCGCGGGCGGCTCGAGCGGGGCGAGTCGACGTGGGGCGACGGCCAGGCGACGGCCGCGATGTGGATCGCCCGCATCGGCGTCGTCGCCGGCGTCGTGGCCGCCGTCGTGTTCGTCGCGCTGCTCGCCTCCGGCTTCGACTTCGAGCAGTTCCGCGACGACCTCGCAGCGCGAGCTCGACGAGCGGCGCGACCGCCCCGGCAACGGCGTGCGGTCGACGCTCGAAGGGCTGCGCGCGGTGATCGGCCGCTAGGCTTCGCCGCCCTGCCGGAACTCGACCCTCCCCGCTTCGTGACGCCGAATCCCTTCATCAAGCAGTACCTCATGACCGCCGGCCCGACCCCGGTGCCGCCCGCCGTCTCGCAGGCGATGGCCGCGCCGATGCTCTACCACCGCGCGCCCGCGTTCGACGAGCTCTACGAGCGCGTGCTCGGCCGCCTGCCCGCCGTGTTCCGCACCGGCAACCCGGTGCTCGCGTTCGCCGCGAGCGGCTCCGGCGCGATGGAGTCCGCGGTCGCGAACCTCGTCCGCCCCGGCACGAAGGCGCTCGCGCTGGCCGCCGGCAAGTTCGGCGAGCGCTGGATCCAGCTGTGCGAGGCCTACGGCGCCGAGCTCGTCAAGCACGAGCCGGGCTGGGGCGTGCGCTTCGACGCCGCCGACGTCGACCGGCTGCTGGGCGAGAACCCCGGCGTCGAGGTCGTGTTCGCCACGCTGTCGGAGACGTCGACGGGGATCGTGCACGACGTGCGCGCGATCGCCGAGGTCGGCGCGGCGCCACGACGCGCTGCTGGTGGTCGACGCCGTCTCGGGCCTGGGCGCGACGCGCCTGGAGCAGGACGACTGGGGCATCGACGTCGTCGTCGCCGGCTCGCAGAAGGCGCTGATGACGCCGCCGGGCCTCGCGTTCGCGTCGGTGTCCGAGCGCGCGCTCGAGGCGGCCGCGGCGAAGGGCGGCGGCCGCTACTACTTCGACTGGGGCCGGACCGCGAAGAGCCAGGCGAAGGGCGCGAGCCCGTTCACCCCGGCCGTCTCGCTGTTCCTCGGGCCTCGACGTCGCGCTCGGGATGATCGAGGACGAGGGCCTGGAGGACGTCTGGGCGCGCCACGACCTGCTCGCCCGCGCGACCCGCGCCGGCGCGCTCGCCCTCGGGCTCGACCTGTTCGGCGACCCCGACGAGCGCTCGACGGTCGTGACGGCGATCGAGCTGCCCGGCGACGTCGACGGCGGCAAGGTGCCCGGGCGCGCTGCGCAAGCTCGGGATCACCGCCAACGGCGGCCAGGACCACCTGAAGGGCCGCATCCTGCGCATCGCGCACTGCGGCTACTTCGGCGCGTTCGACATCCTCACCTCGCTCTCCGGCCTGGAGATCGCGCTCAGCCAGCTCGGCCACGACGTCGACCACGGCGCCGGCGTCGGCGCCGCCCAGCGCGTGTTCCTCGAGGCCGGCGTCCTCGCCGCCGCGTGAGCCTGCTCGGCGAGCAGTACCGGGTCCTCGTCGCCGAGCAGATCGCCGATTCGGGCGTCGATCTGCTGCGTGAGCGGTTCGAGGTCGATGTGGGGGTGGGGTGGTCGGCGGAGGAGCTGGCGGAGCGGATCGGTGGCTATCACGGGATCCTGATCCGGTCGGCGACGCGGTTGACGGCGGAGTTGATCGAGCGGGCCGACAACTTGCGGGTGATCGGGCGGGCGGGGATCGGCGTCGACAACGTCGATGTGGAGGCGGCGACCAAGCGCGGGATCATCGTGGCGAATGCGCCGCAGTCGAACATCGTGGCGGCGGCGGAGCACACGATCGCGTTGATGTTGGCGTTGGCGCGCAACATTCCGCAGGCGCATGCGTCGCTGACGGCGGGGCGGTGGGAGCGGTCGCGGTTCGGCGGGGTGGAGGTGTATGAGAAGACGCTGGGCGTGCTGGGGTTCGGGCGGATCGGGCAGCTCGTGGCGGCGCGGGCGCGGGCGTTCGGGATGCGGATCGTGGCGTTTGACCCGTTCGTCTCGCGCCGAGCGCTTCCGCGAGCTCGGCGCCGAGAAGGCCGACACCTCCGCGGACCTCTACGCGCCAGGCCGACTTCATCACGCTGCATCTGCCCAAGACGCCGGAGACGCGCGGCTGGCTGGATGCGGAGGCGTTCGCGCAGATGCGCGACGGGGTGCGGGTGATCAACTGCGCGCGCGGCGAGCTGGTCGACGATCAGGCGCTGAAGGACGCGCTGGACTCGGGCAAGGTGGCGGGTGCGGCGCTGGATGTGTTCCCGTCGGAGCCGATCACCGACTACCCGCTGTTCGACGGCTACCCGAACGTGGTGGTGACGCCGCATCTGGGGGCGTCGACGACCGAGGCGCAGGATCGGGCGGGGGTGCAGACGGCCGAGCAGGTGGTCGCGGCGCTGACCGGCGGCGTGGTCTCGACGGCGGTGAACATCCCGGCGATCAGCGCCGGAGGACATGGACGTGCTCGGCCCGTTCATCCCGCTCACCGACCGGCTCGGCCGGCTCGCGATGACGCTCGCCGAGGGCTCGAGCGTCGACCGCGTCGAGGTCGAGTACTTCGGCCGGATCGCCGAGCGCGACACGCGCCTGCTCACGCTCGCCGTCCTGCAGGGCGTGCTCGCCGGCCACTGCGAGGAGGACGTCAACCTCGTCAACGCGCCGACGCTGGCCGAGGAGCGCGGGATCGGCGTCTCCGAGCGCAAGGAGACGGTCGCGCGCGACTTCACCGACCTCGTGCGCATCACGATCGTCTCGGGCGACGAGCGCTACCGCGTCGTCGGCACGACGCTCGGCCGCCAGAACCGCCCGCACCTGCTCGAGGCGTGGGGCCAGCGCTTCAACCTCCAGCTCGACGAGGGCGCCCACCTGGCGCTGTTCCGCTACTACGACCTGCCCGGGCATGATGGGCCGCGTCGGCACGGTGCTCGGCGCAGCGCGGCGTGAACATCTCCTCCGCCGCGGTCGGCCGCCAGCCGCCGGGCGAGGACGGCCGCCGCAACGAGGTCGCGGTGATGGTCGTCACCACCGACTCGCCGGTGCCGCGCGACGTGGTCGACGAGATCGCGCGCTCCGACGGGTTCCTCGCCGGCCGCGCCGTGTCGCTCTAGCGCGCGCTACTGCGACTGCGACTGCGGCGTCGGGTAGCAGCGCTCCATCATCTCCCACAGCCCCGAGCGGCGCAGCTCGGCCTCGAAGAGCCAGTCGGGCGCGTCGACGGGGATGCGCTCCTGGCGCGCCGGCCGCAGCGGCGCCTCGCGCGGCGGGATAGAGGCGGGCGATCAGCCGCGTCGCGGAGGCCCTCGAGCTCCTCCGGGGCTCGCTGGGCGCGGCGCAGGCGGGCGAGATGCTGTTCGACGATTCTCCTCATGTCATGTCAGACGTCGGTCGGGATGTGCACTGGCAGCTTCCGGACGGCCTCGCTGCGCCGTGCGGGCACCTCGCCGGTGAACACCTCGAAGGTCAGGCCGATCGTGTTCGGCGCCTGCAAGCGTCTCGGCGAGCACGAGCGCGACGTCGTCGCGCGGCACGGGGCCGCGGCGGCCCGAGCTCCGTCGAGACGTCGACGCGGCCGGTGCCCGGGCCGTTCTGCCAGGCTGCCGGGGCGCACGATCGTCCAGTCGAGCGTGCTCGCGGCGACGTGCGCGTCCGCCTCCGCCTTCGCGCGCAGGTAGGGCCGCATCGCCTCGGGCCCGCCCTCGGGGTCGTGCGCGCCGATCGAGGAGACGATCACGAAGCGCGCGACGCCGAGCGCCTCGGCGGCCTCGACGCACTTCACCGCGCGCGCCGAGGTCGACCGTCCGCTTGCGCTCGGCACCGGAGCCGGGCCCGGCGCCGGCGGCGAACACGATCGCGTCGGCGCCGCTCGACGTGCGGCGCGCACGTCGTCGCGCTCGAGGTCGCACACGACCGCGACGCCGCCGTCGGCCTCGATGTCCGCGGCGTGGTCGGGGTTGCGGATCAGCCCGCGGGCGGTGTGCCCGTCGCGCGGCCAGCAGGCGGATGAGGCGACGTGCGATCTGGCCGTGGCCGCCGGCGATGAGCACGTCCATGCATGCGAGCCTACACATGCCGCGGCAGCTGTTCGTCGTCTTTCCGTCCAAATCTGCGCCGATTGCTAGCGCACGATGTGCAGGCCGAGCAGTCCGGGCAGCGCGGCGAGGCCGGCGGACACCGGGTCGGGCGCGCGGCCCGCCTCCTCGGCGGCCTCCTTGCGGACCAGCGCGCGCCGGATCACCGCGGCGCCCGCGATCCGCAGCGGCTCGGGCGGCACGCGCCGCGGCGCCGGGTCGACGAACGGCAGCCGCGTCACCGGAGTCGCGCCGGTCGAGCGCGAGCGCCGCCAGCGTGCGCCCGAACAGGTGCGACGGGCCGACGCCGTTGCCGGTGTAGCCGAACGCGGCCCAGGCGGGCAGCCCGCGCAGCCCGACGATCGCCGGGCGGTGGGTGGGGGAGACGTCGATCGGGCCGCCCCAGGCGTGCGCCATCCGGCGGCCCGCGAGCTGCGGGGAAGAAGCGCACGCAGGTCGCGCGCGGACCTGCGCGATGACGTCGTGGTCGACCTCCATGCGCCCGCCCGGGCGCGCGCCCGCGGCCATCCGCCCGCCGGCCCAGCCGAACACGATCCGGTCGTCGCGCGTCGTGCGCATGTAGTGCAGCAGCGCGCGGCCGTCGGAGATCGACTCGCCGCCGCGCCAGCCGAGCGCGTCGAGCACGTCCGGCACCGGCTCGGTGCAGACGATGTGGCTGGAGGAGACCGTCAGCCGGTTGCGCAGCGGCGGCGAGCGTGCCGGTCGCCGCGTTGATCGCGAACACCGCCGTGCGCGCGCGCACGCGCCCGCCGGCGGTCGCGCACCGCGACGCCCTCCGGCGCCGGGCGCGATGCCGGTCGCGCGGCTGCCCTCGTGGACCTCGCGCGCCGCGGGCGAGCAGCCGCTCGCGCAGGCCGAAGGCGAGCCGCGCCGGATGGACGGTCGCGGCGGCGCGGGACGAACACGCCGCCGCGGAACACCGGCGAGGCGCAGCGCGCCCGCGCCGCCGCGGCGTCCTGCGCGAGCACGGTCGCGCCGTCGACCGCGTCCGCGCTCACGCCGTCCTGCGCCGGCGCGGTCGACACGCACAGCTCGCCGCCGCGTGCGGTACCAGGCGTCGACGCCCTCGGCCTCGCACCAGGCGCCGATCGCGTCGACGGTCTCGCGCGCGGCGTCGACCCAGGCGCGCGGCCGCCGCGTCGCCGTAGTCGGCGCGCAGCGTCGGCAGGCTCGAGGTCCAGGCTCGTCACGAAGCCGCCGTTGCGCCCGCTCGGCCCGTGCCCGCAGCGGCCCGCCTCGAGCACCACGACGCGCGCGTCCGGCTCGGCCGCGAGCACGTGCCACGCCGTCCAGAGGCCGGTGTAGCCGCCGCCGATCACGACGACGTCGGCGGCGCGTCTCGCCCGCCAGCGGCGGGCAGCAGCGCGGGGCTGCCCGCCTCGGCGATCCAGAAGCCGTGCGCGTCGTGGAGCATCAGCCGCAGGTGCGCCTGCTCGGCCGCGGCGCGACCGCGCCGCGCTCGACGTCGCGCAGCGCGCGCCGGCACGTCGACGCCGACCGGGTCGTGCGGCGAACGTCGGCGGGCAGGCCGGCGAGGCCCTCGAGGATCGCCAGGTTGGCGAGCGGCAGGTGCAGCAGCGAGTAGCCGCCCTCGAGCATCGCGACGAGCCGCCCGTCGCACACCTCGCCGGCGAGCGCGACGGCGCGGTCGGTCAGCGCGCGGTACCCCGGCACGGTGATCGACATGCGCCCGAGCGGGTCGGTCGCCGAGGCGTCCTGGCCGGCCCGATCAGCAGCAGCTCGCGGCCGGAACGCCCGCACGACCGGCGCGACGACGCGCGTCGAACGCGTGCGCGTACCCGTCGTCGCCGGTCCCGGCCGGCAGCGGGACGTTGACGTTGGTCCCGTCCGCTCCGCGCGTGTCGAGCCCGCCGGTGTGCGGCGGGATAGAGGCCGTCCTGGTGCAGCGAGATCGTCAGCACCGACGGGTCGTCGAGGAAGATCTCCTCGGTCCCGTTGCCGTGGTGCACGTCCCAGTCGACGATCGCGACGCGCTCGACGCCGCGCTCGCGCTGCGCCCAGCGCGCGGCGATCGCGATGTTGTTGAACGAGGCAGAAGCCCATCGCCGCGTCGCGCTCGGCGTGGTGCCCGGGCGGGCGCAGGACGCGCGAACGCGTTGTCGAGCGTCCCCGTCCAGCACCGCCTCGACCGCGGCGAGCAGGCCGCCGGCGGCCAGCAGCAGCGCGTCGTGCGTGCCCGGTCCCGGTCCACGCGTCGGCGCCGAGCTCGACGCGCTCCCCGCTCGCGGCCGCCTCCAGCACGCGCGGCGACGTGCGCGTCGGTGTGCGCGAGCGCCAGCTCGTCCGCGGTCGCGAAGCGCGGCGCCAGCTCGATCACGGTGCCGAGCACGCCGCTGCCCTCGAGCACGCGCGCGCGTCAGCGTCAGCCGCTCGGGCCGCTCGAACGCCGGCACCGTCGCCCAGTCGGGCAGCCCGCCGGGCGGCACGCCGCCGGGCGGGTTCGTGCGCGACGCAGCGCTCGTCGTAGACGAGCCCGGTCCGGCGCTCAGCCAACGCCTCGCCCGGCGCCGGCAGTCCGCGCTGCCCTGCGGTCCGCGCCGCGCGGCGCAGGATCAGCGCGGCGCCGCCGAGCCCGAGCAGCGTCACGGCCGAGCATCATCGTCGCGGCGGCGTTGAGGTCCGGGCGCAGGCCGAAGCGGATGCCGGCGAGGATCCGCAGCGGCCACGTGTCGTTGCCGGCGCCCGCCGTGAAGTTCGAGATCACGACGTCGTCGAACGAGAACGTGAACGAGAGCAGCCCGCCGGCCACGATCGCCGGCGCGAGCCGCGGCAGCGTGATCTGCCGGAACGTCGCCAGCGCGGACGCGCCGAGGTCGCGGCTGGCCTCCTCGAGCGACGTGCCCATCGAGACGAAGCGCGCGCGCACGACGAGCAGCACGAGCGACGCGTTGAACACCGTGTGTGCGAGGAACATCGTCACGAGCCCGAGCTCGAAGCCGACGTTGACGAAGAAGATCAGCGACGAGACCGCGATCACGAGCTCCGGCACGACGAGCGTGAGGAAGACGAGCACGTCGAACGGGTTGCGCACGCGCCGGCTCACGCGCGACGAGCGCCAGCGCAGCCGCGGTGCCGAACACGGTCGCGATCGACCGCCGACGCGAGCGCGATCTGCAGCGAGCGCCCGATCGCCGACGTGATCGTGTCGTCGTCGAGCGCGCGCCCGAACCACTTCGTCGAGAAGCCCGCGAACGACGCCGACGTTGTTGCCCGAGTTGAACGCGAAGATGACGACGACGACGATCGGGAAGAACAGGAACACGTAGACGAGCGCGCTGTAGCCGCCGAGCAGCGCCGGGCACCGACACCAGCCGCGGGACGAGCACGATCGCCGCCGCGCCGAGCACCAGCCCGATCGCGCCGCGCGCCGAGACGTCGCCGCCGCCCAGCGCCGAGCAGGAACGCGACGACCGCGATCAGCGCCGACGACGAAGCACAGCGCGCCGACGAAGGCGCCGGCCTTGCGCAGCGCCTCAGGCACCGTACTCCTGCTCCGTGCGCGTCGAGAGGTAGAGGTAGAGCGCGACGAAGAACGACAGCGCGCCCATCACGAGCAGCGCGAGCGCCGAGCCGAGCGCGTAGTCCTGCGCCTCCAGGAACAGCCGCTGGATCACGTTGCCGATGAAGTCGACGCGCCCGCCGCCGAGCACGAGCGGGATCACGTACTCGCCCATCATCGGGATGAACACGAGCAGCGTGCCGGTGATCGAGGCCGGGCGCGGTCAGCCGCAGCGTGATCTGCCGGAACGCGCGCCCACTCGCTCGCGCCGAGGTCCGTCGCGGCGTCGATCAGCCGCCAGTCCATCCGCTCGAGCGTCGCGTAGAGCGGCAGCACGAACAGCGGCAGGTAGTTGTAGACCAGCCCGATCTGGATCGCCGTCGTCGTGTAGAGGATGTCGAGCGGCCCGTCGGTCAGGTGCAGCGACTGCAGCCAGTCCGACAGGAAGAACTCCGGCGAGAGCACGATCAGGAACGAGTACGTGCGGATCAGGAACGACGTCCAGAACGGCACGATGATCAGCGCGAGGAACATGCCGCGCCGGTGCTCGGGCGCGTAGCGGGCGATCCAGTAGGCGAGCGGGTAGCCGACGAGGATGATCAGCACCGTCCCGACCGCCGCGGTGCGCAGCGTGCGCAGGAACGTCTCGACGTAGAGCGAGTCGAGCGCCGGCCTCGAAGTTGCTCGAGGTCGAAGCCGTACTCGACGCCGCCGAAGCCGACCGGCGTGGCGACCGCGAACAGGCACCAGGAAGACCAGCGGCGATGATGAAGAACGCGCAGTAGAACGCCAGCGACGGGAACGCGAGCTGGAACGGGTAGTCGACGTGCTCGGCGCGGTCGGCGCCGGTCACGCGCCGGATCGCCGACGCCGCCGAGCAGGAACAGCGGCACCGCGGCGAGCAGCAGCACGACGCGTCGGGCGCCAGGCCGAGGCCGAGGTTGCCGAGCTGGATGTAGACGGCGACCGCGACCGCGAGCATCACCAGCCCGG
The DNA here is from genome assembly GCA_963752015.1 of uncultured Solirubrobacteraceae bacterium. Lineage (GTDB taxonomy): Bacteria > Actinomycetota > Thermoleophilia > Solirubrobacterales > Solirubrobacteraceae > DASQMT01. The sequence continues at coordinate 784,037 of CAVVWS010000006.1, read as the reverse complement.
CGAGCGCGCCCGGCGACGCGGCCGCGCGGGCGCGCGGCCGCGGCGACGGCCGCGGACGTGGCGTCGGCCACCGCCATCGTCAGGCGGCCTTGAACTCCGTGTAGGCGCGGTTGCGCTGCTGCAGGCCCTTGGCCGTCTCGATCTGCGACTCGTAGCCCTGGATCTTGTCGTCCGGGATGTTGATCACCGGGATCGTTCGCGAGCTTCGGGTCGACGCCCTTGATGCCCGTCACCGGCACCGGGTACTGGTGGTAGTTCATCTCCCGGCCCGCGTCGACCGGGTCGAGCACGAAGTCGATCCACTTGTGCGCGGCGACCGGGTGCTCGGCGTCGGTCGGGATGACCCAGTTGTCGACCCAGTACTCGGTCGGGCCCTCGGGCACGAGGAAGACCATCTCGCGGTCCTTCTTGGCCAGCGCCTCGATCGCGCGCCGGATGTCGCCGTTCCAGCCCATGCCGAAGTCGATCTCGCCGCGCGCGGCGCGCTCGATGAACGTCGAGTTGACCGTGTCGACGTTCGGCTTGACGTCGACCAGCAGCTGCTTGGCCTCGTCGATCTCGCCCTGGTCCTCGGTGTTGATCGAGTAGCCGAGCGCGGCCAGCGCGAGCGCCATGATCTGCGTCCCGCCCTCGAGGAAGTTGACGCGCAGGTCCTTGAACTTCGGGCGTCTTGAGCAGCTCGAAGCTCTCCGCGATCGTCGTCGGCGTCTCGGAGACCTTGTCGGTCAGCCAGTAGAAGCTCGTGATGCCGTAGTCCTTCGGCACCGAGTACTTGTTGCCCGGGTCGTAGTCGGTCTTCGTGAACGCGGGCGAGAGGTTCTTGATGTTCGGGATCAGCTCGTGCGTGAGCGGCATGATCAGCCCGAGGTCGGCCATCGTCTTGACCGCGTAGCCGGTGGGGGAGATCACGTCGTACTTCGAGCCGCCGGCGCGCAGCTTGGCGAGGATCTCGTCGTTGGAGCCGAAGCCGGAGACCTTGACCTTCGGCCCGTACTCCTTCGTGTAGGCCTTGTAGTTCGCGGGGTCGGAGTAGTCGACCCAGTTCGCCAGCAGCAGGTCGCCGTCCTCGACCTGGCCGTCGGCCGGCGTCGGCGGCTTCTCGTCCGCGGCTCTCCTCGCCGCCGCCGCCCCCGCCGCCGCCGCCGCTCGCCGCTGCCGGTCGAGCCGCCGCAGCCGGCGAGGTACGCGGCCATCGCCGCGCCGCCGCCGGCGAGCAGCGCCTGGCGCCGGGTGACCATGCGCTGCGACGGCTGCGCCGGCTGGACTCGGGAACCAGGATGTTCAGCTCGTCGGGTCGGTCGGGCATGCTGGTCGCTTCCTTTCGTAGATCAGGCCTGCAGTTCGAGCGGCTCCGGCCGCCGTCGTCACGCCGCGCCGTTCGCGGGGCCGAGCAGCAGCGCCGCGGTCGGGCTCCAGCCGAGCCACAGCTTGTCGCCCGGCGAGATGCTCGCTCGAGGCTCTCGTCGCCGGCGCGGCGCTGGCGCGCGACGACCTCCTCGCCGGTCTCCAGCACCGCGACGATCTGCAGGTTGTGGCCGAGCACCATCGCGGTCTGGCACGTCGCCGGCGTGCCCTCGCCGCGGCGTGTTGGCGTGGACCTCCTCGGGCCGCAGGCCGAGCCGGACGCGCTCGCCGACCGCGGCCTCGCGCACGACGCGGCCGATGCCGAAGCGGGCGCTGCCCGACCGTGGCGACGAGCTGCTCGCCGTCGCGCTCGAGCGTGCCCTCGAGGTGGTTCATGTCGCCGATGAAGTCGGCGACGAACGGCGTCGCCGGGCGGTCGTAGATCTCGGAGGGCGCGGCGAGCTGGTCGATCCGGCCCGGCGTCCATGACGGCGATGCGGTCGGCCATCGCCATCGCCTCCTCCTGGTCGTGCGTGACGACGATGAACGTGATGCCGACGTCGCGCTGGATCCGCTTGAGCTCGACCTGCATCGCCTTGCGCAGCTTCAGGTCGAGCGCGCCGAGCGGCTCGTCGAGCAGCAGCACCTTCGGGTTCATGACGAGCGCGCGGGCGAGCGCGACGCGCTGCTGCATGCCGCCCGAGAGCTGCGCGGGCTTGGCCTGCTCGCGGCCGGTGAGGCGCACGAGCTCGAGCGCCTCGCGCGGCCTGGCGGTAGCGCTCCTCCTTGCCGACCTTGCGCTGCTTGAGCCCGTAGGCGACGTTGTCGAGCACGGTCAGGTGCGGGAACAGCGCGTAGGCCTGGAAGACCGTGTTGACGTCGCGCTTGTTCGGCGGGATGCCGACGGCGGAGCGCCCGCCGATCTCGATCTCGCCCTCGGTCGGCTCGTCGAAGCCGGCGATCATCCGCAGCGTCGTCGTCTTGCCGCAGCCGGACGGGCCCGAGCAGCGCGAGGAACTCGCCCGGCTGCACCTCGAGGTCGATGTCGTCGACCGCGACGAGATCCCCGAACCGCTTGGTGACGCCGCGCAGGACGACGTCCGGAGTGTCCCCCGTCTCCATGTGGCGCGGAACATACAGAACGCACATCGAGGGCTGTCCAGTCGCGGACAAAAGGTCTAGACCCTCTGGCCAAGCGGTCGAGCGGCCGATACTGTGGAGACGCGATGGCGCTGCGCCTCGACCTCGCTCCTTCTCCTCCTCCCCCCTCGGGGGGAATAGCGCGTGGCGGCCGCGAAGCCGCAAACCCAACTGGAGAAGGACCCGAGGCGAAACCGAAAGGAGCAGTGCCATGGACCCCGACCGGGTCATCATCTTCGACACGACCCTGCGCGACGGCGAGCAGTCGCCCGGGATCTCGCTGAACCCGACCGAGAAGCTCGAGATCGCGCACCAGCTGGCGCGGCTGGGCGTCGACGTGATCGAGGCGGGCTTCCCGATCGCGTCGCCGGGCGACTTCGAGGCCGTGCAGGCGATCGCCCGCGAGGTGCACGGCCCCGTGATCGCCGGCCTCGCGCGCGCTCAAGCGCCCGACATCGAGCGTGCCGCCGAGGCGGTACGCGACGCCGAGCGACCTCGCATCCACACGTTCATCTCGACGTCGGACATCCACATCGAGCACCAGCTGCAGTCGACGCGCGAGGACGTCAAGGGCCAGGCGCGCGCGCGCCGTGCGCGCACGCGAAGTCGTTCGTCGACGACGTCGAGTTCTCGCCGATGGACGCGACGCGCGCGGACGTGGAGTTCACCGCCGAGGTGCTGCAGATCGCGATCGACGAGGGCGCGACGACGATCAACGTCCCCGACACCGTCGGCTACGCGACGCCCGACGAGTACGCCGGCTTCCTGGGGCGCCTGTACGAGCTCGTGCCGGACCTGCGCGACGTCGTGCTGTCGGTCCACTGCCACGACGACCTGGGCCTGGCGGTCGCGAACTCGCTGGCCGGCGTGCGGGCGGGCGCGCGCCAGGTCGAGTGCGCGATCAACGGGATCGGCGAGCGGGCCGGCAACGCGTCGCTCGAGGAGATCGTGATGCTGCTCGCGCACGCGCGCCGACCACCTGGGCTACGCGACCGGCATCACGACGCGCGAGATCGCGCGCACCAGCCGGATGGTCTCGCGCCTCACCGGCTACCCGGTCCAGCCGAACAAGGCGATCGTCGGGCGCAACGCGTTCGCGCACGAGTCCGGCATCCACCAGGACGGCGTGCTGAAGGAGCGCACGACGTTCGAGATCATGGACGCCACCACGATCGGGCTGGAGGGCAACGACCTCGTGCTGGGCAAGCACTCCGGCCGGCACGCGCTCAAGAGCGCGCTGCAGGAGCTGGGCTTCCAGGTCGACGGCCAGGCGCTGAACACCGCGTTCAAGCGCTTCAAGGAGCTCGCCGACCGCAAGAAGACCGTGACCGCGATGGACCTGGAGGCGCTCGTCACCGACGAGCTCCGCGACGAGCTCCGCTCCTACACGCTCGAGTGGTTCGACGTCGACGTCTCGAACCGGCGCCCGCCGCACGCGCGCGTCTCGGTCCGCACGCCCGACGACGAGGAGGTCGCTCGGCGACTTCACCGGCGACGGCCCGGTCGACGCGATCTTCCGCGCGATCAACGCGGCGACGAAGCGCGAGGCGCGGCTGCGCGAGTTCCGCATCGACGCGGTCACCGGCGGCCAGGACGCGCTCGGCGAGGCGAGCGTCGTGCTCGAGCTCGCCGGGCCAGTCCGCGGCGGGCCAGGGCGTCTCGACGGACATCATCGAGGCCGCCGCCCAGGCCTACGTGCGCGCGCTCTCGAACGCCGAGCGCAAGGTCCACGCGGCGGCCGAGCAGGCGGCGGAGCCCGAGGCGGAGCTCACCCCGACGCCGTGAGCTGAGGCGAGCAGTCGGCGCTGGTCCGGTGCGGCGCGCCGCCACGGCCCGGCGCCGGCAGGAGGACGTGGGCCGCGCAGCGCCAGGGATCGAGCCGGCCGCGCTCCAGACCCTGAGCGTGATCGCGACGGGGCAGGAGCGCCGGCCGCTCGGCAGGGCGCGGCACGCGCCGGGCGGCTCGACGCCCACCCAGAGCGGCGGCGGGTAGAGCGCGAGCCAGCGGGTCGCGGAGCGCAGCGCGGCGACCTGGTCGTCGCGCGCCGGACGCGCGGCCTGGGCGTGGGCGGGCCCGGCGCAGGCGAACCCCAGCACGGCCGCGAGGGCGACGGCGCAGGCGAGGCGGAGCGGCATCGTGATCCTTCCTTGGTCGGTGGCACCGGCTACGGGCTGTAGAGGTGCCGGCCGGCGCGCTGATACGTGCGCTCAGCGCGGGGCCGCGTCGCTGAGGCGCGCGGGCTCGACGTAGTCGGCGGCCTCGGCCTCGCCGGGCGGCCTTGTTCTCGCGGGCGTGGTCGGGCACGTTCATGCGGCCGGACGCCAACGCGCGGCCCTGCGCGTAGCCGGCCGCCTCGACCGGCGGGCGGCGGCGGGCGTCGAACAGGTTCGGCCCGATCGCCTCGACGGTGGCCGCGTCCGGGGCCGCGATCCGGACCCGCGCGCCGCGGCGGCGGAGGACGAGCGACTCGCCGGCGGCGCTCGCGCCCGGCGAACGTGCGCATCGCGCCGAGGCGGTCGACGGCCAGGCGCGGGCGAGGCGGTCGGGATCAGGCAGAGCACCTCGCTCGCCGCGCTCCACCGGCGCGGCGTCCAGGTTCGCGGCGCTCCAGAAGCCGCCGTCGACGTACTCGCGGCCGCCGATCGTCACCGGCCGGAACATCCAGGGGACGGCGCACGAGGCGAGCACGGCGTCGGTCACGCTCGCCTCCGGGGCGCCGGGCGCGCCGAAGATCACGCGCCGGCCGCTGCGGACGTCGACCGCCGTGACGCGCAGGCGCCCGTCGAACGTGCCGCCGATCCGCTCGAGCACCCCGCGCAGCCCCGGGATCTCGCGCGTCGCGCGCCGCCCGCGGCGCAGCAGCGCCGCGCGGACCGCCGCGCCGCCGGGCTCCAGACCTGCCGCCACGGCCGGGGCGAGCGGAGCCGCGGCGGCGCCCGCGAACCGCCCCGCGCGCCGGCCGATCGCGGCGAGCCCGCCCGCCGCAACGGGGTCTGACCCGTTGCGCGCCGCGCCGCGCTCCCACGCGTCCGAGGCGGCGCCCGCGGCCGCCGGGCGGCGACCGGCCGCGAGCACCGCGGCGACGATCGAGCCCGCCGAGGTGCCGACGAACGCCCGGCACTCGCGCAGGTCCCAGCCGGACTCGGCCTCGATCCCCGCCAGGCACGAGCGCAGCCACGCCTCGCCGAGCACGCCGCCGCCGCCGAGCACGAGGACGTCTGGCCGCCGGGTCAACCGCACGGAGGGGATGATGACGAGCGGGGTGCGTCGACGTACGATGTCGCCATGCGCCGTCCGTGCGTCGTGGCGCTCGTCCTGCTCGCCGCTCGCCGGCTTGCGGCGGGTCCGGCGCCGACCCGCCCGCGGCCGCTCCGGCGTGGCGGACGCTCGCGCCGGCGACGCTCGCGCGGACCGAGGTCGCCGCCGCCCGCGTGGGCCGCCACGTCTACGTGATGGGCGGCTTCGAGCGCGCGACGCGGCGAGACGACGGCGGCGACCGAGCGCTACGACATCGAGCGCGACCGCTGGACGCGCGTCGCCGACATGCCGGTCGCGCTCAACCACGCCGCGGCCGCCGCATACCGCGGCAGCGTGTACGTCCTCGGCGGCTACCCGGCCGCGGCGCGCTCGACCGGCGAGACCGCGGGGCTCTACCGCTACGACCCGGAGCGCGACCGCTGGAGCCGCACAGCCGTCCGCGCCGACCGCGCGCGGCGCGCTCGCCGTCGGGGTGATCGGCCACCGCCTGTACGCGGCGGGCGGCGCGACCGCGCCGCGCGGCGCGCTCGCCACGCTGGAGATCTACGACTTCGCGCGCCGGCGCTGGCGCAGCGGCCCGGACATGCGCGCTGGCCCGCGAGCACCTCGCCGGCGCCGTGGCCGGCGGTCGCTTCTACGCGCTCGCCGGCCGCGCCGCCGGCGCCGGCAACTTCGACGTCGTCGAGGCGTTCGATCCGCGCACGCGCCGCTGGACGCGCGTCGCGCCGATGCGCAAGCCGCGCGGCGGCATCGCCGCGGCGACGGTCGGCGGGCGGATCGTCGTCGTCGGCGGGGAGGAGGACGCGGGCACGATCCGCGAGGTCGAGCTCTACAACCCCGCCAGCGCGCCGCTGGCGCCGCCTGCCGGACCTGCCCACGCCGCGCCACGGCCTGGGCGCGGTCGCCCGCGCCGGGCGCGTCTACGTGCTCGAGGGCGGCGACGAGCCGGGCTTCGCGTTCACCGACACGGTGGAGCGCGCTGACGCTGCGTTGACGCGCGACCCTCGGTTCGAAGAGGATCCGCCGATGAGCACGGCCTCGCCGCCCGCCGCTCCACCGCCCGCGGTGGGCGACAAGGGGCTCAAGAAGGACGCGCTCGGCTTCGTCTCGAGCGTCGTGATCGGCGTCGCGTCGACCGCGCCCGGCTACTCGCTGGCCGCCTCGCTCGGCTTCGTCGTCGCCATCGCGGGCGTCGGCCTGCAGGCGCCGGCGGTGCTGCTCGTGGCGTTCATCCCGATGCTGCTGATCGCGTCGGCCTACTACTACATGAACCGCGCCGACCCCGACTGCGGCACGACGTTCGCGTGGGTGACCAAGGCGATGGGCCCGTGGGCGGGCTGGATGGGCGGCTGGGCGATCATCGTCGCCGACGTGATCGTGATGGCGAACCTCGCCCAGATCGCGGGCCTGTACTCGTTCCTGCTCGTCGGCTGGGACTCCGCGGCGGCCTCGACGTTCGCGGTCACGCTCGTCGGCGTGATCTGGATCGCGGTGATGACCGCGATCTGCGTGATCGGGATCGAGCTCTCGGCGCGCACGCAGGTCGGCCTGCTCAGCGCCGAGATGATCACGCTCGTGCTGTTCGCGGTCTTCGCGCTCGTCAAGGTCGCGAACGGCGACGCGGGTCCCGAGGCCGTCGACTTCAGCGCCGACTGGCTCAACCCGTTCGCGATCGACTCGATCGACGCGCTCGTCGCCGGCGTGCTGGTCGCGGTGTTCATCTACTGGGGCTGGGACAGCACGGTGACCGTCAACGAGGAGAGCCGCGACTCCAACGAGGGACCCGGCAAGGCCGCGCTGCTCGCCACCGTCATCCTGCTGCTCGATCTACGTGATCGTGGCGATCGCCGCGCTGTCCTACGGCGGCCCGCAGCAGCTCATCGACAACGCCGACGACGTGCTCAGCGTGCTCGGCGACGCAGGTCTTCGGCTCGCCGTGGGACAAGATCCTGATCATCGCGGTGCTCACGTCCGCGGCGGCGTCGACGCAGACGACGATCCTGCCGACCGCCCGCACGAGCCTCTCGATGGCGCGCGCGCACGCGATGCCGGAGGCGCTCGGGCGCGTGCACCCGCGCTACCTCACGCCGCACGTCTCGACGATCCTGATGGGCGTGCTGTCGATCGTCTGGTACGTCGGGCTGACGATCGTGAGCGAGAACATCCTGTTCGACTCGATCGCGGCGCTCGGCCTGATGATCGCGTTCTACTACGGCATCACCGGCTTCGCCTGCGCGATCTACTACCGGCGCGAGCTGCTGCGCTCGGTCAAGACGTTCCTGCTGATCGGCGTCGGGCCGACGCTCGGCGGGCTGATGCTGCTCGGCATCTTCGTCAAGTCCTGCGTCGACCTGTCCAAGCCGGAGAACTCGGAGTCCGGCGACTCCTGGTTCGGCCTCGGCCCGCCGCTGGTCATCGGTGTCGGGTTCCTGCTTCTCGGCGTCGTGCTGATGGTGCTCTGGCGATTCGAGCACCCCCAGTTCTTCCGGCGCCGGCCGAGGTCGCCGACCCGGCGCTCCTGGAGCATCGGGCGTGAGCGCGCTCGTCGTGGGCTACGACGGCACGGCCGGCGCGCGCGCCGCGGTCCGCGAGGCGGCGCGGCTGGCGCCGGCCGCTCCGGCTCCCGTGATCGTCGCGTTCGCCTACCACGTGTCGCCGCTCGGCGGCGAGGTCGGCGACCTCGCGGCGACCCTGCACGAGCGCGGCGAGGCGCGTGCTCGCCGAGGCGCTGCAGACGCTCCGCGAGGCGCAGGTCGAGGCGCGCGGCGAGCTGGTGGACGAGCGGCCGGCCGAGGCGCTCGTGGCGCTGGCCGATGCCGAGGACGCCCAGATGATCGTCGTCGGCGCGCTTCGGCGAGACGCCGCTGCGCGGGGTGCTGCTCGGCTCGACGCCCGTACCGGCTCCTGCACCTCTCCGAGCGGCCCGTGCTGGTGGTTCGCGGCTGACCGCCGATACAACCGTACGTGATAACGTACGGCCGGATGACGGAGCCTGCCATCGCCGCCGTCGGCCCGCGCGTCAAGGCGCTGCGCGAGGCCGAGGGCCTGTCGCTGCGCGACCTCGCCGAGCGCTCGGGCGTCTCCGCGCCGATGCTCTCCCAGGTCGAGCGCGGCGAGACGAGCCCGACGCTGCAGGTCGCCGCGCGGATCGCCTCCGGGCTCCAGCTGCGGCTCTCCCAGCTGCTGCGGCTCGACGAGAACGGCGCGTCGGTCAGCATCGTGCGCGCCGGGCACGAGCGCCGCGCCGGCGGCGCCGGCGGGCACCGCTACGAGATCCTGACGCCGCCGCTGCCCGGGCCAGCGCGCCGAGGTCTCCCGCCACGTGCTCGCGCCCGGTGCCGTGACCGGGCGGCCCCGGCGATCCGCCGATGCACGAGCCCGGCGCGCGCGAGACCACGCTCGTCGAGTCGCGGCACGCCGCGCCTGCTGATCGACGGCGCAGCCGCACCCGCTCGCCGCCGGCGACTGCGTGACCTTCGACGCCGACCTGCCGCACCACTTCGAGAACGACGGAAAGGAGGAGGCGGTCCTGCTGGCCATCGTGTCCGCGGGGCTGCGTCGCTCATGAGCGCCACGACGCTGTTCGACAAGATCTGGTCCGCCCACGAGGTGGCGCCCGACCTGCTCTACATCGACCTGCACCTCGTCCACGAGGTCACGAGCCCGCAGGCCTTCGACGGCCTGCGGCTGGAGGGCCGCGCCGTCCGCCGGCCCGACCGCACGCTCGCGACCGCCGACCACAACGTGCCGACCGACGGCACGCCGGTCGCCGCGCGGATCCGCGACGAGCTCTCGCGCGTCCAGGTCGAGACGCTCGAGCGCAACTGCGCGGAGTTCGGCATCCCGCTCTACTCGCTCGGCTCCGACCGGCGCGGGATCGTCCACATCATCGGCCCCGAGCTCGGCGTCACCCAGCCGGGGATGACGATCGTCTGCGGCGACTCGCACACCGCCACGCACGGCGCGTTCGGCGCGCTCGCGTTCGGCATCGGCACGAGCGAGGTCGAGCACGTGCTCGCGACCCAGACGCTCGCCCAGCCCAAGCCGCGCTCGCATGCGGATCCGCTACGAGGGCAGCCTCGGCCAGGGCGTCACCGCGAAGGACCTGATCCTCGGCACGATCGGCCAGATGGGCACCGGCGGCGCCGCCGGGCCACGTCGTCGAGTACGCCGGCGCCGCGATCGAGGCGCTCTCGATGGAGGGCCGCATGACCGTGTGCAACATGACGATCGAGGGCGGCGGCCGCGCGGGCATGATCGCGCCCGACGACACGACGTTCGCGTGGCTGGACGGCCGCGCCGCGGCGCCGGCCGACCTCGACGCCGCGGTCGAGGGATGGCGCGGGCTGCGCACCGACGACGGCGCGGCGCTTCGACCGCGAGATCGTCGTCGACGCCGGCTGCGCTCTCGCCGCTGGTGACCTGGGGCACGACGCCCGCGCAGGTCGTCGGCGTCGGCGACAGCGTGCCCGAGCCGGCGACCGAGACCGACGAGCGCGCGCTGCGCTACATGGCGCTCGAGCCGGGCACGCCGATGCAGGACGTGCGCCTCGACCGCGTGTTCATCGGCTCGTGCACGAACGCGCGGATCGGCGACCTGCGCGCCGCCGCGCGCGTGGTCGAGGGCCGCAGCGTCAGCCCCGACGTGCAGCGCGATGGTCGTGCCCGGCTCCGAGCAGGTCCGCGCCCAGGCCGAGGCCGAGGGGCTGGACCGCGTGTTCACCGCCGCCGGCTTCGACTGGCGCACCGCCGGCTGCTCGATGTGCCTCGGCATGAACCCGGACATCCTCAGCCCGGGCGAGCGCTGCGCGTCGACGTCGAACCGCAACTTCGAGGGGCGCCAGGGCCGCGGCGGGCGCACCCACCTCGTCTCGCCCGAGATGGCCGCCGCGGCCGCCATCGAGGGCCACTTCGTCGACATCAGGAGCTGGAGCTGATGGAGCCCGTCCGCGTGATCTCGCGGGAAGGTCAGCGTGCTCGACCGCGCCGACGTCGACACCGATCAGATCATCCCGAAGCAGTTCCTCAAGCGGGTCGAGCGCACGGGCTTCGGCGAGTTCCTGTTCTACGACTGGGCGCAGGAGCCCGGCTGGGACCTGCCGGCCAACCCGATCCTCGCGGCCGGCCCGAACTTCGGCTGCGGCTCCAGCCGCGAGCACGCGCCCTGGGCGCTTGCAGGACTACGGCTTCCGCGCGGTCGTGTCGCGCGAGCTTCGCCGACATCTTCTTCTCCAACTGCACCAAGATCGGGCTGCTGCCGGTCGTGCTCCCCGAGGCCGACGTTCGCGCGCTGATGGGCGCGGAGCGAGGCCGAGGTCGACCTCGAGGCGCTCGAGGTCCGCTTCGACGGCCGCGCGGTTCCGTTCGAGCTGGACGCCGAGCGCCGGCGCCGCCTGCTCGAGGGTCTCGACGACATCGCGCTCACCCTCCAGCACGCCGGCGACATCGACGCGTACGAGCGCGACCGTGAGCGCGACGGACCGATAACAACCGCTCTGTAAAGGGAGTACGGTCGCGGTGTGGCTTCAGGGAAGGAAACGCCACCGGACGACGAGGAGCAGGCACAACGCGCGATGACGGCCGTGGCCGGCGCGCTGCGCAGCGACCTGCCGCCGCTGACCGCCAGGGTCGACGCCGCCGTGATGGCCGCGGTGCCGGCGCTGTCGGCCGACTCGGAGATCCGGCTCGCCCTCGAGCGCAGCACGGAGGCGAACCTCGCGGACATCCTCGCGCTGCTCGCCGATCCCGGGCTCCCCGTCGACAGCGGCGTGCCGCCCGAGGCGCTCAGCCTCGCGGGCACGCTGGTCCGCCGAGGCGTCGAGCCGGGTGACCTGGTGCACGCGTACCTGGTCGGCCAGAACCAGCTGCTGCGCGCGTGGATGGAGGAGCTCGCGGCACGGCTGCCCTCAGGTCCGGCGCTGATCGTCGCGCTCGAGCTGTCGTCCGCGCGGATCTTCTCGCGCGCGGACTTCCTGGTCGCCCAGCTGATGCGCCACATCGACCGCGAGCGCGTGCGCTGGATGGGCGGAGCGCTGGCCCGTCGCACGCAGGTCGTGCGCAGCCTCCTGGACGGCGTCGAGGGGGATGCGGCGGACGCGTCGCGCGCGCTCGGCTACGACATCGACCGCTGGGTGCTCGCGACCGTGCTGTGGGACGGCGGGAGCGGGGATCCGGGGATGCGACACGACGGGCTGGAGGCCCAGGCGTCGGCCGCCGCGCGCGCGGCCGGGGTCGGGCGCGCGTTCACGCTCGCGCCCGGCGAGGGCGTGCTGTGGGTGTGGATCGCGACGCCCGAGCCGCCGGACCTCGATGCGATCGCGGCCGCGCTGGGCGAATCGCTCGGCGAGGGCCAGGGCGTCGCGCTCGGCACGCCCTCCTGGGGCTGGAGGGCTTCCGGCGCGGGCACGCGGAGGCCGTCCACGCGCGCCGCGTCGCGGAGCTCGGCGGCCGCGCGGGCGTCGTCCGCTACGACGACGTCGAGCTGGTCTCCCTGGTCAGCGGCGACCTCGACCGGCTGGCGCGGTTCGTGCAGCGCACGCTCGGCCCGCTGACCGCCGACGACGACACGACCGCGCGGCTGCGCGACACGCTCGCTGGCCTGGCTGGCGGAGGGCGGGAACGCGCGCCGCGCGGCGGAGCGCCTGCACGCGCACAAGAACACGGTGCTCTACCGGCTCCAGCGCGCGCAGCAGCTGCTCGGGCGGCCGCTCGACGAGGACCGCGGGGCGCTCGAGCTCGCGCTCCGCGCCATGCGCTGCTTCGGCGCGCGCGTCGCCGGCCCCGCCGCCTGAGCCGCGGGTTCGTCCGGCCGCCCCAACCGGCGCGCGCAGGTTCGTCCGCCCGCCCGTACGAAGAATGCCGTCAGGTTCGTAGCCTGATCGTACGGAGGCGGCCCCACCCGCCGGGGCCGCCTCCGTTTTCTTGCTCCCGGACGTCGGCTGACCGGATCACCCGTTGCGGGTGATGCGCATGCGCCTAGCGTGCGAGCCGTGGCGCGCTCCCCTCGTCACGCCGCGCGACTCGCGGTGCTTGCATCGTCGGCTGGGACCTCACCACCGAGAGCGGCGGCGTGACGCCGGCCAAGGCCAACATCCGGGACGCGTGGTCGTCGGTGGACCAGGCCGGTCCGAACACGTTCGTCAACCGGCAGCTTTGGGATGCGATCCCGCCGCTCAAGCCCGAGGTCGGCCGAGTCGGGATCAACCGACCGAGGCGAAAGCCTGTGCCCACGCCGAGGCCGGTCGGTCAAGCCGCGTCGTACGTCGCCGCCAGCCAGGAGGCTCCTCTAACCCTCTGTAGGCGTCGCCGCTGGTCCGGAGATTCGCCCGAGGGGGGCGTCCCTCTCGCGCCCCCCACCGCGCCACAGCCGTTCGTCGGGCGCCAATCGCGGGAGCGTCGCCAGTTCGCATGCAGGGTTTGCTCCCGCCCGTAGACACGGGATAGGTTGGCGGCATGTCCACGCCGTGGAACGCGTCTGTGTGGCGCGTGGGTCGGCTGCTGGTGGTTGTTGCGGCGGGCGCTCTTGCCGTGGCGGCTCTTGGGGTGGTGCCGGCGTCGGCCCAGCTTCCGCCTTCGAATGATCCGCTGCCCGGTAGCTCGGTCCAGGGCGCCGACGGCAACCAGGATGATGGGAACGGCTACCGCGACTGGGAGTTTTTGCACGCCGCTGGCCGGGTTCAGCACAGCCCCGATCCGAACGACCTGGACTCGGCGTTCAAGGGTGGCAACGCTGGCAAGGAGAACGCGCCCGGCGATTGGGACCTGAGGGCCGAGGCGGGCGGGGTCAATCCGCCGAAGGCCAATATCCGCGACGCCTGGTCGGCGGTGGGACAGCCGGGAGCGGACACGTTCTTGTACCTCGCGTTCACTCGGGAAGGTGACGAGTCATTGCTCGGCCGTAAAGGCGGGACGACGTTCGTGACCTTCGAGCTCAACCGCGACGACCGGCTCTGGAACAACGGGCACGCCGACATTCCGTGTCGGCGCGACCGGCGACATCCAGGTCGCATACGAAGTCCAGGGCAACGACATGATCGTCGTTCTGCGCCGCTGGACCACCACGGTGAGCGACCATCGCGACCGGGTGCGCAACCGCAGGACACTTCAACAGCTTTTCGGACTTCACGCCGAACGTGGATGTTCAGGGCGCGGTCAATGCCACGTCGATCGCGAGTCACCTTCCTGGGGCCTATGAAGGGACGGTGCCTGCGCAACGGTTTGGGGAGGCTGCGCTGAACCTCACTGAGGTTCTGCAGGACGCGTTTGGCGATACGTGTCTCGCGTTCGGGTCGGTCTGGATGTATTCGCGCTCGTCCAACCAGTCCAACTCGAACATGCAGGACTACATCGCGCCGCGCGGGCTGTCAGTGCGCACTTGCGCCGCTTCGGGCACGAAGTTCTTTGACTCCAACGCGAATGGCGTGCGAGACGACGGCGAGCCGGGCATCCCGCGCTTTCTGATCTGGGCCGACTACGACAACGACGGCGTCTTCGACTCGAACGAGCCGTTCTCGGTATCGGACGACCAGGGCCACTACGTCATCTTCGACATCCGGCGTCCGTACCGGCTCAGGGAGACGCTGCTGGCGCGACGAAGTCTCACGCGCGGCATCGCGGCGGATTGGGTGTGCTCGGCGCCCGCAACCCAGGTGCCGAACGGCCGCTTCCACTGCGCGTCGGAGCCGATCGACCCCAACCTGACCCCGAACGCGACCGGCCATGACTTCGGCAACTGGTTCCCGGCGCGGCTGACGCTCGAGAAGGTGCTCAGCCCGTCCACGGACCCAGGCCGCTTCGACCTGCGAGTGGGCAGCGAGGTCGTGCTGCCCGCAGCCGGAGACGGCGACGAGATCACCGTGAGCCGCCCGCCCGGGACCTACACCGTCTCTGAGGTCGCGGCCCCCGGAACGGGCACAGACCTGGCCGACTATGAGTCGAAAGTGCGGTGTCGGCGTTTCCCGTATGGGAGCGGTCGCCAGCGCTCTGGCACGGTCTTTGAGAACGTGGAGCTCACGGCCGGCATGACCGCGCGATGCACGTTCTTCAACACCCGCCCCGGATCGCCGGCCATCGAGATCGTCAAGACCGGGCCGCTCAGGGCGACGGCCGGCGACACGCTGCACTACACGCTGGACGTCACCAACATCGGGGACATCCCGTTCCCCGAGGACGCAGTCCACGTCACCGACGAATCCTGCGACGACCCCCCAACGCTCGCCTCCAAGAATGGCGACTCCTCGCCAACCACGCTCGACCCCGATGAAACGTGGACCTACAAGTGTTCTCACAAGACAAGTGCGGGCGGTGACGACTGCGAGCCGAGGAGAATCGACAACACCGGCGTCGTCACCGCCCCGCCCGTCAGCGACGACGACTCGATCTCGACGATCATCCTATGCCCGGACGAGCCCAACCCGCCGATCCCCGTGCCGCCGGAGCCCGGACCGGGGCCGGGACCAGAGCCGGGACCCGCGCCACAGCCCGGCCCAGTTGTGCCACCCGGACCCCCGCCGCCCGACGCCGGTAATGCCGCCGTCGCCGGCGTGCAGATCAATAAGCCGACGCAGGGCTGCATCGCCACGCGAGTCCCGCGCGTCACGTTCCGTGGCACTCGAATCCACCGGATTCGCGTCTTCGTGAACGGTCGCGAGAACCGGGAGCTCACCGTCCGCACACTTCAGCGCCTCGTCCTCCACCCCCGACTGCGGCTCGGTCCGGGCAGCTACCGACTGAGGATCCGCGTCGTCTTCCAACGCGGCTCGGGCACGCCGCCCCTGACGCTGAGGGGTCGCATCGCGATCTGCGGCCAAGTCGTCCCGCGCTTCACGGGCTAACGCGGGGATTCGGAGGGCCTGGCAGCGCCGGACAGCTGGGGCGGGGCCCTGGGCGTTCTGGGGCCCTGCAGTCTCACCGAGGCGTCTGCGCCTCGCTGTGCCGCTGCCTGCATCGCGGCTCGCGCGTCGCGATCCGCGGGGCGCGGATCGCGACGGTCGTGGTCACCGTCGGCGGCGAGCGGGTGCGTGGGCTGAGCGTGCGCCCGCTGCAGGACCGGGCGGTGATCCGGCTGCGTCGATCGTTCCCGCCGGGCCGGTACCGGGCGACCGCGGTGGTCCGCTTCCAGCGCGGAGCCGCCACGCCGACGCTCACGCTCGTCCGCCGGGTCCGCGTCTGCGCGTCGCAGGCGCCGCGGTTCACCGGCTGAACGCCTCGCGTGGGCGCGTGGGTAGGCTCCCCGCGCTCATGGCTTCCCATCACATCGTCACGCTCCCCGGCGACGGCATCGGGCCCGAGGTCCTGGCCGCCGCCATCCGCGTCCTCGACGCGGTCGGCACGTTCACGTACGACGAGCAGCCCTTCGGGGGCGCCGCGATCGACGCGCACGGCACCGCGCTCACCGACGAGACCGTCGCCGCCTGCCGCGCCGCCGACGCCGTCCTGCTCGCCGCCGTCGGCGGACCCAGGTGGGACTCCACCGACCCGTCGGCGCCGCGGCCCGAGCAGGGCCTCCTCGGGCTCCGCAAGGCGCTCGGGCTGTACGCCAACCTGCGGCCGGTGCGGCCGCTGGCGGCGCTCTACGACGCCAGCCCGCTCAAGCGCGAGGTGATCGACGGCACCGACCTGCTGGTCGTGCGCGAGCTGACCGGCGGCATCTACTTCGGCGAGAAGCGGCGGACCGCCACCTACGCGTCGGACCTGTGCGAGTACTCGGTCGAGGAGATCGAGCGGATCGCCCGCACCGCGTTCCGCGCGGCGCGCACGCGCGTGACGAGCATCGACAAGATGAACGTGCTCGAGACCGGCCGCCTGTGGCGCGAGGTGGTCTCCCGCGTGCACGCCGAGGAGTTCCCGGCGGTCGAGCTCGAGCACCAGCTGGTCGACTCGGCCGCGATGAAGCTCGTGGCGGCGCCGCGGCACTTCGACGTGATCCTCGCCGACAACATGTTCGGCGACATCCTCTCCGACGAGGCCGCGATGCTGACCGGCTCGCTCGGGATGCTGCCGAGCGCGAGCCTCGGAGCCGAAGGCCCCGGCCTGTTCGAGCCCGTGCACGGGTCGGCGCCCGACATCGCCGGCGGCGGCATCGCCAACCCGCTCGCGATGATCCTCTCCGCCGCGCTGATGCTGCGGCACGGATTCTCGCTGGAGGCAGGAGGCCGCTGCCCTAGAATCGGCGGTCGACCGAGCCCTCGCCGCCGGACTGCGCACGGCGGACCTGGGGGGAAGCGCGACGACCGCCGAGGCGACCGAGGCGGTCCTGAAGGAGCTGTGAGCGTGAGCCAAGCGGACCTGATCTGGATGAACGGGGAGCTCGTCGCCTGGGAGGACGCCAAGGTTCACGTACTCACGCACGCGCTGCACTACGGCACCGGCGTGTTCGAGGGGATCCGCGCCTACGACACGCCGCGCGGCACCGCGATCTTCCGCCACGCCGACCACGTCGACCGGCTGTTCCGCTCGGCCGGGATGTACCTGATGGACATCCCGTACACGCGCGAGGAGATCCGCGCGGCGACGCACGAGACGATCACCCGCAACGGCGTTCCGCTCCTGCTACATCCGCCCGCTCGTCTACCGCGGCGCCGGCCCGATGGGCCTGTTCCCGCTCGACTGCCCGGTCGACGTGGCGATCGCGGTCTGGGAGTGGGCGCCGTACCTCGGCGAGGAGGGCAAGCAGAACGGCGTGCGGGGCAAGGTCTCCTCGTTCCGGCGCATCTCGTCGGACTCGGTGATCCCGGCCGCCAAGGCGACCGGCCAGTACGTCAACTCCGTGCTCGCGAAGATCGAGGCGTCCAAGGCCGGCTACGAGGAGGCGATCCTGCTCGACGACCGCGGCATGGTCTGCGAGGGCTCGGGCGAGAACCTGTTCGTCGTCAAGGACGGCGCGATCGCCACGCCGGGCTTCAGCGCCGACATCCTCGGCGGCATCAACCGCGCGTCGGTGATCACGATCGCGCGCGACCTCGGCTACCCGATCGTCGAGCGCGACATCGCCCGCGGCGAGCTCTACCTCGCCGACGAGATCTTCATGACCGGCACCGCGGCGGAGCTGACCCCGATGCGCGAGGTCGACGACCGGCCCGTGGGCAGCGGCGAGCCGGGCGAGATCACCCGCACGATCCAGCGCGAGTTCGAGGACGCCCTGCACGGCCGCTCCGAGCGCTACGCGGAGTGGCTCGACGTTCGTCGCCGCACCGGCGCCCGCCACGTGAGCCGCATCTCCGTCTACGACTGCACCCTGCGCGACGGGATGCAGGGGGAGGGCATGTCGCTCTCGGCGGAGGAGAAGGTGCGCGTCGCGCACGTGCTCGACGAGCTCGGCGTCCCGCTGGTCGAGGCGGGCTTCCCGGCCTCCAACCCGAAGGAGGCCGAGCTGTTCGAGCGCTCGCGCGGGAGACGTTCGCGAACGCGGAGATCGCCGCCTTCGGCATGACCCGCCGGCGCGACGTCGCCGCCGAGCACGACGAGGCGCTGCGCCTGCTCGCCGAGCTCGTTCGCCCCGGTCTGCACGCTCGTGGGCAAGACGTGGAGCCTGCACCTGGAGAAGGTCGTCCGCGTCGGCCGCGACGAGAACCTGCGCATGATCGAGGAGTCGGTCGCGTTCCTCGCGCGGCAGGGCAAGACCGTCGTCTACGACTGCGAGCACTTCTTCGACGCCTGGCGCGACGACGCCGAGTACGCGCTGCGCTGCGCCCGCGCGGCCGCCGAGGGCGGTGCGGCGTGGGTGACGCTGTGCGACACGAACGGCGCCTCGCTCCCGCACGAGGTGCAGGAGGCGACCGCGGCCGTCGTCGCGGCGCTGCGAGACGCCGGTCGGGATCCACTGCCACAACGACGCCGAGTGCGGCGTCGCCAACTCGCTCGCCGCCGTGCGCGCGGGCGCCACGATGGTGCAGGGCACGATGAACGGCTACGGCGAGCGCTGCGGCAACGCGAACCTCGTCTCGATCGTCCCGAACCTCCAGCTCAAGATGGGTCACGACTGCCTGCCCGACCTGACCGGGCTCACGGAGGCGTCCCACTTCCTCGACGAGCTGCTCAACTTCGTGCCCGACCCCAACCGCCCGTACGTCGGCGCCAACGCGTTCGCGCACAAGGGCGGGATGCACGTCGCCGGCGTCGCCGCCGACCCGGCCACGTTCGAGCACATCGAGCCGGCCGCGGTGGGCAACGCGCGCGAGGTGCTGATCAGCGAGCTGAGCGGCAAGGGCACCGTGCTCCAGCGGGCGGAGGCGACCGGCGTCGAGCTCGACCCGGCGACCGCCGCGCGCGTCGTCGAGCGCGTCAAGCAGCTCGAGCACGAGGGCTTCCACTTCGAGGCCGCCGACGGGTCCTTCGACCTGCTGATCCGCCGCGAGACCGGCGAGTACGCGCCGCTGTTCCGGCTCGAGTCCTGGCGCGTGATCGCCGAGAAGCGCGAGGACGGCCGGGTGCAGACCGAGGCCACGATCAAGATCTGGGTCGACGGCGAGCGCTACGTCCGCACCGCGGAGGGCAACGGACCGGTCAACGCGCTCGACATCGCGCTGCGCGCCGCGATCAGCGAGACGTACCCGCACCTCGGCGACATCCGCCTCGTCAACTACAAGGTGCGCATCCTCGACGAGTCCAAGGCGACCGGCGCTGTGACGCGCGTGCTGCTCGACGCCTCCGACGGCACCGACACCTGGGGCGCCATCGGCGTGAGCGAGAACGTGATCGAGGCGAGCTGGGACGCGCTGGTCGACTCGCTCGAGGCCGGGATGCTGCCGGCCCGCGTGCAGCACGCGCGCGGGGCCGCGGCGAAGGCGTCATGACCACCCGCTCGACGTGATCCCGCTCGCCAAGCCCGTGATCGGCGAGCGGGAGGAGCAGGCGGTGCTCGAGGTGCTGCGCTCCGGGCACCTCTCGCTCGGCCCGCGCGTGCCGGCGTTCGAGGACGCGTTCGCGGAGCGCGTCGGCGCGCGCCACGCCTCCGCGGTGTCGTCGGGCACGACCGGTCTGCACCTCGCGCTGCGCGCCGTCGGCGTGGAGGAGGGCGACGAGGTCGTCACGACGCCGTTCTCGTTCGTCGCGACCGCGAACGCCGTCGTGTACGAGCGCGCGCGGCCGGTGTTCGCCGACATCGATCCGGTCACGCTCAACCTCGACCCGGACGCCGCCGCCGCGGCGATCACCGATCGCACGCGCGCGCTCCTGCCCGGTGCACATCTTCGGCTACCCGGCCGACATGCCGGCGTTCGAGCGCCACGGGCTGCCGATCGTCGAGGACGCGGCGGAGGCGCTCGGCGCGCGCTACGCGGACGGCGGAGCCGTCGGCGGCCGCGGTCACCCGGCGATCTTCGGCTTCTACGCCAACAAGCAGATGACGACCGGCGAGGGCGGGATGATCACGCTGGGCTCGGCCGAGCAGAAGGTGCGGATCGACTCCGAGCGCAACCAGGGCCGCGCGCCCGGACATGGGCTGGCTCGACCACGACCGGCTCGGCTTCAACTACCGCCTCTCCGACATCGCCTGCGCGCTCGGCCTCGCGCAGCTCGAGCGCCTGGACGACATGCTCGCCGCGCGCGCCCGCGTCGCCGGCTGGTACCGCGCGGCGCTCGCCGCGCTGGTCGCCGAGCGCGGGCTGACGCTGCCGTGCGAGGACGCGGACGGCGCCGTGCGCGGCTGGTTCGTGTTCGTCGTCCAGCTCCCGCCGGGCGTCGACCGCGACGCGACGGTGCTCGCCCTGCGCGAGCACGGCGTGCAGTCCAAGCCCTACCTTCCCGGCGATCCACCTGATGTCGTTCTACCGCGAGCGCTTCGGCCACCGCCGCGGCGAGTTCCCGGTCTGCGAGCGCGTCGCCGACAGCTCGATCGCGCTGCCGTTCTTCCCGGAGATGACCGCAGTCGCAGGTCGAGCGCGTCGCCGAGGCGCTCGCGCAGGTCATCGCGGCTTGACGTAGCCGACGAAGCCCGGAGCCGCCGACCGCGCGGGCGATGCGCTCGTCGGGCGCCGGGCGCAGCGAGCTCGGGCTGAAGCCGGCGCGCTCGTAGAGCGAGCGCGCCGCGCGGTTCTCGATGCCGGTGTCGAGCGCGACCCCGTCGAGCCCGGCCGCGGCGGCCATCCGCTCGGCCTCCGTCGAGCAGCGCGCGCGCGACGCCGCGCCGGCGGTGCGCCGTGATCGGTCGCGAGCGCGTCGACGTAGAGCATCCGCTCGTGCGGGTGCGGCGCGACGGCGGCGGTCGCGCGCAGATGGCGCATGAGGCGGGGGACGCGCCACGGCGCGGAGTGCAGCAGCGTGAGGCGGACGAAGCGGCGCGCGAGCGCGTCGCCGTCGCGCGACGGGAACGCGGCGAGCACGCCGACGATCGCGCCGTCGGCCTCCGCGACGCGGCACACCTCCCAGCTCGCGGTGTGCCCGCCGCGCGGGTACAGCGTGCGCAGCAGCCGCCGCGCGCGCTCGGGCCCGCCCGCGTACGCGGCGTAGTACGGCGCGGCGGATTCGTACAGCAGCGCGTCCGCCGCGTCGTCGGGGCGGGCGGTGCGCACGACGACCTCCATTGCAGGCATGATGGCGGTGTGTCGCGCTTCGCGGAGCCACAGGACCCGATCTTCCGCCAGCTCAACGCGCTCGATCGGCTTCGACTGGCGGCTCGGCCCGTACGACGTCGAGCAGTCGCGCGCGCACGCGACGATGCTCGCCGCGACCGGGATCATCAGCGACGCCGACCGCGACGCGCTCCTCGGCGGGCTCGAGCGCGTGGAGGCCGAGCTCGACGCCGGCACGTTCCGCGTTCGAGCGCCGACGACGAGGACATCCACATGGCGATCGAGCGGCGGCTGACGGAGATCGTCGGCCCGGTCGGCGGCAAGCTCCACACGGCGCGCTCGCGCAACGACCAGGTCGCGACCGACGTCGCGATGTTCACGCGCGCGCACGCGCTGCAGACGCTCGAGAAGCTCCAGCACCTGCAGAGCGTGCTCGTCAGCCTCGCCGAGCGCCACGAGGACTGGGCGATGCCGGGCTACACGCACCTGCAGCGCGCGCAGCCCGTCTACCTCTCGCATCACCTGCTCGCGTACTTCTGGATGTTCCGGCGCGACGCGCGGCGCTTCGAGTTCGTGCTCGGCTCGACGAGCGAGCTGCCGCTCGGCGCCGGCGCGCTGGCCGGCGTGAACTTCGCGACCGACCGGCAGCTCGTCGCGCGCGAGCTCGGCTTCTCCGCCGTCGCCCCGAACTCGATCGACGCCGTCTCCAACCGCGACTTCGTGCTCGACTTCCTCGCCGCCGCGGCGACCTGCGCGACGCATCTCTCCCGCCTCGGCGCGGAGATCGTGCTGTGGTCCTCGGAGGAGTTCGGCTTCTGCCGAGGTCTCCGACGCGTGGGCGTCCGGCTCGTCGATCATGCCGCAGAAGAAGAACCCCGACGCGGCCGAGCTGCTGCGCGCCAAGGCGCCGCGCGTCGTGGCGCGGCTGACCGCGCTCCACGGCGTGATGCACGGGCTCCCGCTGACCTACAACAAGGACATGCAGGAGGACAAGGAGCACCTGTTCGACGCCGTCGACACGCTCGACCTCTGCCTCCAGGCCGCGGCCGGGATGCTCGAGGGGATCGCGTTCGACCGCGAGCGGCTCGCCGCCGCGGCCGCCGACGAGCTGATCGCCGCGACCGACATCGCCGACCTGCTGGTCCGGCGCGGCGTCCCGTTCCGCCAGTCGCACGGGATCGTGGCGGGGATCGTGCGCGAGGCGCTCGCGTCCGGGCGCCCGCTCTCGGACCTGACGCGCGAGGAGCTCGCGCGCCACTCCGACGCGCTCGACGACGAGTTCTACGACGTGCTCGTCCCAGCAGTCGTGGCTGGAGTCGAAGGTGTCCGAGGGCGGCACGTCGCTCGCGCGCGTGCGCGAGCAGCTCAGCCACGCGCGCGCCGAGCTCGAGGGCCAGCCCGCGTGACCGCTGCGGCCGCGAGTTCTACGACCGGCCGGTGCTCGAGGTCGCGCGCGACCTCGTCGGCTGCACGCTCGCGCACGGGCGGACCGCCGGCGTGATCGTGGAGACCGAGGCCTACCACGAGTCCGAGCCGGCCTGCCACGCGTTCGTCGGCCTGACCCCGCGCACGCAGCGTGCTGTTCGGCGCGCCGGGCACCGCGTACGTCTACCGCTCCTACGGCATCCACGCGCTCGTCAACGCGGTCTGCGAGCCGGAGGGGATCGGCGCGGCGGTGCTGATCCGCGCGCTCGAGCCGATCGCGGCGCTCGACACGATGCGCGAGCGGCGCGGGCTGCACGCCGTCGAGCAGCTCTGCTCGGGCCCGGGCAAGCTCACCCAGGCGCTCGGGATCGAGCTCGAGCACAACGGCACCGACCTGGTCGCGCGGCCCGCTGCGGATCGGCCCGCGGCCGCCCGGCTGGGAGGACGTCGGAGATCGTCGCCGGCACGCGCATCGGGATCACGAAGGCGGCCGAGCTGCCGTGGCGCTTCTGCGCCGTCGGCTCGCGCAGCGTCTCGCGGCCGTGGCCCGCCGGCCTGCGCGCGGCGCTGACGAGCTAGCCTAGCGGCTGCGGCGGCGCGGCGCCGCCGTCGCCGGAGGGCGGCGCCTGCTGCGCGGGCGGCGGCGCCGGCGGCTGGTCCTGTGCCGGCGGCGGCGCGGTGTCGGGCGCGGGCGCGGTCCTGCTCGGGCGCCGTGTCGGCCGCGCGGCTCGGTGCCGCCGCCTCCCTGCCCGCTCGGCGCCGTCGTGTCCGGCGCGGGCGCGGTCGTCTCCGGCGCCGTCGTCGCCGGGGTCGCGGGCGCGGCCGGCGGTGCGGCGACGAGCGGCGCCTCGCTCGTCGTCCTTCTTCTCGTCGGTCCCGTACTCCTTGTAGCTGAGCGCCTGCTCCACGAACGACTTCCAGATCGCCGCCGGGTAGGTGCCGCCGGCCACCGGCTGGCCGTTGAACTCGGTCTCCATCGGGCGCAGCTCGTCGGGGTAGCCGACCCACACCGCGACCGTGATCTTGTCGGTCCAGCCGACGAACCAGGCGTCGCCGTAGTTCTCGGTCGTGCCCGTCTTGCCGGCGACGAACGTGTCCGGGATCTGGGCGCGCGTCGCGGTGCCCTGGGTGACGACCGTCGAGAGCATCGACGTGACCTCGTCGGCGACCGACGTCTTCAGCACCGGCCAGCTCGACGCGGCTCGCTCGACGGCCTTCTCGCCGTTCGGCAGCTTGATCGGCTTGAGCTTGTCGCCGTCCTCGCGGCCGATCATCGCGGATGCCGGCCGGGCCCGGGACGCGCTGCCGCAGCTCGCGCCGGTCGACGGCGCCCGGGCTCATCGTGCTGTAGACGAGCCGCCCGCGCTCGGCGAGGGTCTGGTACGCGTGCGCCATGTCGAGCGGGGTGACGCCCTGCTTGAGGCCGCCGAGCGTCATCGCGAAGTTGCTGCGAGACCGGCGTGCGGACGCCCATCCGGCGCGCGAGCTGGGCGATCTTGCGCGTCCCGACCTTGATGCCGAGCTGCGCGTAGACGGAGTTGTCGGAGAACGTCGTCGCGGTGCGCAGCGTGCGCACGCCCGCGTAGGCGTCCTCGTAGTTGTTGACCTCGAACGTCCTCGCGTGCAGTTGCCCTTCTTGCTGCGCGTGACGCAGTGCGACATCTTCTGCGACACCCAGGTCGAGTCGGGCGAGACGCCGTCGGTGAGCGCCTGCGGCGAGCACGAACGGCTTGAACGACGAGCCGGGCTGGCGCTGGCCCTGCGTGGCGAGGTTGAACGGGCGCGTCGCGTAGTCGTCGCCGCCGACCATCGCGAGCACCTCGCCGCTGTCGGTTGTCGATCGCGACGAGCGAGGCGCGCGGGCCCGTCCTTGTACGGCAGCCACGCGTCGACCGCCTGCTGCGGCGGCCTCCTGGAGCCGCACGTCGAGCGTCGTCTGCACGGTCAGGCCGCCCTCGAACGCCTTGCGCGCGCCCTCCTGCCCGCCGCCGAGCTTGTCGACGACCTGCTGCTTGACCCACGAGGTGAAGTACGGGTACGCCGTGTCCTCGAGCGGCGGCCGGATGTCCTTGCGCGTCGGCAGCGAGCGCGTCGAGCGCCTCCTGGCCTCCTGCGCCGGCGTGAGGTAGCCCTGCTCGACCATCCGCTGCAGCACGAGCGCGCGGCGCTTGGCCGGCCGCCTCGCTTGTTGCGGAGCGGGTCGTAGCCGCTCGGCGACGCGACCATGCCGGCGATCAGCGCGGCCTCCTCGGGCGCGAGCACCTGGGCGCACATGCGGGTTGCCGTCCTCGCCGCAGCCGGGGTGGTTGGAGCCGAAGTACGTGCGCGCGGCGGACTCGATCCCGTACGCGCCGTTGCCGAAGTAGATCGTGTTGAGGTAGTTCCGGAGGATCCGCTCCTTGGACCACTTGCGCGTGATCTGGTACGCGAGCGCGGCCTCGCGCAGCTTGTTGAAGAGCGTGCGCTCGTCCTGCGGCGGCGAGCGCGTTCTTGACGAACTGCATCGTGATCGTCGAGCCGCCCTGGACGGCCTGCTGCGCGCGGACGTCCTGACCACAGCGCGCGCCCGATGCCGCGGATGTCGATGCCGGCGTTCGTGTAGAAGCGGCGGTCCTCGATCGCGATGATCGCCTGCTTCATCACCGGGCGCGATCTGCTCGGACTGCAGGAAGATGCGCTTCTGGTTGCCGGTCAGCAGGCCGAGCGGCTTGCCGTTGCGGTCGGTCAGCACCGAGTTCCGGCCGCTCTGGCTCCTCGAGCCGCGGCAGGTCGGAGGTGACCGCCATCATCATCCCGAAGACGGTCGAGACGACCGCGAGGATGCCGAGGCCGAGCAGGACGCCGAGCACGCGCAGCTTGCGGATCCGGACGCGCCGCGGCGCGGCTCCTCCTGCAGCAGCGACGGCTGCTCGGGCGGGTCCGAGCGGGCGGGCTCGGCGCGGCGCGGGCGCCGGCCGTTGGGCGGCTGCGCCGGCTGCTCGTCGGCCCCGAAGGCGTGGTGCGCGTAGGGGTCCGGGACCGCGCGGCTCGCCCGTCGGGCGGGCGTGCGCGTGGCGAGGTCGCCGTCGGGCCGGTGGATGTCGCGCTCGGATTCGCTCATGTGCTCAGGCGACGAGCCCGCCGCTCCGGCGGGCCGCCCGGACCCTACTGGGGAGTGCGGCGCGGCGGCCTCCGGGCGGGTCTCGAACCAGCGCGGACTCCGGCCGCGCGGAGGGCGAGACATTAGCATTGGCCCGGATGGAAGAACCTCGCTCCGAGGCCGCCGGACGGCGGCGCACCTGGCCCGCAACGCGGTCGACTGCCTGCCCGCGGGACGGCGCTCGCGCGAGCGCCTCGCGCAGGGCCGCCCGCTGCGCGTCAAGCTCGGGCCTCGACCCGACGGCGCCCGACCTCCACCTCGGCCACACCGTCGTGCTGACGAAGCTGCGCGAGTTCCAGGACGCCGGCCACGTCGTCGTGCTGATCGTCGGGCGACTACACCGCGCGCGTGGGGGACCCGTCGGGCCGCTCGGTCACGCGGCCGGTGCTGTCGGGCGAGGAGATCGACGCGAACGCCGAGACCTACCGGCGCCAGGCGGCCAAGGTGCTGCGCATCGACGACGAGCACCTCGAGGTGCGCCACAACTCCGAGTGGCTCGACATGCCGATGGAGGACCTGTTCCGGCTCGCGCGCCATCCGACGGTCGCGCAGCTGCTCGAGCGCGACGACTTCGCCAAGCGCTTCGCGGCCGACGAGCCGATCTCGCTGCTCGAGCTGCTCTACCCGGTGCTGCAGGGCTACGACTCGGTCGCGGTGCGAGGCCGACGTCGAGCTCGGCGGGACCGACCAGACGTTCAACCTGCTGATGGGCCGCCGATCCAGCAGGCCTACGGGCAGGCGCCGCAGATCGTGCTCACGATGCCGCTGCTGACCGGGCATCGACGGCGTGCAGAAGATGTCGAAGTCGTTCGGCAACCACGATCGGCGTGACCGAGCCGCCGGGGGAGATGTACGGCAAGACGCTGCGGATCCCCGACGAGCAGATCGCGCAGTGGTACTCGCTGCTGCTCGGGACCGGCGCCGCCGGCGGGCGCTCGGCCCGCGCGACGCCAAGCGCGCGCTCGCGCGCGCGCTCGTGACGCGCTTCCACTCGGCCGAGGCGGCGGCGGAGGCCGAGGCCGGCTTCGACCGCGTGTTCATCGCGCACGAGCTGCCCGAGGAGATCGAGGAGGCCGACGTGTCGGCGCAGAACGGCACCGTCCACCTGCCGGCGGTGATCGCCGAGGCGTTCGGCCGCTCGCGCTCGGAGGCGCGGCGGATGCTGGCCCAGGGCGGCGTCAAGCTCGACGGCGAGCCGCTGGCCGCCGGACGTCCTCGACCTGCCGGCCGCGGACGCTCGACGGGCGCGTGCTGCAGCTCGGCAAGCGCCATTTCCGGCGCCTGCGGGTCGTCTGACCGAACCGGCCTTCCAGGCGCCGTAGGCGCCTGCTACTCTGCGCGCCGCTGTGGAGTGCGCGCGCCCGGGGCACCTGCCCGGGGCCTTCCGAAGCCGGAGGGGGTGCGCTACACTCCACTGCCCGCTCGGGGCCGCCCTCGAGCTGCGTCATGCCCGGAGGAATCCCCTCCGGCCGCAGAGAGCGCGACGGTCTTTGAAAACTCAACAGCATGCGCACCAAGCGGTCATCCATACCGGCCGTTTGAGTGTGCGTCCAGGTTCGACCCTGGCGGCTCTCGTGCCGTCAGGCCAGAAATCAAGCAGTACAGCAGTACCCCGTCGAAGCGCCCGGGCTCGCCTCTGTGTACTGGCGGCCCCTCGTAGTGGCGCATTAGACAAATCAGCTCATTCGTGAGTAGCAGTTCTTCACGGAGAGTTTGATCCTGGCTCAGGACGAACGCTGGCGGCGTGCTTAACACATGCAAGTGGAGCGACGAACCGGGGCTTGCCCCGGGGCAGAGCCGCGAACGGGTGAGTAACACGTGGGTAACCCACCCCGATGACCGGGACAACCCGAGGAAACTCGGGCTAATACCGGATGTGCTCCTTGACCTTGAGGTCAAGGCGTAAAGATAGCTTCGGCCTTCGCATCGGGACGGGCCCGCGGCCCATTAGCTTGTTGGTGGGGTAACGGCCTACCAAGGCGACGATGGGTAGCTGGTCTGAGAGGACGATCAGCCACACTGGGACTGAGACACGGCCCAGACTCCTACGGGAGGCAGCAGTGGGGAATCTTGCGCAATGCGCGAAAGCGTGACGCAGCAACGCCGCGTGGGGGAAGAAGGCCTTCGGGTTGTAAACCCCTTTCAGTTGGGACGAAGCTTCGCCGGTGAATAGCCGGCTGGAGTGACGGTACCTTCACAAGAAGCCCCGGCTAACTACGTGCCAGCAGCCGCGGTAATACGTAGGGGGCTAGCGTTGTCCGGAATCATTGGGCGTAAAGCGCGTGTAGGCGGTTCGGTAAGTCCGCTGTGAAAGTCGGGGGCTCAACCCTCGAAAGCCGGTGGATACTGTCGGGCTAGAGTACGGAAGAGGCGAGTGGAATTCCTGGTGTAGCGGTGAAATGCGCAGATATCAGGAGGAACACCAATTGCGAAGGCAGCTCGCTGGGACGTTACTGACGCTGAGACGCGAAAGCGTGGGGAGCAAACAGGATTAGATACCCTGGTAGTCCACGCCGTAAACGATGGGCACTAGGTGTGGGGGGTGTCGACTCCCTCCGTGCCGAAGCTAACGCATTAAGTGCCCCGCCTGGGGAGTACGGCCGCAAGGCTAAAACTCAAAGGAATTGACGGGGGCCCGCACAAGCAGCGGAGCATGTGGTTTAATTCGACGCAACGCGAAGAACCTTACCTGGGCTTGACATGTGGGTGACCGGCCTGGAAACAGGCCTTCCCTTCGGGGCACCTTCACAGGTGGTGCATGGCTGTCGTCAGCTCGTGTCGTGAGATGTTGGGTTAAGTCCCGCAACGAGCGCAACCCCCGTCGCATGTTGCCAGCATTTAGTTGGGGACTCATGCGAGACTGCCGGTGACAAACCGGAGGAAGGTGGGGATGACGTCAAGTCATCATGCCCCTTATGTCCAGGGCTACACACGTGCTACATTGGCGCGTACAGAGGGCTGCGATACCGCGAGGTGGAGCGAATCCCTTAAAGCGCGTCTCGGTTCGGATTGGAGGCTGAAACTCGCCTCCATGAAGGCGGAGTTGCTAGTAATCGCGGATCAGCACTGCCGCGGTGAATACGTTCCCGGGCCTTGTACACACCGCCCGTCACACCACGGAAGCAAGCAACACCCGAAGCCGGTGGCCTAACCCTTTTGGGAGGGAGCCGTCGAAGGTGGGGCTCGTGACTGGGGTGAAGTCGTAACAAGGTAGCCGTACCGGAAGGTGCGGCTGGATCACCTCCTTTCTAGGGAAGCCTCCAGGATTGGAGCGCCTGGTCCGCCTCGAGCTGCATACCGCAGCGCGATGAGCGGCCAGGTCCTAGCAATGTCGACCGGATCTGGACGCAGGCGCGCGCCCGCGTGGCGGGTGCCTCGCATGCTGTTGAGTTTTGAGAGACCGGCGGCCAGTCCGGCCGGCGCCTCTTGCGCGGTCCTTGAAAACTGCACAGTTTTTCCAATGTAACGGGTATCACCGCGTGCTCGACGCCGAGTCGAGCGCGTGATCACCGTCAAGATATGAAGGGCACACGGTGGATGCCTAGGCACCAGGAGTCGATGAAGGGCGTGAACGGCTGCGATAAGCCACGGGTAGGCGCTGAATAGCCTGTGATCCGTGGATTCCCGAATGGGGAAACCCAGCGCTGGTAATGCGGCGTTACCGCATGCTGAATACATAGGCATGCGGGGGCAAGCCGGGGAACTGAAACATCTCAGTACCCGGAGGAAAGGAAATCAACCGAGACTCCCCGAGTAGTGGCGAGCGAAAGGGGACTCAGCCCAAACCTCGTACGTGTAAGCGTGCACGCGTTGCGTATGTGGGGTTGTAGGGCGTTCTGCCCGGTCCGTGCATGGGCCGGCGGAAGTTACAAAACCATGGAGTAGTCGAAGCGCGTGGAACCGCGCACCACAGAGGGCAACCGTCCCGTAGACGAAACCCCATGGACTTCCGATGGACGTTCCTGAGTAGGTCCGCTCCCGTGAAACGCGGACTGAATCTGGGGGGACCACCCTCCAAGGCTAAGTACTCCCTGGTGACCGATAGCGGACCAGTACCGTGAGGGAAAGGTGAAAAGTACCCCGGAAGGGGAGTGAAATAGTACCTGAAACCGCGTGCCTACAAGCGGTGGGAGCGGCCTTGTGCCGTGACCGCGTGCTTTTTGCATAACGAGCCGACGAGTTACTCGTCTGCGGCAAGGTTAAGCGATGAGCGGAGCCGTAGCGAAAGCGAGTCCTAATAGGGCGCCAATGAGTCGCAGGCGGTAGACCCGAAACTGAGCGAGCTACCCATGGGCAGGTTGAAGCGGGGGTAAGACCCCGTGGAGGACCGAACCGACCTAGGTTGAAAACTGGGCGGATGACCTGTGGGTCGGAGTGAAAGGCTAATCAAGCTCAGAGATATCTGGTTCTCTCCGAAATATATTTAGGTATAGCCTCGGATAAATTGCGTTGTGGCCGTAGAGCACTGTTTGGCCTAGGGGCCCTACCAGGTTACCGAAGTCAGGCAAACTCCGAAGACCATTACGTGTACTCCGGGAGTCAGTTGCTGGGGGATAAACTTCAGCGTCAAAAGGGAAACAGCCCAGACCGTCAGCTAAGGTCCCTAAGTGTTAGCTAAGTGGCAAACGATGTTCGAGTGCATAGACAACCAGGAGGTTGGCTTAGAGGCAGCCATCCTTGAAAGAGTGCGTAACAGCTCACTGGTCAAGTGTTCGGGCGCGGATAATGTAACGGGGCTCAAGCTAACCACCGAAGCTACGGGTGCATCGCAAGATGCGCGGTAGGAGAGCGTTCCCATGGCAGTGAAGCGGCGGAGGAATCCAGCCGTGGAGCCCTGGGAAGTGAGAATGTCGGCATGAGTAACGAAAGAGGGGTGAGAATCCCCTCCACCGATTGCGTAAGGATTCCTGAGTAAAGTTCGTCTGCTCAGGGTTAGTCGGGACCTAAGGCGAGGCCGAAAGGCGTAGTCGATGGACAACAGGTTGATATTCCTGTACCACGTCGCAGTCATTTGACCGATGGGGGGACGGGGAAGGCTATGGAAGCCCAGGCGATGGTCGTCCTGGGGTAAGCGTGTAGGGGTGGCTCTAGACAAATGCGGAGCCGCATAACCTGAGGCGCGATGCCAGCTGGCTATAAGCCGGCGAGTTCCGGAAGCCATGCCCCCAAGAAAATCCTCTAGGGAGACTGCGCGTGCCCGTACCAAAACCGACACAGGTGCGCAAGTAGAGAATACTAAGGTGATCGAGATAACCATCGTTAAGGAACTCGGCAAAATCGCTCCGTAACTTCGGGATAAGGAGCGCCCCAGTAGGGTGAAGCCGCTTGCCGGTGGAGCCCGAGAGGGCCGCAGTGAATAGGTTCAACCGACTGTTTACCAAAAACACAGGTCTCTGCTAAGTCGTAAGACGACGTATAGGGGCTGACGCCTGCCCGGTGCCGGAAGGTTACGTGGAGGTGTTAGGGCTTGACCCGAAGCACTGAAACTAAGCCCCGGTAAACGGCGGCGGTAACTATAACCGTCCTAAGGTAGCGAAATTCCTTGTCGGGTAAGTTCCGACCTGCACGAATGGCGTAACGAGTTGAACGCTGTCTCAACGATGGGCTCGGTGAAATTGCAGTCTCGGTGAAGATGCCGAGTACCCGCGGCTAGACGGAAAGACCCCGTGAACCTTTACTACAACCTGGTATTGGAGTTCGGTGCGTTTCGCTCAGGATAGGTGGGAGGCTAGGAAGCGATGGCTGCGGCTGTCGTGGAGCCAACCTTGAGATACCACCCTTGACGTATTGGGCTTCTAACAGCATGCCGTGAATCCGGGTGCTGAACAGTGCCAGGCGGGTAGTTTGACTGGGGCGGTCGCCTCCCAAAATGTAACGGAGGCGCACAAAGGTTCCCTCAGTACGGTTGGAAATCGTGCGTAGAGTGTAAAGGCAGCAAGGGAGCTTGACTGCGAGACAGACATGTCGAGCAGGTGCGAAAGCAGGTCTTAGTGATCCGGCGGTAGCAAGTGGAAGTGCCGTCGCTCAACGGATAAAAGGTACTCCGGGGATAACAGGCTTATCGAGTCCAAGAGTCCACATCGACGACTCGGTTTGGCACCTCGATGTCGGCTCGTCGCATCCTGGGGCTGTAGTAGGTCCCAAGGGTTGGGCTGTTCGCCCATTAAAGCGGTACGCGAGCTGGGTTCAGAACGTCGTGAGACAGTTCGGTCCCTATCTGCCGTGGGCGTTGGAGAGTTGAGAGGATTCGTCCCTAGTACGAGAGGACCGGGATGAACGCACCTCTGGTGTATCTGTTGTCCTGCCAAGGGCACTGCAGGTTAGCTACGTGCGGATCGGATAACCGCTGAAGGCATCTAAGCGGGAAGCCGGCCTCGAGATGAGCTCTCCCATCCTCTAGAAGGAGTAAGACCCCTGGTAGACCACCAGGTTGATAGGCCGGATCTGGAAGAGTGGTGACACTCGCAGGAGACCGGTACTAATGGGTCGAGGGCTTGACGGATTGATATCCCGTTCTGTGGAAAAGCTGTGCAGTTTTGAGGGACCGCCCGGTCTCGCACAATTTCCGGTGGCTATTGCGTGGGGGAAACACCTCTTCCCATTCCGAACAGAGCAGTTAAGCCCCACAGCGCCGATGGTACTTGGCTCGCAAGGGCCTGGGAGAGTAGGTCGCCGCCGGTTTCTTCATCTCACGAGCCGCCTTCGGGCGGCTCGTCGTCGTTCTGGGGCGCTCTCGGCTGCGCCGGCGATGATGCTCGCGGCGCCGGCCGCTCGCGTACGGCGGGCATGTGCGAGCGGCGTCGACGTGGATCGGACCGGTGCGACGGGCGCGCCGTCGACGCCGCGGCGACGAGTTCGTCGGTCGACGCAGCTCGACGGCTCGACGACGCTCGGGCACGCTGGCGAGGGTCACGTACGAGGCGGATGGCGGCGTACTGGCCGACGCCCGTGGCGAACGACGATCGACGCCGCGGATCGCGGCGGACGAACGCATCGTCGAGATCGGCGTGTCGCGGGCGGCTCGACGCCGCGGAGCGGGCCGACACGCGAGTCATCGAGGACGCTGGGCTCGCACGCTCGAACCAGCCGCCGGGCGGCAGGACATAGCCAGTTCGGCGCTCGGATCTGACGGCGAGCCTACTGCGGATCGGGCTCGTCGACGCAGCTGCGGATCATGGCGCAGCCCGTCGTCCTCGGCGCCGGCAGGTCGATCTCCGGACCGCCGCGCGACGGCTCGCGCCCGAGGCTGCGCGCCGCAGCGCCGTTCGACTCGCGCGCAACGTCCTCCTCGCGTCGAGCCGGACGCCTCGCTGGCGCGTGACCGCGGCCTCAACGCACTCGGGCCGCCCGTGAAGGGCGACCCGAGAGGCGATGAAGACCGGCGCTCCGGGGAGAGCGCCTGGCCGGCCGGCGCTCCCGTCCTCCCAGACCGGGCGCCGTCTGGCCGTCAGGTCTGCCTGCTCGCCGGGCGATGGACCGGCGTGCGGCAGACCTGTGCGCGGGGGCGGACCATGCCGCTCCGGCGCCTGGATGGCTGACGATCGATGTCGCCGGCGGTGCGGGTGGGCGACGGTGGGGGCGGCCGGCCGCGCCTGACGTGCGACGTGGACGGCCGGGGAGCCGCCTCCGACGCGCGTGCGGGACCGAGCGTTGCCTCGCCCAGCGTCGCGAACTCGAGTGCCGTTCCCACGGCACCGCGCACCAGCTCGCGGAGCGAGCGCTTGTTCGATCGGCGGGTCGTCAGCTCGGGGAACATGTGTTCGGAAAGGTAGGGGCGGGGTCGGACGGAACGGGCGCCGGCGCGCGGCCCGCGCCGCGCCCGATTTGGCTCCAGATCGCGGAAAATGCGTCATCCGATCTCTGCAACGCATCTTGCAACGGGCCGCCGGGCCGACGGCGAGCACGACCGGCCGGACCGGATCGCGGCGGTGCCCCGAGGGACCGCTCGGCGCAATCTCTTCACATCTGCGCGCCCGTCGGGCTAGGGTCGCGCCGATCGTCCCGCGTCCTGGAGGTCATGCCATGAAGCTCTCGCGTGCCGCGGCGCTGCTCGCCGCTGTCGCTGCG
The DNA here is from genome assembly GCA_963752015.1 of uncultured Solirubrobacteraceae bacterium. GTDB lineage: Bacteria > Actinomycetota > Thermoleophilia > Solirubrobacterales > Solirubrobacteraceae > DASQMT01. Next base: position 750,154 of record CAVVWS010000006.1, on the reverse strand, counting down.
TGCTCGCTCGCCGTCGCTCCCGCCGCGCTCGGCCGACCATCCGCCGAGCGGCACCACGACGACGACGGCGAGGCGGTGCCCCTCGTCACCGGCCACCGCGGCGCGCCCGGCTACCTGCCCGACCACACGCTCGAGGGCTACAAGCTCGCGATCGACATGGGCGCCGACTACATCGAGCCCGACCTCGTCGCGACCAAGGACGGCGTACCTGATCGCCCGCCACGAGCCGAACATCGGCGGCACGACCGACGTCGGCGCACGCAAGTTCCCCGAGCGCAAGCGGACGGCGTCGTCGACGGCGGCGGGCTCGAGGACGACTGGTTCGCCTCCGACTTCACGCTCAAGGAGATCAAGACGCTGCGCGCCGTCCAGCCGCTCGCCCGACGACCGCCCGACGGAGTTCGACGGCCAGTTCAAGATCCCGACGTTCGACGAGGTGCTCGCGCTGGCCAAGCGCGAGGGCCGCAAGCGCGGCCGGCCGGTCGGCGTCTACCCGGAGACGAAGCACCCGACCTACCACCAGCAGCTCGGCCTCCCGCTCGAGCGGCGAAGCTGGTCGACGCGCTGCGCCGCGCCGGCCTCAACCGCAAGGGCGCGCCGGTGATCATCCAGTCCTTCGAGCAGTCGAACCTGCGCTACCTGGACCGCATCACCCCGGTGACGCTCGCCCAGCTCGTCGACGCCTGGGACGTCGAACCTCGACGGCAGCCTCGTCGTACGCCGACGACGTCGCTGCGGCCCGTACGACTGGACCGTGTCGGGCGATCCGGAGCTGACGAGCCGGACGTACGGCGTACTTCGCCACGAACGCCGGCCTCGACGAGATCGCCGAGTACGCGGACATCGTCGCGCCGTGGAAGCCGTACATCGTCCCGACCGACGGGCACCGACGCGAACGGCGACGGCGACGCCGACGACGTGACCGGCGACGGCGACGGTCGACGAGCGCGACCGCGAGCTCGCGCCGCCGACCTCGCTGATCCGCCGCGCCCACCAGCGCGGCCTCGACGTCCACACGTGGACGTTCCGCAACGAGGCCGTACCGGCTCGCCTCCGACTACAACGGCGATCCGCTCGCCGAGTACAAGCTGTTCTACGCGCTCGGCATCGACGGCCTGTTCTCGGACTTCCCGGACACCGCGCGTCGCCGCCCGTGACGAGTTCTTCGCAGGAGTGCATCAGGTCAACGTGGCGGCCCACACCGCCCCCAGCGCCACCGTGCCGACGACGAGCCACGTGACGTAGTCGCCGACGTGGCCGCTGTGCAGCGCCCGCAAGCCGGCCAGGCCGGCGCGGGCGCTGCGTCCCACGGCGCCCTCGCCGAGCGCGTCGCGCAGCCGCCCGCGGAGCAGCGCGACGGCCGCAAGCGCGATCGCCCCGCCCAGCGCCAGCGCGGCGACCAGCCAGTCCTTCGCGTGCGGCCCGTCGAACGTGCCGCTCGTGTCCGGCGAAGGCGCGCCGTCCAGGACGGTCGCCACGTACGCCGGCCGGTCGATCGAAGTCGCGTGGCGGCCGCCGACCGCGTCGTCGGCGAGTCCGGGCACGAGCCCCACGTGCAAGTCCGCCCGCCAGCAGGGCGATCGTGGGGATCGTCATCGTCCGGGGGACGCGGCTGCGCGGGTACGCCGCCTCGGGGTCCACCTCCGTCGCCCGTCACCGCGAACTCGTCCGGACCCTCGCGCGCCGGCCGAGCCCGAGGAAGATCCGGCCCGACGCCCGCAGGACTGCGCCTCCCGTCAGCGCGGAGGCGAACACCATCACCGCCACCACCCACCCGTGGCCGGCCGCGCTGGCGGCCTCGTCGATCACCGTCTTGCCGAGGAACGGACCGAACGGCGGCAGCGACGCGAGCGCCAGCCCGCCCAGCGCCATCAGCGCCGCCGTGAGCGGCATGTCGCGGCCGCTTCCCGCGCAGCGCCAGCTCGTCGACCGAGGCGTAGCGATGCTGGATCGCGCCCACGCCGACGAACAGCGACGCCTTGATCGCCCCGTCGGCGATGACGTAGATCGCCGTCCCGGCGAGCCCTTCGGGGTCGAGCAGCGCGATCCCGATCAGGAACAGCCCGACGTGCGAGACCGTCGCGAACGCGAGCATGCGCTTCAGATGTCGCTGGGTGAAGCACATGACGGCGCCGACGACCGCGGTCAGCGACCCGGCGAAGAGCAGCACGATCGTGACCGCCTCCGCGACGTCGTCCAGCGCGCCCGAGAAGACCGTCCAGTACGACGCGCACGAGCGCGTACAGACCCAGCTCGCTCATCGCCGCCGAGAGCAGGAGGCACACGGGCGTGGGGGAGACGGAGTACGCGTCGGCGAGCCAGAAGTGGAACGGCACGATCGCGCGCCTTGGTCGAAGAAGCCGACGGTCATCAGCGTGAACGCGCCGATCGACGAGGCCGTCGGGTTCCTCGCCGGCGAGCGCCTCTCCGATCTGCGCCATGTTCAGCGCGCCCGTGCGCGCGTAGACCAGCGCGATGCCCGTGAGGATCAGGAACGCGCCGATGCTGTTCGTCACGGCGAAGTTCAGCGTGCCGGTGAGCGGTCCCTCCTCCTCGATGTCGTAGGCGGTCAGCGCGTAGGCCGAGACGCTCACGAGCTCGAAGAAGACGAACAGGTTGAACAGGTCGCCGGTCAGCGAGAACCCCATCGCGCCCGCGAGGAACAGGAGCATCAGCGCGTGGAACAGCGGCCCGACGACGCGGAAGTAGCGGAACGAGAAGACGAACGCCATCACGAACATGGCCGCGACGAACGTCGCCAGCCCGGCCCCGATCGGATCGATCGCGAACGAGATGCCCGAGCGCCACGTGCCCGCGCGGCTCCCAGCCGCCGAACCAGTAGACGATCGTGCCGTCGCCCGACTGGTACCAGCAGCACGGCGCAGATCACCGTCACCGCCACGGCCACCAACAGCGACAGCACGTCGACGAACAGCCGCCTGGAGATCGCGACCGCGCCGACGAGCCCCGCCGCCGCGATCAGCGGAATCACGACCGGCAGTGGCGCGAGGTCGTTCACGGCGCTCACCCGCGCATTGCGCGGATCTCGTCGGGATCCAGCGAGCCGTAGCGCTTGTGCGCCTGCACCGCGATCGCGAGCAGCATCGCCGTCACCGTCGTGCCGACCACGACGTCGGTGAGCGTGAGCGCCTGCACGACCGGATCGACGGCCCTGGGGCTCGGCGGCCTGTCGGCGAAGACCGGCGGCTCGCCGTCGGTCTTGTAGCCGATCGAGAGCAGCAGCAGGTACGTCGAGGACTGCACGACCGCGAGGCAGGTCACGAGATGGATCAGGTTGCGGCTGGTCACGATCCCGTAGAGGCCGACGAGCATCACCCAGGCCGACACGGCGTAAGGGAGGAAGTCCATCAGGTGCCCGCCCGCCTGCCGCGGCGCCGGTCGCGCCGGACCACGAGCGTCTGCTCGAGGAACTCCGACAGCATGAACACGAAGCCGCCCGTGACCGCGAGGCCGACCGACGCGCTGCCCAGCGGGATGATGCCGGCCGACAGCAGCTCGCCGGCCGTCGCCGAGCGGGAGCCAGTTCGCGAAGAACGCCGTCCCCCACAGCATCCCCGAGAGCCCGAGCAGCGCGAGCGAGCCGGCGCCGATCGCCTCCGCGAGCTCGATCAGCGACATCGGACCGACGCGGCGCAGCGTGATGTACTGGTCCGAGAGGAAGACCAGCAGCAGCGCGGTCGCGAGGATCACGCCGCCCTGGAAGCCGCCGCCCGGCGTCTGGTGCCCGTGGGCGACGATGTAGAGGCCGACGACCAGTGTCGGGCCCACCAGACCGAGCCCGAGCACGCTCACGGCCACGCTCGGATCCGGACGCGGCGCCCGCGCGCCTGGTCGTCAGGGCGGCCGTGCCGCTCGCCGCGCAGGCCGCGCAGCAGGCTCGCCACCCCGATCACCGCGGCGAAGAGGATGAACTCCTCGCCGAGCGTGTCGAAGCCCCGGTAGTCGAAGTTGATCGCGCTGACCACCGCGGTCGTCTGGCGCTCGGGGATCGACACCGCGTTGAGGACGTCGCCGTACGGGCCCTGGTAGTGGCCGAAGTCCGGCAGACCCGCGAAGCTCCAGAGCAGCAGCGCGAACAGGCCGGCGCCGGCCGACGAGGAACACCGTGCGGCGCGTGCTCGCGCTCACTCCTCGCCTCCGTGCACCTTGGCCAGCGCCAGCAGGATCATCAGCGGCAACGCGACCGCGCCGACCACCGTCTGCGAGAGGCCGACGTCGGGCGCCTGGAAGACGAAGAACAGGATGCCGAGGATCAGCCCGTACATGCTGGCCACCATCGCCTGGCGCAGCGGATCGCGGGTGGTCACCACCGCCGTGGCGGTCACGGCCACGAGCACGAGCGCCACCACCTGCAGGACGATCACAGCCACTCTCTCCTCGCGTTCGTGATCCTCGTCCAGCGGCGCCCAGCGGCCGTGGCGGCGGATGCGCGCCGCCCGCGCCGTCGCGTGGCTGAGCACCGGTGTCGTGACGCTGATCAGGAGCGCGACGATCACTGCCTTGATCCCGGCCGACGACAGCGGCTCCTCCACGAGCACGGCGGCCGCGAGAGGACCGGTCCGATCGTGCCGGCCGGCGCCGTGAAGTGCAGCCGGTCCAGCGGCGTCCGCATGACGAGCAGCCCGGCGCAGCTGAGCAGCACGCTCGCCACGCCGAGCGTGAGCATGACGGCGACCATCACGTCGGTCATACCCAGCGCTCCAGGAAGCGGACGAAGGTCAGCGCTCCGGCGAACGAGAGCAGCGCGCTCACGAGCGCGAGGTCCATGAACGGATCGCGCCGGTAGCCCTGCGCGAGGGCGAGCAGGATCAGCGTCGTGATGGTGGACGCCAGCTCCAGCGCCACCACCGCGTCGATTGGTCCGTGGCGGGCGCAGATCCACAGGCAAGGCACGCAGGCCGACCATCAGCGCGGTGGCCGCGATCAGCCAGGCGTTCACCGCTTCCGCTCCCACGGATCGCAGCGCGGCGGCTCGTCCGTCCCACGAGCTGGTGGACCAGGACGCGGTCCTGGTGCTCGTCGAAGCCGACGACCAGGGTGTTGGGCGCGATCGGAGCCGATCCACTTCGCGATGCCCACGCCGCCCCGCGGCCTCGCGGCGAGCTGCCGCGCGCGCCCGGGAACGGCAGGACGATGAAGCGGCCGCGCACGACCTCGCGCCGCACGATCAACGCGCCAGAGCACGCGGATCAGCAGGACGGTATCGGCGAGCACCTCACGCGGCACGCGTACCGCCCCGGGGATCCAGCCGAGCCCCGGCGCGAAGCGCACGGAGCCGTGCGTCCGGACCATGTCGACGCCGACGGCCGACACGAAGCCGCAGATGACCCCTGCCACGTACTCCTCGAACTCGCGTCTTGAACACCAGCACGCACGTACAGCGCGCTGAGCAGGACCCACGTCACGAGGAAGAACGTCACGCGATGTGCCGGCGCTCCCGTCGCCTCCGCCGCCTCTGGATCTGCGCCGCGCCACGTGGCCCGCCGCCTACACGGACGAGCCGAGCGACGACCAGATCTCGACCTTCGTCCTCACCTTCTCCACGACGGCGTCGGTGAACTCGGTCGTGGTCGCGTGGCCGCCGAGGTCGAGCGTCTTGACGCCGCCGGCCGTCGTCTCCAGCGTCGCCCTCGTAGATCGCGCGCGAGGCCCGCTCCGCGCCGCGGTGACCCTGCGCGGCCGGCCTGGCCGAGCACGGCCGCGCAGGCGAGGATCATCGCCATCGGGTTCGCGAGGTCCTTGCCCTGCAGCGACGGCGCGGTGCCGTGCGGCGCCTCGGCCATCGCGACCTGCACGGCGAAGTCGTCGTCGAACGCCAGCAGGATCGACTCCGCGCCGGCGATCGAGCCGAACATCGGCATCACGAGGTCCGACAGGCAGTCGCCGTCGCGGTTCAGCGCCGGGATCACGAGCGGCGCGTCCGCGGCGCCGCTCAGCAGCCCCGCGTACGTCGCGTCGATCAGCACCGGGCGGTAGTCGACGTCCGGGTGGCGCTCGGCCGCCGCGTCCATCTCCTCCTTGAGCATCCCCTCGTACACGGGCGAGACGGTCCACTTCGGCCCGCCGTACACGCGCGCGCCCGGCGCGCTCGGCCGCGCGGAACGCGAACTCCGCCACGGCGCGGCAGACGCCGCGCGTGATCCGCTCGGTGCGCAGCGCGACCTCGTCGACCGCGCCCGCCTCGCCCTCGCGCCACTGCTCGGCGCCGTAGGCGTCGCCGACCGCCATGCGCACGACCGAGATCGGGTAGTGCACGCCGGACACGGGCCCGACCGCGCCCGGGATCCGCCGGCCCGTCCGGACGATGACCTTGCCGTCGACCTCCTCGCGCAGGATGCGGTTGGGGGAGCCGACGTCGTCGGCGCCCTCCGGCGTGATCGTGGCGGCCTTGATGCCGAACCCGGCGTCGCGCATCGACGCGGCGGCCTCCGAGACGCATGCGTTCTGGGTCTCCCGCCGGTGCTGGAGGGACAGGTCGTGGTGCTCCAGCTCGAGCTCCACGCCGCAGACCTCGGGGTCGAGCACCCGGATCGCCTGCTCGAGCAGCTCCTGGCCGGTCTCGTCGCCCTCGAGGACGACGATGCGCAGGGCGTCAGGCATGCGCGGCGGACCCGTTGAGCTCCAGCTCGTCCGACCGCTCCTCCAACGCGGCGATCACGAACGCGAGGTGCTCGTCGAAGTCGACGCCCAGGGCTTCGGCTCCCTCGCGCAGCTCCTCCCGGTTCACCGCCGCGGCGAACGCGGGCGTCTTCATCTTCTTCTTGACGGACTTCGGCGTGAGCCCGTGGATGCCGGTCGGCCGCACGTAGGCGCAGGCCATGATGAAGCCCGACAGCTCGTCCACCGCGAACAGCGTCTTCTCCATCGCGGTTTCACGTGAAACGCCGAGGAAGTCGGCGTGCGACGCGACGGCGCGCACGAGCTCGGGCGGGTAGCCGCGCGCCTCCAGCTCCTTCAGCGCGATCCGGGGGTGGCCGGTCTCGAGGTCGGGGTGGCGCTCGTAGTCGAGATCGTGCAGCAGGCCGGTGATGCCCCACAGCTCCTCGTCCTCCCCGAAGCGCCGCGCGTACGCCCGCATCGCGGCCTCGACGGCCAGCACGTGCTTGCGAAGAGACTGGTGATTCGGTCCACTCGCAGAAGAGGGACCAGGCCTCGGGGCGCGAAAGCTCGAAGGACATGATTGGTACCCTAGCCCAGCTTCCGGGGCGGCCCGACGTCCGCTCCCCACGAGCGCCTGAACCCCTCATGGAGAAGTTCGTCATCGAAGGCGGCGTGCCGCTGTCAGGCACCGTCGTGCCGGCCGGGAACAAGAACGCGGCCCTGCCGCTCCTGGCGGCCTGCCTGCTCACGGCCGACCCGGTGGTGCTGCACAACGTGCCGCAGATCCGCGACACCGAGGCGCTGCTCGTGCTGCTCGAGAACCTGGGGGTGACGGTCGAGCGCAGCGACGGCAACACGATCCGCCTGCAGGCCGACCGGATCCGCACGACCGACGTCGACGCCGACCTGGCTGAGCGGATCCGCGCCTCCGTGCTGGTCGGCGGGCCGCTGCTCGCCCGCTTCGGCTCCGCCCTGCTGCCGCCGCCGGGCGGCGACGTGATCGGCCGCCGCCGGCTCGATCCGCACCTCGACGCCTTCCGCGCGCTCGGCGCGCGGGTGGAGCTCGACCGCAACATCCGCCTGACCGCGCCCGACGGCGGCCTGCAGGCGTGCGACTTCTTCATGGACGAGCCGTCGGTGATGGGCACCGAGAACGCGCTGATGGCCGCCGCGCTGACGCCCGGCTCGACGATCATCCGCAACGCCGCGTCCGAGCCGCACGTGCAGGACCTCGCGCGGATGCTCACGCGCATGGGCGCGGCGATCGAGGGGATCGGCTCCAACGTGATGCACGTGCACGGGCTCGACAAGCTCGGCGGCTGCGAGCACTCGGTCTCGCCCGACCACATCGAGATCGGCTCGTTCATGGCGCTCGCGGGCGTGACCGGCGGGGAGCTGCGGATCGCGGGCATCGTGCCCGACGACCTGCGGATGATCCGGCTGGCGTTCAGCCGGCTCGGCCTGCGCTCGGAGCTCGACGGCGACGACGTGGTCGTCCCCGGCGGGCAGAAGCTCGTCGTGGCGCGGGACGCCGGCGACTACCAGACCAAGATCGAGGACGGACCGTGGCCGGCGTTCCCGGCCGACCTCACGTCGATCGTGGTGGCGCTCGCCACGCAGGCCGAGGGCTCGGTGCTGATCTTCGAGAAGATGTTCGAGAACCGGCTGTTCTTCGTGGACAAGCTGATCTCGATGGGCGCCGAGATCACGATCTGCGACCCGCACCGGGCGATCGTGATCGGCCCGCGGCGGCTGCGCGGCCAGCGCGTCTCCTCGCCCGACATCCGCGCCGGCATGGCGATGCTGATCGCCGCGCTGTGCGCGCAGGGCGAGACCGAGATCCACAACATCCGCGAGATCGACCGCGGATACGAGCGCATCGACGAGCGCCTGCGCGCGCTCGGCGCGCGCGTCGAGCGCCAGGTCGCGTAGCGTCTCCTGGTCCGTGTCCACGATCCACCCGACCCCCAGCGGGACGCGCGACGTCCTGCCAGACGAGATGCGCGAGATGCACGCGATCGTCGAGGCGGTGCGCCGGGTGTTCGAGGCGCGGGGATACGGCGAGGTGCACACGCCGGCGCTCGAGTACGAGCAGGTGCTCACGCGCGGCGACCCGGCGGCGGCCGACCCGGCGTACAAGCTGTTCGACGAGCAGGGCAACGTGCTCGTGCTGCGCTCGGACATGACGATCCCGATCGCGCGCGTCGTCTCCACCCGCTACGCGGCCGCGAGCGTGCCGCTGCGCTTCTGCTACGTCGCGCACGCCTACCGCTCGGTGCGCCCGCAGCGCGGGCAGGACCGGGAGATGCTCCAGGCGGGGATCGAGCTCGTCGGGGTGCCCGCGCACGAGGGGACGGCGGAGACGCTGACCGTGCTGTGCGAGGTGCTCGACGCCGTCGGGCTGGGCGGGTACCGGATCGGCCTCGGCGACGCTTCGCTCTACCCGGCGCTGCTCGACGCCCACGGCGTGCCGGCCGCCGCGCGCGCCGGGATCCTCCACGAGCTGGAGACGCGCGACTTCGTGGGCCTCGAGCGGGAGGTCGAGGGACTGCGGCTCGGGGAGGAGGCGACCGCCGCGCTGACCCGCGTGCCGCAGCGCCGCGGCGGTCCGGACGTGCTCGACGATGCCGGCGCGGCCGCCGACGGGCTCCGTGCCGTCGTCGCGGAGCTGCCGGAGAGCGTGGCGGAGCGCGTCATCTTCGACCTCGGCCTCGCCCGCGGCCTGGACTACTACACCGGCCCGGTGTTCGAGGTCTACGACGCCGCGCTGGGCGCCCCGCTGGGCGGCGGCGGCCGCTACGACGACCTGCTCGGCCGGTTCGGGCGCGACCTGCCGGCCGCCGGCTGGGCGCTCAACGTCGAGCGGCTCCACATCGCGCTGGTGGGCGAGCGGCGCGGGGAGAGGCTGTGAGCGGCCTGAACGGGCTCACCCTCGCCGTCCCGCGGGGCGCGCTGATGCACGAGACGCTCGGCCTGCTCGACGCGCTCGGCGTCGACACCGCCGAGGTGCGCTCCAACGACCGCAAGCTGCTGTTCGGGGACGCCGGGATCGTCACGATGCGCCCGTCCGACGTCCCGACGTACGTGGAGGCCGGGGCCGCCGACCTCGGCATCACCGGCAAGGACGTCCTCGCCGAGCAGGCCGAGCGTGCCGTGTACGAGCTGCTCGACCTCCGCTTCGGGCTGTGCGTGATGGTGGTGGCGACGACCGAGGGAGAGGACCGGCTCGCCGAGGCCCTGCGGCGGCTCGGGGTCATGCGCGTGGCGACGAAGTACCCGAAGATCGCCGCGCGGCACTTCGAGCGCACCGGCCGGCAGGCGGAGATCGTCGAGGTCAAGGGCTCGGTCGAGCTGGCGCCGCTGACCGGCCTGGCCGAGGGGATCGTGGACCTGACCGCGACGGGGACGACGCTGCGCGAGAACGGGCTCGTCGTGCGCGAGGAGATCCTCGGCTCGACCGCCCGGCTGATCGCCAACCCAGTGGCGCACAAGCTCAAGGCCGAGGCGCTCGACGACCTGGTCAACCGGATCCGGGAGACGCTGGCATGACGGTGTGGTTCGGCCGGCCCGTGCGCGAGGCGATCGGCCGTGGTTGAGCGGCTCGCCGTGACCGTCGGCGACGCCGAAGCGTGGGCGCGCCACGTGCGCGGGTTCATCCCTGCGCCGACCGCGGTGCACGAGGTCGTCGCGGGGATCCTGGCCTCGGTCGAGGAGGGCGGCGACGAGGCGCTGCTCATGCACGAGCGGCGCTTCGGTGCGCCGCTGAGGCGAGGCAGCACCGCTGCTCGTGCCGCCCGACGAGCTGCGCGCGGCGCTGGAGGCGCTCGACCCGGCCGTCCGGGCCGGCCTGGAGATCGCGCGCGAGAACGTCGGGCGGGTGGCCGCGGCCGGCCTCGGCGAGGACCGCGACGTCGAGCTCCCCGAGGGGCAGGTGGTGCGGCTGCGCGAGCTGCCGGTCCGCCGCGCGGCGGTCTACGCGCCGGGCGGACGGCGGCCGTACCCCTCCTCGGTGATCATGGGCGCCGTAACGGCCCGCGTGGCGGGCGTGGAGGACCTGGTGGTGGCGGCGCCGTCGCACCCGGTCATGCTCGCCGCCTGCGCGCTGTGCGGCGCCGACGAGGTCTACCGCATGGGCGGCGCCCAGGCGATCGCCGCGCTCGCCTACGGGACGGAGACGATCCGGCCGGTCGACGTGATCGTCGGACCGGGCAACCTCTACGTCCAGGAGGCCAAGCGCCAGCTCTCCGGGCGCGTCGGGATCGACGGCTTCGCGGGTCCCTCCGACCTCCTCGTGCTGGCCTCGTCCGGCGCCGATCCGCACCTCATCGCGCTCGACCTGCTCGCCCAGGCCGAGCACGGCGAGGACTCCCTCGTCGCCGCCGTCTCCGACGACCGCACGCTGCTCGACGCCGTCGGGCGGGAGATCCAGGCGCTGTTCGCGGCCCGCCCGACCGTCACCGGCGGGCCCAAGGTGCTGGTCGACGCGACCGGTCTGGAGGCCGCGCTCGCGTTCTCGGAGGCGCTCGCCCCGGAGCACCTCGAGCTCGTGGGGGAGGCGGCCGAGGCGCTCGCCCCGCGCGTCCGCAGCGCCGGCTGCCTGTTCGTGGGCGAGGCGAGCGCGACGGCGTTCGGCGACTACGTCGCGGGTTCGAACCACACGCTGCCGACCGACGGCGCGGCGCGCTTCGCATCCGGCCTCACCGTGTCGCACTTCCGCCGCCGCATGGCCGAGGTCCGGGTCGGCGGCGCGGCGGCGGCGCTGGCGCGCGCGGGCGTCCCGGTCGCCGAGGCCGAGGGCTTCGCGGTCCACGCAGAGTCGATGTCCGCCCGGATCCGGGAGAATCCCTGACCACATGAGCCGCAGCGCGCAGCTGAGCCGGAGGACCGGCGAGACCGACGTCCAGGTCGCCCTCGACCTCGACGGCACCGTGCCCGGGAGGATGAGCACCGGCGTCGGGTTCTTCGACCACATGCTCGACCTGCTCGCGCGGCACGGGCGGCTCGCGCTCACCGTGACCGTCCAGGGGGACCTGGAGACCGGTGCGCACCACACGGTCGAGGACACCGGGATCGTGCTCGGCCAGGCGCTCGGGGAAGCGCTGGGCGACCGCCGCGGCATCCGCCGCTACGGGTATGCGGTCGTGCCGATGGACGAGTCGCGCGCGGCGTGCGCGATCGACATCTCCGGCCGGCCGTACTGCGCGGTGGAGGGGCTCGTGCTCCCGCCCGGAGCGATCGCGGGGTTCGAGCACGAGGCGGCGGAGGAGTTCTTCCGCGCCGTGGCGAGCGCGGCGCGGCTCACGCTGCACATCGAGCTGCAGGCCGGCACCAACGCCCATCACATGATCGAGGCGTGCTTCAAGGCGTTCGCCCGCGCGCTGCGCGACGCGGTCGCGATCGACCCCGGCGAGACCGGCGTGCCGTCGACGAAGGGGACGCTGACGTGACGGTCGCGCTCGTCGACTACGGGATGGGCAACCGGCGCAGCGTCGAGAAGGCGCTGCGAGCACGTCGGCGCGTCCGTGGCGCGGACCGCCGACCCCGCGGAGATCGCGGCCGCGGACTCGATCGTGGTGCCAGGCGTCGGGGCGTTCCCGGAGGCCATGCGGCGTCTGGGCGCCCTCGGGCTCGACGGGCTCATCCGCGAGCGCGCGGACGCCGGCGTGCCGGTCCTCGGCATCTGCCTCGGCATGCAGCTGCTGTTCGAGTCCTCGGTCGAGCACGAGGGCGCCGCGGGGCTCGGCCTCCTGGCAGGGAGCGTCACCCGGCTCGAGTCCCCCGGGCTGAAGATCCCGCACATCGGCTGGAACACCGTGTCGTTCTCCCGCCCGTCGGCCCTGACCGAGGGGCTCGGCGACGCCGCCGCCTTCTACCACGTGCACACGTTCGCGTGCCGGCCGGCGGACGAGGCGGACGTCGTGGGGCGGGGCGAGTACGGCGAGCGGTTCGCGTCGATCGTGGAGCGCGGGAACGTGATGGGCGTCCAGTTCCACCCGGAGAAGTCCTCGCTCGACGGGCTCGCGCTGCTGCGCAACTTCGTCGGGGTCCGGGTCCACGCATGATCCTCTATCCGGCGATAGACATCCGCGGCGGAAAGGCGGTGCGGCTCACGCACGGGCGCTTCGATGCGGAGACCGTCTACCACGACGATCCGCTCGAGGCCGCGCAGTCGTGGGTCGAGGCGGGCGCCCGGTACCTGCACGTGGTCGACCTCGACGGCGCGAAGGCGGGGGAGCCCGCCTCGATCGAGCACCTGCGGCGGATCGTCGCGGGGACGGGCGTTCCGGTGCAGTACGGCGGCGGGCTCCGCACGGTCGACGCGGTGCGCGACGCGCTGCGCGCCGGGGCCGAGCGCGTGATCGTCGGCACCGCGGCGCTGCGCGACGTCGACTTCCTCGACGAGGTCGTCGCCGCCTACGGGCCGCGGGTGGTCGTCTCCGTCGACGTCCGCGGCGGGAAGATCGCGACCGCGGGCTGGACGGAGGTGACCGACATGCCGGCGGCCGGCGCGTTCGAGCGGCTCGGCGCGCGGGGCGTCGCGTCGTTCGTCTACACCGACGCGGATCGGGACGGCGCGCTCGAGGGGCCGTCGCTCGACGACGTGGCGGCGGTCGCGGAGGCCGTGCGCGGGCGCTTCCTCTACGCCGGCGGGATCGGCGACCTCTCGCACCTGCGGGCGCTGCGCGATCTGCGCCAGGTCAACCTCGCCGGCGTCATCTGCGGCAAGGCCCTCTACGAGCGCCGGTTCACGATCGCAGAGGCGCAGGCGGCGCTCGACGGGAAGGGCTGAGCGTCAGGCGGCGTGGCCGCCGCCGTGGCGGCGCTCGCGTGCCCAGACCGCCGCGAACCCGGCGAGGAACGCGGCGGCGAGCAGGAGCAGGATCGGCGTCCCGGCGCCGTCGACGGTGCGCCGGATGATCGTGGCGGGAGTGTCGGGCGGGCCGCTGGTGCGGAACTCGTCCTTGACCCCCGAGCCGCCGGCCGATGCGGCCTCGCCGACCGCTTCGGTGCGGGAGCCGTCGCCGGTGAAGGCGGCGAGCGTGGTCCCGGATCCGGTGTCGCCTCCCCCGATCACGCCCGCGAGCTGGGTTTCCGCGGCGGCCGCGGGGGCGCCGCAGCGGCCGGCGCGGGCGGAGCTGCGCAGCGCGCGCAGGCCGCGGCGCTCGGTGCGCGCGACGCGGCGGACCGTCGTGTCGAGGCGGACGGCGACCGCCCGGCGCGTCTGGGGATCGCGCGGTCCGACCCCCGCGCGGAGGACGAGCACGCGGCGCTGCCCGGCGCCGATCACGTCGAGGCAGCCGCTGAGGCGCTCCACCACGCGGCGCAGGTGGATCTCGCGGCGCGCACGGCGCTCGAACGGCGCGGGGGACCGCCGGGCGGACCGGGCGCGCCTGCGGGCACGGGCGCGAGCACGCGGGCTCGCACCGGCCGTCGCGGAGCCGGCGGCGGGGCTCCCCCCACCGCCGCCCGGCTCCGCGCCCCCACCGCCGGCGCCTGCTCCCCCGGAGCTTCCACCGGTCGCGCTCCCGCCTCCCGAGCTCCCGCCGCTCGGGTTCGAGGCGCCGCGCGGCGCCGATCCGCCGCCACCGCCGCCTGATCCGGAGCCGCCGCCGGAAGGCTGTGTCACGCCGGGCACGGCCGGGACGCTCGGCGTGGGCAGGTCCGGCGCCTTCGGGGCGCTCGGGACCTTCGGCACGCTCGGGACCTTCGGCACGCTCGGCAGCTGCGGCGCGGGTGCCGGGGCGGGTCGCGGGCACCGGCGGGACCTCGGGAAGCTGCGGCGCGGGGACCGGCGGCGGATCGGGCAGGCGTGGCGGCGTCACCGTGGGCACGGGCACCGGAGTGGGGAGATCCGGGACCTGTCCGGCCGCGGGCGCAGCGGTCGACGCCGCGGCGGTGGCGGCGGCGAAGGCAACGGCAGTCCAGCAGCGCAACGACCGGCAGGGCATATCGCACCTCTTTCCAGCTGTGGCGTTCCCGCGGAGGCGGCCGGGGAAACCACGTGGCGCGGATTCCTCCTCAGGCGGTGCCGCCGCGCTTGGCGCCGCGGTGCTGGAGCGTCCAGACGGCGCCGAAGCCGGCCAGGAACGCGAGCGCGACGGCGAGCAGGATCGGTGGTCCGTCGTCCCCGACGCGCTCGATGAGCGTCGCGGGGGAATCGCCCCCGCCGGAGCGGATGTCGGGGCCGGAGCGGAACGCGTCCTTGACGCCGGAGCGACCCTCGCCCGCGGTGCCGACGGCCTGAGCCGTGTCGCCGCCGGCGGGCTCCTGCGGCGTGGGCGGCGTGCCGTCGGTGGCGCTGCTCGCAGAAGCCGGTGCGACGATCGCCGTGTCGGCCGCTCCGCCGCACCGCCCGGCGCGCGCGGCGCCGCGGAGATCGCGCAGCGCACGGCGCTCGCTGCGGGCCACCCGCCCGACGCCCGCGCCGAGCCGCTCCGCCACGGCCCGTCGCGACAGCGCCGGGAGCGGGCCGATCCCGGCGCGCAGGACGAGCACGCGCCGGCCGCCGCCGGTCAGGACGCCGAGACAGCCGCGCAGGCGGCGCACCGTCCGGCGCAGCCGGCGTTCGCGCCGCTCGCGCGGGGCCGGCGGCTCGGCGGCGGCGCGGGTCGGACGGCGCCGCGTGCCGATGGAGCGGGAGCCCGGGGCGGAGGTCGCGCGCGGGTGTCCGGACGGCGTCGCCGATCCGCCGCCGGTGGCCGAGGCGGCGACGGACGGGGAGGCGCCGGCGGTCGCCGGGCCGCCGGCGGACTCATGCGAGCTGCCGCCGAGTCGCTCGGTCACTCCGACCGCGTCACTGACCGCCGGCGCGCTCTGCGGCAGCGCCGCCTGGCCCGGCGCGGGCTCGACCACGTCGCGGACGACCGGCAGTGCGCGGACGTCGGGCAACTGCTGGACCGCGGGCACGTCGCGCACGATCGGCAGCTGCCGGACGTCGGGGAGCTGCACCGGGATGACCGTCGGCACCGGCAGGACCGGGTCGCGCAGATCGATCAGATCGGCGGACGCGGGCGCGGCGCCGGTCGCCGCCAGCACGGCGGCGAGGGCGCCCAGGGCGATGCGGGACGGCCGGCCGGTCACTATTGCTCTCCTTTTCGGACTAACGCGCTACATGCATACAACGGTCCGGCGACGCCATCTCGTACGCTGGTCCGCGTGCATTACAAGCGCGTCATCCCGTGCATGGACGTCGACGCCGGGCGCGTCGTCAAGGGGACGAAGTTCCTCGACATCCGCGACGCGGGCGATCCGGTCGAGCTGGCGGCGTTCTACGACCGCGAGGGAGCCGACGAGCTGATCTTCCTCGACATCACGGCGACCTCCGACAAGCGCGCCACGGTGGTCGAGCTCGCGCGCCGCGCGGCCGACGACGTGTTCGTCCCGTTCACGATCGGGGGCGGGGTGCGCGAGGTCGGCGACGCCCAGGCGGTGCTCGACGCCGGCGCCGACAAGGTCTCGATCAACTCCGCCGCGGTCGCCCGCCCGGAGCTGGTCGGCGAGCTGGCGGACGTGTTCGGCGCCCAATGCGTCGTGCTGGCGATCGACGCCAAGCGGCGCGCCGGCGACGGCTGGGAGGTGTACGTCGCGGGCGGCCGCACCGCGACCGGCCGCGACGCCGTGGCCTGGGCGCGCGAGGGGGTGGAGCGCGGGGCGGGGGAGATCCTCCTCACCTCGATGGATCGCGACGGCACGCAGGACGGCTACGACCTCGAGCTGACCCGCGCGATCTCCGAGGCGGTCGACGTCCCGGTCATCGCGTCCGGCGGCGTCGGCGGCCCCGAGGACATGGTCGACGGCCTCGCGGCGGGCGCGGACGCGGTCCTCGCCGCGTCGATCTTCCACTACGGCCGCTACTCCGTGCGGGACGTCAAGGCCTGCCTGGCCGAGGCCGGCGTTCCGGTCCGAACCTGAAGCCTCGACGTTGACTTGAGGGTCAGTGCCGGCCGACGCCGCGCCGCCGGACACAGCCCCGATAGGAGCGGCTGATCCGGCCCTTGCGGCCGCGGTGCAGCTGCTTCGCCCGCTGCAGGCACTCGGCCCGCGCCGCCTTGCGCCGCTTCGCCGGGCGGCGGACGACACAGCGTCGGTACGACCGGCGGATCGCGCCCTTGTGGCCACGGTGGGACGCGCGGGCCCGCTGGACGCACACCTTCCGGTCATGGAGCCGCCGGGCGGCGCGGACCTTGGCGGCGGTGCGGCGCTTCTGCTTGTCCTCCGCGGTGAGCGGCCGCAGGCCGTAGAGCGCGTGGTAGCCGGTCAGGTAGATCGTCTCGCCGTCGGAGACGACGGGGTTGTAGGACCCGCGCTCGTGCTCGTAGACCTTGCGCCCGGTCCGGGCGCCGAGGCCGATCGTGCGCTTCTTGCCGAGGTCGGCGTAGTAGACGATGTCGCCGATCACGGTCGCCCCGCCGGAGATCTTCCCGTTGCCGCCGCGTGACCACCGCACGGCGCCGCTGCGGGCGTCCAGCGCGTAGAAGCGCCCGCTGTAGGAGCCGATGTAGACGAGCGGGCGACCGCCGGGCACCTGCGCGACCGCCGGCGAGGCGTAGACGTAGCCGCCGGTGCTCTTGCTCCACGCGAGCTTGCCGCTCGCCGCCGAGAACGAGTAGACGCGCCCGTCGGTGTTGCCCATGTACACGCGCCCGAACGCGACGGCGGGGGTGGAGTAGAAGTTGCCCGCGCCGAGGCCGAAGCGGCCGCCGTTGGTCGACGAGCGCCAGACGCTCGCGCCGTTGGACTCGCGGATC
This sequence comes from uncultured Solirubrobacteraceae bacterium, assembly GCA_963752015.1. Lineage (GTDB taxonomy): Bacteria > Actinomycetota > Thermoleophilia > Solirubrobacterales > Solirubrobacteraceae > DASQMT01. The sequence continues at coordinate 732,785 of CAVVWS010000006.1, read as the reverse complement.
GCGTAGGCGCGTCCGCCGTAGTCGCCGAAGTAGAGCTTGCCGTCCGCGAGGGCGAGGCCCGCCCTTGACCGCGCCACCCGCCCGGAAGCGCCAGCGGACGTTGCCGTCGTCCGTGTCCATCGCGTAGACCGTGCCGTTCTCCGACCCGAAGTACACGCGCCCGTCGGCGACGAGCGGCGAGGACTCGGTCCGGCTCGCCAGATCCCGGCTCCACTCGATCTTCCCCTTGCGCCCGTCGAGCGCCACGACGCGCCCCTCGCGCGAGCGCGCGCCGCGCAGCGATCGCTGCAGCAGCACGACGTAGACCTTGCCGTTCGCGTAGGCGGGGGAGGCGGCGGCGAGGGCGCCGAGCCGGCGCTTCCAGAGGACCCTGCCCGTGTGCTTGTCGATCGAGTAGAGGGTTCCGTGGTCGTTGAGGAGGTACAGGCGCGTGCCGCCGATCACCGGCGGGAACTCGAGCAGGACGCGGCCCTGGTACTGCCAGATCTCGCGGAACGGAGGCCGCGGCGGCTTCTTCAGCGGCAGGTAGCGGCGCCGGTCGCGCGTGTAGCCGTAGTGGCCCCAGATGAAGCGGTCGACCGGGTCGGTCTTCTTCTTGCCCGGGGCGTCGGGCTCGACCTCGGGCTGGGGGGTCTCGGCCGGCTCGTCGCGGAACTCGACGTCCGGGTTGGAGACGTCGCCTGGCTGGCGGGTGACGACGAACGCCGCGGCGGCGCTCACGAGGAGCACCAACGCGATCCCGAGCACGAGCACGATCCGCCGCCAGCGCCGCTTGCGCTCCTGCGGGGGCATGCGCCTCTAGGTTACCGGCGTGACCTCGGCGCTCCTCGACCGCTTGTCCAACCTTTTCACGACCGTGCTGGCGGCGCTCGAGGGCGAGCGCGGGGTCTGGGTCGTCGGCGGCGCGGTGCGCGATCTGCTGCTCGAGGGCGAGCCGCGCGAGCTCGATCTGGTGGTCGAGGGCGACGCGGTGCCCGTCGCGCGGCGGGCCGCCGCGCGGCTGGGCGGCGACGTCCTGGTGCACGACCGGTTCGGGACGGCGACGGTGCGCGGCGGCGGCATCGCGTTCGATCTCGCCGGCGCCCGGCGCGAGACGTACGCGCGGCCGGGCGCGCTGCCCGACGTCGAGCTGGGCGCCACGCTGGACGAGGACCTCGCCCGGCGCGACTTCACGGTCAACACGCTCGCGCTGCGGGTGGTGGACGGGGCGCTCAGGAGCGTTCCGGGCGCGGAAGACGACCTGGCCGCCGGTGTGCTGCGCGTGCTGCACGACGGCTTCCTTTCGGGACGATCCCACCCGCCTGCTGCGGATGGCGCGCTACGCGGGGCGTCTGGGGTTCGCGCCGGAGCCGCGGACGGCGGAGCTGGCGGAGGCGGCGGTCGCCGGGGGCGCGCTCGGGACGGTGTCCGGCGAGCGCCTCGGCGCCGAGCTGCGCCTGCTCGCGCGCGAGCCGCAGCCGGCGGCGTCGCAGGCGCTCGAGCCGTTCGGCGCTGGGCGCGGCGCTGCTGCCGGCGTTCGAGGTCGATCCGGCGCTGGTCGAGCGCGCGCTCGCGGCGTTGCCGGACGACGCGCGCCCGGATGTCCTGGCCCTCGGCGCGGCCGTGCGTCGGGCGGACCCGGGGAAGCTGGCCGCGCGGCTGCGCGAGCTGGGGTTCCCGGCCGCGGAGGCGGCGGGGATCGTCGCGTGCGCCGGCCTCGACGCGCTCGTCGCCGAGCTCGCGGGCAAGCCGCCGTCGGAGGCCGACGTCGTCCTCCGCCGCCGGCCGCTCGAGGCCGCGGTGCTGGCCGCGGCCGCAGGCTCGGAGCCGGCCCGCGACTGGGTCGTCCGCGGCCGCCACGAGCGCCTGGCGATCACGGGCGACGACCTCCTCGCCGCCGGCCTCAGCGGCCCGGCCGTCGGCCGGGCGCTCCAGGCGGCCCGCGCCGCGCTCCTCGACGGCGCCGCCCCGGACCGCGAGACCCAGCTCACGGCGGCCCTGCCCCAACCCTAAAGAGGGTCTGACCCCGTTTAGGTAAAGAGGGTCAGACCCCGTTTAGGTTCGGCCGCGGGACCAGGCGGAGAGCGGAGGAAACCTAAAGAGGGTCTGACCCCGTTTAGGTAAAGGGGGTCAGACCCCGTTTAGGTTCGGGGTTCGCGGTGGATCGCCACTCCGCCGACGACCAGGGCGACGCCCGCGGCCTCCAGCGGCGAGGGGAGCTGGCTGAGGACGACGATGCCGATGATGGTCGCGGTCGCCGGCAGCAGCGAGACGAGCAGCGCGTAGGTGGAGCGGGGGAGGCGCGCCATCGCCATCTGGTCGCAGACGTACGGGATCACCGACGACGCGACGCCGACGCCGACCCCCGCAGCGATCGCGATCGGGTCGTCGAGCGCCGGCACCGCGTCCCAGCCGGCGAGCGGGGTGACGACGATCAGCGCGGCGATCATCGAGGCGGCGAGTCCGTCGAGCCCGCTCCCCTGCGCCACCCGGTGGCTGAGCACGATGTAGAGCGCGAACAGGCCGGCGTTGGCGAACGCGAACGCGAACCCGAGCGGCTCGCCGGCCAGCCGCACGCCGGTCAGCATGTACACGCCCGCGACCGCCAGCACGAGCGCCGCGCCGTTGCGACCCGTCCGCGCGCCCACCGCCGCCAGCGCGATCACGGGGAGGAACTCGATCGCCGCGACCGTCCCGAGCGGGAGCCGGTCGATCGCCACGTAGAAGCAGCAGTTCATCACCGCCAGGACCGCGCCGAGGGCGAGCAGCGTCCGATCGCCGAGCAGGCGCCACGGACGCCGCCACGCCGCGAGCACGAGCGCGGCCGCCGCGATCCGCAGCCACCCGGTGCCGAGCGGGCCGACGCGGGTGAACAGGAGCACCGCGAACGCCGGACCGAGGTAGTGGAACACCGCGCTGCCGACGAACCAGGCGTGCGGCGGCAGCCGGTCGGTGAGCGGCGTCGCGCGGGGCGGAGCGGGCGGGCTGACGGCGGCGGTCGTCACGACCCGGCGTACCTTGCTATCCCAACTCAGCCGGGTACAGTGGCGATCGAAGGCATCATGCCCGCAAAGCTTTCGGATCAACAGCTCGACCCCACGAACCGCCAGCTGATCGCGGCGCTGCAGGACGACGCGCGCCTCAGCCTCGCCGAGCTCGGCCGCCGCGTCGGCCTCACCGCGCCCGCCGTGGGAGAGCGGCTCGGCCGGCTCGAGCAGACCGGCGTCATCCGCGGCTACCACGCCGACGTCGACCCGCGCGCGCTCGGCTACGAGCTGAGCGTCATCCTGCGCATCCGGCCCGCCGCCGCGGATGATCCCCAAGGTCGCCGAGCTGGCCCGGCGCACGCCCGAGATCACCGAGTGCCACCGGGTCACGGGCGAGGACTGCTTCATCATGCGCCTGCACGTGCGCGACGTCCTGCACCTCGAGGAGCTGATCGACCGCTTCGTCCCCTACGGCCAGACGACGACGTCGATCATGCAGTCGTCACCGGTGCCGGGCCGCGGCCCCGCGGTGCCGTAGCCTGGCGGCCGTGCCCGACCCCGCGCTGCCCGCCCCTTCCGCTGGAAGGGCGAGCACATCGCCGCCGACCTGCCCGGCGGGCGCGTGCTGTTCACGACCCGGCGCGGCGGCGTGTCCAGCGGGCCGTTCGCCTCGCTCAACCTCGGCCGCAAGACCGCCGACGACGGCGCGAACGTCGACGCCAACCGCGAGCGCCTCGCCGCCGCCGTGGGCCTCCCGCGCGAGCGCGTCATCTACGGCATCCAGGTCCACGGCGCGCGCGTCCGGCGCGCGACCGAGCCGCCCGGGCCCGCCCGGCCGGCGGTCGAGGAGGACGGCCAGGCGACCGCGCTGCCCGACGCAGCCGCGCTCGTGTTCGTCGCCGACTGCCTGCCGGTGCTCGTAGTCGCCGACGCAGCGGTCGCGGCGCTGCACGGCGGCTGGCGCGGGCTGGCGGGCGGCATCGTCGGCCGAGGGCGTCGCCGCGCTGCGCGAGCTCGGCGCCGACAGGCCGCGCTGACCGCCGCGATCGGACCGGGCGCGCGCGGCTGCTGCTACGAGGTCGAGCGAGGACGTCCAGGCCGCGTTCGCCGGCGTCCCGGGCGCCCGGGTCGGCGAGCGCAACCTCGACCTCCCGGCGATCGCGCGCCACCGGCTCGCCGAGGCCGGGCGTGGACGAGATCCACGACACCGGGCTCTGCACGATCTGCGCGGGCGACGACCTGTTCTTCTCCCACCGCCGCGACGGCGGCGTCACCGGACGCCAGGCAGGGGTCGTGTGGCGGGCTTGAACCCGGCCCGGGTGCGCGAGAACGCCGCCCGCATCCGCGAGGAGATCGACGGCCGCCGCGCGCCGCGCCGGCCGCGACCCCGGCGACGTCGAGCTGCTCGCCGCCGTCAAGTACGTCGACGTCGAGGACATCGGCGCGCTGATCGACGCCGGCATCACGCTGTTCGGCGAGAACCGCGCCCAGCAGCTCGCAGGCGAAGGCCGCCGCGTGGCCGGACGCCGGCGTCCGCTGGCACTTCATCGGCCAGCTCCAGAGCCGCAAGGTCAAGCAGATCCTCCCGCTGGTCGAGCTGATCCACTCGGTCGCCTCCGACTCGGCGCTCGCGCAGCTCGAGCGCCACGGCACGCCCGAGACCGAGATCCTGGTCGAGGTCAACGTCGCGGGGGAGGAGGGCAAGGCCGGGATCGCGCCCGCCGACCTCGCGGCGTTCCTCGACCGCGCGCCCGTCCGCGTCGCCGGCCTGATGGCGATGCCGCCGTTCGCGGAGGACCCGGAGGCGAGCCGGCCGCACTTCGCGGCGCTGCGCGAGCTGGCCGCCGAGCACGGCCTGCGGCACCTCTCGATGGGCACCTCGCAGGACTACGCGGTCGCCGTCGAGGAAGGCGCGACGATCGTGCGGCTGGGCTCGGTACTCTTCGAGTAGACCCTCGCGGGGGAAGGGAATCCCCTGCTGGCACCGAAGATCGCACCTCGAATGGGCTTCTCCGACTCCTGGCACCGCGCGCTCGTCTACTTCGGCCTCGCCGAGGACCGCGACGCGTACGACGAAGAGGAGGAGCAGCCGGCGGCGATCCGCCAGCCCGAGGCCGAGCTGGAGGACCGCTATCGCGAGCGGCCGAACGTCCGGCGGCTCAGCACGCGGCGCCGCCGGGACGAGATCGACGACATCTTCGCCGACGACTCGCCGTCCGAGCGGCGCACCACCGTGCTGCGCCCGGTCGGCGGCCGCCCGGCCAACGGCCGCAACGCCAGCGGGGAGGTCCGCGTGCACCTGGTGATCCCGAAGTCGTTCAACGACGCGCAGGACGTCGCGGACAAGTTCAAGGACGCGATCCCGGTGATCATCAACCTGCAGGGATCCGAGACCGATCTCTCCAAGCGGCTGATCGACTTCGCCTCCGGGCTGACCTACGCGCTCGACGGCGGGCATGCAGCGGATCGCCGACAAGGTGTTCCTGCTGACGCCGCGCAACGTGGAGCTCTCCAGCGAAGAGCGCGCCCGCCTCATCGAGAAGGGCTTTTTCAACCAGAGCTGACCGGGTCGGACGACCGCTCCGGTGCTCGACCTCGGTCACCGGTCGCGAGCCTCGTATTCTGCCTCCGGTGCCCTCGTCTGCGCTCCGGGAGTTACTGATCGGCTTCATCGGGAGCGGCAACATGGCGCGCGCGCTCGCGCTCGGCTGGGGCGAGCCGGTGCTGTGCACCGACTCCGGCTCCGGCCGGGCGCAGGCGCTCGCCGCGCTGGTCGGCGGCGAGGCCGTCGGCTCCAACCGCGAGCTCGCCGAGCGCGCCGACGTCGTCGTGCTCGCGCACAAGCCCGCGCAGCTCGCCGCGGTCGCCGCGCGAGATCGCCGGGACGGCCGGACGCCGTCGTCTCGATCCTCGCGCGCACGACGCAGGCCGAGGTCCGCGCCGCGTACCCGGAGACGCCGGTCTTCCGGATCGAGCCGAACACGCCGGTCGAGGTCAAGCGCGGCGTGCTCGCGTTCGCCGTCCCCGACGCCCCGTGCGACGAGGAGCTCGCGCGCACGCGTGCGCGAGCTGTTCGGCCGGCTCGGCACCGTCGTCGACGTCCCCGAGGCGCTGATGCGGATCGCCGGCGCCACGGGCGGCGTCGGCCCCGCGTACTGGGCGCTGCTCGTCGAGGCGCAGGTCGACGCGGCGATCCGCCGCGGCATGCCGCCGCAGCTCGCCTCGCAGCTCGTCGCGGAGACGATGGCCGGCTCCGCCGAGCTGCTGCGCGCGCGCGAGTACGACACGCTGGCGCTGCGCCGCGCGGTCACCTCGCCCGGCGGCACGACCGCGCGCGGGCTCGCGGCGCTCGAGCGGGGCGGCGTCCGCGCCGCGCTCGCGCAGGCGATGGACGACGTGGTGGACTGCGTGACGATCTTCGCCGCCTCCGTCCGCAACGAGATCGCCGACTTCCTGTCGGCGCTCCTCACCGTCTACGTGATCGTGATCATCGCCTGGATCGTGCTCTCGTTCATCTTCGCGATGGGCGTGCGGATGCCGTACTACCGCTGGTCCAACGCGGTGCTGGACTTCCTGCGCGACACCGCCAACCCGTGGCTGAACCTGTTCCGGCGCCTGCCGCTGCGGATCGGCCCGCTCGACCTCAGCCCGATCGTCGCGATCATCGTCGCTGCAGATCGTCGGCGGGATCGTCGTCGAGCTCATCCGCCCGGGGTGAGCCCCGCCCGCACCACGCTGGCGGCCGGCGCGGTGGCGGCCGGCGTCGTGGCGCTCGACCAGCTCACCAAGGCGCTCGTGCGCGACGGCCTGGCGCTCGGCGAGCGGCGCGACCTCGTCGGCCGGCATCGACCTCGTCAACGTGCGCAACTCGGGGATCGCGTTCGGCTTCCTGTCCGGACGGCGGCGCCGTGCTGGTCGTCGGCACCGCGGTCGCGCTGCTCGCGCTCGTGTTCTTCTTCGTCACCCACACGGGCCGGCCGCTCGTCTGGCTCCCGACCGGGCTGCTGCTCGGCGGCGCGGTCGGGAACCTGATCGACCGCGCCGCGCGAGGGCTCGGTGACCGACTTCGTCAAGTTCCCGCACTTCCCGGCGTTCAACGTCGCCGACACGGCGATCACGTTCGGCGTCGTGGCGCTGATCTACGTGCTCGAGGGCCCGCCGCGCCGGCGCGCGAGGTCGCGACGGCCGAGCCAGCTCCGCACGCCGATGGCGCGTGAGCTGACCGTCCCGCCGGACGCGGCGGGGGAGCGGCTCGACGTGTTCCTCGCCGCCGCACGCCGGCTCGCGCGCGGCGGCCCAGCGGCTGATCGACGGCGGCCACGTGACCGTCGACGGCGCGCGCGGCCCAAGCGCCACGTGCTCGGCGGCGGGGAGACCGTGCGCGGTCGAGGAGCCCGAGGCCGGCGCGCCGGACGGCCGACGTGCCGCCGGCGCCGTTCGCGGTCGCCTACGAGGACGAGCACCTGCTCGTGGTCGACAAGCCGCCGGGCGTCGTCGTCCACCCGGCGCGCGGGCACCGGCAGGGGACGCTGGTCGCAGGCGCTGGCCGACCGCGTGGCCGGCGGCGACGGATCCCGAGCGCCCGGGCATCGTGCACCGGCTCGACCGCGACACCTCCGGGCCTGCTCGTCGTCGCGCGCTCGGAGGCCGTGCACGCCGCGCTCAAGGCGCAGCTCGCGCGGCGCGAGCTCGTGCGCGAGTACCTCGCGCTGGTCGAGGGCCGGCCGCCGGCGCGCCGCGGCACGATCGACGCGCCGCTGGGCCGCGACCGGCGCGTCCGCACGCGGATCTCGACCGACACCGACGAGGGCCGCGAGGCGATCACCCACTTCGAGGTCGAGCGCGGCGCTGCCGCACGACACGCTGCTGCGCGTGCGGCTGGAGACCGGCCGCACGCACCAGATCCGCGCGCACCTGCTGGCGATCGGGCACCCGGTCGCGGGCGACCCCGAGTACGGGACGCGCCGGTCGTCACGGGCTCGAGCGCCAGTTCCTGCACGCGGCCCGGCTCGCGTTCCGGCATCCCGGTCGACGGGCGCGGCGGTCGACGTCGGCTCGCCGCTGCCGGCCGACCTCGGCGCCGCGCTCGCAAGCGGCGTGGGATTGAGGCGGGCCGGTCCACCGGAGGTAGGGGAAGGGAGGGCCGACCCGCACCAGCGCCAACGCACGCCCCGCGAAGTACTTGCGGCAATTCGTTCGTCTACACTGGACCTGTCCCGCCTCGCCCGAGGCGGGATTCATCCTGTCCCATCGACCCCGGGCGGCCAACCCAACCCTGAGGCTGCGGCCCCTGCCCGGCGCACAGCGCGCCGGGTTCCGCACTCCCTCTTCGCCCGGGAACCGCATCACACGACCGCAAAGGGAGACGTACCCGTGGCTCAAGAAGTCGGGATCAAGGAGCTGCTGGAGGCCGGTGTGCACTTCGGCCACCAGACGCGCCGCTGGAATCCGAAGATGCGCCGCTTCATCTACGGCGAGCGCGGCGGCATCTACATCATCGACCTGCTGCGCACCGAGGCAGCTGCTCGGCCAGGCGCAGCGCTTCGCCGACGGCCTCGCCCGCCGCGGCGGCACCGTGCTGTTCGTCGGCACCAAGAAGCAGGCGCGCGACGGCATCAAGGAGATCGCCGAGGCGGCCGGCCAGCCGTACGTGAACCACCGCTGGCTCGGCGGCCTGCTGACGAACTTCCAGACGATCTCGCTGCGCATCAAGCGCCTGCACGACCTCGAGCGCTACGAGTCGGAGGGCCAGCTCGGCCTGCTGCCGACGCGCGAGCGCCTGGCCGCGCAGGCCGACCTCGAGAAGCTGCGCGCGAACCTCGGCGGCGTCAAGAACATGCAGCGCGTGCCCGACGCGCTGTTCGTGATCGACCTCAAGACCGAGGCGATCGCGGTGCGCGAGGCGCAGCGCCTGCGCATCCCGATCATCGGCCTGGTCGACACGAACTGCGACCCCGACGGCATCGACTACGTGATCCCGGGCAACGACGACGCGATCCGCGCGTGCAACATCATCACGCGCGCGATCGGCGACGTGATCCCGACCGGCAACCGCACCTTCCGCGAGGAGGAGGAGCGGGCGCGCCAGGAGGCCGCCGAGCAGGCGCGTCGCGAGGCCGAGGAGAAGGCGCGGCGCGAGGCCGAGGAGCAGGCGCGCAAGGAGGCCGAGGAGGCCGCTGCCGCCGCGGCGCTCACGCAGACGCGAGGGCGAGACCCGCGACGCCGCCGACGCGACGGTCGCCCAGGCCGTCCAGGACCTCGGGCGTGCCGCAGGCCGAGGGCACCGGCGCGGCCGAGGCCGGCCGCCGCCGAGCAGGCCGCCGACGAGCCCGCCATGCCCGCGGGCGGTCCGGGCGAGCGCGCGACGCGCGCGCGAGCACGTCGCACCCGCAGCGGCGACGCACGAGCGCGAGCCGGGAGCGGCGCGTCGGGCGGCGCCGGTGCCCGCCGAGGTCGGCCCGACGCGAGCCGGCGCGGAGGCCGACGGCTCCGGCCGAGCCTGACGCCGACGCCGCGCCGGCCGAGGCGGCCGCCGGAGGCCGAGGCCGAGGCGCGCCGCCGGCCGAGGCGGCGCGGCGCCGGTGGCGGAGGCCGACGCCGGCCGAGGCGCCGGCCGAGCCGTCGCGGAGGCCGCGCCGGCCGAGGCGCCGCTGCGGAGCCCGCCGCGGAGGCCGCGCCGGCCGAGGCGGCTGCGGCGCCGGCGGCGGAGGCCGCGCCGGCCGAGGCGGCCGCGGAGCCGGCGGCGGAGGCCGCGCCGGCCGAGGCCGCGCCGAGGAGCCGCGCGCGGAGGCCGCGCCGGCGAGGCGCCGCGGAGCCCGCCGCGGAGGCCGCGCCGGCCGAGGCGCCGGAGGCCGCCGCGCCGCGGACGCGCCGCCGAGCGCCGCGCCGCGGAGCCGAAGAAGCCCGCGGCCGCGAAGCCGCGCAGCCGCGCGAAGAAGAAGGACGCGCCGCGGAGTGCGAGGCCGCGCCGGAGGAGACGAAGACCAGGAGAAGGACGCCAAGTGAGCACCCCCACGATCACCGCCGCGCAGGTCAAGGAGCTCCGCGACCGCACCGGCGCGGGGATGATGGACTGCAAGAAGGCGCTGGAGGAGACCGAGCGGCGACGTCGACAAGGCCGTCGAGCTGCTGCGCGTCCGCCTCGGCGACAAGGCCCTGAAGATGGGCGGCCGCGAGGCGACCGAGGGCACCGTCCAGTCCTACATCCACGGCAACGGCAAGGTCGGCGTGCTCGTCGAGGTCGACTGCAACACCGACTTCGTCGCCCGCAACGAGGACTTCATCGCGTTCGCCCGCGAGGTCGCGATGCACGTCGCCGCCTCGCCCGACGGTCCGCTACGTCTCCGAGGACGAGATCCCCGAGGACGACAAGCAGGCCGAGCTGCGCGTGTTCGAGCAGCAGGCGGCCGACAAGCCGGAGAACGTCCGCGCCAAGATCGCCGAGGGCAAGCTGCGCAAGTGGATGGAGGAGGTCGTGCTGCTCAACCAGCAGCACGTCAACCCCGACAAGCACGAGAGCAAGACGATCGAGCAGCTGCGCGCCGAGCTGTCGGGCACGACCGGCGAGAACGTCGTGATCCGCCGCTTCGCCCGCTTCGCGGTCGGGGCCTAGCGACCGTGGCGCCGCCCGCCTTCGAGCGCATCCTCCTCAAGCTGTCGGGGGAGGCGCTCATGGGCGACCTCGAATACGGCACCGACCCCGAGCGCGTCGAGGCGATCGCCGCGCAGATCAAGGGCGTGCACGACCGCGGCGTCGAGGTCGCGGTCGTGCAGGGCGCCGGCAACATCTTCCGCGGCATGAAGGCCGCCACCGGCAGGGGATGGACCGCGCGACCGGCGACTACATGGGCATGCTCGCGACGGTGCTGAACGCGCTCACGCTGCAGGACGCGCTCGAGCGCCTCGGCGTGCACACGCGCGTGCAGAGCGCGATCACGATCTCCGAGGTCGCCGAGCCCTACATCCGCCGCCGCGCGATGCGCCACCTCGAGAAGGCGCGCGTCGTGATCTTCGCCGCCGGCACCGGCAACCCGTTCTTCACGACCGACACCGCGGCGGCGCTGCGCGCGCTGGAGATCCACGCCGAGGCGATCCTGATGGCCAAGAACGGCGTCGAGGGCGTCTTCACCGCCGACCCGCAGAAGGACGCCGGCGCCGAGTTCATCCCCCAGATCACCCACCGCGAGGCGCTCGAGCGCGGGCTGAAGGTGATGGACTCGACCGCGCTCTCGCTCTGCATGGACAACAACCTCCCGATCTACGTCTTCAACATGAACGACGAGCCGAACATCGATCGGATAGTTTCCGGCGAGCGGGTGGGGACCCTGGTGACGACATGAGCATCATCGACGACTTCCTGGCAGACGCGCGCGAGCACATGGCCAAGTCCGTCGACGCGACGCGCAGCAAGTTCGGCTCCGTGCGCACGGGCCGCGCGAGCCCGAACCTGCTCGACCGCATCATCGGTCGACTACTACGGCGCGCAGACGCCGCTCAAGCAGCTCGCGACGATCCACGCCGCCGAGGCGCGGCTGCTGACCGTGCAGCCGTACGACAAGAACTCGATCAAGGCGATCGAGCGGGCGATCATGGAGTCCGACATCGGCCTGACGCCGTCCAACGACGGCCAGCTGATCCGGCTGACGATCCCCGAGCTCACCGAGGAGCGCCGCAAGGACCTCGTCAAGGTCGTGCGCGGCCTGGCCGAGGAGGGCAAGGTCGCGCTGCGCAACATCCGCCGCGACACGATGCACGACCTGCGAGAGCTCCGCGACGCCGGCGAGGCGGGCGCGGACGACGAGCACCGCGCCGAGGAGGCGCTGCAGAAGCTGACCGACGAGAAGGTCCACGAGCTCGACGCGCTCGTCAAGGCCAAGGAAGAAGAGATCCTCGAGGTGTGAGCGCCGCCGGCGCCACCTACGTCGCGATCATCACCGACGGCAACGGGCGCTGGGCCAAGCAGCGCGGGCTGCCGGTGGAGGATGGCCACCGCGCCGGCGCGGACGCGGTCAAGGCGCGGCTGCGCGACGCGGCCGACCTCGGCATCCGCGAGCTGACCGTCTACTCGTTCTCGACCGAGAACTGGTCGCGCCCGATCGAGGAGGTCGCGGCGCTGATGGAGATGTTCTCCGAGCGGATCCTCGCCGAGACGCCCGAGCTGCACGACGAGGGCGTGCGGATGCGCTTCATCGGCCGCCGCACCGGCGTCGCGCCCGAGCTGCTCGAGCAGATGCGCTGGGCCGAGGAGAAGACCGACGCCAACGACCGGATCACGCTGTTCGTCGCGTTCAACTACGGCGGCCGGGCGGAGATCGTCGACGCGGCGCGCTCGTTCACCGGCACGAACGAGGACGAGTTCCGCGCCCACCTGTACGCGCCGGAGATGCACGACCCGGACCTGATCATCCGCACGAGCGGCGAGCAGCGGCTCTCGAACTACCTGCTGTGGCAGTCGGCGTACTCCGAGCTGCACTTCACCGACGTGCTGTGGCCGGACTTCGGGCGCGCGGACCTCGAGTTCGCGCTCGCGGAGTTCGACGCGCGCCGGCGGCGCTTCGGCGGGCGCTGATGGCGACGTCGTCGCGCCGCCGCGCGCAGCGCTCGCGCCGGCGCAACTCGGCCTCCGACCTGGGCGCGCGGGTCTGGGTCGCGATCCCGGCGGTCGCGCTACGCGATCCGCGATCATCGCCGCCGGCGGCCCGGTGTTCGCGGCCGGCGTGGTGCTGCTCGGCTTCATCTGCCTGCACGAGCTGTTCCGCATGTACGCGGGCCTGCGTCCGGTGCGGCTGGCGGGCTTCATCGGCCTCGCCGGGCTCGCCGCGGCCGCGCACTTCGGCGGCGAGCACCAGGTGCTGCTCGCCACCGTCGCGATCTTCCCGCTGCTGTTCCTGCTCGCGCTGGCGATGCCCGAGCGGCCGGACGTCCCGCTCACCGACGGGATGGCGATCACGCTGCTCGGCACGCTCTGGATCGGGCTGGCGATCGCGCACGCGATCATGCTGCGCGAGCTGCCGCACGGCGGCGGGCTCGTGCTCGCCGTGCTGCTCGGCACGTTCGTCGGCGACACGGCGGCCTACCTCGGCGGGCGCGCCTTCGGCACGCGGCCGCTCGCGCCGCGCATCTCGCCGAACAAGACGGTCGAGGGCCTCGCTGTGCGGGATCGTCGGCGCCGCGCTGGCCGTCTGGTGGTACGGGCTGAGCTCGGAGTGGATGGGCGGCGTCGAACGGCGATCCTGCTCGGCCTCGGGGTCGGGATCGTGGCGCCGATCGGCGACCTGTTCGAGTCGAAGATCAAGCGCGACGCGGGGACGAAGGACGCCGGCACGCTGTTCGGCGCGCACGGCGGCGCGCTCGACCGGCTCGACGCCGCGTTGTTCACGCTCGTCGGCCGGGTACTACGTCTGGCTGGTGCTCCTGTGAGCGAATGCGACCAGACCCGTCATGTCGAGCCCGGCCCCGACGACCGGAGCGCGAGGAGCGCAAGCGCGACCGGCAGATGATCGAGCTGCTCAACGAGCTGCGCGTCGCGCTGCCGGGCGTCCAGATCCTGTTCGCGTTCCTGCTCACCGTGCCGTTCTCGGTCCGCTTCGACGGAGCTGACGGTGTTCCAGCGCGACGTCTACTACGTCACGCTGGTCGCCGCCGACGCTCTCGGCGGCGTGCCTGATCGCGCCGTCGGCGGCGCACCGGCTGCGCTTCCACCAGGGCGAGCGGGCCTGGATCGTCGAGTCCGCCAACGAGCTCATGATCGCCGGCCTGGTGTTCCTCGCCGTCGCGCTCGGCGGCTCGGTCCTGCTGATCACCGACATGATGTTCGACGGCGCGCGCGTGTGGATCTACTCGGGCACGCTGGCGGCGATCGTCCCGGGCTGTGGTTCGGGCGGCCGCTGGTGCGCGGCCTGCGCGGCAAGTCGTCAGGACCCTGAACGGCGGCTCCTGCCCGGAGCCCTTATTCGCGCCGAAGGCACCCCGTGCCAGACTGGGTCGCCGGATGAAGCGGCTCCTGATCCTCGGCTCCACCGGCTCGATCGGCACCCAGGCGCTCGACGTCGTCGCGCGCGCGCCCGACGCGTTCGAGCTCGTCGGCCTGTCCGCCGAGCGCTCCCACGACGCGCTGATCGCGCAGGCGCGCGCGCACGGCGTGCGGCGGATCGCGCTCAGCGACGCCGACGCCGCGGCCCGCGCCGCCGAGTCGTGGACCGACGGCGACGTGCTCGCCGGACCCGAGGGCCTCGTGCGGCTCGTCGCCGAGACCGGCGCCGACCTCGTGCTCAACGCGATCGTCGGCTCGGCCGGCCTGGGCCCGACGATCGTCGCCCTCACCGAGGGCATCGACGTCGCGCTCGCCAACAAGGAGTCGCTCGTCGTCGGCGGGGAGCTCGTGATGGCGCTCTCGGAGGCGACCGGCGCCCAGCTCATCCCGGTCGACTCCGAGCACTCCGCGCTGCATCAGCTGATCGACGGCGAGCGGCTGGGGACGATCGAGCGGCTCACGCTGACCGCGTCGGGCGGCCCGTTCCGCGGCCGCAGCCGCGCCGAGCTCGCCGGGCGTGACCGTCGACGAGGCGCTCCGGCACCCGACGTGGGCGATGGGCGGCAAGATCACGATCGACTCCGCGACGCTGATGAACAAGGGCCTCGAGGTGATCGAGGCGCACTGGCTGTTCGGCACGCCGTATGACCGGATCGACGTCGTCGTGCATCCGCAGTCGATCGTGCACGCGCTCGTCGGGCTGTGCGACGGCGCGACGCTCGCGCACCTGGGCCACCCGGACATGCGCGTGCCGATCGCCTACGCGCTGCACCACCCCGAGCGCGTCGACGTGCCGGTCCGCGCGCTCGACCTCGCCGCGGTCGGCTCGCTGACGTTCGAGCCGCCGGACCTCGACGCGTTCCCGTGCCTGCGCCTGGCGCGCGACGCGGCCGAGGCCGGCGGGACCGCCACGTGCGTGCTCAACGCGGCCAACGAGGTCGCGGTGCACGCGTTCCTCGGCGACCGGCTGGACTTCATGGGCATCCCGGCGGTGATCGAGCGCACGCTCGAGCAGCTGCCCGCCGCCCGCGTGCACTCGTTCGACACGCTCTACAGGGCCGACGCGGACGCGCGCCGCATCGCGGCCGAGATGGTGGCGGTGAGCGCTTGAGCTGGATCCTCGCCTTCCTCGGCTTCGCGCTGCTGATCATCCTGCACGAGCTGGGCCACTTCACGGCGGCGAAGGCCGTCGGGATGCGGGTCGAGCGCTTCTCGCTCTTCTTCCCGCCGCTGATCGGGCGGATCCGGCGCGGCGAGACCGAGTACGCGATCGGGTCGATCCCGCTCGGCGGCTACGTGAAGATCACCGGCATGAACCCGGCGGAGGAGATCCCGCCGGACGTCGCGCACCGCGCCTACTTCCGCCAGCCGGTGTGGAAGCGGATCGTCGTGATCGGCGCCGGGCCGGCGGTCAACATCGTGCTCGCGCTCGTGCTGCTCACCGCGTACCTGCTGATCTGGGGCACGCCGGTCCAGACCGCCACGAACCGCGTCGAATCGCTGGCCTCCGGCGGCGCGGCGGCGAACGTGCTGCACGTCGGCGACCGCGTCGTCGCCGTCGACGGCAAGCGCGGCGGACCCGAGGCGCTCAAGCGCCAGGTCGCGACGCACCGCTGCGCCGGCGCGCAGGTCGACGGCTGCAAGGCGTCGACGCCCGCGCAGGTCACGATCGTGCGCGACGGGCAGGAGCGGACGGTGGCGATCACGCCCGTCTACCGCGCCGACGTGGGACGGCCGCTGCTCGGCTTCAGCTACGGCGTCAACCGGACGTTCGAGCCGGTCGGCGGCGTCGGCGACGCGGTGACGACGAGCCTCGACCAGATGTGGTTCCTCACCCACACGACGGTGGAGACGATCGCGGGCATCTTCCAGACCGAGAAGCGCAAGGAGATCTCCGGCGTGGTCGGCTCCTACGAGGCCACGCGCCAGGCGATCACGCTCTCGACGGACCGGGCCGTCTTCCTGCTCGCCGTCATCTCGCTGTCGCTCGGGATCATCAACCTGTTCCCGTTCCTGCCGCTCGACGGCGGGCACATCTTCTGGGCCCTGGCGGAGAAGGTGCGCGGCAAGGCGATCCCGTTCAGCGTCATGGAGCGCGCCGGGTTCATCGGCTTCGCGCTGGTGATCGGGTTGTTCGTGATCGGGCTCACCAACGACATCGGGCGGCTGACCGGCGAGGGCTTCCAGGTCAGGTAGGGTCCGGCGCATGGGGGAGTCGACGCTCGCCGCATCTCCGCGCCGGTCCCTCGGCGCGCGCACGATGACCGAGGCCTTCCGGCTGACGGTCGAGGACCATCCCGACGAGGTCGCCCTGCGCACCAAGGACGACGAGGTCACGCTGACCTGGTCGCAGCTGCGCGACCGCGTCGACGCGCTCGCCGGCGGGCTCGCCGGCCTCGGCGTGCAGCGCGGCGACACCGTCGCGCTGATGCTCGGCAACCGGCCGGAGTTCGCGATCGCCGACCTCGCGGCGCTGACGCTCGGCGGCACGCCGTTCTCGATCTACCCGACGTTCACGCCCGCGCAGATCGCGCACGTCGTCGGCGACGCGGGCGCGAAGGTCGCGATCGTCGAGCAGGCGTACCTGGAGACCTTCCTCGCCGCGCGGGCCGAGCTGCCCGCCGTCGAGACCGTCGTCGTGGTCGAGGGCGACGGCGGACCGGGCACCGTGGCCTGGGACGAGGTCGAGGGCGCCGACCGGGACTTCGACCCCGAGCCGCACTGGCGCGCGGCGGAGCCCGAGGACGTCCTCACGCTGATCTACACGTCCGGCACGACCGGGCCGCCCAAGGGCGTGCAGATCGTGCACCGCAACATCATGGCGATGGTCAGGACCGCCGACGACGTCGTCAAGTTCCCCGACGGCTCGAGGGTGATCTCGTGGCTGCCGGCCGCGCACATCGCCGAGCGCAACGCGCACCACTACATCCCGATCGTGTTCGCGATGACCGTGACGTACTGCCCGAACCCGCGCGAGATCGTCGCGTACCTGCCCGCGGTCAAGCCGACCTGGTTCTTCGCCGTGCCGCGGATCTTCGAGAAGCTCAAGGCCGGGCTGGAGGGGCATCTGTCCACCCAGGGCGAGCAGACGGTCGGGCTGGCTGACCGCCGCGCGGCGCAAGGTCGAGCTCGAGCAGGCGGGCGAGCCGGTGCCCGACGACGTCGCGGCCACCGCGGCCGAGGGCGACGAGCAGCTGTTCGCGGGCCTGCGCGCGATGCTCGGCCTGGACGAGGCGCTCGCGATCAACGCCGGCGCCGCGCCCACGCCGCGCGACGTGCTCGTGTTCTTCCACGCGATCGGCATCCGGCTCGCCGAGCTGTGGGGGATGTCCGAGACCACCGGCGTCGGCGCCGTCAACCCGCCCGAGCGGGTGCGGATCGGCACCGTCGGGCCGCCGTCGCTCGGCGTGGAGCTGCGCCTGGCCGAGGACGGCGAGCTGCTCGTCCGCGGCGACGTCGTGATGACCGGCTACCGCAACCAGCCGGAGAAGACCGCCGAGGCGATCGACGCCGACGGCTGGCTCCACACCGGCGACATCGCCGAGTTCGACGAGGACGGCTACGTCTCGATCGTCGACCGCAAGAAGGAGATCATCATCAACGCGGCCGGCAAGAACATGTCGCCGGCGAACATCGAGTCCACGCTCAAGGGCGCGGGCCCGGTGATCGGGCACATCGCCGTGATCGGCGACCGGCGGCCGTACAACACCGCGCTGATCGTGCTCGACTCCGACTTCGCGCCCGCGCTCGCGGCGCAGCACGGGATCGAGGGGCGCACGCTGGACGAGCTGGCGCGGGAGGAGGCGATCGTCGGCGCCGTCCAGGCGGCGGTCGACAAGGGCAACGCCGAGCTGGCGCGGGTGGAGCAGATCAAGAAGTTCACGATCGTGCCCGGCGACTGGCTGCCCGGCGGCGACGAGCTGACGCCGACGATGAAGCTCAAGCGCAAGCCGATCAACGAGAAGTACGACGCCGAGATCGAGGCGATGTACGCCTGAGCAGGGTCGCGGTCGTCACCGGCGCCGGCCGCGGCATCGGGCTGGCGGTCGTCCGCGACCTCGTGGCGCGGGGATACACCGTGGTCCAGGGGGCGCGCGATCCCGCGACGGCGGCGCGCGTCGAGGGCGACGTGCTCCTCCGGCAGCTCGACGTCACCGACGGCGACGGCATCGACCGCCTCGCGGGCGAGCTCGACCGCGTCGACGTGCTCGTCAACAACGCCGCGATCCTCTACGACACGTGGAACCGCGCCGCGACCGTCGACCTCGACGTGGTGCGCGAGGCGATGGAGACCAACCTCTACGGCGCGTGGGCGATGAGCCAGGCGCTGCTGCCGCAGCTGCGCCGCTCCGGGCACGGGCGCATCGTGAACGTGTCGAGCGGCGCGGGCTCGCTGGCGACGATGGGCGGCGGCACGCCGGCCTACCAGGTGTCCAAGGCTGCGCTCAACGCGTTCACGCGGACGCTCGCCGGCGAGCTGCGCGGCGACGGGATCCTCGTCAACGCCGTCTGCCCGGGCTGGGTGGCGACCGACATGGGCGGGCCGGGCGGCCGGCCGGTCGAGGACGGCGCCGCGAGCGTGGTCTGGGCCGTGCTGCTGCCCGACGACGGGCCCACCGGCGGCTTCTTCCGCGACGGTCGGCCGGTCGCCTGGTGACGGCCGGGCTTCAGCCCCGCCGCGGCTCGTCCGGCCAGACGAGCAGCACGCGGCACGGAGCGTGGTCGACGACGAAGCGCGCGGCGGGCCCGAGGCTGTGCGGCCCCGGTCGCCGGCGATCGCCCGTGCGGGCGAGCACGAGGAGGTCCATGGTCTCGGCCGCGGCCACGACCTCGCGCTCGATGCGCCCGCGGCGCGCCTCGCATCTGGCCGGCCGGCCCAGGCGCGCCTGAGCGTCGGCGAGGAGCTCCCGGGCCGCCTGCTCGGAGATGGCCCGCAGCGGCTCGGGCGGTCCGTGCGGCGGTGGATGCCGGCCGAGCAGCCCATGCCGCGACGCGCCGGCGAGGGCTTCCGCCTCGGTTCCCGCCACGTGCAGCAGCGTGAGATCGGCGTCCGGGGGAAGGAACGCGGCAGCCTCGGCGACGGTGGTCTCCCAGGTGTCCTCGACGATCCAGATGAGCGCGCGCATCTCGGTGTCAGACCTGCAGGGCGAACCATAGGACCACGGTCGCGGCCACGAGCGCCGCGGGCACGGTGAGCGCGCCGAGGCGGAGGAACTCGCCCAGCTCGACGTCCGCGTCCTCGCGGTGCAGGACCCGCCGCCACAGGAGCGTGGCGAGCGATCCGGCGTACGTGAGGTTGGGCCCGACGTTGACGCCGATCAGCATGGCCAGGATCGGGCCGTGACCGCCGGCGGCGGCGACCGGGATGAGCATGAGCGTCGCCGGCAGGTTGTTGACCAGGTTCGCCAGGAGCGCGCTCGCCGCGGCGATGGCCAGCAGGTCCGGGAGCGATCCTCCCGCGGGGAGCACGGCGCGGACGGCCGACTCCAAGCCGTTGTCGGCCGCGGCTTGGACGATCACGCCCAGCGCCAGGACGAACACGAGGAACCCGGGCTCGACCGCGCCGGCGAGCCGCCGCGGCGTAGTACTGCCTCGCGCTGCGCGCTCGTCACCGCTTCGCTCGCGCGCGACCACCGCGGGCACCGTCATCGCGACGGCGGCCGCGGCCGCGATCCAGACCGGTTCGATCCCCACGACGGAGCTGACGGCGAAGCCGGCGAGCGTCAGGGCCAGCACGGTGAGCGCAAAGCGCGGCAGCCGCGGCGGAGCCGGTGGTGGCTCCGGGCGCTGCGGGCGTCCGAGATCGGTCGCGAAGAACCGCCTCGACACGATCCATTCGATGCCGACGGCGGCGATCGTGGGCAGCGCCATGAGCGCCGCGAACTGCGTGAACGACAGGTCGCTCGCATGGAACGCCAGCAGGTTCGTGAGGTTGGACACGGGCAGCAGCAGGGACGCCGAGTTGGCCAGATGCGAGCACGCGTAGACGTGCGGCTTCGGGCTGACGCGCATCCGCACCGCGGTGGCGAAGACGATCGGCGTGAGCAGGACCACCGTGGCGTCGAGGCTCAGCACCGCGGTGACCGATGTGGCGATCGCGAACACGAGCGCCAGCAGCCGCCGCGGGCTGCCTCGCGAACGGCGCGCCATGACCGCGCCGACGGCGTCGAACAGCCCGTCGCGCCGGCAGCCCTCGCCGATCAGCAGCAGCGCCGCGAGGAACCCGACCGTCGGTCCCAGCTCGCGAACCGCGTCGCCCGCCTCACCGGCTCCGATCGCACCGGCGAGGACGAGGAGGACGGCGCCGCCGGTCGCGACGACCGCCTCCGGGAGGCGCGGCGGTCGCATCACCGCTGTCGCGAGCGCGCCCGCGAGCGCCATCAGCGCCAGCGCCAGCGCGACGCCGTCAGGCACGCCGGATCGAGTGGCTGGACGGCTCCGCGGTCATCATGGTCCCGGGATACCCCGCTTGCTCGCCCGCGCTTCTAGACTGGTCGGCGCATGGCTTCGCAGCGACATGTCAACGTCGGCGGCGTCCAGGTCGGCGGTGGCGCGCCGGTCGTCGTCCAGACGATGACGAAGACCGAGACGGCGAACCTGACCGCCACGATGGACCAGATCCGCCGCGTCGCCGACGCCGGCGCCGACATCGTCCGCGTCGCCGTGCCGCGCGACAAGGACATCGAGGCGCTCAAGACGATCGTGCGCGACTCGCCGATCCCCGTGATCGCCGACATCCACTTCAACCACACGCTCGCGCTCAAGGCGATCGACGCCGGCGCGCACTGCGTGCGGCTCAACCCCGGCAACATCGGCGGGCCCGAGAAGGTCGCCGAGGTCGCCGCGCGCGCGAGCGCGGCCGGCGTGCCGATGCGGATCGGCGTCAACTCCGGCTCGCTGCCCAAGCACCTGCACGAGCTCGAGCGCGAGAACTCCGTCGAGGCGCTCGTGACCGCCGGCGTCGAGTTCGTCGGCCTGATGGAGCGGCTCGACTTCACCGACTTCAAGGTCTCGATCAAGTCGACGAACGTGCCGAACACGATCGCCGCCAACCGGCTGCTGAGCCGAGCGGATCCCGTATCCGCTGCACCTCGGCATCACCGAGGCGGGGACGAAGTGGTCGGGCTCGCTCAAGAGCGCGGTCGGGCTCGGCACGCTGCTGGCCGACGGCATCGGCGACACGATCCGCATCTCCCTCTCCACGTTCCACGCGGAGGAGGAGGTCAAGGTCGCCTGGGAGATCCTCAAGGCGCTCAAGCTGCGCGAGCGCGGCCCGGTGCTGATCGCGTGCCCGACGTGCGGGCGGCTGCAGTTCGACATGGACACGGTCGTGGCCGACATCGAGCAGCGCCTCGAGGCGTACGCGGACCCGGTCGAGGTCGCGGTCCTCGGCTGCGCGGTCAACGGCATCGGCGAGGCGTCGCACGCCGACTTCGGCATCACCGGCGCCAAGAACGAGGGCCTGATCTTCTCCCGCGGCAAGCCGCTGAAGAAGGTGCCGCAGGAGCAGCTCGTCGACGAGCTGTTCAAGGAGATCGACAAGTACGCGCCGACCAAGCGGATCGACGTCGACGCCGCCGAGCAGGCCGCCGGCGCCGAGTGGCTGCAGCGGATCGAGGAGGAGAACGCCGGCGAGCTGACGCCCGAGCGCCTCGCCAAGCTCGAGGCCGAGAAGGCGCGCGCCGACGCGGACGCGATCGACGCCGCGCTGACCGACAAGGTCACGCTCGACGAGGCGGCCTCGCCGACCGAGGGCCGCCGCTTCAGCCGCGCATAAGAGGGACTGTCCCTCTTTAGATTCGTGCGCGCCGCGGTCTTCCACGAGTACGGCGGGCCGCTCGCGGTCGAGGACGTGCCCGATCCGGCGCCGCCGCCGGACGGCGTCGTGCTCGAGGTCGGCGCGACCGGGATCTGCCGCTCGGACTGGCACGCGTGGATGGGCCACGACCCCGACGTCGCGCCGCCGCACGTGCCGGGGCACGAGCTGGCCGGCACCGTCGTGGCGCGTCGGGCTCGGAGGTGCCCGCGGCGTGCGCGATGGGCGAGCGCGTCACGGTCCCGTTCTGCCTCGGCTGCGGCCGCTGCGCGCCGTGCCGGGCGGGGGAGACGCAGATCTGCGACGACGACTACCAGCCCGGCTTCACCGGCTGGGGCTCGTTCGCGCAGTACGTCGCGCTGCCGCACGCCGACGCTGAACCTCGTGCGGCTGCCGGAGGCGCTCGGCTTCGTCGCGGCGGCGGCGCTCGGCTGCCGCTTCATGACCGCGTTCGCGGCGGTCACCGTCCACGGGCGCCCGCGCGAGGGCGACTGGGTCGCGGTGCACGGCTGCGGCGGCGTCGGGCTCTCGGCCGTGATGATCGCCGTCGCGGAGGGCGCGCGCGTCGTCGCCGTCGACATCGATCCCGCCAAGCTGGCGCTACGCGCGCGAGCTCGGCGCCGAGGTGGCGCTCGACGCGCGCGACGGGCGACGCCGCGGCCGCGGTGCGCGACGCGACCGGCGGCGGCGCGCACGTGTCGCTCGACGCGCTCGGCAGCGCCGCGACGTGCGCCGCCTCGGTCGGCTCGCTGCGCAAGCGCGGCCGCCACGTCCAGGTCGGGCTGATGCTCGGCGACGAGCGCAGCGTGCCGGTGCCGATGGGCCGCGTGATCTCCTACGAGCTCGAGCTCGCGGGCGTCCACGGCATGGCGGTGCGCCACTACCCGGCGCTGCTCGCGCGCGATCGCGGCCGGCCGGCTCGATCCGGCGCGGCTGGTCGGCGCGACCGTCGCCGCTCGAGCGCGCGGGCGACGAGCTGGCCGCGATGAGCGGCTTCGCGCGCCACGGCGCGACCGTGATCACGAGCTTCCGGTGAGCGACGCGCTCGAGCTCGACGGTCGGCGACGCGGCGCGTGCGCGTCACGAACCCGGACAAGCTCTACTTCCCCGAGCGCGGGCTCACGAAGGCCGACGTCGTGCGCTACTTCCTCGCGGTCGGCGACGGCATCCTCGGCGCCGTGCGCGACCGGCCGACGATGCTGGAGCGCTGGCCCGGCGGGGTGGCGCGGCGAGGCGATCTTCCAGCGCCGGATCGCGCACGGGCGTCCCGGACTGGGTCGAGGCCGGGCGCGCACGGGATCTACCCGACCGAGCTGGCGGTCGTCGCCTGGGCGGCGAGCCTCGGCACGCTGCGCTTCCACCCGTCGCCGGTCGCGCGCGCGCAGCCGCGAGCCCCCCGACGAGCTGCGGATCGACCTCGACCCGCAGCCCGGGACCGGCTTCCGCGACGCCGTCGCGGTGGCCGCCGAGCTGCGCGGCCTGCTCGCCGACGCCGGCCTGGCGGGGCTCCCGAAGACGACGGGCGGCCGCGGGCCTGCACGTCACGGTGCCGATCGAGCCGCGCTGGAGCTGGCGAGGACGTGGCCGCGCGCGCAGGCGGCCCTGGCGCGCGAGCTGGTGCGGCGGATGCCGCACGCGGCGACGATGGAGCGGCTCAAGCGCGACCGCGGCGCGCGCGTGTACGTCGACCACGGGCAGTTCCTGGTCGCCGCCGCCTACTCGATCCGCGCCGGTGCCGCGCGCGCTCGTGTCGGCGCCGCTCACGCTGGGACGAGCTGGCGTCGGCCGAGCCGGAGGACTTCGACGTGGCGACGATGCCCGGCGCGCTTCCGGCGGCTGGGCGACCTCCGCCCGAGCGCGCCCGCCGGCTCGATCGAGGCGCTGCTGTGATGCGCCTGCCGGTCATGCCGCCCGTCGCGCCGATGCTCGCCAAGGCGGTCGCCGGGATCCCGCCGGGCTGCTTCTACGAGCCGAAGTGGGACGGCTTCCGCTCGATCGTGTTCCGCGACGGCGACGAGGTGGAGATCGGCAGCCGCAACGAGCGGCCGATGAGCCGCTACTTCCCGGAGATCGTGTCGGCCGTGAAGGCGCAGCCTGCCTGCCGCGCTGCGTGCTCGACGGCGAGATCGTCGTCGCGAGCGCCGACCGCCGGGCGCTCGACTTCTGGGCGCTGCAGCAGCGCCTGCACCCGGCGGCCAGCCGCGTGCGAGCTGCTCGCCGGCCGGACGCCGGCCGCGTTCATCGCGTTCGACCTGCTCGCGCTCGGGCGACGAGGACTACACGTCGCGGCCGTTCCAGCGAGCGGCGCGGCGCGCTGGAGCGCGCGCTCGCGGCGGCCGCGCCGCCGGTCCACCTCACCCCGATCACGCGCGACGAGGCCGACGCGCGCGGCGCTGGTTCGAGCGCTGTTCGAGGGCGCCGGGCTCGACGGCGTGATCGCGAAGCACGCGGACGACCCGTACCGGCCCGGCAAGCGCGTCATGGCCAAGGTCAAGCACGTCCGGACCGCGGACTGCGTGCTCGCCGGCTACCGGGTCCACAAGTCCGGGCCCGAGCGCGATCGGCTCGCTGCTGCTCGGCCTCTACGACGACGGGGACACGCCCGCGTCGCAGTGGGCGGACATGTTCGGCGGGCTGATGTCGGTCGGCGTGGTCGGCGCGTTCTCGGCCGCGCGACGGCGGGAGCTGTTCACCGAGCTGCAGCCGCTCGTCTGCGACGTCGCGGAGCATCCGTGGGGACGGCTGGCCGAGATGGCGCCGGCGCGCGGCGCGGGCAGCCGCTGGAACCCGGGCAAGGACCTGTCGTTCGTCCCGCTGCGGCCGGAGCGCGTGCTCGAGGTCCGGTACGACCACATGGAGGGCACGCGCTTCCGCCATCCGCCGCAGTTCGTGCGCTGGCGCCCGGACCGCGAGGCCGCGTCGTGCGGCTTCGAGCAGCTCGAGAAACCGGTGCGCTTCGACGCTCGTCCGACGTGCTCGCGGGCGTCGGCTGATGAGACCGTGGTCGGTTGCTGCTGACGGCGTCCGGCTGACCGCTGTTCGAGCCTCGCGTTCGCGAGGAGGGCAGCCTCCCGCCTGCGCTGCGCGAGTTACTCCCGCCTGCGCTGCGCAAATTACGTTTGCA
This sequence comes from uncultured Solirubrobacteraceae bacterium, assembly GCA_963752015.1. GTDB lineage: Bacteria > Actinomycetota > Thermoleophilia > Solirubrobacterales > Solirubrobacteraceae > DASQMT01. The sequence goes on along the minus strand of CAVVWS010000006.1, from coordinate 707,847 downwards.
CCAATAGGTTCACAGTGCTAGCGTCGCCGCCGCCGGCGCCCCAGTCGCCGGCTCAGCCCGCCGGCGCACGCTGATCAACTCGACTCGAATAGGAGTCACACGGCGTGAAACGCATGAAAATGGCGTGCGCCCTCGCAGGGGTGACCATCGGCCTCGGTGGTGGCGTGACAGCCACGGCAGCGGCCTACAACCCGATCGTCCCGACGCAGTCGAACCGGACGATCACCCTCGACGGGAAGCACATGACGATCGACGACGTGGTCGCGATCGCACGCTACGGGGCGAAGGTGCAACTCGCTCCCGCGGCGCGCAAGCGGTCCCAGGACGCCTACGAGCTGTTGCTCCAGGGCGCCAAGCAGGGCCTTCCCATCTACTGGTTCAACCGGGCGCCCGGCTCGGGCCGCGAGACGGTCATCTTCGAGGGCGACCCGCTCGAGGCCAAGAACAAGGAGCTGCTGCTGTCCCGGCAGCTGGCGACGTTCAAGCGCGGGCCCAGCGGCGGCATCGGGCCGGAGGTGCAGGACGAGGAGATCGTGCGGGCCATGATGGCCGTGCGGGCGAACACGATGGTCTACGAGGCGGCCTCGCCGCAGTTGACGCAGATGCTGCTCGACCTGCTCAACAAGAACATCTCGCCCCTCGTGCAGTCGCGCGGGTCACCGGGCGAGGGAGACCTGCCGCAGATGAGCAACGTCGGCGGGACGATGGTCGGCGTCGGGCAGGCGTACTACAACGGCCAGCGGATGCCGGCCGCGCAGGCGCTCGCGCTGGCCGGGCTGCAGCCGCTCGCGCCGTTCGCGGCCGACGACGCGGCGCTGACCAGCACGAACGCGTACTCCGCCGGTCAGGCGGCGCTGCTGGTGCATGACTCCAAGCGGCTGCTCGACTGGTCGGACCTCACGTTCTCGATGAGCATGCTCGGCCTGAACTCGAGCGTGACGCCGCTCGTGGCCGTGCCGCAGCAGGCCCGCCCGTTCCCGTACCAGAACTGGCAGGCCAAGCGGCTGCTCAACCTGATCAAGGGCAGCTACCTGTTCGACCTGGAGCCGGACGGCAAGCGCATCATCCAGGACCCGCTGAGCTTCCGCGACTACAACCAGCGCAACGGCGCTGCGTGGCAGGAGTGGGCCCAGCTGAAGAAGAACATGCTGATCCAGATCAACTCGTCGGACCACAACCCGGCGGTCGTGCCCGGCTCCAAGCCGAGCGACTCGTGGGAGCTCGACACCCCGTGGCTGAAGCAGTACTACGTCAACAGCGGCGGCAAGAAGGGCTTCATCCTGTCGAACTCCAACTTCGTCGCGATGCCCTGGGCGAACGACATGGAGGCGTTCACGATCGCGCTCGCTCAGTCCATCGCGGGGTCGGTGCAGCGCGACATGCGCTTCCCGGACACGTTCTTCACGGTGATCGCGCCGTCGGACGTGTTCGGGGCCGACGTGCTCAACAAGGCGGCGCCGCAGGCGCAGAGCTACACGATCTCCGACCTGATGGCGGAGGTGCAGGAGCTCGCCAACCCGATCCCCGCCCAGGGGAACGCGCTGGTGCGGAACGTGGAGGACATGGAGAACTTCACCCGCCAGAAGGTGGCGCGGGCGAGGCTCGCCGTGGACGACGCGTTCCGGCTGGTGGCGCAGGAGGCGCTCTCGGCGACGTACTGGATGAACGTCCGCTCGGCGCAGAGGCCGTCGCGGTCGTTCGGGGCCGCGCCGGAGGCGGCGTGGCACGTCGCTGCGGGCCGTCATCCCGTGGCAGGCCGACAGCCGCCCGGAGGTGCCGGCGGGTGACCTGGCCTACGCGTTCATGGTCGCCAACCCCGCCAGCACGTTCATGGGCGGGGAGCAGGACCCGGCGGTCGAGGTGCGCGCGGCGACGAACCGCGCCTACAAGAAGTTGAAGGTGCGCCGGGCGATCCTGCGCCGGCAGGCGCGCAACCGGTAGCCGGCAGGCCGGCGGCCCGGAGCGATCCGGGTCGCCGGCGCCGCCGCGCGGGGGGACGAAACTGGGGGGCGAGAACCGCGTGACGCCGCCCTAGAATCCGGGTGTGGCGGTCGAGACGCGTTCGATGCAGGTGCATCGCTGGACGCCCGGATCAGTACCACCGGCTCGTCGAATCGGGCGGCTTCGACGACGACACCCGCATCGAGCTCATCGACGGACTGCTCGTCGACATGAGCCCGAAGACGCCCGCGCACGAGAACGCGATCGCGTGGCTGGACGACAGCGACTGGTGCTGCGGCCTCGACCTGGGCGCGCTTTCGAGATCCGGGTGGCCGTGGCGCTCTGACGCTGGGGACCGTCCGAGCCAGAGCCCGACCTGACCGTGGTCGAGCGCGGACGCGCCGCGCCCGTACCATCCCGCGACGGCGGCGCTCGTGATCGAGGTCTCGGTGCTCGTCGCTGCGGCGCGACCTGCGCGTCAGAAGCCGCTGATCTACGCGCGTGCCGGCATCCCGCTGTACTGGGTCATCGACCTCGACGGCCGCCGCGCCGTCATGCACGCCGAGCCGGGTCCGCGACGGCTACGGCGCACATCGAGACGCTGCGGCCGGACGGCGAGCTGGCCGCGCCGCAGCTCGGGCTCGCGAGCATCGCGCTCGCCGACCTGCTCCAGTCGGCGCAGTCTAGCGCGGCGCGATCCGCCTCGCGCGAGAGCAGCGGCGCTGCGCCGGGCGGCGTCCAGCGCAGCCGGAAGCGGCCCTCGAACCGCGGGACCGTGCGCAGGAACGTGTTGTTGCGCGAGCGACACCGTGAACCGTCGCGACCGTCCGCGAAGCCGCCGCCGCCAGCGGCGCGTTCTGCAGCTCCACGCGCGCGGTCGCCGCCGGCCGCCAGCGGGCGCACCTGCCCGTAGACGCGCAGCCGCGACACGCCCTTCGCGCGTGATCCACAGCGGCAGGCGGTAGGCGTCGTAGGCCGGCTTCGGCCGGCCGTCGGCGAAGCGCAGGCCGGACTGGAACCCGCCGACGCGCCGGGTCGTCGAGCAGCTTGTACTGCGCCACCGTGCGGACGCGCGGGTCGCGGTACGCGATCCAGTCGGACTGGTTCACGTACGCCGCCTGACGGGCGGGCGAGACGCCGAACAGCAGCGTCCGGCGGGCTGGTCTGGAAGCCGTGCTCGGTGTAGTGGATCGGCAGCCGGCGCGGGATCCGCCGCTGCCGCGCGCCCGCGTCGAGCATCCGCTCCAGCCGCCGCGCGGAGGCGATCGTGATCTCCGTCGCCGGGCCGGCCGCGCGAACGTCGGCGGCCGCGAGCCGCCCTGCGTGTAGGGATGGTGCGCGAAGCCGGTGACCGGCAGGCGCGCGAAGCCGCGGCACCCGCGGATCGCCGCCGCCGTCCCGCGCAGCGCGCGGCCGCGGGCGTCGACGCACAGCAGCGTGCGGATGAACGCCGCCGGCGGCGTCGAGCGGTCGCGAGCCGCCCGCGGCGCGCGCCCGATCGGGCTCGTCTCGCCGAGCAGCAGCGCGTCGCCGCCGTGGCCCGTGGCGCGCAGCGCCGCGATCGCCGCCGCGGACCATCGCGCGGTAGGACACCGCGGCCGCCGCGTAGACGATGCCCGTGGCGGCGCGCGAACTGGGGGCGCAGCCAGGTCGCCTGGTTGGGCTCGTTGCCGAACGACCACCGGCTCACGCGCGGCAGCACGCCGCCGCCCTGGTTCTCGTCGGCGTAGGCGCCCGAGTAGCGCCGCCCGAGCGCGCGCAGGAACGCGCCGTACCGGCCCGCGTCGGGCCAGCAGAGCCGGCGCAGCGCGGCGGATCCGCAGCAGCGCGACGCCCAGGCCGGGCATCGGCGTGGAGGGGGAGAGCAGCAGCGAGAGCCCGCGCGCCTGCGTGCCGCGCACGAGGTCGTCGAGCGGATCCCAGCGCGCGGCCGCGTACGCGGCGGGGTCGGCGCGCGTCGAACCCGGCGGGCGGCCGCGTCGCGGTCGGGCGCCGGCGCGATGTCGCGCCAGCGCACGACGGCGCGCACGCCGTCGGCGCCGAGCGCGACCGCGTCGTCGAGCGCCCGCGCGCGGGACGAGCGGGCCGGACTGGAGCATCTGGCGCTCGTCCTCGACGAGCGACTCCTGCGTGGTCGGAGGCGCGCGCGGTCGGCGCCGCGACGCAGCAGAGCGCCACGAGCGCCGCGCGCGCGTCAGCGCACGCGTGGCGTCCGGCACGGGCGCCGCGGGCGCCGGCCGGGCGGCGGCCCGCGGCGTCCTGCCGGGTCGGCGGTCAGGCGACGGCGCCGTACCGCTCCGCGACCTTGCCCCAGTCGACGACGTTCCACCACGCGTCGATGTAGTCGGGGCGCTTGTTCTGGTACTTCAGGTAGTACGCGTGCTCCCACACGTCGACGCCGAGCAGCGGCGTCTGGCCGTTGGAGAGCGGCGTGTCCTGGTTCGCGCGAGCCGACGATCGCCAGGCCGCTGCCGTCGTGCACCAGCCAGGACCAGCCGGAGCCGAACTGGTTGACGCCGGTCTCCTTGACCTTGGCCTTGAAGTCGTCGAACGAGCCGAACGCGGAGTCGATCGCGCGTGCGCAGCGCGCCGTCGGGCTCGCCGCCGCCGTCCGGGCTCATCGACTCCCAGAACAGCGAGTGGTTGTAGTGGCCGCCGCCGTTGTTGCGGACGGCGCCGCGCTTGTCCTCGGGCACCTGGCTCAGGTCCGCGAGGACCTCCTCGATCGGCTTGCCGTCGAGCGGCGTGCCCGCCAGCGCGGCGTTCGCCTTGTCCACGTACGCCTGATGGTGCTTGTCGTGATGGAAGTGCATCGTCTCCGCGTCGATGTGCGGCTCGAGCGCGTCGTAGGCGTAGGGGAGCGGTGGGACTTCGTAGGCCATGCCAGTCTCCTCGGATCGGGTTCCTGGGTTCTATCACCCGCCTTCGGGCGCTTGATACCGGGGAATGATGCGACTTCAAGCTCAGTCGACATCAAGGCCGCGTACGGTGCGCGCATGAAGGAAGGGCTGGAGGGCGGCGTGCAGCGGACTCCGGACGCTCTCGGGCTCCTGCGCCAGCGGGACTTCCGGCTGCTGTTCTCGGCGCAGGTCGTGTCAGCGTTCGGCGATCGCCTCGTCACGATCGCGCTCGCGTTCGCGGTGCTCGAGCTGGGCGGCTCGGCCTCCGCCGTCGGGCTCGTGCTCGCCTGCGGGATGCTCCCGCTCGTCGGCTGCCTGCCGATCGGCGGCGTGGTGGCGGACCGCGTGTCGCGCCGCGCCGTCATGGTGGGCGCCGACCTCGTGCGGCTGGCGGTCTGGGGGGTGCTGGCGGCGCTGCTCATCGCCGGCACCGCCGAGATCTGGATGCTCGCGGCGCTCGCGGCCGCCGCCGGCGCCGCGACCGGGTTCTTCAACCCCGCGTCCACGGGCCTGCTCCCGCTCGTCGTCGCGCGCGACGCCCTCCAGCGGGCGAACGGGCTGCGCGCGACCGCGATCGGGATCGGCGAGATCGCCGGCCCGGTCGTCGCCGGCGTGCTCGTCGCGGTCGCGGCGCCGGGGTGGGTGATCGCGATCGACGCCGCGACGTTCGGGCTGAGCGCGGCGTGCCTCCTGCGGCTGCGGATGCCGGCGCCCGGCGTGGCCGCCGAGTCGTTCCTGGCCGACCTGCGCGAGGGCTGGGCCGCGTTCCGGTCGCGCACGTGGGTCTGGGGCTTCGTGGCCTGCATCGCCGTCGGCAACCTGCTCTGGGGCGCGTGGTCGGCGCTCGGGCCCGTCGTCGCCGACCGTCACCTCGGGGGAGCGCCGGCGTGGGGGACGGTGCTCGCCGCGCTGGGCGCCGGCGGCCTGGCCGGCGGCCTGCTCGCCATGCGCGTGGATCCGCGCCGGCCGCTCGTGCTCGCCGCGCTCGCCAGCGCGGTCCTGGCCGTGCCGCTCGGCCTGCTCGCGCTCGGCGTGCCGGTGGCCGTGCTCGTCCTGGGCGCCCTGCTGGCCGGGACCGGGCTCATGCTCGCCAACGTGGTGTGGGAGTCGACCCTCCAGCGCCACGTGCCCGCCGACGCGCTCTCGCGCGTGAGCGCGTACGACTGGTTCGGCTCGCTGGCGTTCTACCCGCTGGGGCTCGCGCTCTGGGGGCCGGTGTCGGTGGCGATCGGGGTCGACGCCGCGCTCTGGGTGGCCGCCGTCCTGTTCGTCGTCACCACGCTCGCGGTGCTCGCCGTGCCCGACGTCCGGCGCCTGCGCGCGAGCCACTAGGCTCTGCGGCCGCGATGACGAGACTCTCCCGCTACCTCCTGCCGACCGAGAAGCAGCCGCCCGCCGACGCCGAGGCGGTCTCGCACAAGCTGCTCGTCCGCGCGGGCATGATCCGCCAGCTCGGCAGCGGCCTGTGGACGTGGATGCCGGCCGGCTGGCGCGTGCACCGAGAAGATCGTGCAGATCGTGCGCGAGGAGATGAACGCGATCGGCGGCCACGAGCTGCTGATGCCGGTGCTGCACCCGGCCGAGCTGTGGCAGCGCAGCGGGCGCTACGCGATCCCCGAGCTGATCAAGCTCAAGGACCGCAAGGGCGCCGACATGGTGCTCGCGATGACGCACGAGGAGAACGTCACGTTCCACGTCGCGAGCATCGTGCGCTCCTACCGCGACCTGCCGCTGCTTCCTCTACCACTTCCAGACCAAGGAGCGCGACGAGCCGCGCCCGCGCGCCGGCGGTGCTGCGCACGCGCGAGTTCATCATGAAGGACGCGTACACGTTCGACCGCGACCGCGCGGGCCTCGACGCGAGCTACGAGCAGCACGTCGCGCGCCTACGACCGCATCTTCGACCGGCTCGGGCTGGAGTGGTACAGCGTCGAGTCCGACGTCGGGATGATGGGCGGGGTCGGCGCGCACGAGTACATGGCGCCGAGCGCGGCGGGCGAGAACGACGTCGCGCTCGCGCCCGGCTACGCGGCGAACGTCGAGATCGCGAGCGCGGAGGCCGCAGCCGGTCGAGCTGCCGCCCCCGCTGCCCGAGCCGGAGCTGGTCGAGACGCCCGGGATGACCACCGTGGCCGCGGTGGCCGGCGAGCTCGGCGTGCCCGCCGGCGCGCTGCTCAAGGCCTATCCGGTGATCACCGGCGGCGAGCTGAAGCTCGTCATGCTGCGCGGCGACCACCGCGTCAACGACATCAAGCTCCAGAACGCGCTCGGCGCCGAGTTCCGGCCCGCGCAGGCGGAGGAGTTCGAGGATCGCATCGGGCCGCGCCGGGCTACATCGGCCCGGTCGGCGCCGACGTGCCGATCCTGCTCGACCGGGGCGTGGCGCCGGGCGGCTACGTCACGGGTTCGAACCGCCCCGACTCGCACCTGCGCGGCGTCGAGCCGGGGCGCGACTTCCCCTTCGAGCCGTCGACATCCGCTCGCGTCGAGGCGGGCGACACCGTGAACGGCCACCCGATCCGGATCGAGCCGGCGATCGAGGTCGGCAACATCTTCAAGCTCGGCACGCGCTTCTCCGAGCCGCTCGGCGCGACGCTACCTCGACGAGTCGGGCGCCGAGCAGCTGATCTGGATGGGCTCCTACGGCATCGGCCCGGCGCGGATCGCCGCCGCCGCCGTCGAGCAGTTCGCCGACGAGCACGGCATCAGCTGGCCGCGCTCGATCGCGCCGTTCGACGTCGAGCTCGTCGGGCCTCGGCAAGGAGGGCACCGAGGAGCGCGCGCTCGCCGAACGGCTGTACGACGAGCTGCGCGAGACCGGGCTCGACGTCGTCTACGACGACCGCGACGCCGGCCCGGGCACGAAGTTCGCCGACGCCGAGCTGCTCGGCGTGCCGCTGCGGCTCACCGTCGGCAGGCGCACGCTCGAGGCCGGCGAGGTCGAGGCGCAGCTGCGGCGCGGCCGCGTGGAGACCGAGCGTGCCGCTCGACGGCGCCGCGGACGCGGCGGCGGACCTGTGGCGCAGCCTCCCGTAGAGCGCCGGCGCGGCTCACCTTCCGCCGGCTGTCGGGCCTGGACCGCTCCGGCCCGCCGCCGCCGCAGACGCGCCCCGGGCCAGCCGCTGCGGCCGTGGACGATCCCGAACGCGATCGGCTACGTCCGGCTCGCGCTGATCCCGGTCTTCCTCGTGCTCGCGCTCGCGTCCGACAACGGCACCGACGCGCTGCCGGTCCGTGATCTTCGCGGTGATCGGCTGGAGCGACTACCTCGACGGGATCGCCGCCCGCGTGACCGGGCAGTACTCGCGCCTCGGCGCGCTGCTCGACCCGCTCGTCGACCGCCTGCTCGTGCTCTCCGGCGTCATCGTCTGCTGGCACTTCGAGCTGCTGCCGCGCTGGGGGCTCGCGCTGCTCGCCGCGCGCGAGCTGTTCGTGATGGCGCTCGTGCGGCGTCGGGCATGCGCCACGGCATCGACCTGAAGGTCAACTGGCTCGGCCGGGCCGGCGTCTGGCCCGTGATGGGCGCGCTGTTCTTCGCGATGGCGGGCGTCGACTGGCTGGCCGAGGCCTGCCTGTACGTCGGGCTTGGCACTGGTGCTCGCGTCCGCGGCGCAGTACGTTCGGGACGGGCTTCGGCAGTATCGTGCCAGACCCTCAATGTGAGCTTGAGCATCGCTATGCTTGCGGCTCCGTGACCCAGGAGAGGACCGCGACGACATGATGGACACCTTCCCCGACCTTGGCTCGCTGTCCGACCAGGAGCTCAAGGACCTGATCCAGCAGCTCACGGACGAGGAGCAGGAGGTGTCCTACCGCCGGCGCATCCTGCACGGCAAGATCGACATCCTCCGCGCCGAGCTGGTCAACCGGCTGCGCAAGAAGCACGAGGGCGGCGAGGACGTGATCTCCGGCGCCGACGTGCAGCGCCTCACGGACATCCTCGCCGGCAGGGCGTCGGGCGGCGACGAGTCCTAGCGCCTCGTGGCGCGGCACTGCCCAGAGTGCGGTTTCGTCGTCGGCGAGGGGGCGAACTACTGCCCCAAGTGCGGCGCCTACGTGGGCGCCGAGCAGGAGGGCAAGGACGACGACGTCACGACGGCCACGTACATCATCGACGAGGCGACCGGCGAGCTGCGCCCGGTCGACGTCGGCGACGTCGCGGCCGAGAGCGGCGCGCTCGTCATCCGCTCCGGCGGCGGCCGGGTCGGCCAGTCGTTCCCGCTGCACGGCGAGCGGATGACGATCGGGCGCTCGCCCGAGACCGACGTGTTCCTCGACGACGTGACGGTCTCGCGCGACCACGCCGTGCTGGTGCGGCGCTCCGGCGCGTGGTTCCTCGACGACTCCGGCTCGCTCAACGGCACGTACGTGAACCGCCGCCGGATCGAGTCGCACAAGCTCGAAGAGGGCGACGAGCTGCAGATCGGCAAGTACAAGCTGACCTACCTCGCGCGGTGACCGAGCCCGTGGCCGAGCGCGACGCCGATCCGCCCGCGACGCCCGAGGTCGCGGATCCCGCGCCGGAGTCCGGCGCCGACGGCGCCGGCCGGCCCGCCGCAGGGCGGCAAGTCGCTGACGATCGGGGCCGTCTGCAAGGCGCTCTCGCAGGAGTTCCCCGACATCTCGATCTCCAAGATCCGCTACCTCGAGGACCAGAAGCTGCTCGCGCCGCGGCGCACGCCCGGCGGCTACCGGCTCTACTCCGCCAACGACGTCTCGCGCCTGCGCACGATCCTGCGCCTGCAGCGCGACGAGTTCCTGCCGCTGCGCGTGATCCGGCAGGAGCTGGCGGCCGGGCGCTCGCGAGCCCGAGGTCGCGCAGGCGGCGCCGGCCGACGGCGTGGCGCGCGACGCCGGACGCGCGCCAGCCGGGCGCGATGCTGCGGCGGCTGACGTTCTCGATCGCCCAGCGCGGCGCGCTGTACTCGCTCGAGGACGTCGTCGAGGACACCGGCGCCGAGGCGCGGCTGATCGCCGAGCTGGAGGACTTCGGGATCATCAAGGGCGACGCGCGCGGCGGCACGAAGTACTACGACGAGACCGAGCGCGAGATCGTGCGCGCGGTCAGCGAGCTGTCGCGCTACGGCGTCGCCGGGCGCAACCTGCGCGTGTTCAAGACGTCGGCCGAGCGCGAGTCGGCGCTGCTCCAGCAGATCCTGGCTCCCGCCCTGCGCTCGCGCAACCCGGAGCGGCGCAAGGAGGCCGTCGAGGCGCTCGAGAACCTCGCCGCCGTCGCGTCGCACCTCAAGCACCTGCTGCTCGTGCGCGACCTGCGGCGGATCGCGCGGTGAGCCCCGCCGCGGACCTGCGCGCGCTGATCCGCGACATCCCCGACTTCCCCAAGCCGGGGATCGTGTTCAAGGACATCACGCCGCTGCTGCTCGACCCGCACGCGGTCGACACCGCGGTGGAGGGGATCGCCGAGTGGGCCGCGCCCGCGCGGCGTCGACTTCGTCGTCGCGGCCGAGGCGCGCGGGTTCATCCTCGGCGCCGCGATCGCGCGCGAGCTGGGCGCCGGCTTCGTGCCGGCGCGCAAGCCCGGCAAGCTGCCCGCCGAGGTCGTGACCGCCGAGTACATCCTCGAGTACGGGATCGACGCGCTGGAGATGCACGCCGACGCGATCGCGCACGGCGCGCGCGTGCTGATCCACGACGACCTGCTCGCCACCGGCGGGACGGCGCGGGCGCTGGCCGAGCTGGTCGAGCGGCTCGGCGCGATCGTGGTCGGCTGCGCGTTCCTCGTCGAGCTCGCGTTCCTCGACGGCCGCCGGCGGCTCGAGGGCTTCGACGTGCACGCGCTGGTCACCTACGACGCCGAGTGAGCGCGTGCGGGTCGCGCGCTCGCGCACGCTGGCGCGCGCCGGTCGAGGACGTCTGGCGGGTGCTCGGCGGACCCCTACGCGCTGCCGCGCTGGTGGCCGCTCGTGCGGCGCGTGGAGGCCGTGAGCGCGGTGGGGCTGGACGATGGTGCTCGGCAAGGAGGGCGGCCGCGGCGTGCGGGCCGACCAGCGGCTCGAGGCGTCCGAGGCGCCGCGCGCTGCGCCGCTGGGCGCTGGAGGTGCCGGGATCGCCGTTCGAGCGCGTGCTGCGGGCGTCGGTGGTCGAGGCGCGGCTCGCGCCCGGCCGGCGACGGGGCGCGAGCTGACGCTGGAGCTGCGCCAGTCGCCGCGCGGCTTGGCCCGGTTCGGCGGCTTCATGCTGCGCCGCGCCGGCCGCCGCCAGCTCGACGAGGCGCTCGCCGGGATGGCGCGCGCCGTGGAAACCTAAAGAGGGTCTGACCCCATTTATGTTGCGGCGTGAGCAGAAGATCTGGGGCTGGGGGGAGCCGGGCGCCGGGCCCGGCCTGCCGGATCACGCGCCCGCGCTGCTGCGCGAGTGGCTCGGCGTGTCGGGCGCGGTCGTGTCGGAGCCGGTCGGGCCCGACCGGGTGCGGCTGCCGCGGTCGGCGGCGCCGCCCGAGCTGCGCGCGGCGCTCGAGGGGGCGGTCGGCGCGGAGCACGTCCGCGACGACGCACGCCGCGCGATTGCTGCGCGCGGCCGGCAAGTCCTACCTCGACCTGCTGGCGATGCGCGCGGGCGACGTGGCCGCCGCGCCCGACCTCGTGGTCGCGCCGGGCGACCACGACGAGGTCCAGGCCGTGCTGTACGCCTGCGCGGAGGGCGGGGCGGCGGTGATCCCGTTCGGCGGCGGGACGAGCGTGGTCGGCGGCGTCGCGCCCGAGCGCGGGCGCTGGGACGCGGCGGTGTCGCTCGACCTCGCCCGCCTCGACGCGGTGCTCGACGTCGACGTGCGCTCCCGCACCGCGCGCGTGCAGGCGGGACTGCGGCTGCCGGAGCTCGACCACGCGCTCGGCGCAGCACGGGCTGCGGCTCGGCCATCTGCCGCAGAGCTACGAGTGGGCGACCGTCGGCGGCTGCGCCGCGACGCGGTCGGCCGGGCAGGCGTCGACCGGCTTCGGGCGCTTCGACGATCTCGTCGTGGCGCTGCGCTGCGCGACGCCGTCGGCGAGCTCGCGACGCTCGGCGCGCCGGCGAGCGCGGCCGGCCCGGACCTGCGCGCGCTGGTGCTCGGCTCGGAGGGCACGCTCGGCGTCATCACCGAGCTGACGCTCCGCGTCCGCCCGGTCGCGGAGGAGACGCGCTACGAGGCGTGGCTTGCTGCGCTCGTTCGAGGCGGGCCGCGAGGCGCTCCGCGGGCTGGCGCAGGCCGGGGCGGCGCCGGACGTCGTGCGGCTCTCCGACGAGGACGAGACGCGCACGACGCTCGCGCTCGCCGGCCACGCGGGCGCTGCGCAGCGCGCCGGCGGAGCGGCGGTGCGCGCGCTCGGATACAAGCCGGGCTGCCTGCTGATCGCCGGCTGGGAGGGCGAGGCCGAGCGACGTCGCGCGGCGCCGCGGCGCGGCGGCCGGGCGGCTGCGTCGCGGCGCGCTGCCGCTGGGCCGCGGCGCGGGAGAGGCGTGGCGCGCCGCGCGGTTCGCCGGTCCGCACCTGCGCGACGCGCTGCTCGATCGCGGCGTGCTGGTCGAGACGCTCGAGACCGCGGCGAGCTGGTCGGCGCTCGCGGCGCTGCACCGCGCCGTGCGCGAGGCGCTCGCCGGCGCGCTCGCCGCGACCCCGCCGGTGATCGGCTGCCACGTCTCGCACCTCTATCCCGACGGCGCGTCGCTCTACTTCACCGTGTTCGCGCGCCAGGACGCGGACGACCCGGTCGGGACAGTGGACGGCGGCCAAGCGCGCGGCGGGCGACGCGATCGCGGCCGCCGGCGCCACGATCACCCATCACCACGCGGTCGGCCGCGACCACCGGGCATGGCTCGAGGCCGAGCATGGCGCGGCTCGGCCTCGAGGTGCTTCGGGCGCTGGTACAGCGCTGCGATCCGGCCGGGATCATGAACCCGGGCAAGCTGCTCCCGGACTGACGCGGCGACTGCCCGGTCAGGCCGTGCCTGCGCGACCGTGGCGCAGCCGGCCGCCGCCCACGGCGCCGCCGGCGAGGACCGCGAGCGCCAGGCCCGCTGCGGCGCCGATGATCGCCGAGGTCCAGTCGAAGCCCGGCGAGGCGGGCTCGGCGGTCGCGACGGGTAGGGGCCGCACGAACGGCTCGACGGCGTCCGGTGTGCGCCGGTCGCCGGCGCCGGCGCCGCTCGCCGGCGCGACGGGGTAGTGGGTGCCGCCGTGTGCGTAGTCCGACCCCGACGCGGCGTTCTCGCCGCGCGCGTCCAGCGAGCTGCGGTCCTGCGACGTCACGGCCTCGCCCGTGCCGGTGGCGGGGTCGGTCGGCGCGGCGAGCGCCGGCGATGCGCCCAAGGCGGCGATCGCGAGCGCGGTGGCGAGCGTGAGACGTGACTGCTCGAGCATGACTGGCTCCTCTCGGCTCCGGCCGCCCGGTGCGGCCGATGCCGAGGACGCTGCGTCATGCCGGTATCGGGGCGGTCACCGGCGGTCACCGCGCGGTCACGGGAACGCGGTTCGCGGTCACGGCCCCCGCTTGGTAGCGTCGCCACGAGGCTCGTAATGGACTACCGGATCCTCGGTCCGCTGGAGCTGGGCGACGGAGCCGCGCCGCTCGCGCTCACCGGCGGGCGGCAGCGCGCGCTGCTCGCGCTGCTGCTGATCCACCGCAACGAGGTCGTCCCGGCCGAGCGGCTGATCGACGCGCTCTGGGGCGGGACGCCGCCGCCGTCCGCGCCCAAGGCGCTGCAGAACGCCGTGCTGCAGGTTCGCCGGGCGCTCCGCGACGGGGCGACGGCCCTGCGAACGGAGCCGGGCGGCTATGTGCTGCGGGTGGCGCCCGGCGAGCTCGACGCGGACCGCTTCGAGACGCTGGCTGCCGGCGGCCGCGCCGCGCTCGACGCCGGCGACCCGGCGACCGCGGCCGAACGGCTGCGGGAGGCCCTTGCGATGTGGCGCGGCCCGCCGCTGTCCGACCTGACCTACGAGGCGCTCGCGCAGCCGGAGATCGCGCGGCTCGAGGAGGAGCGGCTGGCGGCGCTCGAGGACCGGATCGAGGCCGACCTCGCGCTCGGCGGCGGCGCCGAGCTGGTCGGCGAGCTCGAGGCGGAGGTCGCCCGCCATCCGCTGCGCGAGCGGCTCCGCGCGCAGCTGATGCTCGCGCTCTACCACGCCGGCCGCCAGGCGGACGCGCTCGCGGCGTTCCACGACGCCCGCCGCACGCTGGACGACGAGCTCGGCATCGACCCCGGGCCCGCGCTGCGGGAGCGGCACGAGGCGATCCTGCGCCAGGACCCGGCGCTGGATCCGCCCGCCCGGAGGCGCGCGAGAGCGGCGCCGCGCTCCCGCCGGCCGGTGCTCGCCGCGCCGCTGCTCTGCTGCTGCTCGCCGCCGCCGTGGCGGCCGGCGTGCTCGTCATGGGCGACGAACCGCGCGCGACCACACGTCTCGCGAGCGTCCCGGGCAACTCGATCGCGGCGATCGACGCTGCGCTCCGGCCGGGTCACCGCGAGCTACCCGGCGGGCAGCACCCCGACGAGCGTCGCCTCCGGCGCGGGCGCCACGTGGGCGCTCAACGCGGACGACGGCACGCTCACGCGAGTCGACCTCGACACCTCTGCCCCGCGGACGTTCGGCGTGTCCGACGTCGCACTCGACCTGGTGGCGGATCGCGGCGGGGTGTGGGTGATGACCGGCAGGGCGCGGCGACGCGAGGTCAGGCGACCAGACCGTGCCGCGGAGGGTGCTCCGGCTCGCACCGGACACGGGCGCGGTCCTCCGCGCGGTCGACCTGCCGCCGGGCGATGCGTACGGATGGTTCCCGCTCAACCGCCTGGCGCTGAGCCCCGCCGCGCTGTGGGCGATCGGTGGCGACGACCACCTGCTGCGCATCGATCCGCGCGGCGTCCGGCGCACCGGCCGTCGTGCCCGACCTCGAGGCCGCCGGCGGCGTCGCCGCGGACGGTGACGGCGCGTGGGTCGTCGCCCGCGGGCGCCGGAGCCTCGAGCTCGCGCGGGTCTCCGCGGCGCGCGCGTGTGGTCGACCGGGTCCCGGTCGCCGCCACCGAGCTCGACGGCCTTGCGGCCGGTGCCGGGCGCGCTCTGGGTCACGGCGCCGCAGGACGGGCTGCTCTGGCGCGTGACCCGGGACGCGACGCGATCGATCGACGTCGGCCCCGGCGCGCGCGGCGTCGCGGTGGCCGGCGGGAGCGTCTGGGTCGCCAACGCCGCGCGCGGCACGGTGACCCGGGTCGACCCGCGGTCCAACCGCGTCACCGCCGTGCGTCCGCGTCGGCAACGCGCCGCGCGCCCTGGCGGCCGACGGCGGAACGGCTGTGGGTCACCCTCGCGGCCGGCGGCGGCGGCGCGCCGGCGCGCGACGCGGCGCGCGCCGCGAGCGGCGCCGTCACGGCGCCCGCCTGCGGCGGGGTCGTGGCCGGTCGCAGCACGCCCGATCGCCTGATCGTGTCCGACCTGCCGCTGCACCAGCGAGGGCATGGGACTTGTCCCGGACGCGATCGCGTTCGTCCTGCGGCAGCACGCGTTCCGCGCGGGCCGCTTCCGCGTCGGCTACCAGTCCTGCGACGACTCGACGGCGAAGCAGGGTGACTTCGAGCCCGAGAAGTGCCGGGCCAACGCTGCCCTGTACGCGCGCACACCGCGCGTCGTCGGCATCCTCGGCCCGTACAACTCCGCTTGCACGATCGAGCAGCTGGCGATCACCAACCGAGCCGGACCGCTGGCGACGCATCTCGTTCTCGAACACCTCAGTCCGTCCTGACCACCCCGGTGCCCGGCGGGGAGCCCGGGCGCCTGGCGCAGCTCTACCCGACCGGTGTGCCGCCACTACGCCCGCATCGTCGGGGCCGACGACGGGCAGGGCATCGCCCTCGCGCAGTTCGCGCACGATCGAGGGGTCGGCGCGCATCGCGATCGTGTACGACGACGACGACTACGGCCGTGCGGTCGCCTGGCCCGCCCGCCGGGCCGCCCGGCGCCTGGGCATGCGGTGTCGCCGGTCTGCACCGGATCGATCCGGATGGAGGCGAGGCGCGCGCCCGCGCGCTCGGGCGCCGGATCTCGCGCGCGCGGCCCGACGCCCTGCTCTACGCCGGCGTCCCGTTCGCCGGCCCGCTGCAGTCGGAGCCTCCCGGCTTCGTGCTCATGCGCGAGGTGCGCCGGCGGCTCGGCGACGGCGTGCCGATCCTCGGCCCTGACTCCTTCGCCGACGGGCCCGGCGATCCTCGAGGCGCTGGGTCGTGACGCGCGCAACATCCACCTCTCGTTCCAGGGCGTCCCGCTGGAGCGGCTCGGCCCAGCGGGCCGCCGGTTCGTGGCGGAGTTCGGGGCGACGCAGCCGGGCGGCTTCGTGACCTCGGACGCGGTCTACGCGGCGCAGGCGACCGAGATACTGCTGGACGCGATCGCCCGCTCCGACGGCAGCCGCGCGTCCGTGACGCGAGCCCTGCTGGCCACGGAGGTCACCGACGGGCTGATCGGCGACGTGCGGTTCGACGCCAACGGGGACATCAGCCCGCGCACGTACTCGATCGCTGCGCCTCACCCGGAAGACCGGCACGGTCCCGGGCGTCGCGGACGTCGAGGACCTCGAGGCGATCATCTCGCCCAAGTGACGCCGATCGCCGGTCAGCGGCCCTGCGGGAGCTTGCCGGTGAGCACGATCCTGGTCGGCCGCTTCGCGTTCTCTGCTGCTCTCCTGCGACACGACGACGTTCGCGTAGGTGGCGTACATCTTGGGGAAGTCCGCGAGGTCCTTCTGGCTCGGGCCCTGGATGCCGAGCTTGCCGTCCGCGCCGACCGGGTCGGTGAAGCCGAGCCGGCGCGCCTTCGCGCCCGGGCCGGTGAGCCAGACGGCGTAGGCGGCGTTGCCGGCGCTCGGCGGCAGGTCCTGGCCCTGGAGCGCGAACAGCAGCTGCCGGTCCTGCAGGTAGACGGTCATCGTGCCCGTGGCCTTGCCGCCTGCCGGTCGCGCGGAGCGGGATCTGGTCGGCGACCTGCGGCTGGGCGGTCGCCGTCGGCGTGGGCGTGGCGCTCGCCGCGGGCGTGGCGCTCGAGGCGGCCGGCTGCTCGTCGTCGCCACCGCGCAGCACGACGAAGAGCACGACGGCGACGACCGCGACCACCGCGGCGATCAGGAGCACGCCGCCGAGCTTCGACGACGCGGGCGGGGAGCGGAGCCTCGTCGGCCGGCGCCTCGCGCACCGGCCGCGGGCGCGGACCGGGCGGGCGGCGGGGCGGGCTCGCGCGTCGCGCGGGATCTCCGGCAGCGGCGACCTGGCGACGTCGGCGAGCCGCTGGACGACCTCGCTCGCCCAGGCGCGGGCCGGCGCGGACTCCGCCAGCAGGCCGCGGGTCGCCTCGGCGTCGGCGCTCGGCCTGCTGGCCGAGCACGTAGTCCGCGAGCGGCGCCGTGATCTCGCCCGGCAGCCCGTTGCCGGGGACGAGCGCCGCCAGGCCGGCATGTGCGCGGGCGCGCACCGCGTCGACGGGGATGCCCAGCAGCGCGGCGATCTCGTCGTAGGAGCGCCCCTGCTGCAGGACGAGCGCGACGACGGCGCGCTGGTCGGGGGCGAGCGGCTCGAGGGGGCTCATGCGACGGACCATTAAAGTGCGCCCACGTGAACGACACGCTAAAGCTGCCCTGGCGCGGGATGCCGGGCTTCGACGGCCTCTACGGCCTGGAGATCCACGCGATGTCCGACGAGGAGGTCGTCGCCCGGGTCCCGGTGCGCGACGAGCTCCTGCAGCCGGCCGGCCTGGTCCACGGCGGCGTGTTCGCCTCGATCGCCGAGTCGATGACCTCGCTGGCCACCTGGATGGCGGTCAAGGGCGGCGGCGAGAGCGCGCAGGGGCTGTCCAACCAGACGAGCTTCCTGCGCCCGATCCTCGACGGCACGATCCACGCGGTCGCCCGCCGCCGTCACCGCGGCCGCACGACGTGGGTCTGGGAGGTCGAGATCACCGACGACGAGCAGCGGCTGTGCGCGCTGGTCCGCATGACGATCGCGGTCCGCGACGCGGCGGCCTGATTGGCCCCGCCACCGCCCGCGCCATTGGCCCTGCCGCCGGGTCCAATCGGCGCGTAGCGTCCGCCGATGGCATCCACCGAGACGACGCAGCCGCGCGTCGACACCGAGAACCAGGCGCGCAGCGCGTACCGCGCCATGTGCCACTTCGACCGTGCCACCGCGGACCTGCCGCTCGACCCGCTGCTGCGCGAGCTGATCCGCGTCCGCGCCTCGATGCTCAACGGCTGCGCCTACTGCGTCGACATGCACACCAAGGACGCGCGCGCGAAGGGCGAGACCGAGCAGCGGCTCTACGCGGTCGCCGCCTGGCACGAGGCCCCGTTCTTCTCGCCGGCCGAGCGGGCCGCGTTCGCGCTCACCGACGCGCTCACGCTGCTCGCCGGCAACCCGCTGCCCGACGCGGTCGCTCGCCGAGGCGGAGGCGCAGCTCGGCGCGGAGGGACTCGCCTCCGCGACGTGGATCATCGTCACGATCAACGCCTGGAACCGCATCGCGATCGCGTCGCACGACCAGGCCGGCGAGTACGAGCCCGAAGCATGAGCGCGGACGCGCTGCGCGCCCTGCACGTCCCGGGCGAGCCGCTGGTCCTCCCGAACGCCTGGGACGCCGCGACCGCCCGGCTCGTCGAGCAGGCGGGGTTCCCCGCCGTCGCGACGACGAGCAGCGGCGTGGCCGACGCGCTCGGCTACGAGGACGGAGAGCTGACGCCTGCCGGCGAGATGCTCGCGGCCGTCGCGCGCATCGCCCGCGCCGTCGCGGTGCCGGTCACCGCCGACATGGAGGCCGGCTACGGGCTCGACCCGGGCGATCTGGCGCGGCGGCTGGCCGCGGCCGGCGCCGTCGGCCTCAACCTCGAGGACACCGACCACGCGCGCCATCCGGCGCTGCAGCCGATCGACGAGCAAGCGCGGCGGATCGCCGCCGTCAAGGCCGGCGCGGACCTGGTGCTGAACGCCCGGATCGACGTCCACCTCCGCGGCGGCGACACCGGCGAGGCGCTGCGGCGCGCCCGCGCCTACCGCGAGGCCGGCGCCGACTGCGTCTACCCGATCGGGGTGGTCGACGAGGAGGTGATCGCCGCGTTCGTGGCCACCGGCGTCCCGGTCAACGTCCTCCTGCGCCCTGGCGCTCCGCCGGTCGAGCGGCTCGCCGAGCTCGGTGTCGCGCGGATCAGCCTCGGGCACTTCCTCCACGCCGAGATGATGCAGGCGCTGGAGGCGCGGCTGGCCGGGCTTCAGCCGCCGCGGTAGGCGTTGGTGATCGGCATGCGCCGGTCGCGCCCGAACGCGCGCGGCGTGATCTTGATCCCCGGCGGCGCCTGCCGGCGCTTGTACTCGGCGCGGTCGACGAGCGCGAACACCCGCTCCACCGCCTCCTCGGGCAGGCCGTCCAGCGCGAGCTGGTCGCGCCCGGCGTCCTCCTCGATGTAGGCCTGGAGGATCGCGTCGAGCGTGTCGTAGTCGGGGAGCGAGTCGGCGTCCTTCTGGTCGGGCCGCAGCTCGGCGCTGGGCGGGCGCTCGATGATCGAGCGGGGGACCGGATGCTTCTCCTCGCGCCCGTTCCGGTAGTCCACGAGCCGGTAGACGAGCGTCTTCGGCACGTCCTTGATGACCGCGAACCCGCCGGCCGAGTCGCCGTACAGCGTCGTGTAGCCGACCGAGTTCTCCGACTTGTTGCCGGTCGTGAGCACGAGCCAGCCGAACTTGTTCGACAGCGCCATCAGCAGGTTGCCGCGGATCCGCGCCTGCAGGTTCTCCTCCGTGATGTCCGGCTCGCGGCCCTCGAACGACGGGGCCAGCATCTTCTCGTAGACCTCCATCGCCGGAGCGATCGGGATGTCGCGCGCACTCGACGCCGAGGTTCGCCGCCAGCTCGCGCGCGTCGCGCTGGGTCCCTTCGGACGAGTAGCGCGACGGCATCACGACGGCCGTGACCCTGTCGGCGCCGAGCGCGTCGACCGCGAGGAGCAGGACGAGCGTGGAGTCGATCCCGCCCGAGAGCCCCAGCAGGACGTGCTCGAAGCCGTTCTTGCGCGCAGTAGTCGCGCAGGCCGAGGCGGAGCGCGGCGTAGACCTCCGCCTCGGGCTCGAGCAGCGGCGCGACCTCGCCGCCGAGCCGCCGCGCCTGCGGCGGCTTGCGCTCCAGCTGCCCGAGATGGCGCACCTCGGGGAGCGCGCGCCGCACCGGCGGGCGCAGCCGCGTGTCGCGCAGCCGCGCGGTCGCCGCCGCCTGCAGGTCGATCGTGCACAGCGTGAGCGCCTCGGCGAACTGGGGCGCCCGCGCGAGCACGGTGCCCTCGTGGTCGAGCACGACCGAGTGGCCGTCGAACACCAGCTCGTCCTGGCCGCCGACCGCGTTGCAGAACGCAATGGCGCTCAGGTTGTCGCGCGCCCGCTGCACCAGCATCTGCTCGCGCTCTCGGCCCTTCCCGGCGTAGTAGGGAGAGGCGGAGGCGTTGACGATCAGCGTCGCGCCGGCCAGCGCCTCCTCCGTCGCCGGGTGGCCCGGCACCCAGATGTCCTCGCAGATCGTCAGTCCGAGCCTGGCGTTGCCGAGGTCGACGACCACCGCGTCGTCGCCGGCCTGGAAGTAGCGCTGCTCGTCGAACACGCCGTAGTTCGGGAGCAGCGTCTTGCGGTAGACCGAGTGCACCTCGCCGTCGGCCAGGACCGCGAGCGCGTTGTAGACGTCGTCGGAGCGGTCGGGGAACCCGACCAGCGCGACGATCCCCTGCGCCTCCTCCGCGACGCCGGCGAGCGCCTGCTGCGCGGCCTGCAGGAAGTGCTCCTTCAGCAGCAGGTCCTCGGGCGGATAGCCCGTCAGCACCAGCTCGGGGAGCAGGACGAGCTCGGCGCCGGCATCGCGCGCCCGGGCGATGTTCTCGCGCACGAGGCGCGCGTTGCCCTCGAGGTCGCCGACGCGGGCGTTGACCTGCGCGAGCGCGAGCGTCAGGGGAGCGAGGAATCCGGCCACCGGCCGGGATTGTGTCAAGCGCGCTGCCTGGCCCGCGTCGGCCGGCCCGCGCCGTCGGCGGTCCCCGCGCCCGCGACCGCGGCGAGCTCGGCGATCGCGCCGTCCAGCGCCGCTGCGACGTCGTCGAGGTCCGGCAGCGCGTCGTAGTCGCCCACCAGGCCGAAGTCGATCCGCCCGTCGTAGGACATGATCGCGATGCCCAGCGCGGCGTTGTCGACCAGCGGGACCAGCGGATAGAGCCGGCACAGCGGCCGGCCCATCAGGTAGAGCCTGAACTGCGGCCCCGGGACGTTCGTCACCGTCACGTTGAAGAAGCGCTGCACCGTCTGCAGCCGCACGGCCTGGGAGAGGATCGTGGGGGGCGCGAAGTCGGCGAGCGAGGTGAGCACGTCGGCTCCCACCGCCTGCCCGGATTCCTTGAGGCCCCGCATCGCCTCGTGGATCGCGCGGAACCGGGCGATCGGGTCCTCGAGCCCGATCGGCAGCGGCGCGTACATCGCCGAGACCTTGTTGCCGAGCGCGCCGCGCTCGGACTCCGCCCGGACCGAGATCGGGACCATCGCCTTCAGCTCGGTGTCCGTGTCGTAGCCGTGCGCGAGGAAGTGGGTGCGCAGCGCGCCCGCGACGACGGCGAGCACGACGTCGTTGACGGTGCCGCCGAGCGCGTTCTTGATCGCCTTGAACACGGCCAGGTCGGCGTCGACCCAGGCGAACCGGCGGTGCGGCCCGATCTTCACGTTGAGCGGGGACGCCGGCGCGCCCGCGATGCCCGCCTGCGTGATCGCCGCCAGCCCGCCGATCGCGTTCACGCCGGCGGCGACCGCGTCCTGCGGGTGGCGGACCGCGCCCGCGGCCGCGCGCGCCAGCCCGACCGGCCCGGCGGCACGCTCGGCCATCGCGTCGGCCAGCAGCATCGCGCCGCTCGGCTCCGGGCGCGGGGCCCACGGCTCAGTCGCCGGCTGCGGCGGCGGATCGGGATCGAGGTCGAACAGGACCGTGGCGATGTCGACGCCCGACACGCCGTCGACCAGCGCGTGGTGGGTCTTGCTGATCAGCGCGAAGCGGTCGTCTCCGACCCGGTCGACGAGCCAGAGCTCCCAGAGCGGCTTGGTCCGGTCGAGGCGCTGCGCGAAGATCCGCCCGGCGAGACGGCGGAGCTCGGGCTCACCGGCGGGCTCGGGCAGCGCGGTGTGGCGCACGTGGTAGCCGGGGTTGAAGTGCGGGTCGTCGACCCACACCGGCCGGCTCTGCACGAGCGGCGGGAACGCCAGCTTCTGCCGGTACCGGGGCACGAGCGCGAGGCGACGCTCCATATGGGCGACGAAGTCGTCGTACGACGGCGCATCACCCTCGAACAGCAGGACCGAGCCGACGTGCATGTGCGGCCCGCCGTCCTCGAGCGCCAGGAAGGAGGCATCGAGCCCGGTCAGGCGGTCGGGATTCGCCACGCGGCGGATTCTCGCGCATCCGGGCGGTGGGCGCGACGGGTCCTCAGGAGTGTGCGCGGTATCACAGAATCCGGGGCAATGGCCGCTATCCTCGAACGCTCGTTCGACCGCCGAACCGCGGCACACGATGTGCTGCCGGGCGGGGGACCCATCGCCACGATCGGGAGGGACCGTGGCCGGGGCGAATCCGCGGCTGCTGCCGCGGTAGCGACGCGCGTGGGGTGAGGCCCCGCCGCCGCGAGCCCGTCAGCTGACCTCGCAGGCACCCGGGTCGAACGCCCAAGGAGGTCTCCCGCATGAGGCCGCGGAACGTCGTGCGCCCGGCTGCTGCCGGCGCGCTCTGCTTCGCCTTCACCGCCGCCGGCGCGCACAGCGCGCTCGCGCACCCAAGAACGTCAACGCCGGCCCCTGAGCCGTCCGCCCGTGCCGCGCAGGAGCCGCGGATCGACGTGCGGCACCGCAAGCTCGACGTGCGCGCCGGCAAGCACACCGCCGTGATCGGCACCGTCGCGCCCGGCGTCACGGGCATCACCGTGTCGCTGCAGGTCAGGCGCGGCCACCGCTGGAAGCCGCTCGACCGCGACCGCACCGATGCTCGCGGGCGCTACCGGCTGCGGGAGCGCCTCCGACGAACCGGCAGCGCCAAGGTGCGCGTGCGGGTCGCCGGCGGCCCGGGCGTCGCGGCCGGCAAGCGCGTGGTCGGGCGCCTGAACGTGTACCGCTCCGCGTACGCGTCGTGGTACGGCCCAGGGCTCTACGGCAACCGCCTCGGTTGCGGCGGCACCCTCGGCCCAGGCACGCTGGGCGTGGCCCACAAGACGCTGCCGTGCGGCACGAAGGTCACGCTGCGGCGCGGCGACCGGTCGGTCCGGGTGCCGGTGGTCGATCGCGGCCCGTACGCCGGCGGCCGGGAGTACGACCTGACCGCGGCCACCGCGCAGCGGCTCGGGTTCCACGGGCACGGCCCGCTGCTCGTCACGCGCTGACGCGGGGCCAGAGCGGGAGCGCCAGCTGCGAGATCGCGGTGGGCGCTTCCGCGAGCTCCGCTGCGGCCTCGTCACCGCTTCGCTCCTCGAAGGACGCCATGCGCACGCCGAGCAGACGCACCGGCCGCGGCGGGTCGTAGGCGCGCAGCAGCTCGATCGCCACGCCGCACACGGTGGCGGTGTCGTCGACGGGCTCCGGGAGCGTCCGCGCGCGGGTCACGGTCGTCCAGTCGTCGAGCCGCACCTTGATCGCGATCGTCCGGCCGCGCACCTGCTTGGCCCGGCAGCCCTCGGCGAGCTGGCCGGCGAGCCGGGTCAGCACGCCCTCGAGCTCGCCGAGGTCGGCGATGTCGTGGTCGAACGTCGTCTCGTTCGAGCGCGACTTGGCCGGGCCGGACTCGGCCTCGACGACGTCGGACCCGTGGAAGTGCGCGCGCGCCAGCAGGTCGGCGCCGTGGCGCGGGCCGAACCGCTGCGCAAGGACCGCCTCGTCGGCCCGCTGCAGCGCGCCGATCGTCGTGAGCCCCAGCGCCGCGAGCCGCTCGGCGGTCTTGGGCCCGATGCCGGGGATGATCCGCAGCGACGCGCCGGCCAGCCGCCGGCACGCCTCCTCGCGCCCCATCGCCACGAAGCCCTGGGGCTTCTCGAGATCGGAGGACACCTTGGCGATCAGCCGGTTCGGCCCGACCCCGACCGACATCGTGATGCCGGTGCGGTCGCGCACCTCGGCCACCAGCTCGCGCAGCACGCGCAGCGGCTTCTCGGCGTCGGTCACGTCGGCGTAGCCCTCGTCGAGCCCGACCTGCTGGACGACGGGCAGCCGGCCGCTCACGAGCTCCCAGACCTCGCGCGACTTCGCGCTGTAGGCCTTGAAGTCGGGCGGGATGAAGATCGCCTGCGGGCACAGCCGGCGCGCCTGGGCGGCGGGGGAGGCGGAGCCGACCCCGTACTTGCGCGCCTCGTAGGACGCGGTCGTCACCACCGCGCGCGGCCCGCTCCCCGCGACGACCACCGGCTTGCCGGCCAGCTCGGGCCGGCGCAGCAGCTCGACCGACACGTAGAAGGCGTCGCAGTCGAGATGGGCGATCACGCGGCGGGTCGGCTCGGGCACGACCCTCCATGAATACCGCCTGGACCGGCGAACGGGCGACGCGCCTACACCCGCACGGTCTCCCGGACGGCGCCGCGGGCGAGCCGGTGCGCCTGCTCGAGCAGCGGCTGTGCGCGGCGCAGCTGCGCCATCTCCGTGGCGGTGAGCACCGGCTCGCCGCGCCGGCGCATCAGCACGATCGCCGCGACCGTGCGCCCGCGGTCGAGCAGGAAGATCGACGTCGGGTTCGCCAGCCCGTACCAGGCCAGGAACTCGCCGTACAGCGACCGCGCGAGCGCGTCGGCGCCGCCGACCTCGCGGATGCCCACCACGCGCGTGGCGCTCCGCGACCACCGGGGAGGCGCGAACGGATCCCAGTCCCGCGCGCCGCGCAGGTACGCCAGCCGCGCCCGCCGCAGGTCGGCGAGCTCGACCGGCCACTCGTGCCTGACCACGACCGGTCCGTCGGTGTAGAGCTGGGAGCGCCGGTCGATGGGTGAGAACATCGCCACCGGCGCCGAGACGCAGCGCGCCAGCCATTCGAGGCCGTACGCCATGAGCCGCCCGACCTCGTGCGGTCCCGCCTTGGCCGCTTCGAGCGACTGCAGCGGCGGCAGCGCGGCTCCCGCGCCGGTCGCCGGCGGGGCAAAGCGCTCCTTACGTTCGTCGACGGCGTCCATGTCCGCCTCCCTCCGGGGGGTCGCCCGGCATCAGACCCGGGTTACGAGCTGCGAACGCGCCGGAAAGCCGGAACTTGCGGTGACTGTCCGATGCGCGAGACTCAGGGGGTGCGAGTCGCCCGCGCCCGGGAGAACGTCTTCGAGGTCACCGCCACCGGACAGGAGCTGTCCGCGCTGGTCGCCGGCGCGCGGCTCGCGCTCGACGTGATGCGCGCCGCGCCGGACCCGCCTGCCGACGCGATCGAGCTGCTCGAGCGCGTGCTGGCCGACTTCGACCGGGCCCGCGACCGCCTCTCGCGGCCGCCCGGCAACGGTGGCCGGCCCGGCGGGCCGGCCACCTGACGCGGGTCACGCGGGGGCGCCCGCCGCCATCTCCGCGCGCACGTGCGCGGCGATCCGGTCGAACTCCGCGACGAACTCGTCGTAGTCGAACTGGAGCGTGTTCAGGTAGGTGCTCCAGCCCATGGTGTTCTTCGCGATCAGCGCGGTCTCGGTGATCTCGTCCTCGCTCGCTCCGAACAGCCGGGCCGCCTCGGTGTGGAAGTACACGCAGTAGCGGCAGCGCGTCGCACCCGACACGGCGAGCCCGATCAGCTCCTTGTACTTGTTGGGCAGCGCCGTCTGGTCCGACAGCTGGAGGTTCTTGAAGCTCGCCCACTCGGTGGGGACCAGGTAGTCCGGCACCCGCTGGAAGAACTCGGGCACGAGCCCGAGCGTCTCCTCGATCTCGCGATCGACGTCGCGGCGGCTCTCGGCGATCATGTGGACTCCTTTCGTATCGCCTTCCGGTGCATTCGACTCCCGCGCGACACGCGAGTCAAGAACCGAACGGGCAACGTGGTCTCAGCCGGCCACCCGCACGATCTGCGCGTCGCCCGGCGACCCGCCGTTGTTGGCGACGTACACATCGCCGTTGCGCGCGACGGCGACGCCGGTCGGGTGCTGCAGCTTCCCGGCGGCCAGCTCGGTCTGCGTCCCGTCGGCGGCGAGGTGCACCAGCTTGCCGGGCGACGGCGGGCCGGCGAGGCCCTGCGTCGTGATCTGCAGCACGTACAGGCCCCCGTCGCGGGCGCGCGCCACGTCGACGATGTTCGTGAACCCGCTCGCGTGGACCGCCGGCGCGCCGCCGGCCTCCACGTGGAACACGTTCGCGGCGCCGACCGGGAACGGGAAGCCCGTCAGCTGGCCGACGTACGCCGCGCCGCCCGGCGCCCGCACGACCCCGGTGGGGACCGGCTGGTAGGGGATCTGCGTGCCCGGGGGCAGCCCGAGGAACGGCGGCGCGAGCGCCTGCCCGTACGGGAACACCGCGAGCAGCTTGACCCGGCCCGACTCGCTCACGCCGAGCAGGTCGTTCCCGCCGGCGTCGGTGACGAGGATCCGCCCGGAGCCGGTCGCGTCGACCGAGAACGGGTTGGTGTCGAGCGCCGAGGTCGGCTGCCCGTCGTCGGGGTTGTTCTTCGCCTCGTAGGTCCCGAGGTCGGCGACCCGGCGCCCGCGCCCGTTCGCCCTGATGCGGTACAGGCCGGCGAAGAAGCGCCCGGCGCGCCCGAGCTGCTCGCGCGCGGCGGGAGCGTTGCCCAGGCCGATCGTGAAGTACGCGGTGCCGCCCCGGAACGAGACGTCGTTGGGACCGAGCGCGTCGGCTCCCGGCGTGTCGCCGGTCTGCGCCGCGATCGACGGCAGCCCCTTGAGGATCTGCCGCGTGCGGCCGGTCTTCACGTTGACCCGCGTGATGGCGCCGGTCGCGCCGTAGCAGACCTCGTCCTCCTCGGGACCCGGGATGCACGGACCGGAGCCGCCGCGTCCGGCCTCGGCGACGTAGAGCTTGCCGCCCGGACCGAACGAGATCCCGTGGGGGCTGGAGAACCCGTCCGCGACCACCTCGGGATCCTGCGCGCCCGCGGGCGCCGCCGCCGCACAGGCGACCACCGCTCCCAGCGAGACGCAGATGAGCGCACGGCGCCGAGCTGATCGACAGGTCATGGGCGACTCCTTCCGGTACGGAAACCGGTCCAACCCTATGCAGAGCGCCATACGGCATGCAATCGCCAGAGGGCAGGAATCCGACCACGGCGGGCGATGACGGGGCTACGGCGCCTTCACGTTGTGGCTCCGGAGGTAGTCGAGGTAGAACGGGCGCAGGAGCTCGGCCACCTCGCCGCGTCCCGATTCGGTCACGTCGTCGACGTGTGCGCTGAGCCGCAGGACGTCGGTCTCCGCCTCGTCCATCTCCCCGGCGGCGGCCTCCGCGGTCGGCAGGACCTGCATGAGCCGCCAGAAGAAGCGGGCGTCGAGGTGACGGCGGGCGCGGTGCACCGCGAGGTCGTGCAGCTCGGCCGAGGACAGCCGGTCGAGCGGATCGTCGTCATCAGGCATGAAGGCGGACATTACGCGCTCCTCGCCCGCCCCGCGCGCCGGGACCCGGCGCCCGGGGCCCGGCCGCGTGGCCGGCCCCCCGGGCGCCGAGCGGTGCGCGCGGTCAGCGGTGGCGCATGGTGTTGACGGCGGTGACCGCGAAGTCCTTGTTCACCAGGACCTCGAGCTCGGTGCCGTCGGCCTTGCGGACGTGCGCCTCGTAAGACCCGGAGCTAAGCGTCGCCCCAGGCCTGCTCGAGCGCGTCGCGGATCCGGAGCGCGGCGTCCTTCGCCTCCTCCTCGGCGCCGCGGATGCGGACGTCCGGGCGCTCCGGCACCTCGTACGGCGCGCTGATGCCGGTGAAGTCGAGCAGCTTGCCCGCACGCGCCCGCGCGTAGAGCCCCTTCGGATCGCGCTGCTCGCAGATCTCCACCGGCGTGTCGACGTAGACCTCGATGAACGGCAGCCGCGCCGCCTCGTGCAGGTCGCGCGCCAGGGCGCGGTCGTGGTGGGCCGGGGAGACCAGCGAGGCGATCGACACCATGCCGGCGTCGGCCATCAGCCGCGCGACGTGCGCGACGCGGCGGATGTTCTCGGTCCGGTCGGCGGGGGAGAACGAGAGGTCGCCCGAGAGCCCGTGGCGCAGGTTGTCGCCGTCGAGGAAGTACGCCGGGTGCCCGGACTCCACCAGCAGCCGCTCGAGCGCGGCCGCCACGCTGGACTTGCCCGACGCCGGGAGGCCGGTCAGCCAGACGGTCGCGCCGCGCGTGCGCAGCGACTGCCAGCGATGCCCGCGGCCGAGCCCGGTGTCGTGCCACGTGACGCCGGGCGAGTGGGGCTCGTCGGGGCGCGCCGGCTCGCGCACCACGCGGACCATGCCGGCGCCGACCGTGTCGTTGGAGTCCTCGTCGACGAGGATGAACGCGCCGGTCGTGCGGTTGTCGCGGTAGGTGTCGGCGACGACCGGCGCGCTCGTGCGCAGCGTGAGCCGGGCGATGTCGTTGAGCTCGAGCTGGTCGGGCGGCGTCTCCTCGTGCAGCGTCGCGATGTCGAGCAGCACGTCGATCGACTCCACCGCGGCGCGCACCGTGCGCGTCGTGTGCTTGAGCGCGAGATGCTCGCCGGCCCGCAGCGGGTTCTCCGACATCCAGCACACGGTCGCCTCGATGTGGCGGCCCGACACGGGCTGGTCGTCGACGCCGCAGATCATCTCGCCGCGCCCGACGTCGAGGTCGTCCGCGAGCTGGACCGTGATCGAGTCCGGCGGCGCCGCCGACTCCAGCGGCCCGTCGAACGTGTCCACCGCCGTGACGGTCGTGCGCGAGCCGGCGGGGAGCACGACGACCTCGTCGCCGGGCCGCAGCGTGCCGCCGGCCATGGTGCCGGCGTACCGGCGCTCGCGCCGCGCGGCGTCCTCGGGCCGGATGACCCACTGGACCGGTAGCCGCAGCGGACCTTCGCCGCGGTCCGCCGCGACGTCGACCTGCTCGAGGTGGGTGAGCAGCGGCGGCCCGCCGTACCAGCCCGCGTCGCCGGGCTCGACCACGTTGTCGCCGTTGAGCGCGGAGATCGGGAACGCCCGCGCGTCCTCGACGCCGAGCTGCGCGGCGAGCGCGGCGAACTCGCCCTCGATCTCGCGGAAGCGCGCCTCGTCCCAGTCGACGAGGTCCATCTTGTTGACCGCGGCGACGAGGTGGCGGATGCCGAGCAGCGAGGACAGCGTCGCGTGGCGGCGCGACTGCTCCACGATCCCGTTGCGCGCGTCGATCAGGATCACCGCGAGGTGCGCGGTCGACGCGCCGGTGACCATGTTGCGCGTGTAGCGCTGGTGCCCGGGCGTGTCGGCGATGATGAACGAGCGCCGCGGCGTCGTGAAGTAGCGGTAGGCGACGTCGATCGTGATGCCCTGCTCGCGCTCCGCCCGCAGCCCGTCGGTCAGCGCCGCGAGGTCGGGCGCGCCGTCGTGCCCGTTGCGGTGCAGCGCGTCGAGCGTGTCGTCGAACAGCAGCTTGGCGTCGAGCAGCATCCGGCCGATCAGCGTCGACTTCCCGTCGTCGACCGACCCGGCGGTGGCGAGGCGCAGCAGCTGCTTGCCGTCGGAGACGGTCATCAGAAGTACCCCTGGCGCTTGCGGTCTTCCATGGCGGCCTCCGACGTCCGGTCGTCGGCGCGCGTCTCGCCGCGCTCGGTCACCCGCGTGGCCTGGATCTCGGCGATCACGGTCGCCACGTCCCGGGCCCGCGAGCGGACGGCGCCGGTGATCGTCATGTCGCCGACCGTGCGGTAGCGCACCGACTCGACGAACGGGTCAGAGGACGGCTCGACGTACTGCGACACGGCGTAGAGCATGCCGTCGTGCTCGAACACCTCGCGCTCGTGGGCGAAGTAGATCGCCGGCAGCTCGAGCTGCTCCTGCTCGATGTAGTGCCAGATGTCGAGCTCGGTCCAGTTGGAGAGCGGGAACACGCGCACGTGCTCGCCGCGCCGGATCCGCCCGTTGTAGAGGTTCCACAGCTCGGGCCGCTGGGCGCGCGGGTCCCACTGGCCGAAGTCGTCGCGGAAGGAGAAGATCCGCTCCTTCGCGCGGGCGCGCTCCTCGTCGCGGCGCGCGCCGCCGAACGCGGCGTCGAAGCGGCCGTGCTCGATCGCGTCGAGCAGCGTCACGGTCTGCAGCCGGTTGCGGGACGTGCCGGGCTTCGCCGCGTTCCACTCCTCGCGCGCGCGGCCGGCCGCGATCGAGTCCTCGACCTTGGCGGTGATGAGCGCCTCGCCGAGCTCGCCGACGCGGTGCTCGATGAAGTCGAGCACCTCGGGGAAGTTGTGGCCGGTGTCGACGTGCAGCACCGGGAACGGGAAGCGGCCTGGCCGGAACGCCTTCTCGGCGAGCCGGAGCAGGACGATCGAGTCCTTGCCGCCGGAGAACATGAGCACCGGCCGCTCGAGCTCGGCCGCGACCTCGCGGAAGACGTGCACGGCCTCTGCCTCGAGCGCGTGCAGGTGGTCGGGGGCGCTCACACCAGCTCCTTCTCTTCGTTGAAGCGCGCGACCCAGCGATCCGAGCGCGCGTCGCCCTGGCGATGCATGGGCGGGTCGGGGATGCGCTCCACCTCGAGGCCGAGGTGGGCGAGGACGCCCCTCAGAGTAGCCGTGTGGTCAGCGGCGAAGCGCTCGTACTCCACCACGTGCGGCCGGATCCCCTCCGCGTCGAACCAGGCGCGCCACGCGGCATCCTGCCCGAGCAGCTGGTCGCGCAGGTGGCGGATGGCCTGCGCGTCGTACACGGGGTGCGCCTCGGGGGCGTCGGCGGCGCTCCAGGCGCGCGTCTGCAGGGCGCGCCAGAGCGAGACGGCCTGGGCGACCTTGTCGGCACGGGTGACGTGGACCCAGGACGGCGCGCCGAAGCGCGCGGCGAGCGCCTCGACGGCGCTCCCGTCCGGCGTCGTGCCGAGCCGCGCGAGCAGGTCGGCGAAGTAGCCCCACATGAGCTTCGCCGCGAACACGCCGTTCGGCGTGGTGCCCTCCTGGAGGTAGCGTGGGAGCTCGCGGTCGAGCGCGGCGGCGGCGGGGTCGCCGGTGCGCGTGGGGGGGAGCAGGTCGAGCAGGCCGGGGTCCGCGATACCCTCGAAGTACTCGCGCGGCTCGCGCGGCAGGCCGGAGTGCCTGAGGCGCTCGAAGTACTCGTCGGGACGTCCGGCGACGCCGGTGGCGGCGAGCGACTTGCACAGCACCGTGCTGCCCGAGCGCGGGGTGGCGCAGACGAAGTAGCTTCGGTCCGGGGCGGGGATCACGCGGAACAAAGTACACTCACTTGATTGAGAATGAGCGCACCGCTGCCGACCACACTCCCCAACATCGTCCTCGTCCACTCGCACGACACGGGGCGGTTCGTCCAGCCGTACGGTCATCCGGTCCCGACGCCGAACATCCAGCGCCTCGCCGACCAGGGACTGCTGTTCCGCCAGGCGTACGCCGCGGCGCCGATGTGCTCGGCCAGCCGGGCGGCGCTGCTGACCGGCCGCTGGCCGCACAGCAACGGGATGCTGGGGCTCGCGCACCGCGGGTTCTCGCTCGACGATCCGCGCCAGCACATCCTCCACACGCTGCGCGACGCCGGCTACTGGACGGCGATGGTGGGGGAGCAGCACATCTCCGCCGACCCGGACGAGCTGGGCTATGACCGCGTGGTCGACGCCGACACGAGCCATGCGCAGGTGGTCGCGCCGGCGACGGTGGCGCTCCTGCGCGACCGGCCGCGCCAGCCGTTCTTCCTCTCGGTCGGCTTCTTCGAGACCCACCGCGACTACTTCGAGCCGACGTCGGTGCGCGACGCGCTGTACTCGCTCCCGCCCTCGAACCTGCCGGACTCGCCGATCACGCGGCGCGACATGGCGGCGTTCAAGCAGAGCGCGCGGGCGCTCGACCACGGCGTCGGCGCCGTGCTCGGCGCGCTCGACGAGCAGGGGCTCGCCGACGACACGCTCGTGATCTTCACGACCGACCACGGGCTGCCGTTCCCCGGGGCCAAGGCGACGCTCACCGACCGCGGACTGGGCGTGCTGCTGATCATGCGCGGCCCCGGCGGGTTCCACGGCGGGCGGGTCAACGACGCGCTCGTCTCGCAGATCGACATCTTCCCGACGCTGTGCGAGCTGCTCGGGATCGAGCCGCCGGACCACCTGCAGGGCCGCTCGCTGATGTCGGCCGTGCGCGGCGACGCCCGCGAGGTCAACGCGGCGGTCTACGGCGAGCTGACCTACCACGCGGCGTACGACCCGCAGCGGGCGATCCGCACGCGGCGCCACAAGTACGTGCGCCGCTGGGGCGATCGCGACCTGCCGGTGCTGCCCAACATCGACGACAGCCCCTCGAAGGACCTGCTCCTCCAGCACGGCCTCGCGGAGATGCCGCGGCCGCGCGAGGAGCTCTACGACCTGCTGTTCGACCCCAACGAGGCGCACAACCTCGTCGACAGCCCCGACCACGCCGACGTGCTCGCGATCCTGCGCGGCCGCCTGGAGGCGTGGATGGAGGAGACCGGCGATCCGCTGCTCGAGGGACCGGTGCCGGCGCCCGAGGGCGCCGAGGTCAACGATCCGGGCGGCGTCTCCGCGGCCGAGGCGCCCGGGTCGGACACCGGCGCCGTGCGCTAGCACCTTAAAGAGGGACAGTCCCTCTTTAGGTTTGCTCAGTACAGCGCGGAGGCGAGCTTGCGGCGCGACTCGCGCGCGACCGGGTGCTCGACGCCCAGCTCGTCCAGCACGCCGACGACCGCGCGCCGCAGGTCCTCGCGCCGCTCGGCGTCGTCGGAGGCCGCGATCGCGGCGATGAGCGTGTCCAGCGCGCGCTGCTGATCGCCGGAGTCCAGCGCCTCGAACGCGGCGCGGAGGTCCTCGTCGTCCTCGAGCCGCAGCCGGGCGGCCAGGCCCTCGGCCGCGAACGAGCCGGGGAACTCGGAGAGGATCGCGAGCGCGTCGTCGCGCTCGCCGCGCTCGGCCAGGATGCGGCCCAGCGCGATGCCGGCGTCCGCGCGGCGCGGCTCGAGCTCGAGCGCGCGGCGCAGGTCCTCCTCGCCGCCGGCCTCGACGAGCGCGTCGGCCTCGGAGGGCAGCAGCGCGTCGATGAACTGCGACACCACCGCGGGCGGCTGCGCGCCCGTGAACTCCGAGACGACCTGGCCGTCCTTGAACGCCTTGACGGCGGGGATGCCCTGGATGCGGAACGCGGCGGCCAGGCGCTGGTTCGCGTCGGTGTCGACCTTGGCGAGCGCCACGTCGCCGTCGTGCGCGTTCACCGCGGCCTCGAGCGCCGGCGTCAGCTGCCGGCACGGCGCGCACCACTCGGCCCAGAAGTCGACGACGACCGGCATCTGCTTGGAGCGCTCGATGACGTCCTGCTCGAACGTGGCCTCGGTGGCGTCGAAGATCACGCCTCTAGGCTACCGAGCGTGACCGAGTTCTCCGTCGAGCGCGCCGGCGTGACCCTGTCCGGGGAGGAGGCGGGCGAGGGCGTTCCCGTCGTGCTGCTGCACGGCCTGACCGCGACCCGCCGCTACGTCGTGATGGGCTCGCGGTCGCTGGAGCGCTCCGGCCACCGGGTCGTGGCCTACGACGCGCGCGGCCACGGCCGCTCCTCGCCGGCGCCCGATCCCGCCGACTACGGCTACGAGACGCTCGCCGCCGACCTGCTGGCGGTCCTGGACGAGCGCGGGATCGAGCGGGCGGTCCTGGCCGGCGCGTCGATGGGCGCGCACACGATCGCGCGCCTCGCGCTCGACCACGGCGACCGCGCCGCCGCCCTGGTGCTGATCACGCCCGGCTACACGCCCGAGGGCGAGCACAGCGACCTCGCCCGCTGGGACGCGCTGTCGGACGGGCTGCGAAACGGCGGGGTGGAGGGCTTCGTCGCCGCGTACGGCGACCCGGACGTGCCGGAGGCGTGGCGCGAGACCGTGGTGAAGGTGCTGCACCAGCGCCTCTCCGCCCACGAGCATCCGGACGCGGTGGCCGACGCGCTGCGCGCCGTGCCGCGCTCGCGCCCGTTCGAGGACTGGGCGGAGCTGGGCGAGCTCGACCTCCCGTGCGTCGTCGTCGCCAGCCGCGACGAGGCGGACCCCGGCCACCCCTACGCGGTCGGCGGCGCGCTGGGCGGAGGCGATCCCGGGCGCCGAGCTGCGCTCGGAGGAGCCGGGCGCGTCGCCGCTCGCCTGGCAGGGCGGGCAGCTCTCCGAGCTGATCGCCGGGACCGTCAGGCGGTCCGGCGGCGCGGGCGCCGCTTCGGCGCCGCGGCCTTGACCTTCACCGGCGGCGGGGGAGTCCCGAGCGGCTCCATCCGCGCCATCAGCGGCAGCGCGCATTCGACGACCGTGTCGCGGTCGTAGGTGACCGCGAACGCCCACTCGTCGTCGCCGGTCTGGCGCACGACGTAGCAGGCGGCGAAGTCGGGCGCGAGCGCGACCAGCGTCCCGCTCCCGCGCAAGGGATCGTCGGGGGCGAGCGCGCCGCCGCGCACGCGCGTGCCCTCGAACGTCGGCCCGGCGTTGAGCACGCCGACGAACGCCACGAGGTCCTGGAGCCGGCCGTAGCGCGCGTCGGCGGCGGGGCCGAGCTGCTCGTCGGAGAGGGCGGCGAGCACCATCGCCGTCTGGCCCAGCTCCGCCGCGTGGTCGACGATCACGTCGGCGGCGCGGATCGCGAGCCCGCGGTCGCCGCGCCGCGGATGGCGCCAGTTCGTCACGCGCTCCCACGGCGTCGCGCCGAACGGGTCGCCGGCACCGCCGAGCAGCCGGAGCGGGCGGCCGGCCGGCGGCAGCGGATCGGGGAGCGGGCCGGGGCCGCCGAGCAGGTAGCCCTGGCCGAGCGTCGCGCCGAACGCGCGCGCGATCGCGAGCTGCTCCTCGGAGTCGATCCCCTCCGCCAGCACGGTCGCGTGGCGGCGCTGCGCCTCGGCGCCGACGGCGGTCACGATGCGTGCGACGTCCGGTCGCGCCGCGACCGGCGAGCAGGCGCAGGTCGAGCTTGATCACGTCGGGATAGAGGATCGACATCAGCGCGAGCGAGCGCGAGTCGCCGCCGACGTCGTCGAGCGCGATGCCCCAGCCGGCCGAGCGCAGTCGGGTGAGCGCGCGCAGCATCGCCTCCGGGCGGGCGATCAGCGCCTGCTCGGTGACCTCGACGAGCAGCGTGAAGCGGGTGGCGGGGCGCTCGGGGGAGCCCTCGTCCAGCGTCGCCGGGTCGGCGTTGAGGAAGAGCGAGAACGGTGCGTCGAGCCCGCGCTCCTCCGCGATCCGCAGCGCGGCGTCGCGGGAGGCGAGGTCGAGCGCGAGCATGCTGTCCTCCCGCCGGGCCGCCGCGAGCAGCTCCTCGGCGCCGTGCAGCTCGCCGTCCTCGGGGCCGCTGCGCATGAGCGCCTCGTAGCCGACGACCGCGCTGTCGCGGAGGTCGACGATCGGCTGGAACACCGGCCGTAGGTCGAGATCTTCAACCGGCCCGAGTCTCGCCACAGCGCTATCCCGCCCCATAGGACCGTCATTCAATAGGAGTCGGTGGCGCAGGTCCACCGGCGCACGAGTCGGTGCGCAGAACGGGGAGCGCCCCGCCCGGGATCGGTTGGAGGCCGGACGGGGCGCGAGGTAGAGCCCTTCGGTCCGGCGGATCCGAGTCCTGCCCGTTCTTTGCGGCGCGGAGCGCCCCCGCGCCCGCCGCTGGGTTGGCGTGGCGGCGGGCTGACGGGGGCGCCGTCTGGACGCCGGCCGAGGCCACCGGAGGTTCCCCTTCCTCCGCGCGGCCGGCGCTCGCGCCGACCCTCCAAGGGCGCGACGATCTCGACGTGTAGACGCGGCGCCGGACCGCAGGTTGGTCGTAAGCGGTTCGGATTCCAGCCATCCTCCGGAGGCGATGAGCTCCGCGGCCGACCGTTCCTCGACCAGCCCGCTGCCGCGCAAGCTGGGCATCAAGCCCGGTCACCGGGTCGCGCTGCTCGGCGCGCCGGACGGGTTCGAGGACGGGACGCTCGGCGCGCTCCCCGACGGCGTGAAGGTCGTCCGGCGGACCGGCGGGAAGGCGGACGTGATCGTCGCGTTCCACACGCGAGCGCGCCGAGCTCGAGCGACGGCTGCCGGCCTTGCGGGCGATGATGCAGCCGGCCGCCGGGCTCTGGATCGCCTGGCCCAAGCGCGCGTCGAAGGTCGAGACCGACATCACCGAGGACGTCGTGCGGGAGATCGCGCTCCCGACGGGCCTCGTGGACAACAAGGTGTGCGCGATCGACGCGACCTGGAGCGGGCTCCGGCTCGTCATCCGGCTCGGCGACCGCTAGCGTCCTTCTCGACATGACGACGTCACTGCCCGAGGACCAACGCCTCATCAACCTGTCCTCGAAGGCCTACGAGCACCCGGCCGACCGCGCCGCGACCGCCGCGCTGCAGTCGATCCCCGCGCTCGACGTCGTCGTGCGCAAGCTGATCGAGTTCGGCTACGAGCGCGCGCTGCGCCAGCAGCTGCTCGCGTCGTCCGTCCGCCTCGGGGAAGACCAGCTCCCGGAGATCTGGGCCGACTGGAACGCCGTCTGCGCGCGGCTGGACCTGCCGGAGCGCTACGACCTCTACCTCACGCAGTTCCCGGTCACGAACGCCGCGGCGATCGGCTCCCAGAAGCCGATGGTCCTGGTCAACTCCCGCTGCGTCGACCTGCTCGACGAGCTCGAGGTCCGCACGGTCCTGGGCCACGAGGCGGGCCACATCCTCTCCGACCACGTCCTCTACATCACGGCGCTCAACATCCTCGTGCTGCTCTCGCGCGGCGCGCGGCTCCCGTTCATCGCCGGCCTGCCGCTGCAGGCGGTCATGGTCGCGCTGTTCGAGTGGTTCCGGGCGGCGGAGCTCTCCTCCGACCGGGCGGCGACGCTCGTCAACCGCGACCCGCTCGTCACGTGCCGCACGCTGACGGTGCTCGCCGGCGGGGTCCGGTCGAGCAAGCTCAACGTCGACGCGTTCATCCGCCAGGCCGGCGACTACGAGGAGTGGTCCTCCGGCTGGGACAAGGTCAACCGCATGCGCAACGACCTCTGGCTCACGCACAGCCGCCCCGTGCGGCGCGTGAAGGAGATCATGGAGTGGGTGCGCTCGGGCGAGTACGACCGGATCGCGTCCGGCGAGTTCCCGACGCGCGACCAGCAGGCCGACGCGCGCAAGGAGGCCGGCGAGGCCTACGAGCACTACAAGGACCGCTTCCGCCGGATCTTCTCCGAGTTCGGCGCCGACAACCTCGGGGACAAGGTGACCGACGCGCAGGGGAAGGTCTCCGGCGCGGCCGAGAAGGTCGCGGACTGGCTCAAGCCGCGCCGCAACGACGACGCCGGCGAGTAGGAGCGCGGTGGCGGCCGCTCACGCGCACGATCACGGGCACGCCGCCCACAGCCACGCGCCGGCGCCCGACGCCGACCGCCGCTGGCTGAGCCATCGCCCTCGGCCTGATCCTCGGGTTCATGGTGGTCGAGGTGGTGGCCGGCTTCGTCGCCGACTCCCTCGCGCTGCTCTCCGACGCCGCGCACATGCTCACCGACGCCGGCTCGATCGGGCTGGCGCTCTTCGCGGCGCGGCTCGCGGCGCGGCCGCCTGGCGGGCGCTTCACGTTCGGGCTCGGGCGCGCCGAGATCCTCTCGGCCCAGGTCAACGGCGCGTCGCTGCTGGTCCTCGCGGGCGTGATCGCGTGGGAGGCCCTGCAGCGGCTCGGGAACCCGCCCGACGTCGACGGCGCGATCGTGCTGGTCGTCGGCCTCGCCGGCGCCGCCGTGAACGTCGGCGCAGCGTGGGCGCTCTCGCGCGCCGAGCGGCGCTCGCTCAACGTCGAGGGCGCGCGGGCGCACGTGCTGAACGACCTCTACGCGTCGCTCGGCGCCGCGCTCGCCGGCCTGCTCGTGCTCACCGCGGGCTTCGAGCGCGCCGACGTGGTCGTCGCGCTGCTCGTCGCCGCGCTGATGGTCCGCTCCGGGTTCAGCCTGCTCGCGCCAGAGCACCGACGTGCTGCTCGAGGCCGCCCCGCGCGGCCTGGATCCCGACGCGATCGGCAACGCGCTCGCCGCGCACCCCGGCGTGACCGAGGTCCACGACCTGCACGTCTGGGAGGTCACGTCGGGGTTCCCCGCGCTGTCCGCGCACGTGCTCGTCCCGGCCGACGCCGACTGCCACGCGCGGCGCGTCGAGCTGGAGCGCCTGCTGGCCGACCGGTTCGGGCTCGAGCACACGACGCTGCAGGTCGAGCACGAGTCCGACGGCGGATTGCTGGAGATCACGCGCTAGCCTCGAAGGCCATGGACGCGCCGCCTCCCATCCCCGAGCTCGAGCGCCTCGTGATGGAGGAGATCTGGACGCAGGGCGAGGCGACGGTGCGGTCGGTGCG
The DNA here is from genome assembly GCA_963752015.1 of uncultured Solirubrobacteraceae bacterium. GTDB lineage: Bacteria > Actinomycetota > Thermoleophilia > Solirubrobacterales > Solirubrobacteraceae > DASQMT01. The sequence continues at coordinate 669,572 of CAVVWS010000006.1, read as the reverse complement.
CGACGCGCTCAACGCCGACGCCGCCCAGCGCGAGCGCGCCTACACGACCGTGCTCACGATCCTGCAGCGGCTCGACGCGAAGGCGCTCGTCGTCCGCCACCGCAACGGCAAGACCGACGTCTACACCGCCGCGCTCCCGCGCGAGGAGTACCTCCGGGCGCGCGCGGACGCCGACGTCTCGGAGCTGCTCGAGCAGTACGGCGAGCTGGCGCTCGTCCAGTTCGCCCGGCGCATGGCGGCGCTCGATCCCCAGCGGCGCGAGGCGCTGCGCCGGCTGGCCGGGGAATGACCGGTGTCCGGCGCCTGGAGCTCGCGCTCGCGCTGCTCGCGGGCAGCACCGCGCTGATCGCGCTGATCGTCGCGCTCGACGTCGTGCGCTTCCACCTGCCGGCGCTGCTCGCCGGGCAGCCACGCATCGCCCGGGCATCACGACGTGGCGCTCGCCGCGCTCGCGCTCGCCGACGGCCTCGTCCTGTGGCGCCTCGGCCCGTCGCTGTGGCGCCAGGCGCGCGCGCAGCGCGTGCTGCGCGCCCTGCCCGTGGCCGGGCGGCGCGAGGTCGCCGGGCACGCGGTCCGGGTCGTGCGCGACCGCCGGCCGCTCGCGTTCTGCGCGGGGCTGATGCGGCCGGCGCTCTACGTGTCCGACGCAGCGCTCGCGCGGCTGGGCGAGCCCGAGCTGCGGGCGGTGATCGAGCACGAGGCCCACCACGCGCGCCGGCGCGACCCGCTCCGCCAGCTCGCCGCGCAGACGGCGGCGGACGCGTTCGGGTTCCTCCCGCCGCTCCGCGGCCTCGCGCGCAGCAACGCGGCGCTCGCCGACCTCGCGGCGGACGCCGCCGCGGTGGCGGCGGTCGGGTCGCGAGCACCGGTCGCCGCGGCGCTGCTCGCGCTCGAGGAGCCGGCGCCCGAGCGCGTCGACCACCTGCTCGGCCGGCCGGTCGCGCCGGTCCCGCCCGGCGTGCTCGCCGGCGCCGTGGTCGCGGCGGGCGCGCTGCTGGCCGTCGCGGTGTGCCACCTGGTCCTGCCCGCCCACCCCGGCGTGCCGGCCTGGCTGCTGCCGATGCTCGCGGCGCCCGCGCTGCTGGCGGGCCGCGCCGTCGTCTACCGCTGAGCGAACGCGACGCGCGGCGTCGCGCCGTCCTCGAGGAAGGAGAGCAGCCCCTCGGCCTCGGCCGCCAGCTCGTCCTTCACCGGCTTCGCGAGCCGCTCGAACGCCGAGAGCGTGAGCGTCGCCGTACCGCGCTTGCGCTCGATCGCCCAGCTGCCCGCCACGAACCCGTCGACCAGGAACACCGCCTGGACGCGCAGGTTCTTCGTCGCGAGCGCCTTGCGGCGCGCGTCGTCGACGACCCGCGTGCGGTCCTGGTGCGCGAGCAGCACGCTGTCGAACTCCGGCAGCAGCCGCGGCGGCGCCGGCGCGTCCTCGTCCGGTCGCGGCGCGTCCGGGAGGTCGTAGAGCGTGCGGCGGCCGTGTTGGAACGCGACGAGCTCCTCCGCCATGCCGTCGACGACGTCCTTGAGGCCCTTCAGCCCGGACCACGCCTGCACGTCGGCGGCGCCGGCCGGACCGAACGCCGCCAGGTGCCGGCGGACGAGGCCGCGGAGGTCCTCGCCGGTGAGCGGCTCGCCGATCCAGCGCTCGGCGAGCGCGAACGGCGCGTCGGCGGGGAACGACCAGCGGTCGTCGCTCGGGACCATCAGGAGCGGCAGCTGCATCCGCACCACGTAGCCGAGCGCGCGGTGGTCGAACTCGGGGAAGCGCTCGGACAGCTCGGCCCGGAGGTCGTTGAACGTGCGCGGGCGCTCCTCGAGCAGCGTCCGCGCCACGGGCAGCACGCGGTCGACGTCGACGTCGCCGCGCTGCCGCAGGATCCCGTTCATCGCGCCGGTCAGCATCGGCTGCAGCGACGTGCGCAGCGCCGCGTAGTCGCCCGCGCTCGCCATGTGCAGCGTGGCGCGCATCATCGTCCCCCGCACCACGGCGCGCTCGGTCAGCGCCTCGTGGAGCTGCTCGCGGCGGAAGCCCTCCACCCGGGTCCACAGCGCGGCGAACGCCGGCTTCGGCTCCTGCGCCTGGAGGCCGCCGAGCCGCTCGATCGCCTCGACCGGCGCGACCCGCTCGCGCGCCAGCAGGAGCTGCCGGGCGAGCGTCGCGCGATTGAGCTGCCTCAGCGTCAGGTCGTCGGGCACCGCGCGCTCAGGTTACGCGCACGTACTGCCGCGTCGACGCGCCCTCGACGCTCACCGTGATCCGGTACAGGCCGGGCGCCGAGGGCCGCAGCGTGCGCGTGTAGCGCCCGCCGCGGACCGGAACGCGCCGGCGGCGCACGCGCCGGTAGCGGCCGGCGACCTTGCGCTCGAGCAGCACGTCCACGCGCGTGGTGGTCGCCGGAGCGAGGCTGCCGCTCACCGGTCACCGGCCGCCGGCGGCGGATGCGCCGCTTCGAGAGGGCCATCGAGAGCCGCGGGACGAGCGTGATCTTGAGCGAGCTCGACTCCAGCGCCGCGCGTGCGGCGTCGCCCGGGAAGCGCGCGCGGATCGTGCCGGTGCGCGGCAGGTCGACCGTCGCGGTCCAGGATCCGTCCGCTCCGGCGTGGGCGGTGGCGATCGGCGTGAACGCGCCGCCCGCCGCGGCGCTCGCGTAGAGCACCTCGACCGGCGCGCCCGCCGCGGAGCTGCCGTCGGCGAAGCGCAGCACGCCGCTCAGCACCGCCGTCTGGGTCCCGCGCAGCCTGGTCGACGCCGCGCGCATCGTCACGCCGGCGCCGGCCGTCGCGTAGCGCGCGGCGCGCGTGCGCAGGTCGGCCAGCTGCGTGTAGAGGACGTTGCCCGGGGCACGACGTCGCGTTGCCGTCGCGGTGGCCGGAGATGCGCTGGAACGTGACGGGCGTCCCGGAGCGGAACTTGTTCGACTCGCCGCCCGCCGACGTGACGGTCACCGCGCCGGCGACGGGGATCCCGTGGAGGGAGAGCTTCCAGCCGACGATGCGCGCGAGCGCCTCCATGCCGGCCTCGGTCTGCGCGACCGAGGTGTACGTGCCGATGCACGCGACGCCGGTCGAGACGCTGTTGAAGCCCTGGGCCTGCGCGCCGACGATCGGGAGGTCGATGCCGCCCGCCCGGCCCTCGAAGATCTGGCCGTACTGGTCGACGAGGAAGTTGTAGCCCAGGTCGTTCCAGCCGTTGTGGTCGCGGTGGTACTTGGCGATCCCGAGCACGATCGCGGCCGAGTCCTCGGGGCCGTAGTCGTTCGTGTTGACCGTGTGGTGGACGAACGCGAGCTGGACCTGGCCGTAGCTCGGCGCGGCGCGCGGGACGACCGCGTCGCCGCCCCACTGCGAGCGGGTGAACAGCACCGGCGCGCCGGGGACCTGGCGGCGCGACGCGTGCGCGAGCGGCATCCGGTCGCGCGCGGCGCGGGCGGCGGGCCCGGAGCGGACGAAGCGCGCGTGCAGGCCGCGCGGGCTGCCCTTGATGCGCAGCTGGAACTGGTCGGCGGCGCCGGTCCAGGCGGGGTCCGTGCCGGCGGCGCCGCGGCCCGCGTCGGGTCCGTGGTCGCCGGCGTCGTGCAGGTGCGTCCACGCGGCTCCAGCGGCCGCCGCGCCGGCGCGCGCGGACCTGCGCGTCGGCGCCGCTCCCGCGGCGCCAGCCGAGGCCGATGAGGTCGAAGCGGCGGGGCGCGTCGTAGACCGGGGTGGTCCGCCAGCCGGCGGACGCGGCGCCGGCCGTGCCCGGCGCGGCGAGGGCGAGGGTGAAGGCCTCGGGCTTGGGAGCTGCGAGGGCGGACGGAGCGGGGCGGAGGGCCCCGAGAGCGGCGGTCGCGGCGCCCAGCTTCAGCGCTTGGCGACGGGTGAGACGGTGGAAGGGCACGGTGATCGCAACACGGGAAGCTCCGGAAAGGACCGGTTCGTCGCGCGCCGCGAGGTTCCTTGCAGCGTCACCGCAGCGTACAGTCGGGGCAGCGCCCGCGCAGCACGATGTCGTGCGCGCCGACGTCGTAGCCGAGCCGCTCGCCGAGGCTGTCGATGACCCGCTCGAGCTCCGGGTCCTCGAACGCGTCGCGCTTGCCGCAGCGCTCGCAGATCGCGTGGTGGTGGTGCTCGCCGCTCGGGTCCGCGGGCTCGAAGCAGGCGGTGCCGTCGACGTCGAGCCGGTGCACCAGGCGCAGCGTGGTGAGGACCTCGAGCGCCCGGTAGACGCTGGCGAGCCCCGGCGTGCGCCCGTCGGTCGCGCGCAGCCGGTCGTGGATCTCCTGCGCGCTCAGGCAGCAGGGCTGGCGCTCGAGCAGCGCGAGCACCTGCTCGCGCGCACCGCCGGCGCGATGGCCCGCGCGGGCCAGCTCACGGCGCGCGTGCGCGCCCCAGTCGAGGTGCTCCTGCGTGTCGGTCGCCACGTCCAGCATCGTAGCGCGGCTGAGCCTCTAACGAGAATGGTTTGCAGTAACCTGAGGCGCGCGGAATGATCGATCTCTCGGCTCCCTATCTGCAGCGCGCGGTGCTGGAGATGCTCCTGCTCGCGGTGCCCGCCGGGCTGCTCGGGAGCTGGATCGTGCTGCGCCGGCTGGCGTTCTTCACGCACGCGGTCGGGACGGTCAGCTTCCCGGCGCTCGTGCTCGCGAGCGCGTGGAGCATCGCCCCGCAACTGGCCGCGCTCGTGGCCGCGCTCGGCTTCGGCGTCGCGCAGGAGCGGCTCGTCCGCACCCGCCGGCTCGCCGCCGACGCCGCGACCGGCCTCCTGCTCGTCGGCGCGCTCGCGGCAGGCGTCGTGCTCGCCTCGGACGTGTTCGAGTCGGGCGCCGAGGTGGACACGCTGCTGTTCGGCTCGCTGATCGGGCTGACCGAGCGCGACGTCTGGCTGACCGCGCTCGCGGCCGCCGGCGCGGTCGCTGCTCGACGCCGGGCTGCGCCGCCACTGGCTGGCCGCCGGCTTCGAGCCCGACAGCGCGCAGGCGCTCGGGGTCCGGCCGGTGCTGGCGGACCGGCTGCTGCTGGTGGGCGTGGCGGTGTCCGCGGTCGTCGCGCTCGACGCCGTCGGCGCGCTGCTCGTGACCGTCGTGCTCGTGGTTCCGGCCGCGACGGTCCGCCTGCTCACCGACCGCCTCGGGACGCTCCAGCTCGGAGCGATCGCGCTGGCCGCCGTCGAGGGGGTCGCGGCGGTCTGGCTGGCGGACGAGCTCAACGTCGGGGCCGGCCCGGCGCTCGCCGTGCTCGGCGGCGGCGTGTTCGCGGTGGTCGCGACGGCGACGGCCGCTGCGCGGGCGGGCGGTGGCGGCATGACGGCACGGGTCTCGGCGATCCCGTCCAGCGCCGGCATCGTCGTCCGCGGGCTTTCGGGCGGCTACCTGCCGGGACGCGACGTCCTGCGCGAGGTCGACTTCACCGCCGGCCCGGGCGCGATCGTCGGCGTGCTCGGCCCCAACGGCGGCGGCAAGACGACGCTGTTCCGCGCGCTGCTGGGCGAGCTGCCCGTCCGGCGCGGCGAGATCGTGATGCCGGGCCGGCCCGCGTACGTGCCCCAGACCGAGCGCGCGCGGCTCGACTTCCCGGTCAGCGCGTTCGACGTCGTGCTGATGGGCGCCTACGCGCGGACGCCGTGGTTCCGGCGCGTCGCGCGCCGCGACCGCGAGGCCGCGCGCGCGGCGCTGGACCGGGTCGGGCTGGCGGAGCATGCGAGCGTCACGTTCGGCGCGCTCTCCGGGCGGCCAGCGCCAGCGCGTCCTGATCGCCCGCGCGCTGCTGCAGGAGTCCGCGGTGCTGCTCCTCGACGAGCCGCTCTCCGGCGTCGACGGCGTCAGCGCCGCGCGCATCGAGGCCGTGTTCGCCGAGCTGCGTGCCGAGGGCAGGACGCTGCTCGTCGCGACCCACGACGTCCGCCAGGCCGGCGAGTGGGACCGCGTGCTCTGCGTCCACGGCCGCCAGATCGAGTACGGCCGCCCCGCCGCGGTGCTCTCACCCGAGACGCTGCGCGAGACCTACGGCGGCGAGCTGATCGTGCTCGAGGGCGGCGGTCGTGCCGTCGGCATCGGCCACCACGCGCACGAGCACTGATGCTCGGGTGGCTCACCGATCCGCTCGGCTCGCCGATCGTGGTGCGGGCGTTCGTCGAGGTGCTGATCCTCTCGCTCGCGTGCGGCCCGCTCGGCGTGTGGATCCTGCTCTACCGCAACGCCTACGCGGCGGAGTCGATCAGCCACGGCATGCTGCCCGGGCTCGTCGTCGCCGCGCTCGCCGGGATCCCGCTGCTGTTCGGCGCGATGGCCGGCGTCCTGGTCGCGGCGGCCGGGATCGCGCTCGTCGCGCGCGACTCGCGGCTCAGCGCGGACGTCGGCGTCGCGGTCTGCGTGTCCGCCGCTGTTCGGGCTCGGCGGCATGCTCGCGCTCTCGCCCGAGTCGCCGCCGCGGCTGCAGGAGCTGCTGTTCGGCGACCTGCTCGGCGTGACCGCGCGGCGATCTCGCCGTGGCGGGGCTGCTGGCGGGCGGCGTGGCGGTCGCGCTCGCCGCCGGCTACCGGTCGCTGGCGCTCGTCGGCTTCGATCGCGGGTCGTCCGCCGCGCTCGGCGCGCGGCCGGGGCGCTGGGAGCTCGCGCTGCTCGTCGTGCTCGCCGTCACGACGGTCGCCGCGGTGCAGGGCCTCGGCAACCTGCTGCTCGTGGCGCTCGTGCTCGCGCCGGCGGCCGCCGCGCTCAACGTGGCGCGCCGGCTCGCCGCGGCGCTCGCGCTCTCCGTCGTGCTCGCGGCGCTGTCCGGCGCCGCCGGGCTGCTGCTCTCCTACCACCTCGAGGTCGCGGCGGGCGCCTCCGTCGCGCTGTGCGCGGTCGCGCTCGCGGGAGCTTGCACTGCTCCTTCCGCGCGGTGGCCGCTTGGCCCATTGACTTCCGCGTAGCGCGTGCGCGACCATCGCGCCGTGCCTCGCCGCGACCGGGTCCGCCGCCGCTCGCCGGCCGCCAAGTGGACCGGCCGGGTGCTCGGCGTGCTCGGCACCGCGGTCGTGCTCGCGGTCGGCGTCGTCGCCGCGACGATGGTGCATCTCGGGCGACGACGAGCGAGGTCGTGACCGCCGCGCCCGCCGCCACGCCCGAGCCGGAGACGAAGGAGGCGAAGAAGCAGAAGCCTCGGCTCACGAGCCGGCAGCGCGAGGAGCGCCGCCGCGCGGTCGACGAGGTGCGCCGGCAGGGCTACACGCCGGTCACCGTCTCCGACTACAAGGTCGACCACCTGCTGCGCGTGCTGATCGGCAAGCCGGTCGGCACCACGCCGCCGGGCATGCGGGCGTTCTTCTTCGCCGACGGCGAGTACATGGGCCAGGACGCGATCTCGCCCAGCGGCAAGCTGCGCGCCGGCCGGCAGCTCGAGCGCGAGATCACGCTCGTCTACACGCTCTACGAGGACGGCGACCGCGCGTGCTGCCCGAAGGGCGGCGACACGCGCGTGCACTTCCACTGGAGCGGAGACGGCGCTGGAACCGCGCGAGCCGATCCCGCCGGACGCGGAGCGCCTCCCGCCCACCTAAATGGGGACAGTCCCGTGCGTTCTACGCGGTCGAGCGCGCGCCGGCGCCGCCGGCCGGCCCGCCGAGGCGGATCGCGCCCGCGGCGGAACCGGCGGGCGGCGGCGCGTGGGCTCGGGTGCGCGGGGGGCGTCCTGCATCCGCGCGAGCAGCCACTCGAGCGAGCCCTCGCGGCCGCAGACGTCGCGCCAGCCGACGAGCCGCCGCTCCAGCTCGGGCTCGTCCATGGTCGCGCGAGATCAGGTGCACGGTGCCGCCGCCCGGCCCGCCCAGCGCGTGCTGGAAGAGGTACAGCTCGCCGGTGTCGTGGACCCAGGCGGCGCGGTACGTCGGGCCCTGGCGCGAGCGCCAGAACAGGCCGACGTCGCGCTCGCGCGAGGTTCGTCGTGCAGGGTCGGATGCGTAGAAGGCCCCGAGCGAGAGATACGTCCGGGCGATCGGGTCAGGCATGTGGGGAGCTCCTTGGGGAGGAGAGACACTGCGCCAGGCATCTTCCCGGATCGCCCCCGGCGCCCGCCTGGCCGGTCAGCCCGCCGACTCGGGGTGCGGCTATCCACACCCCCCGGCCGACCTCGTAGCATCGGGCGCATGTGCGGCCGCTTCACCGAGACGAAGGTCGACCCGGGCCTGATCGCCGACCGCTTCGGCGTGCTCGAGTCCGCCGTCCCCGGCGAGACGCTCGGCCGCTTCAACGTGTGCCCGACCGAGCCGGTGCTCGCCGTGTGCGGGGAGGGCGAGGCGCGGGCGCTGCGCTGGGGCCTCGTGCCGCCGTGGGCGCGCAAGCTGGGCGGCGGCTACGAGCCGATCAACGCGCGCTCGGAGACGCTGCTGGAGAAGCGCGTGTTCGCGCCGCTGATCGCCAGCGCGCGAGAAGCGCTGCCTGGTCGTCGCCGACGGCTGGTACGAGTGGCTCAAGCCCGAGCGGCCGCGCGGCGACCGGATCCCGTTCCGCTACACCGTCGACGGCGGCGAGCTGTTCGCGTTCGCGGGCCTGTGGGACGAGCGCCGGGTGGGCGGCGAGCGCGTCGCGTCGGTGACGATCCTCACCACCGCGGCGAACGCGGTCTGCGCGCCGGTGCACGACCGCATGCCGTGCGTGCTCGCGTCGCCCGAGGCGGAGGCCGCGTGGCTGGCGCCCGAGGTCGACGCCGACGCGGCGCTCGAGCTGCTGCTCCCGCTCGACGGACGCGCGCACGGCGGCCGCGCCGGCCAACCCGGCGGTCAACCGCGCCGGCGTCGAGGGACCGGAGCTGCTCGTCGTCCCGCCGCCGGAGGAGCCGGCGCAGCTGCGGCTCACCTAGCGCTGGTCGGCGACCCACGCGGCGAGCAGGCCGCGATAGTGCGCGACGAAGCGCTCGTGCTCGCGCGGCGGGAACGCGCGCGTGACGGTCTCGACCAGCAGCGCGTCGAACGTCGGGCGAGTCGATGTACGCGGCCATCGCCTCGTCGACGTGGGGGAGGTGGCGGTCGCAGAACTCCTCGTACGCCTCGACCTCGAAGTAGTCGTCGGCCAGCGCGCGGTAGGCGTCGAGCTTCTCCTCGTACGTCTGCTCGGCGTCGCCGACCGCGAACCACGGCTCGGGATCCATCCCGACGTGCATCCGGCGGCCGGTCACGCAGCAGTACGCGCACCAGCGCACCAGCGCCTTGATCGCCCACGGGAAGTAGTAGTGGAGCGAGATCAGCGAGACGTCCGGGCACGCGTTGGCGTAGTCGATCGGGTGGACCTCGCCGTCGCGGATCAGCGTCTCGCACGAGTTGAACTCCCAGCGGAAGAACGCGTTGACCGTGCGGCCGATCGTGACGACCTCGCGGCCGGTGTCGGGCTCGAGGAACGCGTGGTCGACCTGGTAGCGGTCGTGCAGCGGGCGGTCGGGCTCGAAGCGCATCACCATCGTCTCGGCGCCGATCGAGAGCGAGCGGGCGAACACGTCGAAGCCGTCGACCGCGCGCTGCAGGTGCATCAGCCGGCGGCCGGACTCGTCGTAGCGCTCGGCCAGCTCCGCGGGGTCGCGGACCTGGCTCACGCCGACCCAGGCGCCGCCGTCGAACGGCTTCATGAACAGCGGGTAGCCGATCCGCTCCGCGATCGTCGGCCAGGTCGAACGGCTGGTTGTAGCGCTGGGCCGTGTAGGCGAAGCGCTCGTCGGCCGGCGGCTGCTTGTGCGGGCACGAGCCACGTCGTCGGGCACCTTCAGCCCGAGCCGGATCATCGCGCAGTAGGCCGAGTGCTTCTCCATCGCCTGGAACGTGAACGGGTTGTTCAGCAGGTACACGTCGTCCATCAGCGCGACCTTCTTGATCCACTCGCGCGGGACGTAGTACCAGTGCGCGAGGCGGTCGATCACCAGCGCGTGGCGCGGGCGCATGCGCAGGTCGAACGGCTCGATCGTCACCCGCTCGGTGGCGAGCTCGTGGCGCTCGCCGCCGTGCTCGACCGCGGGCGCGGCGCCGGCGACCAGCGACTCGAACGCGCCGCGACCAGTCCTCCTCGGTCCCCAGCAGCAGGCCGATCAGGTGCGTGCGCGCCATCCGCGGCGACTCTACCCCCAGGCCCGCGCCAGCAGATCGATCAGGTGCGGGTCGAGCGCGTCGCGCCAGCCGACGTAGTTGTGCGCGTCGCGGTTGACGTGCAGGGTCGCGGTCGTGGCCCTGGCGGCGCAGCGCGGCCGCGACGGCGCGGTTGTTGGCGAGGTTCTCCTCGGGCGCGCCGCAGGTGAGCGTGATCGGGATCGGCGTCGCCGCGCGGCCGCCGTGCAGGACGCGTCGCCGACGAAGCGCGAGATGCGGCGGAAGCGGGGGAAGCCGGACTCCTGGCGGTCCCAGCGCTGGCGGAAGAACGAGCCCGACTGGAGCATCAGCGCGCCGAACGCGCCCGGGTGCAGCCAGCGCGCGTGCAGGAGCGCGAGCGCGCCGAGGCTCGCGCCGAGGCCGGCGTGGGCGGTCGCCGGGCGCGAGGCTGGGGAAGGGTGGTCGGCGAGCGTGCGCGCGTAGCGGGCCGAGGCGGAGTAGTCCTCGTCGCGCTGCTGGCGGGTCGAGCAGCGCGACGCGGCAGGGCGGGATGCGGTTGGTCGCGATCGCGTGGGCGATCAGCCGCGGCAGCTGGGCGAGGCGCTCGTAGTCGCCGCCGTCGTGGACGGTCAGCAGCGGGAGCGGGCGGCGCGGGTCGGTGTCGGGCGGCGACCAGAGCCGCGCGCGCGGGCGCGAGCTGGACCGGCGGCGGCGGGTCGGGCGCGGCCAGCCAGGCGGGCGGCGCGTAGCCGGGGAACTCGATCACGGAGCGCTCGCCGAAGCTGCCGGGCGTGCGGTTCGGGTTGTGCGGGTCGCAGAACGCTTCGCCGTCGGCCTCGAAGCGGTACTCCATGCGGTCGACCTGCGGGCGGCGGTACGTCGAGCTCCCAGACCCCGTCGCGGCGGGTGAACGACGGGCCGCTGCGGGGCCGCTCGAGCTCCTGCTGGAGCCGGACGGCCGCGTAGCCGCGGTCCGCGAGCGCGGAAGACGACGCGGTCGGCGTGGACCTCCGGGCCGGTGCCGGGCGGCGACGCTCGGCGCCGCGGGCCTAGTGGCCCCGGACACGGCTGGGGTCAGGCCCGTTGCGTTGCACGATCGGCGCTAGTAGCCCGAGCCGGTCGAGGCGCTCGGCCGCCTCGCGCTTCTTCTTCTCGCCCTCGTCGCGGCCGTCCTCGTCGCGGCCCTTGCTCATGTCGACGATGCGGATGCGCGACTTGAAGGAGCCGTCGCGGCCGTGCTGGCGCATGTCCTCGGCGCCGGCGGAGCCGCCGCCCTGGCCGCGGTCGCGCCACGGGCGGTCGCCGCCGCCGCCGCCGCCGCCGCCTCCGCGGCGCTGGCCGCCGCGGCCGCCGCGCCCACCGCGGCCGTCGCGGTCGCGGGGGTCGACGAGGCCCTTGATCTCGCGCACCGGGCGTCACGGCCAGCCGGGCCCAGGCGGTGAACACGGGGTCGCCGGCGGGAAGGCCCTGGGCGGCGTCGCAGCAGACGGCCGACCACTTCATCGTCTGGCCGTCGGCGCGCTGCTTGGGCGCGAGCGCCTCGCGCACCGACTCCTCGCCGCCGACGCGCTCGACGGCGGCGCGGACGCGTGCCTGCGCGCGGCCGGGGAGCGGACTGCGCGGCCTTGGGGTTGCGGTTGCGGCGGCGGCTGAGGCTGGGGGGCGGCCTCGGCTCCGGCCTCGCCCTCGGCGGGCGTCGCGTCGCCGTCCTCGGCGGTCGGGCCCTCGCGCTCGCCCTGCTGCTCGGCCTCGTCCTGGCGCCGGAGCTCGGAGAGCTTGGCGTAGAACGCGTTGCGGTGGCGCTGCGCGGGGCTCGGTCGCCGGCGGCGCTCGGGCCGCTTCTTGTCGCGGGGGCCGCGCTGGCCGGATCCGGGCGGGCGGCCGCCCTGCGCCTGGGGCGTGCCCTCGGCGGCGGGCTGCTGAGGGAGTGGGCTCGGCGGCGGGCGCGGCTTCGCGCGGAAGCGCTCGCGGCCGGCGGCGCAACCTCGGCGGCGGGCTGCTGAAGGAGCGGACTCGGCGGCCGGGGCAGTCTCGGCGGCGGGCTCTGAGGGAGTGGGCTCGGCGGCGGGCGCTTCGGCGCGGAAGCGCTCTCGGCCGGCGGCGCGCGGCCTCGGCGGCGGGCTCCGACGGAGTGGACTCGGCGGCCGGCGGCGGCCTCGGCGGGCGGGCTCTGCGGCGGGCGCTGCGGCGCGGCCTCGGCGGCGGCTCCGACGGAGCGGCCTCGGCGGCCGGCGCGGCTCAGCGGCGGGCGCCGGCGGGCGGCTCGGCGGACCGGCGCGGCTCGGCGGCCGGGCGGCTCGGCGGCGCGGCTCTGCGGCGCGGGCTCGGCGGCGGGCGCTTCCGCGGAAGCGCTCTCGAGCCGCGGCGGCGGCTCGGCCTCGGAGCCGGTCGGACTCCGGCTCGGTGGCCGGCGGGCGGCGCCGCGTCGGCGGCAGGCTCGCCGCTGTGCTGCGGGCTCGACGGGCGGGGCGATCGGCGCGCTCCGGCTCCGTCGCGGACGCCGGCGCCTGGTCGTGGCTCCGGCCGCGGGCGCGGCGTCGGATCCCTCCGGCTCGGCCGGTCGTCGCGTTCGGGGCCTGGGGCTCTTCGGTGTGGTGCTCGGAATGCTCGCTCATGGATTCGCGGGCGCGATGCGCGCCAGTGGAGGCTAGGGGAACAGTGACGCCCGGCGTCGTCCGGTCGGGCGCCGAGGCGCCGCGGGACCGCCGTGCGGCCATCGATGATGACACCCCCGGTCGTCCAACTCGCGCCCGGGTGCCCGCCACAATACGACCGATGGACCCGCACGGGGTGCTCGGAGTGCCGCCGACCGCGACGCCGGACGAGATCGCGGCGACCTATCGCCGCCTCGCGAAGGAGTGGCATCCCGACCGCGGCGGCGGCGCGGCCGCCGAGACCCGCATGGCCGAGATCAACGCCGCCTACGACCTCCTCCGGGCGACCGCGTGGACCCAGCGCGCACGAGACCACGCGGTGCCGGTCAGCCGCACGCCGGCGCGCGGCCGCGGCGCACTGGCTCCCGCCCGCGATCCGGAGCGCGCTCGGCCACGAGCTGCTCGGCGTCGTCGAGCCGGGCGAGCGCGTCTGGCTGGTCACGCCGACGACGACGTGGGCGAGCCCGCAGGCGCTGCTCGCGGCGAGCGACCGGCGGCTGCTCTGGCTGCTCGACGACGCCGTCAACGGACGGGTCCAGACGCTCCGCTTCGCCGCGATCGAGGCGGCCGAGCACAGCCTCCGCCGGCCGCGGAAGCGGGTCGCCACGCTCCGCGTCCGCGCCCACGACGGCCGCCGGTTCGCGTTCGGCGAGCTCCGCCCGTCGACCGCCGCGGCGCTCGCCCGGCGGATCGCCGCCGCCTGAGGCGAGCGACCCGCCGGCGCCCGGCCGCGCACTTCGCGGCCGACGTCAGAACCCTCACCCCTCGATGCCGCCGTTCGCCGGCGCCATCGCCCGCGCCCGCCCGATCAGCGCGACCGGCACGACCGCCAGCAGCGCCAGCGCCGCCATCGCCCACCAGCCGGCGTCGTACGCGTCCGGACCCGGCGCCGGGCCGAGGATCGCGATCAGGATCGCGACGCCGAGCACCGCGCCCGAGCTGGCGCGTCGTCGCGCTCATCCCGCTCCCGATGCCGAGCTGCGACGGGCCGAGGTCGCGCACGCAGACCGCGACGATCGTCGCGAACCCGAGCCCGACGCCCACGCCCATCAGCAGCGTCGCGGGCAGCCACTCGGCGAGGAACGCCGGCTCCGGCCCGACCCGGGTCGCGAGCCAGACCGCCGCGATCGCGCTGATCACCGCGCCGGGCAGGATGAACCGGCGCGGGTCGACGCGGTCCGTGAAGCGCGCCGGCGATGATCGCCGCGACGCCGCGCTCGCGAGCGGGCCGGGCGCGATCGCGAGCCCGGTGCGGAGCACCGAGTAGCCCCACACCTGCGTCAGGTAGCAGCGAGTTCGCCAGCACGAGCCCGAAGAAGCTCGTGCCGAGCAGCAGCGCGCCGAGGTTGCCCGTGCTGAACGAGCGCGCCGCGGAACAGCGACGAGCTCCAGCACCGGCGCCGGATGCCGCGCGCAGCGCCACACGAGCAGCGGCGTGAGCAGCGCGGACGCGACGAACGCGCCGATCGTGCGCGGATCGCCCCAGCCCCAGACCGGACCCTGCACGGCGCCGAGCGCGAGCGCGCCCGACCGCGGCGACCGCGAGCAGCGAGCCGAGCAGGTCGGGCCGGCGCACCAGCGACCGCACGCGGCGGCGCGGGCATCCGCCGGCCCGAGCACGAGCGCGGCGAGGCCGATCGGCAGGTTCACGAGGAAGACGAGGCGCCAGCCGCCCGAGGTCGACCATCAGCCCGCCGAGCACGGGCCCGAGCGCCGAGGCGAGCGCCGCGACGCCCGCCATCACGCCGATCACCTTCATCCGCTGCTCGGGCGGAAACGCGGCCATCACGAGCAGCTGCGAGGAGGGGACGAGCAGCGCGCCGCCGGCCGCCTGGAGCACGCGCGCCGCCACGAGCAGCGGCACCGACGGGCGCCGTGGCGCACAGCACCGACCCGGCCGTGAACGCGGCCAGACCGGCCAGGAACAGCCGCCGCCCGCCGACGACGTCGGCGTACCGGCCGCCCGGGACCAGCAGCGCGGCGAACACGAGCCCGTACGCGCTGAGGATCCACGACAGGCCGGCGAGCGTGGTGCCCGGAGAACGACGCGCGGATGTCGGGGAACGCGACGTTGACGATCGTCGCGTCGAGATAGACGAGGAACGAGGACGCGGACGCGACCGCCAGCACGGCGGCCGGCCGCAGGGCGGCGACGCGTGCGCGCCTCGCCCTGCAGCCCGGCGACCGTGCTCATGCCGCCTTCCGCTGCTCGTTCCTCGCCGGCCGCGGGAGCAGGCGGCACGGGGAGGGCGGACACGCGGAAGATCGCCGGATCGGGCGGGACGAGCCCGAGCTCGGCGAGGCGGCGGGAGAGGCCGGCGCGCAGTTCGGCGGCGGCGATGTCGGCGGGGGACATGGGGACCCTTCGGTTGGGGAGGAAAAGACGAACGATCGTGCTTTTACCACAAACACGAACGATCGTGCTACTTTCTTCACGCCGATGAGCCTGATCGAGGACATCCCGATCGAGCCGGATCCGTCCGACGGCCGCAAGGTCCGCGGCGACCGCACGCGCCGCGCGATCCTCACCGCCGCCGTGAACGTCGCGTCGGTCGAAGGGCTCGAAGGGCTCGTCGATCGGCCGCCTCGCGACCGAGCTGGAGATGAGCAAGAGCGGGCTGTTCGCGCACTTCGGCTCCAAGGAGGAGCTGCAGATCTCCACCGTGCGCGCCGCCGCGGCGATCTTCGGCCACCGCGTCGTCGCTGCCGGCCGAGGAGCAGTTCGAGCCCGGCATCGCGCGGCTGCACGGGATGCTCGACAACTGGCTCGACTACATGGAGCACGGGATCTTCGCCGGGCGGCTGCTTCTTCGCCGCCGCCACCGTCGAGATGGACGGGCGCCCCGGCCCGGTGCGCGACGCCGTCGCGCCAGCAGATGACCCGCTGGGCCGAGACGCTCGCCGACTACGCCCGCACCGCGATCGAGCGCGGCGAGCTGCGGGCAGGACACCGACCCCGAGCAGCTCGCGTTCGAGCTCGACGCGCTCGGCACGCCGTCAACTCCGGCTGGCAGCTGCACGAGGACGAGCGCGTGTTCGAGCGCGGCCACCGCGCGATCCGGCGCCGGCTCGAGGCCGACGCCACCGAGGCCGGGCGCGCCGCGCTGGCCGCGTCGACGCCGTCGCCGCCTGACGCGACGCCCGCTTCACCTAGGCTCCGGGCCGCATGCCCGTCGTCGACGACCCCGCCCGCGCCGCGCGCCGCCTGCTGCTCGACGCGGCCGGCGAGCCGGTCGGCGCGCTTCGAGCTCGGCGAGCGCGACGGCCAGCCGCTCGCCGACCTGCTCGCGCCCGCCGACGGCGTGCGACGCCGGAGCGCGCCGTGGCCGTCGCCGACGGCCGAGCTGCAGCGGCTGGCGCGTCGCGGCCGCCGAGCCGTTCGGCCGCCTCCTCGTCGTCGCCGGCGCCCGCCCGCGGCGCCACTCCCACGTCGATGTCGCGCGACCTGACGCGCGACCCGGCGCCGGGCGAGCTGGCTCGAGCCGAAGCTGCCCGGCCGGCGATGCGCCTCACGCCCGTCGACCGGCCGGCGATCGACCTCGCGCCGGCGCTGCTGGCCGCGTTCCCGCCGGAGCATCCCGACCACGCCGACATCCGCGACCCCGAGCAGCCGGAGGTCGAGCTCGACGAGCTGCTGTCCGGCCGCCTGATGGGCCCGCTGCTGCGCTGCAGCGCGCTCGCGGTGGCGGGAGGACGGCGGCGTGGTCGGCGCGGTCCTGGTCAACGGCAAGCCGGGCGAGCCGCCGTTCGACGGCCCGTGGATCTCGCAGGTGTTCCGCCATCCCGACGCGCCCGGGCGTCGGCGGCGCGCTGCTCAAGCGCGCGCTCGCGCTCGCCACGCGCGACCGGCTGCCGGCGGTCGGGCTCGCCGTGACGCACGCGAACCCGGCGCTCGCGCTCTACGCGGCGTTGGGCTTCGCCGACGTGCTCGAACGTGCTGAGCGTCGAGATCTGACCCCCGGAAGCACGAGGGCCCCGCTTGCGCGAGGCCCTCGAGACCCGGTCATAGATCACCGCTGAACTACTACATCCCAGGACGAAAGTGTCTATGCCTGGGCGGCTTGACACTCCTGGCCACCTGGACAGGCCGCCGGCCCGAGGCCGGCGCGTTGCCACGGCTGGGAGCGCTGAAGGCTCCCTCGGCCAAGTGGGCGATCCGCCGGACGGCACAGGCTAGCTGACGGCGGTGGGTAAGGTCCGGCCCAATGGACGCACGTCGCATCCGGCGCCTCGGACTGGTCGTCCATCCGCGGCGCGACATCGCCGGCGCGCTCGCGGCGATCCTCGCATGGAGCGGCGAGCACGACGTCGAGGTCGTCGCAGGTCGCCGGCCGCGGGCAAGGACCGGCACCTCGCGCCGCCGGGCGACCCCGCGAGCTGCGACCTGATCGTCGCGCTCGGCGGCGACGGCACGACGCTCGCCGCGCTGCGGACCGCCGCCCCGGTCGGCAAGCCGGTGCTCGGCGTCGCGTGCGGGAGCCTCGGCGCGCTGACCGCGATCGGCGCCGCCGACCTGCCCGACGGCGCTCGACCGCGTCGCCGCCGGCGACTGGAGCCGCGCGCGGCTCCCCGCGCTCGTCGTCGAGTCCGGCGGCGACGAGCCGCAGGTCGGCGTCAACGACCTCGTCGATCGTGCGCCAGGGCGCCGGGCAGGTGACGGCCGCCGTGCGCGTCGACGGCGAGCTGTTCATCCGCTTCGCCGGCGACGGGCTCGTCGTCGGCACGCAGCTCGGCTCGAGCGCCTACACGCTCGCGGCCGGCGGGCCGGTGCTCGCGCCCGGCGACGACCGGCATCGTGTTCACGCCGCTCGCGCCGCACGGCGGCTGCTGCCCGCCGCTCGTCGCCGGGCCGCAGAGCCGGCTGGAGATCGATGCTCGATCCCGGCCACGGCGGCGCGCGGGTCGAGCTGGACGGCCAGATCCGCGACCTGCGTCGCGCCGCTCGAGCCGCGCAGCTTCGGCATCACGCTCCGCCCCGACCACGCGACGCTCGTCGCGCTGGGCGGCGAGGAGCACATGCTCGCCGGCGCTGCGGCGCCGGCGCGTGCTGATCGACAGCCCGCGCATGCTGGCGCGCGACGACCGCGAAGCCGCCGCGACCCGCGCCTGAGCCCACGCGCCCGGTATAGGGTGCGCGCATGGCCCTCCTCGAGCTCGTCCACGAACGACCCGACTGGATGGGCGCGCTCGGCGTCGCGCTCAGCCGCCCGCCGGGCGTCCCCGAGCGGCGCGCCGGCGAGGACCCGTGGCACGACGACGGCGCGGCGGACCGGCCCGCGGCGGATCTCCGACGACCTCGCGTGGCTGCGCCAGGCGATCGACGAGCCGGAGCCGCAACGGGCTGCGCGGGCTCGGCGACACGGCCGCCGTCGCGGCCTGGGAGCCGACCGGCGAGGCGGCCGCGCGGCTGGACCGGCTGCGCGAGCGGCGCGTGCTCGACGCCGCCGGCTTCCTCCTGCACGACTAGCGGCCCCGGCCGCCCGGCGCGGGCGTGCCACCATGCTGCCGCATGACCGCCGCCTACACCTCGGAGCTGGCCGAGGCGCTGTCCGCCGACGTGCTCGACCGGCTGCTGCGCTACGTCCGGATCGACACCCAGTCCGACCGCGCGCACGCCGCAGTCCCCGAGCACGCCCGGGGCAGCTCGAGCTCGCGCGCCTGCTGCGTCGACGAGCTGCAGGGGCTCGGGCTCGACGACGTCGCGATCGACGTCAACGGGTTCGTCACCGCGACGCTGCCGGGCAACGTCGACGGCGCGCCCGTCATCGGCCTGCTCGCGCACCTCGACACGAGCCCGGACGAGTCGCGGCAGCGGACGTCGAGCCGCTCGTGCACCGCGACTACGACGGCGGCGTGATCGAGCTCCCGCGCCGCGGCACGGTGCTCGATCCCGCCTCGATGCCCGAGCTGACCCCGAAGGTCGGGCACGACATCGTCACGCACGAGCGGCGACACGCTGCTCGGCGCCGACGACAAGGCCGGCATCGCCGAGGTGATGGCCGCGGTCGCGTACCTCGCGGCGCATCCCGAGCTGCCGCGCGCCGACCGTGCGGGTCGGCGTTCACGCCCGACGAGGAGATCGGCGAGGGCGCGAAGCTGTTCGACATCGAGCGCGTTCGGCGCGGTCTGCGCGTACACGCTCGACGGCTCCGAGGCGGGCGAGTTCACCGACGAGACGTTCACCGCGGCGTCGGCCGACCTGGTCATCCGCGGCGTCGACGTCCATCCGGGCTTCGCGACCGGCAAGCTCGTCAACGCCGCGCGGCTCGCCGGGCCGCGTGCTCGCCGCGCTGCCGGCGGAGCTGACGCCGGAGGCGACGTCCGAGCGCGACGGCTTCATCCACGTCTACTCGGTCGAGGCGACCGCGGGCCGGGCGGTGATCCGCACGATCGTGCGCGACTTCGACGACGAGCGCCTCGCCGAGCACGTCGCGACTGCTGCGCCGGACCGCCGAGGAGGTCGTCGCGACGCGAGCCGCGGGCGCGCCTGGAGCTCGAGGTCAAGCACCAGTACCCGAACATGCGCACGTTCCTCGACGAGCTACCCCGGCGTGTCCGACGCGGCGGAGGAGGCGCTGCGGCGCGAGGGCTTCGAGCCCAAGCGGGTCCCGATCCGCGGCGGCACCGACGGCTCGATCCTGAGCGCGCGCGGCCTGCCGACCCCGAACCTGTTCACCGGCGGCCACGAGTACCACTCGGTGCGCGAATGGGCCTCCGTGCAGGACATGGCGTCGGCGGCGGCCGTCGCCGTGCGGCTCGCGGGCGTGTGGGCCGAGCGCGCCGCCTGAGCCGGTGGGCCGGCGCCGCGCGGCACCGGAGCTGATCGCCGCCGCCGGCGAGCTGGCGGTGCTGCGCGACCGCGAGCGGCCGAGCGGGCGGCTGCTGCGCCAGGGGGAGATGGACGCCTCTTATGTCGACCTCGCGGACGCGCGGCACCTGGAGTTCGACTACCTGCGGCGGATGCGCGACGTCGTGCTCGCCACCGGGGCGCGGCGCGTCGTGCACGTCGGCGGAGCGGGCTGCGCGCTGGCGCGGGCGCTCGCGTCGGCCGAGCCGGGACACCGCCAGGAGGTGATCGAGCTCGACGCCGGACGTGGTGGAGCTCGCGCGCCGGCACCTCGGGCTGCGCCGCGCGCCGGGCTGCGGGTGCGCGTGGGCGACGGCCGCGCGGTGCTGGCGCGCCGGCCGGACGGCTCGGCCGACGCCGTGCTGGTCGACGCGTTCGTCGGCGCCCGGGTGCCGCGCCATCTCGTGACCGCGGAGGCGCTGGCCGACCTGGCGCGCGTCGTCGGCGCTGGCGGCGGTCAACGTGGTCGACGCGCCGGCCATGGGCGACGCCGCCGCGATCGCGGCCGGGCTGCGGGCGGCGTTCCCGCACGCGATCGCGCTCGGCGCCGCCGGCGTGCTCGGCAAGCGGCGCAGCGGCAACGTCGTCGCTGGTCGGCGTCGCACGCGCTCCCGCCGCTGGAGCGCCTGCGGGCGCGCGCGGCGGCCGACCGCTCGCCGGGCACGCTGCTCGGGCCCGGGGAGATCGACGCGTTCATCGGCGGCGCGCCGCCGTGGCACGACCCGGATTAGCTCTCTCTACGCTCGAAAACGGTCGTTATGTACCTTCGATGTCGAGAACGCGGCGCCTGCTCCGACCCACCTACGACAGGCGCCACGACAAGGAGCGACGACATGAAGTACATGCTGCTGATCTACAACAACCCGGCGATGCTCGAGGCCTTCTCCGAGGAGGAGCTGCAGCGAGGTGATGGGCGAGCGTCGACGCGATCATGAAGGAGCTGACCGAGTCCGGCGAGTGGTCGGCGGCGAAGGCGCTCGCCGACCCGTCGCAGGCCAAGACCGTGCGCGTGCGCGACGGCGTGCCGGCGATCACCGACGGGCCGTTCGTCGAGGCCAAGGAGCAGCTCGCCGGCTACTGCCTGCTCGACTGCGAGACCCTCGAGCGCGCGACCGAGATCGCCGCGCGCTGGCCGGACGCCAGCTTCGCCGCGCGTCGAGCTGCGGCCGCTGATGGGCAGTCCGGGACGGAGATGTGACGACGGACGCCGCCCGCGTCGAGGACCTGCTGCGCGGTCTCGCGCCGCAGGTCCTCGGCGCGCTCGTCCGGCGCTACGGGCACTTCGACGCCGCCGAGGACGCCGTGCAGGAGGCGCTGCTCGCCGCGGCCGTGCAGTGGCCCGCGCGACGGCGTGCCCGAGAACCCGCGCGGCTGGCTGATCACCGTCGCGTCGCGCCGGCTGACCGACGAGCTGCGCAGCGAGCAGGCGCGCCGGCGGCGCGAGGACACGGCCGCGGCCCAGGTCCGCCGCGCGGGCGTCGCGCCGGCGCCGGCGACGAGCCGCCGGTCGAGGAGGACGACACGCTCGACGCTGCTGTTCCTCTGCTGCCACCCGGCGCTCTCGCCGGCGTCGCAGGTCGCGCTCACGCTGCGCGCGGTCGGCGGCCTCACGACGGCCGAGATCGCGCGCGCGTTCCTCGTCCCCGAGGCGACGATGGCGCAGCGCATCAGCCGCGCCAAGCAGCGGATCAAGGCCGCCGGCGCGTCGTTCCGGCTGCCGCCGCGAGGAGCGCGCCGAGCGGCTCGCCGCGGTGCTGCACGTGCTCTACCTGATCTTCAACGAGGGCTACACCGCGACGTCGGGCCGCCGACCTGCAGCGCGCGGAGCTGACGCGCGAGGCGATCCGGCTGACCCGCGCGCGTCCGCGCGCTGCTGCCGGACGACGGCGAGGTCGGCGGGCCTGCTCGCGCTCATGCTGCTGACCGACGCCCGGCGCGCCGCGCGCACCGGCCCGGACGGCACGCTCGTCCCGCTCGCCGAGCAGGACCGCACGCTGTGGGACGCGAGCTGCGATCGACGAGGGCGTCGCGCTCGTGAGCGCCGCGCTGGCGCGCGCCGCCGCTCGGCCCGTACCAGCTGCAGGCCGCGATCGCCGCGGTGCACGCCGAGGCGCGAGCGCGCGGAGGACACCGACTGGCCGCAGATCGTCGCGCTCTACCGGCTGCTCGAGCGGATCGCGCCCGAACCCGATGGTCACGCTCAACCACGCGGTCGCGGTCGCGATGGTGCACGGGCCGCGCGCCGGGCTCGCGCTGCTCGCGCACGCTCGACGCGCGACGAGCGGATCGCCGCCCACCACCGGCTCGACGCCGTGCGCGCGCACCTGCTCGAGCTGGCCGGCGACCACGCGGCCGCCCGTGCGGGCTACCGCGCCGCGGCGCGCCGCACGACGAGCCTGCCCGAGCAGCGCTACCTCGAGAGCCGCGCCGCGCGGCTCGACCGCGGCAGCTGCCGCACGCCGCCGCGGCCGCGGCGACCGCGAGCCGGTCCGCGCGGTCGTTGAGCGCCTTGTGCGCGTGCGCCGCGCCGGTCTCGTGCCCGCGCACCCAGTGCCAGCGCACGTCGTGGCGCGCCAGCTCGGCCTCGAGCGCGCGCACGAGGTCCTGGTTCTTGACCGGCTCGCCGCCGGCCGTCTTCCAGCCCTTGCGCTTCCAGCCCGCGATCCACTTCGTCATCGAGTCGAGCATCAGCTTGCGAGTCGGTGACGACGCACACGCGGCTGCCGGCCGGCAGCGAGCGCAGGCCCTCCAGCGCCGCCGTGTACTCCATCCGGTTGTTCGTCGTGTGCGGCGCGCTGCCGGACAGCTCGTCGTGCTCGCCGTCGGGCCAGACGACGATCGCCGCCCAGCCGCCCGGGCCCGGGTTGCCCGAGCACGCGCCGTCGGTCCACACGAGCACCTCGCCGTCGCGCGGCTCGAGCGGCAGCTCGCGCTGGGGCGGTCGGCGGCGGCGTGCGGCGGGCATGGCGGCGATCGCTAGGGATCCCGAAGGACGCGCACCGTTATCCTCGGCCCCATGCGCCAGGAGCTGCGACCCCTCTTCGACCGCGTGGTGATCAAGGAGCTCGAGCCCGACCGGGTCCGCCAGTCCGGGCTGGTCGTGCCGCCCGGCTCGCACGAGCCGCCGCCGCAGCACGGGATCGTGCTGGCGGTCGGGCCGGGCATCGACTGGTGGGAGTCGGCCGGCGTCGTCGATGCCCGTGCGCCCCGGGCGATCACGTCGTCTTCCCGGCCTCGGCCGGCGTCTGGGTCGAGGTCGAGGAGGAGCGGCTGCTCGTCTGTCGCGTCGGCGAGCTGCTCGGCGTGCTCGAGACCGCCGAAGAGCGGCGCTCGCAGGCCGAGCAGAGCGCCGTCCTAGCGGCGCAGGTCGAGCTGGCCCGCGTACGGGCCGCGGCCGGTCATGTTCGCCGCGCCGCAGCGTGCGCCGAGCTCGACCGCGGCCGGCGATCGGCATGCCCGGCGGCGAGGCCCGTCGTGAGACCGGCGGCGAACGAGTCGCCGGCGCCGTACTCGTCCACCGCGGCCCGGGCAGCGGCTGCGCCTCCCACGTCCCGCTGCCCGCCTCCCCGTCCCAGCGCCCGCCCTGCCGCGCCGAGCGTGGTGACGACCGTCCGCGGCGGCGGGTCGAGCTCGGCCGGGTCGAGCTCCTCCCCGGGTCGTGGCCGGAGTGCACGAGCACGTCGACAGCGACGCCGGCCTCGCGCAGCGCGTGCGTCGGCGCGCGGCGTGGCGACGACCACGCGCGCGCGCCGCGCCGCGCGCAGCGCGGCGGCGTCGCCGCCGGTGAAGTAGACGCCGTCGACGTCGTCGAGCAGCCTCCCACGGCAGCGGGTCCTCGCCGTGCGGCACGAGCCGGTCGCCGAGGATCGTGATCGTGCGCTCGCCGTCGTCGGTGAGGTAGGTGAAGCCGCGCCGCTGGATCCCCTCGCGCGGCTCCGCGCGTGACGCTCACGCCCTGCCCGGCGAGCTGCTCCGTCGTGCGGCGGCCGAGCTCGTCGCCCGCCAGCGCGGTGAAGAACAGCGCGCTCGCCCGTGAGCTTGGCCATCTGCACGGCCGCGACGGCGCCGCCGCCGGCCGCCTCGTCCCAGAACTCGTGCACGTGCAGGATCTCGCCGGGGTGCGGCAGCCGCGGGCACGACCGCGAAGTCGACCCACTCGACGTGGCCGACGACCGCGACGTGCGCCTGCAGCAGCTGCTCCCGAGCCATCGGCGCGGATCATGCCAGGGGTGCCGTGCCGGCGCGTACGCTGTGGCGATGGACATGCAGCAGTGCGAGAGCTGCGGGCGGGAGTTCGCCTGTGGCGCGAACTCGCAGGACGGGTGCTGGTGCGACGAGGTCGCGGTCGCCCCGCGGCAGCTCGCGGTCCTGCGCGAGCACTTCCTGCAGTGCCTGTGCCCCGACTGCCTGCGCGTCGCCGCCGCAGACCGCGGCCTGACGCGCTAGCCGCGCAGCGGCGCGGCGGCGAACTCCGCCATCCCGGCGTCGAAGTCCTCCTCCGCGCGGAAGCCGAGCCGCTCGGCCGCGAGCGCGGGCGAGGCGACGACGTGGCGCACGTCGCCCGCGCGCCACTCGCCCGTGACCCGCGGCGCGGCCGCCGGGCGGCGCGGCGCACGCGCGGGCGAGCGCGTCGTGCCATGTCGAGCACCGTGCGCGGCGTGCCGCTCGCGACGTTGAACGCGCCGGCGACGCGGCTCGGGCGCCGTGAGCGCGCGCACGTTCGCGCGCGCGACGTCGCGCACGTGGACGAAGTCGCGCCGCTGGCCGCCGTCCTCGAACACGCGCGGCGCGCGGCCGGCGGCGTAGGCGGAGCGGAAGATGCTCGCGACGCCGGCGTACGGCGTGTCGCGCGGCATCCGCGGGCCGTAGACGTTGTGGTAGCGCAGCGCCGTGACCGGCACGCCGGTCTCGGTGCCGAACACGGCGCAGAGGTGCTCCTGCGCGAGCTTCGTCGCCGCGTAGACGCTGCGCGGGTCGAGCCGCGCGTCCTCGGGCACCGTGCGAGGCTCGAGCGGGCGCCCGCAGCGCGGGCAGGGCGGCTCGAAGCGGCCGGCGTCGAGGTCGGCCGCGCGCGCGCGGCGCCGGCGCGACGACGCCGTGCTCGGCGCACGCGTAGCGCCCCTCGCCGTAGACGACCATGCTGGACGCGAGCACGAGCCGCCCGGCGAAGCCGCTCGGCCGCGAGCGCGCGCAGGAGCTGCGCGGTGGCGAGGTCGTTGTGGCCGACGTACTCGGGGAGGTCGCCGAGATCGACGCCGAGCCCGACCATCGCCGCCTGGTGGCGAGACCGCCGCGACGCCCCGGACCGCGCGCGCGGCGACGGCGGGATCGCGCAGGTCGCCCTCGATCCACTCCGCCGCGGGATCGAGGTAGTCCGGGCGCTCGCGGTGCGCCGCGGGCAGGAGCGCGTCGACGACGCGGACGTCGTGGCCGCCGGCGAGCAGCGCGTCGACGACGTGCGAGCCGATGAAGCCCGCGCCGCCGGTGACGAGGATCGATCGCGCCCATGGGCACGGCAGCGTACGGATCCGTAATCCGCGCGTAGCCTCTGCGCGCGTAGGAATCAGGCATGCCCGACGTCGTCCTCCCCGTGCTCGACGAGCGCGACGCGCTCCCGTGGGTGCTCGGGCGGATGCCGGACGGCTACGCGCCGATCGTCGTCGACAACGGCTCGCGCGACGGCTCCGGCGCGCTGGCCGCGCGGCTCGGCGCGCGGGTCGTGGCGCGAGCCGCGGCGCGGCTTCGGCGCCGCGTGCTGGGCGGGCCTGGCGGCGCCGCTCGCGCGACGTCGTCTGCTTCATGGACTGCGACGCGTCGTTCGACCCGCGCGAGCTGCCGCGCGTCGCCGACCCGGTCGCGCGCCGGCCGCGCCGATCTCGTGCTCGGCGCGCGCTCGCCGGCGCCGGGCGCGTGGCCGGCGCACGCGCGCGTCGCCAACGCCGCGCTCGCCTGGGAGCTGCGCCGGCGCGCGCGGCGTGCCGCTGCGCGACCTCGGCCCGATGCGGGCCGCGCGGCGCGCGCCGCTGCTCGGGCTCGGGATCGCCGACCGCCGCTTCGGCTGGCCGCTGGAGATGGTGCTGCGCGCGGCGGCGGCGGGCTGGCGGATCGACGAGGTCGTCGTCGGCTACGCGCCGCGCGCCGGGCGCTCGAAGGTCACCGGGACGCGTGCGCGGGACGCGTCCGCGCGGTGCGCGACATGGCCGGCGGTGCTCGCGTGAGCGCGGCGCTGCTCGTGATCGCGAAGGAGCCGGTCGCCGGGCGCGTCAAGACGCGCCTGTGCCCGCCGTGCACGCCCGTCGCAGGCGGCGCGGCTCGCGCGCGCCGCGCTCGAGGACACGCTGGCGGCGTGCGACCGGCGCCGCCGGCGGCGGGCGGCGCGTGCTCGTGCTCGACGGCCGGCCGGGCGCGTGGCTCCCGCGCCGGCTGGGAGGTGGTCGCGCAGCGCGGCGACGGGCCTCGCCGAGCGGCTCGCGGCGGCGTTCGCGGACGCCGGCGGGCCGGCGTTCCTGGTCGGGATGGACACGCCGCAGGTCTCGCCCGCGCTCGCTCGCGGCCGGCCTCGCGGCGCTCGACGCGCGCGGACGCCGTGTTCGGGCCGGCGCTCGACGGCGGCTACTGGGCGATCGGCCTGCGCGCGCCCGACGCCGCCGTGTTCGCCGGCGTGCCGATGAGCCGCGCGTACACCGGCGCGCTCCAGCGCGCGCGGCTGGCGGCGCTCGGGCTGCGGACGGTCGACCTGCCGCCGCTGCGCGACGTCGACGACATCGCCGCGGCGCGCGCGGTCGCCGCGGACGCGCCGGGACGCGGTTCGCTGCGGACGCTCGAGGCGATCGAGCCGGCGCTGGCGCGAGCGGCGGCGATGACGGCGCCGGCGCGCGGCGACTGACCCGCGTCGGAGCCGCGCCGAGCCGCGGCGACCGGCCTCGAGCCGGCCGAGCTGCTCTACGGGCGGCTGCTCGCCTCCGTCGCCGGCGGCGCCGAGCCCGGCGAGGCGCGGGTCCGGCTCGCCGACGGCCGCGCGCAGAAGCTGCCGCTGCGCGCGCTGGCTCGCGCCCGTCGACGCCGCCGACCGCGCGGTGCTCGCGCAGCGCGGTCGCGCCGGTGCTCGACATCGGCTGCGGTCCCGGCCGCCACCTCGCGGCGCTCGCCGCCGCCGGGCACGACGGGCTCGGCCTCGACCTCTCCCCCGTCGCGGTGCGGCTCGCCCGCGCCCGCGGCGCCGAGGCGATCCTGCGCTCCGTCTTCGCCGACGTCCCGCGCGCGGGCACGTGGCGGACCGCGCTGCTGCTCGACGGCAACATCGGCATCGGCGGCGCGCCGGAGGCGCTGCTCGCGCGCGCCCGCGCGCTCGTCGCGCCCGGCGGCGCGGTGCTGGTCGAGACCGGCCCGCCGGACGCGCCGACGCGGCGCGTGCGGGTGCGGCTCGAGACGCACGGCGCGATCAGCGCCGTGGTTCGGCTGGGCGACGGTCGGCGCGCGCGGGATCGCGCCGCTCGCGCGCGCCGCCGGTCTGCGGCCGCGGGCGACGTTCGCGGCTGGCGGGCGCTGGTTCGCGCGGCTGGAGCGCGTGCGGTGAACGCGCCGCCGGGGCCGTTCCGGCCCGACTTCTGGCGCTCGCCGCTGCGCGGCGCCTGGCTCACGTCGATCCTCGGCTCGATCCTGCTCGTGCTCGTCGGTCTCGTCGCCCTCACCGGCTTCCTGTCCCACGCCGCCTACCAGCCCGACCTCGGGCGCAACGCGCTGGTCGACCCGGACCTCCCGTTCACGACGTTCTTCGACTGGCCGACCGGGCCGTCGTGGCTCTACGCGTTCACGCAGGGGCTGCACGTCAACGCCGGCCTGGTCGCGATCCCCGTGCGTGCTCGCGAAGCTGTGGTCGGTGATCCCGCGGCTGTTCCAGTGGCCGCCGGCGCGCACGCCGGCGGAGGCGATCGAGCGCGCGTCGATCGCGCTGCTCGTGGCGAGCACCGGCTTCCTGCTCGCGACCGGCGTCGCGAACATCCAGTACTGGTACGTCTTCGGCTTCGACTTCGTCAAGGCGCACTACTACGCCGCGGTCGTGTTCGTCGCCGCGCTGGCCGTGCACCTCGTCGTCAAGATCCCGGTGGCGCTGCGCGCGTACCGGACCGCGGCGTGCTGCGCCGCTGCGCGCGACTCGGACTCAGCCGCGTCGCCGCCGCGCGCCGGACCCGCCGACGATCAGCCGCCGCGGCCTGCTCGCCGCCGTCGGCGGCGGCTCGCTCGCGCTGCTCGTCGCGAACGCCGGGCGAGTCGATCGGCGGTCCGCTGCGCGCCACCGCGTTCCTCGCGCCGCGGCGCTCGGGCGGCTTCCCGGTCAACAAGACGGCCGCCGGCGCGAAGGTCACCGCGGAGATGGTCGGCGCGGACTACCGGCTGGTCCTGACCGGCGGCCCGGCGGAGGTCCGGCTCAGCCGGCGACGAGCTGCTCGCGCTGCCGCAGGCGACGCACACGCTCACGCTCGGCTGCGTCGAGGGCTGGTCGACGCGCCAGACCTGGACCGGCGTCCCGCTGGCCGAGCTGGCGCGGCGCGCCGGCGTCGCGACCCGCGCGGAGCTGCGCGTCGAGTCGCTCCAGCCCGCCGGCGTCCTGCGCCAGGCGACGCTCACCGCCGGCCAGGTCGCCGACTCGCGCTCGCTGCTCGCGCTGCGGGTCGAACGGCGCGGACCTCTCGATGGACCACGGCTACCCGGCGCGGATCATCGTGCCCGGGCTGCCGGGCGTGCACAACACGAAGTGGGTCGGGAGCGCTCGCGTTCCGCGCATGAGGGCCCGCTACGGCGCATCCCCGCTGCACCTGCTCGCGCACCTCGCGGCGCTCGCGCTCGCGGCCTGGGCGCTGCTGCAGGCGCTCCAGCTCGGCGGCGCCGAGCGGATCGTGCTGTGGCTCGTCGGCGCCGTCGTGCTGCACGACCTCGTGCTGTGGCCGGCGTACACGACGCTCGACCGGCTGGCGCGGCGCGGACGCCCGGCGGGCTGGGCGAACTACGTGCGCGTCCCGGTCGGCGTCTCGGCGCTGCTGCTGCTCGTGTTCTTCCCGGTCATGTGCGGCAAGGGCGAGCGGACCTACACGCGCGTGAGCGGCGCAGACCTGGGAGGGCTACGCGGGGCGCTGGCTGATCGTGAGCGCGGCGCTGTTCGCCGTCGTCGGGCGCGCTCTACCTCGTCCGCTCGCGCACCGGGTCGAGCAGCTGAAGCACGCCGTCGACCTTGCCGGTCGACGAACACGCGCCCGGTCGCCTCGTCGACCGCGACCGTGTTCGGCTGGCGCGGCGTCGCGTAGCGGCCGGACCAGGCTCGGCCGGCCGCCGACGATCAGCTCGGTGAGCTGGTTGCGCGCGGTCTGGGTGACGAACATGCGGTGGCGGCGGTTGTCGATCGCGATGCCGTACGGCGAGCCGGGCAGCGGGTAGCGCCGGATCAGCTCGAGCGTCGGGCGCAGGTGGTAGACGAGCAGCGCGCCGCCGGCCGTGTCGGTGACGAACAGGTAGTCGCCGCCGTCCGAGACGGCGTGCGTCGGCCCGACGCCGGCGGGCGCGCGGCCCGGTCCGCTCGCCGGTCGCGGCGTCGAACACCTCGACGACCCGCTCGCGCACCGAGACGACCGCGACCTTGCGGCCGCGGTCGAGCGGCGTGACGCCGCCGGGCTGGAGCGCGGTCGCGGATGCGCGCGACCGCGCGGTCGCCCTCGAGCACCGTGAGCGTGTGCGCGAACTCGTCGGCGACGAACACGCGCCCGCCCGCGGCGGCGGCGTCGTGCGGCTCGCGGCCGGTGGCGCGCCGCCGTCGCCGCGCCCGCCGGGAGCGCGACGCGGACGAGCCGCGTCGGCGTCCTCGGCCGGCACGAGCACGCTGTCGCCGTCGAGGGCGAGGTGGCGCGGCGCGGCCGGGAGCGCGACGCGCCGCTCGACGTCGCCGGTCGCGCCGTCGACGAGCGCCAGCTCGTCGGGGCCGCGGAGCCCGACCGCGACGAGCCCGGTCCGCGGATCGGCGACGACGCCCTCGGGCTTGAAGCCGACCGGCACGAGGCGCCCGTCGGGCGCCGCGGTGGCGGGCGGCGACGAGGCGGGCTCGGCCGCCGGCGGCAGCTCGTCGGCGGCGGCCGAGCCGCAGCCGCGGCAGGAACGCGAGCAGCATGAGCAGCGGCGGCGCGCGGCACGATGCCGCGAGGATGGCACGGGCGGCATGACCAGGCGATGACGGCGGCCGGCGCGCATGACGCGAGCCGCGCGCGTGCCGGTCGCCGGCGTTCGCGGCGATGGCGCTCACCGTCGCGGTCGGTCTGTGGCTCGCGCGCCACGACGGGCGCGAGCTCGGGCGTGCCGTATCCCGCCGTTCGTCGGCCGCTGGGACCCGGCGGTCACGGCCTGGGCGCTCGCCGCGGCCGCGCTGTTCGCGCTCGCGGTCTGGGCCGCGCCGCGGCTGCTCTCCCGCTCCCGCCCGCCGCGTTCGCCGCCGCCGTGTTCGCGCTCACGCTCGCGCTGCGGCTCGCGCTCGGCGCGTCGAGCCGCGGCACGGCGGACTGGTCGCGCGTGTTCGACCCGACGGCGTTCGAGGGCGCGAACGAGTACCTGCCCGCGCTGACCGCGCTCGCGCTACGGCCCCGGCTTCTTCCTCGACCGCTTCGCCGAGCTCGTGCCCGCGCTGCCGGTCCACGCCGCCGGCCATCCGCCCGGCCTGCTGCTCGTCATGGACGCGTTCGGCGTCGACGACGCCGGGGCGGCTCGCCGCGCTCTGCATCGCCGGCGGCGCGCTGATCGCGCCGCTCGCCTACGCGGTCGGGCCGCGCGGTGCTCGACGAGCGCCGCGCGCGGTTCGCCGGGCTGCTCACCGCGGCGGCGCCGTCGGTGCTGCTGTTCGGCGCCACGTCGGCCGACGCGCTGTACGCGTCGATCGGCCTCGCTCGCCGCGTGGCCGCTCGTCGTCGCCGCGCCCGGCGCTGCGCGCGCGCCGGAGCGGTGCTGCTCGCGCTGGCCTCGCTGTTCGCCTGGTCGCTGCTGGGCGATCGGCGCCTGGGCGGCGCTGCTCGCGTGGCGGCGCGACGGCGTGCGCGACATGCTCGCGCTCGCGCTGCTCTGCGCCGCCGCGCTGCTCGCCGTCCACGGCGCGTTCGCCGCGCTGACCGGCTTCGACCCGATCGGCACGCTGCGCGCGACCGAGCAGGTCTACCGCTTCGGGATCGCGGGCGAGCGCCCGTACTGGTACTGGCTGGCCGGCTCCCCGACCGCGTTCCTGCTGATGCTCGGGCTGCCGATCGCGTGGCTCGCCCTGCGCGCGCTCGCGCGCGGCGACGACGCCGCCGTCGCGATCTTCGCCGTGCATCGCGATCGCGGCGGTCGCCGGCTTCACGAAGGCCGAGGTCGAGCGCATCTGGCTGTGCTTCGCCCCGCTCGTCTGCCTCGCCGCCGCGACGTCCCTGCGGGAGCGCCACCTGCGCCCGGTGCTCGCGCTGCTCGGCGCGCAAGCGCTCGCCTGGGAGCTGCTCTGGAACACGGTCTGGTGACATGGGGTCAGGCCCGTTGCGTTGCCCGCGCAGCGCAACGCAACGGGCCTGACCCCAGCCGTTCAGGTCGGCGGGAGCGTACCTTCCACGCGGCGGCGGTCGGCGCCGTCGACCTCGACCTTCCAGATCGGCGCCTCGGCCTTCACGCGGTCGATCACGGCGCGCGCGCCGGCGAACGCCTCGCCGCGGTGCGCCGCGCTGGCGGCGACGATCACGCTCGGCTCGCCCAGCGGCACCGTGCCGGTCCGGTGCTCGACCGCGACCGCGCACAGCCCGTGGCGCGCCGCCTCCTCCTCGGCGATCGCGGCCAGCTTCGGCCCGGCCATCTCCACGTAGGCCTCGTAGTCGAGCTCCGGCACGTCGCGCGTGACGCCCTCGAACAGCACGACCGCGCCCGCCCGCGGATCGCGCACCGCCGCCGACAGCGCCGCCACGTCGAGCGGCTCCTCGGTCACCCGCACGCGCCGCACCTCGCCCGCGCCGCCGCTCACGGGCGGCACGAGCGCCACCTCGTCGCCGGGCGCGATCCGCGCCGCTGCGTCGGCGTACTCGCGGTTGATCGCGGCCACGCAGGAGCGCGGCGCGAGCTCCATCGCGGCCAGCAGATCGCCCACGGTCGCGTCGTCGGGCAGCTCGACGTCGATGCGCGACGCGCCCGCGCGCTCGCGCAGGCCGGCGAAGAGGCGGACCGAGACGACCACCCTCGCAGAGTACGCTGTGGAGGCATGGAGGCGGAGCTCACACACCTCGACGCTGCCGGCACCGCGCGCATGGTCGACGTCAGCGCGAAGCAGGCCACCGAGCGCTACGCCCGCGCCCGCGCCGTCGTGCGCATGTCGCCGGAGGCCGCCGCACGCGTCGCGCGCGGCGACAACCCCAAGGGCGACGTCGCCGCCGTCGCGCGGATCGCCGCGATCCAGGCCGCCAAGCGGACCGACGAGCTGATCCCGCTCGCCCACTCGCTCCCGCTCACCCACGTCGACCCCGAGATCGAGATCGACGCGGCCGCCGGCACGGTCACGATCGTCGCCGTCGCCCGCTGCGCCGATCGCACGGGCGTGGAGATGGAGGCCATGGTCGCCTGCAGCGTCGCCGCGCTGACGGTCTACGACATGGTCAAGGGCATCGAGCCGGGCGTCGTGATCGAGCGCGTCGAGCTGCTCGACAAGACCGGCGGGAAGTCGGACTTCCACCGCGCATGAGGAGCGCGACGCGCGAGCCGCTGATCGACGGGCACGGCCGGCCCATCGGCGACGTGCGCATCTCGGTCACCGACCGCTGCAACTTCCGCTGCCAGTACTGCATGCCGGCCGAGGGCCTGCCGTGGCTCAAGCGCGACGCGCTGCTCACCTACGAGGAGATCGCCCGGCTCGTGCGCATCCTCAGCGAGATGGGCGTCCACGACGTGCGCCTCACCGGCGGCGAGCCGCTCGTCCGCAAGGAGCTGTGGCGCCTGGTCGAGGCGATCGGGGCGATCCCGGGCGTCCACGACCTCTCGCTCACGACCAACGGGTACCTGCTCGAGGCCCAGGTCGCCGACCTCGTCGCCGCCGGCCTGCGCCGGGTCAACGTCTCGCTCGACGCGCTCGCCGCCGACCGCTTCTTCCAGCTCACCCGGCGCGACGCGCTGGACCGCGTCCTCGCCGGCCTGCAGGCCGCCCAGGCGCATCCCGAGCTGCGGCCGATCAAGGTCAACGCCGTCGCCCTGCGCGGGTTCACCGAGGACGAGGTGCTGCGCTTCGCGCAGTTCGCGCGCGAGGAGCCCTACGAGGTGCGCTTCATCGAGTTCATGCCGCTCGACGCCGACCAGGAGTGGGACATGGCGCAAGGTCCTCCCGAGCGCCGAGATCAAGGCGATCATCGAGACCGAGTACGAGCTCGTCCCGCTCGGACGCGAGCGCCACGGCACCGCGCGCCGCTACCGGTTCGCCGACGGCAAGGGCGAGATCGGCTTCATCTCCCCCGTGACCGAGCCGTTCTGCGGCGACTGCAACCGCATCCGCCTGACCGCCGAGGGGATGCTCCGCACCTGCCTGTTCTCGATGAACGAGACCGACCTGCGCGCGCCGCTGCGCGACGGGGCGACCGACGCCGAGGTCGAGCAGATCGTCCGCGACGCCGTCTGGCGCAAGGAGCTCAAGCACCACGTCGGCGAGCCGGGGTTCGTCCAGCCGCCGCGCTCGATGTCGCGGATCGGCGGGTGACCCTCCTCGAGATCGGCGAGGCCTGGGAGCGGGTCGCGGCGCACGCCGTGCCGCTGCCCGTCGAGCGCGTCCCGCTGAGCGCCGCGGCCGGGCGGATCGCCGCCGAGAACGCGCGCAGCGTCGTCGACCTGCCGCCGTTCGACCGCTCGGCGATGGACGGCTACGCGGTCCGCGCCGCCGACACCGACCCGCCGCGTCCCGCTCGCGATCGCCGGAGCGGTGGCGGCCGGCGAGGTGGCCTCCTGCGCGCTCGCGCCCGGCACCGCGCTCGGGATCACGACCGGCGCGGCGCTGCCCGACGGCGCCGATGCGATCCTGCGCGTGGAGGACGCCGCGCTCGACGGCGACCGCGTGACGCCGGCCGGGCCGCTGCCCCGCGGGCTGCCACGTCCGCTATCGCGGCGAGGACGTCAGCCGCGGCGACGTGCTCGCGCCCGCCGGCGCGACCGCTCACCGTCCAGCGCGTCACCGCGCTGGCCTCCGCCGGCGTCGGCGAGGTCGCGGTGCGCCGGCGCCCGGTCGTGCACGTGCATCGCGACCGGGACGGAGCTGCTCGAGGTGGGCGCGGCGCCGGAGCCGGGCCGGATCCACGAGTCCAACCGGCTCACGCTGCGGATGCTCGCCGAGCGCGCCGGCGCCGACGTCGTCATGCACCCGGTCGTGCCCGACGACCCGGCCGCCACCCGCGCCGCGGTCGAGGCCGGCGCTCGCCGGCGACGTGCTGCTCGTCTCCGGCGGCGTCTCGGTCGGCCAGCACGACCACGTCAAGCCGGCGCTCGAGGCAGCGCGGCGTCGACGAGGTGTTCTGGCGCATCCGGCTCAAGCCCGGCAAGCCGCTGTGGTTCGGGCGCCGCGACGCGACCCTCGTGTTCGGGCTCCCCGGCAACCCGCTCTCCACCGTCGCGTGCTTCCTGCTGTTCGTCGGGCCCGCGCTGCGGCGGATGCAGGGCGAGGAGGACGCGGCGCCGACAGGCGTGCCGGCGCGGCTCGACCGTGCCGGCCCGCCCGGCCGACGGCCGCACGACGCTGCTCACCGCCCGCCTCGCGCACGGCGCCGACGGCATGCTCGAGGCCACGCCGACCGAGGGCCAGGGCTCGCACCTGACCGGTGCGCTCGGCGCGTCCGACGCGTTCGCGGTGATTCCCGTACACGGCCGGCGAGCTGCCCGCCGGGGCGCTGGTGGACGCGATCCTGCTGTAGCTCGGTGTGTCGCCTATCCCGGCTGAGCCGGCGCGGGCAGCGCCGCGGCGGCGGCCGCGATCGGCGCGCAGGCCATGTCGTTGCCCTCGAGCACGCGGTTCCAGACGCGGACCAGGACCTCGGCCTCCTCGTCGGTGACGAAGTCCTGGAACAGCCGCTGGACGGCCTCGACGTAGACCGGGAAGCCGCGCTCGGCGGCCTCGCGGCCCTCGTCGGTCAGCACGGCGTAGGTCGCGCGGCGGTCGTCGGGCGGGATCTCGCGGCGGACCAGGCCCTCCTCCTCGGCCTTCGCGACGAGCCGGGTCGCCCCGCCGCGGGAGAGCAGCAGCGCGTCGGCGAGGTCGGACATGCGCCGGCGGCCGTCCTTCCAGTGCAGGTGCAGGAGCAGCTCGAGCCGGCTGAGCGACACGCCGGCGGTCGCCTCGAGCTCCGCGTCGAGGCGCTCGCCGAGCCGCCACTCGACGACGAGCAGCCCGTAGAAGGCGGCGAAGCGGGGATCGTCGGCGTGTTCACCCACGGCGGTGAGGAGTGTAGGACCGGTGGAGGACGATTGCGAGTGTGAAGATTGTGGTCGAAACGCTTGACAACGCAACCCTACTCTGGCTAGGGTTGCCGCGTCAATCGTTCTGACCGCAATCCTCCCGCGGTCCTCCCTCTCTCCCCGGAGGTCCTCCCACGTGTCACCCGCCGCTCCCCCTCCCCGCGGCCGCCTCGGGCGGCTGGCCGACTTCGCCTTCCGGCGCCGCCGCGCGGTCGTCGCCGTGTGGGTCGTCGGCCTCGTCGCCGCGTTCGCCGCGGCCGGGCTCGCCGGCGACTGGTCCGCCGACTACTCGACGCCCGGCTCGGAGTCGCGCGCCGCCGCCGACCTGCTGCAGGAGCGCTTCCCCCAGAGCAGCCCCGACACCGTCGACGTCGTCTGGCAGGCGCCCGACGGCGCCGGTGCGGCGCGCGGTGCGCGGCGCGGATCGACCGGCTCGCGTCGCGATGCCGACGGGCTCGAGGGCATCGGGCGCGCGGCGCCCGCCGCGGCGGCCGACGTGTCGCCGACGGCACGATCGGCGTGCTGCGGATCCCGCTGACCGAGCTCCCCGGCGCGGTCCCGCGACGCGACGGGCGAGACGCTGATCGACCTGGCCGCAGCAGGCGAGCGGCGACGGCGTGCGCGTCGAGCTGGGCGGCCAGGTGATCGCGAACGCGCAGGAGGGCGAGATCTCCTCGGAGATGGTCGGCCTCGCGATCGCGGCGCTCGTGCTGCTGCTGACGTTCGGGACCGTCGTCGCGGCCGGGCTGCCGCTCGCCACCGCGCTGTTCGGCCTCGGCATCTCGAGCGCGCTGATCGGCGTGCTGGCCGCGGTGATGGACGTCCCGGACTGGGCGCCGGCGCTCGCCTCGATGCTCGGCATCGGCGTCGGGATCGACTACGCGCTGCTGATCGTCACGCGCTACCGCGGCGCGCTGGGCGCCGGGCTCGCGCCGCGCGAGGCGGTGGCCGAGGCGGTCACCACCGCCGGGCGGTCGGTGCTGATCGCCGGCACGACCGTCGTCATCTCGCTCGTCGGGCCTGTTCCTCATGGGCCTCCCCTACCTCTACGGCGCCGCGCTCGCCACGATCATCGCGGTGCTCGTCGTGATGGCGGCGTCGGTCACGCTCGTCCCGGCGCTGCTGGCGATGGCCGGCACGCGGATCGACCGGCTGCGGATCCCGGGCACGAACCGGCCCGCGGGCGATCCCGACGCGCGCGCCGGCGGCGCGCTGGGGCCGCGCGGTGCAGCGCCGGCCGCTGGTCGCCGCGGTGGCGGGCGTGCTCGTGCTGCTCGTCCTCGCCTCGCCGTTCGCCGGGCTGCGGCTCGGCTTCCCCGACCGCGGCAACGACGCGGCCGACACGACGACGCGCCAGGCGTACGACCTCGTCTCGCAGGGCTTCGGGCCCGGGCGCCAACGGGCCGCTGCTGCTCGCGGCCGACGCACCGCGGACCAGGGCGAGCGCGACGCGATGAGCGCGGCTCGCCGACCGGCTGCGCGAGGAGCCCGGCGTCGCCGCGGTCGCCGAGCCGGCCGCCAGCGCGGACGGCGGCGCGGTCGTGCTCACCGTCACGCCGCGCACGTCGCCGCAGGATCCGGCGACCGAGGACCTCGTCCACCACCTGCGCGACGACGTGCTCCCCGGCGCGGGCGTGCAGGTCGACGTCGGCGGGGCGACCGCGGCGTTCGTGGACCAGAGCCAGGCGACGGCCGACCGGCTGCCGCTGTTCATCGGCGGCGTCGTCGGGCCTCTCGTTCCTGCTGCTGCTGGTGAGCTTCCGCTCGATCGTCGTCGTCGCTCAAGGCGGCGGCGATGAACCTGCTCTCGATCGCCGCGGCCTACGGCGATGGTCGCCTACCTGGCCGAGGGCGGCTGGGCCGGGCAGCTCGTCGGGATCGACACCGAGACGCCGGTGCCGCCGTTCATCCCGGTGATCATGTTCGCCGTCCTGTTCGGGCTGTCGATGGACTACGAGGTGTTCCTGCTCTCGCGCGTGCGGGAGGAGTACCTCGCCCGCGGCGACACCGCGCGGGCGGTGACGGCGGGCCTCGCGCGCACCGCGCGCGTGATCACCGCGGCGGCGCTGATCATGGTGGCCGTGTTCGGCGCGTTCGCGCTCAGCCCGGACGTGTCGCTGAAGCTGATCGGACTCGGGCTCGCGACCGCGATCCTGATCGACGCGACGGTCGTGCGGATGGTGCTGGTGCCGGCGGTCATGCAGCTGCTCGGCGACCGCAACTGGTGGCTGCCGCGCTGGCTGGACCGGGTCATCCCCGAGGCCGGCCTGGAGGGACCGGCGCCCGCGCCGGCGCCGGCGGCGGGCTAGCCGCCGCCGAGCAGGAGCCGGTCGAGCCCGCGCGTGAGCCCGACCCGGTCGGGCGCCGCGCGGGCCGCCAGGAGCGTCCCCGCCACGTACGGCGCCGGCGAGCTGCCGGCGTCGTGGCGGATCGAGAGCCGCTCGTCCGGCAGGCCGAACACGACCTCGGTCGAGACGACGAAGCTCGGCAGGCGCACGGAGTGGACCTGGGTCCCGCCGACGGTCGCGCCGCGCGCCTCGCGCGGGCCGGCGATCTCGTCGAGCGGCCGGCCCGGCTCAGGCGCGCCGGATCTCGCCGAG
This sequence comes from uncultured Solirubrobacteraceae bacterium, assembly GCA_963752015.1. Taxonomy (GTDB): domain Bacteria; phylum Actinomycetota; class Thermoleophilia; order Solirubrobacterales; family Solirubrobacteraceae; genus DASQMT01. The sequence goes on along the minus strand of CAVVWS010000006.1, from coordinate 631,985 downwards.
CCGCTCGGCCAGCTCGCGCGCCGTCCCGCTCGGGACGTCGGCCTTCGCCGCGCTCGCGTAGTCGATCACCTCCCAGTGCGGGAGGTGGCGGCGCGACGAGCAGCGCGGCGGCCTGCGCCATCGCGGCGGTGACCGAGAAGTTGCCCGCGGCGACGACGCCGACGCCGCGCTCGCGCGCCGCCGCGTCGATCTCCTCGAAGTCGTCGGCGGTCAGGCCCGACGTGCCGATCACGACGGCGACGCCGCGCTCGATCGCGGTCAGGGCGTTGTCCTTGGCCACGTCGTGCGACGTGAAGTCGATCAGGACGTCGACGCCGTCGCAGCGCCTCGGCGACCGTGGCGTAGACCGGCGCGCCGCCGGCCTCTCCGCCCGCGGCCGAGCGGGCGACGCCGGAGCGCAGCTCGAGGTCGTCGGCCGTGAGCACGCCGTCGACGAGCGCGCGGCCGGTCCAGCCGGTCGCGCCGGCGATGCAGACGCCGATCATCCGCGCCGCCGGAACACGTTCCGGATCCGCTCCCAGAGCACCGAGACCAGCAGCGAGAAGCCCTTGACCGGCGGCGCGCGGACGCCGGCGGCGGGGCCGGTGCGGGAGGAGCCGGCGGGGCGGTCGGCGCCGTGCCGCTCACCTCCGCCGGCGACTTGCCCTCCGCCACCGCGACGTCGTCGGGCGGCGTGGTGCCGGCGCCGGCGCTCGCCGCGGCCTCCTCGCCGGTCAGTCCGCCGGCCGGCTCGGCGGCGAGCCGCTGCTGCAGGCAGGTCGCGAAGTCGCGCAGCAGCCGGTTGGAGATGTCCTTGATCATGCCGCCGCGGCCGAACGAGGCGAGCCGGCCGGTGATCGTGAAGTCGGTCGACCGCGTCGACGCGCGTGCCGCCGCCCTCGGCCTCGTGCAGCGTGTTGACGATCGTCGCGCTCGCGCCGCCCTGGCCGCGCTTGTCGCTGCCCGCGCGCGGCGAGCGTCGCGGTGTGGGTCGCGGCGTCGGCGGACTCGATCTTGATCGTGCCGCGGTAGGAGGCGGTCGTCGGGCCGAGCTTGACCTGGAACTCGCCGTGGTAGGTGCCGTCCTCGTCGTGGCCGGTGATCGTCGCGCCGGGCAGGCACGGCGCGACCTTCTCGACGTCGATCAGCGCCGTCCACACCTGCTCGATCGGGGCGTCCACCTCGAAGGACTGCTCGAGCTTCATCGCCGCACCACCTCCAGGTCCGCTTGCGTGTCGATGTCGCGTCGGGTCGGCGAGGTCGCCGCACTCGACCTCGGTCATCGCGAGCGCCGCGGAAGCCGGCGTCGCCGCGCAGCTCGCCGGCGCGGTCGAGCAGCGCGCGCCGCAGGACGACCGGATGGCCGGGCGCGCCGCCGTACGTGGCGCGGGCCGCGTCGCCGGCCGCCGCGCGCACGCGTGCGACGACCGCCGGCGTGATGAACGGCTGGTCGGCGAGCACGATCACGACCTCGTCCGCGCCCGCCAGCGCCGCGAGGCCGTGGCGCAGCGAAGCGCCCATCCCCTCGGCCCAGTCCGGCGCACACGACGACCTCGGCGCCGCGCGAGGTCGGCGCCGGCGCGGATCTCCTCCGCCCGCGCGCCGAGCACGACGACCACGCGGTCGAGGCCGCGCGAGCGCGGCGAGCGCGTGCTCGACCAGCGGGCGGCCGTCGACGCGCGCGAGCTGCTTGGGCCCGCCGAAGCGCCGCCCCTCGCCGGCCGCGAGCACGAGCGCCGCGGTCATCGCGAGCTCTCCCTCCATCAGGTCCGCGAGCTGCTCCAAGGACGCGATGCTATTGCCCGGCAGCAGCCGGTCGAGGTGCGGCATGCGCCGCCCGCATGCCGCGCGTCAGCGGCTCGTAGCGCGGATCGGCGGCGAGCGGGTTGAGCCAGACGAGCCGGTGCGCCGTGCGGCGCAGCCGGCCGAGCTCCGCGGCGAGCTCGTCGGGGTCGCCGCGGTCCCAGCCGTCCGAGAGCAGCACGACGAACGCGCCGCGGCCGATCCGGCGGCCGTGCTCGCGGTTGAGCGTCGCGAGCGAGGCGCCGATGCGCGTCCCGCCCGACCAGTCCGTCACGTGCTCGGTGGCGCGGTGCAGCGCGAGGTCGGGATCGCGGCCCGCCAGCTCGAGCGTGATCCGCGTGAGCTGCGTGCCGAACGCGAACGCCTCCACGCGCGCGCGGGCCGCGACGCTCGCCTGCACGTACTGCAGCAGCATCCGCGCGTACGGGGCCATCGAGCCCGACACGTCGAGCACGAGGACGAGCCGGCGCGGCCGCTGCGTCGGCGTGCGCCAGCGCCGCTCGAGCAGCTCGCCGCCCTGGCGCAGCGAGGCGCGCGTGGTCGCGCGCAGGTCGGGCAGGTGGCCGCGATGGCGCGCCGGGCGCGTGCGGCGGCTCAGCGCGCATCGGCGCGCGCGCTGCGAGGCGGGCGAGCAGCCGCCGTGCGGCGGCGCGCTCGGCGTCCGTGTAGTCGGCGAAGTCCTTGTGGCGCAGCAGCTCCTCCTCGCTCCAGGCGGCGGGCACGACGTCGAGCTCGACGGTCGCGGGCTGCTGCTCGACCGCCGGCACCGCGACCTGCGGCAGCGCCGCGCCGGCGGATCGAGGCGAGCACGTCGCCCGCGGTTCCGCCCGGCGGCTCCTCGTCGCCGCGCCCGAACACGGCCGCGAACGCGAGCGCGAACGGCTCGTGGTCGGCGCGCGACGAGCACAGCGTGGCGCGCAGCGCGTAGAACGCGCTCCTCGCGCGAGCCGGCGTCGACGGCCGCGAGCGCCCGGTGCGCGGCGAGCAGCTCCCCGACGCCGACCCGCACGCCGAGCCCGCGCAGCGTCGCGGCGAGATCTGCAACCGCGCCGTCATCGCCCTGGTCAGGCCCGTTGCGTTGCACGTCGGCGTCGCCGGTACCGCCGGCGGGGTCATCGTGCAACGCAACGGGCTGACCCGGCCGTTCATCACGCGCCCTCGAGCACGCCCGTCGCGCGCACGCGCTCGATGTCCTCGCGCACCTTCAGCGCGACGCCGAGCGTCGCGTCGAGGTCGTCGTCGGGGTCGAGCGCCAGCAGCGCGCGCGCCCACGTGATCGTCTCCCCCACGCCGGGCACCTTGTAGAGCTCCTCCGCGCGCAGCCGCGCGACCGCGGCGCAGACGCGCGCGACGACCTGCTCCGGCACGCCGGGCAGCCGGGCGCGCACGATCTCCGCCTCGCGCTCGCGCGACGGGTAGTCGATCCAGTGGTACAGGCAGCGGCGCTTGAGCGCGTCGTGCAGCTCGCGCGTGCGGTTCGAGGTCAGCACGACGAGCGGCCGGCGCCGCGCCGTGATCGTGCCGAGCTCGGGGATCGTGACCGCGAAGTCGGCGAGGAACTCGAGCAGGAACGCCTCGAACTCGTCGTCGGCGCGGTCGACCTCGTCGATCAGCAGCACGACGTCCTCGTCGGCCTCGAGCGCCTCCAGCAGCGGCCGGCGGAGCAGGAACTCGCGCCCGAACAGCTCGCGCGAGGCCGCGCCCGCCTCCGCGGCGCGGATCGCCAGCAGCTGGCGCTGGTAGTCCCAGTCGTAGACCGCGTGGTGGAGGTCGATGCCCTCGTGGCACTGCAGCCGGATCAGCCGCGCGCCGGTCGCCGTCGCGAGCGCCCGGGCGACCTCGGTCTTGCCCACGCCGGCCTCGCCCTCGAGCAGCAGCGGCTGCTCGAGCGCGATCGCCAGGTACACCGCCGTGGCAAGGGCCCGGTCGGGGAGGTAGTCGCTCCCCGACCAGGGCCCGCTCGACGTCCTCGACGGTGCGGAGGCTCACGCCGCCGCGGCCGCCTCCTCCAGCACGCGCCGGGACAGCACGCGCGCCAGATGGCGCTTGTATTCCGGCGTCGCGTTGAGGTCGCCCGGCGGATCGGTGCCCTCGGCCGCCTGCTCCGCGGCCGCGGCGATGCGGTCGGCGTCGAGCGGCTGGCCGCGCAGCGCCGCCTCCGCCGCCGACGCGCGCAGCGGCACCGATGCCATGTTCGTGAGCCCGATGCGGACGTCCTCGCACGAGCCGTCGGCCGCCTTCTTCACGAGCGCGCAGACCGCGACCATCGCCCAGTCCTCGCGGCGGCGGTTGAACTTGCGGTACGCGAAGCCGTAGCCGTCGAGCGCCGGCAGCGTCAGGCTGGTGAGGATCTCGCCGTCCTCGAGCGCCGTCGTCAGGTAGTCCTTGAAGAAGTCGGCGGCCGCGACCTCGCGCTCGCCCCCTCCTCCCCTGACCGTCATCGCGCCCTCGGCCGCGAGCATCACCGCCGGCATGTCGGACGCCGGATCGCCGTGGGCGATCGAGCCGCCGAACGTGCCGCGGTTGCGGACCTGCTGGTCGGCGATCGTCGCCGCGACGATCGCCGCCAGGCCCAGGTCGTCGTTCGTCGCGACGGCATGGTGGCGGGTCATGGCGCCGATCCGGAACGCCCCGTTCTCGCGCTCGATCCCGGTGAGTCCGGGCACCCGCCGGAGGTCGACCAGCAGCGACGGCGCGGCGAGCCGCAGCTTCATCAGCGGCAGCAGCGAGTGCCCGCCGGCGAGCACCTTGGCGTCCTCGCCGCCGTCGCGCAGCGCGCCGAGCGCCCCGTCCAGCGAATCCGGGGCGACGTAGTCGAACTCGGCGGGGATCACGACGCACCTCCGTTCGCGGCCTGGATCGCGTCCCACACGCGCATCGACGTCAGCGGCATGTCGATCTCCGTGACCCCGAGCGGGCGCAGCGCGTCCAGGACCGAGCTGACGACCGCGGGCGAGCAGGCGATCGTCGCCGCCTCGCCCACGCCCTTCACGCCGAGCGTGTTGGTCGGCGACGGCGTCTCCGTGCGGTCCGTCTCGAAGCTCGGCACGTCCGCCGCGCTGGGCAGCGCGTAGTCCACGAACGTCCCGGTCACGAGCTGCCCGGCCTCGTCGTAGACCACCTGCTCGAACAGCGCCTGGCCGAGCGCATGGACGATGCCCCCGTGGATCTGCCCCTCTATCAGCAGCGGGTTGACCGCGGGGCCGCAGTCGTCGACCGCGATGTAGCGCACGACGTCCACGCGCCCGGTCTCGACGTCGACCTCGGTGACGCACGCGTGCGCGCCGAACGGCCACACGAAGTTCGTCGGGTCGTAGAACGAGACCTCGTCGAGCCCCGCCTCCATGCCCTCCGGCAGGTCCTGCGGGATGTAGGCCTCGCCCGAGATCTCGGCGAGCGTCATGCCCTTGTCGGGCGAGCCCGCGACGCGGAACGAGCCGTCGACGAGCTCGATGTCCTCGGGCGCGGCCTCGAGCTGGTGCGCGACGATCCGCTTGGCCTTGTCCTGCACCTTCTCGGCCGCGCGCGCGATCGCCTCGCCGCCGACCGCCAGCGACCGCGACCCGTACGTGTTCTTGCCGAACGGGCCCGTGTTGGTGTCGCCGTGGATCACGTCGACGACGGCCGGGTCGACGCCGAGCCGGTCGGCGACGATCTGGGCGTAGCTCGTCTCGAGCCCTTGCCCGTGCGGCGACGCGCCGCTGTAGACCGTGACGCTCCCGGTCGGGTGCACCCGCACCTGCGCCGACTCGAAGTAGCCGCCCTGCATGCCCCAGCCCTTGGGCCCGAGCGCGCGCGACGGCCCGAGGCCGCAGATCTCGACATACGTGGAGAAGCCGACGCCGCGGTACACGCCGCGCGACCGGAGCTCCTCCTGCTCGCGCCGGAACGCGTCGAGGTCGAGCTTCTCGAGGCAGAGGTCGAGCGTCCCGTCGTAGTTGCCCGAGTCGTAGATGAAGCCGTGCGGGAGCTCGTACGGGAACTCCGTGATGAAGTTCTTCCGCCGCAGCTCCAGCCGGTCCATGCCGAGCTCGTCCGCGAGCGCATCCATCGTGAGCTCGATCATGTGGGTCGCCTCGGGACGGCCCGCGCCGCGGATGGCATCCGTCGTGAACTTGTTCGTGAACACGCCGACGATGTCGGTCTGGACGGCCGCGAACTTGTAGCACCCGGCGATCACGCAGGAGGTGAACGTCGGGATCACCGGGCCCTCGATGAGGTGGTAGCTCCCGCAGTCCTGGATGACCTTCGCGTGGATGCCGGTCACGGTCCCGTCGCGCTTGGCGCCGATCCGGATGTAGTCGATCTGGTCGCGCCCGTGGTGCGTGACGGCCATCTCGTCCGACCGGGTGGCCGTCCACTTGACGGGCTGGCCGGTCTTGATCGCGCACCAGCAGGCGAGCACCTCCTCGCCGTACACCTGCAGCTTGGAGCCGAAGCCGCCCCCGACCTCGGGCGCGACGACGCGGATCTTGTCCTCGGTGATCCCGAGCTGGATCGACAGGATCACCCGCGCGATGTGCGGGATCTGGGTCGAGCTCCAGAGCGTCAGCTTGCCCTGGCGCCACTCGGCGACCGCGCCCCGCGGCTCGATCGCCGCGCCGGCGGTGCGGTGGTTGACGATCCGCTTCTCCACGATCACGTCGGCGTCGCGGAACGCGCCCTCGACGTCGCCGCCCGGCAGCGACCACTCGAACACCTTGTTGCTGCCGTACTCCGGGTGGACGAGCGGCGCGCCGTCCTCGAGCGCCGCCTCCGGATCGGTGACGACCGGCAGCGGGTCGTACTCGACGATCACGTCCTCGGCCGCGTCGACGACGCCGTACTTGTCCGTGCCCAGCACGACCGCGACGGCCTGGCCGACGTAGCCGACCTTGCCGCGCGCGAGCGGCCAGTGGTCGGGGACCTTCACCTCGACGCCCGGCGGCACCCAGACCATCGGGCACGGCGCGGCCATGTCCGCCATGTCCTCGCCCGTGAAGACCGCCTCGACGCCGGGCCGCGCCTTGGCCGCCTCGGTGTCGATCGACGTGATCACCGCGTGCGCCTCGGGGGAGCGCACGACCGCCGCGAACAGCATGTGCGGCAGCACGATGTCGTCGACGTAGGTCGCCCGGCCCGTGATCAGGCGCGGATCCTCCTTGCGCGGGAGCGCGCGGCCGACGTGCCCGTTGCCGCTCGGCTCGGTCCGCTCGGCAGCTTCTACGCCTGGTGCGCCCATGCCGGCTCCTCCTCTCGGACCTCGGGGCGCGCCTCGGCGGCGCCCATCTCGGTCGCCGCGGCGCGCACGGCCTTGACGATGTTGTGGTAGCCCGTGCAGCGGCACAGGTTGCCGGCGAGCGCCTCGCGGATGTCGTGCTCGCTCGGGTCCGGAGTGCGCGCGATCAGGTCGGCGGCGGCCATGATCATTCCCGGGGTGCAGTAGCCGCACTGCAGCCCGTGGTTCTTCCAGAACGCGTCCTGCAGGGGATGCAGGTTCCCCTCCTGGCCGATGCCCTCGATCGTGGTGACCTCGGCGCCGTCGGCCTGGACGGCGAGCACGGTGCACGACTTGACGGCCTCGCCGTCCACGTGACAGGTGCATGCGCCGCAGTTCGACGTGTCGCAACCGACGTGCGTTCCGGTCAGCCCGAGCGTGTCGCGCAGGAAGTGGACCAACAGCAACCTCGGCTCGACGTCGGCCGCGTGGTTACGGCCGTTGACCGTCAAGGAGACACGAACCGCATCTGCCATGTCTGCCCTCTCCTCTCGTCCCTCGTGGACTGGGAGACGGAGACTACGCCGCGCGCACGTCCATCGGAAGCCCGCCCTTGGGTCCGAGCGTGGGCGTCTGGCGGACCTCCAGGCGGTGCCCCGCCGGGAGCTCCAGCCGGTGCTCGCGCAGGATCCGCGCGGCGATCGCCTTGATCTCGAGCTGGCCGAAGCGCATGCCGATGCACTGCCGCGAGCCGCCGCCGAACGGGACGTACGCGCCCTTGGGGAACTCCGCCCTCCGCTCGAACCGCTCCGGCCGGAACTCGTGCGGGTGGTCCCACACGCCGGGCAGGCGATGGCTGACGTAGGAGGAGTAGTTGACCGGCGCGCCGGCGGGGACCGTGACGCCCTCGAACGCGAACGTGCGGACCGCGCGGCGGGGGCCGATCCAGGCGGGCGGGTAGAGCCGCAGCGTCTCGTCGAGCGCGCGGTCGAGCTGCGGCAGATGGTCGCCCATCAGCTCCTCGTAGCCCGCGCGTGCCGGCAGCTCGCCGGCGATCGCGTCCGCCACGTCGGGGTGGCGGGCGAGCTCGTAGAGCAGGAACGCGACCGTGGCGGTCGTCGTGTCGTGGCCGGCGAACAGCAGCGTCATCACCTCGTCGCGCACGTGGGCGTCCGACAAGCGGGAGCCGTCCTCGTCCTCGGCGTCCAGCAGCAGCGACAGGAGGTCCTCGCCGCGGGCGCCGCCGCGGCGGCGGCGGGCGATCTCGCCGAGGATGAGCGCGTCCAGCTTGCGGCGCGCGTCGGTCAGCGCCGCCCACGGCGTGCGGGGGCCGCGCAGCACCTGCAGCCAGTAGTCGCGCCCGTAGTAGGAGAGCGCGCGCTCGAACTCGCGCGCGGGATCGGTGCCCGCCGGGCGCTGTTCGGGGTCGATCCCGAACAGCGCGCGGAGCGCGACCCGCAGCGCGAGCTCGCGGCCCCAGGCGTACACGTCGACCCGGTCGCCGGCGCGCCACGGGGCGACCGCGCGGTCGATCTCCTCCTCCATCGTGCCGAGCGCGGCGGCGATCCGCTCGCGGTGGAACGCCGGCAGCATGATCCGCCGCGAGCGCCGGTGGAACTCGCCGTCGATGGTGAGCAGCCCGTCGCCGAGCAGCGGGATGAGGTCGGAGAACCCCCCGTCGCGCCAGGTGAAGTCGGCAGCGTGCGAGACCAGGATGCGGTGGTTGGCGGCCGGTCCGATCATGAAGACCACGCGGGTGCTCAGCACGCGCAGGCTGAAGACGGGGCCGTGGCGCTCGTAGGCGTCGAGCAGCAGACCGAGCGGGTCGGTCACCACTCGGTGCGTGCGCCGCACGGACGGCAGCACGTCGCCGGGCGGGAACGGCACCGGGGAGCGCAGCTCCGCGCGCAGGTCGTAGGTGAGGCGGTAGAGCGGGTTGGTCGAGACGGGCGGCGGGCCGGTCAGTGACACAGCGTCAGAAGCTACACGGGGCCGGAGGTGGCCGCAAACGTGGTCGTGCCGGCGGTATGAGGTGCTCGCGTACGGCGGGCATTGAGGGAGGCGGGTTCGGTCGCGGCGGGGGGATGCGGGGCGACTTGACCACCGCATGGGTGGTTAACGCGCCCCGCGTCCCGACGACCCAGCCGGACCCGCTCCCTCACTGCCGCCGTTCAACCGCGGAGGCGTACTGGCTCGAGCGGACCACCGGCGCGGTGCTGATCGCGTTCGGCCTGCGGGTCGCCGTCGAACGGCGCTGACCCGGACAGGCGGGCGCGGCCGGCCCGGGAGGAGGAGGGCCGGCCGCGCCCTGCAGCGCGGTCCGGGGGAATCCGGCGCGACCGGCTAGAGCCGGTCGCGCCAGCGGACCGCGGCGGAGGCGAGCGCGCTGAGGGCGGCGTCGAGCGCGGGACCGTTCCCGCTCGCGCGGGCGCGGGCGACCTCGCGCAACGCGCCGGCCAGCACCGCGGGGCCGGAGGGGCCGCCGTCGCGCAGCGCGTCGAGCTCGGCCTGCGTGAGGCGCCGCGCCTCGCCGCACACCAGCACGGCGAGCTCGTGCGCCCGGGCCTCGGCCGCAGCCGCGCGGTCCTCGGCCTCGTGGGCCGTCTTCCACGCCGCGCCGGCGCCGTCGCTCGCGAGCTGCGCGCGCGCCGCCGCGCCGAGCCGCTCCGCGGCCTCCGCACGCACCTCCGCGGCCGCCGCCCGGCGCTCCGCGTGCTGCTGCGCACGGCGCGCCTCGGTGGCGTCGCGGACGGCGGCCTCGGCCTGGTCGGCCACGGCACGGAGCCGCGCCTCGCCGTCGGCGAAGAGCTCCTCGACACGCTCGGCGGTGAGCTCGCGAACCTGCCGCTCGCTCACCTGCACGCGGTCACGCGCACGGCGCGCGCGGCCCTCGCGCTCGCTCGCCCGCCGCGCACGGCGGCGCGCTTCGCCGATCGCCTCTTCGGCCCGCTCGGCCCGCCGCTCGACCACGCGCAGGCGGCGCTCCGCCGCCTCCGCGCGCGCCTCGGCCGCGCGCACGCGCTCCGCGGCGACGGCCAGCTCCTCGTCCACGCTGCGCGGCACCTGCGGCGCCCGCTGGGCGAAGTCGGGGCGCGCCGCGCCGGCGGCACGGCGACGCGGCCCGGGCCGGTGCGGCTCGAGGCCGGCCGCGCGCACCGCGGCGTCGAAGCTCCCGTCGAACGGGCGCTTCGCGGCGTTGGTGGAAGGCCAGACGCCCTCGCGGTAGCGCTCGACGCGCCACTCCTGCGCGCGCCAGCGGGCCAGCGAGGGGTTCCAGTCGGCCGAGCACGGCGGCTCGCCGTACCGGTCGTTCCACTCGCGGATCTTCTCGATGATGGTGTCGCGGGCCCAGCGTCGCACTCGACGCCCGTCCGCGACCTGCGCGGACGGGGTCATGAGGGACCTCGTCCGCTAGCCGCGCTGGGCGTTCGTGGGCGCGAGCGTGTCCCCGCTGCGACCGAACGACCAGTGACCCGCGATGGCGGGCATGTACTTCATCGGTCGGAGGTCGGAGCGGACGCCCATCGTCCGGCCAAGGTACCCGACGCACCGGCGTTTGTCGAATCGGCCGGGAGCCCTCCGAAGGGTTCGAATCCTTCACGCCGACATGAGCGCGAGGGCCACCGAGAGCCCCGCCTCGCGGCGCACCGTGGCGATGCGGCGGCCGGGTTGCACGGCCGGGCGGGCGGCGCCGAGCAGCGGTCCGGCCGGCGCGTCGAGGTCGGCGACGGTGACGGTCAGGCCCCAGAACCGGACCTGCCCGCCCGCCTGCGCGACCTCGACGATCAGCGCACCGAAGCGTACGAACGCCATCGGGGCGGGGAGCTCGGGCGGCTCGCCGCGCCGGCGCACGTCGCCCCCGGCCGCCGCGAGCGCGTCCGTGGTCCGATCGCGGTCGTCGGTGAACGCGACGAGGTGGTCGATCGCGATCGCGCCGTTCGGGTGCGCGGACGCGGGCGACGGCGCGGCCGGCTCGCCGGCCACGACGATCGGCAGCCCGTCCGGACGCTCCGCCCGCAGCCCCTCGACGGCCACGGCCAGCACGCCGCTCCCCGCCGCGCGACCCGCGAGCCGCACGCGCAGATCGCCGAGCGCGAACGCGCCGTCATCGTCCACCGCGAAGCCCAGCGCGGTCCACGCGGCGGCGTCGTCGGCGATCACCAGCTCCCGGGCGGCGGCCATGCGCGGCGCAGTCTGCCACCCTTCCCGACCGACACCGACCCGCCCTCGGGCGAGAACGATCAGCACGCCGACGCGCCAGCCCGACCAGATGGAGCAGGACGTCGCCCGCCTGCCCGCGGGCGACGCCGCCGTGCCCGGGCGCGGCTTCTCGCGCCTCTCCATCGCCGGCCTCGTGGTGTCGGTCATCGCCGTCGCGGGCGTCGTCTGGTGGGCGCTGCAGCAGGAGCCGCCGCAGTTCCCGGACAGCGCGGGCGAGTGGGGCGCGCTCGCCGGCGCGATCGCGCTCTACGCGGTCGCCACGCTCGTGCGCGGCGAGCGCTGGTACTCCCTGCTGCGCGCCCAGGGCGGCCGGCCGACCCGCGTCGACTCGCAGGCGCTCAACACCGTCGGCTACGCCACCAACAACATCTTTCCCGCGCGCGCGGGCGACGCCGTGCGCGTGTTCCTGATGGCGCCGCTCGCGGCGTTGTCGAAGAAGGCGGTGCTCGGCACGCTGGTCGCGGAGCGGCTGCTCGACATCGCGGTCATCCTCACGCTCTTCGTCGTCGTCGGCTACGGCCTGCTGGGAGAGGCGGGCGCCGGCGAGGTCGGCTGGATCGCGCTGGCCACCGCGCTGTTCGTCGTCGTCGCGATCGTGGCCGTGCAGGTGATCCGGCGCAACGAGCGGATGCACGAGTTCGTGGCGCCGATCCTCTCCTCCACCCTGCAGCTGCGCAGCCGCCACGGGGTCAGGCTGCTGGGCGTCACGTTCGTGATCTGGGGCCTCGAGGCGGGCGTCTGGATGAGCGTGGGCGCCGCCGCCGGGTTCCCCATGGACCCGATCGAGGGCTGCTACATCGTCGCGCTCGCCAGCGTGTTCGCCCTGATCCCCTCCGGCCCGGGCTACGCCGGGACGCAGGACGCGGCCGCCGTCACCGGGATCCTCGCCCTCGGCGGGACGCACTCGCAGGCGGTGACGTACCTCATCCTCGTGCGCTTCGTGATCGCCGTGCCGATCACGATCGCCGGCCTGACGTTGATGGCCGTGCGGTACGGCGGGCTCCGGCGGCTGCGACCCGCTCGATGAAGCAGCGGCGCTGGGAGGTCCTCGCGTACGTCGTGCTCGTCGCGGCTGCCCTGACCGTGCGCCTGATCGGGCTCGCCGACCGGCCGTTCCATCACGACGAGAGCCAGGACGCGTACTTCTCCTGGCTGTTCTGGACGCAGGGCGACTACAAGTACCAGCCGATCCTGCACGGCCCGCTGCGGTTCTACCTGACGTCGGCGATGTACCTGCTGTTCGGCGACAGCGACTTCACCGCCCGGCTCGCACCGGCGCTGATGGGCACGCTGATCGTCCCGCTGCCGGCGCTGCTGCGCGGGCAGATCGGGCGGGTCGGCGCGTTCGCGGCGGCGGCCGCGCTCGCGTTCGGGCCCACGTACCTCTACTACAGCCGCTTCGCGCGCGAGGACATCTACGTCGCGTGCATCACGCTGGCGCTGCTCGCCGTCACGTTCCGGTTCCTCGAGCGCCCGCGTCCCCACCAGCCCGCGCTGATCGGCGTGCTGCTCGCGCTGAGCTTCGCGACGAAGGAGTCCACGTTCATCACCGTGTTCGTCGCCGGCACGTTCTTCGTCGTCGCGCTCGCGGTCCAGGCCCGCCGGCACGGGTTCGGCGGCGCGCCGATCGTGCGGGCGGTGCGGGCCGTCGGGTGGGAGGCGTGGGTGTGGGCGCTCGCCGCGTTCGTCGGCATGTTCACGCTGCTGTTCACCGTCTTCCTCACCAACCCCGGCGGGTTGTGGGACGGGATCCACGACGGGCTCGCGTACTGGCTCGAGCAGCACGACGAGGGCGGCCGCGGCGAGAAGGAGTGGTACTTCTACATCGTCGTCCTGTTCGCCGAGGAGTGGCCCGTGCTCCTGCTCGGCTTCGCCGGCGCGATGGCGACGCTGCGCCGCCCCACTTTGCTGCGCGTGTTCCTGATCTGGGACTTCGTGCTGTCGCTGGCGCTCTACAGCTACGCGTCCGAGCGCTTCTCCTGGCTGGTGATGCACCCGCTGCTTCCGCTGCTGCTGCTCGCGGGGTTCGGCGTGCAGGCGATCTGGGACGGCCGGGCGCGCTGGACGGGCCGGCTCGGCCTCGTCGTGGTCGCGATCTGCGTCGCGGCGACGGTCTACACGTCGTGGTGGGCGAACGTGGAGAACGGCGCCGACCCGCGGGAGTTCCTCGTCACGACGCAGTCCTCCGAGGCGGTGAAGGGCGTGCGCGACGAGGTCTACGCGGTCGCCGACCGGGCGCGGCGCGAGGGCCGCGACGTGAACATCCTCGTCGACTCGGCGGAGGGCGCGACGTTCCCGTGGGCGTGGTACTTCCGCGACCTTCCCGCGGGGTACCTCGACATGTCGTCCGCGAACGAGCTGCCGCCCGACACCGACGTGGCGATCCTGACCGAGGGCAACCGCGACCGGCTCCTCCAGAGCCTGGCCGGCTACGACGGCCGCCGGTTCCCGTTCCGGGTCTGGTGGGTGCGGGAGTACGACAAGATGTCGCCGGGCGCGTGGTGGCGGTGGTTCACGGAGCGCAAGACGTGGAATCCGACGGGCGGCATGCCGGAGTGGATCTACGTGCGGCAGGGCGCCTGAGGCGCGTCGCAGGCTCGGCCGTTGACGTTCGCCGGCATCACCGCAACTCCCAGACATCGGTCCCCTCGCGCGAGTACACCCGCCGCCCGAGCTGCGCCCACTTCGCCGTGCCGGCGTCGCCGTAGTCCGTCCGCTCGAGCGGGCCGACGACGACGTAGCGGACCCCGTACCGGTCGAGCACCGGCCGCGCCCCCGCGGCCGTCGGGGTGGAGTACGCCCGCGCGACGTCGTCGCGCGCGCGCGTCCACGTCGTGACCCCACTGGCGCTCGTGGCCGGGCCAGCCGAGCACCGTCGGCAACCCCGTGAACGTCGAGATGCGCCCGTGGCCGAACGCGGAGTAGTCGTTGCCGACCGACTCGAGCACGACCGATCCGGACGGGGCATGGTCGTTGAGCCATGCGATCGCGCCCGGGTCGCCGGGCGCCCGATCGCGCAGCCAGCCGAGCCCGTCGAGCGTCGGCGTCGCGTCGAACCCGTCCTTGCGCGCGTACGTGCCGGCCACCGGGTACACGGCCGCCGCGAGCACGACCGCCAGCGCGAGCGCGCCGAACGCCCAGCGCCCGAGCCGCCGCGGCAGCCACTCCCGCCACCAGGCCAGCGCGCCGATCCCGCCGAGGCCGAGCAGCAGCCACGCCTGGTAGTCGAGCTTGAAGACCGTGTTCATCCGGTACAGCGCACTGCCGTCGAACTCGTCGCGCACGTAGAGCAGCTCGGGCCCGAGCAGGCACGCGACGCCGCCGGAGACCAGCAGCCAGACGAGCCGGGCCGGCGGCGCGGTGCGCGGCGAGAGCAGCGCGTGGAGCGCGACGAGCAGCAACGCCGCGAGCAGCGCCACGTGCGCCCACCCGAGCGCCGCGAGCAGGGATCCGGCGAACACGGCCCCGACCGCGATCCACACCGCGTTGCGCCCCGGCCGCCGCGTTCCCACCAGCCGCCCGGCGTACGCGATCGCCACGAAGACGAGCAGCGACCCGAACACGAGCAGCTCGTCGCGCAGCCAGCCCGCGAAGCCGCGCCCGTCCTTCACGACCCCGATCCCGCGCGCGGCCGGGTCGAAGGACAGGTGGAACGGGAGGACGAGCAGGACGCTCAGCGCGAGCACCGCCAGCAGCCAGCGCACCGCCGCCGGGCGCGTCGCCTCGCTGCGCGGATCGCACAGCCAGGCGACGACCGCGAGCGCCAGCAGACCGGCCATCACGGGGAACGACCACGAGTTGACGGCGTACAGGAAGCCGGTCGCGAGCGCCGCGCCGCACGCCTCCAGCACCAGCCGGACGCGGCCGCCTGGGGTGGTGGGCGGGAATGGAATCCGCGGGCCGGCCAGCACGACCTGCATCGCGAACGCGAGCGCGAGCAGCGTGAACGGCAGCGCGAGCACGTGCGCGTGCAGGTCGCCGAGCAGGAACGAGAACCACGGGAACTCCGTGATCGTGTCCGGGTCCACGCGGGTGGCGGCGAACCAGTCGTAGTCGCGCAGCGGGCCGCCGTCGGCGATCAGCAGCCGCGCGCCCTCGAGGTTCCCCGCCACGAGCACCAGCCCGACCGCCGCGAGGCCCGCGCGCACCGTGCCCGGCGGTTCCCCGCGCGGCCGCCCACACGGTCCCGGCGACCGTGAACACGGCGGCGGCGGTCAGCCCGAACAGCGCGGCGACCGCGAGGTTGTAGCCGTGGTCGGGCGCGACCGCGGTCAGCTTGACGAGCACCGCCATCGCCAGGTGCCCGAGGTAGTAGTAGTTGAGATCGGCGCCGGCGAGCCAGGGGTCCTCGGGCGGGAACGTGTCCGCGCGGTTGGAGGCGTTCAGGAACGCCATGTCCATCGGCTTCTCCGTGTTCCACACGTCGGGCGAGAACGCGACGAGCAGCGCCATCGCCGCGAACGCCACCGCGAAGACCGCCTCCGCGCCCCAGAACAGGCGCGCGCGCAGCGGGTCGGGCTCGGGAACCCGGGCGGCGAGCCGGCGCCAGCGCCGCCGGGCCAGCCACCCGCGCGGCTCGCCGCGCGCGACCGCGCGCCGTCCCTCCCATCCCCGCACCCAGGCGAGCAGCCCGAACGCGCACACGAGCGCGATCCACAGCGCCGCGCTCCCGGCGCCGTACGGCACGAGGGTGAGCGACCCGCCGAGCCAGATCAGCCACGTGACGAGGAGCAGCCCGAGCACCTTGCCGAGCCCGAGCCCCGCGCCCGGCAGCCGCGCGAGCAGCACCCCGGCGAGCGGTGCCGCGCCGAGGCCGATCAACTCGATGAGCGCCCAGAAGCGCAGCGCCTCGGTCACGGCCCGACATCTTCGCGGGTGCGATGGACGGTACTGTCCGCCCTCTTATGGCCTTGTATGACGCACTCGCGGATCTGCCGCTGCAGATCGACGCCTACACGCTCGAGGGACGCTCCCGCCACATCGTGGCCGGCGAGTTCGAGATCGACCGCCTGACCACGACGATCCATCTCCAGGGCGCCGGCGAGGAAGGGCTGGGCGAGGACGTCACGTACACCGGCGAGCTGCAGGAGGCGCAGCAGGAGACCGGCCCGGTCCTCCCGCTCGCGGGGAGCTGGACGCTCGACTCGCTCTCCCGGCACCTCGACGGCCTCGACCTCTTCCACGGGGTCGATCCCGTCGCGCCGGCGTTCCGCAACTACCGCCGGTGGGCGTTCGAGTCCGCCGCCGCGGACCTCGCGCTGCGCCAGGCCGGCCGCTCGCTGGCCGACGTGCTCGGCCGCGAGCCCGAGCCGATCGCGTTCGTCGTCTCGCTGCGGCTCGGCGAGCCGCCCTCGCTCGAGCCGGTCACGCGCCGGCTCGAGGCGTACCCCGGCACGCGCTTCAAGCTCGACTCCTCGCCGTCCTGGGACGACGGGTTCGTGTCGCAGCTCGCCGCCACCGGCGCGGTCGCGTCGGTCGACTTCAAGGGCGCCTACAAGAACACGCCGGTCGACGTCCCGACCGACCCCGACCTCTACCGGCGCGTCGCCGAGACGTTCCCCGACGCGTGGCTGGAGGATCCCGACCTCACGGTCCCCGAGGCCGACGAGGCGCTGCGCCCGTTCCGCGACCGGATCACGTGGGACGCGCCGATCCACGGCGTCGCCGACATCGAGGCGCTGCCGTTCCTGCCCAGGACGATCAACGTCAAGCCCTCGCGGATCGGGACGTGGAAGGAGCTGCTCCGCACGTACGAGTGGTGCGCGGAGCGCGGCATCGTCAGCTACGGCGGCGGGCAGTCCGAGCTGGGCATCGGGCGCGGCCAGATCCAGTACCTCGCGTCGATCTTCCATCCGGGCGAGCCGAACGACATCGCGCCGTCCGGCTACGACTGGGCGGACTTCCCCACGACGGGGCTGCCGCCGAGCCCGCTCCCGCCGGAAATCGAGCCGACGGGCTTTCGCCGGCGCTCGTAGACTGGACTGGCCATGGCCAAGCCGCGACAGATCAAGATGGAGCAGCGGGGCGCGATGGCTGCGATGCAGCAGCTCGAGTCGCGCTCGGACGAGGAGCTCGAGGCCGAGACCAAGTTCCGGTCGGCCGCCCAGGCGATCCTCGGCGCCCGCGCCGCCGAGCGCATGGACGCCAAGCGCTCCCGAGAGCACTTCCGCGCCGCGATCGCCGCCGCCCGGCCGCAGGAGCGGCTGCAGCTGCGCCGCATGGCCGAGGCGTCGCTGGCGCTCGCGGAGCGCCGTCCCGCCGACCTCAAGGTGGCGGCCGAGAAGCTCGGCCAGACGCCGCCGACCGGCCGCCAGCTGCTCGCCCTGCGGGTCATGGGCATCGTCGCGCCGCCGTCGAGCGCGGGCATCCTGCGCCGCATCGGCGGCATCCTGCTGCTGATCCTCGCGATCGTGCTGGCGATCCTGCTCGGCTGGGCGATCGTCAAGGTCGTCGCGCTCCCGTTCGGCGGCATCGGCACCGGGGTCGCCTTCTTCTGGGGCTTCGTGCTGCTGCTGATCGTGCTGGGCGTGCTGATCTTCTACGGGCGAAGGCGCCAGAAGACCGCGCGGGCGCGCGCTGCGGAGCAGCGCGCCGCGCAGTTCAAGCGCTAGCGGCCGGGATCGGCCCAGCTGGACGTTCGGATCCGGATGTTTTCTCCCACCCGGTGGTTCCCACCCGGATAGGGTCGGTCTGTGATGGGGTCGGTACTGGAGACACCGCGCCTGGAGCTTGTCCTGCTCGAGCCTCCGACCGCGCGCGCGCTCGCCGCGGGGATCCACAACGGGCACCCGTGGGCCTCCGGCTATCCGCTCGGCTCGAGCCTGCTCTGCGCGGAGCTGACCGCCGCGGCCGCCGCCCAGCGCTCGCCGCTCGGCGAGTTCGGCACCTACCAGGTGGTCCGCCGCGCCGACGGCAACGTGATCGGCGACGTGGGCTTCATGGGGCCGCCGGATGAGACCGGCGCGGTCCTGCTCGGCTGCGCGATCACCGAGGACGCGCGCGGGCAGGGCTACGCGACCGAGGCGCTGTCGGCGCTGCTGGAGTGGGCGCGGCACCAGTCCGGGCTGACCTGCGTGCTGGCGGACACGACGCGCAGCAATCTCGCGTCGCAACGGCTGCTGGAGCGCGTCGGCCTGCACCGCATCGGCGAGGACGGCGAGCTCCTCTACTACATGCTCTAGTCGGCTAGCGCCTCACCCAGGCGTCGTTGGCGTCGATCAGCCCGCTGATCGACGGCGGCAGGTGATCGGAGGCGATGTCGTCGAGCGTGATGCCCTCGAGCACGCCGCGCACGCTCGCGCGCACGGCGACCCAGGTGTCCTTGAGCCGCATCGTCGAGCCCTGGTACACCATGTCCTCCGGCGCGTGCCCGGCGACCGAGCCGAGCGGGCCGTCGACCGCGCGGATCACGTCGGCGACGGTGATCTTGTCCGCCGGCTTGGCCAGCACGTGGCCGCCGTCGGGGCCGCGGTGGCTCGCGACGATGCCGGCCCGGCGCAGCTCGAGCAGGATGTTCTGGAGGAACTTCTGCGGGATCCCCTGCGCGTCGGCGAGCCGCTCGGCGGTCACCGGGGAGCCGTCGCCGGACGCGGCCAGCTCGACGAGCGCGCGCATCGCGTAATCGACCTTCGCGGAGATCCTCACGGGGTCATTGTGGCGGTTGGGGAGGCGGGAGGGTTCACGCCGGGACCGCGAGCGGCTCGGGGCGGGTCGCGGCGACCGAAGCGCACACCCCGCCGGCGACCGCGACGGCCTGGTCGCGGAGCTCCTGCACGGCGGTCGACTCCCACAGCTCTCCGCGCCGCAGCGGGCCGAGCAGCCAGAGGCGCTCGTCGCTGCGACCGGACGCGTCGAGCAGCGCGCCGGACGGCGTCGCGCGCAGGCCGAGGCCGAGCGGGTCGGGGCTCGCGTGGCCGTCGGCCAGCAGGCCGCGCACGAGCGGGTCCGGCGTGGCGGCGACCGCCATGCCGGCGCCCGTACAGGTGACGACGCGGGCGGCGGCGAGCGAGCGCCCGTCGTGCAGCCGCAGCTCGATCCCGCCACGGCGGGCGCGGATGCGATCCACCCCGCCGGCCACGAGCGTGAGCCGGCCCTGCATGCGGAGCGCGCGGACGGAGGCCGCCGCCGCGGGCGCGAGCCGGTGGCGCCGCAGCTCCCAGCTCCGGAGGCGCTCGCGCAGGAAGCGGCGCCGGTCGGAGAGCGGCAGCCGGCGCCAGAGGTCCGGGAGGAGCGGGCGCAGGCCGTCGATCGCGTCGCGCCAGTCGCCGCCGCGGGCGTCGACGCGCGCGACATGCGCGCGGATGCGGTGCTCGAGCTCGGCGAGCCGCAGCGGCCCGGCGGGGAGCGCCGGCGCGGGCACCGGCGGCCGCAGCCCGGCGCGGTGCGCGAACGGCAGCCGCCCGTGCCGCGACACCGCGATCACGCGCGCGCGGGGCGACGCGCCGCACAGGCTCAGCGCGACGTCGACCGCCGTCGGACCGGAGCCGATGACGAGCGTCGTCGCGGCGTCGCCCGGGGCCGCGGCGCCGTCGGCCTCCCCCACGAGCTCGCGCCACGGGTCGCGGATCACCCGCGGGTCGTCCGGCAGCTCGCACACGGGCGCGGCCGGGATGCTGCCGACGGCGAGGACCGCGCGGTCGCAGGCGAGGCGGCCGCCGTCGGCGAGCACGAGCTCGATCGCGCCCCGCGCCGGCCGCACGCGCACGACCTCGCCGGTCACGCGCTCCAGCCGGGCGGCGGAGCGGGCCGCCGCACACGCGAGCTGCGCGCGCAGGTACTCGCCGTAGACGCGCCGCGAGACGAACGCCTCCGGCTCGACCCCCGCCCACCCCACCAGGTCGCCGGGCTCCGCGCTGAACGCGCTCATGCGCGCCGCGGGCACGTTGAGCACATGGCGGTCGTCGCGCGTCCCGTACGCGACGCCGGGCCCGAAGTCGCCGCCGCGCTCGATCAGCAGGATCCGCGTCCCGGGCGCGGCCAGCCGGAGCAGGTGGACGGCGGTGAGCGTCCCGCAGAACCCGCCGCCGATGATCGCGAAGACCGGACATCGCCCCGTCACCGCCGCCGAATCCCGCAATTCCCTACCGCCTTTCACGATGATGTCTATCGACTTGCTAGACATTACACGAGCCGCCCTCACATCCGCGCGACCTGCCACGTTGAACGGGAGTGAGCACCGTGATCCTGCCCCCGTTCTGGTCGCTCGTCGAAGCCCACGGCGACGAGCTGCTCGTGCACGCGCGGCGGATCGCCGGCGACGCCAACGGCGAGGACGTCCTGCAGGACGCGCTGTTGCGCGCGCTGCGGGCGTATCCCCGCCTGCGCCACGCCGAGCATCTGCGCGCCTGGCTGTACCGCGTGACGACCACGACCGCGCTCGACCACCACCGGTCGCGCCGCCGCGAGGTGCTCACCGGCGAGCCGCCGGAGCAGGTCTCCGAGCCCGAGCACTACGACGACACCTTCGAGGTCCTGATCGGCGAGCTGCCCGAGAACGCGCGGGCCGCGCTGCGCCTGCGCTTCGTCGAGGACCTCGACTACGACCGCATCGCGAGCCGCCTCGGCGTCTCCACGGTGGCCGCCCGCCAGCGGGTCTCGACCGCCATCCGCACACTCCGCACCCAGGGGATCCCCGCATGAGCCTTCCCAGCCACCTGCTCGACGCGATCGCGTCCGCCGCCGTCCGCGAGGGTCTCGCCGACGCCGTCTACACCCACCTCCGCACCCCGATCGGCACGCTGCTGATCGTGCAGGGCGAGCAGGGCGTCGTCCGCGTCGGGTTCCCGGAGGAGCGCGAGGACGCGCTCCTCGCCCAGGTCGTCGCCGGGCTCGGCCCGCGCGTCGTCGCCTCCGACCGCGAGCTCGCCGCCACCCGCGACGCCGTCTCCGCGTACTTCGAGGGCGAGGACGAGACGCTCGACCTCCCGGTCGACATGTCGCTGGTGCGCTCGCACTTCCGCCGCGAGGCGCTCACGACGCTCCGCGACGAGGTCCACGCCGGCGACGTCGTGACCTACGGGGCGCTCGCCGCGCGGATCGGCCACCCGAAGGCGGCCCGTGCGGTCGGGAGCGCGTGCGCGACGAACCCGGTGCCGATCATCGTCCCCTGCCACCGCGTGCTGCCCGGCTCGGGCGGCGTCGGGAGCTACGGGGGCGGCCCGGAGCGCAAGCGCCAGCTGCTCGCGCACGAGGGCGCGACGGTCCGGGGCTAGGTGACGCCCGCGTCGATCAGGAGGCGCCAGACGTCCTCCTGGTCGACCACCTCGACGCCGAGCTTCTCCGCCTTGGCCGTCTTGCTCGCGCCGACGTTGGCGCCGCAGATGAGGAGGTCGGTGCTGGCCGACACGGAGGAGGCGACCTCGGCGCCGGCGCGCTCGCAGAGGCGCTGGAACGCGGGGCGCGCCACCTTCTCGCCGCTGCGCGGGTCGGCGATCGTGCCGGTGATCACGACGGTCTTGCCGGCCAGCGGCGCGTCGGCGGCCACCTTCGGCGGGAGGTCCTCGTCGCGCACGTCGAGGTCGACCCCGAGCTCGCGCAGCCGGGCGAGCTCGGCGCGGGTGGACTCGCGGTTCAGGTGGGCGTGCAGGCTGGCGGCCACCTTCGGCCCGATGTCCTCGACCTGCTGCAGGTGCTCCTCCCCGGCGTCGGCGATCTCCTCGAGGCTGCCGAAGCCGGCGCGGCAGAGCCGTGCGGCCGTGCCCTCGGAGGCCATCGGGATCGCCAGCCCGATCAGCGCGCGCCGCAGCCCGACGGCGCGGCTGCGGTCGATCGACTCGACCATGCGCTCGGCCGAGACCTCGCCGATCCGCTCGAACTCGAGCAGCGTGTCGCGCTCGAGCGCGTAGAAGTCCGACGGCCGCTCCAGCAGCCCGGCCTCGTTCAAGCGCTCGATCCAGACCGGTCCGATCGCGTCGATGTCCGCGGCCGCCCGCGAGGCCCAGTGGATCAGGCGCCGCACCGTCTGGGCCGGGCACGTGACGTTCGTGCAGTACAGCTCGCGGCTGTTGCCCTGCTCGGTCAGCGGCTGCCCGCAGGACGGGCACGCCTCCGGGGCGACGATCTCGCGCTCGGCGCCGGTGCGCTTGGAGGCGTCCAGGACGCCGGCCACGAACGGGATCACGTCGCCGGCGCGGCGCACCAGCACGGTGTCGCCGATCCGCACGTCGCGGGCCCGGATCACCTCCTGGTTGGCGAGCGTCGCGCGCGTCACCGTGGTCCCGCCGACGAACACGGGCTCCAGCACGGCGACCGGCGCGACCTTGCCGATCTTGCCGACGTCCCAGATCACGTCGGCGAGCTGCGTCGTCTTCTCCTCCGCCGCGTACTTGAACGCGAGCGCGCCGCGCGGGCTGTTGGCGCGGGTGCCGGCGGCGGCGTACGCGTTGCGGTCGGCCAGCCGCAGCACCGCGCCGTCGAGGTCGTAGTCGAGCTCGTTGCGCTCGGCCTCGATCGCGCCGATCACCTCCTGCGCCGCGGCGGCGTCGTCGCAGTGGCGCATGTCGGCCGCTTCGAACCCCAGCGCGCGCAGCGCCTCCTCCAGATCGGCCTGCGCGCCGTCGCTGGTGTCGAGGTCGAACGCGAAGAAGCGCAGGCGCCGCTCGGCGACGACCGCCGGGTCCTTCGCCCGGACGGTGCCCGCCGCGGCGTTGCGCGGGTTGATCAGCGGCTTGTCGGGATGCGCGGCGTTGTAGGCGGCGAACGTGGAGCGGAGCATCACCGCCTCGCCGCGCACCTCGACCCGGCCCTCGGCGTCGATCCCCTCGGGCACGCCGTCGGCGAGCGCGCGGATCAGCACCGTGACGTCGTCCCCCGTCGTCCCGTCGCCGCGCGTGACGGCGCGGGCGAGCCGCCCGCGCTCGTACACGAGCGCCAGGGAGAGCCCGTCCAGCTTGGGCATCACGACGACCGGCTGGCCCGGGAAGCGGTCGAAGAACGCGGCCACCTGCTCCGGCCGGCTCGCCTTGTCCAGCGACAGCATCGGCCGGCTGTGCCGGACCGGCGCGTGGAGGACCGTCGGCGCGCCGACGGTCTCGAGCGGGTTCGGATCCGGCGTGAGCTCGGGATGCTCGGCGACGAGCGCCCGCAGCTCGTCCTCGAGCCCGTCGTAGTCGGCGTCGGCGACGAGCGGCTCGCCGCGGTAGTACGCGTCGCGCAGCTCGCCGAGCCTGGCGGCGAGCTCCTCGATGCGCTCGCGCGGTCCCGTCCCGGCCTCCACTAGCTCTCGTCGATCGTGATCTTCTGGATCACCACTGGATCGACCGGCTGCTCGTCGGGTCCGACCGGCGCGACGCCGATCAGGTCGACCACGTCCTGCCCCTCGGTGATCTTGCCCAGCAGCGCGTACTCGGGCGGGAGCTGCGCATCCTCGCCGGTGACCACGAAGAACTGGCTGCCCGAGGTGCCGGGGTCCTCGATCTGCGTCTTGGCCATCGCGACCACGCCCTTCGTGTACGCGAGGTCGTCGGGCGGCGCCTCCACGACCGAGTAGCCGGGGCCCCCGCTGCCGTCGCCGGCGGGGTCGCCGCCCTGGATCACGAAGCCGGGCACGATGCGGTGGAACCCGAGCCCGTCGTAGAAGCCCTTGTCGACGAGGTACTTGAACGACCCGCCGGTCTTCGGCGCGCGCTTGGCGTCGAGCTTGATCTTGAAGTCGCCGCAGTTCGTCGTCACGGTCGCGACGTAGGTCTTCGCCGGGTCGAGCTGCGCCTTGGGCTTCTTGAGCTGGACGTCCTTCGGCGCCGGCTTCTCCGCCGGCTCGCAGCCGGTCCCCTGCTCGCCCCCGGTGTCCTCCGGCGTGGCCGTCGCCTCCGCGGACGCCTGCTTGTCATCGCCGCCGCAGCCGGCGTATGCGGCCAGGAGCAGGCACGCGAAGAGGAGCACGAGGGGCCTTGTCATGGGCGGCGATGATAATGAGCGGTCGTGTCGCTCCGCCCGGCCATCGCCCGCTACGACCATCTGCTGCTCGACCTCGACGGATGCCTGTGGGTGGGCGACGACGCGGTCGCGGGCGCGCCCGAGGCGGTCGCCGCGCTGCGCGAGGCGGGCAAGGGCATCGCGTACGTCACCAACGACGTGCGCCACCCGCCCGACCACTTCGTCCGCAAGCTGTGGCGGCTCGGCTTCCAGGCGAGCCTCGACGAGGTGGTGACGTGCGGCGCCGCGCTGCAGTTCGTGCTGGCCGAGCGCCAGGACGGCGGCGCGGCGTTCGTGATCGGCTCCCAGGCGCTCGTCGACCACGTCGCCGACGCCGGCATGCGCATCGTCAACAACACCGAGTTCGCGACGCGGGCCGACGTCGTGGTGGTCGGGGGCCACGAGGCCTTCGACTACCGCGAGCTCCGGATCGCCACCCAGGCGGTGCTGCGGGGCGCCGAGCTGATCGGCGTCACGCGCGACCGGACGTTCCCGATGCCCGACGGCCCGTGGCCGGGCTCCGGCGCGGTGCTCGCGGCCGTGGAGGAGGCGACGGGACAACGGGCGGCGCGCACGGTCGGCAAGCCCGAGCCCGACATGTACGCGACCGTGCGCGACCGGCTCGGCGAGGGGCGCTACCTGGCGGTCGGCGACCGGCTCGACGTCGACGTGGCCGGGGCGCGGCGCGCGGGGATCGACAGCGCGCTCGTGCTGACCGGCGTCACGACGCCCGCCGAGGCGAACGCGGCGGACCCGCGCGCCACCCACGTCGCCGACTCGCTCGCCGCGCTCGTGCTCGGCTGAGCGGGATCTTCTAGCGTTCTCGACCCGCATGGCCCGGCGCCCGCTCTGCCTCATCGTGAACCCCAGCGCCGGGCGCGGCCGCGCGGCGCGCCTGCTGCCGGGCGTCGAGGCGGCGCTGCGGGCGCGCGGCATGCCGTTCCGGGTGGAGCGCACGCACTCGCTGGCGCATGCGCGGGAGCTCGCGCGCGAGACGCTCGCCTCCGGCGAGGTCGCCGCCGCGATGGGCGGCGACGGGCTGCTCGGCGCCGTCGCCGGCGAGCTGCGGGGCACCGACGGCGTGCTCGGCGTGCTCCCGGGCGGCCGCGGCAACGACTTCGCGCGCAAGCTGGGCATCGGGACCGACCCCGAGCGCGCCTGCGACGCGCTCGCCGCCGGCCATGAGCGCGCGATCGACGTCGCGGACGCGGGCGGGAAGACCTACCTCGGGATCGCCTCGGCGGGCCTGGACTCCGACGTGCAGGACATCGCCAACGCGACCCGGGTTCCGCTCGGGGAGCTGATCTACGTCTACGCGACGCTGCGCGCGCTGCGCACCTGGCGCCAGGCGCACTGGCAGGTCGTGGTGGACGGGGAGGCGCGGTCGTTCACCGGCTACTCGGTCGCGGTCGGCAACTCGGGCGTGTTCGGCGGCGGCATGTACCTGATGCCCGAGGCATCGCTCGACGACGGGCTGCTCGACGTCGTGCTGATCGGCGCGTGCGCGAAGCGGCGCTACCTGGCGAACCTGCCGAAGGTGTTCAAGGGCACGCACGTGGGGAGCGAGCACCTCACGTTCCTGCGCGGCCGCGAGGTCGCGTTCCACGCCGACCGCCCGTTCCGCGCGTACGCCGACGGCGACCCGATCGCGGACCTGCCCGTCACCATCAGGGTCGTGCCCCGCGCGCTGAAGGTGCTGGTCCCGTGACACTGCTCGGCCCCAAGGTCGCCGCCGCGAAGGCGGTCGGGACGATCGTGCGCGCCGCCGGACGCGGCGGCGGGACGTCGCTGCCCGGCAAGGTCCTCACGCGGCTGGAGCCGCACGCGATCGGCCTGCTGTCGCAGCGGCTGGCGCACGGCAGCGCAGTGATCAGCGCGACGAACGGGAAGACGACGACCGCCGCGATGACCGCCGCGGTCCTGGAGCGGACGGGCGAGACGCTGGTCCACAACCGGGCCGGGGCGAACATGGCGGGCGGCGTGGCGTCCGCACTGGCGGCGGCGTCCCGGCGCGGGCGGCTGACCGGCGAGCTCGGGCTGTTCGAGGTCGACGAGTTCTGGCTCGGCCCGGTGGTGGAGGAGCTCGGGCCGCGCGCGATCCTGCTCGGCAACCTGTTCCGCGACCAGCTCGACCGCTACGGGGAGCTGGAGATCATCGCCGACCGCTGGGCGGAGGTCGTCGCGGCGCTGCCGGGGAACACGGACCTGGTGCTCAACGCGGACGACCCGCTCGTCGCGGACCTGGGGCGCGCACGGGCCCCGCTGTACTTCGGGGTCGACGACGACTCGCTCGCGATCCCCGAGCTCCAGCACGCCGCGGACTCCAAGCACTGCCGCCGCTGCGGTCATCCGTACGAGTACGAGGCGATCTACCTCGCCCACCTCGGTCGCTACGCGTGCCCGAACTGCGGCGCGCGCCGCCCGGAGCCGGCCGTGGTCGCGCGCGCGGTCGAGCTGCGCGGGATCCACTCCGCCGCGTTCACGCTCGTCACGCCGGCCGGGACCGCACGGGTCGAGCTGCCGCTGCCGGGGCTCTACAACGTCTACAACGCGCTCGGCGCGGCGGCGCTGTGCCTGCGGCTCGGCGCGCCGCTGGACGCGATCGTGGCCGGCCTCGGGGCGGTCGCCCCGGCGTTCGGGCGTGCGGAGACGCTGGACCTCGGCGGCCGGCCGACGTCGATCCTGCTCGTGAAGAACCCGGCGGGCGCGAACGAGGTGCTGCGGACGCTGGCGCTGGAGGGCGAGGAGCTCGACCTGTTCGGCGTGCTCAACGACAACACCGCGGACGGGCGCGACATCTCGTGGGTGTGGGACGCCGACTGGGAGCTGCTCGCCCCGTCGGTGCGGCGGATGACGTGCTCGGGCACCCGCGCGGCGGAGCTCGCGCTGCGGCTGAAGTACGCGGGCGTGGATCCCTCCCGCCTGGCGGTCGTGCCGGCGCTGCCGGCCGGGCTGGATGCCGCCCTGGCGGACGGCTCGGGGCCGTTGTACGCGCTCCCGACGTACACGGCGCTGCTCGAGCTGCGCGATCTCCTGGCGCGGCGGGGGCAGGTGCAGGGGCACTGGCGATGACGACCACCTACTCCCCCCTCGTCGTGTGGCACGACGTCGAGTGCGGCCGCTACTCGGCGGACCTGGCGCTGTGGCTCGAGCTGGCCGCCCGCGAGCGCGGGCCGGTCCTCGACGTCGGCGCGGGGACCGGCCGCGTCGCGCTGACCCTCGCGCGCGCCGGCCACGACGTCACCGCGCTCGACCGCGAGCCCGAGCTCCTCGAGGCGCTGACCGCGCGAGCGGCGGGCGTGCGGGTGGCGACCGTGGTGGCCGACGCGGACGACTTCTCGCTCGACCGGCGCTTCGGCCTCGTCATCGTGCCGATGCAGACGGTCCAGCTCCTGCCCGGCCGCGCCGGCTTCCTCGCCGCCGCACGCCGCGCGCTGCTGCCCGGCGGGCTGCTCGCACTCGCGATCACCGCCGCGCTGGAGGACTTCGGCGAGCTGGAGGGCGACCTGCCCGCGCCCGACGTCGCGACGCTCGGGGGCTGGCGCTTCGCGTCCCAGCCGACCGCCGTGCGGGCGCTGCCCGGCGTCACGCGGATAGAGCGCGTCCGCCGCGCGTCCGGGCCGGACGGCGAGGTGAGCGAGGAGGACGACGTGACCGAGCTCGCGCACCTCACGCCCGCGGAGCTCGAGGCCGAGGGCGCCGCCGCCGGCTTCACGCCTGAGCCGGCGCGCACGATCCCCGCGACCGGCGAGCACGTCGGCTCCCAGGTGGTGCTGCTGCGTGCCTGAGCGGACCCTGCGCGTGCTCGCGCTCTATCCCGACCTGATGAACATCTACGCCGATCGCGGCAACCTGACCGTGTTCGAGCGGCGCGCGACGTGGCGCGGGCTCGGCTTCGAGCTGGCCGGCGCCGGGATCGGCGACGAGATCGACCCCGACGCGCACGACCTGTTCTACATCGGCGGCGGCCAGGACCGCGACCAGGCGCTCTGCGCGCGCGACCTCGCCACCGTCAAGCGCGACGCGCTGCACGCGGCGGCCGACCGCGGTGCGGTCGTCTTCGCGGTCTGCGGCGGGCTGCAGCTGCTGGGCCACGGGTACGAGATGGCGGGCGAGCGGCTCCCAGGCGTCGGCCTCGTCGACCTGGACACGCGCCGCGAGGACGGCCCGCGGCTGCTCGGCAACATCGCGATCGAGCTCGACCTCCCCGGCGGCCCGGGCCGCCTGGCGGGCTTCGAGAACCATGCGGGTCGCACGTACCTCGGCGCCGGGGAGGCGCCGCTGGGCCGGGTGCTGCGCGGGAACGGGAACAACGGGTCCGACGGGACCGAGGGCGTGCGCGGCGGGCTGCACGGCACGGTCGTCGGGACGTACATGCACGGTCCGCTGCTGCCGAAGAACACGGGGTTCGCGGATTGGCTGACGGCGCGGGCGCTGGGGGTGCCGCCGGGGTCGCTGGCTGCGCTCGACGACGGGCTCGAGGCGGCGGCTCATGCCGAGGCGGCGCGGGCCGCGGGTGTGTAGGCGCGAGTCGTCGGTCGGCGGGCTCGGCGGTGATGTACGGCGGGCATCGAGGGAGCGGGATGAAGTGCCCGGGCGGGGCGCGTTGCGCTTTTAACCGCGCAATGCGAACTCAAAGCGCAACGCAACCTGCGCGCACCTCGATCCCACGCCCTCGATGCCCGCCGTTCACCGACGCCCGCTACGCAGGAGCCAGCGCCGGAGCCGCGGTAGAAGCGCGCTCCACCAACACCGGAGACACCCGCACCCGAGCGCGCGCCCGCGGCTTCGGCCGTCCCGCCACCGCCGCGGCGAGCAGCGCCGCCGCGGACGCCGCCACGTCCGGCATCCCCCACTCCACGTTGGTGAGCGGCGGCGCCACGACCGACCCGATCGGGTGACCGTCGTAGCCGGCGACCGAGAGGTCGCGCGGGATCTCGAGCCCCTGCGCAGCGGCCGCCGCGTAGACCCCGCACGCGATCGAGTCCGAGAGGCAGAAGACCGCGGTCGGGCGCGGCTCCTGCGCCAGCAGCGCCGCCGCCGTCTGCGTCGCGTCCTCGATCGAGTGCGGCGAGTTCACGACGGTCGCGTCGAGCCCGAGCGCCTCGCACACCTCGGCGACGACCCGCTCGGCGGGGCGGTCGGGGGTCGAGGGGCGGCTCGGCGTCAGCACCGCGATCCGGCGGTGGCCGAGCCCGTGCAGGTGCTCGAGCACCATGCTCACGCCGGCGCGGTTGTCGAACAGCACCTCCCCCACCGTCGGCCCGGAGAGCGCGTCGCCGACCGTCACGATCGGGAGCATCTCGCCGATGTCCTGCCAGGCCTCGTCGGACGGGTCGAGCGGCGAGACGATGAGCCCGTCGACGAGCTGGTCGGCGAGCTGGCGCGCCAGCATCCGCTCGCGCTCGGGCTCGCCGCGCGCGTCGACGACCACCATGTGCAGGTCGCGCCGGCCGAGCTCTCGCCCGAGCGCCTCGACGAACCGCTGCTCGCTCAGGTCCTGCAGCGAGCCCGACAGCACCCCGACGAGGCCCGTGCTCCCACGGGCGAGCGCCCGCGCGACGGCGTTGCCCGTGTAGCCGAGCTCGTCGGCGGCCCTGCGGACGCGCTCCTGGGTCTCGGGCGACGTCTGCACGCCGCGGAGCGCATATGACACTGCGGCCGGGGAGAGTCCTGTCGCCGCGGCGACGTCCTTGATCGTGACGCGTCTCCGCGGAACCACCCCCCAACCGTACCGGCTGCGCCCCGTGGTCGAGCAAGGCGCCGCCCGGATGGGACCGGTGGCACATGTTGGCGCGGCGCCCTCCGTGGTGTACTGTTGAACCGGTTCAGTGAACCGGTTCAGTGAATCGCTTCAGAAATCCCGTGTGACCGTCGACCTCCACCAGCACCTCTGGCCCGAGCCGTTCCTCGCCGCCCTCCGAGCGCGGCGGACGGCTCCGCGGCTCGACGGCTGGGAGCTGCACCTGCCCGGCGAGCGCCCGTACGCGATCGACCCGGTCCATCACAAACCCGGGGCCCGAGCCGCGCAAGCGGCGGAGGACGGCGACGAGCTCGTCCTCCTCTCCCCCTCGGCCGCGCTGGGGCTCGACCGCCTGCCGCCGCCCGAGGCCCGGGAGCTCGCCGCCGCCTGGCTGGACGGCGCGCTCTCCCTCCCCGCGCCGTTCCGCGCCTGGGCGATGGCCGGCACGGTGCAGCCCGACCCGCAGGCGCTCGAGCAGGCCCTGAGCGCCGGCGCCGTCGGGCTCGAGCTCCCCGCCGACCTGCTCGCGGCCCCCGGCGGCTTCGACCACCTCGCCCCGCTGCTCGACGCGCTCGAGGCCGCCGGCCGCCCGCTGCTCGTCCACCCCGGCCCGGCGGGCAGCCAGGACGTGCCCGGCCGTCCCGTGTGGTGGGCGCCGGTCGTCCCCTACGTCGCGCAACTCCACGCCGCCTGGTGGGCGTGGTCGTGCGAGGGCCGCGCGCGCCATCCCCGCCTGGCCGTCTGCTTCGTCGCGCTCGCCGGCCTCGGTCCGCTGCACGGCGAGCGGATGCGCGCCCGCGGCGGCTCCGGCCGTCCCGTCGACCCGCTCACGTTCCTCGAGACGTCCTCGTACGGCACCCAGGCCGTCGACGCCGTCATCCGGGTGCTCGGCATCGACGTCGTCTGCCACGGCTCGGACCGGCCGTACGCGGATCCGTCGCACCCCGCGTTCGGCGCCGCGGCGATGCACGCCATCAGAACCGTCAACCCCGGGCGGCTTCTCGCCGATATCCCACAGGAGGTGTTCGCATGACCCCAGACGCATCCCACGTGCTGCGCGCGCTCGACCTACCGAGCGATCGCACGCTGGAGCGCCACGAGCTGGAGCGCCTCGCCCGCGGCGTGGCCGAGCGGCGCGAGCTGTGGGAGTCGCACATCGACCCGAACGCGAGCGAGCGCACCTACGTGTGCGTGCACCGCGACGCGCACCTCGACGTCTGGGCGATCTTCTGGCTGCCGGAGAACGACACCGGCTGGCACGACCACGACACCTCCAGCGGCGCCGTCAGCGTCGTCGACGGCGAGATCGAGGAGCATGCGCTGCTCGTCGCCGCGCCCGAGCGGCGGACGCTCTACGGCCCCGGCTCGACGTTCACGTTCGGACCGTCGCACATCCACCGCCTCACCTGCGCGGCGCCGCGCGCCACCTCGCTCCACACGTACTCCCCGCCGCTCTGGCGCCTCGGCCAGTACACCGTCGATCCCGAGGGAGCGCTGCATCGCATGTCGGTCTCCTACGCCGACGAGCTGCGCCCGCTCGACCAGCTCGCCGCCTGACGCTCAGGCCGGCGGCTCGCCCGTCCAGCCCGCCAGCGCGGCATCGAGGAGCACGAGCGTGCGCGCACCCTCGCCCGCGCGCAGCCGCTCGAACGCCCCCTCGATCCCTTCGAGGTCCGTCACGTGGGTGACGACGTCGGCCACGGCGAAGCGGCCGGACGCCGTCATCTCCGCCATCGAGGCGAGCAGCGCTCCCGCGTCCCCTGATCCGTAGTAGCTGCCGCGGATGCCCTTCTCCGAGAGCAGCTCGAGCGCGGGAAGCGCGACGTCGACGCCGGCGGGCGCGATGCCGACGATCGTCGCGGTCGCGCCGGGCCGCAGCACGTCCCAGGCCATCCGCATCGTCTGCGGGGAGCCGATCGCCTCGAACGCGTGGTCGACGCCGCCGGGGGCCAGCGACAGCACCGCGGCCACCGGGTCGCCGTCGCCGGCTGCGCCGACCGCGTGCGTGGCGCCGCGCGCGAGCGCCAGCTCGCGCTTGCGGGCATCGCGCTCGACGGCGACGATCTGGCCGGCGCCCGCGATCCGCGCCGCGGCGACGATCTGGAGGCCGACGCCTCCGCACCCGATCACGCAGACGCTCTCGCCGATCGCGACCCCGGCCGTGTTGCGCACCGCCCCCACCGCGGTCACGACCCCGCAGCCGAGCAGCGACGCCTCCCACAGCGGCAGCGCAGGCGGGATGCGCACGGCCGACGCCGCGGGCACGACGCAGTACTCGGCGAAGCAGGACACGAAGTTGAAGTGCTGGACGGGCCGGCCGCCGGGGAAGGAGAGCCGCGAGGTGCCGTCCAGCAGCGTGCCCTCCCACGCGGCGGCGGCGGCGGGCTCGCACAGGTTGCGCCGTCCGGCGACGCATGCCGGGCACGCGCCGCAGGACGGGACGAAGCAGAAGGCGACCGGATCGCCCGCGGCGACGTGCGTCACCCCCTCCCCGACGCGCTCCACCACGCCCGCTCCCTCATGGCCGAGGACGATCGGATGCCGGCCGTCGCCCAGATCGCCGTCCGCGAGGTGCAGGTCCGATCCGCACACGCCGGCGGCGGCCACGCGCACGAGCACCTCGTCCGCGGCGGGCGCCTGGAGCTCGAGCTCGCACACCTCCAGCGGCTCGTGGTAGGCCTGCAGGACGGCGGCGCGGATCCTCATGCGATGCGGTGCGCCTCGAGCGCGTCGAGGTCGGGGGTGACGCCGAGGCCCGGCCCCGGCGGCGGGGCGACGGTCCCGTCCGCGGCGATCAGCACCGCGGCGCCGCCGAGCAGCCAGTCGCGCCGCTCGGCGCTCCAGCCCGGCGGGTCGAGCGGCACCTCCACGTAGGGGCAGGTCGAGACCGCGAGCGCCATGTGCAGGTTCGCGACCAGCCCGAGCCCGTTCGACCACGTGTGGGGCGTGAACATCCGGTCGCACAGGTCCGCGAGCGCGGCGATCCGGCGGCAGCCGCCCATGCCGCCCGCGAGCACGACGTCGGGCTGCACCACGTCCACGCCGCCGCGCACGACCAGCTCGCGCGCCTCGTGCAGGCTGCGCACCATCTCCCCCGCGGCGATCCGCAGCGACGTCCCGGCGCGCAGGCGCGCATAGCCGTCCACATCGGTCGTCGGCAACGGCTCCTCGAGCCAGTACACCCCCAGCGGCTCGAGCGCCCGCGCGCACTGGATCGCGTCGGCCACGTCCCACCGGCGGCCGCGGTCGCCCGCCATGCGCCAGCCGTGGTTCGCGTCCACCATGAGCTCGACGTCCCCGCCCACGGCGTCGCGCACGGCCTCGACGACGGCCACGTCGTCGCGCCAGTCGGGCTGGTGGAAGCGGATCTTGACGGCACGCACGCCCGCGTCGCGCAACGCGACGACGCGCCGGGCACGCTCGTCCGGCGCGACCAGCTCGCCGCTGGAGGCGTACGCGAGCAGCCGCTCGGAGCGCCCGCCCAGCAGCCGCCACAACGGCTCGCCCACCGCGCGCGCGGCGAGGTCCCAGACGGCCACCTCGGCGGTCCACGGTCGCCCGCCGTGGAAGTCGACGGTCTCGCACAGCTCGCGCACGACCTCGGTGCGGCGGGGATCGAGCCCGACCAGCAGGCGCTCGAGCAGCGCGGCGTCGGGCAACTCGTCGCCGCTGGCGTACCCGGCCGTGCCGTCGTCGGCGCGGACGATGACCAGCGCCGCCTCGCTGCGCGCCCGCGGGACCGGGTCCCACGCCGCGTGGAAGGGAGGCTCGAGCGCGACGCCGTAGCGCCGCACCTCGACGGACGCGATGCGCACGTCAGTCGCCGCCGTAGTAGTTGTTCGCCGCGTCCTCGCGGCGATCGACGAGCGCGCGCACCGCATCCGCGGTCGGCGGGTCGAGCGCATCGGCGATCGCCCCGCGCATGGCTGCGCGGTTGGCCCGCTTGACCGCGGTCTCGTCGCCGGCGGCCGGATCCACCCAGACGGCGACGAGCACCACCACGTCGGCGACCTCCGCCGCGTCGATCACCCCGTCGGCCACAGCGTCCAGCACGCCCTGCGCGATGCCGAGCTGCGCGGCGCCCCACGTGATCGGCCCGAGCTTGCCCTCGTCCCCGATCGGGGCCTTGTTGACGACGATCGTGACCGGGCGCACGACGACGCCCGGCGACAGGCACGCGAGGAACGGGGTGTGCCCCGGCCGCGGGGCGGCGAGCGCCCCCGCCGCCGCGGCGGCCGTCGGCGAGCCCCGGCGCGCCAGCACCACGTTGATGTGGCTTCCGTTCGGCACCTCGCCGGACCAGAACTCCCCGATCCGCCCGTCCAGCTGATCGGTCACGCGGCGCCCTCCAGGTCGAGTACGACGCGCAGCGCGTCGCCCTGGCGCATGATGCCGAACGCCTCCTCGACGGCGTCGAGCGGCACGCGGCGCGACACCAGCCGGTCGAGCGGCAGCCGGCCGCGGCGGTAGAGCTCGAGCAGCGCCGGGAAGTCGCGCTCCGGCCGCGAGGACCCGTAGATCGAGCCGAGGATGCGCCGCTCGAGCCGCGGGATCGGCAGCGCCGGCAGCGTGATCGTCGCGTCCGCGCGCGGGATCCCGATCAGCACGGCGGCGCCGCGCGGCCGGGTCGAGAGGAAGGCGGCCAGCGCCGCCTCGGGCCGGCCGGTCGCCTCGATCGCGTAGTCGACGCCTCCGTCGCTGACCTCGACCACGCGCTCGGCCGTGCGCTCGGCGTCGCCCTCCCAGGCGACGGCATGCGTCGCCCCGAGCTCCTCGGCGACCGCCAGCTTGTCCGCGGACACGTCGACCGCGACGACGGGGTGCGCGCCGGCGGCGATCGCGCCGAGCAGCGCGCTCATGCCGACGCCGCCGCAGCCCAGCACCGCGACGCGATCGCCGGGCCGCACGCCGGCGGTGCGCCACACCGCGCCGGTGCCGGTCGCCACCGCGCAGCCGGCCAGCGCGGCGATCTCGAACGGGACGTCGTCCGGCACCGGGATGCAGCACGCGGCCGGCACCACCGTGCGCTCGGCGAACGTCGACAGGAACGAGTAGTGGTAGATCGGCTCTCCGTCGCGCGAGAGCCGCGGCGTGCCGTCCAGCAGGCCGCCGTGGCCCATGTCGCGCCACGCGCTCGCGCACAGATGCGGCAGGTCGCGCACGCACTCGGCGCACTGCCCGCAGGCCGGGAGCCAGGAGAGCATGACGCGCGCCCCCTCCGCCAGCCCGGCTCCGTCGCCGACGGCCTCGACGACGCCCGCGCCCTCGTGGCCGAGCACCGCGGGGCAGCGCGTCGCGGCCGTCCCGTCGACCGCGTTGTAGTCCGAATGGCACACGCCGCTCGCGTGCAGGCGCACCCGCACCTCCCCCGGTCCCGGGTGGGCGAGTTCCAGCTCCTCGACGTGCAGCGGGCCGCCGACGGCCTCGAGGACGGCGGCACGGACGCGCATCACCCCGCGGCGTCCCCTTCCAACGTGGCCGGCGGACGGCCGTTGCCCGCCGGCGAGCCGTCCAGCGTCACCCCCTGCTTCGCGGCCAGCTCCTCGAGCGGGATGTGGCAGCGCATGAAGTGGCCGGGCTCGTACTCCTTGAGCGGAGGCTGCTCCTGAGCGCAGATGTCGCCCCACTTGCGCGGGCAGCGGGTGTGGAAGACGCACCCGGTCGGCGGGTTGGCGGCCGAGGGGATCTCGCCCTCGAGCCGGATCCGCTCGCGGCGCTCGCCCTCCGCGCCCGGGATCGACGACAGCAGCGCCTCCGTGTAGGGATGGTGCGGCGGCCGGAACACGCGCTCGGCGGGGCCGAGCTCCATGAGCCGGCCGAGATAGAGGACGGCGATCCGGTCGGACAGGTAGCGCACGACGCCGAGGTCGTGGGAGATGAACAGGTACGCGACCTGGTTGTCGGTCTGCAGATCGGCCAGCAGGTTCAGGATCGCGGCCTGCACGGAGACGTCCAGCGCCGAGGTCGGCTCGTCGCACACCACCACGCGCGGCTCGCCCGCGAACGCGCGCGCGATCGCCACGCGCTGCTTGAGCCCCCCGGAGAGCTGGGCCGGGCGGACGCTGATGAGGCGGATGTCGAACCGCACCGAATGGGCGAGCTCGATCAGGCGCTCCTCGCGCTCGCGCCCGGTCGTTCCCAGCAGCTTGGTGATGGCGCGGGCGATGATGCGATGGATCGAGAAGCGGCGGTTGAGCGCCGCGTCGGGATTCTGGAACACGATCTGCAGCGCGCGCACCTGCTCGCGGTCGCGGTCGCCGATCTTGCGCGCGACCGCCTTGCCGTCCAGCTCGACGATCGAGCCCTCGTCGGCCTCGGTCAGGCCGAGGAGCAGCCGCGCCAGCGTCGTCTTGCCGCTGCCCGACTCCCCCACGAGGCCGAGCGTCTCCCCTGGGAGCAGCGCGAGCGCGAGATCCTCCACGGCATGGATCTCCTGCCCTTCCTGCTTGAACGTCTTGTACAGGTGCTCCGCCCGCACCACGGGGGCCGCGTCCTGGTCGACCGAGCTCGGGATCGGTGTCGGAGGCTCGGCGCGCGGGAGCTCGTGCGCCTGCTCCCAGAAGTGGCAGCGCGACTGCCGCCCGGAGCCGAGGTCGTGGAACGCCGGCTCCTCCTTGCCGCAGATGTCCTGGGCCAGTCCGCAGCGGTCCACGTAGACGCACGCGGGCAGCTCGGCGCCGAGGGTCGGCGGGAAGCCCGGGATCGTGTCGAGACGCTCCCGGTCCTTGCGCACGCCGCCGCGCGGGATGCAGCGCAGCAGGCCGACCGCGTACGGGTGGCGCGGGTCGTTGAAGACCGCGTCGACCGGACCTTCCTCGACCAGCCGCCCCGCATACAGCACGCCGACGCGGTCGCACATCCGCGCGATCACGTCGAGGTTGTGGCTGATGAACAGGACGCTCGTGCCGAACTCCGCGCGCAGCGCCGCGACGAGGTCGAGCACCTCGGCCTCCACGGTCGCGTCCAGCCCGGTCGTCGGCTCGTCGAGCACGAGCAGCGTCGGGTCCTTGGCCAGCGCCATGGCGATGACGACGCGCTGCTGCATCCCGCCCGAGAGCTGATGCGGGTAGCGCCGCATCACGCTTCCCGGGTCGGCGATCTGGACCTTGGCGAGCATCGCCTCGGAGCGCTCGTGGGCGAGCTTCTCCTCGGTGCCGGCCAGCTGGAAGACCTCGGCCACCTGGTCGCCGACGCGGATCGTCGGGTTCAGTGCCGCGCCCGGATTCTGGTAGACCATCCCGACCCGCTCGGCGCGCATGCGCCGCACGTCGCGACCGGACATGTCCGCGAGGTCGGCGCCGGCCACCGCGATGGATCCGCCGGAGATGCGGCCGTTGCGCGGCAGGTAGTGCACGACGGCGTAGGCGGCGGTCGACTTGCCGCAGCCGGACTCGCCCACGAGGCCGTACGACTCGCCCTCGGCGATCGAGAAGGTCACGCCGCGCAGGACCTCCTTCCAGACCCCGCGGACGCGGTACTCGACCTTGAGGTCGCGCAGCGCCAGCGCGGGGACGGCCTGCGGAGGGGCGGCGGCGCTCATCGCTCGAACGCCTGCGTCACGCCGTCGGCGACGAGGTTGACCGCGATCACCAGCGAGGTGATGGCCAGCGCCGGGAACAGGACGGTCCACCAGAAGCCGCCGTTGATCAGGCCGTAGTGCTCGGCCACCTGCAACCCCCAGTCCGGCGAGGGCGGCGCGACGCCGAACCCGAGGAACGAGAGCGTCGCGATCGTGAAGATGGCGTAGCCCAGGCGTACGGTGAACTCGACCATCACCGGGCCCATCACGTTGGGCAGGATCTCGGCGAACAGCACGTAGGACGTGCGCTCGTTGCGCAGCCGCGCCGCGGCGACGTAGTCCATCTCGCGCTCGCTGAGCACCGCCGCGCGGACCGTCCGCGCGATGACGGGCGCGAAGACCAGGCCGACGATGCAGACCACGACGACGTTCGACGGGCCGAGCGAGACGATCGCCAGCAGGGCGACGATCACGATCGGCAGCGCCAGGAACGCGTCGATGATGCGGCTGAGAACGTCATCGACGGCACCGCGGAAGTACCCGGTGATGAGGCCCAGCGTCGTGCCGAGCACGACGCCGAGGATGGTTGCGAGCGGGGCCATGATCAGGATGCTCCGCGAGCCGACGATGACCCGCGCGAAGACGTCGCGCCCGAGGCGGTCCGTGCCGAACAGGTGGTCGATCGACGGCGCCTGGAGCGCGTTGATCGGGTTCGACGCCA
The DNA here is from genome assembly GCA_963752015.1 of uncultured Solirubrobacteraceae bacterium. GTDB lineage: Bacteria > Actinomycetota > Thermoleophilia > Solirubrobacterales > Solirubrobacteraceae > DASQMT01. The sequence goes on along the minus strand of CAVVWS010000006.1, from coordinate 593,890 downwards.
GCGGGTCCTGGACGAACAGCGGGCCGAAGATCGCGCAGAAGACCCAGATGCCGATGATGGTGGCGCCCGCGATGAACGTCTTGGAGCGCCGGAGGCGCGCGAGCTGCTCGCGCCGCGCGGATTGCCCCTCGCCTGCCGGCCCGGCCGTCGGCGTTCCCGCCAGCGCCTCGTCGAACGCAGAGCTCAGCGGCTGGCCCGGCAGGCTCATTCCGCGCTCCCCAGCCGGACCCGGGGGTTGAGCACCGAGTACAGGATGTCGGCGATGAGCGTCACGACGAGGAACACCACGCCGATCAGCAGCACGCTGCTCTGGAGCAACGGGAAGTCCTTCGCCTGCGCCGCGCGGAACAGCACCTGGCCGAGGCCGTTGTAGTTGAAGATGAACTCGACGACCACGAGGCCGCCGAACATGTACCCGAGCTGGGTCGCGACGACGGCGATCGTCGGCAGCAGCGAGTTGCGCAGCACGTGCCGGCGGATGACGGTGCGCTCCGGCAGCCCCTTGATGTACGCGGTGCGCGTGTAGTCGGCGTCCAGCGACTCGATCGTCCCGGCCCGCGCCATGCGGGAGATGTAGCCGAACAGGACGAACACGAGGCACATCGCCGGGAGGAACAGGTACTTGAGCTGCGTGAGCGGGTCGGCGCCGTCGGGGAACTGCGCCGTCGAGGGGAACAGGCCGAGCCCGAGCGAGAAGACGATCAGCAGCGTGACCGCCCACACGAACTCCGGGATCGCGGTGCACGACAGCCCGCCGATCGAGATGAAGCGATCGCGCCCCTGGCCCTCGTGGCGCGCGGCGGTGACGCCGCCGAGGATCGCGAGCGGCACGACGATCACGAACGCCAGCAGAGCGAGCTTCGCGGAGTTCTGCAGCGCCGGCCAGAGGATGTCGCTGACCGGCACGCGCAGCGACTGCGACTCGCCGAGGTCTCCGGTGAGGACGCCGCCGATCCAGTCCAGGTACTGCGCGATCAGGCTGCGGTCGGTGCCGAGCTCGTGGTTGAGCGTGTCGACCGCGCGCTGGTCGGCGAACGGACCCAGGATCCGCCGGCCCACGTCGCCCGGCAGCACCTGCGCCATCAGGAAGATGATCACGCTCAGCAGCCAGAGCGTGACGAGCCCCAGCAGGATCCGCTTGACGAGGAACCGCGCGATGCCCGAACGCCTCCCTGGCTGCCTCTCGCCGGCTCGCCGCCCGGCTCAGGTCTGTCCCGCGCCGGTGAGCTGGACGTGCCCCATCGCCGTGGTCTCGATCCCCGCGTAGCCCTTCCGGACGGCCGTGAGGAAGTCGTAGAAGTACGGGATCACGATCGGCGTCTCGTCGAGCAGCAGCGTCTGGATCTGCCCGGCCGCCTTCATCTGCGCGTCGATGTCGGTCTGGGCGGTGAACTCCTTGACCAGCGCGTCGTACTGGGGGTTCTTGAAGTGCGCGGCGTTCCACGTGCCCTTGCTCAGCAGCGGGGCGCCGAGGAACACGTTGACGACGCCGCGGTGGCCGTAGTCGGTGATCCCCATGGTGGAGTCCAGCCACGGCGACTTGCCGAACACCGCGTCGCCGTAGTAGATGGCGGCGTCGGTGATGTTCAGCTTGATGTCGATGCCGCCCTCCTTCGCGTTGCTCTGGACGAGCTGGGCGAGGTCCGGGATCTCGAAGCCGTCCCAGGTGTCCAGGGTCACGGAGAAGCCGCCGTCCTTGCCGGCCTCCGACAGCAGCTGCTTGGCCTTCTCGACGTCGCGCTTGCGCTGCGGGACCGACTTGTCCGTGTACTTGTAGACCGGCGCGAACGGGCTGTCGTTCCCGAGCGCCGCCTTGCCCTGGAACAGTCCGTCGACGAGCCCCGCGCGGTCGATGAGCAGGGCCACCGCCTGCCGCACGCGCTTGTCGGTGAACGGCTCCTTGTCGGTCCGCATGTGCATCTGGCGGTGCACGGAGGAGGCGCTGCCGAGGACCTCGATGTTCGAGTCCGTGAGCAGCGCGCGCCCGCCGGTCGCGGAGAAGTGGCTCAGCGCGTTGACCTCGCCGCTCTGGACCGCGAGGATCTGCGCCGGCTCCTTGCTGAAGAACCGCAGCTCCGTGCTGTCCGGGTTCGGCTTGCGCTTCGGATCCCAGTAGTCGGGATTCTTCACGTAGGTGGCGCTCCGGCCCTGCGTGTACTTGTCCAGCTTGAACGGGCCGGTGCCGTTCTGGTTCTTCTCGTAGTCCCCGTCGTAGTTCTTGGGGAGGATGATCGTGTTGTAGTTGTCCGAGCTGAGGAGGTACGGGAAGTTCCCGTTCGGGGCGTCGAGCGTGAACTCGACCGTCTGCGGATCGACGACCTTGGCGCTGTCCTTCGACAGCACGCCGCTGAAGGCCGAGAGCGCGGCCGACGCGCTCTTGGGGTCAGACAGCCGGTTGATCGTCGCCGCGACGTCCTCGGCGGTCATCGGGGTGCCGTCGTGGAACTTGACGCCCTGGCGGATCTTGAACGTCCACACCGAGGCGTCCTCGTTCGGCGTCCAGCTCTCGGCCAGGCGCGGCTGCGCGTTGAGCTTGTTGTCGGACCAGATGAGGTACTCGCCCGCCTGACCGAGCACGGCCAGGCCGCCCTCGTCGGCGACCGTGACCGGGTCGATGGCGCCGGACGGCGTCACCACGCCGACCTTGACCGTGCCGCCCGGCTTGACGGCCGCGGTCTGCGCGGCGCCCGACGTCGTGGTGCCCCCGCCCTTGTCGCCGGATCCACAGGCGCTGGCCAGGAAGCCCAGCGACGACAGCGACATGCCGAGCACGGTGCCGCGGCGCATGAACTCCCGCCGGCTGACACGGCCCGCCTTGTACGTATCGATGAGATGGTTCTCCATCTCGCTGCTGCGAAAGCGGATCGCATCGACCCGCCGGTCCATCTCACCCATCACAGACCCTCCTCAAGGTCGTGCGCTCGGGACGCGCGAGCGTTTATCCCAATTCGTCCAAGCGAAGTCAATGCGTGTGACTCGCTGCCCAAGGAACCGTGGAGCACGCGACCATCATCCCGGAAACGCGCGTCCGCGCGTCGTCGGGGCTCTCCATCGACGGCGAAGGCGCGCCCCCTCTCACTGCCGGTGTTGACCTTCTCCAACCGCAGGCATGTCCAGACCAGCCGCGTCGGCCTGCGCCAGCGCCTCCGGATAGCCGGCATCGGCGTACCGGACGACGCCGAGCGCCGGGTCGGTCCAGAACGCGCGCCGGATCTTGCGCTCGGCCCGGTCGGTCCCGTCGGCGACCACCGTGAGCGAGCTGTGGATGCTGCGCCCGATGCCGACGCCGCCGCCGTTGCCCACCGACACCCAGGTGGCGCCCTGCGCCGCGTTGAGCAGCGCGCCGAGAATCGGCCAGTCGGCGATCGCGTCGCTGCCGTCGCGCATGGCCTCGGTCTCGCGCGACGGCGACGCGACCGACGCGGGGTCCATGTGATCGCGCCCGAGGGCGAGCGGCCCGATCTCGCCGCGGCGCACGAGCTCGTTGAGCCGCACGCCGACGGCGTCGCGCTGGCCCAGGCCGAGCCAGCAGATGCGGGCCGGGAGGCCCTGGGGGGTCACGCGCGCCCGAGCGAGCTCGAACCAGCGCTGCAGCGAAGGCGTCCCCACCACCTCGAGCACCGCCTCCTCGCTGCGCCGGAGATCGGCGGGATCGCCGCTCAGGCACACCCAGCGGTAGGGGCCGACGCCGCGCGCGAGGATCGGCCGCACGTACTCCGCGACGAATCCCGGCAGCTCGGCGGCACCCGCCGACCCCGCGTCGGCGGCCCGGGAGCGAAGGCTGTTGCCGTACTCGAACACGACCGCCCCGCCCTGCTGCAGCGCCACCAGGGCATCGCCGTGGTCGCGCAGCGAGCGCACCACCGCGGCCCGGTACGCGGGGCTCGAGGCATCGGCGGTGCTCGGGAAGCCCAGCGGGACGTAGCCCGCCTCGATGTCATGGGCGGGGGTCTGATCGGTGGCGACGTCGATCGGGACGCCGTCGCGCACGAGCCGCGGGAGCACCTCCGCGGCGTTGCCGACGAGGGCGATGGCCGCCGGCTCGCCGGATTCGGTCAGGTCGGCCACCGCTGCCTCGTAGTCGGGTGCGATGCGATCCACCCACCCGTCGGCGAGCCGCCGCCGGGCGCGCTCGGGGTCCACTTCGACCAGCAGCGCGCGGCCGCCGAGGTTCGCGATCGCGAGGCCCTGCGCGCCGCCCATGCCCCCGAGGCCCGCGCTGACCACCCGGCGCCCGGCGAGGGTGCCGCCGAAGTGACGCCGCGCCACCGCCGCGAACGTCTCGTGCGTGAAGCCGAGGATGCCCTGGGTCCCGATGTAGAACCACGACGCGGCCGTCATCTGGCCGTACATCGTGAGCCCGGCCTCCTCGAGGCGCCGGAACTCGTCGTCGCCCGACCAGGCGGGGACGAGCATCGCGGTCGAGATGAGCACCCGGGGCGCGTCGTGATGGGTCGGCAGGACGGCGACCGGCTTGCCGGACTGCACGATCAGCGTCTCGTCGTCGCCGAGCCGCTCGAGCGCGGCGCAGATCGCGTCGTACGCCGCCCACGACCGGGCGGCGCGGCCGCGTCCGCCGTACACCACCAGCCGGGCGGAGTCCTCGGCGACCGCCGGGTCCAGCGTGTTGAGGAAGCAGCGCAGCACACCCTCCTGCTCCCAGCCGCGGCAGCGCGGCTCCAGCCCGCGGGGAGCCGGGGCGCCGACGCGGGGCGTCGCCGGCTTGATTGCATCCATGGATCCAACATAGACTGATCGCCGTGTCCGCGCCAGCCGCTTCACCCGAGGCGCTCACCATCCCGGGGCTCGCCGACGAGATCGCGTACCGGCTCCGGGCCGACATCCTCGAAGGACGGCTTCCGCTCGGCGCTCCGCTGCGGCACGAGCAGCTCGCGGCTCGCTTCGGCGTCAGCCGCACCCCGATCCGCGAGGCGCTCCGCAAGCTCCAGGCGACCGGCCTCGTCGAGCTCCAGCCCAACCGCGGCGCGGTCGTGCGCACGCCGGCGCGGACGGAGCTCGCCGAGGTGTACGAGCTCCGCGCCGACCTCGAGGGCCTGGCCTGCGAGCTCGCGTGCGCCCGGGCGTCGGACGGCGAACTGGGCCGGCTCGACGACGCACAGGCGCGGCTGGCGGCGGCGATCGACGGAGGGCGCAGGCTGGACGACGCGAGCTTCGACACCGTGGTGGCGGACGCGAACGGCGCGTTCCACGGCACCATCCACCGCGCCGCGGGCAACGGCCGCCTCCAGGCGACGATCGAGGACCTGCAGCACGTCTTCCCGCGCGACTCGGTGTGGCGCGCGGTCGCCGACGACCCCGTGACGCTGCATGCCATGAACGTCGTCGAGCACGAGCGGATCTCCGCGGCGCTGCGGGCCCGCCGTCCCGCGCAGGCGCGCCGTGCGATGCGCGATCACGTGGCCGGCGCCGGCCGGATCCTGCTCGCGTACCTCGACTCGCAGCGCTTCTGGGGATGAGCGCGACCCGCGCGCTGGTCGTCGGAGGCGGCGTCATGGCGCGGGGGATCGCCGCGGGCCTGGCGGCGTCCGGCATCCACGCCGTGCTGCTCGTGCGGCGTCGCGAGGTCATCGCTGCGGCGGAGGCGGACATCCGCGGCCGCCTCGAGCGACTCGGCGCGCCTGCCGCCGCGGTGCGGGTCCACGCTTCCGAGGACGACCTGGACCCGCCCTTCGGGCTCGCGGTCGAGTCGGTCGTCGAGGACCTGGAGGCCAAGCGCGGCGTGCTCGCCCGGGCCGAGCGGCTCGTCGCCGGCGACGGCATCGTCACCACGAACACGTCGTCGCTCTCCCTCTCGGCGCTCGGCGAGGCGCTCACCCGTCCCGAGCGCTTCGCCGGCTGGCACTGGTTCAACCCGGCCGAGCTCGTCCCGCTCGTCGAGGTCGTGGCCGCGCCGCAGACGGCGCCGGACGTCTTCGAGCGCCTGCTCGCGCTCTCGCGGTCGATCGGCAAGGAGCCGGTCGGGGTGCGGCGCGACGTGCCCGGCTTCGTCGCGAACCGGCTCCAGTACGCGCTGCTGCGCGAGGCGTACGCGCTCGTTGAGGCGGGCGTGTGCGACGTGTCCGACGTCGACCGCGCCGTGGTGGCCGGGATCGGCGCCCGCTGGGCGGCGATCGGTCCGTTCGCGAGCATGGATGCGGCGGGGCTCGAGGTGCACGAGGCGGTCGCCGCGCGGCTCTTCCCCGAGCTGTCGCGCTCCACCGCGGTCCCGGCGCTGCTGCGCGCGCTGCGCGGCCAGGGCGCCACCGGCGCGCGCGGCGGCAGCGGGCTGCTCGGGACCTACGGCCCGGGCGCGGCGCGCCGGCTGGACGAGCGGCGCGACGCAACGCTCGCGCTGCTGGGATGCGCGCGGCGGGAGTCGCCGGCATGACGCTCATGCTGGGAGACCGCCCGCTCCTGCCCGCCGACGTGTGCGACGTCGCTCGCGGCCGGCGCGTCGCGCTGGGTCCGGACGCGCGACGGCGGATGGACGCGTCACGCGCGGTGCTCGAAGGGCTGCTGGAGAGCGACCGCCCGGTCTACGGCCTCACGACGGGCGTCGGGGCGATGAAGGACGTGCGGATCGCACCGGACGCCCAGGCGTCGTTCCAGACGCTGCTGCTGCTCGCCCACCGGACGGGTCACGGCGAGCTCGCGCCGGCCGAGTTCGTCCGCGCCGGCATGGTCGTCCGCGCCGCCGGCCTCGCCGTGGGCGCCGGCGGCGTGCGCCCGGCGCTCGCCGAGGCGCTCTGCCGCGCCCTCGACGCCCCGGCCCCGCCGCGCGTGCACGTCATCGGCTCGATCGGGCAGGCCGACCTGAGCCAGATGGCGGAGATCGGCCTGGCCCTGATCGGCCAGGGGGAAGACGGCGAGGCGTTCGCGGCGAACGGCTACGAGCCGCTCACGCTCGGCCCGCGCGAGGCCCACGCGATCGTCAACAGCAACGCGTTCTCCGTCGGCACCGCCTGCCTGGCGCTCGAGCGCGCCGAGCGCGCGTTGCTCGCCCTCGACCTCGCGGCGGCGACGTCGTTCGAGGCGATGCTCTGCAACGTCGACGCGATCCATCCCGCAGTCGGTGCCGTGCGACCGCACGCCGGGACGGTCGAGACGCTCGGCCGCCTCCGCGTGCTGCTCCACGACGGCGCCCTGCTGACCGGCGCGCGGGCGCCGCGTGGGGTCCAGGACCCGCTCGCGTTCAAGGTCGTGCCGCAGACGCACGGGGCCGCCCGCCACGCCCTCGCCGAATGCGCGGAGCGGCTGACGGTCGAGCTCGCGTCGTCGGGCGACAGCCCGCTCGTGCTGCTCGACGAGCAGCGCGCCATCTCGAACGGGAACCACGACGTCGCTCCCGTGGCGATCGCGCTCGACTACGCCCGGCTCGGGCTCGCCCAGCCGATCACGATCTCCGGCGAGCGGGTCCAGCAGCTCCTCACGGCGCGCCACACCGGCCTCGCCACGGGTCTGCGCGAGGACGACACCCGGCCCGAGGACGGGCTCGGGATCCTCGGCCACGGCGCGGCGAGCCTCGCCGGCGAGGCCCGGCTGCTCGCCCAGCCGGTGACGCTCGAGCAGCCCACGAGCGCCATCGCCGAGGGCATCGAGGATCGCATCACGATGGCGCCCGCGGCGGCCCGCCGCCTGTACGAGATGGCGGGTCTCGCGCTGCGCCTGGCCGCCGTCGAGCTCCAGTGCGCCGCTCAGGCGATCGACCTGCGCGGCCACGCCGACGGGCTCGGCGCCGGTACGGCGCGGGCCTACCAGGAGGTCCGGAGCAGGCTCCCGTTCGTCGCTGCGGGCGCGGCCCCGAACGGCGACCTGGACGCGCTCACGCACTGGCTCGCGGCCGGAGACGTGCCGTGATGCTCACACCGCCCGACCGCCCGCTCGCCCCGGAGGAGTGCGCCGATCTCGCCCGCCGCGCCGGCGCGCTCGTCGATCTCGCCGCGCTGGATCGCTCCGGGCCCGGCTCGGCCGTGCTGCTGTGGCGCAACCAGCACTCCGAGGCCTGGCTCAACACCTGGTGGGAGCCGCGCGACACGGGCTACCACGACCACGAGGGGTCGTGCGTGGGCGTGCACGTGCTCGAGGGGAACGCGACCAACGAGGGTCTGCGCGTCGGGAGCCCACGGCGCGTGCGGCGCTTCGGCGCCGGCGACACCTTCTGGCTGCCCGGCTCGGCGATCCACCGGATGGATCACGACGCCGGCGCCGTGACCGTGCACGTCTACGCGCCGCCGATCCGCACCCTGGGCCATTACGAGATCGTCGACGGCGACCTGCACCGGGTTCCCGGCGCACCCGACGAAGGCTCACCCCCGAGCCCCGCGCTCCTCGCCGCGCTCGGCCTCGAGTGAGCCGGGCCGGACCGTCACCCGGCGGCGGCGCGCACCGCGCGCGCGAGCGCCGGCAGCGCCGCCTCCGCCAGCGCGGCGTCCGCCCCGATCGGACGGTCTTCGAGCCCCGGATCGAAGCCGGAGGCGAGGACGCGGATCCGGCCGAGCACGCCGCCGTCGGGCGCGCCCTTCATCCGCAGCGCCCGCTCCGCGACGACCCACTCGAGCGCGAGCACGCTGCGCAGGTGCAGGACCGCGTGCCGTGTCTGTCCCGCGGCCTGCCAGGCGAAGCTGGCGTGCTCCTCGAGCCCGCGCGAGATCGCGACCGTTCCGAGCACGACGGGTGCCGCGTCGCCGCGCAGGCGCGCCAGCGCGTCCGCCGCGAGGTACTCGGCGATCAGCACGCCGGAGCTGCCCGGCGCGTCGATCGACAGGAACGGCGTGAGCCCGGTCAGCCCGGGCTCCATCAGGTGGGAGAGCCGCGCCGCCGACATGCTCGCGAACGGCACGAGCGCGAGCCGCAGCGTGTCGAGCGCGAGCGCGCACGGGGCGGCGTGGAAGCCGCCGTGGTGCAGCACCTCGTCGCCGGCGATCAGCGGGTTCTCGGCCGCGGCGTTGATCTCGACCGCGAGCAGCTCGTGCACGCCGGCGGCGGCATCGTGCAGCGCGCCGGCCACGGGCACGAGGCAGCGCAGGCCGAACGGGTCCTGCAGGCGGGCGGGCTCGGGCGCACCTTCGGTCAGCCGGCAGAGGAGCTCGGACACCGCCGCCAGCCCGGGCAGCGGGCGCGCGGCAGCCACCTGCGGCGCGAACGGCTCGCGATTGCCGTCGAGCGCGTGGAACGTGACCGCCGCGATGCCGAGCCCGGCGTCGAGCAGCTCGCACGCGTCGGCCCATGCCATCGAGGCGGCTGCGTGGGTGGCCGCGTTGGAGCTGATCAGCGGGAGCGCGTCGCCGGCCTCGACCCGCAGGCGGGGTCCGGACGCGCCGTCGCCGTCCTCGCCGCCCGTGGGCGGGAAGCCGCCGACCTGCGCGCGCTGGGCCCATTCTCCTTCGCCGACGAGCGCCAGTCCGAGCTGCGCCAGCAGCGTCAGGTCCCCGGTTCCGATCCCTCCGAGGTCGCGCAGGACCGGCAGCGGTCCGCCCCGCAGGATCGCGACCAGCGCGTCCGCCATCTCCAGCCGGTGGCCGCCTCCGCCCGCCGCCATCTGCGCGAGCCGGATGAGGATCGTCGCGCGCACGAGGTCGTCCGGCAGCGGGTCGCCGACACCGCCCGCGTGGCTGCGCAGCAGCCGCACGCTGTGCGCGAGCAGGTCAGCCTCCGGCACCGTGACGTTGCGGTTGGCGCCGACGCCGGTGGTGCGGCCGTAGACCGATCGGCGATGCGCGGCGCGCTCGGCGGCGGCGCGGGCGCGGGCGATGCGCTCGCGCGCCACCGCGGTCAGCTCGACGTCGATCGGCCCACCTCGCGACGCGGCGACGACGGCGGCCGGCGTGAGCGGCTCGTCCCCGATGCGCAGCGCGGTCATGCGGCGCAACTCAACCACAGAGGCGGATGGCAAGATGCGCCGATGCCTGCGGCGCACGAACTGACGGGGGTGCTGGGATGAGCGAGCTCCGATGCCGCGGGTGGCAGCAGGAGGCCGCCCTGCGGATGCTCGAGAACAACCTGCATCCCGACGTGGCCGAGAAGCCCGAGGAGCTCGTCGTCTACGGCGGCATCGGCAAGGCCGCGCGCAACCAGGCGTGCCTCGCTGCGATCAAGCGCGAGCTGACGACGCTGGGCGACCAGGAGACGCTGCTGGTGCAGTCGGGCAAGCCGGTCGCGGTGTTCGAGACGCACGAGGCCGCGCCGCGCGTGCTGATCGCCAACTCCAACCTCGTGCCCAAGTGGGCGACGTGGGAGCACTTCCGCGAGCTCGACGCCGCCGGGCTGATGATGTACGGGCAGATGACCGCGGGGTCGTGGATCTACATCGGCACCCAGGGGATCCTGCAGGGCACCTACGAGACGTTCGCCGCGATCGCGCGCCAGCGCTTCGGCGGGACGCTGCGCGGCCGGCTCGTCGTGACCGCCGGGCTGGGCGGGATGGGCGGCGCGCAGCCGCTGGCGGTGACGATGAACGAGGGCTGCGCGCTGTGCGTCGAGGTCGACCTCCAGCGGATCGAGCGGCGGATCCGGGAGCGCTACCTCGACGAGCGCGCCGGCTCGCTCGACGACGCGCTCGCGCGCCTCGAGGCGGCCCAGCGCGAGGGCCGCGCGCTGTCGATCGGGCTGCTGGGGAACGCCGCCGAGGTGCTGCCCGAGCTGGTGCGGCGGGGCGCCGCCGTCGACGTGGTGACCGACCAGACGAGCGCGCACGACCCGCTCAACGGGTACGTCCCGGCCGGGCTGACGCCCGAGCAGGCCGACACGCTGCGGGCGGCGGATCCGGACGAGTACCTCGAGCGGGTCGGCCAGTCGGTGCTCGCGCACGTCGACGCGATCCGCACGCTCGGCCGCCAGGGCGCCGAGGCGTTCGACTACGGCAACGCGCTGCGGGGCGTCGCGGCCGACCACGGCGACGCGGACGCGTTCGCCTATCCCGGCTTCGTGCCCGCCTACATCCGCCCGCTGTTCTGCGAGGGCAAGGGCCCGTTCCGCTGGGTCGCGCTGTCGGGCGACCCCGCCGACATCGCCGCGACCGACCGCGCGATCCTCGACCTGTTCGGCGACCAGGAGCACATCCGGCGCTGGATGGAGCTCGCGAGCGAGCGGGTCGCGTTCCAGGGGCTGCCGGCGCGGATCTGCTGGCTCGGGTACGGCGAGCGCCATCTCGCGGGGCTGCGGTTCAACGAGCTGGTGGCCTCGGGCGAGGTCAAGGCGCCGATCGTGATCGGGCGCGACCACCTCGACGCCGGCTCGGTCGCCTCGCCGCAGCGCGAGACCGAGTCGATGCTCGACGGCTCCGACGCCGTCGCCGACTGGCCGATCCTCAACGCGCTCGTCAACACGGCCACCGGCGCGTCGTGGGTCTCGTTCCACCACGGCGGCGGCGTGGGGATGGGGCTCTCGCTGCACGCCGGGCAGGTCAGCGTCGCCGACGGGACCGACCTCGCGGCCGAGCGGATCCGGCGCACGCTGCTCGCCGACCCCGGGATGGGGATCGTGCGCCATGTCGACGCGGGGTACGACGAGGCGGTCGACGCCGCCGACCGTCTCGGGGTCCGGATCCCCATGCCGAGGCGAAGCCGATGACGACCTCGCAGCGCGCGGCAGGATGAGCGTCTCGATCGACGGCGCCGCGCAGGTCCTGCGCCACCCCGAGGGCCTCCCCTACCTCCGGCACGACCGGGCGGGCGAGCTGACCCTCGAGCCCGGCGACCTCGCGATCGAGGGCGACCGGATCGCGGGGTTCGAGGCTTCGCCGAACGCGGCCGTGCGGATCGACGCGGCGGGCGCCGCCGTCCTGCCGGGCTTCGTCGACTGCCACACCCACCTGCCGTTCGCGGGCTGGCGCGCCGAGGAGTACGAGCGCAAGGTCACCGGCGTCCCCTACGAGGAGATCGCGCGCGCCGGCGGCGGCATCGCCAGCTCGGCCCGCGCGCTCGCGAGCGCCACCGACGAGCAGGTGCTCGCCCAGGCACGCGCGCTCGCAGACGAGCTGCTGGCCCACGGCACGACCGCGTTCGAGGGCAAGACCGGCTACGGCATGTCGCGCGAGGGCGAGGCGCGCGCGGCCCGGCTCGGGCGGGAGCTGGCGGCCGAGGTGCGCCAGCCGATGCGCCTCACGGGCCTGTTCGCGCACGCGGTCCCGCCCGGCTTCACCGCGGACGCCTGGATGGACGAGGCGGAGGCGCTCGCCCGCGAGTGCGACGTCGACGCGCTCGACATCTTCGTCGAGTCGGTCGCGTTCGGGACCGAGCACCTCGCCCGCATGGGCGCGGTCGCGCGCGAGACGGGCCGGCCGCTGCGCGCGCACGTCGAGCAGCTCTCGACGCTCCGCTCGGTCCCGGTCGCGCTCGAGTGGGACGCCCGCTCGGTCGACCATCTCTCGGTGATCCACCCGGACGACGTCGCGCCGCTCGCGGCCTCGGAGTGCGCGGCGGTCCTGCTGCCCGGCGCCGAGCTGATGAACGCCGAGCACCTGCCGCCGGCGCGCGCGCTGGCCGACTCGGGGGCGATCTGCGTCCTCGCCACCGACCTCAACCCGGGCACGTCGCCGATCGCCTCGATGCCGGTCATCGTCGGCCTCGCGGTGCGGCGGTACGGGTGGAGCGTGCGCGAGGCGCTGCTGGCCGCGACGCTCAACGCCGCGTACGTGCTCGGCTGGAGCGGGGAGCTCGGCTCGCTCGAGCCCGGCAAGCGCGCCGACGTGATCGTGCTCGACGGCCCGGCCGAGCACGTCCCGTACCGGTTCGGGCACAACCCGGTCGCGGTGGTGATCGCGGGGGGCGAGGTGGCGTGGGTCCGCCCGGACCAGGCGTGGCGGGTGGCGCGGTGAGCGCGATCTCCGCCGCCGAGCTGCGGGAGCGGCTGGCCGGACTGGAGCCGATCGGGCTCGGCGCCGACGGCACGACGCGGCTGGCGTGGACGCCCGAGCTCGCCGCCGCGGAGGCGTGGTTCGCGGAGCAGGCCGGGGCGGCGGGGCTGCGCGTGGAGCGCGACCCCGCCGGCTCGATGTGGGCGATGCCGGACGCCGAAGCGCCCTGGTGGGCGACCGGCTCGCACCTCGACACGGTCCGGCGCGGCGGCCGCTTCGACGGCGCGCTGGGCGTGGCCGCCGGGTTCGCCGTGGCCGAGCGGCTGCCGGGCGTCGCGGTGATCGCGTTCGCCGACGAGGAGGGCGCGCGGTTCAACACGCCGACGTTCGGCTCGCGAGCGCTCGCGGGGCGGCTCGACGTCGCCGACGTGCTGGCGCGGCGCGACGACGACGGCATCGTGCTCGCCGACGCCATGCGGCGCGCGGGCGTCGACCCCGGAGGCCTGGGGGACGCCCCCACGCGGCTCGGCCGCGTGCGCGGGTTCCTCGAGCTCCACATCGACCAGACGCGCGACCTCGCCGAGCTCGATGCTCCCGCCGGCGCGGTGTGGTCGCTCGCGGCGAGGATGCGGCTGGCGCTGCGGTTCACCGGCCGCGCGGATCACGCGGGCACCACGCGGCGCGGCGAGCGCCGCGACGCCCTGGCCGCCGCCGCGCAGCTGATCGTCGACGCCGGCGAGCTCGCCGGCGACGAGCCCGACTTCCTCGTCACCGCCGCGCGGATGCTCGTCGCGCCGAACGCGTTCACGACGGTCCCGTCCGACGTGCGCCTGTGGATGGACGCCCGCACGCCGGACGAGGCGGCTCTCGCGGCGTGGTGGGACGGGCTCGGGGAGAGCGCGCGCCAGCTGGCCACGACGACGGGCGTCGAGATCGAGCTCGAGATCGCGTCGCGGTCGGAGGCCGTGGGCTTCGACGTCCGCGTGCTCTCGGAGATGCCCGATCTGCCGCGACTCGTGTGCTTCGCGGGCCACGACGCCGGGATCCTCGCCCCGTACAAGCCCGCCGGGATGGTCTTCGTCCGCAACCCCACCGGGGTCAGCCACGCGCCTGACGAGGAGGTCGACATGGAGGACGCCGCCGTCGCCGCCAACGCCCTGCTCACGACGCTTGAGCGCCTGGCATGAGCGAACGCAACGCAACGGGCCTGACCCCACTTCCGGCGATGGTCAACGCCCACTCGCACGCGTTCCAGCGCGACCTGCGGGGCGCGGCCGAGCGGCCGGCCCCCGAGGCGCACGCCGCGGACGACTTCTGGTCGTGGCGGGAGGCGATGTACCGGCTGGCCGAGCGCCACGATCCCGGCTCCATGCGCGAGGCCGCGGGGCGCGTGTACGCCGAGATGGCCGCGGCCGGCTACGGCGCCGTCGGGGAGTTCCACTACGTCCACCACCAGCCCGGCGGCACGCCGTACCCCGAGCCGAACGCGATGGCGATCGCGGTCGCCGGGGCCGCGGTCGACGCGGGGCTGATCTGCGTGCTGCTGCCCGCCGCCTACCACCGCGCCGGCTGGGACGGCGCGGACCTGCCGCCCTCCCCCGGCCAGCGCCGGTTCTGCGACCCGGACGTGGAGACCTACCTGGCCCGGGTGGACGCGCTGCGGGCATGGGCCGCGGGACGCGAGGGAGTCCAGGTCGGCGTCGCCGCCCACAGCGTCCGCGCGGTGCCGGCGGGCTGGCTGGAGGCGATCGCGGCGTACGCCGACGCGCACGGCCTCGTCCGCCACGTCCACGCCCACGAGCAGCCCCGCGAGCTGGAGGAGTGCCGCGCCGAGCACGGCGTCTCCCCCATCGAGCTGCTGGACCGGACGGGCTTCCTCGGCCCGCGCACGAGCCTCGTCCACGGCATCCACGTCGACGAGCGCGACGTGGAGCTCCTCGCCGCGAGCGACACGATCGTGGTGTCGTGCCCGACGACCGAGGGGAGCCTCGGCGACGGCCACTTCCCCGCGCTCGTCCACCGCGACGCCGGCGTGCGGATCGCGATCGGGAGCGACTCCAACGTCCGCGTCGACCCGTTCGAGGAGACCCGCGAGCTCGAGACGCTCGCGCGGCGCGAGCGACGCACGCGCCACGCGCTGCTCGCCGCGTACGGCGACCTGTGGGGCGAGCTCGCGGCGAACGGGCGCGCCGCGCTCGGCCTCGAGGACGCCGGCACGGTGACGATCGACCGCGACCATCCCGACCTGCGCGGCGTCGCGGACGCCGACCTCCCGCTCGCCGTGGCGACCTGCGCCTCGGCGGCCGTGGTCGTGCGCCGCTAGCGCATCGGCATGGCGGGCGCGGCGTCCATCCCGCTCATCCCGCCGTCGCCCGGCACCGTCAGGCCGGGGACCGCGTCCGGCGCCGCGATCAGCGCGATGCCCACCACCAGCAGGACGCCGGCCGTGGCATAGGTGACGCCGCGGCCGAACGGCAGCAGCTTCTCGGCGGCGATCAGGCCCGCCACGAACGCCATCCACGCGAGGCTCATCACGCCGAGCGCGAACAGCGACGCCATCAGCGCCCAGCAGCAGCCGACGCACCACGCGCCATGGCGTGCGCCCATGACGGCCGCGCCCCACGCCCCCGGCCGCCACGCGCCGAGCAGGAAGCCGAGCGGACTGCGGCACTTCGCCAGGCAGACGTCCTTGAACGGCGCGAGCTCGTACGCGGCGGCCACCACGAGCGTGCCGCCGGCGAGCCACCGCCCGGCGCCGTCCCAGGCCAGCTCGCCGCCCAGGACGCTGCGCCCGAGCTGGAAGGCGCCGTACGCGACGAGTCCCGCGGCGGTCCACGTCGCGAGGTAGCCGGCGGTGAACACGAACGGCGCGACGCGCGTCCTGCGGCGGACCATGCGCGCATACAGGGCCACCGTCGGCGCGACCGACGGCAGCATCATCGCGGCCATCATCACGAGCCACACGCCGAGGAACCACCCGAGCGCCCCGAGGGCGGTGCCGGGCCCCGCGTCCATCCCGTCCATGCGGTCCGCGGTGGACCACCACGCGATCGCGGCGAGCGCGAACAGCGCCGCGATCAAGCCGAGGCGGGCGCGGGCGGCGGCGAGCGCGGGCGCGACGCCCGTCGTCCCATCGACCGGCGCCGGGCCTGAAGCGACCGCGCTCACGTCACGCGGCCCAGGAGAACGCCGACGAGAAGCCCGCCTTCCCCTCGTACTCGATGCCGAACGCGTTGATGCTCGAGCGCGTGGCCTTGGAGATCGTCAGCTCGGAGCCCGCCGGGTGGAAGATGCCGGTCAGGCGCGCCGGCTCGCCCGACTCCACGCCGAACGGGACGACGTCCTCGATCTCGAAGTCGACCGCGTCGCCGATCCTCACGCTGTGCAGGAGGCCGTCCTCGCGGACCCCGATCGGCGCGCGCTCGACGCCGAGGTTCTCCCCTATGAGCGGCGCGAGCCCCGCCATGGGGCCGCCGAGCTGTCCGCCGAACACGGCACCGAGCTTCTCGGCCTGCGCGTCGGACGCGGCGGCATCGATGAACACGCCGAGACGCCAGTTGCCGTCGGTCATGACCTTCGGCGTGTCGGCGACCGCGGCGACCGTCACGTCGCTCACGTCCGTGCCGTCGACCTCGCCGTCCGTGACGTGGAACACGAGGGTCACGCGGCACCGGTCGTAGTCCGCGCCCAGCGCCAGCGATGCCGTGCAGGGGCACACCACCTCGCACGAGCAGGTCTCGAAGTACGTGCCCTCCAGCTTCCAGGCCATGGACGCCTCCGTCGGGGACGAGAGTTGGTCGCCCGATCCTCCCGCGCGGAGGCATCCGGGTCAAATGCGCCGCAAATGAACGGTGCTTGCGGGTTTCCCGCCGCGCTCCGCCGCCGGCTCGCCTAGCGTTGCCGGGCATGATCGAGGCCCTCACGGACACGCTGGACATCACGCTCCTGCACCCGGACGCCATCGCGCCCGCCCGGACGCGGCCCGGGGACGCCGGGTACGACCTGCGCGCGACCGAGCGCGTCTCGATCCCGCCGGACGGGCGCCGCCTGGTCGGGACCGGCATCGCGATCGCGCTGCCGGAGGGCGTCGCCGGGCTCGTGACGCCCCGCTCGGGGCTGGCGATCGAGCACGGCGTCACGCTGCTCAACGCGCCGGGCCTGATCGACCCGAACTACCGCGGCGAGGTCAAGGTGATCCTGCACAACAGCGGCGAGGGCCGCTACACGGTCGAGATCGGCGACCGCGTCGCGCAGCTGCTGCTCGTGCCCTACTGGGCGCCGGAGCTGCAGGTCGTCGACGCGCTCGACGCGACCGACCGGGGAGCCGAGGGCTTCGGCTCCTCCGGTCGGCGCTGAGCGATCAGGCCGCGGCGACGAGCGGCTGCGCGGGCGCGTCGTCGCCCGAGCTGCGACGCGGGCGCACACCGACGTACAGGAGCGCGCCGGCGCCGGCGAGCGCGAGCAGGCCGGTCCCGAGCAGGATCCAGCCGGCCTCGTCGAGGAACGAGAGCTCGGCTCCGCCCTTGACGCCGGCGTCCACGCCGGCCGATGCGTCGGCGTTCATCACGACGACCGACCAGTTGCCGTCCTCGACGTCCCAGGTGAGCGTCTGCGTGCCGGCGCCATGCGCCGAGGCGGCCCAGATCCGCTGGTCCGCGGGCGGCGCGAGCGGCCGGTCGCCGGCCTTCTCGTCGTAGTCCGCGTGGAACGGCGAGTAGTCGAGGTCGGTGACGACGGCGTGGGAGCTGCCGCGCAGGTAGTCGGACACGTCGCTGGTCCGCGCGATGCCGACGAACTTGGGCTTGTCGTCACGTGAGGCGACGTCGAGCCGGATCTT
Organism: uncultured Solirubrobacteraceae bacterium; assembly: GCA_963752015.1. Lineage (GTDB taxonomy): Bacteria > Actinomycetota > Thermoleophilia > Solirubrobacterales > Solirubrobacteraceae > DASQMT01. The sequence continues at coordinate 576,260 of CAVVWS010000006.1, read as the reverse complement.
GCCGTACGCGTCGCTGCCGATCAGGTTGTCGACGCCGTCGAGGTCGAGATCGAGGTTCTCGCTCGTGAGCGCTCGCGTGCTCGTGGCGAAGGGGTCGCTGCCCGTCGAGATGTAGCCGTTCTCGTCCTTCTGCGCGTCGCCCCAGAGGGCGCCGGCGCCGGCCGCGAGCAGGCCGAAGGCGAAGAGTCCGACGAGACCGGACGCGACGATCGCGGCGATCCTGCCTCCGTTGCGCCTGCGGGCCGGTGGCCCGGGCGTGATGGTTTCCATGTGATGGCTCCGAATGCGTGGTGAGGGTGAGGTGTCACCGTCCCACGCCACGGCGCCGCGCGCCGGGGGGCAGCCAGGGGTCCGCCTGCGCGGTCAACCGGGCGGCGCTGGGTGGGGCTACCTCTCCGCGGCCGCTACGCGGGGCGGCCGTTGCCGTTGACCGCGTAGCGGTCGTAGCGCTCGGCGACCACGGACGGGAGGCGCGCGGTGATCCGCACGCCCGCCTCGGTGTCCTCGCGCTCGAGGTCCCCGGCGAAGTCGTGCAGCTCGGACAGCGTGCCGCCCTCGGAGAACGGGACGAGCAGCTCGACGTCGAGCAGCGTGCGCTCGAACTCCGCTGCGATCCGCTCGCCCAGCGCGCCCAGGCCCTCGCCGGTGAGCGCGGAGACGAGCACGGCGTCCGGATGCCGGAAGGCCAGCTCGCGCCGGCGCTCGTCGTCGAGCGCGTCGGCCTTGTTGAGCACGAGCAGCCGCGGCTGGTCGCCGGTCCCGATCTCCTCGAGCACGTCGTCGACCGCGCGGACCATCGCGAGCAGCTCCTCCTCCGGGGCGCTGGCGTCGACCACGTGCAGGAGCAGGTCGGCGCGCTGCGTCTCCTCCAGCGTCGCGCCGAACGCCTCGACGAGCTGGTGGGGCAGCTTGCGGATGAACCCGACCGTGTCGGTGATCAGGTACGTCCGCCCCTCGAGCCGGAGCGTGCGGGTCGTCGGGTCGAGCGTGTGGAACAGCCGGTCGCGCACGCCGACCTCCGCGCCGGTGAGCGCGTTGAGCAGCGTCGACTTGCCGGCGTTCGTGTAGCCCGCGAGCGCGACCGTCGGCAAGTGGGCGCGCTCGCGCTCGGCGCGCTGGACCGCGCGGGTGGCGCGGACGCCGTTGAGCTGGCGCCGCAGCGCGGTGATGCGGTCGCGCGCGAGCCGGCGGTCGGTCTCGATCTGCGACTCGCCCGGGCCGCGGGTGCCGATGCCGCCGACGCCGCGACCGGCGCCCAGACGCTCGAGATGCGTCCACAGGCCCCGCATGCGCGCCATGTTGTACTCGAGCTGCGCGAGCTCGACCTGCAACTTGCCCTCGGCCGAGCGGGCGTGCACGGCGAAGATGTCGAGGATCACGGCGGTGCGGTCGAGCACCGGCACCCCGAGCTCCTTCTCCAGGTTGCGCTCCTGGCGCGGCGTGAGCTCGTCGTCGCACGCGACGAGGTTCGCGTCGGCCTGCTGGACCAGCTGCTTGAGCTCCTGGACCTTGCCCGGGCCGAGATACAGGTTCGGATGCGGCTGATCGCGTCTCTGGATCAGTTCGCCGACGACCGCGACGCCGGAGGTGCGCAGCAGCTCCTTCAGCTCGGCGAGGTCGCCCTCGGGCAGCGCGCCCACGACGTAGGCACGCTGCTTCGCCCGCCCGGGCTGGGGCGGCGGGGAGTAGCGGGACGGGGTGGTGCGGCCTGAACGAGTCTTCTCCACACCTCCAGTGTAGGTCCGCGAACACGCCTGTCGGGGGCGGTGCCACGCCTGACACCAACGCGCACCATGTTGGCCTTGCATTGGCGCCATTGTGGTGTCATACTGGCGCCATGGACCTGACGCCCTATGTCGAGAACCTCCGCCGCGAGCTCGCCGTCGCCGCGGACGCCGGTGGCGAGGACGCCCGCGCGCTCGCCGAGCGCCTGACCGCTCCGCTCGAGTCGGCGATCCGGCTGATGCTGCTCGAGGCGCTGTCCGCCGCGGCCGACGACGTCACGCGCGAGCTCGCGCCCGGCTCGGTCGAGCTGCGCCTGCGCGCCGGCGAGCCCGAGTTCGTCGTCACGCCCGCGCCCGCCGAGGAGCCGGTCGAGCGGACGAGCGAGGACCCGCCGCCGGCCCCGCCGGACGCCGACGAGGCCGCGACGGCGCGCATCAACCTCCGCCTTCCCGAGCCGCTCAAGGCGGACATCGAGCGGGCCGCGAGCCGCGAGCGGCTCTCGGTCAACGCGTGGCTCGTCCGCGTCGCCGCCGCGGCGGTGGCGCGCGACGACCGCGACAGCGGCCCGCGGCAGCGCGGTGGCCGCGTCGGCCAGGCCTACACAGGCTGGGTGCGCTGACCGCCGGCCGGTCCGCATCCGAACCCCATCCCCGAACCTGACGCAACAGGAGGACTCCCCATGCCGGCCTTCGACACCCCCAACCCCATCACGGCCACGATCGACGTCGTCTCCGGCGACGTCCGGATGACCGCCGGCGACGGCGGCGCCACCGTCGTCGACGTGCGCCCGAGCGACGCGTCCAACGAGGACGACGTCAAGGCGGCCCAGCTGACCCGCGTCGAGTACGGGGACGAGCAGCTGCTCGTCAAGACGCCGAAGGTGCGCTCCTGGCGCCTGCGGAGCAACGGCGGGTCGGTCGACGTGTCGATCGAGCTGCCGGCGGGCTCGGACGTGCACGGCGACGCGGCGATGGCGGACTTCAGCTGCGACGGCCCGCTCGGCGAGTGCCGGATCAAGACCGGCGTCGGGCGCATCCAGCTCGACCGGGCCGCGACGCTGAACCTGAAGACCGGGATCGGCGACATCGGCGTGGACCGTGTGACCGGCCGCGCCGAGGTCACCGCCGGGTCGGGCGACGTGCGGCTGCGCGAGCTCGACGCCGGCGCGGTGATCAGGAACTCCAACGGCGACACGTGGGTCGGCGTGGCGCGCGGCGACCTGCGGATCAAGGCGGCCAACGGCAGCATCGCCGTCGACCTCGCGCACAGCACCGTCACCGCCAAGTCCGCCAACGGCGACGTCCGCCTGGGCGAGGTCGTGCGCGACACCGTCGTGCTCGAGACCCACATCGGCGACCTCGAGGTCGGCGTCCGCGAGGGCACCGCCGCCTGGCTCGACGTCCGCGCCACCGCCGGACGGGTGCACAACGCGCTCGAGCGCGCGGACGCGCCCGAGGCGTCGGTCGAGACCGTCGAGGTGCGCGCGCGCACGACCGCCGGCAACGTGATGATCCGGCGTCCTTGACCGGCGCTACGCCAGCGCGGCGCGCGCCGGCGGCGGGAGCTTGTCGTAGCGGTCGCGCAGCTCGCTGACCGGCAGCACGATCACGCCCTCCTCCGGCGCGCCGACCCACAGCCCCAGGCCGGCGGCGAGCGCGTACGCCGCGTACGCGGCGGCGCAGGCATCGAGCTCGTCGAGCGTCCGGTGCCAGAGGCCGCCGTCGGCATCGTGCACGCCCTTCATCCGCAGCGCGGCGATCCGCTGCTGCAGGCCCCAGGGCGTGCGCTTGGGCGACGGCCGGTGGCCGAGCAGGCCGCAGAAGATCGCGTCGGGATACGTCTCGCAGAGGCGCCCGAAGCGCAGCGCGGCGGCGCCGACGGGCGCGATCCAGCCGTCGGCGCCCTGCGGCCGGTAGACCCCGAGCTCGCCCAGCGCGGCGAACAGCTCGAAGCCGACCGCCATCCACTGCTCCCAGCCCTGTGGCGACTGGCCCGCGGCGGGCACCGGGTAGAGCGGCAGGCCGCGCCGGAACAGCAGCGCGTCGCACACCCGCATGCGCTCGTAGCGGCCGTCCGGCAGGCCGAGGTCGGCGCGCAGCGGCGCGCCGGCGGCCAGCAGGTCGCGCCGCGGACCTGACGGCGCGTCGACGGCGACGACCGTCTGGCCGCGCCCGAAGCCCTCGATCGTGCGCGCCACGTCCGCGACCGTGCCGGGCGCGTAGAACGTCGCCACGAGCTCGACGCCGCCCTCGGGCGCGCGCCGCTCGTGCAGCGTGACGAGCTGCTGGTTGCCCGGCTTGGCGGAGATGTCGACGCCGCAGTAGCGCACCGGTCAAGGAGGCTATTGTGCGGCGCGATGAACCTCGGAGGGCGGCTCGCAGGCCGGACGCTCGAGCTGATCGACATCCCGTCGGAGTCCCGCGACGAGGCCCGCCTGGCCGCCCACGTCGGCGATGTGCTCCGCGCCGGCGGCGTCGAGGTCCGCGATCTCGGCGACACCTGCGTCCTGGCCGGACCACCGGACGCGCCGCTGCTGCTCGCCGGCCATCTCGACACCGTGCCCGCGCAGGACAACCGCCCGGGGCGGGTCGACGGCGACCGCGTGCACGGGCTCGGCGCGTCGGACATGAAGGGCGCGCTGGCGGTGATGATCGAGCTGGCGCTGGCCGGCGCGCCGTACCGCTGCCTGTTCTTCGGCCGCGAGGAGCTGCCGGTCGCCGAGTCCGCGCTCACCCCCCTGCTCGCGCGCGAGCCCGTCGGGGCCGACCTGGTGGTGATGATGGAGCCGACCGCCTGCGAGCTGCACGCCGGCTGCCTCGGCAACATCGGCGCGACGTGGACGTTCCGCGGCCGCTCCGGCCACTCGGCGCGACCGTGGACCGCCGACAACGCGATCGAGCGCGCCGCCGCGGGGGTGCTCGCGCTCGCCGCCCAGCCGCCGGAGCCGCACGAGTTCGACGGCCTGGAGTTCGTGGAGGTCGCCAGCGTCACGACGATCGCCGGCGGGATCGCGGCGAACGTGATCCCGGACCGCGTCGACTGCCACGTCAACTTCCGCTACGCCCCGGGGCGGTCGCCCGCCGAGGCCGAGGTCCGGCTGGCGCAGCTGTGCGCCGGGCACGGCGAGCTCAGGATCGACTCCAACGCGCCCTCCGGCCCGGTCGCGACCGGGCCGCGGGTCGACGCGCTCGTCGCCGCCGGCGGGCTGGTCCGCGCGCCGAAGCAGGCGTGGACGCCGGTGGCGGAGTTCGGGCTCGCCGGGCTGCCGGCCGTCAACTTCGGCCCGGGCGACCCCGCGCAGGCGCACCGGCGCGACGAGTCGGTGGAGATCGCCGCGCTGGCGCGGGCCTACGAGGTGCTGGAACGATTCGCGGCATGAAGCTCTCCCCCGCGCTCACCGGTCTGCGGACGTATCCGTTCGTGCGCCTCGACGACGCGAAGCGCCGGCTGCAGGCCGACGGCGTCGACTTCATCGACTTCGGCGTCGGCGAGCCGCGCGAGGAGACGCCGCCGTTCATCCGCGAGGCGCTCGTCGCCGCGCTGGAGCCGCTCTCGACCTATCCCAGCGCCGTCGGGCTGCCGGACCTCCGGGCCGCGATCGCCGAGTGGACCGGACGGCGCTTCGGCGTCGCGCTGGACCCCGACACGCAGGTGCTGCCGACGCTCGGCTCCAAGGAGGCCATCTTCCACATGGCCCAGGTGCTCGGCGGCGACCTCGTCGCGGTGCCGGCGCCTGCCTATCCGGTCTACGAGCGCGGCGCGGTCTTCGCGGGCAAGCAGGTGCTCGAGCTGCCGCTGACGGAGGAGGGCGGCTTCCTGCCCGACCTCGACGCGGTGGACCCGGACACGTGGAGCCGCGTCGCGCTGCTGTGGCTCAACTACCCGAACAACCCGACCGCCGCCACGGCGCCGCGCGCGCTGTACGAGCGCGCGTCGGAGCTGGCGCGCGAGCACGGGTTCGTCGTCGCCTCGGACGAGGCGTACTCGGAGATCTACTTCGGGCCCGAGCCGCCGGTGTCGGCGCTCGAGCTCGACGACCTGACCGGCGTGGCGGTGCTCAACACGCTCTCCAAGCGCTCCTCGATGCCCGGCTACCGCTCGGGCTTCGTGGCCGGCGACCCCGAGCTGATCGGCCTGCTCAAGCGCTATCGGCCCAACGTCGGCGTGGCGCCGCAGGCGTTCGTGCAGCACGCGGCCGCCGCGGCGTGGCGCGACGAGGCGCACGTCGAGCAGGTGCGCGCCGGCTACCGGGCCAAGCGCGACGCGCTGCTGCCGGTGCTCGAGGCGCGCGGGCTGCGCAACGCCGGCGGCGACGCGACGTTCTTCCTCTGGCTCGACGCCGGTCCGGGCGCCGAGCTGCTGGCCGACCGGCTGCTCGGCGAGGGGATCGTCCTGGTGCCCGGCTCGTTCTTCGGCCCGGCCGGCACGGGCTACCTGCGGCTCGCGCTCGTGCCGACGCTCGCCGGCTGCCGCCGGGCGGCCGAGCGGCTCGACGTCCTGCTGCGATAGCCGAACCTAAAGGGGACTGTCCCTCTTTAGGTTCGCGCCGGGCGGCTCGGCCAGAGCGTGTGCGTGATCGGCCACAGCGACCACAGCGCGAGGATCGTGGTCAGCCGCGCGATCCAGCCGAGCAGCGCCTCCGTGCGGTCGGCGTCGCCGACGATCGCGATCGCCGCGAACAGCAGCCCGACGCTGATCGCCCACGCCAGCGTGGCCTTGCCGAACTCGTGCCACTCGTAGCGCGCGCGCTCGCGACCGGAGCGCGGCGGGCGCCACGGCGGCGGGCCGCCGGCGAACCGGTGCGCGACCCGCTCGTCCGCCCACCGGATCACGCTGTGCCCGAACGCGACGGAGAAGCCGATGTACGCGGCCGCGAGGCCGTGCTTGAAGTCGGCGGTCGCCCCGCCGGAGAGGTCGATGACGGTGGCGACCAACAGCACGAGGTCGACGAGCGGGACCGACGCGAGCAGCACGGTGCTCAAGCGGCGGCGGTGGAAGAGGTAGCGCGCGGCAAGTCCGGCTCCCAGCACGACCCAGAAACCGATCTCGGTGGCGACGATGATCGCGATCAGCATGCCTCCGTTTTAGCACACATGTGCTAAAACAATCCCCGCCATGCCGAAGCTGGTCGATCGCGAGCAGCGCCGCGAGGAGCTCGCCTCCGCGCTGTGGCGCCTCGTGCTGCGCGAGGGGATCGAAGGCGCCTCGCTGCGCCGCGTGGCCGCCGAGGCGGGTTGGTCGACCGGCTCGCTGCGCCACTACTTCGCCACCCAGTCCGAGCTGCTCGCGTTCGCGATGGAGCTCGTCACGCAGCGCGTCACCGCGCGCGTGGCCGCGCATCGGCTCTCCGCCGACCTGCGGGAGACGGCCGAGCGCCTGGTCCGCGAGGTGCTGCCGCTCGATGCCGAGCGGCACGCTGAGGCGCAGGTCTGGCTCGCGTTCACCGCCCGCTCGCTCGTCGAGCCGGAGCTGCGCGAGCTGCGCGATCGCGCCCACCTCGGGTTGCGCTCGCTCTGCACGAGCGCGGTCGAGCTGCTCGGCGTGCCGGACCCCGGGCGGGAGGGCGAGCGGCTGCACGCGCTCGTCGACGGCCTCGCGCTGCATGCGGTGCTCGATCCGGAGACGACCACGCCCGCGCGGCAGCTCGAGCTGCTCGCGCGCCCAGCTCGACGACCTCGCCGCTCAGCCGTCCAGGTAGGCGCGGCCGCGCGGCGAGAGCCGGTAGCCGACCTCCAGGCTCTCCGTCAGCCCGAGCGCCTTGAGCTTGCGCACGTCGGCCTTGAACGGGAGCCGCTCGCGGCCGAACCGCTCGGCCAGGTCGGCCGCGCGGGTCCCGGGCGCGTCGGCGATCGCGCGCAGCGTCGCCGCGGTCCACGGACCGTGGGTGCTCGCGCGGTCGAGGCGTGCGAGCCGGGCGGCGATCTCGCTCCGGTCGGCCTCGGCGAGCGCGGCGTGCTCGCGCAGCGCGACGCGCGGGTCGGGGCCGGCGAGCCGGATCGTGATCCGGTACAGGTCGCCCTCGCGGCGCCGCAGCAACTTCCAGGCGGCCTCCGGATCCGGGAAGCCGGCGCGGCGGGCGTCGGCCGGCGTGATGTCGTCCACGCGCTCGACGGCATCGAACGCGAGCACGCCGACCGGCGTGTGCTGCGTCCCGCCGGCCTTCGCCATCGGCCGGCGCCAGCGGCGGAAGGCGACCGTGACCTCCCCGGCCGCGATCGCCGCGAGGTCCGCCGGGCGGAAGAGCATCAGTCGTTCGCGTGGAGCGCGGCGTTGAGGCCCGCCCAGCGGCCGCTGCGGGGCATCGCCTCGATCGCGCCGGACTGCGAGTTGCGGCGGAACAGCAGGCCGTCGGCGCCGCTCAGCTCCGCCGCCTTGACGACCTCGCCGTCGGGCAGCGTCACGCGCGACCCGCCCGTGACGTAGAGGCCGGCCTCGACGATGCAGTCGTCGCCGAGCGAGATCCCCAGCCCGGCGTTCGCGCCGACCAGGCAGCGCTCCCCGATCGAGATCACCTCGGTCCCGCCGCCCGACAGGGTGCCCATGATCGACGCGCCGCCGCCCACGTCGGAGCCGTCGCCGACGACGACTCCGGCGGAGATCCGGCCCTCGACCATCGAGGCGCCGAGCGTGCCGGCGTTGAAGTTCACGAAGCCCTCGTGCATGACCGTCGTGCCCTCGGCGAGGTGCGCGCCGAGCCGCACGCGGTCGGCGTCGGCGATCCGCACGCCGGCCGGGGCGACGTAGTCGGTCATCCGCGGGAACTTGTCGATCGACGTGACCGCGAACGGCTCGCCGGCGACGCGGAAGCGCATGCGCACCGCGTCGAGAGCCGCGGGATCGACCGGTCCGCGGCTCGTCCAGGCGACGTTGCCCAGCACGCCGAACAGGCCGGTCAGGTCGGCCTCGTGCGGGCGGATGAGCCGGTGCGAGAGCAGGTGCAGCCGCAGGTACGCGTCGTACGCGTCGGCGGGCGGCTCGGCGAGCGAGCCGATCACGGTGAGCACGACCACGCTGCGCACCCCGCGGCGCTCGTCCCGCCCGGTCGCCGCGGCGAGATCGTGCGGCCCCTCGTTCTGCCCGACGAGCCGCGTCCCGGCCGGACCGGGCGCGTCGCCGAGCCCCAGATGCGGCTGCGGGAACCACGTGTCCAGCACGCGGCCGCCGGGCTCGCTCAGCGTGGCGAGCCCGTAGCCCCACGCGCCCTGCTGCGTCGGCTCGGTCATCGGCGCGCACACCGTACTACCCGCCGATCCGCGCCTCGTCGAGGTCGACGTCGCGCTCGACCCTGCGGATCACGGCGGCCGGAACCGCGCCGTGGTTGCGCAGGCTCAGCAGCGCGGCGCGCTCCGCGGCGATGACGTCGCGCCGCAGCATGTCGTAGTCGCGCAGCTCCTGGCGCCCCTCGTCGGGGAGCTCGCCGCCGCCGAGCACCGCCACGCACGCCGCGAAGCGCCGGCGGTAGAGCTCGCGGAGCCGCCGCAGCCCCTCCGGGTCCGCTCCCTGCTGCTCGAGCTCGTCGAGCCGGTCCAGCGCCGCCTGCGCCGCCTCGAGCCGCGCCATCGCCTCGTCGGGCGACCAGCGGTTCGCGGTCGGCAGGTCGAGCTTGTGCAGCAGCACCGGGAGCGTGAGGCCCTGGCCCAGCAGCGTCACGAAGATCACGCCGAACGTCAGCAGCAGGATCTCGGGCCGCTCCGGAAGGCTGGTGGGCACCGACAGCGCCGCGGCCAGCGAGATCGCGCCGCGCATGCCCGACCAGCCGACGACCAGCCGCTCGCGCCAGCTCTCGCCGAACGTCGGGCGAGGGACCATCGTCCACGCCAGCCGGATCGCGATCACGACACCCGAGACCACGACCGCCTGGACGATCAGCGACTGGACGTCGAGCTGCTCGGCGAGCGCCGGCGCCTGCAGGCCGAGCAGCACGAACAGCAGCGCCTCCAGGCCGAACGTCAGCACCTCCCAGAACGCGCCCGCCGACAGCCGCGTGCCCGCATCGAACGTCGACGGCGCGACCCAGCCGCCGTAGATGCCGCAGGCCACCGTCGAGAGCACGCCGGAGACGTGCGCCTCCTCGGCGACGACGTAGGAGCCGTAGGCCATGATGACCGTGAAGAAGATCGTGAGGGTCGCGTCGGTCTGGCGCCGGATCACCTGCATGCTCAGCCAGCCGATCGCGAGGCCGACCGCCACGCCGCCCGCGGCGGTGTACAGGAACTCGAACGCCGCATGGCCGGCCGAGAACGTCCCCTCGACGGCGGCCGCGAGCGCCACGCGGTAGGCGACGAGCGCGGTGCCGTCGTTGACCATCGCCTCGCCTTCGACGATCACCCGCAGGCGCGGGGGCGCCCCGATGCGTCCCAGCGTCGCGATCGCGGCCACGGGATCGGTGGGCCCGACGATCGCGCCGAGCACGAACGCCGCCTCCCAGCTCATCCCCGGCACGATCGCGTGCGCCACGACGGCGACGGCCACCATCGTCGCGAGCACGAGCCCGATCGCCAGCGACGCGAGCGGGACGACCTCGGCCTTGAGGTCGCGGGGCGACGAGTAGTACCCCGCCGCGAGGAGGAGCGGCGGCAGGAAGACGAGGAAGACGACGTCGGGGTCGAGCGCGAGGTCGGGCAGCGACGGGACGAGCCCGATGGCGAGACCGCCGACGACGAGGACGATCGGGTACGGGATCGAGATCAGGTCGGCGAGACGGACCAGGACCGCCGCGGCAGCGAGCAGCAGGATCAGGAACTCGATGTCGCCCACGGGCGGCGAACTCTAGGATCAGCCCCCGTGCCGGACGTCCTCACCCCTCCCCTCGGCCCCGACGACCACGTCGAAGGCGCGCCCGGCGCGCCGCTGGAGCTCGTGATGTACGGCGACTTCCAATGCCCGTTCTGCACGGCTGCGCAGCCGATCCTGAAGCGGGTGCGGGAGCGCCTCGCCGGCCGGCTGCGGTTCGGTTTCCGCCACTACCCGCTGCGGGAGCTCCATCCCGACGCGGAGCGGGCCGCGCAGGCGGGCGAGGCGGCCGCCGCGCAGGGCGCGTTCTGGCCGATGCACGACGCGCTCTACGGGCTGCGCGGCAAGCTGGGGCTCGAGGACATCGTGGCCGCGGCGGGCCGGATCGGGCTCGACGCCGAGCGGATGCGCGCGGACCTGGAGGCCGGTACGTTCGCCGCGGCGGTCCAGGCCGACGTGGAGAGCGGCCACGCGAGCGGCGTCACGGGGACGCCGACGTTCTTCACCGGCGGCGCGCGCCACGTCGGCGGGTATGACGCGCAGTCGCTGATCGCCGCGCTCGAGGGCAGCTAGCGCAGGTCCTCGAGCAGCTCGTCGCTCAGCACGCCGCGGTAGACGGGCACGGCCCAGCCGGTGAGGTCGACGTGCAGCGACTCGTCGACGTCGACCTCCAGCTCCCCGCCGTCGAGCAGCACCGTGACCGGCGAGTCGCCGCCCTGCACCACGAACGCCACCGCCGCCCCGGACGCCCCGGTGCCCGACGACCGCGTCTCCCCCACGCCGCGCTCGAAGATGCGCGCGCGGATCGTGTCGCGCCCGGCCGGGAACCAGAAGGAGACGTTCGTGCGGTTCGGGAACTGCGGGTCGTGCTCGATCGCCGGCCCGATCGCCGGCAGGTCGAGCGCGGCGAGCTCTTCGGGGCCGGCGACCCGGATCGCGGCCTGCGGGTTGCCGACGTGCACGTGCTGGAAGCGCCGGCCGGCGACCTCCCCGGTGCCGTCGGCGCCGCCCGCGGGGAAGTCGCCGGACCGCAGCCGGGCGCGGCCCATGTCGACGCGGCAGGCCGTGGGCCCGAGGATCGTCGGGCGGATCTCCCCCGCCGCGGTCTGGATCGAGAACTGGTCCTGGTCGGTCCAGCCCGCGCGGCGCAGGTACATGACCGCCTCGCGCGCGCCGTTGCCCGACAGCTCCGCCTCCGAGCCGTCGGGGTTGAAGATCCGCAGCCGGGCGACGAATCCGGGCGCGTCAGGGCGCGACAGCTCCAGCACTCCGTCCGCACCGGGACCGGTGTGGCGGTCGCACAGCCGGCGCACGGTCTCGGGCGTGAGCGGGAAGGAGAGGTCGGACGCTTCCACGATCAGGTAGTCGTTTCCGAGTGCCTGCCACTTCTCGAACCGCATCTGCCTCCCTTCCGCTGGACGACTGGCTGCCGTATCACCACGCGGCCACGCATCATGCCCGGCACAGCCGCGCCACGCCGCAGCGGCTCTGGGAGGCCGCCCGCACGGTCCGCGTGCGCGAGACCCGCACGCTGCGCCCGATCATCGGCTGGCGGCTCGGACGCTACGCGCCGCCCGCTGACACGCCGCTGCGCACGGTGCTCTCCTCGCACCCGTTCCACCTCCTGGCCGAGAAGGGGATGGTCAGCGTCTCGGGGCTCGGCGGGAAGCTGTGGGCGCTCGGCGACACGTTCGTCCGGTTCGACACCCCGGAGGCGTTCCGAGCCTGGGCCGAGCCGGGCTTCTGCAAGGTGGCGGTGCGCCACGAGGTGCACCCGGACGGCGCCGGGGGATCCGAGATCGAGTCCGAGGTGCGGATCTGGTGCACGAGCCGCGGCGCGCAGCTGCGGTTCCGGCCCTACTGGGCGTTCATCGGGCCGTTCTCGCGCTTCATCGGCTCGGAGCTGCTCTCCGCCGCCACGCGCAGGGCCGAGCGGACCTCCGCCGCCGCGGACTGAGCGTCGCGGCTGGTGACGTCGATCGTCAGCGCGCCCGGGAGCTTGCGCAGCCAGGTGAGCTGGCGCTTCGCGTAGCGGCGGGTGCGGCGGCGCATCGCGTCGACGTCGCCGGCGAGCAGCTCGGCGAAGCCGAGCGCCTGGCGCGCGGACGGCGACGCGCCCGCGGCGTCCGCGCGGGCGACCTCCTCGGCCGCGCCCGCGGCGACCATCGCGGTCACGCGCTCGTCGATCCGGGCGTAGAGCGCCTCGCGGTCCATCGTCAGCGCGACGAGCAGCGTCGGGTGGCGGGTCTCGGCGGTCCACAGCTGGTCACCCGCCGGCGGCGTCTCGCCCGCGTCGAGCAGCTCGAGCGCGCGGACGACGCGCTGGGCGTCGGTCGGTGCGATCGCGGCGGCGGCCCGGGGATCGCGGGCGGCCAGCTCCGCGTGCAGGGCCGGCGCCCCGCCGGTGGCGAGGCGGGTGCGGTAGCGCTCGCGGGCGGCGGGGTCGGGCGGCGGCCGGAGGTCGAGCTCGGCGAGCGCCGCGCGCAGGTACAGGCCGGTGCCGCCGACGACGATCGGGCGGCGGCCGGCGGCGATCAGGTCGTCGATCTCCGCGGTGGGCGCGGCGGGCGAAGTCCCCCGCGGTCGCGCGGGCCGTGAGCGGCAGGATGCCCAGCAGCCGGTGCTCGAGGCGCTCGCGCTCGGCGGGGGTCGCCGCCCCGGTCAGGACCTCCAGCCCGGCGTAGAGCTGGAGCGCGTCGGCGGAGACCGCGACGGGATCCTCGCCGTCCGCGCGCAGCAGGTCGGCGAGCGCGATCGCGACCTCGGTCTTCCCCACGCCCGTGGGTCCGAACAGCGCGACGACGGGCAGCGCGGGCACGGCGCGCAGGATCGCACGGCACCCCGGCGATGGCGCGGCGCGCGGCGAGTATGGTCAGTGACATGGGCGTACGCATCGGCAGCGGGCTCTCGACGGAGCCGGACGCGCGCTTCGGCGCCGCCGAGGCGGCCGCGGCCGCGCGCGACGCGCTCGGCGGGCGCGAGTGCGACGTCGCCGTGGTGTTCGCGTCGGGCGCGCACCTCACCGCGCCCGAGGCGACGCTCGAGGGCGTGCACGAGGCGCTCGCCCCCGCGGAGCTGGTCGGCTGCGGCGCCGGCGGGGTGATCGGCGAGCTGCGCGAGGTCGAGGAGGGCACCGCCGTCTCGGTCTGGGCCGCGGCGCTCGACGGCGGCGAGGCGCTGCCCTTCCACGCCGAGGTCGAGGCGCTCGGGAACGGCGGCGGGGTGCTCAGCGGGCTGCCGGACCTGTCCGGCGCCGCGGGCGCGCTGCTGCTGTCGGACCCGTTCACGTTCCCCACCGACGCCGTGCTGCGCGAGCTGTCGAGCGCCGCGCCGATGCTGCCGCTGCTCGGCGGGCTCGCCTCGGGCCGCTCGCCCGACGCCGAGACGCCGCTGCTGTTCGGCGACGAGGTGCTCACCTCCGGCGCCGTGGGGCTGCGGTTCGACGGCGTCGAGATCCTCCCCTGCGTCTCGCAGGGCGCCGCGCCGATCGGGCCGGAGCTGACCATCACCGCCGCCGAGGGGCCGATCATCGGCGAGCTCGCCGGCAAGCCGGCCCTGGAGAAGCTGCGCGAGACGATCGAGGGCCTGACCGTCGAGGACCTGCGGCTCGTGCAGGGCGGGCTCCTGATGGGGATCGTGATCGACGCGAACAAGCCGGACTACCTGCAGGGCGACTTCCTCGTGCGCGGGCTGGTCGGCGCCGATCCCGACACCGGCCAGGTCGCGGTCGGGACCGACGTGCGCCCCGGCCAGGTCGTGCGGCTCCACGCCCGCGACGCCGCCAGCGCCGACCGCGACCTGCGCGCCGCGCTCGGCGCGCGCATGCAGGCGCTCGGCGGACGGCCGCCCGCCGGCGCGGTGCTCATCTCCTGCAACGGCCGCGGGGCCGGCATGTTCGGCCACTCGCATCACGACGCGTCCGCGCTCGACGACGCGCTGGGCGGCGCGCCGGCCGCCGGCTTCTTCGCGGCCGGGCGAGATCGGGCCGGTCGGCGGCGAGTACTTCGTGCACGGCTTCACCGCCACGGTCGCCGTGTTCGCGTGAGCGGCCTGCCAAGCTGTCGCGCCGTGATGGCGCGATGAACCTCGGCGGACGCAGCGTGCTGCTGACGGGCGCCACCGGCGGGATCGGCAGCGTCGTGGCGCACGCGCTCGCCGCCCGCGGCGCGACCGTGATCCTGACCGGGCGGAAGGCGGAGCCGCTCTCGGCGCTCGCCGCCGAGCTCGGGGGCCGGGCGATCGCCGCCGACCTCTCGGAGCCCGACGCGCCCGCGGCGCTGCTCGCCGAGGCGGGCGACGTCGACGCGCTCGTCGCGAACGCCGGGCTGCCGGCGAGCGGCGAGCTCACCTCGTTCTCCCCCGAGGAGATCGATCGCGCGCTCATGGTCAACCTGCGCGCGCCGATCATGCTGGCGCGGCTGCTCGCGCCGGCGCTCACCGCGCGCGGCTCCGGTCACCTCGTGTTCGTCTCCTCGCTCTCGGGCAAGGCCGCGGGCCCGCACTCCTCGGTCTACTCGGCGACGAAGTTCGGCCTGCGCGGGTTCTCGCTCGGGCTGCGCCAGGACCTGGCCGAGCACGGGGTCGGCGTCTCCTGCGTGTTCCCCGGCTTCATCCGCGACGCCGGGATGTTCGCCGACTCCGGCGCCGCGCTCCCGCCCGGCGTGGGGACGAGCACACCCGAGGAGGTCGCGGCGGGGATCATCCGCGCGATCGAGCGCGACCGGGCGGAGGTCGACGTGGCGCCGCTCGCGCTGAAGGCCGGCGCGACGCTGGGCGGGCTGGCGCCGGGCCTGACGGCGAGCGTCCAGAGCCGGCTCGGCTCGTTCAAGATCGCGCGGGCGATCGGCGCCGGGCAGCGGGACAAGCGCTAGGTGTAGTTCCTGAGCACGGTGTTCCGGCCGGGCGTGGGCCTCGGGCGGTGGCCGTGAGCGCCGGCGCTCGCGAACGGCGGGCAGTGAGGGAGGCCCCGTGCCCGGGGCGCGGCCGTCGCCGTCACGACGTTCCGCCCCATATGCGACGTCAACGTCAGAACCCGCCGCCACACGCACGGGCGTCTGACGTTCGCCGTGTCATGCGCCGTCAACGTCGGCCCACCCGCCCGGCGACTGACCCGATCGACGTTGCCGCGCCCCGCCCGCGTCCCGCCGGCCCGGCCGAATCCCGCCCTCGATGCCGCAGTTGACGTTGCGCGCGCGCCGCGCACCACCGCCGCCGAGGGAACAACCTGCTCGGGACTTACGGCTAGGCCGCGGCGCCGTACGCCCGCTGAAACGGCCACAAGGCCCCGCGGGGCCGTTACCCTTGACCGCGATGCCGCCTGTTCGCGCCCAGCGCTCGCCGTGGCCCGCTGCCCAGGCGCTGTTCGACGGCCTCGCCGAGCTGGCCGCCACGCTGCGGACGCCCCGCGCCGCGGCCGACGAGCTCGAGGAGGCGCGCGAGCTGCTCGCCTACTGGGAGCAGCGGGCGCGCCGGCTGCCGCGCTACGCGCTGATGCGCCGCCGCGAGGCCCGCGAGATGGCGTGTCGCTGGCGCCATCGGGTCCGCGCCGCCGAGCAGCTCCGCTACGGCCGCGGCCTGGTGGGCGCGGCGTCCCAGATGGCCGTCGAGCACCGGCTGCCGGCGACGCTCGCGCATCGCGGCCGCCAGGCGGCGCGGATGGCCGCCTACACGGCCGTGACCGCCACGCTGACGGTGCTCGTCGTCTTCGCGGTCGCGGTGACCCTGCTGGCCCAGGCCGTCCTCGGCGGCCTCTAGGACTCGTACTCCTGCGTCACGTGCGCGCCTGCGTCGGCGGGCGGGCGCGGGCCGGCAGAGTTCTCGTCGGCCGGGGCCGGCTTCGGCTCGCCCTGAGGATCGCGGGCCAGCGGCGCGATCGCGGCGAGGATCTCGTCCGCCAGGCGCGGGCCGTCCGACTCGGCCGCCGGCGTCGCGGCGATCCGCATCACGACCTCGTCGGCGTCGATCTCCTCCAGGCCGATGTGCGGCTCGGAGCGGACCGGCGTGCGTGATCTCGGTCCTCGAGCAGCTCCTGCACCGTGCTCGGCATCACGTCGGGCCGCAGGCGCGCGCGCAGGTCGACCGACGACGGCTCGCGCAGCGGGACGACCGCCGACGCCAGCACGAGGTTGTTCGGCACCATGATCGCGTCCTCGCCGCGCGCGAGCGTCGTGTAGAGCAGGCCGAGCGAGGAGACGACGCCCTCGACCTCGCCGGCGAGCCCGCCCGCCTGCAGCCGCACGCGGTCGCCGACCTTGAACGGCCGCGCCGAGATCAGCACGACGCCGGCGATCAGGTTGCCGAGCGTCTGCTGCGCGGCGAGGCCGAACACGACGGCGACGATCGCGCCCGGACAGCGCGAGCGTGCGCGGCTCCAGGCCCGCGACCCGCAGCGCGACGAGCATCGCCGCGACCAGGAACCCGAGCCGGATCAGGAAGCCGACCGTGCCCGCCGTCGCCGGGATCCATGCGCCTGAACAGCCCGGGCGCGAGCGTCCGCCCGACGTCGCGCGCGAGCCGCCAGCCGAGGATCAGCAGCGCGATCGCCGTGAACACGCGCACCGGCAGGTCGAGTCCGAAGACCTCGCTCGCGGTACTCGTTGGCCAGCAGCACGCCGGCGATCAGCGGGACGACGACCGCCAGCTCGATCCGCGCGCGCGCGGCCTTGTGGGCCGCTTGCACGGTCAGCGCGCGGCGCGCGCGGCGGGCTGGACGATCGGGGTTCGGGCACGTTTGAAGCGCGGCATAGGTCCTCCCCGTGCCCACGCACCGGATTCCTGAACCTCGAGACGAGACGCAAGGCCCTCGCGTGCCGAGGCGCACTCGTGCGTATGACGATGAGCTCAGAACAGCGACTCCTGGCGCACCTCCTTCCGCGGCGCCGGCGGCGGGTCGGGCGGCCGCATGCCGCCCCGGTGGGTCGCGGTGCTCGGAGCTCTGCGTGAGCCGCGCGGCCGGCAGCCCGGCAGCGCGCTCGATCGCACGCCGCTCGCGCATCGGCACGCGGCCGCCGCGCGCGTACAGCCGCTCGTAGCGCGGCACCAGGTCAGGGCGGTACGAGCGCAGCCAGTCGAAGTAGATCTCGCGCACCGCGCCGTGCAGGAACAGCGTCTGGCCGCCGATCGACACGGCCCCGGCTTCCGTGGCGAGCGCGATGATCTTCTCGACCTGCTCCGGCGCGTCGTTGATCCCGGGCAGCAGCGGCGCGATCAGCACGCCGGTCGGGATGCCGGCCGCGTTGAGCTTCGCGACCGCCTCGAGCCGCGCGCGCGGATGCGGCGTGTGCGGCTCGCTCGCCCGCCAGGCCTTCTCGTCGAGCGTCGGCACGGACAGGCACGCGCTGATCTCCGTCCGCTCGGCGACCTCGAGCATCAGGTCCAGGTCGCGCAGCAGCAGCGGCGACTTCGTCAGCACCGAGCACGGGTTCGCCGCGTCGCGGAACGCCGCCCAGATCCCGCGCATCAGCTTGTAGCGGCCCTCGACCCACTGGTACGGGTCGGTGTTCGTGCCCATCGCGACGTGCTCGCCCTTCCACGACGGCCGCGCCAGCTCCTTGCGCAGCACCTCGGGCACGTTGACCTTGACCACGATCTCCTTCTCGAAGTCGCGGCCGGCGTTGAATTCCAGGTACTCGTGCGTGGGGCGAGCGAAGCAGTTGTGGTGGATCACGCCGTCGCCGACGAAGTCCCCGGTGCCCGTCGTGATGTCGTAGAGCGGAAGCTCCATACCGAGCGGCTCGATGCTGGTGACCCGCAACCGGCTCTGCGACTTGACCGCACGACCCTGGATCGACCGCTTCCGCGTGATCGCCGGATCGGTGAGATGGAAGAAGCGGAGCTGTTGCTCGAGCCCGCCGCGGATGCGGACGTTCCACATGCCCTCGCGTGTGTTGTCGACGACGAACGGCAACCCGAGGCGGCGACACGCGAACGTCGTCCAGTCGATGATGGTTGGATCCGTGTTGCAGATCCGGACGCAACCGCTTCCGCTGAAGTTCCCCTCGGCATCGAAGATGCCGGCGAGGAAGCCCTTGTACCAGTCCAGCGGCGCGCGGCCCGGCCACGCGACGAACTCGGTGATCGCGGCGACGGATGCTCGTCGCGAGGTCCGGATGGCCTGCAGTTCCCTGCGTCGGCCCTCCGCGGCTTTGAACAGGAAGTTCGTGGTCTCCACCCCGAGATCGTCGAGGTAGTTCTGCACGCGAGCGAGCGCTTCGAAGTCCGTCAACGCGAGTCGGAAACGGTTCAACTCGGTGACCCTGCCGTCCGTTCGCACGTACGGCCGACTTGAAAGATGACCGTCTCCGCGAATGGCCCCGCACAGGTAACCGCGCTTGTAGTCGCGGTTCTCGATCGGCCCGTCGGCGAACGCGCCGGTCCCGATCAGCTTGCTGTTCGCGGTGAGGTGCGGGCGCTGCAGCGGCCCCTGCTCCGCTCCGACCACGTGCTTCCAACCACGTCCCGTGAGGAACCGATGGTCCGCGCTGGTGATCAGCTCGGTCCCGTTCTCCAGGGTGACGCGGTACGCGGGCTTTCGGACCATCCAGTGGTCGAGCACCGTCGTGAGGACGTAGCGCCGATACGCACCGCGCCGCACCGTGCCGTAGATCTGATCGCCGGGACGGATGTGACGGATCGGCTTCGTCCCGCCGTGCCCCATCAGCAGCAGGGTGTCGCCCCCGGTGCAATAAACACAAGCGTGGCTGCAACCTCTGTACGGGTTGATCGTCCACCGGAACGGGAGGCGCGAACCACCCGGCACCCGGTTGAGCGCACTCTTGCTGCGAACCTCGTAGAAACGGGTGTCGAGCGCCTCGGGCGCGTCGAAACGGCGGACTACCGCGGTATCGGCGAATCCCGGTAGCCGCCCGTCCTCATCTGCCTCGACTGTCTGCCCATCCCAGCGCACGAACACATGTTCGCATACTGGGCGGATGGACCGGGTCAGGTGCTCGGCACGAGCAGGCTCGCCTGCTCACCGGAGAGCGTCTGGCTCGTCGCCGCGTGGATCTCCACATCGACGTACTCGCCCGGCTGCGCGAGGCCGGCGAAGTTCACGACCTTGTTGTGCCGCGTCCGGCCGCGCAGGCGGCTCGGATCCGTTCGCGACGTCCCCTCTACCAGCACGTCCATGGTGCGGCCGACGAACCGCTGGGCGCGCTCGCGGGCGCGGCGCTGGACCACCTCGACGAGCCGCTGCATCCGCTCGACCTTCTCCTCGTGCGTGACGGGGTCGTCGAGATCGGCGGCCTCGGTGCCGCGGCGCGGGGAGAAGATGAACGTGAACGCGCCGTCGTAGCCGACCTCCTCCACGACCTCGAGCGTCTCGCGGAAGTCCGCCTCGGTCTCGCCCGGGAAGCCGACGATGATGTCGGTCGTGAGGGCGACGTCCGGGACGCGCTCGCGGATCAGCGCGACGCGATCCATGTAGCGCTCGCGCGTGTACGTCCGCCGCATGGCCTTGAGGATCCGCGAGGCGCCCGCCTGCAGCGGCAGGTGCATGTGCTCGCACACGGCCGCCAGCTCGGCGTGGGCGCGGATCACGTCCTCCCGCATGTCCTTGGGATGCGGGCTCGTGTAGCGGATCCGCCGCACGCCGTCGATCGCGTCGATCTCCCCCAGCAGCTGGGCGAAGGTCGCCCGCTCGGGGCGCAGGTCGCGGCCGTAGGCGTTGACGTTCTGGCCGAGCAGCGTGATCTCGGACACGCCGTCGGCGGCGAACCGGCGGCCCTCCTCCACCAGCTCGGCGAGCGGCCGCGACACCTCGCGGCCCCGCGTCGAGGGCACGATGCAATACGAGCAATTGCAGTTGCAGCCGACCGAGATCTGCATCCACGCCTGGACCTCGCGCGCCCGCTTCGGCGGCAGGTGGCCGGTGAAGCCCTCGAACTCGAAGTACCCCTGCGCGGTCAGCGAGTCCGACGTGAGGAACTCCGCGAGCTTGTGCACCTGGCCCGGGCCGAACGCGACGTCGACGAACGGGAACTGGCGGAAGACCTGCTCCTTCACGGACTGCGCCCAGCACCCGCCGACGCCGATGACGCGCTCGGGATCGCGCCGCTTGAGCACCTTCGCCTCGTGCAGGTGCGCGACGAAGCGGTCGTCCGCCTTCTCGCGGATCGAGCACGTGTTGAAGAGGATCAGGTCGGCGTCCGCGCGCTCGGGCACCTCGTGGTAGCCGAGCGACTCGAGCATGCCCTTCATCCGCTCGGAGTCGTGCTCGTTCATCTGGCACCCGAACGTCGTGACGTGGAACGCCTTCATCGCCAGCTGAGACTAGCCCTCGGCTACTTCGCGTAGTCCGTCGCGCGCGACTCGCGGATCACGGTGACCTTGATCTGGCCGGGGTACTCCAGCTCCTGCTCGATCTCGCGCGCGATCTCGTGGGAGAGGAGGACCGCCCCGTCGTCGTCGAGCGCGTTGGGCTGCACGATGACGCGGATCTCGCGACCCGCCTGCATCGCGTAGACCTTGTCGACGCCGTCGTGGCGGGTGGCGATGTGCTCCAGGTCGCGCAGGCGCTTGACGTACTGCTCGAGCGACTCCCCGCGCGCGCCGGGCCGCGCGCCGGAGAGCGCGTCCGCGGCCTGGACGATGACCGCCTCGACGGTCTGCGGCTCGACCTCGTTGTGGTGCGCCTCCATCGCGTGGGCGACGGCCTCGGACTCGCCGTGGCGGCGGGCGAGATCGCCGCCGACCAGCGCGTGCGGGCCCTCGATCTCGTGCGAGACCGCCTTGCCGATGTCGTGCAGCAGCGCGGCGCGGCGGGCCGTCTTCGGGGAGGCGCCCAGCTCGTGGGCCATCATCGCGGCGAGGTGGGCGCACTCGACGGAGTGGGCGAGCACGTTCTGGCCGTAGGAGGTGCGGTACTTCAGCCGGCCGAGGAGCGTGACCAGGTCGGTGTCGAGCGCCTGGACGTTGGCGTCGAAGCACGCCTGCTCGCCGCTCTCGGCGATGTGCGCCTCGAGCTCCGACTTCGCCTGGTAGTAGGTCTCCTCGATCCGCGCCGGGTGGATCCGGCCGTCCTGGAGGAGCTTCTCGAGCGTCATGCGCGCGATCTCGCGCCGCACGCCGTCGAAGCCGGAGAGGATCACGGCGTTCGGCGTGTCGTCGATGATGAAGTCGACGCCCGTCAGGTGCTCGAGCGCGCGGATGTTGCGCCCCTCCCGGCCGATGATGCGCCCCTTCATGTCGTCGGCCGAGAGCTGCACGACGGAGACCGTCGTCTCGGCGGCGTGGCCGGCCGCGAGCCGCTGCATGACCACGGAGAGGATGTTGCGCACCCGGCGGTCCGCGTCGCGCTTGGTCTCCTCCTCGATCTGGCGCACGATCTTGGCGCGGTCGTGCCGGGTCTGGTCCTCGACCTCCTTGAGCAGCTGCTGGCGCGCCTTGGAGGCCGGCATGCCGGCCACGCGCTCGAGCTCCAGCATGTGGCGGTCGCGCGCCTGATCGAGCTCGGCCGCCTTGTCGACGAGCACCCGCTCGCGATCGCCGAGCTCGACCATGCGGCTCTCCACCGCCTCTTCGCGTGCCCGCAGCCGCTCTTCGAGCCGCAGCAGGTCCGCGCGCCGCTCGGCGCTCTTGCCGTCTTCGGTGCTCGTCGTGGCGACGGGCGCCTCGGCGACCGCGGGCGCGGCGCTTCGGGACACCCTCGCCTTCGCCGGCGCTGGAGCCGCGAGCCCCGGGACGCGGCGCGCCAGCAGCGACGCCGCGGCCACGAGCCCGACCGCGAGGCCCACGGCCACCACGATCGCGCCTATCAGGATTTCCATGACGTCTTCTCCCCGACGGGCCGGAATCGGGACCCCGGCCCCGCTCTCGTCTTCTTGATTTCGTGAGCGGCAGGCCGGGCCGTGCCCCGGGCACGAGCGTCAGGCCAGCATGAAGGCGGCGCGAGCGCCGCCGCGTCAGAGGGCGGCTAGGTGATGCGTTCGGAGCGTCTGGTCGGGCCCATCGGCCCGGGTTCGGATGAGTTGATCGCCGTCACGGCTGAAGCTGCTGGTTCGCGCTGAAAATTGCTGTTTTGCTGGAGTTTCAATGGGCCGTTCGGCCCGGGTCTGTCGCTGCGGGGGATCGTAGTACCACGAGCCGTCGTACGCAATGACACGACGCAACTGGCGTGTCAGACGGCCGGGGACGCCATCCCGGGGGTCGGCGGTCAGTCCAGCGGCGCGTCGGCGCCCGCGTAGCGGCGCAGGACGTCGTAGGCCAGCTCGAGGTCGTAGCCCTTGCGCACGAGCATGCCGAGCGCGCGGTCGCGCTCGCGCGGCGTGGAGGGCGCGACGGGGAAGCGGCGGCGCAGGAGCGTGAGCGCCGCGTCGAGCTCGCCCTCGTGGTCCTGCTCACCGAGCGCCGCGGCCACGTGCTCGGGGGCGACGCCGAGCTGTCGCAGCCGGCGCTCGATCCGCTCCGAGCCCCACGCGTCCAGCCGCCTGCGGTCGTCGGCGAAGCGCTGCGCGAAGCTCGCGTCGTCGACGAACCCGCCGTCCAGCAGCTCCGCGATCACGACGTTCGCCTCCTCGGGGCCGACCCGCTTCTCGGCGAGGATGCCGCGTAGCTCGAGCTCGGTGCGGTCGCGGCGGTTCAACGCCCGCCAGGCGACCGCGCGTGCGTGCTCGAGCTGCTCCGCCGGGTCGCCGCGACGCTCGCCCGCCGGTGCGGACCGTGCGTGGCCGGGCTCCACGTGCCGGCTACCAGCGACGCCCGGACATCACCGTGCTCGCGCTCACGCGGCCGCCGCCGCTGCCGCTTCCTCGTCAGGGGCCGCCGCCGCTGCCGCTTCCTCGGCCGCCTCGGCGGCGCCCGGCTCGCGGTCGATCGGGGTCACGAGGTCCTGGCCGATGCCGAGCGCGGCGTAGATCTTGGACTCGATCTCCTTGGCGACCTCGAGGTGCTCGTCCAGGTAGGCCTTGGCGTTGTTGCGACCCTGGCCGAGCCGCTCGTCGCCGTAGGAGAAGAACGAGCCGGACTTCGTCACCACGTTGTGCTCGATCGCCAGGTCGAGGATGCAGCCCGACGAGGAGATGCCCTTCCCGAACTCGATGTCGAACTCCGCCTGGCGGAACGGGGCCGCGACCTTGTTCTTGACGACCTTGACGCGGACGCGGTTGCCGACCGCCTCGGTGCCGTCCTTCAGCGTCTCGATGCGGCGGATGTCGAGCCGCTGGGACGAGTAGAACTTCAGCGCCCGGCCGCCCGGCTGGGTCTCGGGCGAGCCGAACATCACGCCGACCTTCTCGCGGATCTGGTTGACGAAGAGGCAGAGCGTCTGCGTCCGGTTCAGGTTGCCGGCGAGCTTGCGCATCGCCTGGCTCATCATGCGTGCCTGGACGCCGACGGTCTGGTCGCCCATCTGGCCCTCGAGCTCGGCCCGCGGCGTCAGCGCCGCCACCGAGTCGATCGCCACCACGTCGACCGCGCCGGAGCGCACCAGCATGTCGGCGATCTCTAGCCCCTGCTCGCCGTAGTCGGGCTGGGAGACCAGCAGCTCGTCGATGTTCACGCCGAGGTTCTGGGCGTACAGCGGGTCCATCGCGTGCTCGGCGTCGATGAACGCGCAGACCCCGCCGAGCTTCTGCGCCTCGGCGATCACGTGATAGACGAGCGTGGTCTTGCCCGAGGACTCCGGGCCGAAGACCTCGACGATGCGGCCGCGTGGCATGCCGCCGATGCCGAGCGCGAGGTCGAGCGAGATCGCGCCCGTGGGGATCGCGTCCACGCGGACCTGCGCCCCCTCGTCGCCCATGCGCATGACCGTGCCCTTGCCGAACTGGCGCTCGATCTGCGCGAGCGCGCCCTGTAGCGCGGTGTCGCGGGCCTTGCCGGGGGGATCCTGGCTCATGTGGACAGTGCTCCTCTTGCAGCTCTCAAAGTCGTGGTCCGGGGATGATGCGGTCGAGGTCGGACGGAACGGACCGCAGCATCCGCCGCGCGGCGGCACGGGACAACGCGCGAATGTGACAAGAGACGCGCGGAACCGTGCCGAATCGGCCGCGGCCTTGAACTTGGAACCGGTTCAGACGTCGCGGGACTGCCGCGTCGCCCGAGTGGTCCCGAGGAGCATTGCCAGGCGACCGACCGGCCACTGCCCGCAAGCCAGGATGACCTTCACAGGGCCTCTCCGAGCAACCCCGCCAGCTCCTGCGTGGCGCTGTGCACTTCGTCCGGAATGGATCGCGCATCGAAGATGGTCATCGCGTGGTGTCGCAGATCGCGGAGGCGATGACCGCCGCGACTGCCTCCGGATGCGAGATCAGCGTCAGGTGCGAGCCGCCGCGGAATGTCGTCACGCGGGCTCGGGCGCGGCGGGCCATGGCCCGCTGTGAGGCCGGCGTGATGATGCTGTCGCCGGTGCTGACGAAGAACCACGACGGGATCGTCTTCCAGGCGGCCGTCCTCGAAGGGGTCATGAACGCGGCGGTGGATGCCCCGCGCTGAGACGCCCAGAGCCGGACGGCCTCGGTGCGCGGCAGATCGTTCGCGAAGCGCTCGACGAACACGGATTTGCGCAGGTACAGCTCGTGGGCGCCTGGTGCGTACGACGGGCCGGGGACGGTCTTGTAGAGCTTCCCCGGCTTGCCGGTGGTGAGCACCGATCGGGAGCCGCTGAGCTGCCCGTTGGTCTCCCCTGGCGCCGGCGCCGCCGCGTCGACGTAGACAAGCGCCTTCACGCCGGGCACGCCCGCAGCAGCGTTGGTGATCACCGCTCCGCCGTACGAGTGCCCGACGAGCACGATCGGCCCGCGTACCGTCTTCAGGAAGTCCGCGACGTATCGGGCGTCGGTGGTGAGGTCCTCGACCGGATTCGCGATCGCGCGTACGCGGACGCCCGCGCGTTGCAGCATCCGCACCTCGCCGGCCCAGCTGGACGCGTCCGCCCACGCGCCGTGGACGAGCACGACCGTCGGGGCCGTATCGCCCGGCCGGCATCGCTTGAGCCTCTCGGTGAACGACACGTTCTCGGTCGCTGGTGCGCCGGCGCCGGTGGTGGAGAGCACGATCGCGACGATCACGGCGGCCGCGGCGGCGACGGCGAACGCGCCGAGCAGAAAGGCACGGGTCATGTATCCACCCTGGCCCGCCGCCCGACCGCGCGCGAGCGCGAGTCGTCATCGCCGGAGAGCGATTCCCGATTACGGCGTTTCGCCCCCGTCCTGCCTACGGGCAGACCTCAGGGCCAGGCCGGCGGCGGCGACACCGTCGCCACCTCAGCCACAGCGCCGAACAGCGACGCCCGCCCCGGCGGCCGGTTCGCCAGCCGGGCGCGAACCCGCCGTCCACCCAGACGCCCGGTCAGCCGGCCGCGCCGCGTGACCTCCACGCGCCCGCGCGCCGCCGCGCTCCCACCGACCCGCAGCCGCAGCGTCCCCGAGCGCAGCTCGCGGCCGCTGACCCGCACGCCCGGCACGACGACGACGCCCCGCAGCGCCAGCCGCCGCGTGAACCGGTAGCTGCCACCGCGCAGCCCGCCTCCGCGACCCTGGAAGTCGATCGCGGGCGAGAGCGCGAACCCGACGAAGTCGAGCGTCGCGTCCACGGCCGCCACCGTGCGCCCCGCCTTCCCGGCAACACCCGCCGCGGGCGGGAGCGCCGCGAGCGAGGTCGGCGGCACGCCGGTGGCCGGCACGCCGGTCGGCACGCGCGGGCACCGCGCCCGCACGGCCCTGCCGGCGACGAACCGCAGCAGCTGGCGGCGTCCGCACCCCGTGGGATCGGCGCCGATGATCGCGTGCCCCACGCCCGGCACGGTCACCCGTTGCGCGCCCGGGATGAGCGTCGCGATGTGCGCCGAGGCCTCGGGCGGCGTCCGCAGGTCCTCTTCCCCCTGCAACAGCAGCGTCGGCACCGCCGGGTACGGCCCGCCGGCCGCGCGCGGCGGCTTGCCGGGATCGGGCCAGCGGAGGCAGAGATCGATCTCGTCCGCGTAGGCGACCTCCGCGTCGAACGGGAGGAACGCCGACGGCGGCAGCGCCAGCGCCCGGTCGCGCGCCACGCCGAACCGGTCCGCGACCGGCGTCCCGCGCGGCCAGGGCAGCGGCGTCTCCTCGCAGACGGTCGCGTAGCGGGCGGCGGAGAAGTCGCGCGGCGCCGACGGCAGGGCGTACTGCGCGGAGGCCGCGAGCAGCCGCAGCAGCGGCGCCGCGTCGTCGTGGTCCAGCGCGGCGCGGACCGCCATCGGCACGCCGGCGCGCAGCGCGGGGTTGTAGTCCGCGTCGTACATCAGGTCCGCGAGCGCGGTCGGGCGGACCGTGCCGTGGCGGCGCTGCCCGCGCGCGCCGTACCAGGTGCCGCTCAGCGGCGCCGCGCGCAGCTTGGCCGTCAGCGCGGCGAGGTCGGCCGCCGGGTCGGCGCTCACGCCGCGGCAGCCGTCCGGGCACAGCGCCCGCAGCGTCGGCGCCATCGCGCGGAAGCCGGCGAGGCCGAAGGGGTCGCTCTCGTCCGGGTCGACCGTCGAGTCGAGGATCAATCGCTCCACCCGGGCCGGATACGCGCGCGCGTAGGCCAGCGCCAGCTCGGTGCCGTAGGAGATGCCGAACAGCGTCAGCTTCTCCGCGCCCGCCGCCTTGCGGATCGACTCCATGTCCTCGACGGTGTCCGGCGTCGTGTAGAACGCGCGCTTCGGGCCGATCCGGCGCGCGCAGTCCTCCCCGGCCTTCGTGGAGCGCAGCCGCGAATCGTGCTCGAGCGCCGGGCAGCGCAGCAGCCCGCTGCGCCCCGTGCCGCGCTGGTCGAAGCCGAGGACGGTGAAGTCGTCCATGAGCTGCGGGACCTCGAGCAGCACGTCGATCATCTCGATCACGCCCGCGCCGCCCGGTCCGCCGGAGAGGTACATCATGTAGTTCCCGCGCCGGCGGGCGAACGAGACGCGGGCGACCCGCAGCCCGACCCTGCCGCTGGTCGCGCCCGAGCGGTCGAGCGGGACCTGCAGCTTCGCGCACTTCACGCCCTCGGCCTCGGGACAGCCGCGCCACCGCAGCTTCCCCTCGGCGGGCGCCGCCAGCACGAGCAGGGCGAGCACCGCCGTCATCGTCGCCCCCCGCGCTGTCATGCCGGAGCGACTCTAGTGCGTCAGTCGAGCGTCCGTGTGACGAGCGGCTCGTACGTGGCGCCGCCGCGCCGTACGTGCGAGCGGTAGAGCACGACGGGACCGGCATCGAACGCGACCGGCTCGGGCTCCACGTCCAGCTCGCGGGGAGCCCGCGCGCCCGGCCGGATGCGGGCGACGGTGACGTGCGGCCGGAACGGCCGCTCCTCCGGCGTGAAGACCCCCGCGGCGGCGAGTCCCTCCGACACCTCGGCCTGCAGTGCGCCCAGGGCGCCGGAGCCGTCCGCCAGCGCGACCGTCAGCACCCGCGCACGCCGCGGCGGGAGCAGCAGTCCCGCGCCCAGCGCCAGCGCCGGGGGCTCGCGCGGCGCGAGCGCCCCCAGCACGTCGCCCACCGCCGCCACGTCGGTCTGCGGCCGATGCCCCAGGAACGCGAGCGTCACGTGGAACGTGGCCTCGTCGAGCGACCGCCACATCACCGGGTCGGCGGCGGCGTCGCGGAAGCGGACGAGGGCCGCGATGGCCGCCGCCGGCAGGTCGAGCGCGACGAAGAGCCGCAGCCGCGGCGCACCGGCCGGTGCGGTCACGACGCCGCGGCGCCGAGCCGGAGCAGGAGCCGCCGCAGCTGGTGCATCGTGACGGTCGTCGTCCGCTCGCGCACCATCGCGCGATCGCCCGGCAGCTGGACCGTGAGGTCCTCGCGGTCTCCCGCGGCGTGGGCGACGCTCACGCAGACCATCCCGACGGGCTTCTGCTCGGTTCCGCCGCCCGGCCCGGCGACGCCCGTGATGCCGATGCCCAGCTCCGCGCCGAAGCGGGCGATCGCGCCGTCCGCCAGCGCCGCGGCCACCTCCGGCGAGACCGCGCCGTATCGCTCGATCAGCTCGGCCGGCACGTCCGCGAAGCGCACCTTCGCGTCGTTCGAGTACACCACCACGCCGCCCAGCACGTACGCGCTCGAGCCGGCGCGGTCGGTGAGCCGCGCGCTCATGAGCCCGCCCGTGCACGACTCGGCGACCGCGATCGTCCGGCCGGCCAGCAGCCGCGCCACCAGCTCGTCGATCGAGGCGCCGTCCTCGGAGAACAGCGTCCCGCCGTGCCGCGCGCGGACCCCCTCCACGAACGCGTCGTAGTCCCCGGCCGCATCGGGCGGGAACACGGTCGCGATCTCGATCTCGCCGCGCCGCAGGCAGGTCGTGATCTCGAGCCGGTCCAACCGCACGCCGTCGTCCTCGATCGCGCGCAGCGACAGCGCGATCTCGGACTCCGGCACCCCGAACAGGCGCAGCATCCGCTGCTCCAGCGTCCCGGCGCGATCGAGCACCGCGCGCAGCGGAGCGGTCTCCACGGCCGCCTCCCACATCACCCGCAGCTCGCCCGGCGGCCCCGGGAGCACGACGACGAGCGGCCGGTCGCCGTTCGCCGGCGGCACGACGAGGCCGGGTGCGGTGCCGACCGGCTCGAGGATCGTCGCGCCCTCCGGCACGATCGCCTGCTTGCGGTTGCCCGCCCGCATCGCCTCCTCGCTGTAGGACCGCCAGCGCGCCCGGTTGCGGCGCAGGATGTCGAGGATCCGCTCCTCCAGCGCCTCGTCGAGCACCATCGGCCGGCCGGCGAAGCCGGCGACCACGTCGGCCGTCAGGTCGTCCGCGGTCGGCCCGAGGCCGCCCGTGGTGAGGATCACGTCGACCTGCTCGCGCGCGAGGAAGTCAAGCGCCGCCCGCACGTCGCCGGGCCGGTCGGCCACGACCACGATGTGCGCCAGCTGCACGCCGCGCTCGCGCAGCCGCTCCGACAGCCACGGCCCGTTGCGGTCGGCGATGATCCCCGACAGGACCTCGGTGCCGGTGACGACGATGCCCGCGCGGACGGTCATCCGCACGTCGGGCGCTCGGCCTCCGGGAGCGCCTTGGGCTTGCCGCCGGCCCGTATCTCGTAGCCGATCGGCGCGTTCTGCGAGACGGGATAGGGCTTGCCGTTCACCCGCATCACCGCCTCGGGGGTGCCGAACGACATCGTGAAGCGCTTGGAGCGGAACGTCTCGGTGTCCTGGTTCGCCTGGAGGGTGACGTTCCGGATCACCGGTTCGCCGCCGGCGTCCTCCAGACACACGCTGACCGGCCCGGTGGGCTGGATCTGCAGCCGGACGACGGTCTTCTTCGCCGGCGTGCGCTTCTTCTGCTCGTTGTCGCCGTCGCCGTTCCCCTGGCCGGGCGCCGGCGTGGCGCTCGGCGTCTGCGTGGCGCTCACCTCGTCGTCGGGATTGTCGTCGCCGCTGCCCCACTGCCCGAGCAGGTAGAGCGCCCCGATCAGCACGAGCACGCCCACGATCACCGCCATCCAAGGCGCGAAGACGGGCCGCCGCGGGCGAGCGCGCCGCGCGCCGAGGTTCGTCCCGAACGGCGTCAGCTCCTGGGCGGACGGCCGCTCGTAGCGCGCCCGGTACTGCTCGACGAGGCTGCGGGCGTCGAGCCCGAGGTAGTCGGCGTACGTCCGGAGGAAGGTCTTGACGAACGTCGGACCCGGGAGCAGCTCCCACTCCTCGTTCTCGAGCGCGCGCAGGTACTTGGCCCGGATCTTCGTCGCCGCTTCCACCTCGGTGATGTCGATCCGGTTGCGCATGCGCGTCTCGCGCAGCTGGTCCCCGATCTCCGGCATCCGGGCCCTTAGGCTACGTCACTGTCCTCGTCATCCGGCACCGGGACGCTCGCACCCCGCGACTCCAGTCCGGCGAGCACCCGCTGCACGTCCCCCTCGGAGATCAGGACCTGGCGCGGCTTGGACCCCTCGTAGCCGGAGATCACCCCGCGCCGCTCGAGCATGTCGATCAGCCGGCCGGCGCGCGTGTACCCGAGCCGCAGGCGGCGCTGGAGCATCGATGTCGACGCTGTCTGCATCTCGGCCACGAG
Organism: uncultured Solirubrobacteraceae bacterium; assembly: GCA_963752015.1. Taxonomy (GTDB): domain Bacteria; phylum Actinomycetota; class Thermoleophilia; order Solirubrobacterales; family Solirubrobacteraceae; genus DASQMT01. Next base: position 545,852 of record CAVVWS010000006.1, on the reverse strand, counting down.
CCGGATCGCGTCGCCGAGCAGCGGATCCTCGTCGGGATCGAAGCCGTCCTCGGCGCCGCCCTCGGCGACCTCCTCCTCGGCCTCCTCCAGCAGCTCCTCGCGGAACTCCGGCTCACCCTGCTTGCGCCACTGCTCGGTCAGCTGGGCGATCTGCTCCTCGTCGACGTACGCGCCCTGGATGCGCTGCAGGCGCGACGAGCCGACCGGCGCGAACAGCATGTCGCCCTGGCCCAGCAGCGTCTCGGCGCCGTTCTGGTCGAGGATCACCCGCGAGTCGGTCTGCGAGGAGACGGCGAACGCGATCCGGCTCGGGACGTTCGCCTTGATCATGCCGGTGATCACGTCCACGCGCGGGCTCTGCGTCGCGAGCACGAGGTGGATGCCGACCGCCCGCGCCTTCTGGGCGAGCCGGATGATCGAGTCCTCCACGTCGGCCGGCGCGACCATCATCAGGTCGGCGAGCTCGTCGATCACGCACAGGACGTAGGGCAGCGCGACCTCCCCGCGGCGCTCGCGCACCTTGTTCATCTCGATCAGGTTGCGCGTGCGTGCGAGCGCCATGTAGGAGTAGCGCTGCTCCATCTCCCGCACCAGGTTCTGCAGCGCCGTGGCGGCCTGCTTGGGCGAGGTGATGACCGGCGTGAGCAGGTGCGGGATCGAGTCGTAGTGGTTGAGCTCGACCTGCTTGGGGTCGACGAGCACGAGCCGCACCTCGTGCGGCGTGGCGCGCAGCAGGACCGAGGCGAGCATCGCGTTGATGCAGCCGGACTTGCCGGCGCCCGTGGTGCCGGCCACGAGCAGGTGCGGCATCTTCGCGAGGTCCGCGCCGATCGAGCGCCCGGCGACGTCCTTGCCGAGCCACACCGTGAGCGGCGACCAGCCCTCGGGCGGCGCCTGCATGACGTCGCCGAGGTGCACGATCCGCCGGCGCGCGTTCGGCACCTCGACGCCGACCGCCTGCTTGCCGGGGATCGGCGCCAGGATGCGGATGTCGGACGCGGCCAGCGCGTAGGCGAGGTCGTCCTTGAGCTGGGCGACCTTGGCGACCTTGATGCCGGGCGCCAGGCGCAGCTCGTACCGGGTGATGTGCGGGCCGGCGACCATGCCGATCACGCGCGCCTCGACGCCGAAGTGGCCCAGCGCCTCGACGAGCTGGGCGGCGACCTTCTCCTGCCCGACCGTGTCGGGACGGTTCGCGTCGGCGGTGGAGCGGGTCAGGAAGCGGGGATCCGGGACGGTCCAGACGAAATCCGGCGAGTCGGTGACCGAGTGGCGCAGGCGGCCCTGCGGCGTGAGGTCCTCGGGCTTGACGTCGCGCGTGCTGCGCGTGACCCCGGGCTCGTCGGTCTCCGGGTCCTCGGCGAGGCGGGACGTCTCCGGGGCCTCGGCCACGGGCGTCGGACGCCTCGGATTCGTCCACTGCGTCGAACGGCTCCGTCGAGGGGTCTGACCCCGCGACGGGCGGATCGTCGGCCTCGCCGCCGTACAGGTCGGGGAACCGGTCCTCCCCGGACCAGAACTCGCGCTTGGCCGCGGTGACCTCGCCGTCTCGAGCTCGGCGAGCTCCTCGCGCGGCGAGCGGCGCCGCGTCACCGCGGTGCGCACCGGCTCCGCACCCTGGCGCACCCGGCGCCCGGCGTGCGTGACGGAGTCGCCGGTGACCTTGAGCACGCTCGCCACGCTCGCGCCCGTGAGCAGGAGCACGCCGGCGAGGAACAGGAACAGGGCGATGATGTGGGACCCGACCGCGCCGAGCAGCGACGACGTCAGGTCGTACAGCTGCTCGCCCACGAGACCGCCGTCGCCCGGGCCCAGCCCGAGCGTCCCGGCCTCGAAGCCGAGGCAGCCGGCGACGGCCAGGCACGCAGCCGCCGCGCGGAACGGGCGCACGGCCGGCAGCACCGGGCGCATCACGATCACGGCGCCGGTCGCGAGCAGCGCGACGGGCACGAGGTAGTGCATCTCCCCCACCAGGTCGCGCAGCCCGTCGACGAGCCAGCTCCCGGCCTCCCCTCCGTCCCAGCCGAGATAGACCAGGAACGCGAGGAAGACCGCGATCGCGACGAACGCCAGGCCGATCAGGTCCCAGTGGCGCTGCTCGAGCGCGGGCATGCGGCCGCGCCACGCCGACGGCGGCGCGGAGCGTCGTGCGCGCGGCTTGCGGCGGGCGGCGGGCATGCGTCCGGTCCCGGTTCGACAACGGATCGCGGGCTCCTTCCCGGCGCGATCCCACCGGGCGCGTGGAGAGCCGCAGCTCGCGGGCCGACTCGAGGACGCGCTCCCGGCCGTTATCCGTTCCTAAAGGCGCTGGCGTACTCTCTACGGCGATGGAGGCATCTGACCGCCCAGTCCGCGTGCTCGTCGTCGAGGACGACCAGGAGATCGCGCAGGTCCTGCAACGCGCGCTGCGGCTCGAGGGATACGACGTGAAGCTCGCCGGCGACGGCATCGCCGCGCTCGACGAGGTGCATGCGTTCCTGCCGGACATCATCGTGCTCGACCTCGGGCTCCCGCGCATGGACGGGATCGACGTCGCCAGGCGCCTCCGCAAGGACGACGACGACACGCCGATCCTGATGCTGACCGCCCGCGACGCGCTCGACTCGCGCGTCGAGGGGCTCGACGTCGGGGCGGACGACTACCTCGTCAAGCCGTTCGAGCGCCAGGAGCTCCTGGCCCGCATGCGCGCGCTGCTGCGCCGGCGCCCGCCGCGCGGCATGGCCCCGCTGCGCGTCGGCGACCTCACGCTCAACCCCGACACCCACGAGGTGGCCCGCGGCGAGCGCGAGATCGAGCTGACCCAGCGCGAGTTCGAGCTGCTCGAGTACCTGATGCGCAACGAGCGGCTCGTGATCTCGCGGCAGAAGCTGCTCGACGAGGTCTGGGGCTACGACCCCTTCTCGATCACGAACACCATCGAGGTGTTCGTGTCCAACCTGCGCAGGAAGCTGGAAGCCGGTGGCGAGCCCAGGCTCCTACATACGGTCCGCGGCGCGGGCTACGTCCTCCGCGTATAGGCGGCTGCCGATCCGCTGGCGGCTCGCCGGCGGCTCGGCGCTGTTGACGCTCGTCATCCTGCTCGGCTTCGCCGCGATCGTCGGCGTGCTGACGACGCGGCAGCATCCGGTCGGACTTCAACCGCGAGGTGGCGGAGGGTGCGACCACCCTGCAGCGCACGGTGCGCCCGCGCGCCGTGTACGACGACAACGGCTTCCTGCGCAAGTACGACTTCGATCCGCTGTCCAAGGACAGCCCGGACCTCGACACCTACGCCGCGGCGAGCCAGCACGCGGTCATCCGGCTCGTCACCCGCGACGGCGAGGTGCTCAAGCAGACCCACAACGCGCCGTACCTCGTGCCGCCGCGCGAGCCCACGCAGGAGTGGAACGGGTACCTGATCGAGTCGCGGCCGGTGTCGCTCGACGCCGGCGTGTTCTTCGTCCAGTACGCGCGCAAGCTCTCCGACGTCCAGGTCCGGCAGGACCGCGTGCGCGTGTTCCTCGGCCTCGGCGTGCTGGGCGGCGCGGCGCTCGCGCTGCTCGCCGGCCTCGCCACCGCGACGCGCGCGATGGCGCCGATCACGCGGCTCACCGACGCCGCGCGCGCGATCGCGCGCACGCGCGACCCGTCGCTGACGATCCCCCATCCCGAGTCCAACGACGAGGTCTCCGAGCTGGCGCAGCACGCTCGAGAGCATGCTGTTCGCGCTCAACGAGGCGCGCGGCGAGACCGAGGCGACGCTCGCCCGGCAGCGGCAGTTCGTCGCCGACGCGTCGCACGAGCTGCGCACGCCGCTCACCTCCGTGCTGGCCAACCTCGAGCTGCTCGAGATGGAGCTCGAGGGCGAGCAGCGCGAGGCCGCCGCGTCCGCCCTGCGCTCCTCGCGCCGGATGCGGCGCCTCGTCGCCGACCTCCTGCTGCTCGCCCGCGCCGACGCAGGGCGCGTCGCGCCCGCACGCGCCGGTCGACCTCTCCGAGGTCGTCGCCGAGGCGGCCGGCGAGCTCGAGCCCGTCGCCGGCGACCACCAGATCAGCGTCTCCGCCCCGCCCGGCGCCGAGCTCGAGGGCGCGCGCGACGAGCTCCACCGGCTGACGCTCAACCTGCTCGAGAACGCGCTGCGCCACACCGACCCGGGCACCGCGGTCGAGGCGACGGTCGAGCGGATCAACGGCGAGGTCGTCCTCTCCGTCGAGGACGACGGCCCCGGCATCCCGCCCGAGCTGCGCGACAAGGTCTTCGAGCGCTTCTTCCGCGGCGCCGGCGACCGCAGCGGCTCGAGCGGCCTCGGCCTCTCGATCGTGCGCGCGGTCGCCGACTCCCACGAGGGCACGGTGTCGCTGGAGGAGCCGCTCGACGGCCGCGGCGCCCGCTTCGTGGTGCGGTTCCCGGCCCGCCGCTGATTCACGCCGATCGTCCGAGGAGTCCGCGCTCGGCGCGTCCGGCGGACGTCGCAGACGTCGGCTCGCCTCCGCGCGGTGTGCCGGCGTGACGGCCGCGATCATCCGGCCGAGGTGGCCGACCGTCGTATGCGGAGGACGTCCTCCGCGTCGCACCGAGCAGGTCACCGCGACGACGCAGCAGACGTCCGCGTCAGCCCAGCAGATCGCGGCCTCGGCCGTCAGCGTCGCAGACCGCCGGACGCTCGAGCGCTCGTCGCGCGTCCGGCTGGTCCGTAGCGCCCGGTCGCGCCGGCGAACGTCAACTGCGGCGTCGAGGGAGCGGGTCAGAGGTCGCGGCGCTCACCCGTTGCGGGTTGACCTCGCTATGCGACGTCAGTCGTCCCGCATCGACCTGGGGCCCGAAACTCCGAAGCCGCCATATCGACGGGCGGCCGGACCCCCTTGAGGGATTCGTCCACCCGTCTGGACGGATGTCCGACTATGGACATTCGCCCGGTCCCGTACCTTCCTGCTCGTCAAGTCCGCAACGACGCGCTCTGCCAGGGTGTTGCAGCACCTGAGGCAGGGAGAAGGGGGCACGGAATATGGGCTGGACAAGTAGCTACCAGTCACAGCAGTACTTCCGACGACGGGCGCCGTTCGGCGCTCGTTGTCGTTCTAGCCACTCGGTGTATCGGCTGATCGCGACGTGCTCCTGAATCGAACGATCGTCCTCACGCGGCCAGCGACACGCGGCGCCGCGTAGTCGCCGCACGCGCCGCTCGAGGTTCAGCTCGCGCTCGAAGTCGGCGTCGTCGGCGTGCCGGAAGGTGACCGACCGCCGCTCGAGCAGCCCGATGAACGTCTCGACCACCGTCGCCGTCGAGCTGCTCGTCCGAGACCCGGCGCAGCTCCTCGATCGCCTCGCGCGAGGAGACCGGGTCGCGGTAGGAGTCGCGCGACGTCATCACGTCGTACGTGTCGGCCACCGAGATGATCCGCGCGGCGAGCGGGATCTGCGTGGCCGACGAGCCCGTTCGGGATAGCCCGTTGCCGTCGATCCGCTCGTGGTGGGCGAGGATGATCTCGGCGACCGGGCCGTAGCCCTCGATCCGCGCCACCAGCCGGGCGCCCTGCTCGGGGTGGCGGCGGACGATCTCGAAGTCCTCGTCGATCAGCTTCGTGTCGGCGAACAGGATCGAGTCGGGGAAGATGAACTTGCCGATGTCGTGCAGCAGCGCGGCGGTGTGGACGACGTCCTGCTCGCGCTCGTCGAGCCCGAGCTCGCGGGCGATCTCGCGCGAGTAGCGGGCGACGGCGGCCGAGTGGCGCGCGGTCATCTTGTCGCGCAGCGAGAGCGTCTGCAGGACCGTGCCGAGCAGGCCGACCTGGAGCGAGGCGAGCTCGCGCGTCCGGCCCTCGAGCTGCTCCTTGCGCTCGATCGAGCTCAGCGCCGTGCGCAGCAGGTACTGGAAGACGAGGCCGACGACGGCCACGCAGGCCGACCGCGGCGAGGTTGTGGCCCTGGTAGGCGAACGCGACGCCGGCGGTCAGCAGGCCGGTCGCGAACTCGACGGGGAGCACCGGCAGCGTAGACCTGGCGGAAGCTCGTCCACACGACCGTGCCCTCGAACACCGCGAAGTCGACCGCGATCAGCAGGAAGTTCAGGACGTTCGTGGCGATGAAGACGCCGAAGACGAGGACGATGTACGCCGCCGGGCTCGACGTCGAGCAGCGGCGTGCCCGCCGAGCGACGTCGAACGCCACGCCGCCCACCAGCGGGAAGAACGCGTACGTCGAGACGTTGGCGAGCCACGTCTGCCACGGGCTCCGCCGCCGGAGCGCAGCTGACCAGCACGCCGGCGACGCCGAGCGCGGCGGCCGGCGCGGGCCCAGCAGCGTCATCGCCGAGCACGAGCGACGAGGAACGCCGCCGAGATCTTGAAGCGCTTGCGTCTCGAGCCGGAACGCCTCGCTCACGACGGCGAGGCCCAGCAGGAGCAGGAACAGGCTGAGCGAGCTCCAGTCCTCGCGGTCGGAAAGCACGACCGCGGCGACCACTGATCCGCCGAGCAGCAGGCCTTGCCCAACGACGAGTGCGCGTTCCGTGCGCTTCACCGCCCCCGTAATCGGCAGCAGGTACGTCCCGTCCCTTAGCGCTCCGGAAAATGCGGGGTCCGGCCAGGCGGCCGGGCGGTATCGCAGTCGATACCCTGCTCGCCCATCCGCGCCAACCTCGCACCCGCTCCGGGTGCCGGCTTTCGGCCGGCTGCTCTTCTCCTACACGACGAACTCGATCGGCGACTACGTCGGGCTCGTCGCGCTCGCCGTGCTCGTCTACGGCGAGACGCAGGACCCGCTCGCCACCACCGCGCTGTTCATCGGCGCGCAGTTCCTGCCGGCGTTCCTCGCCCCGATGCTCACCGCCCAGGTGGACCAGCAGTCGCTGCGCCGCGTGCTGCCGACGATCTACGCCATCGAGGCCGTGGTGTTCTGCGTGCTGGCCCTGCTCGCCGACTCGTTCTCGCTCGTCCCGGTGCTGCTCCTCGCCCTGCTCGACGGCGTGCTGATGCTCACCGCGCGCGGGCTCTCCCGCGGCGCCGTCAACGGCGTCCTGCAGCCAAAAGGCCTGCTCAGAGAGGGAAACGGGCTGCTCAACGTCGGGCTTCGCCGCCGCCAGCGTCGGCGGCGCCGCCCTGGGCGGCCTGCTCGTGAACCTGTTCGGCGTCTCGACCGCGCTGCTCGTCGACGCCGCCTCGTTCGCGGTCATCGCGATCGTGCTGGGCACCTGCGCGAGCCTCCCGCGCCCCGAGTCCGAGCCGGAGCCGTTCCTCGTGCGTACGCGCGCGGGATTGCGCTACGCGCGGACGAACCGCGTCGCCAGGTTCCTGATCGGAGGCGAGGGCATCGCGGTCATCTTCTTCACGCTGATCGTGCCGATCGAGATCGTCTACGCCGCCGAGACGCTCGACACGAACGACCTCGGCTACGGCATCCTGCTGTCGTCCTGGGGCGCCGGGATCGTGCTCGGCAGCCTGGTCTTCCTCGGCGTCCGCCGACGCCCCGTCAGCACGCTCATCCTTTCGTCCACCCTGGCGATCGGCTGTGCGTATCTCGGGATGGCCGTCGCCCGGGAGCTCTGGCTCGCGTGCGCGTTCTCGATCCTGGGCGGCCTCGGCAACGGCGTGCAGTGGGTGTCGGTCATGACGGCCCTGCAGGAGTCGACGCCCGACGACCTCCAGGCGCGCATCACCGGCCTGCTCGAGTCGATCACGTCCGCGACGACCGGCATCGGCTTCCTGATCGGCGGCATCATCACGTCGATCGCGTCGCCGCCGACGGCGTTCGCGGTGTCGGGCATCGGCGTCGCGCTGCTCGTCCTGATCGCCGCGATCTTCCGGGTGATCCCGGACACGGCGGCCGAGCCGGCGGCTAGACCTCAACAATCACGGGCAGCACCATCGGGCGGCGCCTGAGCCGCTCGTAGATGAAGCCGGCGAGGTCGTCGTGGAGCATCGACTCCAGCTGCTGGACCTCGGTGACGCGCTGCTCGGCGGCGCGGTCGAGTGAGTCCTCCACCGCCTCGCGCAGCTCCTCGACGAACTCGGAGTTGCCGTCGAGGAACGGGACGCCGCGGGCCAGGACCTCCGGCGGGACGACCGAGCTGCCGTCCTGCTCGCTGATGGTCGCGACGATGATGAAGATGCCGTCGGCCGAGAGCATCCGGCGGTCGCGCAGCGCGACGTCGGTGACGTCGCCGATGTCGACCCCGTCGACGAAGATCATCCCGCTCTGCTCGCGCTCGCCGAAGCGGGCGCCGCGCTCGTCGATCTCGAGCGGCTGTCCGTTCTCGCCGCGGAAGATGTTCTCCGGCGCCACGCCGACCGCCTCGGCGAGCTGGCCGTGCAGGAGCAGGCGCTTGTAGTCCCCGTGCACCGGCATCACGTAGCGCGGGTGCGTGAGGTTGAGCATCATCTTGATCTCCTCCGCGGACCCGTGACCGGAGGCGTGGATCGGCGCGTCCGCCGTGGTCACGACGTCCGCGCCGACGTGGTAGAGCCGGTCGATCGTGTCGTTGACCGCCCGCTCGTTGCCGGGGATCGGCGTGGCCGAGAAGACCACCGTGTCGCCCGCGCGCAGCTCCACCTGCGGGTGGTCGCGGTAGGCCATCCGGCGCAGCGCCGAGAGCGGCTCCCCCTGGGACCCCGTCGAGACGATCACGACCTTCTCCGGCGGGAACTGATCGACCTCGCGCAGCGGGATCAGCATCCCGTCGGGGACGTGGATGTGGCCGAGCGAGCGGCCGATGTTGATGTTCTTGCGCATCGAGCGGCCGACGAGCGCGACCTTGCGCCCCAGCTGCCCCGCGGCATCGATCACCTGCTGGACGCGATGGATGTTCGACGCGAAGCAGGTGACGATGATCCGTCCCTTGCAGTGGTGGAAGACCCGCTCCAGGTTCGGGCCGACCAGCGACTCGCTCGTCGACATGCCCGGCCGGTCGGCGTTCGTCGAGTCGCCGCACAGCAGCAGCAGCCCCTCGCGCCCCAGCTCGGCCAGCCGCGCCATGTCGGCCGGCGCGCCGCCCACCGGCGTCTGGTCGAACTTGTAGTCGCCGGTGAACAGCACGGTCCCGAGCTCGGTCGTCAGCGCGATCCCGCACGCGTCGGGGATCGAGTGCGTCAGGTGGACCATCTCGATCGTGAACGGGCCGGCGTCGACGATCTCGCCGGTCGGGAGCACGTCGAGGCGGGCCTTGCGGAGCTTGTGCTCGTCGAGCTTGGAGCGCGCCATCGCGACGGTGAGCTGGCCGCTGTACGTGACCGGGATGCTCTCCTCCCCCAGCTCGCGCAGCAGCCACGGCAGCGTGCCGAGGTGGTCCTCGTGGCCGTGGGTGATGACGATCGCCTCGATGTCGTCGACGCGTTCGCGCAGGTAGGTGAAGTCCGGCAGCACGAGGTCGATGCCCATCTGCTCGGCCGTCGGGAAGCGCAGGCCGGCGTCGACCACCACGATCCGCCCGGCGTACTCGACGACGGTCATGTTCTTGCCGATCTCGCCGACGCCTCCCAGCGGGAGGACGCGCAGGGTGCCGCTCACGTGTGAGGCACCGTGGAGAGCAGTCCGTGGCGATCGAGCATCGCGCGCACGGCCGCCGTCTCGGCCTCGTCGGCCTCGACCATCGGCAGCCGGAGCGTGCCGGCGTCGTGGCCCAGGAGGTTCAGCGCGGCCTTCAGCGGCGTCGGGTTCGCCGTGATGAAGAGCGTCTCGTAGACGTCGCCCAGCGAGGCGTCGATCTCCGCGCGCTCCTGGGGCTCGTCGTACATGCGCCGCATCTCGGGCCCGACGATGTGCGAGGCGACGCAGATGCCGCCCGCGCCGCCCATGTCCAGGCAGGCGCCGTAGATGTCGTCGTTGCCGGCGAGCACCGCGAGGCCGTCGATCGGCTGCAGCTCGGCGGAGTTGGCCTGCTTCACGGCCACGACGCCGTCGATCTGGGCAAGCTCGGCGAGGAGTTCGGGGCCCATGTTGACCGCGGTGCGGCCGGGGATGTTGTAGAGCACGACCGGCGTGCCGTCGGCGGCGCGGGCGATCTCCTCGTAGTGGCGCAGGATCCCGCGGCGGTTGGGCTTGTTGTAGTACGGCGTCACCGACAGGACCGCCTCGGCCCCGGCGGCGATGACGCGCTGCGGTGAGCTCGACGGCGTGGCGCGTGTCGTTGGACCCCGCGCCGGCGACGATCGCGCCCTCGGACCCCATCTCGCCCGCGACCAACTCGACGAGGCGGACCTGCTCGTCGTCGGTCAGCGTGGCGGCCTCGCCCGTGGAACCGGCCAGGACGAGGCCGTGGGAGCCGTTGGCCAGCAGGTGGCGCGCGATCGCCACCGCGGCGTCGTCGTTGACGGCTCCGTCGGCGTCGAACGGCGTGACCATGGCCGTGAGCAGTCCTTCGTACGGGCGCATGCGCGACAGTTTCGCACGCCGCCCGGTCAGGCTGGGGTCAGACCCGTTGCGTTGCGCGCACCGGCAACAGCGGAAGACCCGCGCGTGTGCTCGCGCAACGCAACGGGTCTGACCCCGGTCGTCAGCCCGCGAGCGGGTCGCCGCTGGTGAGCGTCGGCGGCGCGTAGCTCGGGTGGTTGCGATCCTCGTCTGGCCCGTCGGCCTCCGGCTGGGCGGGCGGCGCCGGTGCGACCGGCGGGGCCGGCGTGGCCGCCGCGGGCGGTGCCGGCGGGTCGGGCGGGGCCGGGGCCGGAGCCGGCGGCGCCTGGCTCCCGGCGAGCGGGTCGCCGTGCGGCGGAGCGGCCGCGTCGGGCGAGGCCTGCGGGATCGGCCGCCCGTGGTTGTCGTACTCGACGGCCGGCCCGCCGCCCTGGTCCTGCTGCTGGCCGGCGTTGAACTGCTTCTGCGCCTCGTCGAGCTTGGCCTGCGCCTGCTCGGCCATCTTCTTGGCCTTGTCCATGAAACCCATGGCGGGTAGTGAACCAGCCCCCGCCCCGCGTGCGCAATGGGGGTCTGACCCGCTCAGGGGCGGCGGGTGCGGCGGGCGGCGGCGCGGTCCTCGCGCTTGAGCGCCTCGGTGAAGCGGCGCGGCACCGTCGCGTCCTCGCCCTCCTGCCACAGCGTCACGACCACGAGCTCGCCGCGCGGCTTGTCCTCCAGGCAGACGTAGACGATGTCCCCGTCGCGCACGTAGACCGAGCCGCGCTGCGCCGCCGCGCCCGGCGGCGGCTCATGCGAGACGTCGCCCGCGGCCCACGCCTTCCCCACCCGCGCGGCGATCTCGGTCCGCGCGTCGAGCGTGCCGCGTACCCGCTGCCGGTAGCGCTCGACCGCGTGGTCGGTGACGGAGACCAGCATCAGCCGGCCTGCTACCCGGGCCAGAGCAGCCGCTCGAGCCCCACCGTGAGCCGGTCGGGCAGCCCGCCGACCGCGCGCACCGCCATCAGCAGGCCGGGCATGAAGCTCGTGCGATCGGTCGTGACGTGGCGGATCGTGAGCGTCTGCGCCACGTCGCCGAGGATCACGTCCTGGTCGGCGACCACGCCCGGGAGCCGGACGGAGTGGATGGGGACGTCGCCCTCCATCAGCTCGGCCGTGCGCTTCGCGGTGCCCGACGGGGCGTCGACCTTGGCGGTGTGGTGGTACTCGATGATCTCGGCGCCCTGCATGTGCCGCGACGCCTCGGCGGCGAACCGCATCAGCAGCACGGCGCCGATCGCGAAGTTCGGGGCCACGAACGCGTTCGCGCTCGCCCCCTCCGCGGCGGCGCGCAGCGCCTCGATGTCGAAGCCCGTCGTCCCGACCACGACGTGGCGCCCGGCGGCCAGCGCCGCGCGGGCGTTGTCGAGCGCGGTGTCGGGCCGCGTGAAGTCGACGACGACGTCGCAGCCGTCGAGCACGGAGGCGAGGTCGATCCCCAGCGCCGGGTCGGCGCGGCCGGTCAGCTCCATGTCGTCCGCGCCCTCCACCGCGGCGCACACGGTCTGGCCCATGCGGCCCGCGGCGCCCGCGACGGCGACGCGGATCGCGCTCATGCGGCGACGGGCTCGGCGGCCGGGCAGACCGGCTCGACCGCGGCGCGGAACGCGTCGATGGACGGCCCGATGCCGGCGGCCGACAGCCGCTCCGGCGCCCACAGCTCGTCGACGAGCTCGCGCAGGTCGTCCATCTTCACGGCGTCCACCTTGGCCATGACCTCGTCCGCGTCCAGCAGCGGCAGGTCGTACAGCGTCGCGCCGCCGAGCCGGTTCATGCGCGCGGCGGACGACTCCATCGCGAGCACCACGCGCGCCTTGACGTTCTCCCGGGCGCGAGCGAGCTCCTCCTCGGTCGCCGGCTGCTCGCGCAGGCGCGCCAGCTCGGCGTCGACGACGGACATCGCCTCGGCGAGGTTGTCCGGCCGGGTGCCGACGTAGAGGCCGACCTGGCCGGTGTCGGTGAACTGGCCGGTGAACGAGTACACGGCGTAGGCGAGCCCGCGCTCCTCGCGCACGCTCTGGAACAGGCGCGACGAGGAGAGCCCGCCGAAGATCGCGTCGAGCACGCGCACCGCGTAACGGCGCTCGTCGTGGCGCGGGAGCCCGGGAGCGCCGAGGCAGACGTGGACCTGCTCGGTCTCCTTGGCCTGGAAGCGCACGCGCGCCCGCGGGAGCGGCGGCGCGGGGTCGGGCGCCGGCGCGCGCTCGCCGGCGCGCAGCCCGCCGAGCGTCTGCTCCGCGAGCGCGACGATCTGGTCGTGGTCGACCGAGCCGGCGGCCGCGACGACCACCGAGCGGGGCACGTAGCGGTGGGCGTGGAACGCGGCGATCCGGTCGACCGGGGTGTCGCGGATCACCGGCGCGCGGCCGATGATCGGCCGGCCCAGCGGATGGTCGCCGAAGACGGCGTCGCCGAGCACGTCGAAGACCGTGTCCTGCGGGTCGTCCTCGTACATCGCGATCTCCTCGAGCACGACCTCGCGCTCGGGGTCGACGTCGTTGAACGCCGGCCGCCAGACCATGTCGGCCATCACGTCGAACGCGCGCGGCAGATGCTGGTCGAGCATGCGCGCGTAGACCGTCGTGCCCTCCTTGTCGGTGCCCGCGTTCAGCTCGGCGCCCATGCCGTCGAACAGCTGGTCGATCTCGGCGGACGCGAAGCGGTCGGTGCCGCGGAACAGCATGTGCTCGAGGAAGTGCGACAGCCCCGCTTCATCGGGCAGCTCGCCGCGCGAGCCGGCCCCGATGAAGAAGCCCAGGGCCGCGGATCGCACGGAGCTCATGTGCTCCGTGACGACCCGCAGCCCCGAGTCGAGCGTGGTGACCCTGTGGTCAGGCACTAGCGGCTCGGGTACCGGATCACTTAGTTGCGGTCGGGATCGCGGTCGCCGCGGGGGCGCCGGTCGCGATCGCGATCGCGGTCCCGGTCGCGCCCGCCGCCGCCGCCGCGCGGCCCGCGGCCGTCGCGGCGCGGTCCGCGGTCGCCGCGTCCGCCGCCGCCGCCGCCCATCGTCGGGTCGCCGGTGCCGACCGAGGCGAGCTCCTCCTTGGTCTTGCCGGCGATGTCCGGGTCCTCCGCGAGGCGCAGGCCGATGCGGCCGCGCTCCTTGTCGACCTCGACGACGCGGACCGAGATCTCGTCGCCCTTGTTGAGCACCTCCTCGACCGTCGCGACCCGCTGGCCGGGCGAGACGTTGGAGATGTGCAGCAGGCCGTCGGTGCCCTTGGCGAGCTCGACGAACGCGCCGAACGTCGTCGTCTTGACGACCTTCGCGGTCGCGAACTCGTCGCCGACCTCGACCTCCTTGGTCATCGACCGGATGCGGTCGACGAGCGCGTCGCCCAGCTCGCCGGTCTGGGCGTAGACGCGGACGGTGCCGTCGTCCTCGACGTCGATCTGCGCCTCGAACTCCTCGGAGAGGCCGCGGATCGTCTCGCCGCCCTTGCCGATCAGCAGGCCGATCTTGTCCGGGTCGATCTGGATCGACGAGATCCGCGGGGCGAAGCTCGAGAGCTCGCTGCGCGGCGCGTCGATCGCCTCGCGCATCTTGCCGAGGATGAACAGCCGGCCCTCGCGCGCCTGCGTGAGCGCGTCACGCAGGATGTCGAAGGTGACGCCCGTGATCTTGATGTCCATCTGGAGCGCGGTGATGCCGTTCTCCGTGCCGGCGACCTTGAAGTCCATGTCGCCGAGGTGGTCCTCCACGCCGGCGATGTCGGTCAGGACCGTGTAGTCGTCGCCCTCCTTGATGAGGCCCATCGCCACGCCGGCCACCGGCGCCTTGAGCGGCACGCCGGCGTCCATGAGCGAGAGCGAGGAGCCGCACACCGAGGCCATCGACGAGGAGCCGTTGGACTCGAGGATGTCCGACACGACGCGGATCGTGTAGGGGAACTCGTCCTGCGACGGGATCATCGGGACCAGCGCGCGCTCGGCGAGCGCGCCGTGGCCGATGTCGCGGCGCTTCGGGCCGCGCATGAAGCCGGCCTCGCCCACCGAGAACGGCGGGAAGTTGTAGTGGTGGAAGTAGCGCTTGGACGTCTCGAGGCCGAGGTTGTCCAGTCGCATCTCCTCGCGCGTCGTGCCGAGCGCGACCACCGACAGCGCCTGCGTCTGCCCGCGCGTGAACAGCGCCGAGCCGTGCGTGCGCGGCAGGAGGCCGACCTCGCACTCGATCGGCCGGATCTCCGTCTCGGAGCGGCCGTCCGGGCGCTTCTTGTGCACCGCGATGCGCTGGCGGATCATGTTCTTCTCGAGCTTGTCGAACGCCAGCTGCGCCTTCGACCGGTACTCGGCGTACGTCGCGGAGTCCGGCTCGCCGGAGTAGATCGTGAGGACCTGCTCCTCGACGGCCTTGGTCGCGTTCTGCCGCTCGATCTTGTCCTGCACGCTCGTGGCCTGGTCGAGCTGCGCGCCGTGCGACTGCTCGATCTGGCGGTACAGGTCCTCGTCGACGGTCGGGGCGGTGACCTCGAGCTTCTCCTTGGGCGCCTTGGCGGCGAGCTCGCGCTGCGCGTCGCAGAGCTTCTTGATCGCGCCGTGGGCGATGTCGAGCGCGTCGAGCATCTCGGCCTCGGTGATCTCGCTGGCGCCGGCCTCGACCATCAGGATGGCCTCGTCGGTGCCCGCGACCACGAGGTCGAGGTCGGCCGTGAGCTGCTGCTCCTCCGTCGGGTTGACGACGAAGTTGCCCTCGACCTTGCCGATGCGGACGGCGCCGACCGGCGTCGGGAAGGGGATGTTGGAGACCATCAGCGCGGCCGACGCGCCGTTCATCGCGAGGATGTCGTACGGGCGGTCGTGGTCGATCGAGAGCGGGATCGCCACGAGCTGGGTCTCATAACGCCAGCCCTTGGGGAAGAGCGGGCGCAGGGGGCGGTCGATCATGCGGGCGATCAGCGTCGCCTTCTCCCCCGCGCGGCCCTCGCGCTTGAAGAACGAGCCGGGGATCTTGCCGGCCGCGTACATCCGCTCCTCGATGTCCACCGTGAGCGGCATGAAGTCGATGTCGCGCAGGTTGCCGGCCGTAGCAGTGGCCAGGACGCGGGTGTCGCCGGAGGCGACGAGGACGGCGCCGGAGGCCTGCTTGGCCAGGCGGCCCGTCTCAAACACGATCTCGGTTCCGCCGATCTCGACGGAGACCTCGTGCACTTCTGACATGTGTTCCTTTCCTGGTCCGCCGCTCGGTCTGTGGCGGACCGTTCTTTCACTTGAATCGCTTCGGTAGTGAGCACTTTGAGGATAGCGGGGTAGGGTCGCCCGATGCCTGCGCAAGTCGTCGTCTTCGGCGCCACCGGATACACCGGCCGCCTCACCGCGGAGCAGCTCGTCGCCCAGGGCGAGCGGCCCGTGCTCGCGGGCCGCTCGGAGGAACGCCTGCGCGAGCTCGCCGAGCAGCTCGGCGGGCTCGACCGCCGGGTGGCCGACGTGGAGCGCCCCGAGAGCGTCGCCGCCCTGCTGGAGCCCGGTGACGTGCTGCTCACGACGGTCGGCCCGTTCAAGCAGTGGGGCGAGCCCGCGCTGCGCGCGGCGATCGGCGCCGGCGGCGTGTACATCGACTCGACCGGCGAGCCGTCGTTCATCCGCCGCGTGTTCGACGAGTCCGGCCCGCCGGCGCAGCGCGCCGGCGCGACGCTGCTCCCCGCCATGGGCTACGACTTCGTGCCGGGGACGCTGGCCGGCGCGCTCGCGCTGGAGGACGCCGGCGACGCGGCCGTGCGCGTCGACGTCGGCTACTACGCGCTCGGCGGCGGTCCGGAGGCGCTCAGCCGCGGGACGCGGGCTTCGCTCGCCGGCGTCGCGCTCGACCGCGCGTTCGCCTACCGCGGCGGCCGCGTGCGGACCGTGCGCTCGGCCGAGCGGGTCCGCGGCTTCCCGGTGCGCGGGAAGGAACGGCCGGCGATCTCGGTCGGCGGGGTGGAGCACTTCACGCTCCCCGTCGCCTATCCGCGGCTGCGCGAGGTCAACGTCTACCTCGGCTGGTTCGCCGGGGCGTCGCGCGCGGTGCAGGCGAGCTCGCGCGTGAGCGCCGCGCTCGGGCGCATCCCCGGCATGCACGCCGCGCTCGCCGCGGGCGGCGGGAAGCTCGCCGGCATGGGCGGACCCGGGCCCGCGCCCGGCACGACGCCGGGGACCACCTCCTACATCGTCGGCGCCGCCTACGACGCGGACGGCGAGCAGCTCGCCGAGGTGCACCTCTCCGGCGCGGACGCGTACGACTTCACCGCGCGCTGCCTCGCGTGGGCGGCGCGCCGCGCGGCGCGCGAGGGCGTCCGGGTCACCGGCGCGGCCGGGCCGATCGAGGCGTTCGGCCTCGAGGCGCTCGAGGCGGGCTGCGCCGAGGCGGGGCTCGCGCGCGTGGAGGCCTGAACGACGAAGGGCCGGCGCGACGGCCGGCCCCTCGTCGGTCTGGAACGAGCGCCTCCCTACCTGCGGAGCGTGATGGTCTTCGTGGTGGTCCTGGCCGGGCTGCCGAAGTCCAGCATCCGGACCGACAGCTGGAGCTTGATGCTCCCCTTGCCCCTGGCCAGCTTGCGCGCGAGCGCCTTGGACGGCTTGAGCGTCACCGTCGCCGTGTGGGCGCCGAAGCACCGCACGTCGCGGCTGCCGAGCGTCCGCGAACGGAGCTTGAGCTTCCGTGCCGTCGCGGCCGACACCGTCAGCTTGGCCGATGCCGCTCATCGCGCCGGTGCACGTGACCGGGACCTTGATCCCGCGCTTGGCGAACTGCTTGGCGCTGACCCGGCCGGGCAGGCTGCCCAGCTTGTAGGTCGCCGGCGTGTCGAGCATCGGCGGGAGATCGCCCGTGCCGGGCGGCGGCGGCGTGCCGCCGGACGGGCCCGGGCCGGGCGGCGTCGCGCGCCCGATCTCGAAGGCCACCGACTTCTTGGCCTCCGTGTTGCCGGCCTCGTCGGCGGAGCGGAACTCCACGGTGTGCGGACCGGTGCCGGTCACGGTGAACGCTCCGGTGGCGCCCTCGGAGGACCGGTCGTCGGACAGGTCCTCGACGCGGATGTCGCGGTACTCCATGAGGTCCGGGCCGCCGTGGTTCTGCAGGCCCACGAAGCCCTGCGCGAACTGCCGCAGGTCGGTCGGCGGATCGCCGCCGCGCGAGGAGCTCTGCCCCGGCGTGTTGTCGAACTCGTTGATCAGCTCGCCGTTGCGATAGATCGCGTAGTGCTGGCCCACGACCTCGATCTCGTAGTCGTTCCAGTCGCCGCGCTCGCTCGGCTCGCCGATCTCGCCGATCGGCCTGGGATCGAAGTTGTAGACCGATCCCGTCTTCTGCGGCTCCCCGGTCGGACCGTCGTAGAGCTGGATCTCGTGGCCGCAGTAGATCGCGACCCACGCCTGGTCGTTCGCCGCGCTGCCCGTCTTCGCGCAGTCGTCCTCGCGCTCGGCGAGCGGCGTCCGCGGATCGGGGAAGCGGACGAACGCGCCGCCGTTGGAGAACCCGTCGTCGCTCCGGCCCTCGCGGAACTGGAACTTGAGCCGGAAGTCCCGGTACTCCTTCTGCGGGAACCACAGCATGCCCAGGCCCCCGACCGGCGTGATGGCGCCCGAGTCGTCGTCCGTGAGCTCGAAGTGGCCGGCGCCGGCCTGCGCCCACCGGCCCAGGGACTCCTCGGTGCCGTCGAACAGCACGTCGTCGTCCTCGGCGGCGTAGGTCTGCCACGGGCCGCCGTCGACGCGGTACTGCGTCATGACGGCCCCGGAGCCCGCGTCGCCGTCCTCGGGGTCGAGCGTGACCGCGACCGGCCCGTCGGCCCCGGAGGCGGGATCGAGCGTCGCGTTCGTCACCGGCGCGAGCGAATCGACGCGGAGCGACAGCGACTTCGGCGCCTCCGTGTTCGGCACGTCCGCGCTGTCCGTCGAGAAGTACTCGACGACGTGATCGCCCGGCTCGTCGACGGTGAACGGACCCTCGTAGGTCTGCGTCGCGCCGTCGTCGATCCGGTACTCGATCTTGGCGACGTCGCCGAGCTCGCCGTCGTCGGCCTCGAGCGTGACGGCCGGCGCGGTCTTGTACCAGCCGAGCTCGCCGTCGGGCTCGTCCGGCGTCACGACCGCCGTCGTCGTCGGCGGCACCTTGTCGGAGCAGTCGACGCGGAAGTGGTCGAACCCGACCGTGTTGCCGGGACCGGCGCCGTCAGACGACTTCAGGCCGACCTTGATCGTCTTCGGGTCGCCGAGGTTGGTGATGTCCCCGGCGATCTTCTCCCACGTCTCGCCGTCGAACGAGGCCTCGGCGACGTAGGTGCCGCCGCCGTTCGCGCTCACGCGCAGGTAGACCTCGCTGGGCCGCTGCTGGAACGACGGCCCGGCCGAGATCTGCGACGCGCTGTTGCGCGTCGCCACCCACTCGAACTGGCGGTTGCCGCCCTTCTCGATGTAGGTGATCTTGGCGAAGGTGTTGGCGCCCTGGCCCTCGCTGTTCCAGAGGATCATGCCGGCCTGCTCGCCACCGTCGGTCAGCTGCGACGGGTCGAGCTTGGTCTGCGCCACCCAACTGCCGTCCGGCGCGTCCTGCAGCAGCACGTTCTTCGCCGTGGCGGTGCCGCCGATCATGTCGGTGCCGGTGGCGATCTTCATGCGCAGCTTGCCGTCCGCGAAGCTCAGCAGGCTGTCGTCGCGCCGCAGGACCTGCCACTTCGCGTCGAGCGCCGTCCCGTCGAACTCGTCGTCGAGGTCGGTCGCGCAGTTCTCCGGTGAGGCGATGGTGAAGCTGACCTGCTTGTTCGCCTCCACGTTGCCGAACCGGTCCACGGACCGGTAATCGATCGTGTACGTGCCGAGCTGCGAGCGCGTGATCGGGTCCGTGTAGGTCCGGAACTCGCCGCCGTTGATGCGGAACTCGGTGCGGTCCAGGCCGCTCCCGCCGGTGTCGGTCGCCGACAACGTGACGGTCACCGGTCGCGTGTAGGTCCCGCCCGAGCCCGGCTCAGCCGGGTCGAGCGCAGCCGTCGTGACCGGCGCCTCCTCATCGGGCTCGGCGAGCACGTCGACGGTCACCGTCTTGCTGTCGGTGCCGCCGTCGGCGTATGTCACCGTCAGCGTCGCCGTGTAGCGCTTCGCCTCGGCGTAGGTGTGGGTCGGGTTCGCCTCGGTGGACGTCTGCCCGTCACCGAACTCCCACGCGTACGACACGCCGCCGGAGCCGGCGCTCGAGAACCGCACCCTGAAGTCGCCGATCGCCGAGCCCTTGGGGTTGGATCCCGGCGTCGGCGCGCCGCCCGTGTAGTCGAACCGGTAGATGCCGGCGTTGGCGCCCGCGCGGAAGAACCCGTCGTAGACCTGGACGTACAGCGCGCCGTCGGGTCCGAACTTCGAGTCCATGTAGCCGGCCTGCCACGACAGCGCGCTGCGCAGGCTGTCGGCGTAGATCGGCTGCCCGCCGTCCTGATCCGTCGCCGGGTCGAGCAGCAGGGCGTGCTTGATGCTCGGTCCGCCGTTGTTGTGCAGGAACCAGCGTCCGTCCCAGTACTGCGGCCAGCGGCGCGAGTTGTCGCTCGCGTTCGCGTCGTAGCGATAGATCGGGCCGTCCATGATCGTCATGCCGTTGTCGACGGCGTACGGGCAGAGCTGCTGCGGGACCACCCCGTAGTTCGGCGCGTTGCCGGCCCCGCGATCGCGCGGATAGCTCGGGCACCCGTTGCTCGTGTTCGTCTGCGGGTTGCCGTCGTCGTCGGGGTTGCCGCGGCTGTACCAGACGTTGGTCGGCCGCATCTTGCCCGCGTCCTTGCCCGTGCCGGTCTGGTGCGGGAAGTCCGTCAGGCCGGTGTTGTTCGGCGAGTCGTTGTGGAGGTTGTCGCAGTCGTACCAGCCGTCGGTGCCGCCTGTCGCGGGACCGCCGGAGACGTACCCGGGCGCGTTGGTGCTGCGCAGCTGGGTCTTCGTCGGGTCGTTCGGGGCGGCCGGATCGACCACCCGATCGCGATACGCCTGCGCGTTGCCCATGCAGTAGGGCCACCCGTAGTTGCCGGCATGCGAGACCTGGGCGGCGTTCTCGTAGGTCGACGGGCCCTGGGCCACGTTCGGCGCGCCGGCGTCCGGGCCCACCCACGCCGCGTACGGGACGTCGGTCTCGGGATCGATCGAGAGCCGGGACGGGTTGCGGAGGCCCATCGCGTAGATCTCCGGCTTGGCCTTGCCGCCGCCGCCCTCGGTGCCGTCGAACAGGTTCGCGCCGTTCGGGTCGGACGCGGTCGGCAGCGTGTAGGTCGAGCCGGCGCCGACCGGTGGCTGCACGCCGTCAGGCAACGTCGGTATCGGCTTGATGCGCAGCATCTTGCCGTTGTAGTCGTTGGTATTGCCCGCCGTCCGGCGCGCATCCTGGAAGGAGATCCCGTTGTCGCCGCAGTGCGCGCTGCTGGCCTGTGTCGGCGGCCCGGTCGGGCACTTTGCCGCCGGGTTGTTGCCGGAGTAGCCGTTGCTGCCCTGCGACGAGTTCGTGTCGCCCGTCGTCACGTACAGGTTGCCCGCGGAGTCGAAGCCCATGCCGCCGCCGACGTGGCAGCAGCTGTAGATCTGCGAGTCGTACTCGAAGATCTTCACCTCCGAGTCGAGGTCGAGCTGCTTGGTCTGGAGGTTGACCGTGAAGCGCGAGATGCGCGGCTTCGACATCTTGCGGATCCGGAACGACTCCGCCAGCCCGGCCGGCTTGCTGGCCGGGTCGAAGCTCGGGAAGTACTGCAGGTAGATGTGGCCGGTCTGCGCGAAGTCGGGCGCGACCGTGATGCCGAGCAGGCCCCACTCCATCTTGTGGTCGGCCTGGTCGGTGCGCTCTCCACCCTGGCCGCCGTCGCCGTAGACGGCGAGGGTGCCGGCCAGCTTCACGCCGCTGTTGACCGTGCCGTTGTACTGCGCGGGATCCCAGATGTGCACGCTGCCGCAGCCGAGGCCGACGCGCGGATCGGCGTGATCGAAGATGCGTCCGAACGGGTTCCCGCCCAGGAGCGCGCCGCGAGCGGCGTCGGTGCGGCAGTCGCCGCGGCCGATGTAGAGCACCCAGCCGTTGGGCGCGACCACGAGGCCGTGCGACTCGCCGCTGGTGGCCAGCCCGGTGCTCTCGGGCCCGGCGCTGAGCAGCCGGGTCCCCTTGTAGTTCGCGTCGATCGTCGCCTTGCAGTCGGCGCGCACCATGCCGGCGGCCCACTGGATGCCGCCGAGCAGGTGGGTCTTGAGCTGCGCCTCGCCGTAGCCGGCCTCGGTGCGGCCCATCCCGGTGTAGAAGGAGCGTCCGCCCTGGAAGTCGCGGCACCAGGAGATCGGGTGGTCGGTGCCGCCGACGGCGGTGCCGTCACCCGCGGGGGCGTTCGGCGCGTGGTAGCGCGCGACGGTGTGGACCTGGCCGGTCGGGCGGGTCTGCCAGCGGTACCACACGTCCGAGCGGTTCCAGAGCAGCGGGAGGTCGCGCGTCGCCGGGTGGACGCGGTCGCCCGCGACCACGGTCTGCTCGGTGGTCGCGCCGGGGCTCGCGGGATCGGGGCGCGCGCCGATCAGGCCGTTGAAGAACGCGACGCCGGGCTCGGCCTCGGCGGAGGAGCCGACGCCGACGAACCCGCCGCCGTTCTCGATGAAGGCCTGCAACGCGCCCTCCTGGGCGGCGTTGAGCCGGTCGCCGGCGGAGTTCAGGAACACGACGGCGTCGTAGGGCGCCAGGTCCTCGGCCGTGAAGACGCCGGGATCCACCGTCGCCGTCACCGCGAAGTCGTTGTCGGCGCCGAGCGCCTCGATCGCCGCGACGCCGGCGTCGTTGGTCGGGTTCGACGGCCCCTGGAACACCAGGACGCTCGTGGCGGGACCCTGCGCATGCGCAGGGGCGGCGCCGAGCAGCGCGACCGCGAGGACGAGGACGCCGCACGCGAGCAGTGCCCGCAGCGCTCGACCCGCCGCTCCAACTGGCTCGTGCATCCCGCTCGCTCCACGCACCATGACCTCTCCCGTCGTTCCCACTGGCTGTTCGTTGTCAGTTGTCACGCAGCACCACCGGCTCCCTGTCGCCGGCGGCGCCGGCCGCGCCGGTCATCCGCAGGACGAGCGTCGCCGCGACCGAGCGCCGGGCGCGCGCGAGCGCGCGCTTCACCTTGCGACCCGGCTCGAGCGTCACCGACCCCCGCCCTTCGTCCGCGCAGCGGACCGCGCCCTTGGCGAGCACCCGGCTCCTCAGCCCGAGGCGCTTGGCCACCGCCCGGGACACGGTCAGGCTCAGCGTCCCGCGATCGACGGACTGGCAGCTCACCCGCACCGCGAGCCGGCCGCCGCGGAGCGCGGCGATCGTCGAGCGCGCGCGCGTCAGCGCCTCGAGCGCCGCGTAGGGCGAGGGCTTCGGCGCGCGCCCGCGCCGCGGCGCCCGGCAGCGACGGCGTGCCGCCCGACGGCGCCGGACCGGGCCGGATCACGAACGTGACCGTCCGGAAGTTCTCGACGTTGCCGGCGAGATCGAGCGAACGGAAGTCGACCCGGTGCCCGCGGTCGCCGTCGATGTCGAACGCGCCCGTGTACTCGGTCCAGGGACCGTCGCCGATGCGGTAGTCGGTGCGCACGACGCCAGAGCCGTCGCCGTCGGTGCGGATCAGCGCCACCCGGACCGCTCCGGTGTACTCGGGCTGCGGCGCGGCTCCGTTGATCCGGGCGGACGTCACCGGCGCCGTTTCGTCGATGCTCAGGCGCGTGCGCCTGATCGCCTCGTCGTTGCCGGCGACGTCGGAGGAGTGGAACTCGACGTCGTGGACGCCGGCCTCCTCGATCGCGATCGGCTCGTCGTAGGGCTGCCACTCGCCGCCGTCCACGCGGTACTCCGTGGCCGCGGTGCCGGAGCCGGCCCCGTCGTCGGCGCTGAGCGTGAGCTCGACCGCGCTGTCGTACCAGCCGGCGGCGCCGAGCGGGCGCCCCGGCCGCGCGGTGGCGGTGGTGGTCGGCGCGTTGGCGTCGACCTTCAGCGTCACCGGCTTGTAGGCCTCGGCGTTCCCGGCGCCGTCCACCGATCGGTACTCGAGCGTGTGCTCGCCGTCGACGGCGTAGTCGAACGGGCCGCCGTAGGGCTTCGGCGGACCGCCGTCGACGCGGTACATCATCTGCTCGACGCCGGAGCCGCCGGCCTCGTCGGTGGCCGCGAGCGTCACGCGCACCGGACCGGCGTACCAGCCCTGCTCGCCGTCAGGCGCGGCCGGGTTGAAGGTGTGGGTCGTGACCGGCGCCTCGTCGTCGTCGGGGAACTGGACGCTGCCCGAGAGGTCGGGCATCTCGAACAGCCCGCTCGGCTCCTCGAGCGTGAGCGCCATCAGGTAGCCCTGGATCGGCGGGTCGCCCGGCGTCGTCGTCGACGGCAGGGTGACCGAGACCAGCGTCTTGGCGGCCTGGGCGGTCTTGGGCACGTGGTAGATCGAGCAGGGCGCGCCGTCCTCGCCGACCGTGCGGTACCGCTGCGTCAGCGGCCCGATCGCCACGTGGTGCTCCGGCGTGTCCTGCTGGTTGCACCAGTCGCGGAAGTCCACGCGGATCGACTGCGTCGAGTTGTCGGAGTAGCGCAGGACGAAGTCGCCCCCCGCCGGCCCGCCGTCCGTCGTCATCCCGAACAGGTGGATCTTCGAGTACGGCTTCTGGTCCTCGGGTCGCAGCGTCAGCGTCTGCCCGTGGAACGCCGCGAGGTTGGGGACGTTGCCGCTGGTGTCCGGCATGCGCAGCGGCACGTCGTCGGCCTCGTCGTCGGGGCCCGGCCCGACGGTCCGCGACGGCGGCATCTCCTCGGAGGGGAGCGAGTAGTTCGTCGGCTCGCCGAAGATCCCGCTGTTGCCCCGCGTCTCCGAGCGCGTGATGCCGATCGTGTCGAACAGGTTGGTCTGCGGGCTCGTCGGCGCGGCGGCATGGAAGTAGTCGAACGCCGCGACGCGCAGGGCGTCGCCGGAGAAGTACGTGAGGCCGATCTTGATCGGGCCGGAGCCGGCGAGCGAGAATGCGCTGCGGACCGGCGACCAGGTGGTGCCGTCGACCGAGGACTCCGGCGTGAACGTCGGATCGGCGCCGCCGCTCGACGTGATCCGGAGGTGGACCGTGCCGGGCACGGGTCCCGTCACGGCGCCGCTGTTGCCGCCGTCGCTGCCGCTGGTGTCGCCGTTGTTCGTCCGCGAGCGCTCGAACCAGTACTGGTCGGCGCCGCGGCGGTTGAAGACGACCTTGGCGAAGTGGTTCGGGCTCTCCGAGCGCCACACCACCATGCCGACCTGGTCGCCGGGCGCGGTGAGGCCGGAGACGTCGATCTTCGTGCTGGCGGTCACCGCGCCCGCCGGAAGCGGCTGCAGCACGACGTTGCGCGCGGATGCGTTGGTCCCGTGCATGTCGCCGCCGTAGCTCGTGAGCCGCAGCGCACCGCCGGCGAGGTCGAGGCCGGTGAGCCGCGGGCGCAGGATCTCCCATTTCGGGTCGAGCGCGTTGCCGGTGAACTCGTCGGCGAGCGAGTGGGCGGGCGCGGACGGACGGACCACGACGCGCGCCGAGCCGACCGTCGTGTTCCCGTCGGCGTCCTCCGCGGTCAGCGCGACCCGGTACGTGCCCGGCTGGGTGAACGTATGGCTCTGCGTGGCGCCGCCGTCGGCGGTGCCCCCGTCGCCGAAGTCCCACGACAGCTCGCTGTCCGGCTCGCTCACCGTCGAGCTGAAGTCGACGTCGAGGGGGGCGGTGCCGTCCTGGTCGGACGCGGTGACGCCGACCTCGGGTCCGCAGGAGAGCTCGAAGCGCTCGAACTCGACGGTCCCGCCGGTCCCGGCGGTGGTGCCGCCGATCGCGAGCACTCCGGCGCGCAGCGCGCCGTCGTAGCGCGCGGGCCGGCCGATCCGGGTCCATGCCGTGCCGTCCACGGAGTACTCCGCCGTCACCGCCCGTCCGTCGTAGCGGAGCCGCAGCGAGACGTCGGCGGGCCAGGTCGCGATGTCGGCGCCGCTGTCCGGGATCGGGACGGCGAGCCCGCCGCCGTCGGTCCAGATCGCCTCGAACCGGCGGACACCGGCGTTCGTCTGGATCGCGACGATCTTGCCGAAGGCGTTGTCGGCGTTCGGCGGGCCCTCGCCCTTCCACAGCACGAGGCCGGCCTGCTCCCCGTTGACGTCGATCGCGGCCGTGCTCAGCCGCGTCGTCGCGGTCCAGCCGCTCGGCGGGGCGTCCTGGAGGACGACGTTCTCGGCGGTCGCGCTGTTGGCGATGAAGTCGCCGGTGCGGATCGGGAGGCCGAGCTTGCCGCCGGCGACCGCCGGTCCGCCGCCCGCCGGCCGCAGCACGTCCCAGCGCGCGTCGTCGAGCGCGCTGCCCGCGAACTCGTCGGTTCCGCAGGTGGCGGCGAGCGCGGCCGGGCCGGCACCGGAGTCCATGCGGGCTCCCGAGGCCGCGGAGGCGCCCACGCCCAGCGCACAGGTCAGCGCAAGGAGCGCAACGGCGCCGCTGCTCGCACGAGCGCACCACGACCTCACGGTTCCCATGCCGCTGTCCTCTCCTCGACCGTTCCTCTCCCTTGCCGCCGGAGCGGCGCCGGGCAAGCTATCGAGCTAATGTGCGTCGTGTCAACGTCTTTCGCATGTTCAGCGGCAAAAGCTGTCACGAAACCGCGATGATTGCGTCAGCAATTGGCGGGAGACGTTGACAAGCGGGCGTTCGGCAATAGGCTGACGACACTTTCGCTGATCGACCCGCTACTTCTTTGCGGTACTCGGCGAAAGCCCAGGGAGAGCAAATGTCGCGGAGGGGATGGATGAGGCATCGTCTGAGGCATGGCAAGCGCCGTCGCGGCACGTATGCCGCTGCCGCCACGCTGGTCGCGTGCGGGCTGGTGGCCGGCGTGGGCGCGGCCGGAGCCGCGCAACAGGCCGCCGACACGCCGGTCGCCGTGGTCGACACCCGCTACGAGCCCGCCGACGTGTCGATCGACACCGGCGACACGGTGACGTGGAACACCACGAGCCAGGCCGTGCACAACGTGGAGGGCGAGAACTACACGGGCCCGGGTGGGGCTGCCGTCGCGCAGGCCTGGAACGACTACAAGACCCCGCTCGTCTCCTCGGGCAGCCAGTCGTACACGTTCGTCCAGCCGGGCACGTACACCTACTACTGCCTCGTCCACCCCGAGCAGATGCGGGGCACGATCGAGGTCACGGGCGACCCCGTGGAGCCGACGCCGACGCCCAGCGCGACGCCGACGACGACGCCCAGCGCGACGCCGACGACGACGCCCAGCGCGACCCCCACGGCGACGCCGGGCGCCTCGGGCAGCCCGCCGCCGGCCGACGGCCGCGTGACGCCCGCGCCGGCCGGGATCGCCGCCACGGACCGCACCGCGCCCGCGCTCTCGGGCCTCAGCCTCACGGCGATCCGCCGCGGCGCCCGCGTGCGGTTCAAGCTGAGCGAGCCGGCGACCGTGACCCTGACCGTGAAGAAGCGGGGCACGAGCAAGGTCGTGCGCTCCATGCGGCTCCAGGCACGCCCGGGCACGCGCACCGTGACGGTTCGCAGCGCCCGCCTCAAGCGGGGCCGCTACACCGTCGAGCTGCGGGCGCGCGACGCGACCGGCAACAGCTCCTCGCTGCTGCGATCCGACCTGCGGATCCGGCGCAAGTGAGCGCGCCGATGAACCCGTTCCGCCCGCCGGCCGACGCGTGGTCGCGCCGTGACTTCATGCGCAACAGCATGGGGTCGTTCGCGCTGCTGTGCACGCTGGGTGCGCCCGGCACCCTGGGCGGCAAGAAGGTCGTCACGTCGGCGGCCCGGCGCGCGCTGGCGAGCTCGCCGTTCACGCCGTTCCAGCGCGACCTCCCGCTCATGCCGGTGCTCTCGCCGGTCCACAGCGACCGCGGTGTGGACGTCTACGACGTCGACATCCGCGAGGGGCTCGCCGAGATCCTGCCCGGCTTCCAGACGCCGATCTACGGCTACGAGGGCATCTACCCGGGCCCGACGATCGTGGCCCGCAAGGGCCGTGCCGCGATCGTCCGCCAGAGCAACCGGCTGACGTTCGACAGCAACGTCCACCTCCACGGGGGCTACGTGCCCGCGGCCCACGACGGGCATCCGATGGACGTGATCAGGCCCGGCGCGAAGTTCGACTACTCGTACCCGAACGACCAGGACGCGGCGTTCCTCTGGTACCACGACCACGCGCACGGCCGCACGGCGCGGACGCTCTACTACGGGCTGCTCGGCGCCTACATCCTCCACGACGAGCGCGAGGCGGAGCTCGACCTGCCGCGCGGCGACTACGACGTCCCGCTCATCCTGGCCGACCACGCGTTCAACAAGGACGGCTCGTTCCGCTACGTGGAGAACGTGGACGTCGGACTCCGCGGCGACACGATCCTCGTCAACGGCGCCGTCGCGCCGCGCATGCGCGTGGAGCGCCGCATCTACCGGCTGCGCTTCCTCAACGCGTCCAACGCGCGGTCCTACGAGCTGCGCCTCGGGCAGGGACGCAAGGTCGTGCAGGTCGCGAGCGACGGCGGCCTGCTGGAGCGGCCCGTGACCCGCACGAGCGTGCCGCTCGATCCGGCCGAGCGGGTCGAGCTGCTCGTCGACTTCCGCCAGTTCCGGCCGGGGTCGGAGATCGTGCTCCACAACGACCTCAGCGAGCCCTCGCTGCCGAGCACGAGGGCCGTGATGCGGTTCGACGTCGTGCGCGGCGGCGGCAGCGAGGAGGCGCGCATCCCGCGCGGGCGGATGCGCACGCTGCAGAAGCTGCCCGAGCCCAACGCGAGCCGCCGCTGGGACCTCTCGCTCGCCACGACCGCCGGCGTCCAATGGCAGATCGCGGGCCGCGGCTTCGACCCGGCGCGGATCGACGTCCGGCCGCGGCTCGGGACGACGGAGCTGTGGCAGTGGCACAACCCCTCCAACCGCGTCCACCCCATGCACCTGCACGGGATGCTCTTCCGCATCGTCGAGCGGAGCACGGGCGTCGTGCACCCGGGCGAGCGCGGCTGGAAGGACACGGTCGGCGTGCAGCCGGGCGAGACCGTGACGGTGCAGCCGTGGTTCGCTCCCTACACCGGCCGGTACGTGTTCCACTGCCACGCGCTCGAGCACGGGGACAAGGCGATGATGCTGCAGCTGGAGGTGGTGAAGTGAGGCTCCGGCACGCGACGTTCCTCGGCTCCGCCCTCGCGCTCGCGGCGGCGTCGCCGGCTGCCGCGGCACAGGTCACGGTGAGAGGGCTCGATACGCCGGCCTTCGACGCCGGCCCGCGTCGAGATCGCCCCCGGCGACACCGTCGCCTGGACGTTCCCCGAACACCGCGTCGCCCCACAACGTCCGGTCCGACACCCCGAACTGGAGCTACACGACGGGCCTCAACCCCGTCGCGCCGGGGCCGGACGGGGCGTTCACGTTCGAGGCCACCGGGATCTACCACTACTACTGCGAGTTCCACGCGAGCATGCGGGGCGAGGTGATCGTGGGCAACCCACCGCCGCCGCCTCCCCCGCCGCTGAGCGAGCAGCCGTTCCCGAACGACGGCGCGATCACCGCGTCCGGCTTGGAGACCGGCGGCCTCGACACGACGCGACCGGCGCTGCGCGGCGTGCGGGCGAAGCGGTCGGGCACGCGCGTCACGGTCTCGTTCGGCGTCTCCGAGCGGTCGCTCGTGACCGTGCGGTTCCGCCGCGGCGGCAGGACGGTCAGGACGACGAAGGCGGCCGCATCGCGGCGTGGCTCGGTGACGGTGCGCGGCCTCAAGGCGGGCCGCTATGCGGTCAAGGTCACCGCGACCGACGTCGCCGGCAACGTGTCGCGCTCGCGCAGCGCGGCGTTCCGGATCCGCTGAGGCCGCGCGGCGGCGAGGGCTGATCCGCCGCCGCGCGAGAGCGGGTCACTGGACGGTGAGCGTGCCCTTCATCCCGGCCGCCTCGTGGCCGTCGACCGGGCAGAAGTACGTGTAGGTGCCGGGCTTGAGGTCGACGGTGATCGGGGGCGCGTCGGCGCCGGTGACCGTCTCGGTCCCCTTCTCGACCCCGTTGCCCTCGATGTCGACGGCGTGCGGGACCGACGACGGGTTGCTGAACTCGACCGTCACCTTGCCGGCCTTGGCGGTCACGTCGCCCTGGTCGAACTTGAGCGAGCCGTCCGCGGGTGCGGAGAACTTCAGCGGCGCCCCGGCGGAGGAGCTCGGCTCCTGCGTCGCCTCGGCCGTCGCGGTGGCGGCCGGCGTGGCGGACGATTCGTTGTCGTCGCCGCCGCCGCAGCCGGCGAGGACGGCCGTGGCCAAGGCGATGGCGAGGAGCGTGCGTTTCATGGTTCCTCCTGATTTCATGGCGTCAACGAACGGACGCCGTGTCGATAGCCGGTATTCCCGCCGTCATTGGATGTCCGCGCTCATCACGTCGGCGTCGCGGGGCTTCGAACGGCGCACGACGCGGATCCGCTCGTACTCGCCGATCCGCGCGGCGGTCGTGAGGACGACGTAGGCGCGCCCGTGCATGTCGGCGCGGAACGTGCCGGCGCTGGCGCTCCAGCCCGCACGCTCGCAGCGCACCTCGTAGACGGCCTGCGCGCCGGGCGGGAGGCCCTTGACCCAGAGGTGGACCTCGGTGCCGCCGCGGCCCGGCTCGAGCCGCGCGCGGGCCGAGGCGCCCTCGGTGCCGGTGAGCTGCAGCGCATACTGGCGGGCGGACGCGCCACCGTCGTCGCCGGCGAGCACCAGCGCGGTGACGCCGGCGCCCAGCGCGGCCCCGGCGAGGGCGGCGGCGACCGCCGCGCGCCCGCGGCTCAGGCCGAAGCGCCAGCGGCGCGGACGCGCCAGGAGCCCCAGTATCCCGGCGCGCCCGCGGCGCTGGCCGCGGTCCTGGGCGACGCGGTCGAGCACGCGCTCCTCGAGCGCGGGCGGCGCGGCGGGGATCTCGATTCCGTCGGCGTGGCGGAGCAGGTCCGGCAGGCCGGCGAGCCGCGCGTGCTCCGCGGCGCAGTCGGTGCAGCTCGCGAGGTGCGCGGCGACGGCGTCGCGGTCGGCGGCGTCGAGCGCGTCCAGCACGTATCCGCCCAGCTCCTCGCGCACGTGGCCGCGCTTCATGAGGGCACCACCCCCATCTCCTCCAGGACGAGGCGCAGCGAGCGCAGCGCGTACCACGTCCGGCTCTTCACGGTGCCGAGCGGGAGCCCGGTGTGGGCGGCGATCTCGCGCATCGACAGCCCGCGGAACTGCGCCATGCGGATCATCTGGCGGTGCTCGGGCGTGAGTCGCTCGAGCGCGGTCGCCACCTGCCAGCCGAGCATGGCCTGCTCGAGCGAGGGCCCGCCGGCGGCGTCGCCCTCCGGCTCGTGCAGCGGCAGGCCCGGCCGGACGGAGGCCCGGCGGCGCGCGTCGATGATCGCGTGGCGGGTGATCTGGTAGAGCCAGGTGCGCACGGCCGCCCGCTCGGGGTCGTAGCGCCCGGCGTGGCGCCACGCCCGCAGGAAGACCTCTTGCACGATCTCCTCCGCCGCGCCGCGATCCCCCAGCGCGTTGAGCGCGAAGCCGTAGAGCTCGCCGCCGTAGTGGCGGTAGAGGGCGCGCATGGCCTCGCCGGTCTCGTCGCTGCGGAGCCGGTCGACCAGCACGGCGTCCTCGGCGACGGGGCGGCGGGTGGGTGCGGGCATCGGGCCGGTATACGCGCGTTCAGACGGCCAGGTTCGCCAGCCGCTCCAGCAGCGCGTCGTCCGGGCGGCCCGCGTGGCGCTCGCCGTCCCAGAACAGGGTCGGGGTGGTCGGGACGCCCGCGCGCACGCCGCCGCGGAAGTCCGCGGTGATGCGCGCCGCGACCTCCGGGTCGCGGCGATCGGCGTCGAAGCGGGCGAGGTCGAGCCCGAGGCGTTCCGCGCGCGCCCACAGGTGCGGGTCCTCGAGGCGGCCCTGGTCGGCGAACAGCGCGTCGTGCATCGGCCAGAACGCGCCCTGGCGCCCGGCGGCCTCGGCGGCGGCCGCGGCCGCGAACGCGCGCGGGTGCGAGCCGCGGACCGGGAAGTGGCGGAACGCGACACGGACCGGCACACCGTGCAGCCGCAGCTCGAGCGCGGCGCAGAACGGGCACTCGTAATCCCCGTACACGACGACGACCGGCGCCCCTTCCGGCCCCCGCACGTGATCGCCGGCGCCGACGGGCGCCACCGGAGCGGACGTGAGCTCAGCCATGACGTTGAGGCTACTCGCGGTGCGGTCGGGCCGGGGTCAGGTTTCGTATGTCCCAGGCGGGGAACTCGAACACATGATCGTGCAGGGAACCCGTGGAACGTACGAGGTCACGGTCGGCGAGGTCGAAGCGCTGCGCGCGTACGTCGCCGAGCAGGCTGGACCGGACGAGGCGGAGGCCGCCGAGCGGCTGCTCGGCCAGCTCGCCGCGCTCGCGCAACACCAGGACGGCAGCGGCCGCGCGGAGCGGCTGCGCTTCACCCCGGTCCCCGCGGGCGAGGCGCTCGCCGCGCGGGCGATGGAGGCGCTGCGCACCGAGGGCGACGTCCGCATGGGCACTCGCCGCTGGCGGCTTCAGCGCTCGAGGCCGTCCAGGGCGTCGAAGAGGAGGTTCGCGCCCGGCAGATCGCCCGGCGACGGCGCCTCGTAGCTCCAGCGCACGATCGCGTCGGGCCCGACGAGCACGAGCGCGCGGTGCGGGAACCCGCCGGGGTGCAGCACGCCGAACGCACGGCAGGTCGCTCCCTTGGGCTCGAAGTCGGAGAGCTGCTCGATCGCGATGCCAAGCTGCGCCTTGAACGCCTGCTGGGACCAGACGGCGTCGCAGGACACCCCGTACAGCGTGGCGCCGCGCTCGGTGAAGTCGTCGAGCACCTCGTTGTAGAGGCTCAGCTGATCCGTGCAGATCGGCGAGAACGCGAACGGGTAGAAGACCAGCACGGTCGTCTTCCCTTCGAGGTCGGCGCGCGTGAACGGCTCGCCGCCGGCCGTGGCCAGCGTGAAGTCGGGTGCGGGCTGGCCCGCCTGGACGACCGCCACCGGTGCGCCTACCGGCGCAGCCCGAGCTCGCGGATCAGCGAGCGGTACCCCTCCAGGTTGTTGCGCTGGAGGTAGTTGAGGAAGCGGCGGCGGCGACCGACGAGCATCAGCAGGCCGCGCCGCGAGTGATGGTCGTGCTGGTGCTCGCGCAGGTGCTCGGTCAGGTGGTTGATGCGGGAGGTGAGCAGGGCGATCTGGACCTCGGTGGCCCCGGTGTCGCGCTCGTCCTTCCCGAACTTGGCCGTGATCTCGGCCTTTTGCTCAGCGGTCATCGTCATGTGCGACGAGGCAGGGTAGCAGGAGACGGCCCTGCTCAGGCCGCGATCCGGCGGGTCTCCTCCACGTCTCGCTCCACCTGCTCGACCAGCTCCTCGACCGAGTCGAAGCGCAGCTCGCCGCGCAGGCGCGAGAGGAAGACGAGGCGCAGCTCGCGCCCGTAGAGGTCGCCGTCGAAGCCCAGCAGGAACGCCTCCACGAGCAGGCCGCGGCCGGTGACGAACGTCGGGCGCACGCCGACGTTCGTGGCCGCGGGCCACCACCGCCACTCCCCCTCGAGCTCGACCGCCGCGCGGCAGGCGTAGACGCCGTGGCCGGGGCAGACGAGCGCGGGGTCCGGGACGAGGTTGGCGGTCGGGAAGCCGAGCGTCCGGCCCCGCTTGTCGCCGTGCGCGACCACGCCGCGCAGCTGGAACGGCGAGCCGAGGCATGCCGCCGCGCGCTCGACCTCGCCGGCCGCGATCAGCTCGCGGACGTGGCTGGAGGAGATCACCTCGCCGTCGCCCTGCACGAGCTCGACCACGCGCGTCTCGAACGCGTCCTGCGCGCGCAGCAGCGCGACATCGCCCTTGGCGCGATGGCCGAAGCGGAAGTTCTCCCCCACGCTGACCTTCGTGGCGCCGAGGCGCCGCACGAGCACGTCGTCGATGAACGCCTGCGGCGACTGGCTGGCGAACGCGCCGTCGAACGGGATCACGACCAGCTCGCGCACGCCCAGGCCCGCGACCAGGTCGATCTTGGTCTCGAGCGGCGTGATCAGCTTCGGCGCCTGCTCCGGCGCGACGACCGCGCGCGGGTGCGGCTCGAACGTCAGCACGGTGTCCGCGCCGCGCATGACCTCGCGGTGCCCGAGGTGCACGCCGTCGAACTCGCCGACCGCGACGTGGCGCGGACGGAGCTCGGCATCGGGGAGCCAGGTGACGTCCATCAGCCGCGGAAGCCTACGACGGGCTTGAGCGTGCCGTCCTCCCGCGGCTCGGCGAGCGCGATCAGCCCGGCGTCGTCGACCAGCCGAACAGCTGGGGTCAGGCCCGTTGCGTTGCCCGACGACCGCTCGGCGGAGTCCCCCGCCGCCGGCGGGCAACGCAACGGGCCTGACCCCGGCCGTACCGCCACGCCGTGGCTCGCGCGCCGCGCGTCCTCGCCGCTGAGCTCGACCGCCGGGAGGAACTGCAGCGCGTCGTCCAGCGCCACGAAGCGGCCCGCGTCGGCGACGTCGAACGGGCCGATCCGCGTGCGGCGCAGCTCCACGCAGTAGGCGTCCCCGAGGTCGGCGATCAGGGAACGCACGTAGGTTCCCGAGCCGCACTCGATCGCGAACGCCGCCCGGTCGCCCTCGCGCCACAGCTGGTCGAACGCGTGCACGTCGACCTCGCGTTCGGGGATGTCGACCGCCTCCCCCGCGCGTGCGAGCGCGTAGGCGCGGCGGCCGCCCAGCCGCACGGCGGAGTACGCCGGCGGGCGCTGGCGGATCCGGCCGGTCGGGAGCGCGAGCGGCTCCTCGGGCATCCGCCCCGGCGCGAGCTCGCCGTCGACGTCGCCGGTCGTCGACGTCCAGCCGAGCCGCGCGACGGTCTCGTAGCGCTTGGGCAGCGCCATCAGGAACCGCTGCGCGCGCGTCGCGCGCCCGATCAGCACGAGCAGCAGCCCGGTGGCGAACGGGTCGAGCGTGCCCGCGTGCCCGACCTTCCTGCCGCGGCCGGCGGCCTCCGTCTCGCCTGAGCCTCGCCACCGGCTATCGCCTCGCCGCGCCGGCTTCGCCGTCGCTCGCCTCCGCCAGCTTGCGCCGCTCCGCGGCCACGACGTCGTGCGAGGTGACGCCGGCGGGCTTGTCGACCAGGAGGACCCCGTCCCGCGTCAAAGCTGGCGGGCGAGCTCGGTCCGCAGGAACGTCACGAGCTCGGGGAACTCCATGTCGGTCGAGAAGCCGGCGGCGCGCCGGTGACCGCCGCCGCCGAGCGCCCGCGCGATCGCGGAGACGTCGACGCGGTCGTCGGTCGACCGCAGCGAGACCTTGCGCCGGGCGGACGCGCTGTCGGACAGCAGCTCCCGCACGAGCCCCGCGACCGCCGTGCCCTCGACCGCGCGCAGGTGGTCCACGACGCCCTCGGAGTAGCTCTCGTCCGCCCCGGTGACCGCGTAGTCCTCGCGCGTGAGCTGCGTGACGGTCAGCAGCCCGCCGTCGAAGCGCTCGACCGCGGAGAGCCCGCGCGCCAGCAGCTCGAGCTTGCCCTGGGGAACGCCCTCGTAGAGGCGCCGGTAGATCGCGTGCACGTCGATCCCGGCGGCGATCAGCTCCGCCGCCATCTCGTGCGCGCGCGACCCGGTGTTCTCGTACATGAACTTGCCCGTGTCGGTGACCAGGCCGACGTAGAGCGCCTCGGCGATCGGCTGCGTCAGCTCCACGCCGAGCCCGCGCATCAGGTCCCAGATCACCTCGGCCGTGCACGACGCCTCGGGCACGACGTAGTCGACGGTCCCGAACCGCGTGTTGTCGTGGTGGTGGTCGATGTTGAGGATCCGCGCGGCGTGCTTGAGCGCGTCGGCCGGGTTGCGGTCGATGTTGCCGCAGTCGAGGAAGACGACCGTGCGCTCCTCGACGTCGTCGGGCACCGACGTGACCAGCTTCGGCAGCTCGATGAAGCGGTACTCGTACGGCAGCGGGAACTCCTCCGCGGCCATGAACGAGACCGCGTCCTTCCCCATCGCGCACAGCACCTGCTGCATCGCGGCCAGCGAGCCGAGCGCGTCGCCGTCGGGGTGCTCGTGCGTGGTGAGCACGAAGCGCTCGCCGTCGCGCAGCTCGTCCAGCACCAGCTTGCGCGACGAGGCGACGCCGTTGTGGGTGCTCACTCCTCCGCCTCCCGGTCGATCAACTCCGCGATCCGCATGCCGCGCTCGGACGTGTCGTCGTAGAGGAACTCGAGCGTGGGGGTGTGCTTGAGGCGGAGCTCGCGGGCGACGGCACGCTGGAGGATTCCGTGCGCGGACTCCAAGCCCTGCATGGATCGCTTGCGCACACCCTCGTTTCCGAGGACGGACACGAAGACGCGGGCGCGTCGTAGGTCGGGGGCGGTCTCGACGGCGGTCACGGTGACGAATCCGATCCGTGGATCCTTGACTTTGAGGGATATGGCGTCGGACAGGACTTCGCGGACGGCCTCGTCCACCCGGCGCATGCGATCGCCGGTCACCCTAGCGCGTCCAGGTCGCTCCACGAGGCCAGCCGCCGCTCGACCCGGACGCCCTGCGGGAACCGCGCATCGAGGGCGCGCTCGATCGCATCCGCCGCCTCGTCGCACCGGCCGACCGAGCCGCCGGTCAGCGCGACCGCGAGCGTCGACCGCTGCCACGAGTCCTGGTGCGCGACCTCCGCGACCGACGCGCCCATCCGCTGCCGCAGATGCGCCTTGACGCTGTTGAGCTCGGCTCGCTTGGCCTTCAAGGAGCCGCTGTCGGGAAAGTGGAGGTGGACCTGCATGAGCACGACGTACGACCGTTCCTGGGACACGGGCGGTCGCGGCTAGGAGAGCGTGCGCTCGACCTGCCGCGTGTCGTAGACCTCGATCACGTCGCCTTCCTTGATGTCGGCGAAGTTGCGCAGCACGATGCCGCACTCGAAGCCGGCCGCGACCTCGCGGACGTCGTCCTGCAGGCGTCGCAGCGACTCGATCTCTCCGTCGTAGACGATCGTGCCGTCGCGCACCAGGCGGGACTTCGCGCCGCGCGTGACCTTGCCGTCGGTGACGTAGCAGCCGGCGATCGTGCCGACGCGCGAGGCGCGGAAGATCGCCCGCACCTCGACGGTGCCGACCGTCTCCTCGACCTCCTCCGGGGCGAGCATGCCCTGCATGGCGTCGCGGAGCTCGTCGATCGCGCGGTAGATCACCGCGTAGGTCCGGATCTCCACGCCCTCGCGATCGGCGACCTGGGCCGCCTCGCCCACCGGGCGGACGTTGAAGCCGAGCACGACCGCGTCGGACGCCGCCGCGAGCATGATGTCGGACTCGGTGATGCCGCCGACGCCGGCGAGCACGACCTGGACCTGCACCTCGGACTGCGGGAGCTTCGCGATCTCGTCCTCGAACGCCTCGAGCGAGCCCGACACGTCGGCCTTGAGCACCAGGTTGAGGTCCTGCAGCTCGCCGCCGCGCGCGTCGTCGAAGATCGTCTCCAGCGAGCGCTTCTTGCCCGAGCGGCGCGCCTGCGCCTCGCTCTTGAGGCGGAAGCCGCGCTCGCCCGCGAGCTGGCGCGCCCGGCGGTCGTTCTCGACCACGCGCACGTACTCGCCGGCCTCAGGCACGGTGTCGAAGCCGAGCACCTCGACCGGCTCGGAGGGCATGGCCTCCTTGACCTTGCGGCCCTTGTAGTCGTGCAGCGCGCGCACGCGGCCCCAGTGGGCGCCGGCGACGAGCGCGTCGCCGACCTTCAGGGTCCCGCGGTTGACGAGCACGGTGACGACCGCGCCGCGGCCCGGGTCGAGCTTGGACTCGATCACCACGCCGGACGCGTCCGCGTCCGGGTTGGCCTTGAGCTCCTCGACCTCGGCCAGCAGGAGCAGCGACTCCAGCAGGTCGTCGAGGTTGGTCTTGGCCTTGGCCGAGACGTCGACGAACATCGTCTCGCCGCCCCACTCCTCGGGCTGCAGCCCGAGCTGGGTCATCTCGGTGCGCACGCGGTCGGGCTGCGCGCCCTCCTTGTCGATCTTGTTGACCGCGACGAGGATCGGGACCTCGGCCGCCTTGGCGTGGTCGACGGCCTCGCGCGTCTGCGGCTTCACGCCGTCGTCGGCGGCCACCACGATCACCGCGATGTCGGTGACCTGGGCGCCGCGCGCGCGCATGGCGGTGAACGCCTCGTGACCCGGCGTGTCGAGGAAGGTGATCTCCTTGTCGCCGTGGTGCACCTGGTAGGCGCCGATGTGCTGGGTGATGCCGCCGGCCTCGCCGGCCGCGACCTCGGTCTCGCGGATCGCGTCGAGCAGCGACGTCTTGCCGTGGTCGACGTGGCCCATGATCGTCACGACCGGGGGACGCGTGACGAGGTCCGCGTCGGCGTCCTCGAACTCCGGCTCGGCGTCGACCTCGTCGGCCGCGTGGACGATCTCGATCTTCTTGTCGAACTCGTCCGCGATCACCTGCACGGCGTCGTCGGCAAGGGTCTGGGTGAGCGTCGCCATCTCGCCCAGCTGCATCAGCTTCTTGATGATCTCCGGGACCGCGACGCCGAGGTACTCGGCGACGTCCTTGACGGTCGAGCCGGAGTTGATCTTGATGACGTCCGCCTGGAGCGTGGAGACGTCCTGCGGCACCGGCTCCGTGTAGGTGCCGCGCCGGCGCCGGCCGCCGCGCCGCGGCGGGCGTCGCTGGGGGCCGCCGCCGGGACCGCCGCCAGGGCCGCCGGGGCCGCCGGGACCGCCCGTGCGCCGGGCAGCCTGGGAATCGATGACCACGCGCCGGACGCCGCCGGCCGCGCCGGGAGCGCGCTCGCCCTGGAGCGAGGAGCGCGTCGGACGGCGCGGGCTGCCCTTGTCGCCGGACTGCGATGCATCCCCGTCGCCCTGCTGGGGCTGCGCCTTGGGCTTCGGCGTCATGCCCTCGGGCGGGCGGGCGCCGAGGTCGCGGATGCCGAGATCGCCCGGCTGGCGCAGCTG
The DNA here is from genome assembly GCA_963752015.1 of uncultured Solirubrobacteraceae bacterium. Taxonomy (GTDB): domain Bacteria; phylum Actinomycetota; class Thermoleophilia; order Solirubrobacterales; family Solirubrobacteraceae; genus DASQMT01. The sequence continues at coordinate 507,608 of CAVVWS010000006.1, read as the reverse complement.
CTGGCGCGGGGCCTGCTTGGGCTTGGCGCCGTTGGCGCTCGGCTTCTTCTTGCCCGTGAGGGCGGCGTCGGCGTCGGCCTCGTCCACGGCAGAAGCCGTCGCCTTCACCGCGATGCCGGCAGCGTTCAGCCGCTTCATCACCTCGGCGGTGGGCATGTTGTACTGCTTGGCTAGCTCGTGGACGCGCTTCTTGGCCATGTGTGAGTGAAGTCTACGGTCTCTTGAGGGATGGTCACGGGCCCCTTCAGGGCCCGGTTGAACCCGCGGCGGGCGACTGCGGCCCGCCAACAGTCCTGGGTCTCGTGCAGCCAGGCACCGCGACCGGGGAGCCTGGTCATGGGGTCGGGCACGAGCGCCCCACCTACGTTAGCGAAGCGGCGGAGCTGCGAGCGGGGCGCCCGCTCGCCACACCCCACGCAACTTCGATCAAGCCTGGCCGACGACGTCCGTGTCCTTGTTGGCCAGCGCCTGGTGCGCGTCGAGCCCGCAGTAGCGCGAGCCCGGCAGCGCGGCGTTCGGGCAGCGGCGCCCGTTGGCGAGGATCGCCGCGCAGCGGCCGCCGGCCTCCTCCTCCTCGTAGCCGGAGTCCTGCTCCTCCTTGGCGAACTCCGTCTCGGATCGGATGTCGACGCGCCACCCGGTCAGCCGAGCGGCGAGCCGCGCGTTCTGACCCTCGCGGCCGATCGCCAGCGAGAGCTGGTCGTCGGGCACGATCACGGTCGCCTGGCGGTTCTCGTCGTCGACCAGGACCTCGCGCACGCGCGCGGGGCTCAGGGCCTTGGCGACGAACCGGGCCGGCTCCTCGTTGTACGGGATGATGTCGATCTTCTCGCCGCGCAGCTCGGACACGACCATGCGCACCCGAGAGCCCCGCGGCCCGACGCACGCGCCGACAGGATCGACGCCGTCGGCATGGGAGACGACCGCGATCTTCGAGCGGTAGCCGGGCTCGCGCGCGACGTTGGTGATCTCCACCAGGCCGTCGGCGATCTCGGGCACCTCGAGCTCGAACAGCTTCTTGATCAGCTCGGGGTCGCGGCGCGAGACGATGATGCTCGGCCCGCGGGTCGAGGAGGAGACCTCCTTGATGACCGCCTTGACGCGCTGGGAGTGGTCGTACCGCTCCCCGTCGACCTGCTCGGACTTCGGCAGCAGCGCCTCGACGCGCTCGCGCAGCTGCACGAGCGTGTAGCGGGAGTCCGACTGCTGGACGATGCCGGTGATCAGCTCGCCGACGCGGTCCTGGTACTCCTCGAACATCATGTCGCGCTCCGCCTCGCGGATCCGCTGCAGGATGACCTGCTTGGCGGTCTGCGCGGCGATCCGGCCGAAGTCGTCGGGGGTGACGTCGCGCTTCTCGATCTGGTCCTCGAACTCGGCCAGGCGCGAGAGCGCGATCTCCGGCGCCTCGGGGATGATGACCTCGCCGGTCTCGGGATCGACCCGCCGCTCGAGCTCGCCGGTCGCCTGCTCCTCGGCCTCGTCGAGCAGCTGGTCCTCCAGCTCCTCGGGGAGGATGAGCTCCTCCACGCGGTACTCGCCCAGGTCGGGATCGAGGTGGACGCGCGCGTAGCGCACGGCGCCGGGCTGCTTCTTGTATGCCGACAGGAGCGCGTCCTCGAGGGCGGTGATGAGCTTCTCCTCGGAGATGCCCTTCTCCCGGGCGAGGGCGCGGACGGCTTCGACGATCTCTTGTGACATCGCTCTAGTCCCCCACGAGGTTCGATCTTTGGATGTCGGCGTAGGCGATGGACACCACGCCGGTGTCGGCGGCCACGGTCACCGCGTCGTCGGTGGCCCCCAGCAGCTCGCCGGTGAAGCTCGCGTGCCCGTCCTGGCGGCCGCGCGTTCGCACGCGCGCGCGACGACCCACGTAGCGGCGGAAGTGGTCGGGCTTGGAGAGCGGGCGCTCCGGCCCGGGCGAGGAGACCTCGAGCCCGTACTTCTCCCGGACCTCCGGGAGGAGCTTGGTGACGCGCTCGCAGAGCTCCAGCGTGACGCCCTTCGGATGGTCGATGAACAAGCGCACGACCTTGCCGCCCACCACCTCGGCGAGCAGCACCTCGACCTCCGGCTCCGTGTCCGCCAGCCGGGCCTCGATGTCGGCCTGTATAGCGCTCATGATCTTCTGTCTCTCCAACAAAAAAGCGGGCGAGCGCCCGCTTTCAAGGCACGACCCACCGGGGCCGCGAAAGCTGTGATGACGTTATAGCACCGGGCGGGCCGCCAGTCACGCCGTGGCGGCCCGCGCACGGTCGCGGTAGATGCGGTAATCGCGGCGGTCGGGACGCAGGTTCGCGGCGAGCACGAGCGGCTTGCGGGCGTCGGCGGGACGGCCGCACTCCATCAGGGCGCGTCCGAGGCAGAACAGCGCGTAGTCGTTGGTCGGCGCGCGCTCGACGACGGCCTGGAACTCGACGGCCGCCTCCTCGAAGTGGCGGGAGCGGAAGTAGGCCCGGCCGAGCGCCTCGCGGATCGAGGTCTTCTCCGGCTCGAGCCTGGCGGCCTTGCCGAGCGGGACCGTCGCCTGGTGGAACTCGCCGGCCTCGAGCAGGGCCGTCCCGCGCGTGAACAGCTCGTAGACGTCCTCCATGCTCATCCAGTGTAGGCCCGCAGCTCCGCCACGTCGCGGACCTCGACGAGCGCGCCGAGCCGCTCGGCGAGCCCGCGGCCGTGGCGCTCGTCCACGGTCAGCTCCAGGTCCAGGCGCGCGTAACCGGCCCGCCCGCCCCGCGAGCGGCCGTAGTGGAGCGCGACGACGTCGGCGCGGCGGCGCAGGCACAGCCCGGTCACGCGCAGGAGCGTCTCGGGCCGGTCGTCGACCAGGAGCGAGAAGCGGCGGGTCATGTGGGACTCCCTTCTGGTCCGCTCGAGTCCCGAGGTGCGCGACGCCACCCACGGTCCGGATCGGACCGTCGTGGGCCTGCGGCGCGCGGTGCGAGCCCAGGCCCTAGGTGGCAATGGCGATGATGCGGCAGGCGGACGCGACCGAGCTGCGGAGCGCTGCGATCGCGACGGTGCCGGACATCGCAGCGAAGCCTACACGGCCCGCAGGCTCCTGACGTCAGGCCCCGCCGCGACGCGGCGGCAGCGCCCACCACGCCCGCAGCGTGCCGGCGTCCCGCGCCAGCGCCGCGCGCAGACCGCGGCGCTGCTCGGGCGTCGGCTCCGCCGGGCGGCCCGAGTAGCGCTGCTCGCGGAGCGCGCGGACGTAGCCCGCGGCGCCGGGCCAGCCGGAGAACGCGCGCTCGATCCCGGCCAGCGTCGTGCCCGGGCCCCTGCTGTATCGCGCACGGCGCAGCGCACGCTCGAACTCGGCCATCGAGCGCAGCGCCGGGGGCGGGAGGCGCCGGCGGCGCCGGCGCTCGAGCACGATCGCCCCGCCCATGACGATGACGGCGACGACTCCGAAGAGGATCCAGGTGACCGGGCTCGTCCCGCCGGCCTCGGCCTTGGCGCGGTTGCTCGCGAGGTCGCTCAAGCGCTCGCCGCCGAGGTCCGGCGCGGTCGCCGACCGCCCGGTCGGGGTCGTCGCCTCGCCGTCGCCGGGCTGGGACCGCGGCGGCGCGGCCGCCGGCGTGGGATCGCGGGTCACCCAGCCGTAGCCGGGGAACCAGACCTCGACCCACGAGTGGGCGTCGAGGTCGCGCACGACGTACTCCTTCTCCTTGTCGTCGAAGGACCCGGACGTGAACCCGGTGGCGACGCGCGCGGGCACGCCGCCCATGCGCAGCAGCAGCGCCTCCGCCCCGGAGAACTGCTGGCAGAAGCCGGTCTTCGCGTCGAACAGGAAGCCGTCGAGCGTCCGGGCGGACGGCGGCGGCCGCTCGGAGTAGGCGAAGCCGTCGTCCAGGTAGGCCTCGACCCGCTCGACGTAGTCGAACGGCGTCGCCGCGCCCTGCTTGAGCTCACGTGCGAGGTCCCAGACGCGCGCGAGCTCGCTCCCCTCGAGCAGCTCGGCGGCGGGCACCTGGAAGGCGGCGACCTGGTCGAGCCGCGGCCCGCCGCCCTTGCCCCATGCCGGCCAGGTGACGGCCTCGGGGATCGTCTCGGAGCTCGCATCGGACTTGAGCGGCATGAAGAGCGTCGTGTACGAGCGCAGCCAGTCCTCGTAGTCGGCCCCCGCCGTCCGCATCTGCCGCTCGCTCGGCTGCGGCGTGTAGACGTCGGCCTCGTAGGAGTCGCCGCGGCCGAGCCCGGTCGCCGCGGCGAACACGCCGCCGCCGACCGGGAACCCGTCCTCGCCGCGGACCCCGGTCGCGATCCCGGCCGTGATGAACGAGTCGGTGTGCAGGTTGCGGAGCGTGACCCGGATCTGCTGCGTCCAGCGCTGGCGGCTCGCGGCGTCCTCGGGCAGCTGCGAGCCCGGCCGCTCGCCGCTGCGGCGCGGGTCATGGCGCCACGTCACCCCGTCGAACACATCGAGGTCGCTGGCCTTCCAGTACGACGGGAAGCGCGCACGCACGCGCAACAGCTCACGGCCGTCGCGGGGCCACTCCAGCGGGCTGTAGTCGTGGTCCCAGCTGAAGCTCACCGAGCGCGTGCTCGCGGTCTGGAGCGCCCAGGTCTCGTAGTCCCACCATGGCTCGCGGCCGTCGAGCAGCGGCGCCGCGAACAGCGCCGCGATCGCGACGACGACCGCCGCGACGCCCGCCGCGGGTGCGTCGCGGACCCGCAGCTTCTCCAGCCGCAGGAACGCGACCAGCAGCACGGCCAGCACCGCGCCGCGCAGGAACTCCAGCTCGAAGTCGAGCACGACCGCGGGCACGACGTAGAGCGTCACCAGCGCGAGCAGCGCGGCGAGCGGGAAGCCGGTGCGACCCCCGCGGCGCGGCCAGAAGGCGAGCAGCGCGGCGACGACGGCGAGCAGCGTGCCGCCGGCGCCGATGACCGTCCGCGTCCACTCGTCGAGGCCGCGGTACGGCACGCGGATGCCGGGGAGCGACTCGATGCCGCGGCCGACGCCGCCCATCAGGTCGCTCCAGCGGTCGGGGCGAAGGTCCTCGTCGGCGATGCCCCCGGCCATCAGCGCGAGCGCGACGGCGGCGACCGCGACGAGCGTGGCGGCCGCGGGACGCAGCGCGCCGGGGAGCCGCGCGGCGCCGAGCAGGCCGGCGATGACGAGCGCGACGATCCCGACCGCCTCCCAGGCCCGCCAGGACGCGGCCGGCTCGATCAGCCACATCCAGTGCAGTCCGCCGAACGCCGCGAAGGCCAGCAACACCGCGCCCCGCACCGGCCCCAGCGGCAGCGCGGGACCGCCGGCGGCGTCCTCGCGGATGACCGGGACCGGCGGGCGTGCGGCGAGCGTGCTCAGGTCCGCCCCCCGCCCCGGTCCGCGCGCGCCCTCATGTCGCGCCTCCGACGGCGGCCATGACCGCGGCGCTGCCGGTGCGCCCGGCGACGAAGCCCTGGCAGCCGGCCACCTCGAGCACCGCGCTGCGCCCCGCGATCGCGCCCGGCACGACGATCAGGCAGCCGCCCGGCGTCCGGCCGAGCCCGCGCGGCGGCCGGTCCACCACGCGCGCGGCGACGAACACGACCAGGCCGCGCCGGTTCTGCGCGGCCGAGAGCGCCGGGCCGGTGGTGTCCTCCATCAGCGCCAGCCGCACGTGCGCCTGCGGCCAGGCCAGCAGGTCGGGGTCGACCGTGACCGCGCGGCGGTCGCCGGGGAGCAGCAGGCCGCAGCCGGTCTTGCGCGCGAAGTGCACGGTGAGCGAGGCGGCGGCGCGCACGGAGGCGTCGAGGGCGTCCTGCGACGCGGGCGCCCGCGGGTCGAGCACGACGAGGGGCCGGGAGTCGGCCTCGGAGATCAGCTTGCGCTCCATCAGCCCGGCGCCGCGCGCGAGCGTCGGCCAGTGGATCCGCGACGCGGGCGAGCCCTCGCGGTGCTCGCGCAGGCCGTCGATCTCGGTCTCGGCGGCGGCGACCAGCGCGGCGCGGGCGTGCGCGCTCACGCCCTCTCCCCCGCCCGCGGTGGCGCGGACCGGCAGGACGCGCGGGAGCACGAGCACCTCGTCGGCGTGCCCGCCGGTCACGACCCGCTGCGCCAGCCCGAACGGGTCGCGCAGCACGAGCGCCGGGGGCGCCAGCACGCGCCGGCCGCGGCGCCCGAAGGTCACCTCCGCCCGCACGCGCGCGCGGGACCGGCCGGCGGTCAGGCGGACGGGCTCGGGCAGCAGCGGCTCGTCGATCCAGCCGGGCGGGAGCGGTAGGCGGCCGCTCACGGCCTCGATCACGACGGCGAGCGGCTCCTCCTCCACGACGCTGCGCTTGCCCACCGTGCGGCGGATGGTCGCGCCCCAGGCGCCGAGCCCGATCCAGGCCGCGGCGCCGGCGCCGAGCAGCACGAGGGCGGCGCCGGTGACGTAGAGCGGCTCGGCGTCGAACGTCCCCGCCACCGCCAGCAGCAGGACGCCGAGCGCCGTGCAGCCGAGGGCGGAGCGCACCCCGGCCCCCTAGAGCGCCGGGGTCGAGGCGACGGCGTCGGCCACGACCTGCTCGCGCGCGACGCCCGCCGCCTCGGGCACGAGCATGAGCCGGTGCGACAGCACCGCCGGGGCGAGCGCCTGGACGTCGTCGGGCAGCGCGTGGTCGCGCCCGTTGACCAGCGCGTGCGCCTTGGCGGCGCGGAGCAGCATCAGGCCCGCTCGCGGGGAGGCGCCGAGCTCGACGCGCGAGTCCTCGCGCGTGTGGCGCGAGAGCGCGACCACGTAGTCGCGCAGCGCGCGCGAGGCGTGCACGCGGCGGGCGGCGTCCTGCGCCGTCAGCACCTCCGTGCGGTCGACGACCGGCTCGAGGTCGAGCACGCGGTCGCCGCCCTCGTGGCCGGCGAGCATGCTCGACTCGTCCTCGGGCGACGGGTAGCCGAGCGAGAGCCGGACCATGAAGCGGTCGACCTGCGCCTCCGGCAGCGGGTAGGTGCCCTCGTACTCGACCGGGTTCTGCGTCGCGAACACCATGAACGGGCTGGCCAGCTCGTGCGAGTGGACGTCGACGGTCACGTGGCGCTCCTGCATGCACTCCAGCAGGCCCGACTGCGTCTTGGGCGACGCGCGGTTGATCTCGTCGACGAGCACGATGTTGGCGAAGATCGGGCCGGGGCGGAACTCGAAGCGCTGCTCGCGCTGGTTGTAGATGTTCGCGCCGACGATGTCGGCGGGGAGCAGGTCGGCGGTGCACTGGACGCGCGCGAACTGGCAGTCCAGCGTGCGCGACAGCGCGCGGGCCAGGGCGGTCTTGCCGACGCCGGGGTAGTCCTCGACCAGGATGTGGCCCTCGGCCAGGAGCGCCACCACGACGTGGCTGAGCACGTCGTCGCGCACCTTGACCGCGCGGCGGATGTTCTCCTCGATCCGCCGCGCGAAGCCGACCGCGGCTTCGACCTCCTCCTGGGCTACGGACTCCGGCAGGGGCTCGATCGGCTCCATATGGCCTTTCAGACTTTGAGTGTCGTGGATGAACGGCGGCTCAACACGGCGTCGAGGATCGCTGCCGCGATCTCCGTCTTGGTAGTACGCGGGACATGTCGCTCTTCTTCAACCGTGAGGATCGTAACCTCGTTCTCCGCGGAGTCGAAGCCGATGCCGGGAGCCCCCACGTCATTGACGACGACGGCATCGATCTTCTTGCGCGCGAGCTTCTCGCGACCGTACTCGAGCGCGCGCTCGCCGGTCTCGGCGGCGAAGCCGACGATCTGCTGGCCGTCGCGGCGGCGGGCGGCGAGTCCGGAGAGCACGTCATCGGTACGTTCCAGGCGCAGCTGGAGTTCCCCGCCGGCATCCGACTTCTTGATCTTGTCGGCGCGCGGCTCGGCCGGGCGGTAGTCCGCGACGGCGGCCGCCATCAGGAGCAGGTCGGCGCGCTCGAACTCGGCGGCGCACGCGGCGGCCAGCTCGGCGGCGGTCTCGACGTCGAGGTAGCGGATGCCCGGCCGGCGTGGGAGGGCGACGTTGGCGGCGACGACGGTCACCGCGGCCCCGCGCCGCGCGGCCTCCTCGGCGAGGGCGAAGCCCATCCGCCCCGACGAGCGGTTGCCGACGTAGCGCACGGCGTCGATCGGCTCGCGCGTCCCGCCGGCGGTGACGAGGACGGCCAGGCCGTCGAGGTCTCCCCCGGCGGCCCGGTCGAGCGCGGCCTCGATCGCCGCGAGGAGCGCCGGCGGCTCGGGCAGCCGCCCGATCCCCCACTCGCCCGGCGACCCGAGCGCGCCGGTCCCGGGCTCGAGCACGGTGGCGCCGCGCTCGCGCAGCGTGGCGAGGTTCGCCTGCGTGGCCGGGTGGTCGTACATCGCGGCGTTCATCGCGGGCGCGAGGATCAGCGGGCGCCGGCTGGCGAGCGCCGCAGCGGTCAGCAGGTTGTCGGCCTGCCCCGCGGCCAGCTTGGCCAGCGTGTTCGCCGAGGCCGGCGCGACGACGAACACGTCGGCCGTCTCGGCGAGCTGGAGGTGCGAGAGCGGCGCGTGCACGGGCGGCGGGTCGCCGGGGAACGCGCCGCGCAGCGGATCGGGCTCCCACTCGGTCGTGAGCACGGGGGCGCCGGTGATCGCCGCGAACGACGCGGGGCCGACGAAGCGGGTCGACGCCTCGGTCTGGATGACGCGGACGGCATGCCCGGCCTTCGTGGCCAGGCGCGTCAGCTCGAGCGCCTTGTAGGCCGCGATCCCACCGGTGACGCCGAGCAGAATTCGCGCCATGGCGCGGGGCGGCTGATCAGCCGCGGTAGCGGTACTTGATCTTCCCGCCCGCGACCTCTTCGAGGGCGATCGTGAGGTAGTTCTTCGACCCGGTGTCGATCATCGGGGGCGGGAACTCCTCGAAGGTCCCCTCGCCGAGGTTGTGGTAGTAGGAGTTGATCTGGCGGGCGCGCTTGGCGGCCACGACGACGCTCGCGTAGGGCGAGTCGACGTTCTCCATCAGGCGATCGACGCGGGGTGAGATCAAGAGGATTCCTTCGGCAGCGGGGCGAAGTACGACCCCTACAGGTTAGCGGGCTCACAGCCGCCGGACGGCGCGCGCGAGGAACTCCTCGTCCTCCGGCGTCCAGGACGCGAGCGACTCGTCGTCGAAGCCGCCCAGCGCGGCCACGATGTCCCAATAGGGGTGGTGGTCGCGCGCGCCGGTCATCGCGAGGAACCGGTCGGCGGCCTCGAGCCCGAGCACGCCGGCGAGGTTGAACCGGCAGTGCCCGATGTCCGCGCTCGGCGACCCGATGCTCGTGTTCGCCCAGTCGACCACGCCGGTGACCTCCGCGCCGGTCCAGAGCACGTTGCCCGGGTGGAAGTCGCGGTGGATGAGGCGGCGCTCGTCGCCGGGCGGCGGCTCGTCGAAGACCGCGAACCCGCGCTCCCAGACCTCGGGGCGGGACGTCCACGGCGGCGGCGCGCGCGACTCCAGCGGATACGGCGCGTACGCCGGGATGCCCGGGCCCGCCGGCGTGGCGTGGATGGCGGGCAGCAGCTCCGCGAGCCGGCGCAGGAAGCCCTCGAGGTCGGCCGGGCGCCACCGGACCGCGCCGGGCAGCCGCGTCATCAGGACCGCGGGATCGCCGGCGTCGGCGCCTGTCGGGTCGGTGGCGAGGAGCCGGGGCGTCGGCAGCGGGCTGTCGCGCAGCCGCTCCAGCGCGGCGGACTCGCGCCGCGGGACGTCGGGCTCCTCGGCGAGCCACTCGGCGCGGACGAAGCGGCGGAGCACGAGCGCGCGCCCGTCGGCGAGGTCGACCGCGTGGACCGCCGACGACGTGCCGCCCTCGAGCGCCCGCACCCCGGCGACGCGCCCGCCGCTCGCCGCCTCGCACCACGCCAGCGCCCGCGCCGGCGGCGGCGAGCGCAGCAGGCGCCGCTCGGCGGGCTCCAGGTCGTAGCCGTGCAGCGCCGCGAGCTCGCCCGGCGTCGTCAGGTCGTCTCCGTGCACTGCTCGAGGTACGCGCGGACGCAGTCCTCGAGCGCGTCGGACGCGGCCTCCAGGCGGTCGTTGATGACCACGTGCCCGAACTCCCCCTGAGCCTGGAGCTCCTCGCGCGCGGTCGCCAGCCGGGCCGCGACCTGCTCCGGCGGGTCCGTCCCGCGGCCGACCAGCCGCGCGCGGAGCGCCTCCTCGCTCGGCGGGGCGATGAAGATCTGCACCGCCTCGGGCATCGCCTCGCGGATCTGGCGCGCGCCCTGGACCTCGATCTCGAGCACGACCGGATGCCCGCCGGCGAGCCGCTGCTCCAGCTCGGAGCGGAGCGTCCCGTAGCGCCGCCCGGAGTAGCGCGCGTGCTCGACGAACTCCCCCGCGGCGACGCGGCGGTCGAACTCGTCGTCGGACAGGAAGTGGTAGTCGACCTCGTGCGCCTCGCCCGGCCGCGGACGGCGGGTGGTCGCCGACACCGCGAGCTCGAGCTCGCCCACGCGCTCGAGCAGCGTGCGGATCAGCGTGCCCTTCCCGACGCCCGACGGGCCGGTGATGACGAAGACCTTGGCCAAGCCGCGCCAGACGCTAGCGGCGCAGCATGCTGACCAGCTCGGTGCGCTGCCGCTGCGAGAGCCCCCCGATGGTCTTGCTCGGCGAGATGCGGCACTGGACGAGCACCTTGTTCACCTTGACCCGGCCGTACTTCGGTACTGCCAGGAGCATGTCGAACACCTTGGCCGTTTCCACATACTCGGGCGGCTCCAGCAGGAGGTCGTGGATACTGACGCGCCCGCCCTTGAGATCGCGCTTCAGTTGCGCACGGCGGGTGCGGATCTGGTTGGCGCGATGCAACGCCTCCATCCGCTGGGTCAGCGAACGCTCGGGAGCTGCCACGGCGGGCTTGGGGGGCGTCTTCGTCGCGGGTGGCATGGGCGGCGAGTCTACATCGCGTGCTCCGGCGGACAAGGCGAAAGGCGCGAATTCAGCTCGACCTCAACTTGAGGTGCACCCGCATGGAGGGAACTTGACGGTAACCGGGCGCTTTGCAGGGCTTTTTCAGCGGCCCTGTGCTATGTGCGGGCGCGCGGGTCTCGGTGGCCCGGCGAACACCCCGCTGTTTGCGTCGATCCTGGCCAGCTCGGCCGCGATCCGGGCGCCCGCGAGCGGGTCGCGGAACGATTCGGTGCCCACGCCCACGAGGTCCGCGCCCGCGTCGAGCAGGTCGCGGGCGTGACGGCCGGTCTGGACCCCGCCCATCCCGACGATCGGGATCCGGACGCGCTCGCGCACCTCGCGGACCTGCGCCAGCGCGACCGCGCGGACCGCCGGGCCGGACACGCCGCCCGTGCCGCCGCCGAGCCACGGCTCCCCCGGGCGGCGCGGGTGCATCGCCATGCCGCGCAGCGTGTTGACGAGCGAGACGGCGTCGGCCCCGTGCTGCTCCGCGGCGGCCGCGACCGCCGCCGGCGAGGCGCAGTTCGGCGTGAGCTTCACGATCAACGGTTTTGTGGTCCGTTCGCGGACCGCATCGAGGAGCGCCGCGGTCTCGCCGGGGTCTGCGCCCATCAGGAGACCGGTCTTCACGTTCGGGCAGGAGACGTTCAGCTCGAGCGCGGCGACCTCCTCGCGCTCGCCGAAGGCGGCGACGAGCCGGGCGACGTCGCCGGCCGACGAGCCCATGACGTTGACGATCAGCGGCACCGGCAGCTCGGCGAGCTGCGGGAGGTCCTGCGCGAGGTAGCCGTCGAGGCCCTTGTTCGGCAGCCCGATCGAGTTGATCATCCCCGCCCCCAGCTCCCACAGCCGCGGCGGCGGGTTGCCCTCGCGCGGCGCGAGCGTGACGGTCTTCGAGACGAAGGCGGCGAACGGGAAGCGCTCGAGCAGGGCGTCGCCGAACGCCCGGCGGGCGGCGATCGCGTCGAACGTGCCGGAGCCGTTCACGACCGGGTGAGGCAGCTCGATGCCGCAGAACGAGATCACGCGGCCTCCGGGTGCTCGACGCGCTCGAGCGCCGAGGCGTCGATCACGGGTCCATCGACGCACAGTCGCATGTAGCCGTTCTTCGTCGGGACGACGCAGCCGAAGCACGCGCCGTAGCCGCACGCCATGCCGGACTCCATCGCCAGCTGCGCCGGGACGTCGTGCTCGGAGCACAGCGCGCGCACCGCTTCGAGCATCGGTGGCGGGCCCGCACGCGAACACCTCTGCTCGTGCGTCGCACCCCAGCTCGGCGGCGAGCAGCTCCGTCACCAGGCCGCGGTGCCCGCGGGATCCGTCGTCGGTGGCGATCCGGGCGTCGCGCAGCAGCGCGGCCCCCGCGGCGTGCGCCGCGTCGCGGAAGCCCAGCAGGGGGAGCGCCGCGGCGCCGAGCGCGTCCTGCCAGATGGCGAGCGGCGCGATCCCCACCCCGCCGCCGACGAGGATCGGCCGCCGGCCCTGGCGTGGTGCGCTGAAGCCGCGGCCGAGCGGGCCGAGCAGCCAGACCTCGTCGCCGGCGCCGAGCTCGCACAGCCGCTCCGTCCCCGGCCCGACGTCCTCCAGCACGAAGTCGAGCGTCCCGTCGTCGTGCCGCCGCGCGACCGAGAACGCCCGCGGCAGGAACGGCCGCTCGTCGGCGCCCCCGCCCCACCGCTCCGCCGCGGCGAGCATGTGGAACTGCCCGGGATCCGGCGGCGGACCGTCGCCGTCCGCGACGGAGAGGACCACGTAGGCGCCGAGCTCGCGGCGGCCGGTCACCGGAAGCCGGCGCCGGCCGAGCGGCGCGAGCGTACGGTCGCTCACGACGTCACCGCGCCGGCGCCGCTCGCGCGGTGGATCTCCTGCAGCGAGCGGACCTCGGGGACGACGCCGTGGCGCTCCGCGGCGATCGCCCGCGCGGCGGCCATGCCGCCGGCGATCGTCGTGATGCACGGGATCCCGCGGGCGATCGCCGCGCGGCGGATCTCGTAGCCGTCCGCGCGGGCCGCGGTGCCGGTCGGCGTGTTGATCACGAGCACGACGTCGCCGCCGTCGATCTTGTCCACGACGTGCGGCGAGCCCTCGCCCAGCTTGTTGAGCCGCTCGACGGGGATCCCCATGCGCGCGATCGCGCCGGCGGTCCCGCCGGTCGCCGCGATCGAGAACCCGAGGTCGTGCAGCTGGGCGGCGACCGCGCCGATCGCCGCCTTGTCGGAGTCGGTCACGGTCAGGAACACGGTGCCGCTCTGCGGCAGCCGCGCGCCGGCCGCGGCCTGCGCCTTGGCGAACGCGGCGGGGAAGTCCGGCGCGATGCCCATGACCTCGCCGGTCGAGCGCATCTCGGGCCCGAGCAGCGCGTCGGCGCCGGCGAAGCGGTCGAACGGCAGCACCGCCTCCTTGACCGAGACGTGGTCGCCGCACGGATCGAGGGGCAGGTCCAGGTCGGCGAGCCGCTCCCCCAGCATCACGCGGCAGGCGATCTTCGCCAGCGGCAGCCCGGTCGCCTTGGACACGAACGGCACCGTCCGCGACGCGCGCGGGTTCGCCTCGATCACGTAGAGCGCCTCGTTGAGCACGCCGTACTGCACGTTCATCAGCCCGACGACGCCGAGCTCGAGCGCCAGCGCGGCGGTCGCCTCCCGGATCTCCCGCAGCATCTCGGTCCCCAGCGAGTGCGGCGGGAGGACGCACGCGGAGTCGCCCGAGTGGATCCCGGCCTCCTCGACGTGCTGCATGATCCCGCCGATCCACACGTCCTCGCCGTCGCAGATCGCGTCGACGTCGACCTCGATCGCGTTCTCCAGGAAGCGGTCGAGGAAGATCTCCGAGCCGCCGTTCGCTCCCGTCCGGCGCAGGTAGTCGGCCAGCGCGTCGGTGGAGTACACGAGCTCCATCGCGCGGCCGCCGAGCACGTAGCTCGGCCGCACCAGCAGCGGGAAGCCGACGCCCGGCGCCGCGGCGAGCGCCTCCTCGGTCCCGCGCGCCGTCGCGTACGGCGGCGCCTTGATTCCCAGCCGCTCCAGCACGGCGCCGAAGCGCCCGCGATCCTCGGCGAGGTCGATCGCCTCCGGCGAGGTCCCGAGCAGCGGCACGCCGGCCGCCTCCAGCCCCGCCGCCAGCTTCAACGGCGTCTGGCCGCCGAACTGCACGATCACGCCCTCGGGCTGCTCGACCTCGACGATGCCGAGCACGTCCTCGAGCGTGAGCGGCTCGAAGTACAGCCGGTCCGACGTGTCGTAGTCGGTCGAGACCGTCTCCGGGTTGCAGTTGACCATCACCGCGTCGCGGCCGGACTCGCGCACGGTCATCGCGGCGTGCACGCAGCAGTAGTCGAACTCGATCCCCTGCCCGATCCGGTTCGGGCCGGAGCCGAGGATGATCACGCTGGGCCGGTCGCCGCGCGGCACCTCGTGGGTCGCCGGCGGCCGCTCCCAGGCCGAGTAGAAGTACGGCGTCTCGGCCGCGAACTCGGCCGCGCAGGTGTCGACGGCGCGGTAGGTCCGGATGCCGCGCTCGGCGGCCTCCGGGTCGAGCGCGAGCTCGCGCAGCTCGCGCAGGAACCACGGGTCGATCGCGGTGCTGGCGTGGACGCCGGCCTCGCTCGCGCCCTGCCGGAACGCCTCGAGCACGAGGTCGTAGCGGTCGGCGCCCGGGGACTCGAGCCGCTCGAGCACGTCCCCCGCGAGGTCGGCGGGCGCGTCGAGCTCGCGCGAGCGCATCGCCTTGGCGAACGCCTGCTTGAACGTGCGCCCGATCGCCATCACCTCGCCGACGGACTTCATGTGGGTCGAGAGCCGGTCGTCGACGCCGGGGAACTTCTCGAACGCGAACCGCGGCCACTTGACGACCACGTAGTCGATCGTCGGCTCGAACGACGCCGGCGTCTTGCGCGTGATGTCGTTCGGGATCTCGTCGAGCCGGTACCCGACCGCCAGGCGCGCCGCGATCTTCGCGATCGGGAAGCCGGTCGCCTTCGAGGCCAGCGCGGAGGAGCGCGAGACGCGGGGGTTCATCTCGATCACGACGATCTCGTCGGTCGCCGGGTTGACGGCGAACTGGACGTTGGAGCCGCCCGTCTCGACCCCGACCGCGCGGATCACCGCGATCGCCTGGTCGCGCAGCAGCTGGTACTGGCGGTCGGTCAGCGACATCTGCGGCGCGACCGTCACCGAGTCGCCGGTGTGGACGCCCATCGGGTCGACGTTCTCGATCGAGCAGACGATCACCACGTTGTCCGCGCCGTCGCGCATGACCTCCAGCTCGAACTCGCCCCAGCCGAGCACCGACTCGTCGATCAGCACCTGGCCGATCGGCGACGCGGCGAGGCCCTGGGCGACGATCCGGTCGAACTCCGCCTCGGTGTGGGCGATGCCGCCACCGCGGCCGCCGAGCGTGAACGCCGGGCGGATGATCAGCGGCAACCCGAAGCCGGCGAGCGCGCCGCGCGCCTGGTCCACGCTCGTGGCGATCGTGTTGCGCGCCGTCCGCAGCCCGGCCGCCTGCATCGTGGCGTCGAACAGCTCGCGGTCCTCGGCGCGGTTGATCGCGTCGTACGTCGCCCCGATCAGCTCGACGCCGAAGCGATCGAGCGTCCCGTCCTCGTAGAGCGCCTTGGCGAGGTTGAGCGCGGTCTGGCCGCCGAGCGTCGGCAGCAGCGCGTCGGGCCGCTCGCGCTCGATCACCCGGGCGACGACCTCGGGGAGCAGCGGCTCGACGTAGGTCGCGGTCGCGAACTCCGGGTCGGTCATGATCGTCGCCGGGTTGGAGTTCACGAGCACGACCTCGTAGCCCTCCTCCAGCAGCACCTTGCACGCCTGCGCGCCCGAGTAGTCGAACTCGGCCGCCTGGCCGATCACGATCGGGCCCGAGCCGAGCACGAGGATCTTGTGGAGGTCGTCACGCCGCGGCATGCGCGATCTCCCCGATGAACTCGTCGAACAGGCCGACGGAGTCGTGCGGCCCCGGTCCGGCCTCCGGGTGGTACTGCACGCAGCCGGCCGGGACGTCGAGCAGCCGGATCCCCTCGATGGTGCCGTCGTAGAGGTTCACGTGGGTGAGCTCCGCCTCGCCGAAGTCGGTCTGCAGGCGCTGGCCGGCCTCGCCGCGGACCGCGAAGCCGTGGTTCTGCGCGGTGATCGCGATCCGGCCCGTGCGCAGGTCCTTGACCGGGTGGTTGCCGCCGCGGTGGCCGAACGGCAGCTTGAACGTCTCCAGCCCCACCGCCTGGGCGAGGATCTGGTGGCCGAGGCAGATCCCGAACACCGGCATCCGCCCGATCGCCTGCCGCACCGTGTCGACGAGGTAGCCCAGCGTCGCCGGGTCGCCGGGCCCGGGCACGAGGAAGATGCCGTCCGCGCCGCGCGCGAAGACCTCTTCGGCCGGCGTCGTGCAGGGCAGCAGCTCGAGCGTGGCGCCGCGCGCCACGAAGTTGCGCACGATCGAGGTCTTGATGCCGGTGTCGAGCGCGACGATACGCGGGCCGGAGCCGTCGCCGTGCACCACGTGCGGCTCGCGCGGCGTCACCTCGCGGGCGAGGTCGCGGCCGGTCATCGGCGGCTCGGCGGCGATCAGCGCGCGCGCCTCGTCCTCCCCCATCGTCCCGGGGAACACGCCGCCGAGCATCGCCCCGGCCTCGCGGATGTGGCGCACGAGCGCCCGCGTGTCGACGCCGGTGATGCCGGGCACGCCGCAGTCGAGCAGCCAGTCCAGCCACCCGCGCTCGGCGCTGGGCGCGTCCTCGCTGTTGACGGCCTCGCGCATGATCGCGGCGCGCGCGTGGACGCGGTCGGACTCCATCGCCTCCGCGCTCACCCCGTAGTTGCCGACCATCGGCGCGGTGAACGTGATCAGCTGCGCGTGGAACGACGGGTCGCTCATGCACTCCTGGTAGCCGGACATGCCGGTGGTGAAGACGACCTCGCCGACCGCGTGGCGGGCCGCCCCGCACGCCTCGCCGTCGAAGCGGGTCCCGTCCTCCAGCAGGACGTAGGCGCTCATGCGGCGCTCAGGGCGAACGCCCGCTCGCGGTAGACGACCGAGCCCGCCGCGACCGTGGCGAGCACGCGCCCGCGCAGGGTGCGACCCGCGAAGCAGCAGTTCTCCGACCGGGACTCGTAGCCGGCCTCGCCGACCTGCCACTCGGCGGCCAGGTCGAGCAGGCAGATCGCGGCCGGCTCGCCCACCGCGATCCGCGGCGTGGCGAGCCCCATCAGCGCGGCGCCGGCGCTGAGCTTCTCGACGACGAGCCCGAGCGGGAGCACGCCGGGGACGACCAGCTCGGTGTAGACCGCGGCGAACGCGGTCTCGAGCCCGGTGGTGCCCATCGGCGCCTCCTCGAACGGCACCTCCTTCTCCTCGCGCGCGTGAGGCGCGTGGTCGGTGGCGATGCAGTCGATCGTCCCGTCGCGCAGCCCGTCGATCAGCGCGCGGCGGTCCGACTCGGCGCGCAGCGGCGGGTTCATCTTCAGCCGCGTGTCGAGGCGCTCCAGGATCGCCTCGTGGGTGAGCGTGAGGTGGTGCGGGGACGCCTCGGCGCTGATCCGCACATCGCGCGCCTTGGCGTCGGCGATCGCCTCGACCGACTCGCGCGCGGACAGGTGCTGGATGTGGATCCGGCCGTCCTCGTAGCCGGCGATCGCGGCGTCGCGGGCGATCATCGTCGACTCCGAGATCGACGGGATCCCGGCGAGCCCGAGCCGCGCCGACACCTCGCCCTCGTGCATCGCGCCGGCGCCGGACAGGCTCGGGTCCTCCTCGTGCAGCGCGAGCACGCCGCCGCACAGCCGCTGGTACTGCAGCGCCTTGCGGAGCATCGCGGCGCGGTGCACCGGCCGGCCGTCGTCGGTGAAGCCGAGCGCGCCCGCGTCGGCCAGCTCGGCCATCTCGGTCAGCGCCTCGCCGTCGAGGCGGCGCGTGATGGAAGCGAGGAAGCCGACCGGGATCCGCGCCTCGTGCCGGGCCGCCTCGCGCAGCGAGCGCAGGACGGTGGCGTCGTCGACGACCGGGTCCGTGTTCGGCATCGCCACCACGGCGACGAAGCCGCCGGCCGCCGCGGCGCGGGTCCCAGAGTCGAGGTCCTCCTTGTGCTCCTGCCCCGGCACGCGCAGGTGCACGTGCGGGTCCACGAAGCCCGGGAGCAGGTGCCGGCCCTCGCCCTCGAGCACCTCGGCGCCCGCCGGCGCCTCGAGCGCGCCCGGCGCGCCGAGCTCGGCGATCACGCCGCCGCGCACCAGCACGTCGTGCGGCGCGTCGATCCCGGCGCGCGGGTCGAGCACGTGGGCGGCGCGGATCAGCAGGTCGGCGGGCGGCTGCTCGCGGTGCACCAGCGGGTCGGCGCCGCGCTTGCCGTCGGGGCGTGCGGCGTTCATGCCGTCACCAGCTGGCGGTCCGGCGCGGTGCGCCCGGCGAGCAGCTCGTAGAGCACGGCCATCCGGACGACGACGCCGGCCGCGACCTGCTGGCCGATCACCGCCTGCGGGGAGTCGATCACCTCGGCGGCCAGCTCGACGCCGCGGTTGACCGGGCCGGGATGCATCAGCACCTGCCGGGCGCCGAGCCGGCGGCCGTCGATCTGGTAGCGGGCGGCGTACTCGCGCAGGCTCGGGACGAAGGACTCGGTCATCCGCTCCTTCTGCATCCGCAGCGCGTAGACGACGTCGGCCTCGTCCAGGCCGTCGAGGGTGTAGCGGACGTCGCAGCCGAGCGCCTCGACCCCGCGCGGGATCAGCGTCGGCGGCCCGCACACGGTGACCTTGGCCCCGAGCTTGGTGAACGCCTGGATGTTCGACCGCGCCACGCGGCTGTGCAGGACGTCGCCGACGATCCAGATGCTCAGGCCGTCCAGCGCGCCGAGCCGCTCGCGCAGCGTGTAGACGTCGAGCAGCGCCTGCGTGGGGTGCTCGTGCTTGCCGTCGCCCGCGTTCACGACCGCGGCGGGGCTCCAGCGGGCGACCAGCTCGGCGGCGCCGACGTGCGGCGTGCGGATGACGATCAGGTCGGGGCGGTACGCCGAGAGCGTCTGGACGGTGTCCTTGAGCGACTCGCCCTTCTCGACGCTGGAGCCGCTGGAGACGAAGTTGATGACCTCGGCGCTGAGCGTCTTCGCCGCCAGCTCGAAGCTCGAGCGCGTGCGCGTGGAGGCCTCGTAGAAGAGGTTCAGGACGCGCCGGCCGCGCAGCGCGGGCACCTTCTTGATCTCGCGCTCGGACACCTCGGTGAACGACTTGGCGCGGTCGAGGATCCGCTCGATGCCGGGGCGGTCGAGGTCCTCGATCGAGAGCAGGTGCCTCATGCCGGGACCTCCTGCCGGCTCGTGATCGTGACCTCGTCGGCGCCGTCGAGCTCGGAGACGCGCACGTTGACGCGCTCGTTGCGGTGGGTCGGGAGGTTCTTGCCGACGTAGTCGGGGCGGATCGGCAGCTCGCGGTGCCCGCGGTCGGCCAGGACGGCGAGCTGCACGCGCGCGGGGCGGCCGTAGTCGAACAGCGCGTCGATCGCGGCCCGCACGGTGCGGCCCGTGTAGAGCACGTCGTCGACGAGGACCACCGTGTGGTCCTCGAGCCGGAACGGCAGGTGGCTGGAGCGGACCTCTGGCGCCTCGCGCGTCGCGAGGTCGTCCCGATAGAAGGCGATGTCGATCTCACCGGCCGGCAGCTCGCTCTCCAGCAGGTCGGAGACCAGCCGGTGCAGGCGGGTCGCGAGATGCGCTCCGCGCCGGTGGATGCCGACGAGCGCGATCTGGCCGTCGGGGTTCTTCTCGACGATCTCGTGCGCGATCCGCACGAGCGTGCGCCGGATGTCGTCCTCGTCGAGGACGACCTTGTGCTGGGTCATTCGGTGCCTTCCTGGCCTCACGGGGCCGGGTTAAAGGGACGCGGCAGAACCTAGCAGCGGGCGCCGACGCTCCGGCGGCCCGGACAGCAGAAGGGCCGCCCGAGGGCGGCCCTTCCGTGTTGGCGCGCGCTTTGCGCCGGTGAGTCAGTGCGGGCCGGAGGCTAGAGCCGGCGGCACCGCTTCATGGCCTGCTTCTTGGCCTTGGCGCCCTTCTTCGCCTTGGCCTTGCGCATGCAGGACGCCTTCTTGGACGTCTTCGCCTTCTTGGCGGCGACGACCTTGGTCGGGCCGGCGACGGTCTGCACCGTCGTGATCTCCTTGATCACCGTGGTGGTGCCGCCCGCTGCCGGCGTCGCCGCCTGCGGGAGGTTCACCACGACCGTGGTGTCGGGGGCCGGGCTGTTGGTGCCCGGGCACAGCGGCATGGTCGGCTTCGCGCCGCCGTCGTAGTAGGCCTGCCACGAGGCCTCCCACGCACGCAGCTGGGTGTCGGTGAGCTCGACGAACCGGCCGTAGCCGGCGGGCGCCAGGCTGGCCTTGACGGCCCAGCGAAGCGGCAGGTCGCCCTGCGCCGTGAACGTGAGCAGGCCCAGCGCGCTCGTCTGGTCGGCGAGCGCCTCCTGCCAGACCGCGCCCAGGCCGCCACCGTCGACGGTGCCGGGGAGCGACTTGTGCAGGTACGCGGCCAGATCGCCGTTCTCGTTGAACACGACCGGCTGGCCGTAGCTGGTCTTCTCGGAGTGCGGGTCGCTGTACTGCTCGCCGTACTCGTCGAAGTCGTTGTACCGGCGGACGCCCGCCTGCTCGGCACGGTTCTTGATGAACACGTGGTCGAAGTGGTAGTCGCCGTCGGTGTCGAACGCCTGCGGGTCGCCGAACGACAGGCCCGGTCCGATCACGCCGTCGTAACGGAACGCGTCAGCCCAGGTGAAGTCGTACCACTGCTCCACCGTGTAGCCGAAGCCCACCTTGTAGGTGTTCAGCGGCTCGATCGCCGACGCGCCGAGGCAGGACACGAGCGGCTGGATGATCGGGCGGTTGATCGCCGCCACCTCAGGGCCGGCCTGCACGTACGGCTCGTTCTGGTCGGCGTCGGGATGATCGCTGACGCAGACGATGATCTTGCCGGCGTAGTCGACGTCATCGCCGCCCGGGGCGGCCAGATCCGTGGCCGTCTGATCGGGGTCGATGTCCGGGTCGTTGTCGATCGTCCCGGTGTCGAACGCGTTGTAGACCTGGTACCCGCTGTGCTTGCCGGGGATCAGGGCCTGGTCGATCGAGAAGTTGGCACCCGGGGTGACCCGGATGTGCGCTTCCTTGACCGTCTGCGTGACGTCGATGTGGGTATCGGCGTCCACGCCGTGGCGACGGAACCCGTCGCCGAGCTGGAAGCAGCCGGGCTCCAGCGTGTACGCGTTCAGCCGGAACTGCGGCGCGTCGGCCTTGATCGCGTCGTCGCCGCCCGCCATCGCCGGGGTGGCGAAGGCCATCAGGCCGACGCCGGCGGCCATCGCCGCCAACTGGGGCTTGTACTTCAAGACGCTCCTCCTTTGAGCTGGCCGGTCGTCTCTTCCTGTCCGTGACGACCCTGGTAGCGGGGACGCTAAGCCGACGATCCTCCGGGTGGGATCGCCCCGGCGGACGGTTGATCGCCACCTCGCCGGGTGACCTGGACCCGTCCGATCGGGTGGGATCTCAGACGACCCGTTGCCGGGCGAGGAGTTGGGCCGCTTCGACCCGGTTGTGCACGCCCAGGCGCTCGTAGATCGCGCGCAGGTGGAACTTCACGGTGTTCGTGGAGATGAACAGCCGGCGGGCGATCTCGTCGTTCGAGCGGCCCTTGGCCAGCTCCTCGAGCACCTCGAGCTGGCGCATGGAGAGCCCGTGGGTCTCCGGCCGCTCGCTGAGGCGTTCGAGCAGCGTCGGCGGGAAGCTCGTCCGTCCCTGCGCGACGTGCTGGAGCACCTGGACCGCGTCGGCCATCGGGCTCGACTTGAGGATGACGGCCTGGATGCCGTACTGCATGACGGCGCGCGCGAGCTGGCCGTCGACGCTGGTGGCGAGCACGACGAGCTTGCTCGCCGGCCCCGCCTCGCGCAGCTGCCAGAGCACGCCGGCGGCGCCGCCCGAGTCGGCGCCGAGCTCGGCATCGGCGATCACCACCGCCGGGCGGCAGCGGTGCACCTTCTCCAGCAGCGCGCTCAGCGTCCCGTAGCACCCGACGACGTGCATCCCGGCCTCTCTCAGCGCGCGGCCGAGCGCCTCCGCCATCAGCACGCCGGGCACGGCGAGCGCGACGGTGGCCGCCGGATCGACGAGCGGAACCTTGGCTAGCGATCTCCGGGCTACCATCACGACGTCCGACTGTGCCAAGTCTCCGCCGGCTTGGAAAGGTGAGATTCCTCCTCCATTGACGAGGTACCCCGGTTCGCACGCGGACAGTTTTCGGCCGGAAACCGGCGCATATCCGACTTAAGTCGTGTCGCGGGCGATGCTCGCCAGACCTTCGGCCAGGTGCCGGCGGAGCGGCTCCGGGCCTGCGCGTTCGAGATCGGCCAGCAACCGCTCGTGATGCTCGGCCATCCGGTCGAGCGACCAGCTCGGCTTGAGCTGGATCACGAACAGGCGCAGCTCGCCGGCGAGCGCCGCGTAGGCGCGCTCGATGCGCGGGCTGGCGGCGGCGGCGACCAGGGCGCCGTGGACGCGGTCGTGCGCGTCGACGACGGCGCTCCAGGGCGGCTCGGGCTGCGCGCAGACCGCGGCCATGAGGCGGACGGCATCGTGGACCGACTTGGGCAGGGCGCCGCCGTGTCGCTCCAGCGCGAGCCGGGCGGCCTCCAGCTCCAGCGCGGTCCGCAGCTCGAACAGCGCGGCGACCTCGGCGGGGGTGAGCCGGGCGACGCTCGCGCCGCGGTTGGGCTCGATCGTGACGAGCCCTTCGGCGGCGAGCGCGCGCAGCGCGGCGCGGAGCGAGTGGCGCGCGACGCCGTACGCCTCGACGAGCTCGAGCTCCCGCAGCCGCTCCCCCGCGGCCAGCTCGCCGTCGAGGATCCGCGTCCGCAGCGAGGCCGCGATCGCGTCGACGGTGGAGACGCGCTCGAGGGCGAGCCGCGCGCTCACGCGGTCACCCCCGCGAGCCGCGGCGCCC
This sequence comes from uncultured Solirubrobacteraceae bacterium, assembly GCA_963752015.1. Classification (GTDB taxonomy): domain Bacteria; phylum Actinomycetota; class Thermoleophilia; order Solirubrobacterales; family Solirubrobacteraceae; genus DASQMT01. Next base: position 484,778 of record CAVVWS010000006.1, on the reverse strand, counting down.
CGCGCTGCGCGGGCATCGCCAGCGCGAGCAGGCCGGCGAGCACGAGGCCGGCGCCGATCGCGGCGACGGCGCCGGGCCGCTCCCCCAGGGCCACGAGGCCGAGGCCGGTGGCGGTGAGCGGCTCGGCGAGCGTGAGCGTGGCGGTCTCGCCCGGCGTCAGGTGGCGCAGGCCGCGGGCGAACAGCACGTACGCCAGCGCGGTGGGGATCGCGCCGAGGAAGACCGCCATGGCGAGGCCGTCGCCGGTGGCCAGCCAGCTCACGTCGCCGAGCAGCAGCACCGGCGCGAGCAGGACGGCGCCGAGCGAGAAGGACGCCGCCATGACGCGCTCGGGCGCGTGCCCGCGGCGCAGCAGCCGCTTGGCGAGCACGGTGTAGGTCGCGTACCCGGTGCCGGAGGCCATGGCGAGCATGATGCCGAGCGGATCGACGGAAGCGCCGCCGCCGCCGAGGACGAGCAGCAACACGCCGGAGCACGCCAGCGCGGTGGCGGCCGCCCAGCGGCCGGTGAGGGGCTCGCCGTCGATCAGGCGGCCGGCGACGCCGGCGATCGCTGGCGCCGAGCCCAGGGCGACGACCGTCCCGACGGCGACGCCCGTGCGGTCGACGGCGGCGAAGAACGCGAGCTGGTAGCCGGCGATCGCGACGGCGATCACGCCGAGCTCCCGCCGCGGCCAGGGGACGGCGGCGGCGGCGGAGCGGCGCGGGCGACGGCGAGGAGGAGCGCGCCGCCGATGGCGATGCGCACGGCGCCGACGGTGATGGGAGCCGCGTCGGGGCCGAGTGCCTGCGCGGTGCCCGTCGTGCCGAAGCACACGGCGCTGAGGAGGACGAGCACGCGAGCCATGTGTGCGATTGTTCCACAATGCAACACGATGTCAAGGCATGCCTGACGCAATACTTTCCGGCATGCCGACGATCGCGGTGGTGGGACCCGGCGCGGTCGGCGCGACGTTCGGCGCCGCGGCCGAGCGGGCGGGGCACGAGGTCGCGCTCTACGGGCGGCGGGCGGCGGCCGCGCCGGTCGTCGAGCTGCCGGACGGCGACGAGCACCAGCTCGCCCAGCGGGTCCGCTCCGACCCGTCTGGCGCCGCGCCCGTCCCGTGGATCCTGCTGGCGGTCAAGACGCATCAGACCGCCGCAGCCGGAGCCTGGCTGAGGGCGTTGTGCGATCGCTCGTCGGTGGTCGCGGTGCTCCAGAACGGCGTCGAGCACCGGGCGCTGGTCGAGCCGCTCGCCGGGCCCGCGACCGTGCTGCCGGCGATCGTGTGGTGCCCGGCGGAGGTCGTCGCCCCGGGCCGCGTGCGCCAGCGCGGGCCGGCGCGCCTCAGCGTGCCGGACGAGCCGGCGGGCGCCGCGCTCGCCGCGCTGCTCGGGGGCGCGGCGCAGATCGACGTCGTCGCCGACTTCCGCACCGAGTCGTGGCGCAAGCTGTGCCTGAACGCCGTCGCGGCGCCGATGGTGCTGGCCGGCCGGCGCGCCGAGGTCTACCGCGAGCCGGGGCAGGTCGAGCTCGCGCGCGGGATCGCCGAGGAGTGCGTCGCGGTGGGCCGCGCCGAGGGCGCGCGGCTGGGTCCCGCGACGGTCGACGAGGTGATGGACCAGATCACCACCTTCCCGCCCGACATGGGCACCTCGATGCTCTTCGACCGGCTCGCCGGCCGCCGGCTCGAGTGGGAGGCCCGCAACGGGGTCATCAGCCGCCTCGGCGCCCGCCACGGCATCCCGACGCCGGTGAGCGACGACGTCGTCCGCCGCCTTTCCGCGCTCGACCCAACCTAAAGAGGGTCTGACCCCGTTTACCTAAAGGGGGTCAGACCCCGTTTAGGTTGGCGGTAGGGTCCGGTCGTGAGCGAGGACCCCACGAGCGCTGACGCCGTCGCCCGGAGCATGGGGCTCGGGGGCGACCTGCCGGCGCCGCGGGCTGAGCGCGCGGTCGTGTCCGCCGGGCCGACCGGGCTCGAGGTCCCCGAGGAGCTCGCGTGGTGGCGCCGCGGCCCCGCCCGCGCGCTCATCGTGACCGCCGCGCTCGCGTTCTCCGGCTACGTGTTCTCCTGGGGCGACGTGGAGAGCGAGAGCCGCGCGGTCGCCGCGATCGCCGGCGGGCTCGTCTTCGCCCTGTTCACGCTCACGATCGGCGGCGCCTGGTGGGCGCTCCGGGCGCTGGCCGGCCGCCGCCGCCCGTTCGGCCGCACCGCCTTCAACTACGGACTCGTCGCCGTCGTCTTCGTGCTCGGCATCCTCGGCGCCGACGAGCTCCTCGGCTAGGGGGCGCTCGGCGCCGGCTCGCGCTCGGCCTTGACCAGCGCCGGCTCGCCGCGCTCGGGGAACGGGACGTCGATCGCGTCGAAGTCGCGCGGCACGACCGTGGCGGGGAACGTCGCCCGGGCCTCGTCGCGCACGTCGCGCGGGAAGTAGCGGGTCGAGAGGTGGGTGAGCGCGAGCAGCCGGACGCCCGCCTCGCGCGCGAGCCCGGCCGCCTGCGCCGCGGTCGAGTGCGCGGTCTCGCGCGCCCGCTCGCGCTCGTCCTCGAGGAACGTCGCCTCGTGCACGAGCACGTCCGCGGCGTGCGCGTAGACCTCGGTCGTCTGGCACGGCCGCGTGTCGCCGGAGATCACCACCCGGCGACCCGGCCGCCGCGGCCCGACCACCTGCTCCGGCCGCACGCCGCCGACCTCCTCCCCACGCTGCAGCCGCCCGAAGTCCGGACCCTCCGCCACGCCGAGCTCACGGGCCGCCGCGACGTCGAAGCGCCCGGGCCGGTCGTCCTCCACGAACGCGTAGCCGAACGCCGGCACGCGGTGCTCGACGGGGAACGCGGCCACGAGGTAGCCGCCGAAGCGGACCTCCTCGTGCGGCTCGAGCTCCGCGAGGCGCAGCGGGTAGCCGGTCCGCCCGATCACCGGCCGCATCGCTTCGATCAACGCGTGCAGCCCGGGCGGGCCGTAGAGCGTCAGCGGCCGCTCGCGCGCGCGCAGGTCGAACGTCTTGACCATGCCGAGCAGCCCGAGCCAGTGGTCGAGGTGGTAGTGCGTGAGGAAGACGGCGTCGAGCTCCGGCAGCCCGACCGACCGCAGCAGCTGCTGCTGGGTCCCCTCCCCGCAGTCGAACAGCAGGCGGTCCCCCCCGGCGCGCAGGAGCAGCGCCGGCAGGCCGCGCCGCGCCGACGGCACCGACCCCGCGGTGCCGGCGAAGAAGAGGGAGAGCTCCATGGCAGGCGCACCTTAGAAGTTGCGCTGTGCGGCCGCCGGTAGGGTGCGGGCGATGCGGATCGAGCGCGTCGCCGACGCCGCGGCCGTCGCGGCCGGCGCGGAGCTCTTCGACGGGCCGCCGCTGCCGGACGCGACCGCCCGCTTCCTCGCGAGCCCGACCCACCACCTGCTGTTCGCCTACGACGACGAGGACCGCGCCGTCGGGATGGTGTCAGGCGTCGAGACCACGCACCCCGACAAGGGCACCGAGATGTTCCTGTACGAGCTGGGCGTCATCCCGAGCGCGCGCCGCGAGGGCGTCGCGACCGCGCTGGTGCGGGCGCTGGAAGCGCTCGCCAGGGAACGGGGCTGCTACGGGATGTGGGTCGGGGTCGACCGCGGCAACGACCCCGCGCTCGCGACCTACCGACGGGCGGGCGCGCGCCAGGAGGAGACGCCGTTCGTCACCTTCGCCTGGGACTTCACAGCTCGATCAGGCTGAACTCGAGCCGCCCGTCTCGCGCGGTCGCGAGCCCCATCGTGTGCGCCGGCGCGCGCCGGCGATCGGTCGGCGAGCCGGGGTTGAAGATGTGGAAGCCGTCGCGCTCCTCGTGCAGCGGCCGGTGCGAGTGGCCGAACACGACGGCGTCGGTCCCGGGGTACCGCGCGCGCAGCCGCGCCAGGCGCCCGCCGGACGGCCCGCCGTCGTGGGTCAGGAGGATCCGCGCGCCCTCGGCCTCGACCATCCGCACGGCGGGCAGCCGCACGCGCAGCGCGGGCTCGTCGACGTTGCCGTGCACGGCGTGCACGGGCGGGCCGAGCGACTCCAGCAGCTCGAGCACCTCCGTGGCGACGAAGTCGCCGGCGTGCAGGATCACATCCGCGGCGCGCAGGCGGGCCAGGCACGCATCGGGGATCGCGCGCGCCCCCTTGGGCAGGTGCGTGTCGCTGATGATCGCGAGCTGCAGCGCGCCAGGAGGGATTCGAACCCCCGACTTCTGCCTCCGGAGGGCAGCGCTCTATCCACTGAGCTACTGGCGCGAGCCCGGCCATCGTACCGACAAGGGAGGGCGGCTTCGCCTGCCGGGCGAGCCGCTCGTTCCTCGCGCTCGCAGACCCGCAGTGAGGACCGCCGGTCGAGCCGCGCCCGACCTCTGTCACAAACTTGTCACAAAGTCGGCCGCCGCCTGCCACACTCTGTGACGCGGGCTCCTCCCCAGGCCCTCTCTCCCGAACTCCCCGATCTCCGAGGTACTCCCCATGCGCACCATCCTCGCGTCGCTGCGCAACGTCCTGCGCGAACCCGAGCCCGACGTCGACGTCCACTTCCACCAGGGACCCGGCGGCATGCCGTCGCCGTGCTACGACGACCGCTGCCGCACGCCGCGGATGCACGTCGACTGGCGCTGACTACACCGCGCCGAGCAGCGCCCGTACGACCCGCGGGTCGAACGCGGTGCCCGCGCCGGCGGTGATGCGCCGGCGCGCCTCGCCGCGCCCCAGCGCGACGCGGTACGGGCGGTCGTTGGTCATCGCGTCGAACGCGTCGACCGTGAACACGATCCGGGCGGCGAGCGGGATGTCCTCGCCGAACAGGCCGTCGGGGTAGCCCGTGCCGTCCCAGCGCTCGTGGCTCGCGCGCACGTACGGCGCGAGGTGCTCGAGCCCCGCGATCTCCGCCAGGATCTCCGCTCCGCGGATCGTGTGCACGCGCACGACCGCGCGCTCGCGGCTGTTCAGCGGCCGGGCGAGATCCAGGATGGCCGCCGGCACCGCGAGCTTGCCGATGTCGTGCAGGATCGCGACCAGCTCGAGCTCGAACACCTCGTCGGCGGCCAGATCGAGCGCGTTCCCGACGACCCGGCAGTCGGCCGCCAGGCGGTTGGAGTGCTCGGCCGTGCCCGTGTGATGGGAGCGCAGCGCCTCGACCAGCTCGGCCACCGCGTACTCGATCGCGTAGCCCGCTTCCCGCCACGACGCCCTCGCGGTCGGCGAGCGCTCCAAGAGCGTGGCGAGCTGGGACGGCGTATCAGTCATTAAAGAGGCGTATTGCCCGGCGGGGCCGCCTCGCACGCGTGACTCCGCCGTCGGCGAGAGCATACGCGCTGCGCGCGGGTCGCGCCGGAGGTGCGTCACCGCTGCGGCGAAGCCGCCCGCTACACTCGCGTCCCTCTGCTGACGGGATGTCGGCAGTCTGACCGCCACGGATGCCCGACCGCAGCACGACACGCCGCTCATTCTTCGGCCTCTCCGCAGGTGCCGCGTTCCTGTGCACGATCGGCGGACGGGAGGTGCGGCTCGACGATCCCGACGCCGCCCGCAAGGCCGACGCGCTCGCCGCCCAGGTGCCGCGCCCGCCCGGCGCCGCGCCCGAGGACGCGCTGACCTTCCCCACGCCCGAGCCCCAGCCCGGCGGCCGCAAGCGCGAGTACTGGGTCCAGGCGCGCACGCGCGGGTGGGACGTCGCGCCGACCGGGCGCGACGACTGGCACGGCCGCCCGATCCCGGGCAAGCGCAACTTCCGCGCGCTCGTCTACCAGCTGATGAAGCCGGGCTTCGCGGCGCCGAACGGCCCGCCGCTCGATGCCCGGGCCCGACGCTCTACGCCGAGGTCGGCGACACGCTCGTCGTGCACTTCCGCAACGCCGCCACGACGCTCGACCAGGCGCTCACGATGCACCCGCACGGCGTCCGCTACACGCCCGACTACGACGGCGTCTACCTCGGCGAGCACACGCGCGTGGGCGGCTTCATCGCGCCCGGCGAGGAGTTCACCTACACGTGGGAGGCGACGCCGGACTCGGTCGGCGTCTGGCCGTACCACGACCACGGCCCGAACCACACGCTCAACACGTTCCGCGGCGCGTTCGGCGCGATCGTGATCCGCGAGCGCGGCGCCAAGGCGCCCGACGTCGAGCAGGTGCTGTTCCTGCACTCAGCTGCTGCCGCCGTTCACCGGGCTGCCGCGCGCGTTCCAGGCGATCAACGGCCGCACCGCCGCGGGCAACACGCCGACGATCCAGACGCGCGTCGGGCAGGACGTCGCGCTGCACGTGATCGGGATGGACAACAACTTCCACGACTTCCACATCCACGGACACCGCTGGAAGGACGCCGCCGGCGCGTTCGTCGACACCCCCTCCGTGGGGCCGAACGAGACGATCACGGCGCGCTTCGTCGAGGACAATCCGGGCCGCTGGCTGTACCACTGCCATGTCTTCTCGCACCAGGACGCGGGCATGGCCGGCTGGTACATGGCGAGCCCCTGAGCAGGAGGTCAACCGCAGTATGCGATTCCGCACCGCCGCAGTCGCCGCGCTCGCCGCCGGGCTGCTCGTCCCGGCCGCCGCGCTCGCGCAGGCGCCGAGCTACCCCGAGCCCACGGATCCGGGCAAGGTCGTGGCGAAGCCGAAGGGCAAGGGCAAGATCCGCACGGTCTGCAAGAAGCAGAGCTGCAAGTTCCGGACGATCCAGTCGGCGGTGAACAAGTCCAAGAAGGGCGACACGGTCAAGATCAAGAAGGGCACGTACCGCGAGGCGGTCAAGGTCACCGGAGCCAAGAAGAGCTACCTCAAGCTGATCGGCGACCCGAAGTCTCCCGCCAAGGTCGTGCTCGAGGGCGGCGACAAGAAGACCAACGGCGTGCTGATCAACGGCGCCGACGAGGTCACGGTCCGCGGCATCAAGGCGCAGAACTACACGTCCAACGGCTTCTTCTTCGTCAACGTCGTCGGCTACACCGCGCAGGATCTGATCGCCGCGAAGACCGGCGTGTACGGCGTCTACGCCTTCAACTCCAAGGGCGGCACGATGCGCGACTCCGAGGCCTACTACAACAACGACGCGGGCTTCTACATCGGGCAGACGCCGGCGCAGGTCAAGCCGGTCCGCTCGATCGTCGACAACATCGACTCGTGGGGCAACCCGCTCGGCTGGAGCGGCACGAACATGCGCTACGTGACGATCACGAACTCGCGCTTCTACAACAACGCGGTCGGGCTGGTCCCGAACGCGCTGGACTCCGAGAAGTTCCCGCCCGCGGAGGACAACATCATCCGCGGCAACGAGATCTTCTGGAACAACTTCAACTTCCACCAAGGGCGCGCCGTTCAAGATCCCGACGGAGGGCAACGCGGTGCTCTTCCCGGTCGGCACCGGCGTGCTGCTGCTCGGCGGCCGCCGCAACGTCGTCGAGGACAACGAGATCTTCGGCAACTACGCGGTCGGCGTCGCTGCCGTCGAGGCCTTCCTGCTGGAGAAGAACCCGCAGGCGCGTTCCCTCGTGGGCAACGTCGTCCGCGACAACCGCTTCGGCCTCGACGGCAAGGACCTCAACGGACGCGAGCTGGCGTACGACGGCAACGGCTCGGGCAACTGCTTCGGCGGCAACACCGGCGTCTCGGTGACGATCCCCGCCGACGGCTCGACGCTGGCGCCGTGCCCGTTCACGGGCGCGAACGCGTTCAACCAGGCGGCCCTGGGCGAGATGCTCGGGCTCGCCGGAGAGGCGAGCGTGGCGCAGTGGATCAAGCACCCGCACGCGCCCAAGCAGGGCTTCGCGCCGCTGGAGCTCTTCAAGCCGTGACGTACCGCCGGACGATCCCGGTCGCCTTCGCCGCCGCCGTCGCGCTCCTCTGCGCGGCGCCGGCGGGCGCGGGCGGCCCGAAGCCAAGTCGGTCGAGGTGGCCGACAACTACTACCTGCCGGCCAAGCTCACCGTGAAGCCCGGGACCGCGGTCACCTGGAAGTGGCCGGGCGACATCGCGATCGACGTGCACGACGTGAAGCTGAAGTCGGCCCCGAAGGGCGTGAAGAAGTGGCAGTCGGACCCGGCGTCGAGCGGCTACCGCTACAAGCGCACGCTCAAGAAGCCGGGGACGTACAAGATCATCTGCACGCTCCACGAGGAGATGACGATGACGATCAAGGTCAAGCGCTGATTCCGTCCGGGAGCTGACGTATGGTCGCCGTCCGTGGCCAGGATGAGCCTCTGCCCAAGCTGCGGATCGGCGCTGCTGCAGCCGCTTCGGTCGCGGCCCGGCAAGGACGGCGAGATGGTCGTCGACCTGCGCTGTCCGGAGTGCTTCATGTGGATGCAGGAGTGCTGCAGCCGCGGTGAGCTGGCGGAGCTCGACAAGTGCCAGGCCGCCTGGCGCGAGATGCTCGTCGACGCGTACGAGCGGTCGGTGGCGGAGAGCATGGAGGCGCTCGCCGTCTGCCTGCGCGCCGCGCTCGAGCTCGACCTCGTCGGCGCGGACGACTTCGCGCCGCGCCGCGCCGCCTGATCGCTACCCCGCCCGCGTCGGCTCGCCGTTCGCGTGCAGCGCGCCGAGGGCGACGAGCGGGTAGCGCAGCGCGCCGACGTCGCGCGGCCGCGGGAGCGGATGGCGCGCCGGATGGCGCCGGAACAGCCAGAAGCGGCCCGAGCCCTCGCGATGCAGCGCCGCCGGCGTCGCGCGGCGGGCTGCGACCGGGACCTCGCGGATCTCGACCACGTGTCCCGCGGCCTCGATCCGCGCGACGAGGTCGGCGAGCGCGCAGGCACGCACGCGCTCGGGCCCGCCGACGGCCTCCAGCACGTCCTCCCGGACGGCGAGGCCCGGCGGGTCGGCGAACCCGTCGCGGGGCGGGATGACGACGGCGGCGGTCGCGCGGTCGGCCGGCGGGTCGACCGGCACCGTGCCGAGCTGGCGGTGCTGCATGGCCTCCATCGTGCCGCGCACGCTAGCGCCGGCTCACTCCGCGGTGCTCTGGTCGATCACGTAGACGTGGTTGCCCGGCCGGATCGCGGAAGCCCATCAGGCGGCCGCCGGGGATGTCGGACGGCGGCATGAAGACGTCGAGCGGCGCGGCGCGCTCGGCGAGCCAGTCGTCAACGCGGTCCACCCCGAAGATCGGCCCGGGGCCGGCACCGGGCGCGGCGGCGGCGTCGACCATGATCGCTGTCTCGGTGCCGGGGATGCCGAGGCCGACCGTCAGCTCGCCCTCGCGCCACAGCTCGTCGAACCCCAGCCCGTCGCGGTAGAGCGCGAGGGCAGCCGGGAGGTCGGTCGTCGGAAGGTAGATGAACTCGAGTCGCATGGTGCAAAGCATAATGCAGTTACGGTGAAGCTGCAACGCAATCATGGACGCGCGATGCGCGAATGGATCCCCACGACGGCGTCAGCGAAGGGCCGCCTGGTGCTCGCGGCGCTGGACGCGTTCGGCCGCCACGGCTACGCCGCGGTCTCGGTCGCCGACCTCGCGCGCGCCGCCGACACGACCACGGGACCGCTCTACCACCACTTCGAGAGCAAGCTCGGCCTGTACGCGTTCGTGCGCGAGGACGTCGAGCGGCGCGTCCTCGACCGCCTCGAGGGCGCGCTGGCGGTCGGCGCCGAGCCCGCGGACGCGCTCGTCGTGGCCTTCGACTACGCCGCGCGCGCCGGCTTCGTGCGCATGCTCTCCGAGCCGCACCCGGACGGCCGCGCCGACCCGGTCGCGGCGCTTGCTGACCGAGCGGCTGGCGGACGCGCCCGAGCCGCTCGGCGCGATGCTCGCCGCCGCGTGGCGCGCCGCGCTCGCCGCGTCGGCGAACGGAGCGAGCGACGAGGCGGTGCGAGCCGCCATCCGCTCGCTGTGAGATCGCTCAGGCTCCGGCTGCGCTCCGGAGCGTCACACCCCGCCGGCCACCGCCGGGAGGATCGTGACCTCGTCGCCGTCGGCGACCGGCGTGGCGAGGCCGTCGAGGAAGCGGATGTCCTCGCCCTTGAGGTAGACGTTGACGAACCGGCGCAGCTCGCCGTCGTCGCCGGCGATCCGGTCGCGCAGCTCGCCGTGCTGGGCGTAGAGCCCCTCGAGCACCTCGCCGACCGTCGCTGCCGTCGGCCTGCGCCTCGGCGGCGCCGCCCGCGACGCCGCGCAGCTGCGTCGGGAGCTTGATCGTGACCGCCATCAGGCCGTCGCCCCCACCGCGGCCTCGAAGTCCTCGAAGCGCGGCTCGATCTCCGCGACCTCGAACGTGCCGCGGACCGCGTCGAGCGTCTTGAGCCCGTCGCCGGTGATGTAGACGACGACGCGCTCGTCGGCGCCGATCTCGCCGCGCTCGGCCAGCTTCGCCAGCGTCGCGGTGGTCACGCCGCCGGCCGTCTCGGTGAAGATGCCGGTCGTCTCGGCGAGCAGCCGGATGCCGGCGCGGATCTCGTCGTCGGAGACCGCGTCGACCGACGCCGCCGGTGCGCCGGGCGAGGTCGACGGCGTACGGGCCGTCGGCCGGGTTGCCGATCGCGAGCGACTTGGCGATCGTGTCGGGCTTGACGGGGCGGCACACGTCGGTCCCGGCCGCGTACGCCTGCGCGACCGGCGAGCAGCCCTCGGCCTGCGCGCCGTGCATCGCGGGCACCTCGCCGGACGACGAGCCCGGCGTCGATGAACTCCTCGAAGCCGCGCGCGACCTTCGTGAACAGCGAGCCGGACGCGATCGGCGCGACGACGCGGTCGGGCAGCTCCCAGCCGAGCTGCTCGGCCGTCTCGTAGGCGAGCGTCTTGGAGCCCTCGGCGTAGTACGGGCGCACGTTGACGTTGACGAACGCCCAGCTCTCGCGCTCGCCCGACACCTCGGTGCAGAGCCGGTTCACGGCGTCGTAGTTGCCGCGGACGCCGATGATCTGCGCGCCGTAGGCGCCGGCGGAGAGGATCTTCTCCGGCTCGAGGTCGGCGGGGATGAAGACGTAGGCGGGCAGCCCGGCGTAGGCGGCGTGCGCGGCGACCGCGCCGGCGAGGTTGCCGGTCGACGCGCAGGCGACGGTGTCGAAGCCCAGCTCGATCGCGCGGGCGAGCGCGACGGAGACGACGCGGTCCTTGAACGAGTGCGTCGGGTTCGCGGTCTCGTTCTTGATCCAGAGCTCGCCGAGGCCGAGCCGCTCGGCCAGGCGGTCGGCGCGCACGAGCGGCGTCCAGCCGGTCGGCAGCGACGTGCGCGGCGCGCGCTCGAGCGGCAGGAAGTCGGCGTAGCGCCAGAGCGAGTGCGGGCCCGCCTGGATGCGGCGCTTCAGCTCATCGGGATCGGACGCCGGCGCCCGTACGCCACCTCGAGCGGTCCGAAACAGCGCTCGCAGACGTAGCGCGCCTCGAGTGGATAGGTGGTGGAGCACTCCTTGCACTTCAGGGCCTCTGCCGGCATCTGTCGGTTGTCCTCTCTCCGCCTGGGTTCTGCGGCGGGAGCGACGACGTGGCGAAGCCCTTCACCGCATCTCCCAGGCCTTGCTCTTGGAGCCTGATGGAATTGCCACCGTTTCCGGCGCTGGCGCGACCGGATGGTTGGCGGGGCTTCACTGGGCCAATCCCTCCACCCCTCTTGATGCGTACTGCTATGTGCGAGGAACGGTAGCGAACGCGCCGGCGTTCCTCAATCGGATGATCGACCGGATGCCGGAATTCCGCAATCGTCGTAGAATTGACACCGTGATGCTGCTCCCGACCGACGACCCGCTCAGTCTCCGGCATGCCGAGCCTGCCCAAGAGCCCGTTCGGTCGGCGCGCCGCGCGCAGCCGCGTCGCTGACGCACGCGCGCCCGAGCGCGAGGAGACGCGCGTCGAGATCGTCGAGGCGCCCGGCCTCCGCTGGATCAACATCGAGCGCCCGCGCCAGATCGACCGCGCCTGGCTGGAGGAGCGCTTCGAGTTCCACCCGCTCGACTACGAGGACGTCTTCTCGCGCAACCAGCGCCCGAAGGTCGACGAGTACGACGACTACCTCTTCTGCGTCCTGCACTTCCCGCGCTACGACAAGGCGGTCGCGCGCCTGAACGCGGCCGAGCTGGACCTGTTCGTCGGCCCCGACTTCCTGATCACGCTCCCGAACGAGCCGATCCAGCCGCTCGAGTACCTGTTCGAGCGCTGCCGCACCAACGAGGAGCTGCGCGACTCGCTGTTCTCCAAGGGCCCGGGCTACCTGCTCTACAAGATCGTCGACGACTGCGTCGACGCGTCGTTCCCGATGCTGCGCAAGATCGGCAACAAGCTCGAGCGGATCGAGGAGGACATCTTCGAGGGCAAGACGTCCGAGGTCGTGCGCGACATCTCCAACGCGAAGCAGGAGATCATCAACTTCCGCAAGGTGATCCGCCCGCAGCGCGCCGCGTTCGCCGACCTCGAGCGCAACAAGCAGCGCTACATCGCCGACGACCTCGACATCTACTTCGACGACATCGTCGACGCGTCCGAGCGCATCTGGGACATGCTCGAGAACTACAAGGAGGTCGTGGAGGCGCTCGAGTCGACGAACGAGTCGGCGATCGCGCACCGCTCGAACGAGATCTTCCGCGTGCTGACGGCGTTCTCGGTGATCTTCCTCCCGCTCACGCTGATCGCGTCGATCTGGGGCATGAACGTCCACGTGCCCGGCGAGGGCGACCTCGAGCGCGTTCTACGTCGTGATCGCGTTCATGGTCATCGTGCTGGGCGGGCTGCTCGCGCTGTTCCGGCGCCGCGGCTGGCTCTGATGGCCTACGTCACCGCCGAGGCGCGGCAGCGGCTGCTCGACGACTTCGCGGAGGCGATCGATGAGATCGGCGCGGCGCTGGCGGCGCTCGGCGGCGCGTACGAGCTGCTCGACGAGCGCACCGCCGACCGGCTGGAGGAGGAGCTGTTCCGGCCCATCCAGGTCGCCTACGGCCGGGCGCAGCGCACGCACGCGGGGTTCGCCGAGCGCTACGGGCTGCAGAGGCGGACGTTCGCGGCGGCCACGCCGGGCGTGGCGTCCCAGGGCGTCACGAGCTTCCTCGACACCGCGGTGGAGGCGGTCGGCGACGCCGACACGATCCTCGCCGAGATCCAGGACTCGATGATGCCGGTCGAGGTCGGCGACCCCGAGCTGCGTGCCGGGCTGGCCGAGGTACGCGAGCTGGTCGGCGACCTGCGCGGGCGGGCGCGCGAGCTGGTCCGCACCCTCGGCCGCTGACCGCCCAGGCCCGCCTGCGCCGGCTCAGACGAGACCGCGGCTACGACGCCCGGACGCCGAGCGCGGCGGCCGCCGCCGCCCGTCCGGTGCGCACCGCTCCCTCCATGTAGCCCACGACCCAGTGGTCGGAGCCGCAGACGTAGAACGGCGGCTCGTGCGTCCCGTGGAGCGGGCCGACGGCCATCAGGTCGCCCGGCGCCCACTGCGCGACGTAGCCCTGCGTGAGCGGGTCGACGCCCCAGGCGCGCTCGAGCAGCGCGTCCGGCTCGCCGGCCGGCTCGCCGTAGAGGCGCACGAGCGCGGCGAGGACCTCGGCGCGGCGGGCACGGCGGCGGCGCGGCGAGGAAGTGCGCGAGGCGCTCGGGCGCGACGAGCATCGAGAGCGCGTCGTCGCCCTGCGGCCAGGTCGAGCCGACGAGGCCCTCGCCGTCGCGACAGCCCGCTCGCGCCGGCCGCGCGCCAGATCGGCCCGCGGTAGGCGGCGACGACCTTCGCCGCGAGCGCCTGGCGCTGGCGGTGCAGGCTGGCCAGCCGCGCGTCCGACACGCCGGTGACCGCGACGTCGCGCAGCGGGCCGACCGGGCAGCGCGCAGACGACCGCCTCCGCGCGCAGCTCCTCCCCGCTCGCGAGCGTCACCCGCGAGCCGCCGGGCGCCACGTCGAGCGCGGTCACCCGCGCGCCGAGCCGCAGCGCGGTCGCCGAGGTCCGCGGCCATGCCGCAGCGGGAGCGCGGCGCTGCCGGCGCTCAGGCGCAGTCCCTCCCAGCGCTCGTAGCCGTAGACCTCCTCGGCGCCCGGCCGCGCTGACCATGCGCAGCTGGCCGAGCAGCGAGAGCCGCTCGGTCGAGCCGCCCGCCAGCGCCGAGCGCGCCGAGCTCGTGGAGCCGCCGCACCGCCGGCGCGGCGCCCTGCGCGCGCAGCCAGCCGGCGAACGAGACGCGTCGAGCGCGGCGGCGTCGGGATGGCTCCACGGGTCGTCCGGGTCGACGGTCGCGGCGAGCCGCGACGCACGCGGCCTCGATCCGCTCGGCGTCGGCGACGTCCGCGGGCGGTGAAGAACGGCGGCCACTCGCCCTGGCCGGCGCCCTTCGGCGAGGTCCCAGCTCATCGCGCCGGGCTCGGCGACGTAGCTGCGCTCGGTCTCCAGCCCCAGCTCCGCCGCCAGCCCGAGGTAGGCGGTGTGGAACGAGCCGACGACCTCGCCGCCCAGCTGCACGACGCGGCCGTCGTCGAGCACCGCCTGCTCGACGCGCCCTCCGGGCGCGCTCGCGCGCCTCGAGCACCTCGCACGTCGGCGCCGGCCGCCGCGAGGTCGCGCGCGGCGGCGAGGCCGGCGAGGCCGGCCCCGAGGACGAGGACGTCGCGGCTCACCGCAGGACCTGGCCGTGCTCGGGGCGCCAGCCGATGCGGACGCGGTCGCCGAGCTCCCAGCGGTCGTCGGCGCGCGCCCGCGCGGTGTTCTGCTCGAGCGCGACCAGCCGCGCGCCGGGCGCCAGCTCGACGATCAGCTGCGTCGTCGTGCCGAGGTAGACGCGCTCGGCGATCGTGCCCTCGACCTCGGCCATGCCGGGCTCGAGCTCGTCGATCCAGAGCTTCTCCGGGCCGCACGGAGAGCTGCACCTCGGTGCCCGGCGCGATGCCGTCGGGCACCGGCGCCGGCACGAGCGTGCCGCCGCTGAGCCGGACGCCGCCGTTCTCGACGGTCGCCGGCAGCAGGTTGGAGATGCCGATGAAGCCGGCCACGAACGGCTTGACGGGGTGCTCGTAGATCTCCTCGGGCGCGCCGAGCTGCTCGACCACGCCGTCGTGCATGACCGCGATGCGGTCCGACATCGCCAGCGCCTCCTCCTGGTCGTGCGTCACGTAGATGAACGTGATCCCGACCTCGCGCTGGATCCGCTTGAGCTCGACCTGCATCTGCTTGCGCAGCTTGAGGTCGAGCGCGCCGAGCGGCTCGTCGAGCAGCAGCACCGACGGCCGGTTCACGAGCGCGCGGGCGAGCGCGACGCGCTGGCGCATGCCGCCCGAGAGCTGCCCCGGCCGGTCCTTGGCGCGGTGGTCGAGCGCGACCAGCTCGAGCGCCTCGCCGACGCGCTGCTCGATCTCGGGCTTGGCGACCTTGCGCCGCCGCAGCCCGAACGCGACGTTCTCGCTCACGTCGAGGTGCTCGAACAGCGCGTAGGACTGGAACACCGTGTTGACGTTGCGCTTGTACGGCGGCACGGACGCGACGTCCTCGCCGTCGAGGCGGATCGCGCCGTCCGTCGGCTGCTCGAAGCCGGCGATCAGCCGCAGCGTCGTCGTCTTGCCGCAGCCCGACGGGCCGAGCATCGAGAAGAACTCGCCCTGGTTGACCTGCAGCGTCACCTCCTTGACCGCCTCGAAGTCGCCGAAGCGCTTGCAGACGCCCTCCAGCTCGACGGCGATGCCGCTCATCAGGTGCTCCTCCCGGTCAGGACCGCCAGCGCCGCTCTCGCGCCGCCCGAGCAGCCGCGGCAGCAGGATGGCGAGGGCGATGATGCCCGCCGACACGACCAGCATCAGCGTGCCGATGGCGTTGATGGTCGGCGAGATGCCGAAGCGCAGCGCGGAGTAGATCCGCACGGGCAGCGGCTGCGGCGTCTCGCCGGTGGTGAAGAACGACAGCACGAAGTCGTCGAACGAGAGGACGAACACGAGCATCGCCGCGGCGAGGATCGCCGGCCACAGCGCCGGCAGCGTGACGAGCCGCACCGCCTGCAGCGGCGTCGCGCCGAGGTCGAGCGCCGCCTCCTCGATGTCGGTCCCCATCGAGGCGAGCCGGCCGCGCACGACGACGCACACGTAGGAGATCGAGAACGTGATGTGGGCGAGGATGATCGTCGTCACCGAGAGCGTGATCCCGAGCTGCGCGAACAGCACGAACGCCGAGACGCCGGCGACGATCTCGGGCGTCACGAGCGGGATCAGCAGCAGCAGACCGGCCAGGCCGCTCGTGCGCGAGCGCGAGCGCGCCATGCCGAGCGCGAGCCCGGTGCCGAGCACGGTCGCCACCACCGTCGTGATCGCGGCGATCTCGATCGAGGTGAACAGCGACGTGCGCAGCGACTCGTCGTCGAAGAACTCCTCGTACCAGCGCAGCGAGAAGCCCTCGAACGTCTGCAGCGACCGCGCCGAGTTGAACGAGAACAGGATCACGACGAGGATCGGCGCGAACAGGAACGCGTAGACGAGGCCGGTGACGACCCACAGCGTGCGCGGCCGGTCGTAGCGGCGCGGGCGGCCCCGGCGCTGCTCGCGGCGGGCGGGCGCCTCGACGGCGCGCTCGGCGGCGACGCTCATGCCAGCGCCTCCCGCCGCGCGGACGAGCCGCGCAGGTAGAAGAACATGAAGATCGCCAGGAACGCCATCAGCACGATCGTCAGCGCCGCCCCGAACGGCCAGTTGTCCGCGCCGAAGAACTGCTGCTGGATCAGGTTGCCGACCATGTAGGTGTCGGGCCCGCCGAGCAGCTGGGCGGAGACGAAGTCGCCGACCGCGGGCAGGAAGACGAGCACGGTGCCGGCCAGCACGCCCGGCACGCGTCTGCGGCCACGTGACGTGCCAGAACGTCTGGCGCGGCGTGCCGTAGAGGTCCTTGCCCGGCCTCGATCAGCGCCGGGTCCATCCGCTCCAGCGACGCGTAGATCGGCAGGATCATGAAGCCGAGGTAGCCGTAGACGAGCCCGCCGATCACCGCCCACGGCGTGTTGAGGAACTGCACCGGGTCCGAGGAGAGTCCGCTGTCGGTGATGAGGCTGTTGACGAGGCCCTCGTCGGCCAGCAGCGCGACCCACGCGTAGGTGCGCACGAGGTAGTTGATGAGGAACGGCGCCATGATCAGCCGCGATCAGCAGGTTGCGCCGGCGGCCGCCGTAGCGGGCGATGCAGTAGGCGACCGGGTAGCCGATCAGCAGGCAGATCGCGGCGGTCGCGGCCGCGTAGCCGACCGAGCGCAGCGAGCACCGGCGCGAACAGCGGGTCGAGCGCGTCGCCGTAGTTGCTCGGTGTGCCAGCCGTAGGTGACGCCGCCGAAGTCGTTGTTCTGGCCGAGCGAGATCAGCACCGCGATCCCGAACGGCACGATGAAGAACAGCAGCAGCCACAGCGCGCCCGGGAACAGGAAGCGCCTCCAGAACGCGTCGGTCACGCCTTCACCTCCGTCCACACGCGGTCCCACGCCTTCTTGTCCTGCGGGCGTCGAGCTCGCGGAACTGCTCGCCGTTGGCGAGCTGCGTCGGTGGTGATCTGGATCGCCGGGTCGTCGGAGGCGAGCTCGGCGAACGCGGCCTCGGTGCCCTTGATCGGCATCGGGTAGCCGAACCAGGACACGTTCTCCGACGCGTTCTCGGGGTCGAGCATCCAGTCGATGAACAGCGTCGCGGTGCCCGGGATGGCGCGCGTTGGACGGGGATCGCCATGCAGTCCGAGCCGACCGGGATCCCCTCCTTGCACGTCTGGAAGCGGAGGTTCTCCGGCTGCTTGGACTGGTTGCGCGCGTTGACGACGTCGCCGTTCCAGGCGTGGTGGACCCAGGCCGTGCCGCTGACGAGGTTCGGCGCCGGGTTGGTCGAGTAGCCGCGCAGGTACTCCTTCTGGTGCTGGAGCGTCTCCTTGCTGCTGCTCGAGCTCCGTCGGGCGCGTCGGCGTTGAGGTCGAAGCCGTTGAGCAGGTTGGCCTGGCCGATCGCCTCCTGGAAGTCGTCGAGCATGAACGTCTGGCCCTTGGCCTGCTCGAGCGCGAGGTCGTTCCAGGAGCCGTTCAGCTCGCCCATCTTGTCCTCGCGCCACGCGATCCCGGTCGTGTACATGCCGTACGGCACCGTGTGCGCCGAGTCCTTGTCGTACCAGGGGTCGTCGAAGAACGGGTAGATCGCCGCCGCTGTTCTTGAGCACGCCGCGGTCGAGCGGGCGCAGCATGGCGAGCCGGTTGAGCCGGTTGACGTAGTCGGCCGTCGGGAAGATCAGGTCGTAGCGGTTGCCCGACCGCAGCTTGGCCATCATGCCCGGCATCGAGTCGAAGTTCGAGACGGTGACCTTCACCCCGTAGTGCTTCTCGAACTTGCTTGATGACCTTCGGGTTCATGTACTCGGTCCAGTTGAAGATCAGCAGGTCGCCGTCGATCTTCGGCCGGGACCACCTTCTGCGCGACCTGCTTGGGCGCGCTCTGCGGCCCGACGCCGCAGCCCGCGGCGACCGCGCCGGCCGCGACGCCGGCGCCGCCGAGCAGGAACTCGCGCCGGCGCATCACGTCGCGCACGCCGTCCGGTGTCGAACGCCTCCGGGCGCACGTCGAGCTCGGCGGCGAGCTGCTCGACGACGAGCCGGCGCGCGTGCGCGAGCCCCATCGCCGGATCGTCGACGAGCACGCGCAGCCCGACGCCGTCGATCGACGCGACGAGGCGCTGGACGACGTCGCCGCGCGTCGCGCGCCCTGAACTCGCCCGCCGCGATCCCCGCCTCCACGACCTCCTGCGATCCAGGCGTCGTAGCGCGCGTAGAGCCGGGCGGCGACCGGTCGCAGCTCCGGCCGGCGCGCGGCCTGGCCCCACAGCTCCAGCCACAGCCGCCACTCGCGATCGCCCATGCCCGGGAACGGCAGCGACTGGTCGATCATCCAGCCGAGCTTCCGCGCCGGCGCTCCAGCCCTCGTCGTCGGCGCTCGTCGTGCGGAAGTCGCCGAGCAGCTCGAACGAGTGCTCGAGCGCCTCCGACGAGCAGCGCCTCGCGCGTCGCGAAGTGGTAGTGGACGAGCGGCGGCGAGACGCCCGCCAGCGTGGCGATCCGGGCGATCCGGACGTCCTCGATCCCGTGCTCGGCGATCACGTCGCAGGCAGCGTCCAGGATGCGCTCGCGCGCGTCGCCGGCGACCCGCGCGGGCGCCGTCACCCCGTCGCCTCCAGCGCGCGCCGCACGTGGTCGGCGAACCAGGCGACGGCGGCCTCGCGCTCGCCCAGCGGGCCCGGCGTGCCAGCCGGTCGTCGCCATGCCGGCCTGGACGCGGGCGACGAGGTCGGCGTCCTCGTCGGCGACCTCGATGTTGAGGCGGTGGTTGAGCCGCTGCACGGCGCGCATCGCCGGGCTCGGGCTTCGCTGCCCGGTAGCACGCCCAGACGTCGTGGGTCGCCTCGATCCCCCGCGGGTTGATCTGCCAGGTCGTGACCTGGTCGGGGTAGAGGTCGATCGTCGTGTTCGGCCAGAGGAAGACGTAGCGCCAGACGCTGCGGTCGGCCGCGCCGAGACCCGGCATCGGCCGCACCATCCGCTGGTACGCGCGCTCGAGCCGGTTGCCCGACGGCTTCTCGCGCAGCGGCGCCTCGAACAACACGTAGCCCTCGCCCACCTCGACCGTGTAGCGCTGGTAGTCGAGCAGCCGCATCAGGCTCGGGTGGGCGATCGGGACGTGGTAGCCCTCGAGGTAGTTGTCGGCGACGATCTTCCAGTTGGCCGGCTGGCTGGACGTCGACTCGCTGAAGCGCGTGAGGCGCTCGAGCCCGTACGGCGCGAGCCGCTGCTCCGAGCCCCGCGAGGCCGTCGGCCAGCGGCGCCGCGTCGAGGTCGAGGTTGACGAACACGAGGCCGGCGAACGTCTCGACCCGGGCGGGCATCAGGCCGAGCTGCGCCTTGTCGAGGCCGGCGAAGCCGCGGCCCTCCGGCACGCCGATCAGCTGGCCGTCGGTGCGGTAGGTCCAGCCGTGGTACGGGCAGCGCAGCGCCTTGCCGCAGTCGCCGCGGCCCTCGCGCAGGCGGGCGGCGCGGTGGCGGCAGACGTTGCGGAACGCGCGCAGCTCGCCGTCCTCGCCGCGGACGACGAGCGCCGACTCGCCGCCGACCTGCACGGTGACGAAGCGGCCGGGCGCGCGACAGGTCGGCGACGTGGCCGGCGAGCTGCCAGCGTGCGGGCGAAGATCGCCGCCTGCTCGCGCGGCGAGCCCGTCGGGATCGACGTAGAGGCGGGGGTCCAGCGGGGTGGATTCGGGCTGCTCGATGGCGGTCATCGTTCGTCCTGACTTTGTGATCAGTCGCATGATATGGTCGCTGTCAATGGCGGCCCTGGCGCTTCGTGGACGACGACCGCTGGCTGTCGCTCACGCCCGAGCCCGAGCGGCTGCTGCCCGAGGCGCGCGCGGCGCTGCGCAGCGGGCGCGTCGCCGCCGCCGCGCGGACGCTGCGTGGAGCGCGAGCGGGCCGCGGCCGAGCGGCTCGTCGTGCGCGGCGCGGCGAGCGCGCTGGGAGGCGTGGCTGCGCGAGAGCGCGGCGCTCGCCGACGCCGCCGCCGGCGCGACCGCGGCGGCCGGCGCGCTCGTGCGCGACGTCGTCGCCAACCACGACGCGCTCGCGCTCGGGCTGCCCGGCGCCGAGCCGTCCCACAGGAGCGAGGAGCTGACGTTGACCACGCCCGTCGCCGTGCCGGCCGGACCAGGAGGTCGTCGTCGAGCGCGCGCGGCGCTTCGTCGACGAGGAGCTCATCCCGCGCGAGGAGGCCGCCGAGCTCGCCGGCGGGCGGCTGCCGGAGGACGAGGTCGCCGCGGTGCGCGCCGCCGCGCTCGCGGCCGGGCTGACCGGCGGGCTGCACGCGCGTCGAGCACGGCGGCCAGGGCTGGTCGCACGCGACGTGGGCGCTCGTCGAGGAGCAGCTCGGCCGCTCCACCAACGGCATCTCCTGGCACATGCCGAACGCCTACAACGTCTGGTCGGTCGGGCACGCGACGAGCAGATCGACCGCTGGCTGCGGCCGATGCTGCGCGGCGAGGCGCAGGACGCCTACGCGGTGACCGAGGAGCACGCCGGCTCGGACCCGTCGGGGATCGCGACGACCGCCGACGCCGGCCGCCGGCGGCGGCTGGCGGATCCGCGGCGAGAAGTGGTTCGTGACGAGCGGCGACGTCGCCGACGTGATCATCGTCGTCGCGGTCGCGCCGGAGGGCCCGACGCTGTTCCTCGTCCCGGCGGACGCGCCCGGGATCACCGTCGTCGAGGACCCGCCGTACACGCACGCCTACCCGCACGGGCACCCGACGCTGCGCTTCGACGTCGAGGTCGGCCCGGACGCGGTGCTCGGGCCGCTCGGCGGCGCCGACGACCTGCAGCGCGCCTGGTTCGTCGAGGAGCGGCTCGGGATCGCGGCGCGCGGCATCGGCGCGATGGAGCGGCTGCTGGCCGAGACGCTGGCGTGGGCGACCGGGCCGCGAGCAGGGCGGCGCGCGGCTCTGGGACCACCAGGGCGTCTCGTTCCCGCTCGCCGACTCGGCGGCCGACGCCGCGGCCGGGCGGCTGCTCGTGCTCGAGGTCGCGCGGCTCGCCGACGCAGGCGCCGACCCGAAGCTCGTGCACGCGAAGGCGTCGATGGCGAAGCTGTTCGTGAGCGAGGCCGCCTGCCGCTGCGCCGACCGCGCGGTGCAGGCGTTCGGCGGGCGCGGCTACCGGCGCGACAACGTGGCCGAGCGCTTCCTGCGCGAGCTGCGCGTGGACCGGATCTGGGAGGGCACGAGCGAGATCCAGCGGCTGATCGTCGCCCGCTCGCTGGAGCGCCGCGGCGTCGCGAAGGTGCTCCGCTGAGCGCGCCGCCGGACCCGGCCGCCGGCGCGACGCTGCGCCGCGGCCTCGACCTCTCCCCGCTGCTGCGGCCGCGCTCGGTCGCCGTCGTCGGCGCGACCGACCGGCCCGGCTCCTACGGCGACGCGACGCTGCGCAACCTCGCCGCGCTCGGCTTCGCCGGGCCGGTCTGGGGCGTGCATCCCGACGCGGCGCGAGGTGCACGGGCGGCCGTGCGTGCCGACGCTCGACGACCTGCCCGAGCCGGTCGACGCGGTCGTCGTCGCGATCCCCGCGGCGGGCGTGCCCGAGGTCGTCCGGGCGGCCGGGCGCCGCGGCTGCGGCGGGCTGGTCGTGTTCGCGGCGGGCTTCGCGGAGGCGGGCGGCGCCGCGCTGCAGGCCGAGCTCGCGGAGGCCGCCGCGGCGGTTCGCCCTGCCGGTGATCGGGCCGAACTGCGACGGGCTCGTCGCGTTCCACGGCGGCGCCGCGCTGTGGGGCGACGCGCTCGTCGCCGCGCGCCGCCGGGCGCGTCGCGCTGATCTCCCAGAGCGGGAACGTCGCCGTCAACGCGCTCGCGCTCGGCCGCGGGCTGCGGTTCCACACGGTCGCCTCGGTCGGCAACCAGGCGGTGCTCGACGCCGCGCGCTGCTCGACGCGCTCGTCGAGGAGGACGACGTCGGCTCGGTCGCGCTGTTCCTGGAGTCCGACGGCGACGGCGCGCGCCTCGCCGCCGCGCTCGCGCGGGCCGCCGAGCGCGGACGTCGGCGTCGCGGTCCTGAAGGTCGGCGCCACGGCGGCGGGCGCGAGCGCCGCGGCCGCCCACACCGGCGCGCTGGCGGGCGACCAGCGCGTCTTCCGCGCGCTCGTCGAGGAGGCCGGCGCCGCGTGGGCCGACGACGTCCACGACCTGCTCGAGCTGGCGAAGGCGCTCGCCGTCCCGCGGCGGCGCGCGCGCTCGGCGCAGCCCGCGGGCGGGCTGGCGATCCTGACCTGCTCGGGCGGCGACTCCGGGCTCGCCGCCGACGAGGCGGGCCGGCTGCGGGCTCCCGCTCGCGCGACTGGGCGCCGCGACCGCCGAGCGGCTCGAGCCGCTGCTCCCCGACGCCGCGACCGTCGGCAACCCGCTCGACTACACGGCGATGATCTGGGGCGAGCGCGAGCGGCTCGCGCGCGATCGTGCGCGTCGTCGCCGACGACCCCGCCGTCGACCAGCTGCTGCTCTTCTACGACGAGCCGGCCGGCATGGAGGCGGGGCTGCGCGCGAGCTGGGACGCGGTGCGCGAGGGGCTCGCCGACGGCGCCGCGGGCGCCGCCGCGCCCGTGCTCGTCGCCTCGACGCTGCCCGAGCTGCTGCAGGACGACTCCGCCGGCGCGCTCCTGGATCGCGGCGTGCCGGCGGTCGCGGGCCTGCGCACCGCGCTCGCGTGCGCCGCGGCGCTGCGGACGCCCGGCCGGCGATCCGGAGCGGCTGCGGGCGATCGCGGCGGCGGCCGCGGGACGCGGCGGCGGCGCCGGACCGTGGCTCTCCGAGGCGGAGGCGAAGGCGCTGCTGCGCGCCGCCGGCGTCGCGGTGCCGCGCCGGCCGCGTCGTGGCCGGCGAGGACGACGCCGTTCGCGCCGCCGCGCGAGCTCGGAGGCGCGGTGGCGATCAAGGCCTCCTCCCCCGCGCTGCAGCACAAGAGCGAGGCCGGCGCGCTCGTGCTCGGCGTGCTCGGCGACGACGCGGTGCGCGCGGCGTACCGGCGGGTCGCCGCGGCCCATCGGGCGGCCGGCGCCGTCGTGCTCGTCGAGGCGATGGCGCCGCCCGGCGTCGAGCTCGTCGTCGCCGCCCGGCGCGACGCGGTCGTGCCCGCGCTCGTCGTCGGGCTCGGCGGCGATCTGGACGGAGGCTGCTCGACGACGTGGCGATCGTGCCGCTGCCGGCCGGGCCGGCGCGCGTCGAGGCGGCGCTGCGCTCGCTGCGCGGCGCCGCGGTCCTGACCGGCGGCCGCGGCGGCGCGGCGGTCGACCTCGCCGCCGTCTGCGCGCTCGCGGCCGCCGCCGGCGACCTGCTGCTCGACGAGCGCCTGGAGCTGCTCGAGCTCAACCCCGTGATCGCCTCGCCCTCCGGCGCGGTCGCGGTCGACGCCGTGGCCCGGCGCTCTACTGCTTCGCCACCGGGATGACCGGGAAGCTGACAGCATTGGCGGGTGGAGCTCGGCGTCCATCTGCCGCTGATGCAGTTCGACGAGGAGCCGCTCTCCCTCGCAGCGGCTGGCAGGCGACCGTCGACGCCGCGAGAGACGTGCGGATTCTCAGCGGTCTCGGCGAACGACCATCTCGTCTTCCAGACGCCCTGGCTCGACGGGCCGACGGCGCTCGCGAGCATGATCGAGCGCTCGGGGGAGATGGCGCTGGCGACGACGGTCTCGCTCGCCGGCCTCCGGGGCCCGGTTCCGCTGGCCAAGGCGCTGGCCGCGATCGACGTCCTGTCCGACGGGCGGCTGGTCGCCGGCGTGGGCCCGGGATCCTCCGAACGCGACTACCAGGTGCTCGGCATCCCGTTCGAGGAGCGCTGGAAGCGATTCGACGAGGCGGTCGCCGTGCTCCGAGCGCTGCTCAGGGGCGAACCGATGCCCGAGCAGCCGCGCTACTACCCCGTTCCGCCCGACGTCGAGCTCGCGCCCGGTCCACGGCAGCCGGACGGCATCCCCCTGTGGATCGGCAGCTGGGGCTCGAGCGCGGGCCTCGCTCGCGTCGCGCGGGCGGGTGACGGCTGGCTCGCGTCCGCGTACAACACGACGCCGGAGCGGTTCTTCGACGCCCGCACGGCCCTGGGGCGTGCGCTCGAGGACCGCGGGCGGGAATCGGACGGCTTCCCCAACGCGCTCGCCACGATGTGGACCTGGGTATCGGAGGATCGCGCGGAGGGCGATCGCGTGCTCGCCGACGTCCTGGCTCCAGTCCTGCGGCGCGATCCCGACGAGCTTCGCGCGCAGGTCTGCGTCGGTCCCGCCGGGCACTGCGCCGAGCTCCTCTCGCGGTACGCCGAGGCCGGCTGCGAGCGCGTCTACCTGTGGCCGCTCGGCGACGAGGCGCGCCAGCTCGAACTGGTGGCGGGCGCGGTGGCGCCACAGCTCGGGCGTGGCTGAGGACCCGTCGCGGCTACGGCCCCGGCGCTCGCACGACGTTCTCCAGCGGCTCCCCGCGCGTGAAGCGGCCGAGCTGCTCCGCCGCGAGTGCGATCGCGCGCTCGTCGCCGGCCGGCGAGTCGCCCGCGTTGTGCGGGGTGATCGCGAGCGCCTGCTCCCACAGCGGATGGCCGGCGGGGAGCGGCTCGGGGTCGGTCACGTCCAGCACCGCGCGCAGCCGGCCGCTCGACAGCTCGGCGACGAGCGCGTCGGTGTCGACGACCGGGCCGCGGCCCGCGCTGACCAGCAGCGCGCCGTCCCGCATCCGCCGCAGCACGTCCGCGTCGACGAGCCCGCGGGTCGCGGCGGTCAGGGGCAACAGGACGACGACCGCGTCCGCGTGCGGCAGCAGCGCAGGCAGCTCGTCGACCCCGTGGACGCCGTCGCGCGCCCGGCTCGCGACGCCCACCACCCGCGCCCCGAACGGCGCCAGCCGCTCCTCCACGGCGCGCCCGATCGAGCCGTGGCCGAGCACGAGCACCGTGGTGCCGTGGAGCTCGTCGGGCCGGAACGGCTCCCAGGTCCGCGAGCGGGCGACGCGGAACTGACCGTACGCGGCGCCGAGCAGCGCGCCGACGACCCATTCGGCCACCGGGATGTCGCGCGAGCCGCGCGCGTTGCACAGCGTCGCCCAGGGCGGGACGTGCGGCTCCAGCCAGTCGGTGCCCGCCGACAGCGACTGGACCACCCGGACGGTGCGCTGCGTCTCGAGCGCCTCCAGCGCCGCGAGGTCCTCCCCGCGCGGGACGACGAAGGCCGCGTCGTCGAGACCGGCTGAGAGCCGGCGCACCTCGACGCCCGGCGGAGCCGCCGCGCGGATGCCGGCGAGCGCGTCCTCGGTGACTGCCGCGATCATGACCGGCAGGCTAGTGTTTCCCCGAGTCATGGTCCCCGCCGCCCAGGCCGCCGCCCTCGAGCGGCTGGCAGACACCGCCCCGTTCCAGACGCCGGCGCCGACGCGCCGGATGCTGGTGATCGTCAACCCCTACGCCACGACGATGTCGGTGCGGCTCAAGCACCTCGTCGTCTACGCGCTCCAGGGGCGGTTCGACGTGGAGGCCGTCGACACCCAGCGCAAGGGCCACGCGATCGAGCTCTGCCGCGAGGCGGCGGACGAGGGCTATGACGTCGTCGTCGCGTTCGGCGGGGACGGCACGGTCAACGAGGCGGCCAACGGCCTGGCCGGATCCGGCACGGCGCTCACCTGCCTCCCCGGCGGCGCGACCAACGTCTACTGCCGCATGCTCGGCATCCCCACCGAGGTGGTCGACGCGACCGAGCACCTGCTCCGGCTCGCGGACGCCTGGGAGCCGCGCCCGGTCGACGTCGGCCGCGTCAACGACCGCTGGTTCACGTTCTCCGCCGGCGCCGGCCTCGACGCCACGGTGGTCGCAGCGCGTCGACAGCCATCCGCGTCTGAAGGCGCGCTTCGGGCCGTACTACTACGCGCAGGCCGCGCTCGCGACGTTCCTCGAGAAGTACGTCGTCAACCCGCCGCGCGTGGTCGCGAGCGTCGCCGGCCAGGAGGTCGAGGGCGTCAGCGTGTTCGTCCAGAACACCCAGCCCTACACCTACTTCCGCCGCCGCCCGATCAACCTGTCCGAGGGCGCCGGGCTCGCCTCCGGCGACCTCTCCGGCGTCGTGCTGACCCGCGCGAACGTGCTCGACGTGCCGACGATCGCCTTCCGCCTGCTCTCCGGGCGCGCGAAGGTCGGCGGCCACCGGCGCGTGCGCGCGTTCGACGGGCTCGACGGGCTGCGCGTGCGCTCGGCCGACGAGCGCCCCGTGCCCGTGCAGGTCGACGGCGACTACGTCGGCGAGCACGACGAGGCCGTCTTCAGCGTCCTCCGCGGCGGCCTGAAGGTCCTGAGTTAGACGGCCGCGACGCCGCCGCCGTCGGGGAGCCGGCGGCCGAGGTGCTCGCCCGGCGAGCTGCCCGCGAACGCGCGGAAGTCACGGTTGAAGTGCGCCTGGTCGTAGTAGCCGCACTCGTGCGCGATCGCCGCGAGGCGGGTGCCGTCGTCGCGCTCGAGGAGCTCGACCGCGCGACGGAACCGCAGCACGCGCGCAGCGGGCTTGGGCGCGAGGCCGACGTGCTCGCGGAAGCGCTCGCCGAAGCGCCGCCGGCTCCAGCCCAGCTCCCGCGCCAGCCCGGCGATCGACACGCCGCCGTGGGTCGCCAGCAGGCGGCTCCACGCATGCGCGATGTCCCGCGGCTGGTCCTGGGCGAGCCGCGCCGCGAGCACCGCGTCCAGCAGCGCGAAGCGCTCCGGCCAGCCGGGCGCGCCGGCGAGCCGCTCGACGAGCTCGTCCGCCGACCGGCCGAGCACGCCGTCGAGCGGCACCACGCGGCCGGCGAGCTCGCGCGCGGGCACGCCCAGCAGCGAGCGGACGGCGAGCGGGGCCAGCTTCACCTCCAGCCCCCGCTGGTGACCGGCGTGCTCGGTCTCGCCGTACGACTCGTCGAGCCCGGCGACGAACGAGGTCAGGCGCTCGCCGCCGACGTCGATCGACGGCCCGAACGAGAAGATCACCGTGACCTGCGGCGTGGCGATCTCGCGCCGGCGCAGCGGCGCCGCCGTGTCCTCGCTGTAGCCGCAGTAGCGCAGCACCTGGCCGCGCAGCGCCGGATGCGGGTCCGCGTGCGCCATCTCCCAGCGGCCGAGCGCGGACTCGTGGCGCTGCACGCGCACGGCTAGCCGCCGGTCGGCGTGACGCGATACGCGTCGAACACGGCGTCGATCGAGCGCAGGCGCGAGATCGTCGCCTTGAGCGTGTGGGTGTCCCCGACCTCGATCACGAACCGGTTCTTGACCATCGGGTGCGTGACGATGCAGCGCGCCTCGATGATGTTGATGCCGGCCTCGGCGAACGTGCGCGAGAGGTCCTCCAGCAGGCGGTGCCGGTCCCAGCCGTCGACCTGCAGCTCGACCTTGAACGAGCTGACCGAGTCGCCGTCCCAGCTGACGGGGACGAAGCGCTCGGGGTCCTTGCGCAGGGCCGCGGCGTTCGGGCAGTCCTCGCGGTGGATGGTGATGCCGCGCCCGAGCGACACGTAGCCGACGATCTGGTCGCCGGAGACGGGCCGGCAGCACTTGGCGAGCCGCAGCGGGACGTCCTCGACGCCCTCCACGCGGATGCCGTACTTCGACGCGTCGCCCTCCGGCCGGCGCGGCGCCTTGCGCAGCGAGACGAGGTCCTCGGCGACCGTCGGCTCGTCCTCGGCGGCCTCGCCCTCCTTGAGGCGCTGCATCACCTTGTTGACCACGACCTTGGCGGAGATCTTCGCCCCGCCGAGCGCGATGTAGAAGTCGTCCGCCTTGCGGTAGCCCATCTCGCGGATCACGTCGGCCAGCAGCGCGGAGCCGGTGATCTTCTGCGCCGGCAGCCCCGCCTTCTTGAGGTGCTCCTGCAGCAGCTCGCGGCCGGTGTGCTCGGAGTCCTCGCGCGACTCGGCCTTGAACCACGCGCGGATCTTGTTGCGCGCGCGCGTCGTCTTGACCATCGCGAGCCAGTCGCGCGACGGGCCGCGCTCGCGCTTGGACGTGAGCACCTCGACGATGTCGCCGGACTGCAGCTCGTAGTGCAGCGGCACGATCTTGCCGTTGACCTTCGCGCCGACGCAGCGGTGCCCGACGTCGGTGTGGACCTCGTAGGCGAAGTCGAGCGGCGTCGACCCGGCGGCGAGCGACTTGACCTCGCCCTTCGGGGTGAAGACGAAGACCTCCTCGTCGACGAGCTCGCCGCGCAGGTTGTCCGCGAACTCCTTCGGGTCCTCGACGTCGGACTGCCAGTCGAGCAGCGACTTGAGCCACTTGAGCTTCGCGTCGGTCGGGTCGATCACGCCGTTGCCGCGCGCGCCCTCCTTGTAGCGCCAGTGCGCCGCGACGCCGTACTCGGCCGTCTCGTGCATGTCGCGCGTGCGGATCTGGATCTCGAGCGGCCTGCCCTCGGGCCCGATCACCGTGGTGTGGAGGGCCTGGTACATGTTGAACTTGGGCATGGCGATCATGTCCTTGAAGCGCCCGGGCAGCGGCTTCCACAGCGAGTGGATGACGCCCACCGCGCCGTAGCAGTCCTTCACGGACTCCACGATCACCCGCATGGCCGTGAGGTCGTAGATCTCGTTGAACTCGCGGCCCTTCTTGGTCATCTTCGAGTAGATCGAGTAGAAGTGCTTGGCCCGGCCGGAGATCTCGGCCTTGATGCCGAGCGCCTCGAGCTCCTTCGTCAGGTAGCCGCCCGCCTTGGCGACGTAGCGCTCGCGCTCGTCGCGCTGCTGGCTGACGAGGCCCTTGATCTCCTGGTACTTGCGCGGGTGCAGCGTCGCGAAGGAGAGGTCCTCCAGCTCCCACTTGATCGCGTGGATGCCGAGCCGGTGCGCCAGCGGCGCGTAGATGTCCAGCGTCTCCTTGGCCTTCTCGATCTGCTTCTGCTTCGGCATCGCGTCGAGCGTGCGCATGTTGTGCAGGCGGTCGGCGAGCTTGATCAGGATGACCCGGACGTCCGTGGCCATCGCGACCATCATCTTGCGGTAGTTCTCGGCCTGCGCCTCGTCGCGCGACTGGAACGTGATGCCGGTGAGCTTGGTGACGCCGTCGACCAGCCCCGAGACCTCCTCGCCGAACACCTCGCGCACCTCGTCGAGGCTCGCGCTGGTGTCCTCGACGGTGTCGTGCAGGAGCGCGGCGCACAGCGTCTCGGTGTCGAGCCGCATGCCGGCGCAGATCTTCGCGACGCCGACCGGGTGGACGATGAAGTCCTCGCCGGACTGGCGGCGCTGGTCGGCGTGGTGCTCGCAGGAGAACACGAACGCCTCGACGACGCGGGTGCGGTCGACCTGGCGGGCCACCTCGTCGGCGTGCTCCTCGACGATCGCGAACAGGTCGGCGAGCAGCTCGCGCTCCGTCGGCGTGAGGTCGGCCGGCGCATCCGGCGGCGCCAGGTGCGCGTGGTCCTTGCGATCGACCGGCCGGTGGGCGGACACGGCGACGTCTTCGCCGCCCTCGGGGAGCGGCGCGGTCAGGTCTTCAGCGGTCTGCTCGTGCTGATCCGTCATCGTTGCTCGCCGTAGCAAGCGTAGCTCAGGCAGGGGCGGCCGGCCGGTGGGCCGGGTCCACGATGGACGCATGTATCCGCGCGGGGTTCCGGTCGCGATCGTCGCGCTGCTCGCGCTGGCCGCCACCGGCGGCGGCGCGGCCGCGCAGCCGCTGCGATCGGACGGCGCGACCCTGACGCCGAGCCGGCTGGACCCGCTCGTGCTCGGGGGCAGCGGGTTCAAGCGCCGCGAGCGCGTGCGCGTCACCGTGACGCCGACCTCGGGCGACCGCGCGACCAAGCGCGTCCGCGCCAAGCGGAACGGGTCGTTCTCCGTCAGGTTCGACGGCCTGGAGCCGTGCAACGGACTCGAGGGCGTCGCGGTCGGGCGCCGGGGCAGCCGCGCGTCGTTCCAGTTCTCCGCGCTCATGTGCCCCTGACGGTTGCCGCGGGCCGAACTGCGGCATCGAGGGAGCGCCCGGATCGCCGTGCCCGGTGCCGCCACCGTCCGTCGGAGGCCGGTCCGCTCGCCTCGTCGGACGTTGACGGCGATAGTCGCCGTCAACGTCCGGCGGAGCGCCCGATCCGGGACGCGGAGGACTTGACGCGTGCGCCGCCACCGTCCGCGCCGTCCCTCGATGCCCGCCGTTTGTCAAGTCGGGTGTCCGGCCGAGGATCCGCCCGGGTCAGGCGACGGCGACCTCCTGCAGCTCTTCCTGCGCTGTCCGGGGCGGCTCGGAGAGGTACGCGATCCCTTCCCGCAGGCGGGCTGCGTATGCGCGGAACGCCGGCGAGCGCTCGAGCTCCGTGCGCCCTGCGGCCGGCGGTACGGCGATCGAGAACTCGGCGCGCCGGAACTCCACGAGCCCCAGCTCGTCGAGCACGCGCAGCAGGCGCCCGGCGAGCCGGCCGGAGCGCGGCTGCGGTCCCGATCCGCCGAGGACGGCGAACAGCCGCTCCCGGCCGAGCGCCGCCGGCGAGCCTGCCGGCGCCGCCGCGGTCCGCAGCGCGCGGTAGAGCTCCGCGAGCTGCGGGCGGAGGTCGAGCTCCCAGGCCAGGACCCGGCGCGCGAGCTCCAGCTCCGCTCCGCCCCAGGCGAGATGCGTCCAGCCGTCGCCTGGCAGCCCTTCCGCCAGCGCCCGCAGATGGGCGTGCGACGGCGGGTCGACCGCCACGACGTGCGGGTAGCCGCGCGCCAAGTCCGGTTCGGTCTCCACGGCGCCCCACGTCGTCACCGCGAACCCGCCCACGCGATCCCGCAGGGCCACCGCGCGCTGGCCGGCGTGCGCCGTGACGGCGAGCACCGCCGCGCCCGAGGCCACGAGGTCGCCGAGCAGCCCGGCGATGCCGCTGCCGCGCGCGTCGCGCACCGCGCGCCGCTCGCCGCCTCCGAGCCCGTCGGCCGCCCCGCGCAGATCGTCGAGGAGCGCGGCGGGCACGCGGTCGCCGGGCGCCCACGCGTCGAGGTCGCGCTCGAGCTCGGCCAGCAGCGCCGCTTCGAAGGGCGGCTCGCCGACGATCTGGATCGGCGCCGGGCGGGCCGGCTGCGCGTGGCGGAGCACGAGCCGCGGCTCGACCGCGCCGTTGTAGCGATTCACCTCCAGCCGGACGGCCGCGTCGACCGGCTCGCCCGGCCCGGCGGGGAGGCTGCTGCCGCGTCCGAACGCGACGCAGCGCGACCGCGCGCCGCCCGCCGCCAGCGAGAACGAGACGTGCCGCCCCTCCCCCATCGGCCGCGGGTCGTCGAGCAGCGCGCTCGGCACCAGCAGCGCCGGGTCGGGGTTGCCCATCCCGAACGGCGCGAGCCGCTGCAGCTCCTCCGCCAGGCCGAGGTGCAGCGCGTCGCCGGGGACGACGGCGTCGATCCGCTGGACCGGCATCAGGTCCTCGGGGGTCAGGGTCGCGGCGGCGTGGGTCACGAACGCCTCGCGGAACGCGTCGACGCGGCCGCGCGCGATCGTCAGGCCGGCGGCGGCGCGGTGCCCGCCGTGGCGGAGCAGGTCGGCGCTCGCGGCGTCGAGGCCTCCGAGCAGGTCGAACGCCGGGATGGAGCGCCCCGAGCCCGTGCCCTCGTCGCCGTCCAGGGCGATGAGCACCGCGGGACGGTGATGCCGCTCGGCGATCCGCGACGCGACGATCCCGATGACGCCGGGATGCCAGCCGTCGGCGGCGAGCACGTAGGCGGCGGGCTCCGGACCCGCGGACCGCGCCGCGGCGACCTGCGCCTCGGCCTCGAACAGGATCCGCGTCTCCACGTCGCGCCGCTCGACGTTGACGGCATCGAGCTCGGCCGCGACCGCGCGGGCGCGCGCCACGTCGGCGGTCAGCAGCAGCTCCAGGCCGGCGTCGGCGCGGTGCAGCCGGCCGGCCGCGTTGATCCGCGGCGCGAGCCGGAACCCGATCGCGCCCGCGTCCACGCCACTCGGGTCCACGCGGGCGACCTCCATCAGCGCCTGGAGGCCCGGCTTGCGCGTGGAGGCGAGCGCGCGCAGCCCCGCGCGCACCAGCCGGCGGTTCTCGCCGACGAGCGGGACGCAGTCGGCCACGGTCGCGAGCGCGACGACGTCGAGGTCGGCATCGGCGGCGCCGGGATCCATCCCGGCCGCCTCGAGCAGGGCGCGGGCGAGCAGGTGCGCGACGCCGGCCGCGCACAGCTCGGGACACGGGTAGCCGCCGATCTGCGGGTGCACGATCGGGGCGTCCGGCAGCCGTCCGTCCGCGCGCGGGGCGTGATGGTCGGTCACGACGACGTCGACCCCCGCGGCGCGCGCCGCGGCGACCTCGTCCACCGCCGTGATCGCGCAGTCGACGGTGACGAGCAGGTCGGTGCCGCGCGCGGCGAGCCGCTCGACGGTCGCCATCGCCAGGCCGTACCCGTCGTCGATCCGGCTCGGCAGGTACCAGTCGACGTCGGCGCCCAGCGTGCGGAGCGCGCGCACGAGCACCGCCGTCGCGCTCACCCCGTCGACGTCGTAGTCGCCGTGCACGGTGATCCGCGAGCCGCGCCCGACGTGCTCGAGGATGCGCGCCGCGCCGTCGCGGAGCCCGCCGAACGCGTCAAGGGGATGGCGCGCCTCGGCGGCGAGGAACGCGCGCGCCTGCGCGGGATCGCCGAACCCGCGGCGCACGAGCACCTGCGCGGTCACGTGCGACACGTCCAGGACGGCGCACAGCCGCTCGGCCGCCGCGTAGTCGTACGGGGCGATGCGCAGGCGGACGTCGGGCGGTGGGGGCACGAGCGCACCGTATGCCGGGGGGTGGACGGAACGCCGGCGTCGGTGTACGTCAACTGCGGCATTGAGTGGAGGGCCCGATCGCCTGGCGCCCCAGCTGTTGCGCTTTGGTCTCGCAATGCGCGATCAACGCGCAACACGTGGGCGCGATCCCGTTCGACCCGCTCTCTCAATGCCGCCGTTGACGTTCGCCGAGCCCGCCCGTCACGCGCCGAACCCGCCACTCACGATTCGTAAGCGCCGCGCGCTACAATGCACGACGCAGAAGGGAAGTATCCCCTCGGCCGGAACCCGTCAACACGGCGCGCAGCGCCCGGGACCGGCACCCCACCAGGGCGGAGAAACCTTCGACTGTTCACCACGACCAGCCGGAGGCTCTAGTGTCCGCCCACATCGTCCAGCTCCAGGAGGGCTGAACACCATGTCATCCATCGGCCTCTGGCTGATCCTCGCCGGCGTACCGCTGCTGTTCGGGCTCTGGGCCCAGCTGCGGGTCAAGCGGACATTCGCCCGCTACTCGAAGGTCGCACCGAGCAACGGCATGAACGGGGCGCAGGCCGCGGCCGCCGTGCTGCGGTCCTCCGGCCTGCCGGACCTCCAGATCCGGCCCGTCGCCGGCCGCCTGACCGACCACTACGACCCGCGCAGCCGGACGCTGAACCTGTCCGAGGACGTCGGACAGGCCACGTCGCTGGCCGCGCTCGGCGTCGCCGCGCACGAGGCGGGGCACGCGATCCAGGACGCCCGCGGCTACCGGCCCATGCGGATCCGGCAGACGCTCGTCCCGGTCGCGACGTTCGGGCAGTCGATCTGGATCCTGCCGGTGTTCGCCGGCCTGATCCTCGGCCTCACGGGGCTCACGACGATCGGCCTGGTCCTGTTCGCCGCCGTGGTGCTGTTCCAGCTCGTCACGCTGCCCGTGGAGTTCGACGCGTCCAAGCGGGCGCTCGTCGCGCTCGAGCAGCAGAACCTGCTGGTCGGCGACGAGATCGGCGGCGCGCGGGCGGTGCTCAACGCCGCGGCGCTGACCTACGTGGCGGGCTTCGTCGCCTCGCTGGGCCAGCTGATCTACTTCTTCCTGATCTCCCGCGACTGAGGATCAGCTCAGCGCGATCACCGCGATGCCCGTGACGACCACCAGCGCGCCCGCCCAGCGGGCGCGCGTCACGGGCTCGCGCAGGACCAGCGCGCCGAGCGCGGTCGCGATCACGACGCTCGTCTCCCGGACCGCGGCGACGGGGCCCGGCTCCGCCAGCCGCAGGGCGGCGAGCACGAGGAGATAGGCCGCGAAGAAGAGCACCGCGGCCGCCACCGTCTCCGGGCGCAGGGCCGCGCGCAGCGCCGCCGTCCCCCGCGCCCGCGCGACGAGCGGCAGGTAGGCGAGCGTGGTGAGCGCGAGCACGACCCACAGGTACGGCAGCGCCGCCGCGTGGTCGAGCCCGTGGGCGTCGACGATCGTGTAGCCGGCGATGCAGGCGCCGCACGCCAGCGCCAGCGCGACGACCACCGGGTCGTCGGGCCGCCGCAGGCCGCGGACCAGCAGCACGCCGGCCGCGACGAGCCCGATGCCCGCGACCTGCCACGCCGAGGTCGCCGCCCCCAGCACGCCCGCGCTCACCGCCAGCACGAGCACCGGGGCCGAGCCGCGCGCGAGCGGGTAGACGACGCTCAGGTCACCGCGCGAGAGCCCGCCGGCCAGCGTCGCGACGTAGGCGAGCTCGAACGCGGCCGAGCCGGCGATGTACGGCCAGGCACCCGCATCGACCTCCCACAAGAGGAGCGCTGGGAGCGCGAACACGGCCACGCCGACGGCGAGCGCGACGGCCGTCGCCGCGACGGTGTCGGCCGCCCGCGCGAGCAGGAGGTTCCAGACCGCGTGCAGGACCGCGGCGCCGAGCGCGAGGGCGACCGCGCCGGCCGCCACGGGCTAGTGGTCCGCCACTAGAGCGGCTCGTTGCCCTGGCTGGCGCCGTAGAAGTAGACGGCCGCGATCCCGATCAGCGCGCCCGGGATCGCCTCGACCGCGGTCAGCAGGTCGGTGTCGTTCTGCCCCGGCACGACGAACCCGTTGACGAGCAGGCCGAACAGCAGCGCGCCGAGCACCGCGCCGAGGAACGCGCCGACGATCCCCGACCAGAAGCGGTCGGGCACGAAGATCGTGAAGTGCCAGAGGGCGAGGCCCATCATCACCCACACGAGCGCGCCCATCAGCGTGGCCTCCCGTGGCGCCGGTTGCGCGGCTTCTTCGGCTTCTCGGTCCCGCCGCCGCCCTCGCCGCCCTCGCCGGTGGGCGGCGTCGCGTCACCGCCGGGCCGGGGTGCTTCGCCCTTGCCGCCGTTGGCGCGCGCCCGCGCGCGGCGTCCGCCGCTCGGGCGCGCTGCCGCGGCAGCGGCAGCCGGCTGCGACGCCGCCCGCCGGGCCGTGGCCTCCTCGACCCCGAGGTTGCGGACCATGTCGTCGAACTCCTCCCGCGAGACCTGCGTCGGGTCCTGTGGCGCGGTGATCGACGGCGCGCCGCGGCGGCGCTTCTCCGGCTCGACGTCCACCGGCGCGCCGGCCGTCGCCACCGCGTACGGCGGGACATATCCGAGCGCGTCGCGGATGCGCCGGTAGCGCGTGGCGTACACGGGCTCGCGCTCCTTCCAGTGCATGAGCACCGGACCGGCGATGAACACCGAGGAGTACGTGCCCGACAGCGTGCCGACGAGCAGCGCGAACGCGAAGTCCTTGAGCGTCTCGCCGCCGAACAGGAACAGCGCGAGCACGGGCAGCATGGTGCAGAAGCTGGTGGCCAGCGAGCGCACGATGACCTCGCTCATCGACCGGTTGACGATCTGGGAGAACGCGGCGCTCGGCATCCGCGGGACGTTCTCGCGGATCCGGTCGAACACGATGATCGTGTCGTAGAGCGAGAAGCCCAGGATGGTGAGCAGCGCCGCGACCGTCGACGTCGTCACCTCCCGGCCCACGAGGGCGTAGACCCCCGCCGTGATGAGGATGTCGTGCATCAGCGCTATCAGCACCGGCACGGCGAACTTCCACTCGAACCGCAGCGTGATGTAGATCGAGATCACGCACAGCGAGGCGATGATCGCGACCAGCGCCGAGTTGGCGACCGTCGCGCCGAACGTCGGGCCGATCTCGGAGACCTCCGGCTGGCCCTGGACGCCGAACCTGTCGTCCAGCGCCTTGGTCACCTGGTCGGTCTTGCCCGACACCTCGTCGGAGATCTGGACGACGTTGGCACCGAGCTCCGGGTTGTCGATCGTCTGGATCTTGGCGTCGTTGAACCCGACCGGGGAGACCGCGTCGCGGACCTGCTCGACCGTGGCCGCCTTCTGGAGCGCGGCGGTGATCCGCGTGCCCGACTCGAAGTCGATGCCGAAGTTCAGGCCCTTGGACCCGATCGCCAGCGTGCAGATCAGCAGGATCAGGCCGGACATCGAGAAGAACCACTTCGACGCGCCCATGAAGTCGAACGTGATCGGCTTGCGCTTCTTCGCGGCGCCGAGCGCCGACGGGCTCTGGAGCAGGGGCGAGCCGCGGAGCGTCAGCAGGATCGCCTGGGTGGCGAGCACCGCGGTGAACAGCGACACCAGCGTGCCGACGCCGAGCACGAACGCGAAGCCCTTCACCCCGGCGGTGGCCAGGATGAACAGGATGAACGCGACGAGCAGCGTGACGATGTTCGCGTCGACGATCGTCGCGAAGCCCTTCTTGTAGCCCTGCGCTATGCCGGCCGAGATAGATCGGCCGTTGCGTATCTCCTCTTTGACGCGTTCGAAGATGACGATGTTCGCGTCCGCCGCCACGCCGATCGTGAGGATCAGGCCCGCGATGCCCGGCAGCGTCAGCGTGATCGGGATGAGCTTGATCAGCGCGAAGAAGTAGACGGCGTAGATGCCGAGCGCGAGCACGGCGATCGCGCCGAGCACGCGGTAGAAGACGAGCAGGAACAGCGCGACGATCGCGAAGCCCGCGATGCCGGCCACGAGGCCCTGGTCGAGCGCCTGCCGGCCGAGCGTCGCCGAGACCTGCGAGCGCGAGATCAGCTCGAGGCGGACCGGCAGCGCGCCGGTCTTGAGCAGGCGCGCGAGGTCCTGTGCGCTCTGGAGCGTGAAGCCGCCCGAGATCTGGGCGCCCTGGCGAGCCGTCGATGCCGTCGGGGTTCTCGCGGAAGTTGATGTACGGCGTCGAGATCAGGTCGTAGTCGAGCCGGATCGCGAAGTGGTGCGACGAGGCGATCGGGTTCTGCGCCCCGCCGTTGAGCACGGAGTTGTCGGCGCCGCGCTGCGCGATCTCGCGCGTCGTCTGGGCGAACTCCTTGCGGCCCTTGTCGCTGAACTCCATCGTGACGATCGGCTGGCCGCCGGTGCCGCCCTCGTAGTTCTGCTCGGGGTTCTTGATGTCGGTGCCGCTGAGGACCGGGTTGTCCTTCAGGACCCACCACTGGTCGACCTTGCCCTTGCGGTCCTCGGGGGCGCGCTGGTCCTCGTTGCGCAGGACGATGACGCCCTCGGGAACCTCGAGGATCTCGGCCTTGCCGGTCAGGTTCTGCGAGGCCAGGTCGTCCTGCAGGGCCTTCTTGCTCTCGTCGGGGACGCCGTCGTTGATCGGCGCGTGCGACGTCTTGTCGAACGCGTACCAGAGGCCCTGCGTCGTGTTGTTCTTGTCGATCTCCGGCGGGCACTTCGCCGCGCGCTTGACCGCGTTGTAGAGGCCGCTGATCGGCTGCTGGCCGCCGTTGACCTGCTCCGGGTTGGTCTTGCACGTCCTCGTCGAGGACGTTCGGCTCCCAGTCGTAGAAGTACATCTGCGCGGTCGTGCCGACCTGGGCGGCGGCGCGCTCCGCGTTCTTCTCGCCCGGGAGGCTGACGTCGATCTGGTCCTTGCCGGAGCGCTGCAGCTCCGGCTCGGCGACGCCGAGCGAGTCGACGCGGTCGCGCATGATGTCGACCGCGCGGTCCAGCGCCTCCTGGTTGACCGTCGGCTGCTGCTTGGTCGGGCGCGCCTCGTAGACGAGCTGCACGCCGCCCTGGAGGTCGAGCCCCAGCCGCGTCGGCTTCGTGAAGATCACCGCCAGCGAGGCTGCGAACAGCCCCGCCACCGTGAGCAGGATGAAGATGTTGCGGCGGCGGTCAGACATGGAAGGGCGGGTGTGGGAAGCCTACTTCGACGGCGTGAGGACGAGCAGGAGCCCGCCGTCGTCATCGTAGGCCGGGAAAAGGTCGGCGATCGCCTTCGCTGGAAGATCCCCCTCCGCGTTGACGACGACGTCCTTGCCCAGTTGCCGTACCCCCCATTCCAGCACAACTCCGACGGCGTCCTGCCCGTTGGAGAAGTCCAACCCGAGCACGTCCTGGACCTGGCGGCCGATGACCTTCTCGTCCGAGAGGCCGGTGAGCTCGCGCGAGCCGCGCCCGCAGCCGATCACGCGGCCCTGCTGGTCGCAGACGAAGAACGCGGCGTTCGGGGCGGGGTAGTAGTCGTCGAGCAGCTCGAACAGGAAGCCGAACCCGCACTTCGAGCAGCCCTTCGGCTGGTTGCGGAATCCGGCGGTCCGGTCGGTCGCGGTGCTGCGGTGACCGCAGTTGGGGCAGATGAACAGATGGGCCATGCCAGTCGGTAAGGGTAATCGCCCGGCTAAAGGGTGGCTGAGCGATCGCTAGAACAGCGCGCTCGGCTCAGCCGGCGGCTCGAGCCCGAGGTGGCGGTACGCGTGCACGGTGGCGCAGCGGCCGCGCGGCGTGCGCTGCAGGAAGCCGCGCTGGAGCAGGTACGGCTCGTACACGTCCTCGATCGTGTCCTGCTCCTCCGCCACGGCGACCGCGAGCGTGGAGAGGCCGACCGGGCCGCCGGAGAACCGCTCGCAGATCGTGGCGAGGATCTCGCGGTCCAGCCGGTCGAGGCCGATGTGGTCGACGCCCATGAGGTCGAGCGCGGCGCGCGGCGACCGTCGCGTCGACGGCGCCGTCGCCGCGCACCTGCGCGTAGTCGCGCACGCGCTTGAGCAGCCGGTTGGCGACGCGCGGCGTGCCGCGCGCCCGGTCGGCGATCGCGCGCGCGCCGCCGGCGTCGAT
This sequence comes from uncultured Solirubrobacteraceae bacterium, assembly GCA_963752015.1. Taxonomy (GTDB): domain Bacteria; phylum Actinomycetota; class Thermoleophilia; order Solirubrobacterales; family Solirubrobacteraceae; genus DASQMT01. The sequence continues at coordinate 445,574 of CAVVWS010000006.1, read as the reverse complement.
CGAGACGCCCAGCACGCCGGCGCTGCGGACCACGATGCGCGTCAGGTCCCCGGGCGCGTAGAGCTCCAGCCGGTGCTGGATCCCGAAGCGGTCGCGCAGCGGCGTCGTGAGCAGGCCGGCGCGCGTCGTGGCGCCGACGAGCGTGAACGGCGGGAGGTCGAGCGTGATCACCTTCGCGCCGGGGCCGACGCCGAGCGTCACCGGCAGCTGGCGGTCCTCCATCGCGGGGTAGAACGTCTCCTCCACCGCGCGCGGGAGCCGGTGGATCTCGTCGACGAAGAAGACGGCGCGCGGCTCGAGGTCGGTGAGGAACGTGGCGATGTCGCCCTTGCGCTCGAGCGCCGGGCCGGCGGTCTGGACGAACGGCGACGCCGAGCTCCTCGGCGACGATCCGGGCGAGGCTGGTCTTGCCGAGGCCGGGCGGGCCGGCCAGCAGGACGTGGTCGAGCGCGTCGCCGCGGGCCGCGGCGGCCGCGATCGAGACCGCGAGCTGCTCCTTGAGCTCGTCCTGCCCGACGAACTCCTCCAGCCGCTGCGGGCGCAGCGTCGCGTCGAGCTCGTCGTCGGCGCGCTCGTGCGGCGTCTGGACGCGGTCGATGCCCGGCGTGCGGATGCTCATCGGCGCGCGCCCTTCAGCGCGTGGGCGATCAGGTCCTCGGGCGTCTCGCCGGGCGCGCCGTCGAGCAGCTGCTCGGCCTCGGACGGCGGAGAAGCCGAGGCCGACGAGGCCGTCCCGGGCGAGCAGCCGCGGGTCGTCGCCGCGCGCGACCACGATCGGGTCGTCGGCCGGCGCCGCGCCGACCTTCTCGCGCAGCTCGACGACGATCCGCTCCGCCGTCCGCTTGCCGATCCCGGGCACCGCCTGCAGCCGCGCGGTGTCGCCCGCGGCGACCGCGGCGAGCAGCTCGCGCGGCGTCCCGCCCGAGAGCACGGCGAGCGCCACCTTCGGGCCCGACCGACTGGACGCCGATCAGCATCAGGAAGAGGTCGCGCTCGGCCTCGGAGGAGAAGCCGTAGAGCTGCAGCGCGTCGTCGCGCACGATCAGGTGGGTGTGCAGCGTCGCCGGCTTGCCGACCGCGGGCGTGTGGCGCAGCGTCTCCGACGAGACCGACAGCCGGTAGCCGACGCCGCCGCACGACGACGACGACGTGGTCGGTGCGGCGGACGGCCACCTCGCCGGTCAGGAGCGCGATCATGCCGCGCGCTCCCGACCGCCGCGCGGAGCGGGCGCCGTTCGCGTGGCAGATCGCGACCGCGAGCGCGTCGGCGGCGTGGTCCGGGCGGGGGAGCTCGCTCAGCCCCAGCAGCGTCTGGACCATCCGCTGGACCTGCTGCTTGCCGGCGCGGCCGGAGCCGCAGACCGCGCCCTTGACCTGCTGGGGCGTGTAGGAGCAGCACGGCAGGCCCGCGCTGGCCGGCCGCCAGGACCACGACGCCGCGCGCCTGGCCCGACCGCGAACGCGGAGCGGGCGTTCGCGCCGAAGTACAGGTCCTCGACCGCGAGCGCGTCGGGCCCGTGTTCGTCCAGCAGCGCGCACACGCGCGCGTGGATCGAGGCGAGCCGCGCGCCCGGGTCGGCCCCGGCGACGGTCTCGATCACCCCGCCGTCGAGCGCGACGAGCCGCGCGCCGTCGCGCGCCACCACGCCGTAGCCCGTGTTGGCGGTGCCGGGATCGATGCCGAGGACGACCATTGCCGAGGGGATTCTGCGGCCCGGCCCGGACGCCTTCCCGTAACCCGGTGGCAACACGCGCGCACGCGTCTCGACATACCGTCCGCGCGGTCCCCGATCGGAGGAGCCGTATGTCGTCCCCCCACACCACCCGCCGCCGATTCCTCGCCGGAGCCGGCGCCGCGTCCGCAGCCGCCGCGCTCGCCCCGGGCAGCGCGTTCGGCCACGACGGGGACCGCGGCCGCGGCAGCGTCCGGCTCCTGCACTTCACCGACGCGCACGTCACGCCCGGCATCGCGCGCTCGGAGCCGGAGACCAAGCGCGCGCTGCAGCTCGGGCTCGCCTACCGCCCGGACCTCGTCCTGCAGAGCGGCGACGCGATCTACGACGCGCTCTACGCGAACAAGGACGACACGCTCGCGCAGTGGGCGGCCCACCGGCGGATCTACGAGCGCATCCGCACGCCGGTCGCGCACGTCGTCGGCAACCACGACTGCTGGAGCGGGCCCGGGTCCGATGCCGATCCGCTCGGCGGCAAGGTGCTGACGCTGCAGCAGCTCGGGCTCTCCAAGGGCTACTACGCGCGCCGTCTCGGCGCCTGGAAGCTGATCGTGCTGGACTCGATCGAGCTCACCGGCGGCGGCGGGTACGTCGGGCGGCTCGGCGACGAGCAGATGGCGTGGCTCGAGCAGGAGCTCGCGGCGACGCCGAAGTCGACCCACGTCGTGCTCGCGTCGCACATCCCGATCCAGACCGCGCTCCCGTTCACCGACTCCTCGCTGCGCGAGGACGACGGCTCGTTCACGGTCCCGGGCGGCTGGGGCGTCCACTCCGACACCCCGGAGCTCAACGAGCTGCTGCTGTCGCACCTGAACGTGCGGCTCGCGCTCAGCGGCCACAACCACATCCGCGACGACATCACCTACAACACCGTGCGGTTCGCCAACGGCGGCGCGGTGAGCGGCAACTGGTGGGACGAGGCCGATCCCGGCTACCGCGACACGCCGCCCGGCTTCGCGATCGTCGACCTGCACCGCGACGGCTCCTCCGAGATCCAGTTCTACTCGTACCGCGAGGTCGGCGACCGCGAGGTCTCGGCCGACGGCCCGGCCCGCGGCCGCTAGGACGGGAGCGGCGAGCCGGCGAACGCGGCGAACCAGACCGCCCCGGCGACCACCGCGGCGAGCACGGAGACGATCATCACCGTGTCGAGGACCGAGCGGCGGCGCGCGCCGCGGCCCGCGCTCGTCGCGCATGGACTGCAGCCAGGCGGCCCGCTGCGGCCCGTCGTCGAGCCGGCCGGTGATGCGGCCGTGCGCGCGGTCCAGCGCGCCGAGCGCCTTGCCGATCACGAACATCCCGGCCGGCAGCCCCACGAGGATCAGCAGGTACGGCCCCATCGACGGCTGGGAGGAGTCGGTGAGCGCCGAGGCGAGCCACACGAGCCCGAGCGGCAGGCCGATCCACATGACCACCGAGCCGGCGGCCATCAGCAGCACGAGCACGAGCGCGACCGGGCTCCACAGGAGCCGCTGCCGGCGCGAGCGCCCGGAGGTCGTCACGGAATGACCCATCCGCTGCCCATTACCCCGGATTCCGCCGGGACGTGCAGGCGGTTGCGTTCGTATCGTGATGAGCATGCGTCTCAGCGTGCTCGACCAGTCGCCGATATCGGCCGGTTCGACCGGGCCGGACGCGCTGGCGAACACGCTCGACCTCGCCCGCCTCGCCGACGCGCTCGGCTACCACCGCTACTGGGTCGCCGAGCACCACGGCGGGCCGATGCTCGCCGGCCCGGCGCCGGAGGTGCTGATCGGCCCGCTGGCCGCGGCGACGCAGCGGATCCGGGTCGGCAGCGGCGGCGTGATGCTGCCGCACTACAGCCCGCTGAAGGTGGCCGAGAGCTTCAGCCTGCTCAGCGGCCTGTTCCCCGGCCGGATCGACCTCGGCCTCGGCCGCGCGGCGGGGACCGATCCGATGACGACGTACGCGCTCCAGCGCGACCGCCGCCAGGCCGCGCCGGACGACTTCCCCGAGCAGCTCGCCGAGCTGCTCGCGTACCTGGAGGACAACCTCCCGCGCCGACCACCCGTTCGCGCGGCTCGCGCGCTCGCTGCCCGGCCGGCCCGAGGCGCCCGAGCCGTGGCTGCTCGGCTCCTCGCCGCAGAGCGCCATCTGGGCGGCGCAGCTGGGGCTCCCCTACGCGTTCGCGGACTTCATCAACCGCGACGGCGCCGCGATCGCCACCGACTACCAGCGCCGCTTCGACCCCGGCGTCCGGCTGGCGGCTCCGCGCACCGCGGTCGCGACCTGGGCGCTCGCCGCCGACACCGAGGAGGAGGCCTGGCGGCTGACCGCCTCGAGCCGCATGGCGATGACGATGCTCCGCCGCGGCCGCCTGATCGCGGTCCCGCCGGTCGAGCAGGCGCTGCACTTCCTCGCGTCCGAGGGCGAGCCGGTCGTCGGCGGCTCGCGCCGGATCACCGCGGGCACGCCCGAGCAGGTGCGCGCCGGGCTGGAGACGATCGCGCAGCAGTACGGCGCGGACGAGGTGATCGTGGTCACGATCACGTTCGACCACGCGGCGCGGCGCCGCTCCTACGAGCTGCTCGCCGAGGCGTTCGGCCTCGACGCGGCGCTGCCGCGCGCGGCTTAGTCTCGCGCGGCGCCCGGGCTCACGAGACCCGACTCGTACGCGAGCACGACGGCCTGGACCCGGTCCGCGAGGCCGAGCTTGGCGAGCACCCGCGTGACGTGGGTCTTGACCGTGGTCTCCGCCACCACGAGCGTCCGCGCGATGTCCGTGTTCGACATCCCGCGGGCGACGAGCTTGAACACCTCCAGCTCGCGCGGCGTGAGCTCGTCGAGCCCGGCGGGCGCGTGCCGCGCCGGGCGGGCGCGCGTGAAGTCCGCGATCAGCCGGCTCGTGACCGACGGGGCGAGCAGCGCCTCGCCGTTCGCGACCACGCGGATCGCCTCCTTGAGCTGCTCGGGCGGCGTGTCCTTGAGGAGGAAGCCGCTCGCGCCGGCCTGGAGCGAGTCGTAGACGTACTCGTCGAGGTCGAACGTCGTGAGGATCAGGACGCGCGCCGGGCGCTCGCGGTTCTGCTCCCGGATCGCGCGGGTCGCCGCGATGCCGTCGAGCTGCGGCATGCGGATGTCCATCAGCACGACGTCGGGATCCAGCCTGCCGGCGCTGTGGACGGCCTGGTCGCCGTTCGCCGCCTCGCCGACGACCTCGATGTCGGGGTCGCCGTCGAGGATCATCCGGAAGCCGGCGCGGACCAGGGTCTGGTCGTCGACGAGCAGGACGCGGATGCTCATGACTCGATCGGGATCCGTGCGCGTACCGCGAAGCCGCCCGCCCGCGCGGGCCCGGCGTCGAGCGTCCCGCCGAAGAGCGCGACGCGCTCGCGCATCCCGACGAGCCCGTGCCCCGCGCCGTCGGCGTCGCCGTTCGCGGGCGGCGAGCCGTCGTCGACGATCTCCAGGCACAGCTCGCGCTCGCCGTAGCGGATGGCGACCCGGACGCTGGCGGCGCCCGCGTGCCGGATGGTGTTCGTCAGCGCCTCCTGCACGATCCGGTACGCCGACAGGTCGACGCCGGTCGGCAGCGGGCGCGCCGCCCCCTCCACGGCGAGCTCGACCGCGAGCCCGGTCTCGCGTGCTCGCTCGACGAGCGCGTCGACGTCCTCGACGCCGGGCTGCGGCTCGCGCGCCGGCTCGGCATCCGGCCGGCGCAGCACCCCGAGCGCGCGGCGGACGTCGGCGAGCGCGCCGCGGCCGGTGTCCTCGATCGCCCGCAGCGCCTCCCGCGCCCGCTCGGGGTCGCGGTCGAGCACGTTGCGCGCGCCCTGTGCCTGCACGACCATCACCCCCACGCTGTGCGCCACCACGTCGTGGAGCTCGCGCGCGATGCGGGCGCGCTCGTCGCTCGCCGCGAGGCGCTCCCGCTGCTCCTGCTCGCGCGCCATCTGGGCCGTGAGCTCCCGCAGGGCGGCCTCGCGCTGGGCGCGGGCGCTCTGCGCGCGGCCCGCGAGGCAGGGAGCGGCGACGATCAGCCCGGCCGGGAACAGGAAGCTCTGGACGTCGATCTCGCCCGACGCGAGCACGCTGGCCCAGAGCACGGCGACGCCGCCGATCGCCCCGAGCGCAGCCACGCGGTCGCCGGGCGCGTAGGCCCCGAGCGAGTAGAACGCGACCGCGCCGGAGACGAGGGCGGCCACCGGCGGCGGCGTGCCGTCGAACAGGCCGCCTCCCGCGACCTGCTGCGCCAGCGCGACCCCGGCGTACCCGAGCGCCACGGCGAGCGGCGCCGTGCGGCGCCAGCGCAGCGGCAGCGTCAGGGCGAGCGCGGCGAGCGCGTTGAGCCAGCCGGGGCCGCCCACGTCGCTGTGCAGGCCGAGCGCGAGCTCGACCTCGAGCGCGGCCGCGAGCACGAGCGCGATCGACCAGTCCACCACGGCGGGAGCGGGGCCGCGGGAACGAGCCGGCGCGACGGAGGCGGGCATACGGCCAAGGTACCCGCGGGCGATCCCGCCGGCGTCCTACCACGGTCCGAGCCACGCTCCTACCCGGGGACGACATCAGATCGCCGGAGCGCTGACGACGGACCGCGCGCCCGGCGCCACCCTGGCCGGGAGATGCGAGACGACCCTGTGATCGAGACGCGTGACCTGACCAAGCGCTACGGCGAGGACCTGGTCGCCGTCGACCGGCTGGCGCTGCGCGTCGACCGCGGGGAGGTGTACGGCTTCCTCGGCCCGAACGGCGCCGGCAAGACCACCACGCTGCGGATGCTGCTCGGGCTGGTCCGCCCGACGGCGGGCGCGGCGACGGTGCTCGGCGCCCCGCCCGGGGCGCCCGAGGGGCTCGCCCGGATCGGGTCGATGGTCGAGGGCCCCGGCTTCTACCCCTTCCTGAGCGGGCGCGACAACCTGCGGGTCGTCGCCGCGTACGCGGGCGCTCCCGGCGCGCGGATCGACGCCGCGCTCGACGAGGTCGAGCTGAGCGGCCGCGCGGGCGATCGCTTCGGAACGTACTCGCAGGGCATGAAGCAGCGCCTCGGCGTCGCCGCCGCGCTGCTCAAGGACCCCGAGCTGCTGATCCTCGACGAGCCGACGAACGGGCTCGATCCCGCGGGCATGGCGGGGATGCGCGCCCTCATCCGCCGGCTCGGCCAGGGCAACCGGACGGTGCTCGTCTCGAGCCACGTGATGACGGAGATCGAGCAGATCTGCGACCGCGTCGGCGTGATCCGGGGCGGCGCGCTGGTCGAGGAGGGCACGGTCGACGAGCTGCGCGGCCGGGCGCGCCTGCAGGTGCGCGCCGAGCCGCTCGACGCCGCGCGGCGTCTGCTCGGCGGGCTCCCCGAGGTCGAGGGCGTGGCGGTGAGCGACGGGACCCTGCGGATCGCCGCGGATCCCGCCGCGGCGGCGGCGATCAACCGGGCGCTCGTGGAGGCGGGCATCCGGGTGTCGGAGCTGCGCGTCGAGCGCGCCTCGCTGGAAGACGTGTTCCTCCGGCTCACGAAGGAGGCGGCGTGACATCCGGCATCGCGGCGGAGCTGCTGGCGCTGCGCAAGCGGACGGCGACCTGGGTGCTCTTCGGCATCTATGCCGCCCTCTCCACGCTGTTCTCGTACGTCCTCCCCTACGTCGACGCGAGCGGGCCGAACGTACCCACGGAGATCCTGCCGGAGCACGTACCGGGCCAGGTGATCGCGGGGTTCCCGTTCTTCGGCGGAGTGTTCGCGATCATCCTCGCGGTGCTCGCGGTCGGGAGCGACTACGCCTGGGACACGCTCAAGACCCTGTTCACGCAGCGTCCCGGCCGGCTGCGCGTGCTCGCGACGAAGCTGACCGCCCTCGGCGTCGTGCTCGTGCCGTTCGTGCTCGTGGCCTTCGCCGCCGGCGCCGTGGCGAGCTTCGCGATCGCGCAGGGCGAGGGCGCGCCCGTCGACTGGCCGTCCGGCTGGCTCGTGGCGCGCGCGCTCGCCGCCGGCTGGCTGATCCTCGTCGTGTGGGCGGCGTTCGGCGTGCTGCTGGCCGTCGCCACCCGCGGGACCTCCCTGGCGATCGGCATCGGGATCCTCTACACGCTGGTGATCGAGGGGCTGACCAGCGCGATCGCCGAGTCGGTCGGCTTCCTGGAGCCGGTCGTCCAGGTCTTCGTCCGCGCGAACGCCTACTCGCTGGCGGAGCCGCTCGGGCTCACGTTCGAGGGCGCCGCCGGGAACGGGCCCGGCGCCTATTCGGGGCCGCTCGTGGGCAGCGGGCAGGCGCTGCTCGTCCTGCTCGCGAGCGCCGCGGCCTTCCTGGCAGTCGCCGCGACCCTGCTGCGCCGGCGGGACGTCGCCTGACGCGCCGGCTCAGCCGGCGACGCGCTCGAGGACCTCGGCGTCGACGTCGAAGTTCGCGTGCACCGCGTCGACGTCGTCGAGGTCCTCCAGGCCGTCGATCAGGCGGATCAGCTTCGTCGCGCCGTCCTCGTCGAGCTCCACGCGGGTCTTGGGGACCTGCGCGACCTCCGCGCTCTCGACCTCGATCCCGGCCGCGTCGAGCGCGGCGCGCACGGCCGCGAGGTCGGCCGGCTCGCACGTGATCTCGAACACGTCGTCGTCGGTGCCGATGTCCTCCGCGCCGGCGTCGATCGCGACCATCAGGTCGTCCTCGGAGTAGCGCTCGGAGTCGACGACGACGACGCCCTTCTTGTCGAACAGGTAGGCGACGGAGCCGGGCTCGCCGAGGTTCCCGTTGTGCTTGGCGAACGTGTGGCGGACCTCCGAGCCGGTGCGGTTGCGGTTGTCCGTGGTCGCCTCGACGAGGATCGCGATGCCGCCAGGGCCGTAGCCCTCGTACGTGACGGCCTCGAGCGCGTCGGCGTCGCCGCCCTCGCCGGTGCCCTTGGCGATCGCGCGCTCGATGTTGTCCTTGGGCATCGACGCGTCCCGGGCCTTCTGGACCGCGAGGCCGAGCGCCGGGTTGCCGTCGAGGTCGCCGCCGCCCTCCTTCGCCGCCACCGTGATGGCGCGGGCGAGCTTGGTGAAGAGCTTGCCGCGGCGGGCGTCCACGATCGCCTTCTTGTGCTTGATGCCGGCCCACTTGGAATGTCCCGCCATCCCGTCGAGTGTAGTTGCCCCTGGGGGCATCCAGCCCCCAGGTCTGAGAACGAGTCCGCCTTCCGGGCGGCCTACCTAGGCCTTCACCCACGGCGGGTGCCCGGACGCCCACAGGTCGTTGAGCCTCACCGCGTCCTTGTAGGTGTCCATGCACGCCCAGAAGCCGCGGTGCCGGTAGGCGTGCAGCCCGCCCGCCGCCGCCAGCTCCTCCAGCGGCTCGCGCTCGAGCACGAGGTCGGGGCCGAGGTGCGCGATGAAGCCGGGCTCGCAGAGGAAGAAGCCGCCGTTGATCCAGTGCTCCGCGCGCGGCTTCTCGCGGAAGCCGGTGACCCGGTCGCGGTCGTCGAGCACCGCGACGCCGAACGGCAGCTCGGGGCGGACGACGGTCATCGTCACCAGCGCGCCGACCGTCGCGTGGGCACCGGAGAGCGCGGCGAGGTCGATGTCCGCCACGCCGTCGCCGTAGGTGGCGAAGAACGGCGCGCCGCCGACGCGGTCGGCGACCGCGTGGATCCGCCCCCCGGTCGGCGTGTCGACGCCGGTGTGGACGCACTCGACCCGCACGCCGCCGGGCCAGTCCGCGCTCGCGGCGAACGCCTCGACCAGCTCGGAGCGGTAGCCGGTGAGCAGCAGCACGCGCTCCACGCCCTGGGCGGCGTAGAGCGAGACGACGTGCCAGACGATCGGCAGCCCGCCCACCTCGACGAGCGGCTTCGGGATCGCACGCGCGTGCTCCTGCAGGCGCGTCCCACGCCCGCCGCACAGGACCACGGCGGTGTCGGCGCCGAGACCGCTCAAGGGCCGAGATCGGGTGTTTCGCCCTTCGGTCCTCGCAAGCTCGGACCTCCGAGATCGGGTGTTTCGCCCTTCGGTCCTCGCAAGCTCGGACCTCCGGTCGACGTTACGGCGGTCAGCTCCACCCGTCCGCCCACCGCGACCCTCCCGCCGTCGGCCGGCCCGGCGTGCAGCTCGGAGCCCTCGCCCTGGCGGATCACGACGTCGCGCCCGATCAGCCCGGCGAGCTGGAGCGCGGCGGCGCCGGTCGCCTCGTCCTCCTCGATGCCGATCCCGTTCGGGAACACCCGCGCGCGCACCCGGCCGGCGGCCTCGTCCTCCCACGCCCAGATCGCGAGCATCGCGTCGCCGCCCGGGACGGCGAACGCGTCGACGGCGGCGGCGCTCGCGAGCTGCTCGACGTCGTAGAGCTGCGCCCACTCGCGCCGCGCGCGGATCCAGGTCAGACCGCCGTTCGACCAGGTCGGGACCTCGCCGGCGGGCGGACGGAGCACGTCGACGGCCGCGCCGGTGTGCGCGAGCAGCCACGCCGTGCCGACCAGCGGGTGGCCGGCCAGCGGCAGCTCGACGGCCGGGGTGAAGATGTGCAGCGCGCCCGTGGCGGCGTCGTCGACGAACACGGTCTCGGAGAAGCCCAGGTCGGCCGCCACCGCCTGGCGGCCGTCCGGCGGCACGGCCGCGCCGTCGAGGATCACGCCGAGCGGGTTCCCGCCGCCGCCGTCGGGGCCGAGGAAGACGCGCAGGATGTGGAGCGTGGTCGCGCTCACGTCGCGGACCGGTCGAGCCACTTGGCCCGCGCCGGCGGGCGCCAGCGCCTGAACGCCTCGATCATCGCCTCCGCGCGATCCTCGACCGCCAGCATCTCGCGGGACTCGGGCGTGACGAAGCCCTCGGCCACCGCGTGGTCGAGGAACGCGACCAGGCGGGCGTAGTAGCCGCGCGCGTCGAGCAGGCCGAGCGGCTTGGCGTAGAGGCCGAGCTGCGTCCACGTGTAGACCTCGAACAGCTCCTCGAGCGTCCCCATCCCGCCGGGCAGCGCGATGAAGCCGTCGGCGAGCTCGGCCATCAGCGCCTTGCGCTCGTGCATCGAGCCGACGACGCGCAGGTCGCTCACGCCGGGATGCGCGATCTCGCGATCCACCAGCGTCTGCGGGATCACCCCGACGACCTCGCCGCCGGCGGCGAGCGCCGCGTCGGCGACGACGCCCATCAGCCCGACGCTCGCTCCCCCGTACACGAGACCGATCCCGTGGCCGGCCAGCGTCCGGCCCAGCTCCCCGGCCGCACGCGCGTAGTCGGGATGGCCGCCGGGGCTGGAGCCGGTGAAGACGCAGAGCCGCTGCACGGCGCGCAGTCTAAGAGACGCTAAAGGGGGACTGTCCCTCTTTAGACTGGCCGCCGATGCCGACCACGGTTCCCCACGAGATCTTCAAGGCCTACGACGTGCGCGGCCTGTACGGCGAGCAGATCGACGGCGACGTCGCCGAGCAGATCGGCCGCGCATTCGCCCGCGTGCTCGCGGGCTTGCGCGGCAAGCCCGCGCGTGAGCTGCGGATCGGGCTCGGGCGCGACATGCGCCTCACCGCGCCGGAGCTGGCCGCGCGCTACCGCGACGGCATGGTGAGCGAGGGCGCGACCGTGCTGGACGCCGGCATGGTCGGGACCGAGATGCTCTACTTCCTCGTCGGCTCGCGGGAGCTCGACGGCGGGCTGATGTGCACCGCGTCGCACAACCCGAAGGCGTACACCGGCGCGAAGCTGGTCCGCGAGGGCGCGCTGGCGCTGTCGGGCGACGCCGGGATCGGCGAGATCCGCGAGCTCGTGCTCGAGGGGCTGCCGGAGCCCGACGCCGCGCCCGGCCGCGTCGAGGAGGTCGACGTCCGCCCCGGGTTCCAGGCGCGGGCGCTCGCGTTCGTCGACCCGGCCGCGATCCGGCCGCTGAAGGTCGTCCTCGACGGCGGCAACGGCATGGCGGGGCCGATGGTCGGCCCGATCCTGGAACGCCTCGGCGGGCTCGAGCTGGTCCCGACCTACTGGGAGCCGGACGGCGAGTTCCCCGACCACGAGCCGAACCCGCTCCTGCCCGAGAACCGCCGCTTCGTGATCGACAAGGTCCGCAGCGAGGGCGCCGACCTCGGCATCGCGTGGGACGGGGACGCCGACCGCTGCTTCTTCATCGACGGCGACGGCGGCTTCGCCGACGGCGACTTCGTCTGCGCCCTGCTCTCGCAGTCGGTGCTCCAGGCGCACCCCGGCGCGGAGATCCTCTACGACATCCGGGCGTCGCGCGCCGTGGCCGACACGGTCCGCGCCGCCGGCGGCACCCCGCTCGTCAACCGGGTCGGGCACGCGTTCTTCAAGACCCGCATGCGCGAGCGCGGCAGCGCGTTCGGCGGCGAGGTGTCCGGCCACTACTACTTCGCCGACTTCTACAACGCCGACTCGGGCACGCTGCCGGCGCTGCTCATCCTCGAGCTGCTCGGCAGGACGGGGCGCACGCTCGCCGAGCTGCTCGAGCCGTACCGGTCGCGCTACTTCATCTCGGGCGAGATCAACTCCGAGGTCGACGACCAGCAGGCGAAGATGGACGAGCTGCGGGCCCGGTACGCGGACGCGGAGATCGGCGACCTCGACGGGATCTCGATCGACTACGACGACTGGCACTTCAACGTGCGGCCGTCCAACACCGAGCCGCTGCTCCGGCTGTGCCTCGAGAGCCTCGTCTCCCCCGCGCACATGGCCGAGAAGCGCGACGAGGTGCTCGGGCTCATCCGCGGCTGAGCGCTACCGGAGCGCGTGCCGCCAGGCGACGAGCTCGCGCAGCTCGCCCAGGTCGTAGCCCGACGGGCTGCCGCTCGCGCTCACGACGATGTGGGTCACGCCGGCCTGCGCGAAGCTCGTCGGGGTCGTTGCCGCGGACCGACCACGACCGCTCGATGGTCGCGGGGTCGCGCCCCTCGGCCGCGCAGTGCTCGTCGAGGATCGCGGACTTCTCGCGGAACACGTCGGGCGTGCCGAACGCGTGCCAGATGTCCGCGTGGCGGGCGACGAGGCGGAGCGTGCGGCGGACGCCGCCGCCGCCGATCAGGATCGGGATGCGGTCGCGGAGCGGCGGGGGGTTGAGCTTCGCGAAGCGCCGCTCGATGCGCGGCAGGGCCTCCCCGAGCGCCGTGATCCGCTGCCCGACCGTGCCGAACTCGTAGCCGTACTCGTCGTAGTCGCGCTCGAACCATCCGGCCCCGATGCCGAGGATCGCGCGCCCCCCGGAGATGTGGTCGATCGTGCGGGTCGCGTCCGCGAGGTGCTCGGGGTTGCGGTAGCTGTTGCAGATCACGAGCGAGCCGAGCTCGACGCGCTCGGTCACCTCGGCCATCGCGCCGAGCACCGTCAGCGCCTCGAAGTGCTTGCCGTCGGGTTCGCCCGAGAGCGGGAAGAAGTGGTCCCAGTTGAACAGGCAGTCGACGCCCAGCTCCTCCGCCTCGACCCATGCCCGCCGCATCGCGGGCCAGTCGGAGTGCTGCGGCTGGAGCTGGGCTGAGACGCGGATCTCGGGCATAGCGCGCGACCCTACTGATCCGCGCCGCACTACCGCACCGGGGGCCTCCAGCCACCGGAGAGCGGCTCGCCGATCCGCAGCCCGAAGCGCTCGAGCAGCTCGGGCACCGTGTCCGGGCGCATCTCCAGGCCGTGGCGCTCGTTGAGCTGCGCCAGCTCGTCGGGGTCGGCCTTGAGCGCGCCGCCGATGTCGTTCAGCTCGCGGAAGAACTGCTCGAACCCGGCCGGCGAGATGATCTCGAGGATCCGGCAGGGCTCGTCGCCCGCGTTCCAGAACGTGTGCCACTGGTCGCGCGGCTTGAAGACGAGGTCACCAGGGCCGGCCTCGACGACGTCGTCGCCCAGCAGCGCGCCCATGCGCCCCTGGAGCACGTAGCTGTACTCGTCCTCGCGGGTGTGCAGGTGCAGCGGCGCGGCGAGCGCGCGCGGGGACATCGGGTGCTCGACCAGCGAGAACCGCTGGCCCGCCTCTGCCCCGTCGATCATGAAGCGGACGCCGATGCTGCCGAGGAAGCCCTCCTGGGCCTCGTCCGGGCCGATGATCCTGGGCGCTGTCGCCTCCATGCGTCTTCCTTTCGTTGTACAGTAGTGTCGCGCCAAAGCCTACCGCCCGTCCGGCGCATCTGTCAAGATGTTCATGCGACATCCATGTCCGATCAAAAACGCACCTACCGCAAGACGCGACGCGCCGACCTCGAGGGGCAGACGCGCCTGCGCATCACCGAGAGCGCCGTCGCGCTGCACCAGGAGCTCGGCCCGGCCAGGACCTCGATCAGCGCCATCGCCGAGCGCGCGGGGGTGCGCCGCTCGACCGTGTACCGCCACTTCCCCGACGACGAGGCGCTGTTCGCGGCCTGCTCGTCGCACTTCGGCGCGGCGAACCCCCCGCCAGACCTTGCCGCGTGGACGGGGATCGAGGATCCGGCGGAGCGCACCGCGACCGCGCTGCGCGAGCTCTACGCGTTCTACGGGCGTACCGAGCTGATGTACACGAGCCTCCTGCGCGACGAGCCCCTCGTCCCGATCCTCGAGCGCCGGCTCGGCGACTTCTACGGCTACCTCCGCGTGATCGAGGACAGCCTGATGGCCGGCCGCGGCCTGCGCGGGCGCGCGGCGCGGCGGACGCGCGCGGCCATCGGCCACGCGCTCGCGTTCCCGACGTGGCGCTCGCTGACGCGCGAGCAGGGGCTGCCCGAAGGCGATGCCGTCACCCTGATGCGCGTGCTCGTGGAAGGCGGCGGCGCCGCCGCCGCCGTCTAGAACGCGTCGATCACCGCGAGGGTAAGAAACCGGCGCGGCGGGACGCAAACCGATCATGCGCTCCGCGAGCCCGCGCTCGACCGCCGCTAGCGTCCCCGTCACGACCGTGCCCCGCTCACGCTCCCACGCGACGCGCAGCGACCGCCTCGACCCCGAGTCGCGGCGATGGATCCAGCGCCTCAGCCCGGGCAGCGCCGAGCGCAACGCCGCGATCGAGTCGCTCCACGTGCTGCTGCTCGGCGCGGCGCGGTTCGAGATCGCGCGCCGGCGCGGTTCGCTCCCCCACCTGCGCGGGAGCGACCAGGACGACCTGGCCCACCAGAGCGCCGACGACGCGCTGGTCGCGATCCTGTCGAAGCTCGGCGACTTCCGCGGCGACAGCCGCTTCACGACCTGGGCCTACAAGTTCGCGCTCCTCGAGGCCGCGGTGAAGCTGCGGCGCCGGGCGTGGCAGAGCCGCGAGGTGCCGCTCGAGCCCGAGCGCTGGGCGCTGATCGCGGGCGACGACGCGACGCCGCAGCAGGGCGCCGAGCGCGCGGAGCTGCTCGCCGCGCTGCGCGACGCGATCGCGCGCGACCTCACCCCGCACCAGCGCAGGATCCTCGTGGCGGTCGCGCTCAACGGCGTCCCGATCGACGTCCTCGCCGAGCGGCTCGGGACGACCCGGGGCGCGCTATACAAGACCATCCACGACGCTCGGCGCCGGCTCCGCGCGGCGCTCGGAGACGCATGACGCCGCCAACCGATCACGACACCCTCCTGGCCCGGCTGCTCGGGCCCGCCGAGCCCGAGCTCACGTGCGAGGAGTGCTTCGAGCAGCTCGACCGCTACGTCGAGCTCGAGCTGGCCGGAGCCGACGCCGACGGCCGGATCCCCGGCATGCGGCCGCACCTCGAAGGCTGCCCCGCGTGCGACGAGGACCACGCGAGCCTGCTCGCGTTCGTCGCCGCGCAGCGTGCCGCCGGGTGATCAGACGGCGTTGCCGGCTGACCGCTTTGCGGGCCTTGAACACGTGACTCGCGGCGCTCGGACGTTCGCGTCCGTCAACTGCGGCATTGAAGGTCCGGATCGGCGGCGCTCACGTGTTGCGCTTTGACCTCGCAACGGTGCGAAAGCGCACGCTCGACCGCTCGCGAGCGGCTAGAGCAGCGCCGCGGCGGCCTGCTCGCCGAGCCGCACGGCGTAGTTCGTGCCCCGGTCCTCGGGATAGACCTGCGTCGTGTTGGCGAGCACGAGACCGGCCGCCGGCGTGCGCAGCGGCGGGATGCGATCCGCGTAGCCGACGGTCACGATCGGCTGCGCCGCCGGCTCGGCGAAGCGCCAGGCGCGCCGCACCCGGTCGCGCGAGAACGCCGGGTTGATGGCGCGCAGCCCCGCCTCGTAGCGCGCGAGCAGCGCGTCGGCATCGAGGTCGAGCAGCTCGTGGCCGTGCGGGAGGTAGTTCGCGACATAGAGGAAGCGGCGGCCGCCGTAGCGCTCCGGCTCGACGAAGTTCGTGTGCTCGATCACGCCGACGAAGGGCAGCGTCGCGGTCGGCGACGTTGGTCCAGTAGTACGGGCTGAACGGGCGGTCGATCTCCAGCAGCAGGCAGAGCGCGGCGAAGTACTCGATCCCGCGCGCCCGCCCGAGGTATGCCTCCCCCACCTCGGCCGCGAGGCCCGGATCGAGCACCTGCTCGAAGACGTCGTTCGGGACCGTGGCGAGCACGCGGTCGTAGGGCTCCGCCTCGCCATCGGCGGCGAAGGCGCGCGGGTCGTGGCCGGCGCGGAACGAGCCCGGCGCGCCCGGGTGGACGGCCAAGCCGCCGCCGGCGGCGCGCGCCACCCGCGCGGCGGGGTGGTCGGTCAGCACGCGGCCTCCCGCGTCCTCGATCGAGCGCGCGAGCGCCGCGAACAGCGCCTCCCAGGAGTCGCGCGGGTAGCCCAGCCGCTCCTGGCGGACGTCCTCGCCCTTCACCGAGCGGCGCAGCCGCAGCTTGCTCCACAGCCACACCATCGCGATGTCGTCGGCGCGCTCGCCGAACTTGCCGCGCAGGAGCGGCCCCCACACCTCCGCCCACGCCTGCCGGCCCATCCGCCGCTCGATCCACGCGCGCGCCGTGATCCGCTCGTACGGCGCGCGATCGCCGGCGAACCGCTGGAGCGCGAGCGCGGCGGCGCCCATGCGCACGCGGGCGAGCGGCGAGAGCGGCTTGAAGCGCAGCAGGTCGAGCGGGGTCACGAACGGGTGCAGCGCGCCGCGCGCGAAGAACGCCACGCTCGACGGGCGCCACTCGATCGCGTCGGGCATGCCCGAGCTCCGCGAACAGCGCCGCGATGTGCGTGTCCGACGTGAACAGGTGGTGGTAGTAGCGCTCGAGCCGGTGCCCGTCACCGACGTCCATCGTCGCCGCCTGGCCGCCCAGGCCGGGCCAGCGCTCGTACACGTCGACGGCGTGACCGGCGCGCGCGAGCCGGTGGGCGGCGGTCAGCCCGCACACCCCGGCGCCGAGGACCGCGATCCTCACGTGGTGCCGGCGCGTTCCGACGGATCCGGCGCCTCCACGTTGACGCGTTCGCGCACGACGTAGAGCGGCCGGTGCTTCACCTCGTCGTAGATCCGCCCGACGTACTCCCCGATGATCCCGACCGTGATCAGCTGGATGCCGCCGAGCAGCAGGATGATCACGATCGTGGTCGGCACGCCGCGCGTGTAGATGTCGGCGTAGCGGGCGACGATCGTCAGCGGGATCGCGAGGAACGCGAGGATCGAGAAGACGAACCCGAGCAGCGTCGCGGCCTGCAGCGGCGCGTGCGAGAACGACGTGATGGCGTCGAACGCGAAGCGCAGCATCCGCGCGAACGTGAACTTGGTCTGGCCGCCCGCCCGCGCCTCGCGCCGGTAGGTGACCGCGGTCTGCGTGAAGCCGACCCACACGGTCATCCCGCGCAGGAAGCGGTTGCGCTCGGGCATCGCGAGCAGCGCGTCGAGCGGCGCGCGGTCCATCAGCCGGTAGTCGCCCGAGTCGTGCGCCAGCTCGATCCGCGCGAGCTTGGCGAACAGCCGGTAGAACCAGCGCGCGGTGGCGATCTTGAAGCGCGTCTCCCCCGCGCGCGACTCGCGCACGGCGTACACGACGTCGGCGCCGCGCCGCCAGGCGGCGACCATCTCCGGGATCAGCTCGGGCGGGTCCTGCAGGTCGCCGTCGATCATCACCACGACGTCGCCGCGCGCGTGCTCCAGCCCCGCGCTGATCGCCGCCTGGTGGCCGAAGCTGCGCGAGAGCGCGACCACCTTCGTGCGCTCGTCGGCGGCGGCGAGGGCGCGCAGCTGCTCCCCGGTGCCGTCGCGCGAGCCGTCGTCGACGAGGATCAGCTCGTAGTCGAGCCCGTCGAGCGCGGCGACGGTCCGCGCATGGAACGCGCGCGACGATGTCCTCCTCGTCGTGCATCGGCGCGACGACGCTCAAGAGTCCGGGCTCGCGCACGGGTTCAGCGTAGTCCTCGCAACCGGCGGAGCCGCAGTCCGATGTGCAGCAGCAGGCGGTCGTCTCCGTCCCGCAGGCTGGTCTCCGTGATCGCCTCGATCCGGCGCAGCCGGTGGTACAGCGTCGTGCGGTGGACGAAGAGCGCGGCGGCGGCCGCGCGCGCGTCGCCGGCCCGGTCGAGGTAGGCCTCGAGCGTGGCGACGAGCGGCTCGGCGTCGGGGTGGTCGAGGAGCCGCCGCAGCGGCTCCGGCAGCGGCGCGCCGGCGAGCGGGGCGAGCAGCTGGTACGCGCCGAGCTCGCTCCCAGCGCACGAGCGCGAGGCCCAGCGGCTCCGCGAGCGCGGCCGCCGTCTCGGCCTCGCGCAGCGCGTCGCGCGCGTCCTCGAGGCGCTCGCGGGCGGCGCTCACCCCGATCACGCCCGCCGGCCGGGACGAGGCCGTCGACGTCGCCGGAGAGCAGCGCGGCGTCCGCGCCCCGCACGAGCCCGCGGTGCGCCGCGGGGACCCCGTCGCCCACCAGCACCCGGACGGGCCCGCGCAGCCCGCGTCCGCGCAGCGCGCGGGCCGCCCGCTCGCGCGCGGCCACGTCGTCGCCGAGCAGGTCGCCGACCAGCGCGTGCTCGCTGCGCTCGGCCGCACGCAGCCGGGCGAGCAACGGGCGCGGCCGCCGCGGCGGTCTCCTCGGCGGCCGCGAGCTCCTCCGGCCCGACCTCCTCGTCGATCAGCCACACGAACCCGAGCACGCCGTCCCCGCGGACCGGCACCGCCACGCGCGGCCCCATGCCGACGTGCGGCGCGTCGGGCAGCCGGACCGGCGCCATCGGCCCGCGGCAGCCCCTGGCGCGTCGAGCCAGCCCGCGACGTCGGCGGGCGCCTCGCGGGTGAGGATCGACGCCAGCCGCACCGCGGTCGAGCGGCTCGGCGTGCGCGGAGTACGCGAGCACGCGGTAGCGGCGGTCCTCGATCGCGACCGGGCGGCCGAGCCGCGCCGCCAGCGCGTCGACGAGATCCTGCAGCTCGGCCATTCCGCCCCCACGCTACAGATGTCGAACGAAGTCGAGACAGTTCCGGTGCTCGGCGTCCGGCTGACCGTGCGAAGCTTCGTCGCGTGACCGAAGGCAGCCTCCCGCCTGCGCTCCGGGAGTTACCCGCCGCCGCACTGGAGGCGCACGTATTGCAGGTCGGCAAGCGACTCGCCGACGCGCTGCCCGCGGGCATGCGCAACCCGCTCAAGGTCGCCGACGAGAAGGCGATGGAGCTCGCCTCCCAGGACGCCGAGCTCAAGGCCGCGCTGTTCCGCTTCGTCGACGTCGTCCCCGCCTGCCGCTCGCTGGACGACCTCGCGCGCCACCTGACCGGCTTCCTCGGCGAGGTCGAGACCCCGCCGCCGCCCGTCGCGGTCGCGATGCGGATGGGCACCTCGCGGGCCGGCCGCACCGCGCTCGGCGCCGCCGCGGCCGCCGGCGTCAAGCACATGGCCCACCGCTTCATCGTCGGCGAGAGCCCGAAGGCGGCGCTCGGCACGCTGCGCGAGCTGTGGAAGGACGGCGTCGCGAGCTCGGTCGACCTGCTCGGCGAGGCGACCGTCACCCAGGCGGAGGCACAGCGCTACGCGGCGCTGCGACGAGGCGCTCGACACGCTCGCCGCCGCCGCCGCGGCGGCTGGCCCGAGCGCCCGCGCGCTCGAGCGCGACGGCGCCGGCCCGCTCCCGCGCGCGAACCTGTCCGTCAAGGTCTCCGCGCTCACGCCGCTGCTGCGTCCCGACGCGCCCGAGCGCGGCAAGCGCGACGCCGCCGACCGGCTGCGCGGCCTGCTGCGCCGCGCGCGCGAGCTCGGCGCGCACCTGCACATCGACATGGAGTCGCTGGACTCGCGCGACGCCGTGCTGGAGCTGGTGCTCGAGCTGCTCGCCGAGGACGAGTTCCGCGCCGGTCCGTCGGCCGGGATGGTGCTGCAGGCGTACCTGCGCGACTCGCCGCAGACGCTCGACACGGTGCTCGACTGGGCGGGCGGCGCGGGCGCCGGGCGCGCGCAGCCGCTGACCGTGCGGCTCGTCAAGGGCGCCTACTGGGACCACGAGATCGTCGAGGCGGCGCAGCACGGCTGGAGCGCGCCCGTGTTCGAGGTCAAGGCCGACTCGGACCGCAACTTCGAGCAGCTCACCCGCCGGCTGCTCGACGCGCGGCCCGCGCTGCGCGTCGCGATCGCGTCGCACAACCTGCGCTCGATCGCCCACGCGATCGCCTACGACGAGCTGTCCGGCGGCGACGGCGTCCGACGTCGAGCTGCAGGTGCTGCGCGGCCTCGGCGACCCGCTCCAGCACGCGATCGCCGCGCAGGGCCTGCGCGTGCGCACCTACTGCCCGGTCGGCGACCTCGTCGCCGGCATGGCGTACCTCGTGCGCCGCCTGCTGGAGAACACGTCCAACGAGTCGTTCCTCGCCGACCAGGCCAAGGGCGTGCCGCTCGAGGAGCTGCTCGCCGCGCCGGGCGCGCGATGACGCTACGCGGCGACGCCGGCCGGCTCGATCACGACCGCCCGGTCGCGACCGCGCTCCTTGGCCGCGTAGAGCGCGCGGTCGGCGGCGTGGAGCAGCGCGTGCGAGGTGGAGACGGCGGGCGAGAGCACCGCGATGCCGACGCTGATCGTGAGCGCGGCGGGCGTCGCCTCGGTGGCCGTGCGCAGCGCGCTCGCGGATGCGCTCGGCGACGATCCGCGCGGCGGCCGGCTCGGCGTCGGGCAGCAGCAGCGCGAACTCCTCCCCGCCGACCCGGCCGAGCAGGTCGTCGCGGCGCTTGTGCGCGCGCAGCAGGTCGCTGACGAGCCGCAGCATGCGGTCGCCCTCCTGATGCCCGAAGCGATCGTTGACCTGCTTGAAGTGGTCGACGTCGACGAGCAGCAGCGCGGCGCCGCGGCCGGTCTCGTGGTAGCGGTCGAGCGCGACGGCCAGCGCGGCGCCGAACGCGCCGTGGTTGAGCGCGCCGGTCAGCGGGTCGGTGTCGGCCAGGTAGCGGAGGGAGTCGACCTTGGCGTCGAGCCGGCGCTTGAGCCCCGCGACCACGATCGCGACGCAGACCGACGGGATCACCGTGCCGATGAACACCGCGGTCCTGCGCGACCGGCTCCCCCCAGAGCGCGAGGACCGCGGCGAGCGTGGCGGCGCAGACGCCGAGGTCGAGCGCGAGCCGGCGGGCGCTGCCGAAGTAGGCGGAGGCGAGGATCGGCAGCAGGTAGTACGTCGAGCGTGCTCGCGAGCGGCCGGGCGGTCGCGACGGCCACGCCGACGAGCACGAGCCCGAGCGTCGGCAGGCACGACAGCAGCGGCGCGGGCGGCCGGCGCCAGGCGCCGAGCACCGCGGCGAGCCCGAGGCACGCGACGGCCAGGATCGAGCAGCGCGGCGTGGTCGCTCGGGTCCGGGTCCGGCACGAGCGTGCCGGCGATCGCCGCGAGCGCCGCCGGCGGTCAGGAACGCGATGGACACGCGGCGCAGGCCCACCTCCCCCAGGGAAGGGGCGATGCCCACGGGGCGCAGGAGACGGTCCGGGCCACGTCGCATGTTGCTCCGGTAGTCGGCTCCGCCTGCCCCACCTTGACCCCCGCCGACGAGGACCCACGATGACCACGCAGACCGTGCAGCGCCCGCTCCCGCCGTTCGGAACGAGCCCGTGCTCGAGCTGCGCCGCGCGCCCGTGCGCGCGCAGCTCGCGGACGCGCTGCGCGCGCACGACGCGCGCGGGCCGCTCGACGTGCCGGTGTGGGTCGCCGGCGACACGCGCGACGGCGACGCGCTCGTCTCGACCGACCCGGGCGTGCCCGACCGCGTCGTCGCGCGCGCCGCCGTCGCGACGCCAGGCCGAGGTCGACGCGGCGCTGGACGCCGCCGGCGCCGGCCACCGCGACTGGGGGCGCCGGCCCGCCGCGGAGCGCGCGGCGGTGCTGGTGCGCGCCGCCGCCTGGCTGCGCGAGCACCGCCTGGAGGTCGCCGCGCTGGAGGTGCGCGAGTGCGCGAAGCCGTGGCCGGAGGCGGACGCCGACGTCTGCGAGGCGATCGACTTCCTCGAGTACTACGCGCGCGGCGCGATCGAGCTCGAGGCGGGCGCGGAGCTGCTGCAGATGCCGGGCGAGCGCAACACGCTCAGCTACCGGCCGCGCGGCGTCGTCGCGGTCATCTCGCCGTGGAACTTCCCCGTCGCGATCCCGTGCGGGATGGTCGCCGCCGGCCTGGCCACCGGCAACGCCGTCGTGCTCAAGCCGGCCGAGCAGGCGCCCGGCTGCGCGTACGTGCTGGTGCGCGCGCTGCGCGAGGCCGGCGTGCCGCCGGACGCGCTCGCGCTGCTGCCCGGCGAGGGCGAGGTCGGCGCCGCGCTCGTGCGCGACCCGCGCGTGCACACGATCGCGTTCACCGGCTCGTCCGCGGTCGGGCCAGGAGATCGTGCGCTCGGCGGCCGAGACGCCCGCCGCCCAGAAGCACCTCAAGCGCGTGATCGCGGAGATGGGCGGCAAGAACTGCGTGATCGTCGACGCCGACGCCGACCTCGACGAGGTCGTGCCCGGCGCTCGTGAAGTCGGCCTTCGTCTACGCCGGGCAGAAGTGCTCGGCCGCCGCGCGCGTGCTCTGCCACGAGGCGATCCACGACGGGCTGGTCGAGCGGCTCGCCGGCGCCGTCGAGGTGCTCGAGGTCGGCCAGGCGGAGCGGCTCGACATCGACGTCCCGCCGGTGATCGAGCGCGAGCGCCCAGGAGCGCGTCGCCGCGCTACGCCGCCGAGGCCGAGCGCACCGGCCGGCTCGCGGCGACCGCCCGCGAGCGTGCCGGCCGGCGGCTGGTTCGCGACGCCCGGCGATCGCGACCGACCTCCCGCCCGACTCGCCGGTGCTGCACGAGGAGATCTTCGGTCCGCTGCTGGCCGTCGAGCGCGTGCGCGACGTCGAGGACGCCTGCGACCGCGTCGACGCCTCCCCGTTCGGCCTCACCGGCGGCCTGTTCGCGCGCAACCCGGACACCGTCGACTACGTGATCGACCGCTCGCCGGTCGGCAACCTCTACGTCAACCGCGCGATCACCGGCGCGATGGTCGCCCGCCAGCCGTTCGGCGGCAACCGGCTCTCGGGCACCGGGCACGAAGGCGGGCGGTCCCGGCTACCTGCTCCAGTTCGTCGAGCCGCGCGTCGTGACCGAGAACACGATGCGCCACGGGCTCGTTGTGTAACCCCTCACCAGTCAGCTATACACACAGGATGGGCGCGCTGACCCCCGGCACCGTGCTCGGCGGCTGCCGCATCGACGCGGTCGTCGGCAGGGGCGGCATGGGGATCGTGTACCGCGCGCGGCAGCTCGACCTCGACCGCGACGTCGCCGTGAAGGTCATCGCGCCGGAGCTGCTCGAGGATTCGCAGAGCCGCAAGCGTTTCCTGACCGAGGCTCGAGCCGCCGGGGCGGTCGAGCACCCGAACGTGGTCCCGATCCATGGCACGGGCGTGGCGGACGGATGCGCGTACCTCGTGATGCGCTACGTGGCCGGGGACGACCTCCGCACGCTCGTGCGCCGCGACGGCGTGCTCGCCCCCGACCGCGCGGCGTGGGTCGTGCTGCAGCTGGGCGAGGCGCTCGACGCGATCCACGAGGCCGGCTACGTCCACCGCGACGTCAAGCCCCAGAACGTGATGATCGACGCCGACGGGCACGTCTACCTGAGCGACTTCGGCCTCGCGAAGCACGCGCTGGCCACCGCCGGGCCGACGACGTCGGAGCAGTGGGTCGGCACGCTCGACTATGTCGCGCCCGAGCAGATCCGCGGCGAGCGCGTCGACGCGCGCGCCGACGTGTACGCGCTGGGCGGGGTCCTCTACTTCGTGCTCACGGGCCGCGTCCCGTTCGAGCGCGACTCCGACCACGCGAAGCTGTGGGCACACCTGGTCGACGAGCCGCCGCGGCCGTCGACGGTCAGGCCGGGCCTGCCGGCCGCGCTCGACGCGGTCGTCGCCCGGGCGCTCGCGAAGGACCCCGCGGACCGGCAGCAGTCGGCCGGCGACCTCGGCCGCGCGGCGCAGGCCGCCGTCGGGTCAGACCCGTTGCCCCGCAGGGAGACCGCCGCGACAGAGACGGTGGCGACGGTCGGGCAACGCAACGGGCCTGACCCCGGGCGTGGCGCGACGACGACGCCCTCGCCCCCCGCCCTGCTCCCTGCGCGGGTGCCCCCACGGCGGCGGGGGCTCGCCGTCGGGGCCCTGGCGGCGGGTGCGGGGATCGCGGTCCTCGGCCTCTGGCTCGTGCCCGACCGCGGCGGCGGGCAGCGCGCTCCGCCGGAGGCGCGCAGCGCGCAGGCGGCCGCGACGGCGAAGCCCGCCGCCAGACCGGCCGGCGCGCGCGTGGGCGCGACGATCCGGGACGTCGGCCGCCGGCCGCGCGGGGTCATCGTCGCGGGCGGCGCGGTGTGGGTGCTGAGCATCCACGAGCCGCGCATCACGCGGCTGGACGTCCACAGCGGCCGCAGGGTGGGCGAGCAGCCGTACGTGGGACGCGGCGCGGCGGGCATCGCCGCCGACCACGGCATGGTGTGGGTGGCGAAGCGGGCGACGAGCGCCATCCTCGGTCTCGATCGCGACAGCGCCAAGCGGCTCCGCCGCTTCGACACGCCCGGACCGCCCGCGCGGATCGCCGCCGGGCCGAGCGGGCTCTGGGTCGTCGCGCGCGAGACGGACGGCGGTCCGGCGACCCTGCTCCACTACGACCGCGCGGGCGAGCGGCTGCTCGGCCGGAGCGAGTTCCCGGACGGGATCGCGGCGATCGCGCTGGGCGCCGGCGCGACGTGGGTGGCGCTCGTCCGACACGCGCCAGGTCGTGCGCGTGGTGCCGGGCGAGCCGGCGGACCACGCGTGGCTCACGGAGCCCGCGTCGGAGCTGGCGTTCGGGGCGGGCCACGTCTGGGCGAGCGTCCCGGACGACGACTCGGTCGCGCGGATCGACCCGACCACCATGCTCGCGGTCACCACGGACCTGGGGCCGCGCCCCGCGGGCCTCGCGGTGGCGGGCGGCCGCGTCTACGTGGCGAGCAACACCCGGCACACGGTCGACGTGCTCGAGGCGAGGCGCGTGCGGCGCGGGCCGGTGCAGCGCGTGCGGGTGCCGCCGAACCCGTACGCCGTGGGGGCGGGCGGCGGCCACGTGTGGGTCGCGGGCGTGGGCGCGGGCACGCTCACGCGGATCGACGACCCGCGCGCGCTCCCGTAGAGTCGTCCCGTGGTCGCAATCCCCCCGGGCTTCCACCGGTCCTCGCCGGCCGAGCTCAAGGCACGCCGCGATGCCGAGCGGCGCGGCATCCCGTTCCTCGCCTTCCGCGACGGCGACGAGCACGAGTGGATCGTCGACCTGACCCCCGATCGCTCCCCGCTCAGCATCGGACGTCAGGCGGCCAGCGACGTGGCGCTGACCTGGGACGACGAGGTCTCGCGCGCGCACGCAGACATCGAGTGCATCGGCGCGGTCTGGACGCTCGTCGACGACGGCCGCTCGCGCAACGGCTCGTTCGTCAACGG
The DNA here is from genome assembly GCA_963752015.1 of uncultured Solirubrobacteraceae bacterium. Classification (GTDB taxonomy): domain Bacteria; phylum Actinomycetota; class Thermoleophilia; order Solirubrobacterales; family Solirubrobacteraceae; genus DASQMT01. The sequence continues at coordinate 420,167 of CAVVWS010000006.1, read as the reverse complement.
CGAGCGCGTGCACGGCCGGCGCGCCCTGCGGCACGGCGACGTGCTCGCGGTGGGGCGGACCCGGCTCACCTACGTCGCGCCGCTCACCGGCGGCGACCGCAGCACGGCCGTGGGCGCGCGCGGCTCGTCGCCGCCGGTCAGCCCGGCCCAGCGCCGCGTGCTCGTCGCGCTGTGCCGCCCGCTCGCCGCCGAGCGGTTCGCGCCGCCGCCGTCGAACCGCCAGCTCGCCGCCGAGCTGTGCCTGAGCGTCGAGACCGTGAAGTTCCACCTCCACGCGCTGTTCGAGCAGTTCGGCATCGCCGGCGTGCCGCAGCACCAGAAGCGCGCCGCGCTCGCGCGCCTGGCGTTGGAGCGGGGCGCCGTCGCGCCGCGCGAGCTGCTCGAGCCCGCTTAGGTTGGGCTCGGACCACCCCGTTGGCGCATATGCGCCGTCCGCGCGGCGCGCGAGGATCGGGTCATGGCACCCACGGGAAACTGGGACGGACGCATCAGCCGCCGCACGCTGTTGCGCGCGGGCGGATCGGCGACCGCGGCCTACGTCCTCCTCGGCCGCGCCGCGGCGTCGAGCGCGGCGCCGCCGTTCGCGAGCAACCCGTTCGGGCTGGGCGTCGCGTCGGGGGACCCGACGCCCGACGGCGTCGTGCTGTGGACCCGGCTCGCGCCGGACCCGCTGGCAGGCGGCGGCATGTCCGACGACGTGTTCGGCGTGCGCTACGAGGTCGCCACCGACGAGCGCTTCCAGCGCATCGTCCGGCGAGGTGCGGTCGAGGCGCGGCCGGAGGAGGCGCACACCGTCCACGTCGAGCTCGCCGGACTGCAACCCGACACCCCGTACTGGTACCGCTTCAAGTGGGGCCGGACGACGAGCAGGATCGGCCGCACGCGCACCGCTCCCCCGCTCGGCTCCACCGCGCCGATGCGCTTCGCGTTCGCCTCCTGCCAGAACTACACGAACGGCTTCTACCCCGCCTACGCGGACATGGCGCAGCAGGAGCTCGACCTGGTCGTGCACCTCGGCGACTACATCTACGAGGGCGAGGGGACCGGCGTCGACCGCGTCCGCGACCACGCTCCGGTGGCCGAGCTCTTCTCGCTCACCGACTACCGCACGCGCCACGCCCAGTACCGGACCGACCCCGACCTCCAGGCGGCCCACGCCGCGTTCCCGTGGCTGATGACCTGGGACGACCACGAGTTCAAGAACAACTACGCCGACCTCGACATCGACCAACCGGACACGCCGCTGCAGACCATCGCGGAGCGCCGCGCCGCCGCCTACCTCGCGTACTGGGAGCACGCGCCGCTGGCACGCGCACGCAAGCCGGTCTTCAAGGACATGGCGCTCTACCGGCGCCTGCAATGGGGCGCCCTCGCGACGTTCCACGTGCTCGACACCCGTCAGCACCGCTCGAATCAGATCGTTCAGTGCCCGCCGTCCGCCCGCGACCCGTCCGGCTATTGCCCGGATGCGTTGTCCCCGGACCGGAGCATCCTGGGGCCGGTGCAGCGCGAGTGGCTGATCGACGGGCTCCGCACGCGCGGGCACGAGCTGGAACGTCCTCGCCAACCAGGTCGCGTTCGCGCCGATCGACACCGATTCGTCGCCGCTGCGGCGCCGCTTCGCCCCCGAGCGCTGGGACGGCTACGTCGCCGACCGCCAGGCCGTGCTCAACGTCCTGGCCGAGCCCGGCGTCGCGAGCACGGTGGTCATCACCGGCGACTCGCACGAGAACTCGGTCCGCAACGTGCCGCCCGACTTCCACAACTTCGACGGGCTGCCGATCGCCACGGAGTTCCTCGGCACGTCGATCAGCACCGAGGGCGACACCGGCAGTGACGACCCGCCGCTCGGCGTCGATCCCGTGAACCCGCACCGGCTGTTCACGGACTTCCACCGCGGCTACGTGCGCGTGACGCTCGACTCAGGCACGTGGACCAACGAGTTCCGCGTCGTCGAGACGGTCCTTCAGCCGGTCTCGCCGGCCTCGACGCTCGCCACGTTCGTCGTCGAGCGCGGCAAGCCGGGTGCGTTACGCCTCGGCGTCTGAGCCGATAGCCTGGCGCCGAGTGCCGGCCATCGAAGTCGCAGGTCTGACGAAGCGATTCGGGGAGACGCTCGCCGTCGACGACCTGTCCTTCACGGTCGAGCCCGGCCGGATCGTCGGCTTCCTCGGCCCGAACGGCGCCGGCAAGACCACGACGCTGCGCATCGTGCTCGGGCTCGTCCGCCCGACCGCCGGCACCGCGACCGTCGAGGGCCGGCCCTACGTCGCCCTCGACGACCCGGTCCGCACGGTCGGCGCGCTGCTCGACGGCGGCATGCTGCATCCGGGCCGCTCGGGCCGGAACCACCTCCGCTCGCTCGCCCGCGCCTCGGGCGTGAGCGACGCGCGCGTGAACGAGCTGCTCGAGCTCGTCGCTCTCTCCGGCGCGGCCGACCGGCGCGCCGGCGGCTACTCGCTCGGCATGCGCCAGCGGCTCGGGCTGGCGGCCGCGCTGCTCGGCGACCCCCGCGTGCTGGTGCTCGACGAGCCGGCCAACGGCCTCGATCCGCAGGGCATCCGCTGGCTGCGCGACTTCCTGCGCTCGCTCGCCGAGGAGGGCCGCGCGATCCTCGTGTCCAGCCACGTGCTCGCGGAGGTGGCGCAGACGGCGGACGAGGTCGTCGTGATCGCCCACGGCCGCTCCGTCGCCCAAGCGCCGCTCGCCGAGCTCACCGCCCGCGGCGGCGGCGGGATGCGCGTGGCAGGGCCCGACGCCGCCCGCCTCGGCGACCTGCTGCGCGCCGACGGCGCGGACGTCACGAGCGACGGCGATCGCGCGATCCTCGTGCGCGGCCGCAGCGGCGAGGAGATCGGGCGCGTGATCGCGAACGGCGGGATCGTCATCTCCGAGCTCGCGCCGACGGGCTCGTCGCTCGAGGAGATCTTCTTCGAGCTCACCGGCGCCGAGGGCGGACCGTCGTGAGCCGCGCGATCGCCGCCGAGCTGTTCAAGCTGCGCACGACGCGCACGTCGTGGGGCGTGACGCTGGGCTCGATCGCGCTCGTCGTGATCATCAGCCTGATCGCGGCGCTCGCGGGCGACTTCTCGTCCACCGACGAGGCGCCGGGCGCCGACCTGATGGAGATCTCCGGGCTCGTCCAGATCTTCGCGCTCGTGCTCGGCATCCTCGTCGTGTCGACGGAGTTCCGGCACGGGACCATCACGCCGAGCCTGCTGGCCGTTCCCGACCGGGTGCGGCTCGTGCTCGCGAAGCTCGTAGCGTCGCTCGCGGCCGGGGCGCTGCTCGGCCTCGTCGCGTCCGCGCTCTGCGCGGTGATCGTGCTGCCGCTGCTCTCCTCGCGCGGCATCGACACCGGCACCGACACGAGCGACGTGCTGAAGCTGATCGCGGGCAACACGGCGGCGTCCGCGCTCTACGCGGCGATCGGCGTCGGCCTCGGCGCGCTGATCCGCAACCAGGTCGGCGCGATCATCGGCGCGCTCGGCTGGATCTTCCTGATCGAGCCGCTGCTCACGCTCATCCCGGGGTTCGAGGACGTCATCACCCGGTGGTTCCCGACCGGTGCGGCGAACGCGCTGGCCGGCACCGCGAGCTCGTCGGACGCGCTCGACCAGGTGCCGGCCGGCCTGCTGCTCGTCGCCTACGCCGCCGTCTTCGTCGCGGCCGGCGTCTACGTGCTGCGCGACCGCGACGTCAGCGCCTAGCGGCCCTGGTCGCGGCCGCTCGTGCCGGTGGCGGCCGTGGCGGTTTACGCGATTACTTGTGGCGGAAGCCGGTCATAACACCCGGGTGTTAGTTTGCCGGAGCCATCCACTTCTGACGGGAGGAGAAGGACGATGCAGCACCACCTGAACCGGCGGCGGTTCCTCGGGGCCGCGCTCGGGACCGGCGCGGCCGCGGCGGCCGCGGGCTCGTGGGCTCCGGCGGCCGGCGCGCAGGGCGGCAGCGCAGGGGCGCGCCGCAACGTGCCGAACAACCGGATCGCCATCCAGCTCTACACGATGCGGCGGCTCATGCCCGACGGCAATCGCCAGGCCGTCCGCCGCATCCTCAACCAGCTCGGCGCCATGGGCTACACCGAGGTCGAGATGGCCGGCCACTACGGCCTGCCGGTGCAGCAGCTCCGCGGGCTGCTCGACGACGCCGGCCTCCGCCCGGTGTCCGGTCACGACGGCTTCGACCTCGCGCCGGGCGACGGGTGGAAGACCGGGTACGCCGAGACGCTCCAATACGCGGCCGAGCTCGGTCAGAAGTACACCGGCTTCGCCTGGTTCCCAGGGCCCTACACGAGCGAGTACTTCAAGTTCCTGGCCGGCCGCCTGAACGAGGCAGGGGCCATGGCGGAGGACGCGGGACTGCAGTTCTTCTACCACAACCACAACTTCGAGTTCGAGAACAAGCAGGCCGACGGGACCCCGAACTACGACATCCTGCTCAAGGAGACCACCCCGTCGCTCGTGAAGTTCGAGCTGGACCTGTTCTGGATCATCGAGGGCGGCGAGAACCCGCTCGCATACCTCGCCGCGGACCCGGCGCGCTACATCGGCTACCACGTCAAGGACCGGACCTGGAAGCGGCGGCCGGACGATGTCCCGAACTGGGAGGACGCGGGTCCGGGCTCGATCGACTTCCCGGACATCTTCGCCGCCGGGCTCGGCCGCCCGCGGACGGACAAGCACTACATCGTCGAGCACGACGACCCGACGATCTCGCACCCCGGCGACCCGGAGGCGGAGCTCAAGACGGCGCAGACGGGGGTGACGTTCCTGCGGAACGTCCGCTTCTAGCTCACAGGTGGGCCTGATCGTTCCAGGTGGTCAGGTCCCACCCGGAGAAGTCCATCCCGTCCATGCGCCGCGGGCGGCGCTGGAACACGCTGATGCCGGTGTTCGCGTGACCGGCGAGCCAGAGGCCGAGCAGGTGCTCGGGCCCGAACGCGTCGCCGAACAGCGTGTGGCCGAGGAAGAAGTGCAGCCAGCCGTAGTGGGTGACGAGCAGGATCCGCTCGTCACCCGCGCGCGCCTCCATCCGCTCGCGCACGCGCACGACGCGCGCGAGCATCGTGTCGAACGACTCCGCGCCCGGCTCGGCGTGGTCGCGCGGGGCAGTCGGCATCCAGTTCAGCGACGCCGTGTCGGCGAAGTCGGGCACGGAGCTGTAGAACGCGTCGGACTGCCGGAGCTCGTGCAGGTCGGGATCGGTCTCGACCTGCAGGCCGAGCACCTCGTTGATGCCCTCGCGCGGTCTCCTGCGCGCGGCGCATCGTGCTCGCCACGATCACCTCGATCCCGTGGCCCTCGAGCCGGCGGCCGAGCTCGCGCGCCTGCTCCCAGCCGCGCTCGGAGAGCGCGTCCCAGTCGGCGGGCCGCGGGCGGCCGGCCCTGTCCGCCTCGTTGGCGAGCGACTCGCCGTGGCGGACGAAGTGCAGCGTCAGCTCACTCACGCCGCGATGCCCTCCAGGAACAGCCGTGCAGCCGCGTCTCCCCCGCGATCTCCGGGTGGAACGAGATCACGAGCATGTTGTCCTGGCGCGCCGCGACGACGTGGCCGTCGACCTCGGCGAGCACCTCGACGGCGTCGCCGTGCTCGTCGATCCACGGCGCGCGGATGAACACCGCGCGGACCGGCTCGCCGTCGATGCCGGGGATCTCGAGGTCGGCCTCGAAGGAGCGGATCTGGCGGCCGAAGGCGTTGCGCCGGCACGTGTAGTCGGCGAGGCCGAGGTGCTCGCGGTCGAGCATGATCATCCCCGCGCAGGTGCCGAGCACCGGCGTGCCCGAGCGCACGAGCTCGCGCAGCGGGTCGGCGAGCCCCTCGCGCTCGATCCCGAGCGTCATCGTCGTCGACTCGCCGCCCGGGATGATCAGCCCGTCGAGCCCGTCGAGGTCCGCCGGCACGCGGACCTCGCGTGCCGCGGCGCCGAGGTCGCGCAGCATGCGCGCGTGCGCCTCGAAGTCGCCCTGGAGCGCGAGGACGCCGACGAGCGGCGCGCTCACCAGCCGCGGTTGGCGAGGAGCTGCTGCTCCTCGAGCTTGCGCGTCTCGAGCGACGTCATCGCCTGGCCGAGCCCCTCGCTCGCACGGGCGACGCGGTCGGCGTCCTGGAAGTGGGTGGTCGCCTCGACGATCGCGGCGGCGCGCGTGGCCGGGTCCTCGGACTTGAAGATGCCGGAGCCGACGAAGACGCCCTCGGCGCCGAGCTGCATCACCAGCGAGGCGTCGGCCGGCGTCGCGATGCCGCCGGCGCAGAACAGCACGACCGGCAGCTTGCCGGCCTCGGCGACGCCGCGGACGAGGTCGAGCGGCGCCTGGTGCTCCTTCGCGGCGGTCGCGAGCTCCATGTCGTCGAGCGTCTGCAGACGGCGGATCTCGGAGCGGATCTCGCGCAGGTGGCGGACGGCCTCGACGATGTCGCCGGTGCCGGCCTCGCCCTTGGAGCGGATCATCGCCGCGCCCTCGCCGATCCGGCGCAGCGCCTCGCCGAGGTTGGTGGCGCCGCAGACGAACGGGACCTTGTACGCCCACTTGTCGATGTGGTGGGCCTCGTCGGCGGGCGTGAGGACCTCGGACTCGTCGACGTAGTCGACCTCGAGCGCCTCGAGCACCTGCGCCTCGGCGAAGTGGCCGATGCGCGCCTTCGCCATCACCGGGATCGTGACGGCCTCCTGGATGCCCTTGATCAGCAGCGGGTCCGACATGCGCGCGACGCCGCCGTCGCGGCGGATGTCGGCGGGGACGCGCTCGAGCGCCATGACCGCTGCGGCCCCGGCGTCCTCGGCGATCTTCGCCTGCTCGGCGTCGACGACGTCCATGATGACGCCGCCCTTCAGCATCTCGGCCAGGCCGGCCTTCACCCGGAACGTCGCTTCGTCACGCATGCCGCACAGGGTACGACGAACCGGTGTTCCGGTCAGTCCAAAGCGCGCTACTTGAGTTTGAAGGCCCGGATACGCTCGTCGTACTGCGACGTGTCGCGCGAGTAGACCCCGTACGCGAGCGCCTGGAGGATCGAGAGCAGGCCGCTGTGCGAGCGCACGAACGCGGGCGAGTTCGAGGAGTAGTACAGCGTGCGGTCGGAGAGCTTGGCGACCTCGGAGAGCGTCGCGTCGACGATCGCGAGCGTCGACGCCTTGCGGTGGCGGGCGATCTTCATCGCGCGCACGACGAGCGGGTGCGGCCGGCCCGCCGAGAGGCCGATCACGAGCGTGCCGCCGTCGATCCGCCCGAGCCGGGAGAGCGCCTCCTGCGACGGCGACGCCGCGATCTCGGCGCGGATGTCGAGCAGCATCAGCAGGTGGCGCAGGTAGGACGCGAAGAACGCCATCTGGTCGGTGCCCGCGATCAGCACGCGATCGCAGGTGGCGATCAGCTCGATCGACGCCTCGACCTCCGAGCGCGAGACGCGCCGGGCGGTGTCCTCGACGTTGACGTGGTCGGCGGCGATCGCCGACTCGAACGGGTTCATGTCGAGCGAGAACAGCGGCGCAGCCGGCTCGAGGCCGCGCGGGGGCTGGCGGTGGCCGTGCCGGTACTCCTCGCGGGCGGACTCCTGGAGCTCCGGGAAGCCCTCGAAGCCGAGCGCCTGCGAGAACCGCACCACCGTCGACGACGAGGTGTTCGCGCGGCGGGCCAGCTCCTCCGCCGTGTGGAACGCGACCTCGTCGAGGTGGTCGACGACGTACTGCGCGACGTCCTTCTGAGAGCGCGAGAACTCGTCGAAGCGGGACGTGATGTAGGCGGACAGCGTCTGGTGGCCCTTGGCGGCCGGAGGCATCGGAACGGTTCTCGGCATGACCCGACGGGGTTTCGACGCTCCGCCGTCCGATCCCTTCTAGTCTGCGCGCGATGCAGCGACTTCCCACCCGCCTCGACGGGCCTCGTGCTGCTCGCGCCGGCCGTGCACGGCGACGCGCGCGGGTTCTTCATGGAGACGTTCCGCGCCGACGCGTGGTCAGCCGAGGGCGTGCCCACCGAGTTCGTGCAGGACAACCACTCGCGATCGCGGCGCGGCACCGTGCGGGGCCTGCACTTCCAGACGCATCCGGGCCAGGGCAAGCTCGTGCGCGCGGCGCGCGGGCGGGTGCTCGACGTGGTCGTCGACCTGCGCCGCGGCTCGCCGACGTTCGGCGAGTGGGAGAGCGTCGAGCTCGACGACGAGCACGGCCACCAGCTCTACATCCCCGTCGGCTTCGGCCACGGCTTCTGCGTGCTCTCCGAGACCGCGGACTTCGTCTACAAGTGCACCGCCTACTACGACGCGGCCACCGAGGCGGGGATCCGCTTCGACGATCCCGACGTGGGCGTCGAGTGGCCGGCCGATATCGAGCTCCTGTACTCCGACCGCGATCGCGAGGCGCCGCGGCTGAGCGAGGTGGCCGACACGCTGCCGTTCCGCTACGAGGGATGACACCGAGGCGAAGCCGGTGACGAGCCGCCAGGCGGGGCAGAGCGGGCGTTTCGCGCCGAGCCCGACGGGCACGCTGCACGTCGGCAACCTGCGGACGGCGCTGCTCGCGTGGCTGTTCGCGCGCACGGCGGGGGCGCGCTTCCTCGTGCGGATGGAGGACCTCGACCAGGGCCGGGTGCAGGCGGGCGCGGCCGAGCGGCAGCTGCGCGACCTGCGGGCGATCGGGCTCGACTGGGACGGCGAGGTCGTCTACCAGTCGAACCGCCACGACGCCTACCACGCGGCGCTCGAGCGCCTGCTCGCGGCCGGCGACCTCTACGAGTGCTTCTGCACCCGCGCGGAGATCCGGGCGGCGGCCTCCGCTCCGCATGGCCCGCTCCCGGAGGGCGCCTACCCGGGCACGTGCCTGCGCCTGACGGAGGCGGAGCGCCGGCGCAAGCGGGCGGGCGGCCGTCCGCCGGCGCTGCGGGTGCGCGCGAACGCTGCGCGGGTCGGCTTCACCGACCGGCTCCACGGGCCGCAGGAGGGCGTCGTCGACGACTTCGTCGTGCGCCGCAACGACGGCGCGCCCGCGTACAACCTCGCGGTGATCGTCGACGACGCGTGGCAGGGGATCGGCGAGGTCGTGCGCGGCGACGACCTGCTCGACACCACGCCGCGCCAGCTCTTCCTCGCCGACCTGCTGGGGCTGGACCCGCCGGCGTACGCCCACGTCCCGCTCGTGCTCGGCCCCGACGGCGCTCGCCTCGCGAAGCGACACGGCGCGGTCACGCTGGACGAGCTCGACCCGGGCGCCGCCGTGCGCTGGATGGCGCGGACGCTGGGGATGGACGGCGCGGCGACGGCGGCCGAGATGCGCGAGCGCTTCGACCCCGCCGCGCTGCCGCGCACGCCGACGCGCTGGAACCTAAAGAGGGTCTGACCCCCTTTATCTAAAGAGGGTCAGACCCTCTTTAGGTTCGGCACGTCGCGAGGAGCTCCCATGCGCCCTCGCGGGCGAGGGGCGCGAAGCCCGGGGCGCGCGGCAGCGCGGGGCCGCCGTCGTATCCGGGCGGCGCGCGGAGCACGGCGCCCGGTGGGCGCGGCGGGTCGGCCAGGTGCTCCATCGGGACGTCCAGGCGCCAGGCCACCATCGCCTTCATCGGCTGGTTCGTGTAGACCGGGCCGCAGCGCTTGACCGTCTCCGGACCGCCGGCGCGGTCGACGAGCGCGTCGAGCTGCTCGCGCCGGTCGGCGCGCGCCCCGAGCTCGTCGACCTGGTCGGACAGGTCGCCGGCGGTGAACGCCAGCGTCGCGGCGCCGAGCACGGCGGCGAGGACGAGACCGGGACCGAGGCGGCGGGCGAGCGTGGCGACGCCGACGCCCGCGAGGACGCACACGACCGCCGCGGGGGCGACGTTGTAGCGCGGGTTGCCCGCGTAGCCGGCCTGCGTCATCACCGCCACGATCGCGACCCAGGCGACGGCGCCCGCCGCCGCCACGCGCGCCGCGCGGCCGCCGAGCACGACGCCGAGGACCGCCGCGGCGAGGACCGGGAGGGTCACGAGCTCGGCGAAGTCCACCAGCACCTCGAGCGCCGGGAAGTCGGCGTAGACGGCGCTCTGCGGGCTCGCCGTGCCCCGAGCGGCGTCGGAGGCGCCGAGCGCCCCGCCCGCCCCGATGACGTCCGGCCCGAACCAGAGCACCGGCACCGGGAGCAGCGCGAGCGCGAGCACGCCGGGCGACTCGCGCCGCGTGCGCCACAGCCAGAGCGCGTACAGCCCGAGGAACGGCCACGCCTCGGGGCGCAAGAGCGCGGCAGCGAGACCCAGGAAGAGCGCCACCCTCGTCCGGCCCTCCAGGTGCGCGACGGCCGCCCACAGGACCGCCGCGGCGAGCAGCCCCTCGCTGTTGCCGAGGGCGGTGTTGAAGAACCACCAGCTGCTCAGCTCGATCGCCAGCGTGGCGGCCACCGCCGCGGCCGCGCCGGCCGCGGCCGGGCCGGCGAGCCGGCCCGCCAGCACCGCCGCGCCCGCGAGCGCGAGCAGACCGCCCGCGCGCGCCAGCACGAGCCACAGCGCGGGCGCCGCGCCGCCGGCGAACGCGAGCACCGTCGTGGCGACGACCGGCAGCGGCTTCCACGACGGACCGCCGGACGTGTCGAGCTCCAGCCGCGTGACGTCCCTCCCCCACCCGACCCACGACCAGGGATCGAACGCGAGCGCCCACGGGAGCAGCAGCGAGAGCGCGGCGACGGCGAGGCAGGCGGCGGGGACGAGGCGGCCCGCCCGCCCCGCGTCGTCACGCAATGTAGGCGAGGATCAGCACGAAGGCGGTGAGCAGCACGGCGACGACGACGAGCGCGAGCACGCGCATCCCCCACACCTCGCCCGGGCTGCGCCGGGCGGCGACCGTGGCCTCGGCGCGGGCCCGCGCGGCGGACGCCGTGCGGAGCGGGCGCCGGACGGCCGGCTCCGCGTCGGGATCGTCGTCCTGCGTGTGGCCGTTCGTCCCGAGCAGCCCTTCCAAGCGCGCCTTGAGCGCCTGCAGCGCGCTCGTCTCCCGCTCCTCCTCGGCGGGCGCGGCCCCGAGGACATCGGCGCCCGGCTCGGTGTTCGGGGCCGCGGGCGGACGCGCTCCCGCCCGCAGCGGACCCGGCGCGTCGAGCACCGCGCCCTCGATGCTCACGGGGTCAGCGGGCTCGGCGGCGGGCGAGGACGAGGAGGCCGGCGGCGGCATCGGCTGCGTGGGCGGCAGCCGCTGCCTGCTGCTCACCGGGCTCGGGCCGGCGCGCGAGCTCGGCGCTCATTCGGGCCACCGCGGCGCGCTCGGCGCGGAGCTGGTCCTCGAGCGCGGCGACCTCTGCGCGATGCCGGTCGCGCGCGGTCTCCGCCTCGGCCGCCGCGTCGGCGAACGCCTGATGCAGATCGTCGATGTCGCCCTGCCAGCGCTCACGCTCGGCCGCCACGGCGGCCTCCGTGTCGGCGCGGGCGGCGTCGCGCTCGGCGGCGAGCTGCTCCAGCTCGGCCGTCATCGCGCCGGCGCCGGCGTCCTTCTCCTCCCGGAGCCGCTCCACCTCCGAGGCCAGCCGCGCGATCTCCACGGTCATCGCCTCCGCGCCGGCGACCTTCTCGTCCTGCACGCGCTCGAGCTCGCCGGCGAGCCGCGCGATCTCCACGGTGCGCTCGTCCGCGCCCACGCGCGCGGGATCCTCCTCTTCGTCGGTCTCATCGTCGAGCTGCGCGTGCAGGGCGATGATCTCGCGCTCGCGGCCGGCGAGCTCGGCGCGCAGCCGGTCGACCTGCCCCCGCAGGGCGGCCGCGTCCGCGCGGAGCGTCTCGTCGGTGTGTTGCTCGGCGGCCGCGCGGCGGCGGCGCCGGCGGCGGCGGTCCGGCAGCGGCAGGTCGACGACGACGTTCCCGCCGACCTCCAGCTCGGCGTCGGTGATCTCGGCGGGGTCGCCCGGCCACGCGAAGCTGGCCCGCCACGTCTCCCCGGAGACGCCCATGTGCCCGCCGGGCATCGCCACGATCCGCTTGCGGCGGCCGCTGTCGGTCTCGACGGTGAGCACCGGGCGGTTCAGCCGCCGCGGGCCCAGGCCCTGCCAGCGCCCAGCGACCTCGAGGCGCTCCTCCGCCCACTCGAAGCACTCCAGCTCGAAAGCGACCTCCCGCACTGGGGGCATCAATCCTGCTTCTGCTCCGGCGGCTCGTTCCCTGCCGGAGCGGTGTCCTCGTCCTGCCCGCGCCGCCGCTTGGGGAGGACGCCGGCTTCTTCGCGCGCGGCTCAGCCGCCTCCGCGGGCGCGGTCGCCGCCGTCGCCACCGTCTCGGGCGCCGGCTCCCGGCTGCGCGCGAACAGCCGGCCGCCCTCGCGCTCGGGCGGGCGCACGGCCGGGATGTTGTCCGTCGTCGGGTCCGCAGGCCCGCGCGCGTCCACCGCGGCGACCCGGCGGCGCTCCGGCTCGCGGTCCTCGACCGTGACCGCCAGGCGCACGCGGCCGAAGGTGAGCACCGCGCCGGCGCACATCACCAGCGCCGCGCCGAGCGCGAGCCAGGCGCCGGTGTCGGGGTCCTGCCCCGCCGCGGCCGGGGGCGGATCGATGATCTGCGACGCGACGATCACCGCCACGGCGACCACCGCCGCCGGCAGGTACCGGCGGTCGACCACGTCCACGTCCTGCGAGGCGAGCCCGAGCCCGCCCGCGATCGCGCCGAGCGCGAGCACGAACAGCACGAGGTCCCAGACCTCGAACCCCTCCCACGCGGTGATCTCGCCCGTGAACCAGCTGAGGAACAGGCTCACGAGCAGGAGCAGGGCTCCCAGCATCACGAGCAGCGGCCCCGCTTCCAGCCTGCGCGTCATCGATCCTCCTCAATCCGATGGAGGGAACACATCTCAGCAGGTCCGTGCGCACGCCGCCGAGCCCCCGGCGACCCAGGAGGAGGGCCGCCGGGGGGTCGGCCGGCGACCCCTGTCGCGCGGGCTACTTCTTCGTGACGGTGATCTGCACCTCCGCCGTGGCCTTGGCGCCCCCTGTGTCGGTCACCGTGACCTTCGCGGTGTAGACCCCGGCCTTCGTGTACTTGTGGGTCGGTGTCCTGCCGGTACCACTCTTCCCGTCGCCGAAGTCGTACGCGTAGGTCAGCGCGTCCCCATCCGGGTCTGAGCCCGTGGCGGTGAAGCTGACGTTCAGCGGCGCGCGGCCGGAGATCGGCGTCGCCGCGAGCGCCACGCTCGGGCCGCGGTTGCCCACGGTCACCTGGACCGTCGCCGTGCCCGTGCCGCCCTTCCCGTCGCTCACGGTCACCTTCGCCGTGTACGTCCCTGCCGTCGCGTACGTGTGCGACGGGTTCTGGAGCAGCGACGTGCCGCCGTCCCCGAAGTCCCACTTGTACGTGAGCGCATCGCCGTCGGGATCGGATCCGTTCGCGGAGAACTGCACCGCCAGCGGCGGCTTGCCCGCGGTCGGGTCGCCCGCGGCCTCGACGGTCGGCGCGACGTTCCCGGGCGGGTTGGTCACGACGACCTCGACGGTCGCGGTGCCGGTGGCGCCCTTCGGGTCCTTCACGGTGACCTTCGCCGTGTAGGTGCCGGGCTGGCTGTACGTGTGGTCCGGGTTCTGGCGCAGCGACGTGCCGCCGTCCCCGAAGTCCCACGAGTACGTGAGCGCGGCGCCCTCGGCGTCGGACCCGTTGGCCGAGAACGCCACTGGGAGCGGCGCCCGGCCGGTCCGCGGATCGGCCGTGGCCTCGACGGTCGGAGCGATGTTGCAGATGTCCGATCCCTCGGTACCCGCGGCCTCCTCGATACCGCCGAGGATGTGCCTCAGGTACGGCACCTCCGTGAACGAGTCTTCGGTGTGGCCCATGCCCGTGTACCACGAGCGGCCACCGTCGTACTTCTGGCACCACGAGATCGGGTGGTCGTCGTCGACCCCGTCGCTGCCGTCCGCCTCGTCGTACGTCGACTCGTCGAGCGAGGCCAGGACGTGGACGTCGGCCCGCGGGCTGAAGTCCACGTTGCCGGTCTGCTCGAAGTTGACCGGCTTGTAGTTGTACCACTCGTCGATCCGGTCCCAGCGCGGGGCCGGCAGGCCCTGTGTGGAGTGGTCCGTCGTGTCCTCGACGACCACCGTGCCCGGGCGCCCGCCCTGCGGCGTCGTGCCGCTCGGATGGCTCAGGAAGTAGCCGCCGACCAGCCTGCCGTACCACTTCCACTCGTACTCCGTGTCGGCCGCGGAGTGGATGCCCGCGTAGCCGTTCCCGGCCTTGATGAAGCGCTCGAAGGCGCTCTGCTGGGTGGCGTTGAGCACGTCGCCGGTCGTCGACAGCCAGACGACCGCGTCGTAGTGGCTGAGGATGCCGTCGCGGAACGCGGTGGCGTCCTCGGTGTGGTCCACCTGGAAGCCGTTGTCCGCACCGAGCTGCTCGATCGCGGCGTGGCCCTCGTCGATCGAGCTGTGCCGGAAGCCCGCCGTCTTGGAGAAGACGAGCGCCCGGAAGCGCGCATCGGGATCGTCGGGCTCGAGCGCCGTGACCTGCACGTTGCGCGTCGCCGTCGCCTCACCGTCCGACACCGTCAGCTTGGCGGTGTAGTCGCCGGGCTCCGCGTAGGTGTGCGACGGGTTCTGCTCCGTCGACGCGGGAGAGCCGTCGCCGAAGTCCCAGCTGTAGGTCACGGTGTCGCCGGCGTCCGGATCCGTCGCCGCGGCGGTGAAGTTCACCGGCAGCGGCGCGAGGCCGATCGTCGGGGCGGCCGTGGCCGACTGGATCTGCGGGGCCTGGTTCGTCGGCGGCGGAGGCTCGCAGCCGCCGCGATCGCCGTCCACGTCGAGGTAGTCGAAGTGGGCGGTGCCGCCGCCGCTGGTCACGCCGAGCGTGAAGAGCCCGAAGCTCGGCGCGGCCATGGCGTTCGGCACCGTCGCGAACGCCGTCCAGGTCGAGCCGTCGAACGAGTACTCGCCCTTGTAGTCCGTGCCGATCTTCGACAGGCGCAGCCAGACGTTCCCGTCGTTGGCCGGCAGCGGCGTCAGCTGCGGCTGCGGGTTCTGGATCGCCCCCGCCACCTCGCTGCGCAGCTCGATCCGGTTCAGGGCCGTCTGCGTGTCGTCGGAGATGATGTCGAACTTGACGTAGTTGTCGTCGTCCTCGCGGGCCAGCAGGCCGGCCTGCTCGTAGCCGCCGCTGAGCTCGATGGCGTTCACCTTCGTCTCGATGACCCAGTTCGGACCGGCATGGTCGGCCGTCTGCAGGAAGAAGTTCCGCGTCGCGGCCGGGTCGCCGTTCGTGTAGATGTCGCCGTTGACCGTGGTGACGTTGAGCTGGCCGTTCTGGACCGTGTACTTGGTGTCGTCCTCGCGGACGATGTCGTTGAACCTGGTCTTGTCGAGGGTCCCGCCGTCGAACTCGTCGCCGGACCCGTCGCCGGTGCAACCACACGGCTCGTCCGGGTCCTGCCCGTCAAGCGTGAAGTAGTCGAACGAGACCGTGTCGCCCTGGCCGTCCGCCTGCGGCCCGAAGGCGAACAGGCCGAACGACGGGGACGCCATCGGGTTCGCGACCGTGCCGGCGGGGCTCCACGTCGTGCCGTCACGCGAGAACTCGCCGGTGTAGTTGTTCCCGGCCTTCGTCAGGCGGAGCCAGAACACCGTGCCGGTGCCCTCCGCGATCTGCGGGTCGGTCGGCGGCCCGGTCGGCGTGCCGGCGATCTCCGTGCGCAGCTCGATCCGGTTGATGCGCGTGCTCCCGGCGTCGGAGATCGGGTCGAGCTTGACGTAGTTGTTGCCGTCGACGTACGCGATCAGGCCTCCCTGGCCGTAGCCGCCGTTCACCGCCGAGTCGACCTTCGTCTCGATCACCCAGTCCGCGCCGGCATGGTCGGCCGACTGGAGGATGAAGTTGTTCGGCGGCGGCGTGGTATCGCCCGTGTAGATGTCGCCGGGCGAGGTCGTGATGGTCAGGTTGCCGCCGGAGACCGCGTACTCAGCCGGCGTGTCGCGCACGATCGCGTTCCAGCGCGTCTTGTCGAGCGCCGCGCCCGCGAAGTCGTCGTCGCGGCTCGGCCCCGCCGAGCCGCCGCCGACGTTCTCACCCGTGAGGGTGAACGAGTCGAAGGCGGCCACCGGGTTGCCCGTGCCGTCGTTGCTGAACGCGAACAGCCCGATCTTGGCGTCCGCCGGCAGCGGCGCCGCCCGCCCGACGTTGGTCCAGCTGTTGCCGTCGGTCGAGTATGCGCCCGTGATGTTCGTCCCGTCGGACGTGATCCGGACCCAGTAGTCCGCGCCGAACCCGGCCGCCAGGTCGGCCGTCGAGTCGGGCGCGTCGTTGCGCGGGGTGCCCGCGTTCTCGTAGATGAACTCGAACTTCTCCGCGAGCGGCGACCCGGACGCGTTCGTGGTGAGGCGCCCCAGCTTCGTGAAGTTCTGGTCGTCGCCGTAGGCGATGATGCCGGCCTGGTGGTACTGCAGGCTGCCTTGGAAGTTGACCTTTGCGGTCGCCACCCATGGGCCCTCCGGCGCATCGCGCATCACGAGGTTCTTCGCGTCGTTGCGGCCGCCGTAGATGTCGCCCGTCTGGGCGGGGATGTTCAGCTTGCCGCCGCTCACGGTCAGCTGCTGGTCGCGTCGCACGACGTCCCAGGCGGCGCCGAGGTCGGCCCCGTCGAAGTCGTCGACGAGGCTGCCGCCGCCGCCCCCGCCGATCGGCTCGTCCGGGTTGAACCGGATCCAGTCGAAGTGCGCCACCGGGAACTCGGGCGCCTGGTCGGACAGCGCGACCGGCCCGATCTTCGGGCTCGCGAACGAGCTCATCGGGGCGGGCCGGCCCACCTGGTTGAAGGTGGTGCCGTCATAGGAGTAGTACGCACGCAGGTCGGTGCCGTCGGACGCCAGCCGCACGTAGTAGGTGAGCGGCGCGTCGGCGGGGATGCCGCCGAGCTTGTCGGCCGCCTCGTTGCGCGGGGTGTCGTTGTTCTCGTAGATGAACTCGAAGTCGCGACCCGTGCCCGCGTAGATCATGTGCACCGACGCCCAGTTCTGGTCGTCGCTGTAGAGGCGCAGGCCGGCCTGCTGGTAGTTCTGCGTCAGCGGGTCGGTCGTGATCTTGGTGGTGACCTCCCAGTTGCCGTTCGGCAGGTCCTGGACGACGATGTTGCGGGCGCTCGTGCCGGTCTGGTAGAGCGACCCGTTGTCGATCGGGAAGTGCAGCTCGCCGCCCGAGACCGTCGGCGGACGCGTGTCGTCAGGCCGGATCACGTCCCAGCGGTTCGGGTCCAGCGCGTCGCCGTCGAACTCGTCCGACCGCACGTTCGTCGGGCACGAGCCGCCCGCGGTGACCACCACCTGCACCGTGGCGGACGAGTGCCCGCCCTGCGCGTCGGTGGCCGTGAACGTCGCGTTGTACGTGCCCGCCCGCTGGTACGTGTAGGTCGGGTCCTTCTCGGTCGACGTGTCGTCGGTGGTGCCGGCGACGCCGAAGTCCCACTTGTAGGCCAGCGTGTCGCCCGGCTCGGCGTCGTCGTCCGTCGCGGTGCCCGTGAAGTGCACCTCGAGCGGCGCGGCGCCGGTCTTCGGGGTGGCGTCGGCCGACACCTGCGGCGCCTCGGTCGTCGCGGCGCCCTTGCCGATGGCCTCGAGCCAGTTGAGGTTGAACAGGCCGCCGTTGTTCGTCGCGTTGCGGAACACGAGGAACAGCTCGTGCGTCCCGGCGGGCGGGGCGTCGAGCGGCAGCGTCACGTTCGTCCACGTCTGCCAGCCGCCGGTGTTGGCGACCGCCGCGCTCCCGACGAGCGTGCCGGTCGGCGAGTCGAGGCGCACCTCGATGTCCCCTCCGGCGCCGCCGGACGCGACGCGGAACGTCAGCGCACGGATGTCCTTGAGGCTGACCGGCTTGAAGGAGACGTAGTCGCCGTCCTCGATGAAGCCGATGTTCTTCCCGGCCCCCACGTCGGTCGTGTCCTCGATCTGGACTCCGGGATCACCCCCGCCGGTGCCGTTCGCCGCGCGGCCCTGCGAGCTGTAGAACTCGGCCTGCTTGCGCTTGGGCGGAAGGATCGTCTCCGCGCGGCCCGTGAGCGCTGCGCTTCCGGTCGCGCCCTTGTCGGTGTAGATGGCCTCGAGCACCGTGAAGACGTTCGCGGTGTCGCCGTGTCCGCTGGTGAGCAGCGTGTCGACGGTGCCCTCGCAGCCGGTGTGGGTGCTGAGCGTGTGCGCGTGCAGGTCGTGGCCGAGCGACACGTTGAGCGTGACGTCGCTGCAGCTGATGCCCGAGCCGGTCGAGCCGTCCTGGGCGTCGGTGACGGAGATCTTGTAGGGCACCTTGTCGCCGAACGCGGCGAACTGGCCGTTCTCCGGGATCTCGATCGTCACGACCGGGCGCGTGTTGCCCGCGACGACCTGGACGTTGTCGACGGCGGTCAGGCCGCCGGCGTCGCTCACGCGCAGCGTGGCGGTGTAGCTGCCGGGGTTCGCGTAGGTGTGGGTGGGGTTGGCCTCCGTGGAGTCGGTCGTGCCGTTGTTGTCGAAGTCCCACGCGAAGCTCAGCTCGGTGCCCTCCGGGTCGTTCGAGCCCTCGCTCGAGAACTGGACGTCGAGCGGCGCGGGCCCGTTGTCGGGCGTGGCCGTCGCATGCGCGATCGGCCGGCGGTCGCCCGCCGTGTAGTCGATCCGGTAGATGCCGGAGTCGAGGTTGTTGCCGCCGAAGCCGGAGCCCCACTCGATCACGTACAGCGAGCCGTCGGGACCGAAGTCGAGGTCCATCGGGCGCAGGTAGCCGGTCCCGAGCGCGAACGGGTCGACGTCGACCACGTTGCCGGCGTCGTCGAGCGTGGCGGTCTTGATCCAGCCGTTGTTCCACTCCGCGATGAACCACTTGTCGTCGTAGAACGCGGGGAACTTGGTGTTCGACGGGTTGCTCGCGTCGTAGTGGTAGCGCGGGCCGCCCATCGGCGCGCCGCCGGTGCCGAGCGCGGGGAAGCGCGTGTCGGTCTCGGTGTAGCCCTCCCACGCGTCGGCGGGGATCGCCGGCGGCAGGTTGGTCTGGCCGGTGTTGTTCGGCGAGTTGTTGACCGGGGAGTCGCAGTTGAACTTCGGCCCGCTCGTCCCGGTCGCGAAGTCGTAGTCGTTGTACGCGACGTTCTGGCGGATGCAGTAGGGCCAGCCGTAGTTGCCGGGCCGCTCGAGCGCGTTGAACTCGACGCTGCCCTGCGGGCCGCGGTTCGGGTCGGTGGCGCCGGCGTCGGGCCCGTAGTCGGCCATCAGGACCCAGTTGGTCTCCTGGTCGACCGTGAACCGGAACGGGTTGCGGAAGCCCATGCCGTAGATCTCCGGCCGCGTGTTCGGCGTGCCCGGCGCGAACAGGTTGCCGCCCGGGATCGAGTACGTGTTGCCGGGCCCGGGCGTGCCGCTCGGGTTGTCGAGCGGCTTGATCCGCATGATCTTGCCGTTGAGGTCGTTCGAGTTCGCCGACGTGCGCTGGGCGTCCCAGAACGTGCGACCGGGCCGCTCGTCGATCGGCGCGAAGCCGTCCGAGGCGAACGGGTTCGTGTTGTCGCCGGCGGAGATGTAGAGGTTGCCGACGCTGTCGAAGTACAGGGCGCCCGAGGAATGGCAGCACTCGGCGCGCTGATGCTGCCAGGTGATGATGCGCTGCTCGGAGGTCATGTCGAGCGTGTTGCCGTCGACCGTGAAGCGCGAGACCACCTGCGTGTTCGAGGAGTCCGGGAGCTGCGAGTACGTCAGGTAGACCCAGTGGCTGGTCGCGAAGTCGGGCGCCAGCTGGAGGCCGAGCAGGCCGTTCTCCTGGCTCTGGGTCACGGGGATCGTGCCGGCGGTCACGGTCTGCTCGGTCGCCGGGCTCCAGATCTGCAGGCGGCCGTCGCGCTCGATGTAGAAGACGCGGCCGTCGGGCGCGACGTCGAGCTCCATCGGGTTCTGCGTGTCGTCGTCGAGGCTGACCTTCTCGAAGTCACCCGCCTGGGGCGGCGCCTGGCGCTGGTCGGCCCCGCAGTCGGCCGCCTGGTTGCGCGAGGCCGTCTCGAGGCCGCCGAGGATGTGCTGCAGGAAGTTCGGCTCGCTGAACGAGGCCTGGGTGTGGCCCATGCCCGTGTACCAGATGCGGCCGCCGTCGTAGTCGGAGCACCACGAGATCGGGTGATCGTCGTCGGCGCTGTTGCCGTCGTCCTCGCCGTAGGTCGACTCGTCGACCGTGGCGAGCACGTGGACGTTGCTCAGGCGCGGGCTGAAGTCGGCGACGGCCCCGCTGCCGTTGACCGCCGGGCTGATCGGCCCTTGGTAGTTGTACCACTCGTCCGTGCGCGTGATCCGGGCCGGCAGGCCCTCGGTCGACGGCTCGTTGCCGTCGACGATGTCGACCGCCGCGGTGGGCGTTCCGGCCGGGTGGTTGCGGAAGTAGCCGCCGAGCATCTGGCCGTACCAGTCCCAGCCGTACTCGGTGTCGGCCGCGGCATGGATGCCGACGTAGCCGCCGCCGCCCCTGATGTAGCGCTCGAACGCCCCCTGCTGGGTGTCGTTGAGGACGTCGCCGGTGGTGGAGAGGAACACGACGACGTCGAAGGTCGCGAGGTTGGCGTCCGTGAACTGCGCCGAGTCCTCGGTCGCGGTCACGTCGAAGCCGTTCTGCTGGCCGAGCTGCTGGATCGCCGCGATGCCCTGCGGGATCGAGTCGTGGCGGAAGCCGGCGGTCTTGGAGAAGACCATGACGTTGTCGAGCGCGTCGCCCTGCGCGGCCTCGACGGTCACGGTGCCGGTCATCGTCCCGGGGTGGATCTGGCACAGGAACGTGTAGGTGCCGGGCTGGTCGAAGGTGTGCTCGACCGGCGCGCTGCCCGGGCTCTTCGTGCCGCTGGAGATGCTCCAGTTCGCGTTCGGGGGGGAGTTCACCGTGTGCGAGGTCTGCGCCTCGTCGAACTCCCACCGGACCGTGTCGCCCGCGGGGATCGTGACGTTCGGCGGCACCCAGCGCGAGCCGGGGCTGTCGTCACGTGCGTCGATGACCGAGGTCGCGGCCGAGGCAGGACCCGCTCCGAGCAGCACGACGGCGAACGCGGCGATGACCACGGGCAGCACGAAACGAGTCCGACGCATGGACTTCCTCTCCCTCTCCGGTTTGCGCACTGCCGACGCGCGCCCCTTCAACGCGCGCCATTTGGCAATCGCCGGGAGGAATACACCCCCGTCTACAAGGTGTCAAGCGTCACAAGTCCGAATGACGCTCGGCAGAAGCGGCGACGCTTCTGCCGACACCCAGTCAGAAGTGAGGTGCGTCAGGAAACGGGCACGGCCGCGAGGTGGCGATCGACGACCCGCGCGCAGCGGCGGCCCTCGGCGATCGCGTTCACCACGAGCGACTGGCCGATCCGCGCGTCGCCGGCCGCGAACACGCCGGGACGCGAGGTCGCGTAGGCCGGCGCCTTGACGTTGCCGCGGCGATCGAGCTCCAGCGCGAGCTGCTCGACCGCGCCCGTGTGCTCGGGGTGCGAGAACCCGATCGCGACGAGCACGAGGTCGGCGGGCAGCTCGAAGTCCGTGCCGGGCACGGGCTGCGGGCCGGGCGGCGGCGTCACGTAGGTCCCCCGGACGGCGGCGACGTGGCCGTCGTCGCCCTCCAGCCGCGTCGCGGTCTGGGTCCAGCGCCGCTCGCCGCCCTCCTCGAGCGCGTACGTGCTGACGAGCCGGCGCGGCGCCTCCGGCCACGGCACGCTGTCGCGGGCGGCCGGCCCGGGCGGCGCGGGATAGGTGTCGAGCACGGTCACGCTCTTGGCGCGCTCGCGGTGCGCGTTGCCGACGCAGTCCATCGCGGTGTCGCCGCCGCCGATCACCACGACGTGCTTGCCGGCCGCGGTCAGCTCGGGGTCGTCGCCCGGCGCGTCGCCGCGCGCGACCCAGCGGTTGCGCGCGTACAGGTAGTCCATCGCGAAGCGCACGCCCGCGAGGTCGGCGCCCGGGACGTCGAGCGCGCGGTGCACCCGCGAGCCGATCGCGAGCACGACGGCGTCGTGGCGGGCTGAGAGCTCCTCGGCGGTCACGCCGGCGCCGACGTCGACCCCGTACTCGAAGCGGACGCCCTCCTGCTCCATCACGCCGATCCGCCGGTCGATGTACCACTTCTCGAGCTTGAAGTCGGGCACGCCGAAGCGCAGGAGCCCGCCGGGACCCTCGTCGCGCTCGTAGACGACCACGTCGTGACCGGCGCGGTTGAGCTGTGCGGCGGCGGCCAGGCCGGCGGGCCCGGAGCCGACCACGCCGACGCTGCGGCCGGTCCGCGTCTCCGGCGCGTGCGGGACGATCCAGCCCTCCTCCCACGCGCGCTCGACGATGGCGAGCTCGATCTGCTTGATCGACACGGGGTCGTCGTTGATCGCGAGCACGCAGGCGGGCTCGCACGGCGCCGGGCAGATCAGCCCGGTGAACTCCGGGAAGTCGTTGGTCGCGTGCAGCTGCTCGATCGCCTCGCGCCAGCGTCCCTTGTAGACGAGGTCGTTCCAGTCGGGGATGAGGTTGCCGAGCGGGCAGCCGTCGTGGCAGAACGGCACGCCGCACTCCATGCAGCGCGCGCCCTGGCGGGCGGCCTCGTCGGCGGGGAGGACCTCGTAGATCTCCTTGTAGTCCGCCACGCGCTCGCGCGGATCGCGCTCCGGGGCGGGTACACGTGTGATCTTCAGGAAGGCGCCGAGCTCTCCCACGTACCTGATCTCCTGGGTTCGCGCCCCGCCGGCCTCCGGAGCGGGCGGCGGGACGGAAATCGTAGCCGTGTCGCGTCGCGGACCTCTCACGCACGCGGGCCGCTCTCCCGGGTAGGCCCCGCACATGCAGCGCGAGGAGTCCCACGCCAGGCCCGGGCGGCTGAGCCTCGAGCTCCCGCCGGACGTCGATGCACCCGCCGCGGCACGCCGCGCGCTCCGCAGCCTGCCGCTGGGCGAGCGCGAGCTCGACGTGCTGCTGCTGGCGTCAGAGCTCGTGACCAACGCCGTCGTGCACGCCGGTGCGGCGGCGGACGTGCCGATCGAGCTCTCGGCGACGTGCGAGGCGGGACGCACGCGCGTGGAGATCATCGACCACGGCGCGCCACAGGTCGCCGCGGAGTTGTCCGGCGGCTACGGGCTCCTGGTGCTGGCCGGCGCGAGCGAGCGCTGGGGCATCGAGCACGACGGCTTCACGCGCGTCTGGTTCGAGGTCGGTCAGTAGGCCGTGGCCACCCGTGTGCGCCCGTCGCCTGACGGGCGCACACGGGTCCTGACCGGCGGCCGTCAGTCCCCGGCCGTGCAGAGCGGCGTGTCCGCCCCGCAGCGCGGCAGCGTGCGCAGATCGTCCGCCGTCGCCGGGGCGAGATGGACGGCCTGTCCCCCTCCGGCTCCCATCACAGCGGCCAGGACGTCGCGTCGGTCTACCACGACCCGCGTGATCTCGACCTCGTTCGGGTTCGTCTCCAGATCGGTCCCCGGCGCGTCGCCGTAGATGTTCGCGACGTACGGGCCCCGCGATTGCAGGAACCCGAGCGGGATCGACAGCGTCTGCGCCCGGGCACCGCTCAGGCTGCCGACGAACCAGTCCCGGCCGCTCCGCCGGGCGACGGTGATGTTGTCGCCGATCCGGCCGTTGAGCACCTTGGTGTCGTCCCAGGTGGTCGGGACGCGTTCGAGGAACTCGAGCTCCGGCTGGCCCTCGTAGTGCTCCGGGACGTCCGCCATCATCTGCAGGCCGCTCAGGTTCACGGGGTACAGGGCCAGCTGCGCGGCGCGCGTCGAGTGCACCCGCGTGCGCTCCAGCGTCCTCCACGGAGGCCGACCGGGGCCGCCCGGGTCCCACGTGACGTCGAAGACGCCCGGCGTGTAGCTCATCGGCCCGGCGATCATCCGCGTGAACGGGAGGTTCACCAGGTGCTCCGGTGGGTTGCCCTCGCTCCACGCCTCCCATTCCATGCCGCGCACCGCCTCGCGCGTCAGGATGTTCGGGTAGGTGCGGCGCTCGCCGGTGTCCTTGACGATCTCGTGCGCCTCGATGCTCAGGTGGTGGCGCGCGGCCCGGCGGATCGTGTCGCGGTAGTGGTTGACCATGGCCTGGTCGTAGTGGTTGTGCTCGACGCCGTCGATCGTCGTGCCGCCCGCGTAGCCGGTCTTGACGCCGTGCAGGCCCAGCCGTTCGTAGAGCGAGTACGCCGGCTCGATCTGGTCGACGTAGTTCGTGACGTTGCCGCCCGTCTCGTTGTGCGCGAGCCAGCTGACGCCCTTGCGCTTGGCGTAGGCGACGACCTCCTCGAGATCGAAGTCGGGCGTCGGGGTGAGGAAGTCCTGCGTCGTGTACCTCGTCGCCCAGCCCTCGTTCCAGCCCTCCGCGAGCACGTACGGGATCCCGTGCGCGGCCGCGAAGTCGATGTAGCGCTTCGTGTTCTCCGTCGTCGCGCCGTGCGGGAGGGCGGCGCCCGTCGCCCACTCCGACTGGCCCTTGTGGATCTCCCACCACACGCCGACGTACTTGCCCGGCTTGATCCACGACGTGTCCCGGTCGCAGATCGCGCACGGGTCGTTGAGGTTCAGGATGAGCGTGGACTCGATCAGGTCGCCGGGCGTGTCGCCGATGACCAGCGTCCGCCACGGCGAGCGGTGCGGCGCGGCGCCTCGCACCTTGACGCCGTCGGGCGAGGCGACGAGCGCCGAGCGCAGCGCCGGCCCACCGGCGGGATCGGGCGCGACGTTCATCGCCGCGTAGTCGATGAGGTCCGCCTCGTGCAGCGTCGCGTATCCGGCGGCGCCCGCGTCGATCGTGACCGGCGTCGCGGCAGCCTGCATCTGGCTCAGCGCCGTGCGGTGCCAGAGCTCCTCGTCCCCGCTCCCGGGGCCGAACTGGGCGGGTATCCACCACGCCGTGAAGTCGCGGGCGAACTTGAACTGCGTGTCCTCCGAGGTGATCGCGAACTGGTCCATCGCCCGTTGCCGCGGGAGCACGTAGCGGAAGCCGACGCCGTCGTCGAAGACGCGGAACACGAGCCGCAGCGACCGGCGCGGCCCGCTGCGCTCGCGCAGGTCGACGGTCAGCTCGTTGTAGTTCTCGCGGATCGTCTTGTACTCGCCCCAGACGGGCCGCCAGACCTGGTCATGGCGGTCGCGCCGCACCTCCCGCACGTCCAGGCCCCCGGCGAGCGGCGGACCGTCCTGGAACTGGAAGCCGAGCGCGGAGTCGGCGATCAGCGGCGCGCCGTGATGGGAGACGTTGTAGAGCGGCTTGCCGGCCGCGTCGAGCCGGAGCTGCACGACGATGCTGCGGTCCGGCGACGACACGGAGTACGCGGGCTGGTGCTTGCCCGCCGCATCGGCGGATGGCGCGATCATCGCCAGTGGCACGGCGACGATCCCGGCGGCAAGCGCACGCCACCTGGCGTGTCTCATGTTCTGACCTCCATCCCGCGCCCTCGCCTCGCGGGGCGCGGGTCATCCCGACCCCGGACGGCAGCCTCTCGCTGCCTCCGGTCCCTCGTTGGCGAGCGTCCCTGTCCTGAGCGCTCCGAACCGGATCGGCAACGCTAGCGCGTGGCTTGCAACGTTGCAACTACGATGTCCGCATGTCGCTCGACGCAGGCGCGAGGGCAAGCTCGCCGGTCTCCGGACGGCCTGGCGTCGTGGCCGTGGCGCGCGCCGCGGGCGTGTCGGCGAGCACCGTCTCCAACGTCTACAACCGGCCCCACGTCGTCTCGGCCGAGCTGCGCGAGCGCGTCCTGCGGGCCGCCTCGGAGCTCGGCTACGGCGGGCCGCATCCCGCGGCGCGCAGCCTGCGCAGCGGTCGTACCAGCGCCATCGGCGTCGTGATCCGGGAGCGCCTGGCCCACGCGTTCGAGGACACCGCCACCGTGCGGGTCCTGCAGGGGGTGTCCGACGCCGCCGACCCGCACCAGCTCGGCCTCGTCATCGTGCCCGCCTATCCCGAGCAGGGCACGACCGACGGCCCGGCGGTCCGCCACGCCGCGGTGGACGGCCTGATCCTCTACTCGCTGGCGGGCGACGACCCGCTGATCGAGGCCGCGCGCCGGCGCCGCCTGCCGATCGTGGTCGTCGACTCCCCCACCGGCTCGGACTGCCCGGCCGTGACCGGGCTGCCGTTCGTCGGGATCGACGAGCAGGCGGCGGCCGGGACGGCGGTCCGCCACCTCCTCGACCTCGGGCACCGCCGTCTCGGCGTCCTCAGCCTCCGCCTGTCCGCCCGCGACCGTCCCGGGCCGGCCGGCGTGGAGCGCCAGGCGCGCGCCACGGCGAGCGTCCCGAAGGGCCGGCTCGCGGGCGCCGCGCGCGCCGTCGCAGCGGGCGGCCTCGCCTGGGCGGACGTCCCCGTCGTGCAGTGCCGGATCAGCAGCCTCGAGGACGGGCGCGCCGCCGCGCATGCGCTGCTCGACGCCGATCCCTCGATCACGGCGCTGTTCGCGCTCAGCGATGCGCTCGCGCTGGGCGCCCGCGTCGCGGCCCGGGATCGCGGCCTCTCGGTCCCCGGCGACCTCTCGATCGTCGGCTTCGACGATTCGGCGTCGGCGGCGGAGGGGCTCACGACGATCCACCAGCCGCTGCGCGAGAAGGGCTGCATCGCGACCGAGCAGCTGCTGCGCACGCTCGCGGGCGACCCGGACGCCGCGCGCCGGCCGGCGCTCCTGCCCACGCGGCTCGTGGTCCGCGGCTCGACCGCCGCGGTCGCGCCGGATCGCGAGGACTGAGACCGGGGGATCTTGCTCACCGGTCGGCTGGTAGCGTTCAGTGAGTAGCGATCTCGACGCGGCTCCGCCGGCCCGGGGAAGGCTTGACGGGGAGGCGCCGAGGCTTGACCCTCCGGACACATGGAGGCTTCTCCGGCCGGCTCCGACGGGGCCGGGTTGCGAGCGCTCTCTGAGGACGCCCTCGATGCACCCTGATCAACCTGCGCCGCGAGAGAAGTCACCGGCGCGGGCTGCCCAGCCGGCGCTGCCCGACCATGGATCGGGGACGGCGGCGATGCACCCCGCCATCGACCTCGTCGGGCGCCCGCTCGTGGAGCGCGTCGGATCGCCCCGGGCGGCATGGGCCGCCCACGGCAGGTACGTCGGCGGCGTGGCGGCGCTGGCGGCCCTCTACTACCTCGCGGCGAAGCTCGGCTACGAGCTGGAGTTCGCCGGTCCCGTCGCCGCGATCGTCTGGCTTCCCGCGGGCGTGGCTATCGCCTTCCTGTCGCTCGGCGGGATCCGATTCTGGCCCGGGGTGCTGATCGGCGACCTGCTCGCCAACAACTACGCCGCGCTGCCGCTCGGGTCCGCGCTCGGACAGACCGCGGGGAACATGCTGGAGGTGCTGGTGGCGGCGCTGCTGATCCGCCGGCTCACCGCGCGCGGCTCACCGCTCGACAGCCTCGCCGGCCTCGGGCGGCTGTTCGCGGTGATCGCGGGCGCGACGGCGATCAGCGCGACCGTCGGCCCGCTGTCGCTGCTCGCCGGCGAGGTGATCAGCATCGGCGAGCTGCCGGAGGTCGCGCGCACCTGGTGGCTCGGAGACTTCGCGGGCGCCCTGGTCGTGATCCCGCTCGCGCTCGCCTGGTATCGGCAGCCGCCGCGCGGCTGGGGGCGCCGGCGCGCGGTCGAGGCGGTGGTGATGCTCGCGGCCGTCGCCGCGACGAGCGAGATCGCGTTCCGCACCGAGCGCCCCCTGGCCTATCTGGCCTTCCCGGCGCTGGGCTGGGCCGGGCTGCGCTTCGGCCGCCGCGGCGCCACGCTCGCCATCGCGGTCGCCGTCGGGTTCGCGGTCTGGAACACGACCCACTATCACGGGCCGTTCGTGTTCGACTCGATGACGCTCAGCGTCCTCAACGCCCAGCTCTACATCGCGGTGGTGGCGCTCTCGACGCTGTCCCTCGCCGCGCTGGTGTCCGAGCGCCGGCGGTTCGCGGAGGGACTCGACGCATCCCTCGTCCGGCTCGTCAACGCGGCCGACACCGAACGGCGGCGGATCGAGCACAACCTCCACGACGGCGCCCAGCAGCGCCTCACCGCGCTCGCCATCCGGCTGGGGTCGGCGGCCGACCGGGCCCGGAAGGCCGACGAGCCGAGCGCGCCGGACCTGCGGGCGGCCGGCGAGCAGGTCATGCTCGCGATCGCCGAGCTGCGCGAGATCACGCACGGCGTCCATCCATCCGCCCTCACCGACGGAGGCCTCGCCGTGGCCATCAGGGAGGTCGCCGCGCGCTCGACGGTTCCGGTGACGGTCGGCGACCTGCCCTCCGGGCGCTTCGACGCCCCCGCCGAGACCACCGCGTACTACCTGTTCGCCGAGGCGGTCACGAACGCGCAGAAGCACGCGCATGCCTCCTCGATCTACGTGCGCGCGATGACGACGCCGGGCACCCTCCACCTCGAGATCGCCGACGACGGCGACGGCGGCGCCACCGAGCGCGCCGGGGGTGGGCTGACCGGCCTGCGCGACCGCGTCGAGGCACTGGGCGGCAGCTTCACGATCGACAGCCCCGCCGGTCAGGGGACGCGGATCGCCGCCGCCATCCCCGCAGCGCCGGCCGGGCGCCCGGACTAGAGCTCCATCCCGTACTCGCTCGCCGTGGCGGTGAGCCGCTGGATCTCCGCCTCCTCGACGGGGAGCGGCTCGACGTCCTCGAGCCGCGCCTGGTGGCCGAAGTCGCGGAAGAAGCGCTCGAAGCCCGACGGCACGAATCCGGAGAGCATCCGGGCCGCGTCGGTGGTCGCGTTCTCGAAGGTGTGGAGGGTGCCGCGCGGCACGTGCAGGAACTGCCCTGGTCCCAGCGCGCGCCACGTGTCCTCGAAGAGGACCTCGATGCCGCCCTCCAGCACGAAGAAGAACTCGTCCGCGTCCCGGTGTCTATGGGGCAGCGGGCCGGGCGGGCCCGCGGGGATGAAGACGTGGAACAGGGAGTAGTGGCCGCCCGTGGTCTCGCCTGTGGCGAGGAAGTCGAGACGCTGCCCCAGGACCCAGAAGCACTCCACGAGCCGCTCAGTCGGATCCGGGTCGGGAGCCGGTGCTCCCGATCCGTCCCAGCACCTCGAACATCGCCGCGATGTCGCGATGCTCGTAGCCCAGGTCGGTCGCCCGCCCCAGCAGCTCGTCGGCCACGCCGGCGGCCGGCAGCGGGACCTGGGCTTCACGGGCCGTCGCCAGCGCAAGGCGGATGTCCTTGTGCATCAGCCCGACGTCGAACCATGCGTCGTCGGGCAGATCCAGGACGAGTGGCGCGCGCGCCTTGAGCATCGGCGAGCCGATCGCGCTCTCGGTCATCACCTTGGCCGCCACGTGAGGATCGATCCCCTCCTTGTCGGCGAGGAGCAGGCCCTCGGCGAAGGCGATCATCTGCACCGCCAGGCTGTCGTTGATCGCGAGCTTGAGCACGAGCCCCTGCCCGTTGTCGCCGATGCGCGTCGGCGACCCGAGCACGCGGAGGACCGGCTCGACGCGCGCGTACGCATCCTCGTCGCCGCCGACCATGATCGTCAGCGTCCCCGCCTGCACCTGCGGGACGCTTCCGGACACCGGCGCGTCGAGCATCTGCGCCCCGAGTTCCCGTACGCGAGCCGCGAGCTCACGGCTCGCGCTCGGGCTGACGGTGCTCATCTCCACCCAGAGCTTGCCGGCGCCCAGGCCGGCCAGGATGCCGTCGTCTCCCGACGCGACGGACTGCATCGCGTCGTCGTCGGGGAGCGACGTCAGGACGATGTCGGCCGCCTCGGCGACCTCGCGGGGTGTCTCGAGCCAGCGCAAGCCCTGGTCCACGAGCCGCTGCGAGCGCTCGCGATGGCGGGATTCGCCGTAGACGGAGTAGCCGGCGGCGAGCAAGCGTGCCGCCATGTTGCCGCCCATGTGCCCGAGCCCGATGAAGCCGATGGTCTGCATGTCGCCCAAGGTTGGGCGAAGCGGGGCTGCCTGTCATCACGGCCAGCCACCGTGAC
The DNA here is from genome assembly GCA_963752015.1 of uncultured Solirubrobacteraceae bacterium. GTDB lineage: Bacteria > Actinomycetota > Thermoleophilia > Solirubrobacterales > Solirubrobacteraceae > DASQMT01. The sequence continues at coordinate 390,343 of CAVVWS010000006.1, read as the reverse complement.
GGCTCCGGCTAACCCCCGGCCGGTGCCCGGCGGGCGACCCTTATTCGATTGTCGGCGAAGTGATCTCGTCTCGGTGCGGGTCTCTCGAGGGGAGCCAGGTCGGCGCGGCGGGAACGGCGTGCAGCAGTCCGGCGGTTCGCGCGACAGTGCGTGCGTGTTCGCGTAGAGCGGCGATGGCTTCGCGGTCATCGTCTGCGCGCGTGACGAGCGACCAGCACCAGAGCGGGCACGGATCGACGACCGGCCGTGTGCGCAAGCGGGCGGGCAGCGTGTCGGCGTACCGCTTCGGCGACATCAGCACCGGTGCGTTGAGACGAAGGGCACGATCGTGGAACGCCGGGCCGGCGATGCCGCCGTCATCGATGTGCACGACGCGTGCACCGGTCGCGTCGGCAAACTCTGTCGCGTAGTCGTTCCATGCTTGCCACGACGTGAGATCGGCGTCTACGAGCACGCGCAGCTTGCCGGCCTCAACGCTCGTATCGGTCCGCCCAGCGGGGGCGACGGCGACGAGCGGTTCAGGCCAGAGGAGACGGAAGTCCAGCCGATCATCGCGCGAACCGGCCCACGCCACCGCCGCGTCGAGTCCGCCGTCGAGGACACGCCCGATCTGAACGTGACTGGGCATGACCCATTCGTCGACGCGAAGGTGCAACGGCGCGGACGCCGGGAGATCGTCGGGAAGCCAACTGACGTAACCGATCCGGAGTGCACCCGTCGCTCCCGCCAGCCGCCGCCGCGCGCTCGCCTCGAGCTCGAGGATCTCGCGCGCGTCGGGTAGCAACATCCTCCCGGCCGCCGTCAGCTCGACGTGCCGGCGATCGCGGATGAACAACGGCGTGCCGACGCTCGCCTCGAGCGACTTGATCTGCTGCGAGAGCGACGGCGCCGCGATGTGCAGCCGTTCCGCCGCACGGCCGAAGTGAAGCTCCTCGGCGACCGCGACGAAATAGCGCAGCAGCCTCAACTCCATGCGCCGAACGATACGCCGCCGGTGTTAGCCCGCGCCTAACAGCGTGAGCCAACCGGTCGTGGCCGAAAGCACACGTGGCCTGCACCCTTGCAGCATGCAGATCGACATGAAGCTCGAGATCCACGTCATCCCTGTGTCCGACGTCGACCGATCCAAGCAGTTCTACGAACGTCTGGGTTGGAGGCTCGACGACGACGCCACCCCGCTGGACGGCCTTCGCATCGTCCAGTTCACGCCCCCGGGCTCCGGGACCTCGGTCACGTTCGGCCAGGGACTCACCGCGGCCGCGCCGGGCTCGTCCCTGGCGGGTCTGGTCGTCTCCGACATCGAAGCGGCCCATGGCGAGCTCGTCGGCCGGGGCATCGACGCGAGCGACGTGTGGCACGGCCCGCCGTTCCCCCCCGAGGCCCGGCAACCCGGCGTCGATCCCGAGCGCACCAGCTACGGGTCGTTCTTCTCCTTCAACGATCCCGACGGCAATCTGTGGCTGGTCCAGGAGGTCACGACGCGGCTCCCCGGCCGGGTCGACGCCGCCGGCATGGCGTTCGCGTCCACGGCGGATCTGGAGGGCGCGCTTCGGCGTGCCGAGGCCGCCCACGGCGAGCACGAGCAGCGCACCGGGCATCGGCTCAAGGCCGCGCTGGCAGAGCGCGTGCGAGACGAGGACTGGGCCGCCTGGTACGCCTCGTACATCGTGGCGGAGCAGGCCGGGACGGACCTGCCTTCCTGACCATGGACTTCCTGGTCGAGTTCGAGGTCGACGTTCCCGCGGGGACGCCGGAGACCGAGGTCGAGGATCGCGAGAGGGCGGAGGCAGTCGCCGCGACGAAGCTGGCGGATGAAGGTCATCTCTTACGGGTCTGGAATCGGCCGCTTTCGACCGGCGAGACGAGTGTGCTCGGCCTGTATCGCGCCGAAAGCGAAATGGAGCTCGCACGTCTCCTCGGTGCGCTCCCGCTCTACGAGTGGATGACCGTCACCGTCACCGGGCTCGAGCCGTCATCCCAACGACCCGGCGGCGGCGCAGGAAACGGGCCGTCCAGCCGCTCAGAGCCAGTCATGAGTGACCACCTGCCCAAGCCGCAGCTGAGCCTCGTCTACCGATTGGAGGCGCGGCTCGGCGAACCGCTCGAGCTGGGTGAGACCGCCCGCGGCCGGCGCCGTATCGTGCCCCTGACTGCCGGCACATTCACAGGTCCCGAGATCTCCGGACGTTTGTTGCCGGGCGCGAGCGCTGACTGGCAGACGGTCCTACGCGACGGGACCGCGCTGGCGGATATCCGCTACACGCTCCAGACCGACTCCGGCAATCTGCTCTACGTCCGATCGCACGGTGTCCGCCACGGTAGCCCAGCGGTCCTCGCCCGCCTCGCCCGGGGCGAGGACGTCGACGCCGGGGAGTACACCTTCCGCACCACAACCCAGATCGAGACCGCCGCACCGGAGCTCGACTGGCTGAACAAAGGCGTCTTCATCGGCGTCGGCGGCCGCCGACCCGGCGGCGTGATCTACGAGACCTACCTCGTCGGATGAGCCCGCCTGAGCGGTCCATGTACTCGATCTTGACTCGTCGCCCGGCTTAGGGCGGGTCGCCGTTGGGCCCCGCGGGCACGGCCACCGGCTTCCCCTGCTCCACCGTCAAGTGGATGTCGTCGGCGCTGTGCTTGCGCAGCTCGTTGCTGATGTGGACCGCCGCGGACGTCAGGGGGGCGGCGAGCGTCAGGCCGACCATGCCGAACAGGGCGCCGGCGCCGATCGTGACGACGAGCACCACGAGGGGGTTCAGGCTCAACGTTGCGCCCATCACGAACGGCTGGATCAGCTGTTGGAGCACGCTGTTGGCCAGTAGCGAGACGACGGCCATGACGATCGCGGCGTCCGTTCCCACCGTGCCGAGCGCGATCAGCACAGCGAAGGCGCCCGCGACCCACGCGCCGACGAACGGGACGAACGCCGCCGCGAACGTGACGACGGCGATCGTCCCCGCCAGCGGCACGCCGATGATCAGCGCGGCGAGCCCGATCACGACACCGTTGAACGCGGCGATGATCGACACGCCGAGGAAGTAGCTGCGCAGCGACTTGGCGACGTTGCCGGTGACGACGTCGCCGACCGGCTCGGGCACGCCCAGGTGCCGGTTGATGAAGCGGCGCATCACCGGCCCGTCCTTGAGCACGAAGAGCGTGCTGAGCGTCGCGAACCCAAGGAAGAACAGCAGCGACTTCAGGCCGCTGATGCCCTCCGCGACCCCGCTCAGCAACGTCGTGCGGATCTCGGGCGCGGACTCCTGCACGCTCTGCTTGGCGCTCGCCGCGTTGTCGACGCCGACGTCCTCCAACGAGCCCTGGATCTTGTCCAGCCCCTGGTTGAGCTTGGCCGAGATGTCGTCCGACTGGGCGGAGATGCCGCCGAAGACGAGGCAGAAGATCACGACGCCGATGGCGACGAGCCCGAGCAGGACGATGACCGCTCCGCCGATGCGCGGCACCCTGTGGTGCTCGAGCCAGCCCACCGCGGGACCGGCGACCGCGCCGAGCACCGCGGCGAGGGTGACCGGCATGACGATGGTGGAGGTCTGGTCGAGCAACCAGACCAGGCCGAGGAGCACCAACACGAACCCGACCAGCAGCCACGACGAGAACCCCAGGTCCCTGAGCCAGCTGGGAGCTGAGAACTGCGCTGTGCGCTCGGACGCCATGATCAGAACCCTCCGTCTTCGCCGTCATCGCTCGGTTTCGGTCGCCGTGATCATCTGCGGCTGCGCGCACGCTCGCGTCACCCTGTTGGCATGAGATTTCCCGCCGCGCGGGCCGCCTCCTCAGGTGCGGCGCCTCACGCGTCGAACCGCTCGAGCGCGGCGTCGACGTCGTAGCCGAGCGCGAGTGCCACCTTCGGGGTGCACTGGACGACTCGTGCGGCGCCGGTCACGGGCGTCACCGCTTCGAGCGTGGCGACGATCTCGTCGTTCGTCGCCCCGCTCGCGAGCGCGAGCGCCACGGCGTGCTGGAACGACGCGGGCGACGCATCGACGGCGATCGTCGCCGCGACGCGGACGAGCGCCCTGGTGCGCTCGTCCATGACCGACGTCGCGAGCGACCTGCCTTCCACCCCGATCGCGTCAAGCAGTGCCTCGTCGTGCACGGCGAGCCTTCGCAGGTGCTGCTTGTAGTCGTCCATCGACATCTGCACGCATCTCACCTACTACGGCCAGTCGGCGCATCATCCATCCTGGACGAGATTCGCCCGCGGCGGATAGATGGAGCTCTCGAGGAGCCCGACCTCCACCGCGCGCTCGATCGCCTCGCTGCGCGACGCGACGCCGAACTTGCGGTAGATCGCGACCGCCTCGGTCTTCGCTGTGTTGCGCGAGATGAAGAGCCTGCTCGGCGATCTCCGGGAAGGTGAGATGGGTGGCGAGGTACGGCAGGAGCCGGAGCTCTGCGCCGGTCAGGCTCATCGCCCAGGCTCCTGAGGACCCGGAGCTCGCGGCGACACGCTGGCCGAGCTCGCGCGCTTCCGCCACGAGCGACCCCATGTCCGGTCGCAGCTCGAGGACGCGCTCGGTCTCCGCGAGAATCGTCCGCGCGGCGCTCACCTCGCGCAATGCGAGATGCGCGCGGACGAGCTCGAGCCCGACCTCGATGGTCAGCCAGGGAATTCCGTGGTCGAGTAGCGGGCGCAGACGGTGCACGCGTGCCAGCGCGGCGCGGGCCTGCTCCGGTCTCGACTCGTGGAGTGCGACACGCGCGGTTGCGGCGTGCACGATCGCGCTCGAGCTGTAGTCGCCGAGGCCGGCCTCGTCGACGACCTCTTGTGCGCTGTGCGCGTGTCGCGCCGCCTCGCCCCACGCGCCCCGCTTGGCCGCCAGCAGCGCGAGCTGCGCCTGCGCCGCGTAGACCTCTTCCACCGCACCGGCCGCCATCCCCTTCTCGACTGTTGCCGCGAGCTCGTCCGTCGCGCGATCGGTTGCACCCAGCAGCGCGTGCGCGACGCCGCGAACGAGGTGCGCGGTCGACCGCCAGACACTCTCCGGGGGCAACTGATCCAGCGCCAGGTCGGCGTCGGCGAGCGCCCGCTCGACACCGTCCGGCATCATGTGCGCCCGCAGGGTGGCGACCCATGGATCGATCGTGGCGCTGCCGTCCGCGAGCGGGATCGCCGACGTGGCTCCGTCGGCGAGCTCGAGCCACCGCTCCGCCTCGGCAGGCCGCGCCGTGAACACGCGGAGCCATGCTCCGGAGATCGCCAGCGCGGGATACCGCCGCAGCTCGTCGTCGCTGAACCATCCCAGCCACTCCTCCAAGGTCTCCATGCGGCCGTCGTAGTACAGCGGCAGCGCGAGCGCGTCGACCAGGCCGGCGACCGTGTCGGTCTCGCCGGCCGCGTGCCCGTAGACGACCGCGGACTCGGGCAGGTCGTGCTCGATGCACCACGCCATCGCCCTCCGGTTCAGCGCGAGCATGACCTCGGGCTCGGTGCGCTCGAGCTCGTCCCGCAGCAGCTCGCCGAACAAGTGGTGGTAGCGATACCACTCCCGCCGCCGGTCGAGCGGTACCAGGAAGCAGTTGTTGCGCTCGAGCGTCTCGAGCGTGTCGGCCGACCGCGTCGTCTCGAGCACCGAGTCACACATCGCGCCGCTCAACCGATCCAGCACCGAGGTGTGCTTGAGGAACCGCGCTTCAGGCTCCGGCAGCCGCGACAGCAGCTCCAGGCGGAGGTACTCCGCCACGAACCGGTCCTCGCCCGTGAAGCCCGCGGCGACGGCGCTCGGCGCCCCGGCCTGGACCGCCAGCGCAGCGAGGTACAGGCCGGCAGGCCACCCCTCCGTCCGCTCGGTCAACGCGGACAGCTCGGCCGCGTCGAGCTCGACACCCGCCGCCTGAAGCAGCAGTCCTGCCTCCTGCTCGTCCAACCGGAGGTCGGCCACGCCGATCTCCTGTACGCGTCCTTGGGCGCGCCATCGGGCAAGCGGCAGGGCCGGCGCTTCTCTGCTCGCGATGGCGATCTGCGACCCGGCCGGAACGTACTCCAGCAACGCCGAGACCACGTCGAGGCAGGACGGACTGGCGACCGAGTGCAGATCGTCGAGAACCAGAACCAACGAGCGCTCCAGCCCGGCCAGCGCGCTCCCGAGACGCGGGACTCGCGTCGACCACGTGGACCCACCGGGTCCGGAGAGCGTGTCGAACACCGCAGGCGAGAGTGGCTCGACACGGTGAATCGCCGCCGCGACGTATCGCAGGAATACCACTGCGTCGTCGTCCCGGCCGTCGAGCGCGACCCATGCGAACGGACGCGCATCGGCATCGGCCCAACCTGCGAGCAGCGTCGTCTTGCCGTAGCCGGCCGGTGCGACCACCGTCGCGAAGTGCGAGCGCGACTCGCACAGCCGCGCGATGACGTCCGCCTTCGGCACCGTCCCGGGTCGGATCGACGGCGCAGCGAGCTTGGTCTCCGCCAGATCGAAGGGAACGTCCGGATCAAGCGTTGCAGGGCTCATGCCTCTTCGTCTCTCCGGACGCCAGAATCGTCATCCCGAGCCGCAGCCCAGGTATCGGGCCGTAGCCTCGCAGCGGCCTGACGCTGCCATCAATGGTGCGTGCCGGTCACCCAGGGTGGTGCGCGCGCGACCGTTCGGCTGGATCGCACTCACGCCGCGGGCCACGCGGTCGACGAGGCGAACCAGGGCGCGGCATTTCATGCCATCGGTATGACGCAGGCGCCCGCCGCCGAGCCTACGGTCGGCGTACGACTACGAAGGAGAGAGAATGGCCGTCTCCAGCGAGACACTGCGCTCCATCTCGACGCCTGAGCGGCTCGACAGCCGGCTCGGGACGCTCGAGCTCGCCGACGGGGTGCCCAGCGCCGAGACCGTCGAGAAGGTCTACGACCAGCTCGATTTCACGCATGCGCTGAACGTGTTCCTCGACGGGTATGCAGGAGCGTCGACGTACGCGCTCCGCAAGTCGTGGCAGCCGAGCGAGATCGAGACCCTGGCCTAGACCGGACCACCCAACGAAGGGAGCCCCATGGCAGCATCGAGTGATGACACCCCCGTGCTGGACCTGCTCGCACGCATGACCGCGGATTCCATCGAGGCGTCAGACCTCGATGCACAGGCGCTCATGCTCGTCCGCATCGCAGCGCTTGTCGCTGTCGATGCCCCGCCGGTGTCGTACCTGATGAACCTGGAGACGGCGGCCGCCGCCGGTCTCAGCGCCGAGCACGTCCGCGGCGTCCTCGCCGCGATCGCGCCGATCGTCGGCACCGCGCGGATCGCGTCCGCGACCGCGAACATCGTCGGCGCGCTCGCCGTCGAGCTCGAGGTCGCGGAGATGGACGACTACGGCGCGAACTAGCCGCCCGAGGTGTCCACCTCGGACGGCGCGTCGCGCTGCCGGCGGGATTGAAGCCGGGCCCGTGCGGGCCCGGCTTCGGCCTTCTGTCGCAGGTACTGCTGCGCGACCGACGTCAACAGCGCGACGAGCACGCCGAACCCGGTGAGGATGTAGAAGATCGTGAAGATCTGCGTCCCGGTCGTGGTCGGCGAGAAGTCTCCGTAGCCGACGGTCGTCAGCGTCACGATGCAGAAGTAGAGGGCCTCGAAGTAGGTCCAGTCCTCGAAGCGCCAGTAGAACAGCGACCCCGTCAGCACCAGGGCGCCGGCGACCAACGGCAACGCCTTGGTCTCGGGATCGCGCCAGACGGCGGCGAGGGCCCGCGCAAGTCCTCGGACTGCGAGGAGAAGCGGGATCACGGTGTCGGTCGCGCCTTCCTTCGCCGCCGCGTCGATCTCGCGCTTGAGCTCGTCGGCGTCGGCGTCCACCTGCTTCTCGATCAGCTTGTTCGCGCGCGTCATCGCCTTCTCGAGCTGCTCCTCGATCTTCGACTCGCCGATCACGATCACCGCGGCGCTCCCCGCCTCGAGCTCCTCGCCGAGGTCCTTGAGGTCGCCGCGCGAGATCCCGCGCGAGAAGTGCCCGACCAGGCCGCCGGCGCCGGCGCCGACGATCGCGCTGCCGATGATCGCGGGCGGGAAGATCGAGCCCGACCAGCGCGCCGACGCCGGCCCCGGTCCAGGCGCCGTGCTGGGTCGGCTTCTCGGTCTTGGTCACCCGGACCTTGCCGTCGTCGTCCTTGCGGATCACGGCCGAGTCGAAGGTGCCGATCGCGCCCAGGGCGTGGAGGTCGAACACGGCCTCGTAGTCCGCCTCGGCATCCGCGATCTCGTCGTAGACGGCGGCGTAGAGAAATACGGGTCTGTCGGACATGCGGTCTCCCTTTCGGATGGTCAGCGGGTCACAGTCCGCTCTCGCGAGACTGGCCCTGGGCTGGGGTGTCGGTCATCGCCCAGATCGGATGAAATCCGGCTCCGAGAGCGGTCATCCGGAGGCCGGCGGACCGGGTCCGCGCGGTCGGGTCACCTCGGCCGGCGCGCTCTCCAGCGGCGGCGCGACGTCGCGCGGGTGCTGCTCGTACCAGCGGGCGTAGCGGTCGGCGAGCGGCGCCGCGGTGAGGCCGTGGGCGAAGACCGAGAGGCCGACGGTCAGGTAGATCGCGAGCACGATCAGGTGCTCGTGGGGAAGGTTCGACTCCTCGACCACGATCACCGCGAACACGATCGACGCCAGTCCGCGGGGACCGAACCAGCCGAGGAACCCGAGCGTCGGCGCCCTGGCGTGCATGCCGATCATCGCGATCGCGACCGGGAGCATGCGCACGAGCGTCAGGCTGAGCACCGCGTACAGGACGAGCTCCCAGCTCAGCTCCCCGAGCGCGGGGCCGAGCAGGATCGCGCCGAACAGCACGAACGTCACGCCGTTGAGCACGCTGCCCACGCTGCTCGGTGAGCTCGTTGAGGTCTCCGGGATCTCGCTTGAGCGCCAGCCGGAAGGTCATGCCCGCGACGAACGCCGCGATGAAGCCCGACCCGCCGAGCGCGCTCGCGGTCCCGTAGGCGAGCGCCGCGCCGGCGCCCGGGATCACCTGACGCCACGCGTCATCGATCAGGCTCCGGCGGCCTGCGTGGATGACGATCGCCGCGACCACGAGTCCGCCGATCACCCCGCCCACGACGCCGTAGCCGATCTCCTCGAGCAGGAGCGTCGCCGCGCCGCGGCCCTCGGAGATCTCGGACTCGACGTCGGCCGCCGCGACCGCCGCGAACAGCAACGGCACGCAGATGCCGTCGTTGAGCCCGCTCTCGACGTTCAGCGCCTGGCGGATCCGCGGCGGGACGCGCGGCTCGGTGACCACCGCCTGCCCGAGGGCCGCGTCGGTCGGCGCGAGCACCACCGCCAGGATCACCGCCTCCCAGGCGGTCAGCTGGCCGAAGATCGCCGCCGCACCGACCGCGCCGAGCGCGATCGTCAGCGGCAACCCGAGACCGAGCAGCCGCGCCGGCAGCCCGACCTCGCGGCGCAGCTCCCGCAGATCGACGCGCGAGGCGTCGCTGAACAGCACGAACGCCAACGTCGCCTCGGCGAGCGCTCGCACGGTCTCGCTCCTGCTCGAGAGATCGACGCCGTCGAGCACCTGCGGTCCGACCAGCACGCCGAACGCGACGAACACCATCGCCGGTGTGACCGGCGTGCCCTGCAGGCGTCGCGAGATCGCCGCGACACCGAGCAGCGCGAGCGCCACGATGGCGAGGGCCCACTCCATCACGCGAGCGTCGCCTCAAGCTGGACGGTTCGCATCGCGAGGCGGCCCCCTTTGCGGTGTCATCCAGCCGATGCGACTCGCGGGCTCAGAGCCCGGTCTCGACCGCGACCCGGCCGGAGGCGGCCGCGGCGGCCAAGGCGTCGTAGTCGTGCTCGTTCTGGTCGGCGTATGCCTCGGCGAACGCAGCCAGCGCACGGTCGAAGCTGTCCCCGCCGCCGAGGTAGCTCCCGATCGCGATCGCGTCCCCTGAGCGGGCGTGCGCCTTGGCGAGCGTCCATCCGCAGAGCTGCGCGTACACCTTCAATGCGGTCGGGTTCATCAGCTCGACCACGGCCGAGGCCTTGCCGTCCCAGAGTTGGCGCATGTAGAAGTCGCGGCTCGCGCCGTCCTCGGCGGGAATCCGTATCCAGCCGAGCATGATGTCGCTCGCGGCCTGGGTGAGCCTCTGACCCTCGACGACCCGCTGGCCGTGCTTGGCGTACGCGCTCTTGCCCAGGAACGGCTCGAGCACCGACGCCTGCGCCTCCTTGAGCTGCAGGAACAGGGGATCGGCGTCGTCGCGGCCGAGCAGGAGCACGATCCAGGCGCGCGTGCCGACGCTGCCCACGCCGACGACCTTGCGCGCAGCGTGGACGTATCGGTACCGCTCGAGCAGCTGGCGACGGTCGGGGCTGAGGGTTCTCCGGTAGTCCCGGATGACGCTCCGGACGAGCTTCTCGATCTCCGCCTGCGCGGCGCCGGACGCGACTTCCTCGATCGGGACGATCAGCGGCGGGTCGCTCGCGATCCTCGGTTCGCCGTCGACGACCGTGGTGAGCTTCGCGAAGGCCTTCATGCTGTCCTTCGAGCGCGCCTTCGCCACGTTGCGCTCGAACTGCTCTCGTTGCTTTCGGTTCCCTCGCTGCGCGGTCAGCGCGGCGATGTCGTCCACGTCGATGCGCGAGTACCAGATCTCCAGGTTCGACATCCCGGCAAAGCGCCTGATCGCCTCGCGGTAGGCACGTGCCACCGATCGATTGATCGATCGCCGCTGCTTGGCGTCGAAGCCTCGGTCCCGGCCGGCGACGGCGAAGCTCGCGACCAGACGCTTGACGTCCCACTCGAACGGGCCGGGCAGCGTCTCGTCGAAGTCGTTGATGCTGAACACCAGCCGCCGATCGGGCGCAGCGAACCCACCGAAGTTGGACAGATGCGCATCACCACAGAGCTGCACCTGCAGCCCGGTTCGAGGCGCACCGGCGAGATCGGCCGCCATCAGGTAGGCCGCGCCGCGATAGAACGTGAACGGCGACACCAGCATCCGCCCGTAGCGGATCGGCACCAGCTCGGGCACGCGCGACGCCGCCTGCTCCTCCAGCAGGTCGACGGGATCGCGCCGATCGCGCGCCGGCTCCCATTCGCCCTGCGCGGTTCGCGGCGCGACCTCGCGCGCCGCCTTGCCCTTGGCCGCCCGCTCCGCGGCGGTCGGATGCGGCACCCGCTTCGGCGTGGGTCTTCTCGCACGCGTGCGCGAGCGGGGCAGGGCCTCTAGAACGGTTGCCATGTGGTCGCTCCCTTCTCGGGCTCGGCAGACTCCAAGCGCGCTGCCTGTCGCGTCTGGCATCGAATCGCGTCCGCGCGATCGCGGCATCGTCCAGATCGCATGAGATCGACGGATTTCATCCTGTTAGGGCGATGCCGGACAGCCGTCACGGCGACACGATGACCCGGTCCCCGATGATGAGGAGGGCCGAATGCACGAGTCGTTCAACCCGCTTGCGCCCGCGCAGTCAGCCTCGGGCGCGGTCGCGATCCGTGTCATCGAGTCACCGCTGCTTCACGACGGAACGGCTTCATGAGCCGCCGGTGGGCGGCGGCCATCGCGCTGGTGGCCGGAGCCGCGACCATCATCCTTGCGGTCGCCGTGGCGGCGAGCGAGTTTCCGCGCGGCCTGATCCTGCTTGGCTGCGTCGTCGTCGCCGGTGCCGCGGGCTGGTACGGCGCGCTGCGGCGCGGGATCGCGCGGAAGGCCGGCTTCGCGGTCGCCGCGGTCGCCCTGGCCGGCGCCGTCGCGATCCTCGTCGCCGGTGGCCCGCCGGGCCTCGATCTTCTCGTCCTCGCAGGGCTTCTCGTCACGCTGGCGGCCGCGCGGCAGACGCTGCACGTGCATGTCGATCTCCCGAGCGCCGCCGCGCCGCAGCGGCCGGTCCTCTTCTACAACCCCAAGTCGGGCGGCGGCAAGGCGGAGCGCTTCAAGCTTGCCGAGGAGGCGCGCGCACGCGGGATCGAGCCGATCGAGCTCGGACCGCCGTGGGACCTCGAGGCGCTCGTCCGCGGGGCACTCGAGCGTGGTGCTGACGCGCTGGCCATGGCCGGGGGCGACGGCTCACAGGCGATCGTCGCGGCGATCGCCGCCGAGCGCGGTCTCCCCTACGCCTGCATACCCGCGGGCACGCGCAACCACTTCGCGCTCGACCTCGGCGTCGACCGCGACGACGTCGTCGGCGCCCTCGACGCGTTCGTGGACGGCGGCGAGCGCACCGTCGACCTCGCCGAGGTCAACGGGCGAGTGTTCGTCAACAACGTCTCGCTCGGCCTCTACGCCGAGGCCGTGCAGCACGACGAGTACCGCGACGCGAAGCTGCAGACCCTGCTCGACACCGTGCCCGACGTTCTCGGCGCCGACGGCGAGGAGCAGCTCGACCTGCGCTGGACCGGGCCGGGCGGCGAGACCCACCAGGCGGGTGCCGTCGTCCTGGTCTCCAACAACTGCTACCGGCTCGGCCGCGCCGTCGGGTCCGGGACGCGCCCGCGGATCGACGACGGCCTGCTCGGCGTGACCGTGATCGGGGCGCCCAGAGGTGGCGGAGAACGCGGCCGGCGCCTGCAGCGCCCGTGGCGCGAGTGGTCGGCACCGACGTTCGAGGTCGACTCGGACCGGCCCGTCGCCGCCGGCATCGACGGCGAAGCGCTGGTCCTCGATCCGCCGCTGGTCTTCCGCATCCGCCCCGGTGTGCTGCACGTGCGCGTCGCGCGCCGGCACCCCGGCGCGTCGCCGTCGTCGACGACGCCCGACGGGATGTGGGCAGGCGTGCGCGAGCTTGGGCGAATCGTGCTCGGCACGAGCAGACAGCCGTGACATCACGATCAAGGAGGCCGGAGTGGACATTCTGGAGATCACCGAGAAGGACCGGCTGTCCCGCGAGGAGGCTGCCGCGCGCCTGCACGCGCTCGCCGATGCGCTCGCGCGCCACAACGAGGTCGAGTTCGAGCGCGGCGGGCTGCGCTTCAAGGTGCACGTGCCCGACGAGGTGAATTTCAAGTTCGAGATCGAGATCGAGGACGACGAGCGCGAGATCGAAGTCGAGCTGACCTGGTGATCCGGCCCTGTCAGCTCAGTGGTGGCGCTTGCCGCCGCGATTCAGTTCGACGACGCGCCCGTTGAGCGGCTGCACCGGGCGGTCTTCTTCCTGTGCGTGTGGGTCGTCTACGGCATCCTCATCCTGGGGGACGACGAGCGAGCGATGGCCACCTGAGCCCCGAATACGCCTGCCAGCGTTGCCGAGGCTTGCCACCCTGGTCACGGAAATGGGCCGGGGAGGATTCAAAGCTCCCTGCAAATCGATGTGTTTTGGTGGCCGGGGGGAACACCGGGGAGAGCACGTGCTCGCATTGAAAACCGCCAATAGAACGCGCGCCGCGAGATCCTGCTCGAGTCGCGGCGTTCGGCGTAAGGTCGTCGGCCATGCCGACACACATCCACATCGCGCCGAAGCACGACGGAGCGCGTGCCCGCGCGCAGGAGATCGTCCATAAGCTCGAGGCGCATCTCGGGCGGCGGGCGACGCCGACCGAGAGGGGCCACCGCTTCGAGCTCGACGACGACGACCCGGAGCGCAACGCCGACTACCTGCGCGGCGCGCTCGACGAGGTCGCGCCCAGCTGGCGCTACCACGTCGAGATGGGACTCTGAGCTCAGGGCTCGCACCGCGATCCGCCGTCCAGCGCCGCCGCTTCTTCCGGCCCGTGAGCCACCGCGGGGTACGGCACGACCGGGCGGCGGCGAGCTCGGCATCGGGAGCGTGATTGCTGCCTTTCTGGAGGGTGGGAAATGGGCCGGGGAGGATTCGAACCTCCGTCTGTCGGGTTATGAGCCCGCTGCTCTGACCGCTGAGCTACCGGCCCGGGTGCCAGCGCAAGGCTAGTCGCGCCCGGGCGGCGGCCCGCGCGAGCGCCGAGGTCCGGCGCCAGCGCCAGCGTGACACGGTCGCCGCCCGCGCGATGCAGCGCCGCGGCGCCGGCGGGCGTGCGCCAGGCGTCGCGCCCCGCCGGCACGGACTCAGGCAGGCCCTCGTCGCCCCAGGCGCGCAGGGCGGTCGGCGAACTCGTCCGCGTCGGCGGGCGTGTCCCAGGTCCAGCGGGCGATCAGCGCGCGATCGTCACCGCGCGCCGAGCAGCGCGTAGCGGTCGCCGCCCCAGCCGGCGGCCGCGTCGCCGGACGCCGTCCCGCCCGCGCCCGCGAGCAGCCGGCCGGTGAGCCACTCCCCCAGCGTCCCGCCGCGCACGGTCCGCCAGCCCTCCCCCAGCGCGCGCCACCGGCCCGCGGATCGAGACGCGCTCGGGCTGGTCGACCTCGAGGTAGGCCTGCGGGTGCATGACCTGCTCGGTCGACGCCGGCGGCCGGAACGCGCAGCGCGGCGTCCACGACCGTCCAGCTCGCCGCGACCGACCTCCAGCAGCCGGCCGACGAACGCCTCGCCGGCCGTGTACGGGAACAGCAGCTGCGCCATCAGGAACGGCGGGAGGTCGCCGGTCGGCTGGAACGCCGACGCCGCAAGGCCGCCGAACGTCTCCTCGGCCCCGAAGCGGTGCTCGACGTAGCGATACATCAGCCGCGTCGCGGTGCCCTCGACCAGCGCCGTGTACGCGAGCGCGGCGTCGTCGCCGGACGCCATCTGCTCGAGGTCGAACTCGAAGCGCTGGTCCTCCAGCGCGTGGGTCAGCTCGTGCGCGACGGTCATCTCGTACAGCACCCGGTTGGTGGTCTGGCGCCCTTGACGATCCGCAGCCGGCCGGAGCGCGGGTCGTAGTAGCCCGCGACGCCCTCCTCGTAGGTCGAGGCGGCCGCCTTGCCGAGATCGGTCCCGGGCGGGAGGAGTCCGAGCAGCGCGAGCACCTCCGCGTCGGCGCGCCGGCGCGCCGGCGGGTAGTCCTCGTCGAGCGACGCGACCCCCTCGCGCGCGCGCCTGCTGCGGCGTCACCTCGAGCGGATCGGGCTCGCGCGTGAAGCGGAGCCCGCGCTCGCGTTCCACGCGATCGACGATGCGCTCGATCGGATCGGGCGCCGGGCGTGCCGCGGCCGGCTGGTCGTCTGCGCCCTCGAAGAGCAGCGCGCAGGCGGCGAGGACCACGGCGAGGAAGACGATGATCGCGAACGGCACCGATCGATCGTACGTCGAGGCCCGGCCTGCTTTGATTCTGCGCCGGCGCATCGCCGCCGAGAACCCCCTTGAGAGATTGGACTCGCCCATGCCGGAACGCGCCGCACTCGTCACCGGAGCCTCGAGCGGGATCGGGTTCGCGATCGCGCGGATGCTGGGCGAGGAGGGCTACGGCCTGACGCTCGCCGCCCGGCGGCCGGAGAAGCTCGCCGAGGCGGCCACCAGCCTGCGCGACGCCGGCTTCGCGATCGAGGAGGTCGCCGGCAACATGGCCGACGAGGCCGACATCGAGCGCGTCGTCGCCGCGCATCGCGAGCGCTGGGGGCGGCTCGACGTGCTGGTCAACAACGCGGGCGTCGGGGTCGGCGTCGACCGTCGCCGACGTCGATCACCAAGCGGGTCGACCTGCAGCTCGACGTCAACCTGCGCGCCGTGATCCTCTTCTACCGCGAGTGCGCCGACCTGCTGCGCGCGGCCGGCGCCGAGCACCGCAACGCGCTGGTCGTGAACACGTCGTCGATCTCCGGCAAGTCCGGCCAGGCGTGGCTGAGCGTGTACTCCGCCACCAAGGCCGCGGTCGATCGGCTGGACGCAGGCGATGAACAAGGAGCTCAACGGCGACGGCATCAAGTCGGTCGCGCTGTGCCCCGGCTTCGTCGACACGCCGATGACGGAGTTCGTCCGCGAGCACGTCTCGCAGGAGGAGATGATCCGGCCGGAGGACATCTCCGAGGCGGTCCGGTACCTGCTCAAGACCTCGCCCTCCTGTGTCGTGCCGGAGATCGTGTTCCAGCGACCGGGCGAGGCGCTCTGAGGCCGGCGTCGAAAGTTCCGTCGTCCCCGCCGCGTTCTCAGCTACCGGTGACGCCGTCGACTCGCGCCAACCCACGGGAAGGACACCGTCGCATCGCTGCGCGCCCGCCTCGCGAGGCTGGAGCGCGAGGCGGCCGTCCGCCAGCGCCAGCTCGAGCACTACGCCGCCGACCTGCGCGAGATCTTCAAGCAGGAGCGCAACCGGGCACAGGAGCTGCGCCGCTCCTACAAGGCGACCGTGCTGGCGCTCGCCAACGCCGTGGAGGCGCGCGACGCCTACACGGGCAAGCACGCCGAGCGCGTCGCCGCGTACGGGCTGCGGATCGCGCATGCCGCCGGCGTCGAGGTCGACCCGCAGGTCGAGTTCGGGTTCCTCCTCCACGACGTCGGCAAGGTCGCCGTCCCCGACGCGATCCTGTTCAAGCCCGGACCGCTGACCCCGGAGGAGCGGGCGCTCATGGTCAAGCATCCGGAGATCGGCTCGGAGATCCTCCGCCACATCGACTTCCTCGACGAGGCGAAGGTCGTCGTGCGGCACCACCACGAGCGCTGGGACGGCGACGGCTACCCGGACGGGCTGGCAGGCGAGGACATCCCGCTCCAGGCGCGCGTGTTCGCGGTCGCCGACGCGCTGGACGCGCTCACGACCGACCGCCCGTACCGTGCCGCGTGCGGGTGGGCGGAGGCGCGCCAGGTGATCCGCACGGAGTCCGGCTCCCAGTTCGATCCCGCGATGGTCGCGGCCTACGAGACGCTCCCCGACGAGGCGTTCGTCCGCATCCGCGAAGGGATCGCGTGACGCACACGATCCTGATCGTCGACGACGACGCCATGATCCGGAAGCTGATCACCACGACGCTGCAGGACGTGGCCGGCTACTCGCTGCGGGAGGCGGGCGACGGCGTGGCGGCGCTCGAGGCCGCGCTGGAGGACCGGCCGGAGATCGTGTTCCTCGACTACGACATGCCGCGCCTGAACGGGATCGAGACGTGCCGCCGGCTGCGGTCGGATCCGGCGACGGCCGGCGCGACGATCGTGATGCTCACCGCGATGTCCGGCGGACCGGCCCAGGACAGCGCCGTGGCGGCCGGCGCCGACCTGTTCCTCACCAAGCCGTTCTCTCCCCTGCGGCTGCTGCGGCTGGTGGACGAGCTGGGGGGAACATAGGGTTCGCCTGTGCGGCTCGGCGTCCACATCGGCTACTGGGGCCTCGGGCTCGGCGCCGCCGAGCAGCTCGAGCTCGTCCAGGAGGCCGAGCGGCTCGGCTACGACTCCGTCTGGACCGCGGAGGCGTACGGCTCGGACGCGGTGACGATCCTCGCCTGGCTGGCCGGCAAGACCGAGCGCATCAAGCTCGGCTCGGCGATCCTGCAGATGCCCGGCCGCTCCGCGGCGATGACCGCGATGACGGCCGCGACGCTCGACCAGCTCTCGGGCGGGCGGATGCTGCTCGGGATCGGCACGAGCGGCCCGCAGGTCGCCGAGGGCTGGCACGGGCAGCGCTTCGGCGCGCCAGCTGCAGCGCACGCGCGAGTACGTCGACGTCGTCCGGATGGCGCTGCGGCGCGAGCGGGTCCGCTACGACGGCGAGACGCTCGCAGCTGCCGCTCCCGGACGGGCCGGGCAAGGCGCTGAAGCTGACGATCGCGCCGGTGCAGGAGCGGATCCCGGTCTACATCGCCGCGATCGGGCCGAAGAACACCGACGCTGACCGCCGAGATCGCGCGACGGCTGGATCCCGACCCTGTTCTCGCCCGAGCACGTCGCCGAGTTCCGCCCGCTGCTCGAGGAGGGCTTCGCGCGCGCCGGCGACGGCAAGTCGTTCGGCGACTTCGACATCGCGCCGACGGTGCAGACGCTCGTCTCCGACGACCGCGAGGCCGCCCGCGACGCGATGCGCCACTACCTCGCGCTCTACGTCGGCGGGATGGGCTCGCGCAAGCAGAACTTCTACAACGCGCTCGTGCGGCGCTACGGGTTCGAGGACGCCGCGCAGCAGGTCCAGGACCTCTACCTCGAGGGCCGCAAGGACGAGGCCGCCGCCGCGCTGCCCGGCGAGCTGATCGACGCCGTCTCGCTCTGCGGGCCGCCCGACGTCGTCCGCGAGCGGCTGGCGATGTTCCGCGACGCCGGCGTCGGCACGCTGATGGTCTCCCCCATGTCGTGGTCGTTCGAGGACCGCCGGCGCCAGCTGCGGCTGGTCGCCGAGCTGGCGGGGTGACGCTCCCGCGCCGACCTCGACGTGCGAGCGCCCGGCGGCGCGGCGAGGTCGAGGGCATCGCCGCGCTCGTCGCCGCCTGCGACGAGAGCTACCGCGCCTGGGCGCCGACGGGCTGGGAGCCGCCGCCGCCCGGGCGCGGAGCTGGACCGCTGGCGCGGGCGGATCACCGACGGCTCGTGGTGGACGCGCGTCGCGGTCGAGCCGGGCGGGCGGGTGGTCGGGCTCGTCTGCTTCACCCAGGCGGTCGTGCAGCGCACGCTCCCCGCGCCGCCGGGCGGCTCCCGGTCCGGCAGCGCCGCCGCACGGCGTCCTCACCGTCGAGCCGATCCCCGGCCGGGCGCACGTCTCGGCCGTCTTCACCCACCCCGACCGCTGGCGCGAGGGCATCGCCGCCGGGCTGCTGGCCGCTGGCCGAGGACGCGATGCGCGCCGAGGGCTACCGCGAGGTGCAGCTGTGGACGCCGCGGGAGGCGCCCGCGCGCCGCTTCTACGAGGCGTCCGGGCTGGCGGCACGACGGGCGCGAGCAGTGGCTGGCCGAGCTGGCGCTGCCGATCGTCGCGTACGTCAAGCCGCTGTGAGCCTGCGGATCTACCTCGGCGCGTTCGGCGACCCCGGGCACGCGTTCCCGATGCTCGCGCTCGGCGAGGCGCTCGTCGCGCCGCGGCCACGCCGTCGCGCTGCAGACGTGGCGGCGCTGGGAGGAGCCCGCGACCGCGGCGGGGATGACGTTCGCCGCCGCGCCGGAGTACCAGGTCTTCCCCACCCGCGAGCGGCCGCTGCAGCCGTACCAGGCGGCGGTCCACGCCGCGCGCGAGACCGTGCCGTCCGTGCAGGCGTTCGCGCCCGACATCGCGGTCTCGGACATCCTCACCGCCGGCGCCCGCGCTCGCCGCCGAGCTGTGCGACGTGCCGGTCGCGACGCTCGTTCCGCACGTCCACCCGTGGTCGGCGCCCGGCTTCCCGCCCTACTCGCTCGGCGCCCGGCTGCCGCGGACCCGCGCCGGCGCGTGGGTCTGGCGCGCGCTTCGACCCGCTCGTCGGCAGCGCGGCCTCGAGCGGGGGCGGCGGCGAGTACAACGACTGCCGCGCGCGGCTCGGGCCTGTCCGCCGCTGCCCGGCGTCCACACCGGGCTCTCGCGCGCGCTCACGCTCGTGGGCACGCTGCCGCAGCTCGAGTACCCGCGCCGCTGGGAGCCCTGGCTGCGGGTCGTCGGGCCGCTGCTGTGGGAGCCGCCGGGCGAGCGGGTCGCGCCGCCGCCGGGCGACGGCCCGGTCGTGCTGGTCGCGCCGTCGACCGCGCAGGACCCCGAGCACCGGCTGCTGCGCGCCGCGCTCGCGGGGCTGGCGCGCGCGCCGGTGCGCGTGATCGCCACGTACAACGGCCGCGCGCCCGATCCGCCGGTCGACGCTGCCGGCCAACGCCGTGCTCGTGCCCTGGCTGTCGTACGCGCGCACGATGCCCGCCTGCGACCTCGTGGTCACCCACGGCGGCCACGGCACGCTCGTGCGCGCGCTGTCCTGCGGCTGCCCGGTCGTGGTCTGCCCGGCCGGCGGCGACATGGCCGAGAACGCGGCCCGCGCGGACTGGGCCGGGACTCGGCGTGCGGCTGCCGCGGCGGCTGCTCGGTCCGCGCACGCTGCGGCTCGCCGTGCGAGCGCGCGCTCGGCGACGCGGCGATGCGGCGATCGCGCACGCGAGGTGGCCGCGTGGATGGCGCGCCACGACGGCGCGCGCGCGGCGGCGCGGGAGCTCGAGGCGCTGGGCCGGCCGCTTGAGCGCCCGCTCACGCCGGGGTAAGCCGACCCCCATCCTGTTCGGGAGGAGGCCACATGCCGTTCCGCCGCGCGCTCGCTCGCGCTGCTCGTCGTGCCGTTCCTGCTCGCCGCCGGCTGCGGCGACGACGACTCCGGCGGGAGCGGAGGCGCCGGCGGAGGCGGCGGGAGCGACGGCGCGGTCGGTCGAGGGCGTCAAGGTCATCGACCCCGCGTCGATGGACGGCGCCAAGGGCGACATCACGTTCTGCACCGGCAAGGACACGACCGGCTCCAAGACGGCCGGCGTGGAGCAGTTCAACGAGCAGAACCCCGGCGTTGACCGTCAAGCTGCTCGAGTTCCCGGAGTCCGCCGACGAGCAGCGCAACCAGTTCGTCCAGCGCCAGGAGGCGAAGTCGGCCGAGTGCGACGTCTTCTACTCCGACGTGATCTGGACGGCGGAGTTCGCGGTCCAGAAGTGGCTCTACGACATGACCCCGTACGTCGAGTAGCGCGCGGACGAGTTCATCCCGTCGACGTTCGCGACCGCGACCTACCAGGACAAGGTGTGGGGCGTCCCGCACAAGACCAACGCCGGCTTCCTCTACTACCGGACCGACCAGGTCGACACCGCGCCGAAGACCTGGCAGGAGGTCTACGACGTAGGCCGCCGAGACGGACGGCATCGCCTACCAGGGCGCCGCGTACGAGGGCCTGACGGTCGACTTCCTCGAGCTCGCGTTCGCGGCCGGCGGCAAGATCCTCTCCGACGACGGCAAGACGGCCGAGATCGACTCGCCGGAGAACCTCGAGGCGCTGCAGTTCATGGTCGACGGGATCAAGAGCGGCGCCGCGCCGAAGGCGGTCACGACCTACATGGAGGAGCCGGCCCGGCGCGCCTTCGAGGCCGGCCGCGTCACGTTCCTGCGCAACTGGCCGTACGTCTACGCCACCGCCAACCGGGCCGAGGCGACCAAGGGCAAGTTCGCGGTCGTCCCGTTCCCGGCGTTCGAGGGCGCCGGCAAGGCCGGCATCCTCGGCGGCGCGAACCTCGTCGTCTCGACGTACTCGAAGAACCCGGGCGGCGCGCTCAAGTTCATCGACTACATGACCTCCAAGGACCGCCAGGCGGAGGACATCGTGAAGTTCTCCGACGCCTCGCCGCTCGTCGCGGTCTACGACGACCCGGCGGTCCAGAAGGCGCAGCCGTTCTCCGCCGAGCTGAAGGCGGCGGTCGAGCAGAGCAAGGCGCGCCCGGTCTCGCCGGTCTACCCGCAGATCTCGCAGGCGATCTACAAGAACGTCAACGAGGCGCTCTCGGGCAAGTCCTCGCCCGAGGACGCGCTGAAGCAGGCGCAGACCGAGATGGAGCAGGCGCTGGAGACGTTCTGAGGCGCCGTTCGCGCCGCCGTCCCTACGCGGGGACGGCGGTGCGCCCGATCGTGCGCACCCAGACGGTGGCGCCCTCGACCAGCTCGAGCTGCTCGGCCTCGTGCCGCGTCACCTGCGCCGACACCGCATCTCCGCCCGCGAGGCGCAGCTCCACGCGGACCTCGAAGCCGAGATGGACGACGCGCGTGACCGTCGGCCTGGCGCGCGCCGTCCTCCGGCGCGAGCGAGATCGCGATGTCGTGCGGGCGGACGAGATCCTCTCGCCGACCTGGCTCACCGGGCCGAGGAAGCCCATCACGAACCGGTTGGCCGGCCGGTCGTAGAGCTCGCGCGGACCACCGACCTGCTCGATCCGCCCGTTGTCCATGACCGCGATGTGATCGGAGATCGCCATCGCCTCCTCCTGGTCGTGCGTGACCAGGACCGTCGTGACGTGCACCTCGTCGTGCAGCCGGCGCAGCCACTCGCGCAGCTCCGCGCGGACCTTGGCGTCGAGCGCGCCGAACGGCTCGTCGAGCAGCAGCACGCGCGGCTCGACGGCGAGCGCGCGCGCGAGCGCCATGCGCTGGCGCTGGCCGCCGGAGAGCTGGTTCGGGTAGCGCTTCTGATAGCCGGCCAGCCCGACGACGCCGAGCAGCTCGTCGACGCGCTCGGCGATCCGGTCCTTCGGCTGCTTGCGGATCTTCAGCCCGAACGCGACGTTGTCGCGCACCGTCATGTGCTTGAACGCGGCGTAGTGCTGGAACACGAAGCCGATCCCGCGCCGCTGCGGCGGGACGCGTCGTCGCGTCGTCCCCGTGGATCACCACGGTGCCGCTGTCGGGCTCCTCGAGCCCGGCGATGATGCGCAGCAGCGTCGACTTGCCGGAGCCGCTCGGCCCGAGCAGCGACGTGAGCGACCCGTCCGGGATCTCCAGCGAGACGTCGTCGAGCGCGACGAAGTCGCCGAACGACTTGCGGACGTCACGAACGGCGATCATGCGTCATCCCTCCGTGGGTTGATGCGCGTCATGGCGAGGAGCGTCCCCAGCGCGATGAACGCGAGCAGGGCCGAGGCAGCATACGCACCGGCGACGTCGAAGTTCTGGAAGCGCTTCTCGACGAGCAGCGTCAGCGTCTCGGTCTCCCCCGAGATCTTCCCGGACACGACCGAGACCGCGCCGAACTCGCCGATGCAGCGCGCCACCGAGAGCACGACGCCGTACGCGATGCCCCAGCGGATCGACGGGAGCGTGATCCGCCAGAACGCCTGCCAGCTGCTGGCCCCGAGCGTCGAGGCCGCCTGCTCCTGGTCGTCGCCGACCTCCTGCAGCACCGGGGTCACCTCGCGCACGACGAACGGGACGGATATGAAGATCGTGGCGAGCACGATCCCGGGCACGGAGAAGATCACCTGGAACGGGAGGTCGCCGAGCCAGCCGCCGTTCCCGTAGACGAGGATCAGCGCGAGCCCGACGACGACCGGCGAGATCGCGAACGGCAGGTCGATCACGGTGTCGAGCAGCGCCTTGCCGCGGAAGCGGCCGCGGGCGAGCGCGAGCGCGCAGAGCACGCCGAAGATCGTGTTGAGCGGCACGGCGATCAGCGTGACCGTGATCGTGAGCCAGAACGCGCTGACCGCGGCCGGCGTGGTGATCGAGTCCCAGACCGCGCCCACGCCGTCCTCGAACGTCCGGTAGAAGACGAGGCCGATCGGGATCATCAGCAGCAGCGCGAGATAGGTGAGCGCCACCGTGCGCAGCCCGATCCGCCACGGACGGTCAACGGTCATGCCGCGCCCCCCAGCGTCCGAGCGCGCGGATGCTGAACAGGACCAGCAGCGAGAGGACCAGCAGCACCACCGAGATCGCCGCGGCGCCGATCGGGTTGTCGCTCTCGATCTGCTTGAAGATGTACATCGACGCGACCTGCGTGTCGAACGGGATGTTCCCGGAGATCAGCACGATCGAGCCGAACTCGCCGACGGCGCGGGCGAACGCCAGCGCCGCGCCGCCGAGGATCGCCGGCACGAGGTTCGGCAGGATCACGCGCCGGAACACCGTGCGGTTCGACGCGCCGAGCGAGAGCGCCGCCTCCTCCATCTCGCGGTCGAGCTCCATGCAGCACCGGCTGCACCGAGCGGATGACGAACGGGCAGCGTCACGAACAGCAGCGCGAGCAGGACGGCGAACTGCGTGTACGCGACGTTGATGCCGAGCGGGCTGGTCGGGCCGTAGAGCGCGAGCAGCGTGAGGCCGGCGACGATCGTCGGCAGCGCGAACGGCAGGTCGATCAGCGCGTTGACGACCGACTTGCCGCGGAACTGGTCGCGCACGAGGACCCAGGCGATCAGCGTGCCGGTGAGCACGTTGACGATCGTCGCAGACCAGCGAGACGCCGATCGTGAAGCGCAGCGCGGCGACCGCCTGGCGGCTCGTCACGACGTTCCAGAACTCGTCGCAGGCCGCCGTCGGTCGAGCGGACCACGACGGCGGCGAGCGGGAGCAGCACGATGACGCTCAGCCAGAGCGTCGAGATGCCGAGCCCGAGGGCGCCCGGCCGGCCGGCCGGGCGCCGCAGGGTGAGGCTTGCGGTGGTCACTTGGCGGTCGAGACCCCCGCGTCTTCCTCGATCTTCGCGATCGAGCCGCCCTCGATGTCGAACAGGTCGTCGTCGACCTTCTCCCAGCCGCCGAGGTCCTCGATCGTGAACAGGCCCGGCGGGTCGGGGAACTTGTCCGCGTTCGCCGCCAGCACCTCCTCGTTGACCGGCCGGTAGCCCCACTCGGCGAACTTCTCCTGCGCGGGCTTGGAGAGGACGTAGTCGAGGAACGCCTTCGCCGACGGCGGCGCGTCCTTCGTCGTCGCGATGTCGATGTTGATCTTGATCGTGTCGTCCGGGATGACGTACTCGAGCTTCTCGCCGTTCTTGTTGGCGGTGATCGCCTCGTACTCGTAGGACAGGAGCACGTCGCCGTTGCCGCCGATGAAGTTCTGCAGCGCCTCGCGGCCGGACTTGTCCTGGACCTTCACGTGCTCCGTGATGAGCTCGGTGAGGTAGTCGAGGCCCGCCTGCGGGTTCTTGCCGCCGTCCGACGCCTGGCCGTAGCCGGCGAGCAGGTTCCACTTCGCCGCGCCCGAGCTGAACGGGTTCGGCGTGAGCACCTCGACGCCCGGCTTGAGCAGGTCGTCCCAGGTCTTGATGTTCTTCGGGTTGCCCTCGCGGACGACGAACGAGACGACCGACGTGGTCACGAGGCCCTCGTTGCGCGCCGTCCTTCCACGTCGGCTCGACGAGCCCGGCCTCGACCAGCCGGTTCATGTCGGGCTCGGTCGAGAACGTCACGACGTCGGCCTTCTGACCGGCCTCGACGGCGCGCGACTGGTCGCCGGAGGCGCCGAACGACGTCTTGAACGCCAGCGCCCTTGCCCTCGGGGGTCGCCTGGAACGCGGGGATGATCTCGTCGTAGACGACCTGCGGGGTCGAGTAGGCGACGAGCGACAGCGTGCCCTTCGAGCCGTCACCGGTCGACGCGGCGGCATCGCCGCCCTTCTCGTCGGATGCACCGCCGCAGCCGGCGACCACCAGGGCGGCGGACGCCAGCACGGCGATGATCGAGCTCCTCGTCTTCACCACTTCCTCCAAAGTCGATAAACCCTGTTGAGTTCGGGGAGAATACAAGGTTCTCCAGCAGAACGATCGAGTTTATTGTGTCGATCGGGTTAGTGCGCCGTGGAGCAGGGCGTGGCGGGCCGTTCGCAACAGCCCTTAACGAGGACGAGCGGCCCGTGGGCCGCTCGCGCGAGTACTCCGGGGGTGGGACTCGAACCCACAACCCTTCGATTAACAGTCGAATGCTCTGCCATTGAGCTACCCCGGACCGTGAGCTACCCCGGAAGGGGCAGATCGGCCGTCCATACTAGGACTTATCGGACGGTTGCGGCCCCGGCCTCAACCTGCGCGCGGTCCTTGGGGCGAGCACGAGTTCGTGTGGCGGGCGGATGGGGACGCGGTAGCGTTCGGCGCATGGACCTGCATCCGGGCGAGGAGATCGTGTTCGACGGCCATCCCTCGTGGCGCGCCGTACTCGTGTTCTACGTCACCGGGATCGCGCTCGTCGCCGTCGCCGCCGCGATCGGCGCGCTCATCTCCGGCGCCGTGCTGGCGATCCCCCTCGCCGCGGTCGTGCTCGCGCTCGTGATCCTCGTCGGGCTGATCAAGCGCAAGGCCACGCGCTACGTGATCACGAGCGAGCGGCTGCACATCCGCCACGGGATCCTGTCCAAGCGGACCCAGGAGACCCGCATCCAGCGCGTGCAGAACGTCAACACGGAGCAGTCGTTGTTCGCGCGGATCATGCGGGTGGGCACGGTGGACTTCGACACCGCCGGGACCGACGACTCGGAGTTCAAGTTCGTCGGCGTCGCGAATCCCGAGGAGGTCGTCCGCGCCGTCGACCGCGCGCAGCGGGAGGCGGCGACCCAGGCGCGGGCCACGCTCCCGTCGCCCGACGCGCTCTAGCGCCGGCCGCGCTCAGACCAGCCGGTGGCGGATCTCGTCCTGGACGCGCTGGCGCTCGGCGGCGAGGACGGAGACCGGCTCGCCGGCGCGCTGGGCGGCGGCGATCTCGCGGTCCAGGCGGTTCTTGTCGAGCTGGAGGCGCTCGATCTGGAGCGCCGCCGGGTCGGCGGCAAGGTCGCCCGCGCTGATCACCAGCTCGGCGATGAGGTGCGCGAGTTCGTCGGCGTCGGCCGGCAGTGACTGGCCCGGGTGCTCGAGGTGCTCGGCCAGGTAGTGCGCAGCGCGGCGGGTCAACTCGACGGAGAACGCTGCGTCGATGTCCATCTCCTCGAGCGCCGGGCGGCCCGCGTCCTTGACGGCGAGGCAGCGGGCGAGGAACGCGCGCTCCGTGTCCTCGCGGCGGTCGACGGAGGTCGAGGGGCGGATCGCCGGCGCCGCGCGCCCGCCGCCGTTGGGGCGCGGCACGCGGCGGAGGGCCTCCTGCGTCATCGACTCCGGCATCTGCAGCCGGTTGGCGATCAGCTGGATCAGGTCGTACTGCAGCGGCCCGGGATCGAGCTTCGCGACCACGGGTCGCGACCGCCCGCAGCGCGTCCTCCCGCCCGTCGGGCGTGTCGAGGCGGGCCGACTCGAGCGCCCGCTCGACCTCGAAGCGCGGCACCGGGACCGACGTCTCCAGCAGCGCGCGCATCGCCTCCGCCCCCTCGCGCTGCACGACGTCCGCCGGATCCTGGCCGGGCGGGAGCCGGACCACGCGCAGGTCGAACCCGCGCAGGTGATGGCCCTCGTTGAACACCCGGATCGCGTCCTTGCCCTTCGCGACCGCCTCCTGACCCGCGGCGTCCGGGTCCTGGCAGAGCAGCACCTTCGGCGTCAGCCGCTTGAGCGCGTCGAGCTGGCGGTCGGTCAGCGCCGTCCCCATCGAGCACACCGTCTCGGGGATCCCGGCCTGGCGCAGCGCGATCACGTCCGTGTAGCCCTCCACGAGAACGAGCCGCCCCGCGCGCGCCGCGGCTGCCCGGGCGAGGTCGGCCCCGTAGACCAGGCTGCCCTTGTGGAAGAGCTCGGACTCCGACGTGTTGAGGTACTTCGGCTGGTCGTCCGGGGAGAGCGCCCGCGCGCCGAACCCGAGCACGTGCCCCTTGGGATCGGCGAGCGGGAACATGATCCGCCCGCGGAACCGGTCGAGCAGCCCGCTGCCGTCGCGCCGGCGCGACGCCAGCCCCGCGGTCAGCAGCTCGGCCTCGCTGTAGCCGGCCCGCCGCGAGGCGGCGATCACGCGGTCCCACGCGCTCGGCGAGAAGCCGACGCGGAACTCGCGCAGCACGTCCTCCTGCAGGCCCCGCTCGACGAGGTACGCGCGCGCGGGCGCGGCCTCGTCCGACTCCCACAGCACGCGCACGTAGTACGCCGCCGTGCGCTCGAGCAGCGCGAGCAGCCGCTCGCGCCGGCCGCGCCGCTCGGCCTCGCGCGGGTCCTCGGCCTCCCGCTCGAGCTCGATCCCGCCGCGCTCGGCGAGCGTCTCGAGCGCGCCCGCGAAGTCGAGCCCCTCGGTCTCCATCGCGAACTTGAAGACGTCGCCGCCCGCCCCGCAGCCGAAGCAGTGGTAGAGCTTCTCGACGGGATCGATGCCGAACGACGGCGTGCGCTCGTCGTGGAACGGGCACAGGCCGGTCATGCGCCGCGGGCCGGCGGGCTTGAGCTCGGTGCGGGCGCCGACCAGCTCGACGAAGTCCACCGCGTCGCGGACGCGCTCGCGCGAGTCGTCGGTGTAGCGCGCCATCAGCTCGCCAGGCCGTGCGGGACGAAGCGGTCCTGCCAGGCCCGGATGGCGAAGCGGTCGGTCATGCCCGCGAGGTAGTCGATCACCCGGTCGGCGTCCGAGGCGCCCGCGACCGCCTCCGGCGCGGCGCCGGGGTGCTCGGCGTACCAGTCGAAGAGCCCGCGCAGCACCCGCTCGATCTTGGCGTGCTCGGCCCGCGCCGTCGCGCCGAGGTAGACGCGGTCGAACATGAACGTGCGCAGGCGCAGCATCGCGCTGCCGACCGGCTCGCCCTGGACGATGTCGCCGGCGCGCGCCGAGTGCTCGACGAGGTCGTGCACGAGCGTGTCGATCCGCCGCGAGCCCGTCTCCCCCAGGATCGCGATCTCCTCGGCCGGCAGGTCGCCGGGCGCGATCACGCCCGCGCGGAGCGCATCGTCGATGTCGTGGTTGATGTACGCGATCCGGTCGACGAGCCGGACGATCTTCCCCTCGAGCGTCGCCGGCTCGCCCGCGCCGCTCGAGTGGCGCAGGATCCCGTCGCGGACCGGAGCGGTGAGGTTGAGCCGCTCGAGCACGTCCACCACGCGCACCGAGTGCTCGTTGTGGCGGAAGCCGCGGCCGAAGCGCTCCCGCCCGGCGCGGTCGAGCACGTCCTCGCCGATGTGGCCGAACGGCGGGTGGCCGAGGTCGTGTCCCAGCCCGATCGCCTCGGTGAGGTCCTCGTTGAGCCGCAGCGCGCGCGCCACCGTGCGCGAGATCTGCGTCGTCTCCAGCGTGTGCGTGAGGCGCGTGCGGTAGTGGTCGCCCTCGGGGGCGACGAAGACCTGCGTCTTGTGCTTGAGGCGGCGGAACGCCTTGCAGTGGACGATCCGGTCGCGGTCGCGCTGGAACGGGGTGCGCAGCCCGCAGTCCTCCTCCGGCTCCTCGCGCGCCGCCGGGTAGGAGCGGACGGCCGCCGGGCCGAGCGTCTCCTCCTCCCACGCGCGGATGCGGGCCTCGAACCCGGTATCGACGGCTGGAGCGCTCACGCCGTCCATTCTGACGTGCGGCGCGGGCGTTGCCGGACGCCCGCGGAGTTTCGGAACGAACTCAGTGCATTGTGCGGTCACCCACGGGCCGCAACCGCAGGTTCGCGTGGTGCTCGAGCGTCTCGAGGATCGCCCGCTCGGCCTGGGCGAGCGCGCGCGGCGGGGCCTCCGGCGCCTCGGCCAGCGGCCGGCCGAGCGCGCCGACGAGGAAGTCGTGCGCGTCCTGGCCGAGGTCGAACGCGCTCGCCTCGCACGCCGGGCAGACCACGCCGCCGGCCGCGCCGGAGAAGCCGACGAGGTGCTCCGCCTCTCCGCAGCCCGCGCACGCCGCGAGCTGGGGCGCGAAGCCCGCGGCCAGCAGCAGCTTGAGCCGGAAAGCGAGCGCGTTGCCGCGCGTCGCGCGCGCGGGATCGGCGTCGAGCAGCGCGAGCTGGTTCGCGAGCAGGTGATAGACGCCGCGATGCGGGTCGTGGTCGTCGAACATGCGCGCCACCGCATCGCAGGCCCGCGACGCGCCGTCGAGGGCGCCGCCGTGCTCGCGCAGGCGCGGATATCCGTGCAGCGTCTCGGCGCTGGTCACCGTCAGCAGGTCGCTGCGACCCTGGTAGAGCACCAGCTGCAGCCTGAAGTAGGGTTCCATCCGCCCGCCGAAGCGCGACTTGGCCCGCCGCACGCCCTTGGCGATCGCGGAGAGCCGGCCGCGGTCCGGGGTGAAGAGATGCAGGATGCGGTCGGCCTCGCCGTAGCGCATCGAACGCAACACGATCGCCTCGGTCTTCAGGCTCCCGGGCACCGGGTACCCTCCGGGAAACGCCTTACTATCCTTTGTGAAGTAATGATTCGAGTCACGGTGTACACGACTGAACCTTGCGGCTACTGCCGGACGGCAAAGGCGCTCCTCGACCGGCGGGGCATCCCGTACGAGGAGATCAACCTCGCCAAGGACGCAGACGGCCGCGCCCAGCTGGTCGCGCGCACCGGCATGATGACCTTCCCGCAGGTCATCCTCGACGGCGAGGCGATCGGCGGCTTTCAGGAGCTCGTCGTCGCCGACCGCTCCGGCCGCCTGGCCGATTTCCGCGTCGCGGCCTGAGCCCGGCGCCGGGGCCGCGGCTGGCAGCGCTCGCAGACGTACGTCCCCCGCCCCGCGGCGCGCAGCTTGCGCACCGCGCGGCCGCAGACGACGCACGGCTCCCCTTCCCGCAGGTGGATGAGGAAGCGATCCTGGAACGAGCCCTTCACCCCGTCCGGGTCGCGGAAGTCGTCGATCGACGCGCCCTTCGCGGCCAGGCCCTCCTCCAGCGACGCCACCACCGCGTCGCGCAGTCCTGCGACCTGCCCTCGGGTGAGCCGGCGCGCCGGCCGCAGCGGGTGGATCCCGGCGCGGAACAGCGCCTCGTCGGCGTAGATGTTGCCCACGCCGGCGACCTTGCGCTGGTCGAGCAGGAACGCCTTGATCGGCGCGCGGCTCGCCCGCGTGAGCGCGTACAGGTGCGCGCTGGTGAACTCCGGGCCGAAGGGCTCGACGCCCAGCCGCGCCGCGAAGAACGCGTCGCGCGCATCGCCGCCGAGGGCGAGCTCGCCGGTCCCGAAGCGCCGCGGGTCGTCGAAGATCAGCTCGCGCCGGTCGTCGAGCCCGAATCGCACGCGCGCGTGCGGCGGCGGCGCCGGCGGATCGAGCAGCAGCGTCCCCGTCATGCGCAGGTGGAGCATGAGGTGGACGTCGTCCTCCAGCTCCCAGATCAGGTACTTGCCGCGCCGCGCCGAGCGCCTCGACGCGACGGCCCTGGACCGCCGCGGCGACCTCGTCGCCGGCCAGCGGCCGGCACCAGCGCGGGTCGCGGACCTCCAGCGCCGTCAGCACGCGGCCCTCCACGTGGGGCGCGAGATGGCGGCGGATCGTCTCGACCTCGGGGAGCTCCGGCATCCCCCAGAGCTTGACAGCGGGTCAGCCGCCGATCGCCGCCGCGTCGAGCTGGGCGAGCGACATGCCGAGCGTGCGGCGCAGGACGCGGTCGGTCGTCCTCGCGCCCGGAAGGCCGGGGATCCGCGAGTCGTTGAACGCGTCGTAGAGCTCGAACAGGCCCTTGTTGCCGCGCCGGGCGACGATCGTCTCGGCCGCCGCCGACGACACCGCGTAGGCGGCGCCCTGGTCGCTGCCCCTGAGCCTGAAGATCGAGTTCGGCTTGCACAGCCGCCTCAGCGACGTGCTCGGGCCGGCCCCGGCGGCGCGAGCACGGGCCTCGTCGCTGCGGTCGTCGTTGGACACGTACATCGCGAGGCCCTCGACCAGCCACGGCGGCGTGCGGGCTGACGTGTCGGGGTCCAGCGCGGTATGCGTCATCTCGTGAACGAGCGTGCTCTGGCGCGCGAAGTCGTCCTGCGTGCCCCAGCGGTCGACGACGACGATCAGGCGCTGCGCGAGCACGCGCTCGACCTGCAGCGCCGGCTCCGGACCCCACTCGACCGCCACGTTCGCGATCGCGACGATCCCCTTTGCGATGCGGCCGGTGAGCTCCTCCGCCTGACCGGCGTCCTTGGCGGCGATCGCGAGCACGCTGGGCGGCAGGTCGCGGCTCGGGAGGTCGCGGCTGATCTCCCGGTATGCCTGCTCGAGGCCGGAGCGCAGCGGCGCGGCGTCCATCCCCGGCGGGACGAGCAGGACGACGTGGCGCGTGCGGACGGCTCGGAACGCCGCCACCTCCCACGGCAGCGGCTCCCTGCGGGACCTGTCGCGCGTGATGCGCCAGCGATCGGCGCTCCGGCGCGCGACGAGGCGGCGCCGCGTGCGGAACGGGCGCTTCATGCCGCGCACCCGGTAGGAGAGCGTGACCGCCAGGGTCGCGCGGTCGCCGGAGGTCTGCACCTCGTCGGGGATGAACCGGACCTGCTCGAGCGAGAGCCGCTTCGTGCGCCGCGCGGCCCGGCGGTCGCGGGCGCGCTGTGCGCCCGTCGACGTCGCGGCGAACGCGTTCGCGTCGCCGCGCTCGAGCTGCTGCGCCCGCTCGCGCAGCAGGGCGTTGATGTCTCCGGCGTCGTCGCGCGGCTGCTCGGCGCCCTGGGAGACCGTGGTGTCGCCGGGGGTCGGCGTCGGGGCCGGCTTGGCCGCGGGCTCGTTCGAGCCGCCGCAGCCCGCGACGGCCGCCGCGACTGCGGCGACGCTTGCGAGAAGCAGCCGGATCCCCATCCCGGCAGCAAGTATCGCCGCAACCCCCGCACACGCAAACACGCAAGGGTCTTGAGCGGTGCCGGCTCAGGTGAACGGCGTGCCGGGGAGCGCGCCCGCGTCCCGCCCGGCCAGCCACCGCAGGACGGCGGCGCCGACGTCGGCGAACGGGCCGTCGCTCCGCCGGCCGCCGTCGCCCGCGAACCGTGCGAGCAGCGGGACGTGCTCGCGCGTGTGATCGGTGCCAGGCGTCGTCGGGTCGCAGCCGTGGTCGGCCGTGACGACCAGCAGGTCGCGCTCGGGGTCGAGCGCCGCGAGCCACTCCCCCACCGCGGCGTCGATCTCCTGCAGCGCGCGGTGGAAGCCCGCCACGTCCTTGCGGTGACCGTAGACCTGGTCGGTCTCCACCAGGTTCGCGAACACGAGGCCGCGCTCGAGATCGCCGATCAGCTCGCTCGTCGCTCGTATCGCCGCGGCGTTCGTCGCACCTGGGTGCTCGTGGTCGACGCCGACGTGGTTGAAGACCGAGCCGATCTTGCCGACCGTGTGGACCGGGATGCCGTCCGCGCGCAGCTCGTCCAGGTACGAGCGGCCGGGCGGGTCGAGGGCGAAGTCGAGGCGGCCGTCGGTGCGATCGAACGCGCCCGGCTCGCCGCGGAACGGCCGCGCGATCACGCGCCCGATCGCGTGATCGCCGTGCATGATCTGCCGCGCCGCATGGCAGGCGGCGTAGAGCTCCTCCTCCGGGACCTCGGCCTCGTGGGCGGCGATCTGCAGGACGGAGTCCGCCGACGTGTAGACGATGAGGTCGCCGGTGCGCAGGTGCTCCGCCCCGAAGTCGTCGATCACCCCGATGCCCGAGTAGGGGCGGTTGCACAGCACGCCGCGGCCGGTCGCGTCGCGGATCTGCTCGATCACGTCGTCCGGGAAGCCGCCGGGGTACGTGCGCAGCGCGACGGGCGTGACGACCCCCATCAGCTCCCAGTGGCCCGTGATGGTGTCCTTGCCGGGGCCGAGCGGGCGGAGCCGGCCGTGGACGGCCGGTGCCGCCGCGGGCGGGCAGCCGCGCAGCGGGAGCGCCGAGCCGAGCCCGAGCTCCTGCAGCACGGGGAGGTCCAGGCCGCCGGCGGCCTCGGCGACGTGGCCGAGGGTGTTGGCGCCCGCGTCGCCGTAGTCGGCGGAGTCGGGCAGCTCGCCGGCGCCGCAGGCGTCGAGGACGATGACGAATGCGCGCCGCTGCACCGCGCGACATGGTGGCAGGCGGGTCAGTTCGCGCGCGCCCGCGGATGGGCGTCGAAGTAGACGTCCTTGAGCCGCTCGGCGGAGAGGTGCGTGTAGAGCTGGGTGGTCGCGATGTCGGCGTGGCCGAGCATCTCCTGCAGCGAGCGCAGGTCGCAGCCGCCCGCCAGCAGGTGCGTGGCGAACGTGTGGCGGAGCGTGTGCGGGCTCATCTTCGCGGCCAGGCCGGCGCTCGCGGCGTGGCGCTGGACGATCTTGTAGAGACCCTGGCGGGTCAGGCCGGAGCCGCGCTGGTTGACGAACAGCCGCGCCTCCCAGCGGTCGCCGACGAGCCGCGACCGCCCGCGCTGCAGGTACGCGGTCAGCGCGCTCGTGGCCGCGGAGCCGATCGGCACCAGGCGCTCCTTCGACCCCTTGCCGCTGGCGCGCAGGATGCCCGCCTCGATGTCGACGTCGCCCACCTCCAGCCCGATCGCCTCCGACGCGCGCAGCCCGCAGGCGTACATCGTCTCGAGCAGCGCCCGGTCGCGCAGCGCAGCCGGCTCGGTCCCGCGCGGCTGGCGCAGCAGCTCCGCGACCTCGTCGCGGCTGAGGACCTGCGGCAGCTTGCGCGTCTGCTTGGGCGCCCGCAGGTACGCGGTCGGGTCGTTCGTGAGCACGGAGGTGCGGCGCAGGTGGCGGTAGAACGAGCGCAGGCAGGCGATCTTGCGCTGCAGCGTCGCCGGGGCGGCGGGCGGCTTGTCGTCGCGCCCGGACGCGATCTCGTCGGCGAACGCGCTCAGCTCCGCGTGCCCGACCGTCGACGCGTCGTGGCCGCTGCGCGTCAGCCAGTCGCCGAACTGGAGCAGGTCGGAGCGGTACGCCTCCAGCGTGTTGCGCGAGAGCCCGCGCTCGAACTCGAGGTAGGCGAGGAAGTCGAGCAGCAGGTGCTCGAACGGCTGGGTCGTTGCGGGGGGCGTCGCGATGGCCACGGTGGCACCGGATTCGCCGCCGCGGCCCGGGCGCCTGCCCGGCGCAAGACCTCGTTCACCCGCCGCGGAGCCGATCGCGCAGGAGCAGCAGCCCGATCAGCGTCTTCGAGTCGCGGCAGTCCGCGATCGTCGCGTCCAGATCCGCCAGCTTGTGCGTCTCGACGTCGATGCGCTCGCCCGGGATCTCCTTCCCCGGCTCGTCGCGCAGCCCGGTCGCGAGGTACACGTGGCACTGCTCGTCGGTGAACCCGGGCGACGTGTAGAACGTGGTCAGGTGCTCCCAGTGCTCGGCCGCCTTGCCGATCTCCTCGGCCAGCTCGCGCCGGCCGCATTCCAGCGGCGTCTCCCCCTCCTCGTCGAGCTTGCCGGCGGGCACCTCGAGGAGGTCGGGCTCGCCGGTCGCCTCGCGCGGCTGGCGCACGAGCCAGACCTGCTCGCCGTCGTGGGCGACGATCGCCACCGAGCCGGGGTGCGCGACCCACTGGCGCGTGACCTCCTGGCCGTCCTCGTAGCGGAACGTGCCCTCGAGCACGTCGACGACCTTGCCCTCGCAGACGGTGTGCGCCTCGACGCGCTCGAAGCGGGAGCTCATGTCCGCCGCATCATGACACCGCGGCAGCCTCGTCCAGCAGCGCGAGGCAGACGTCGAGCATCCCTTCCAGTGCTGCGACGCTCACGCGCTCGGTCGGCTCGTGGTTGTGCTCCGTGCCGTTGGCGAGGTTGACGCACTCGAATCCCTGGGCGGCGAGCGCGTTGGCGTCCGATCCGCCGCCGGTCACGACCCGCGAGGGCTCGTAGCCGCAGGCGCGCAGTGCCGCTTCCGCCGCCACGATCGCCGGCGCGGTCGCCTTCTGGCGGTAGCCGTCGAAGAGCTTCTCGCAGACGACGTCGACGTCGCACTCGGCGGCGGCCGCGCCGTCCTGGACGGCGTCGATCATCTCGGCGATCACCTGCTCGACCCGCTCGGGGTCCAGCGAGCGCGCCTCGGCCGTGACGCGGCAGCGCTCGGCGACGACGTTGGTGGTGCCGACGCCGCCGTGCACCGAGCCGACGTTCGCGGTCGTCTGCTCGTCGATGCGGCCGTGCGGCATCGCGGTGATCGCGTGGGCGGCGGCGAGGATCGCGCTGCGGCCGTCTTCGGGGCGGATGCCCGCGTGCGCCGCGCGGCCGTGGAACTCCGCGGTCAGCCGGTAGTAGGTGGGCGAGGCGACGATCACCTCGCCGATCGGCGTGGCGTGGTCGAACACGTAGCCGAAGTCGGAGCGCAGCGCGGACGCGTCGAACGCCTTGGCGCCCGCGAGGCCGTCCTCCTCCTCCACCGTCAGCAGCAGCTCGATGCCGACCGGGGAGCCCTCGACGCTCGTCCGCCGGGCCACCTCGAGGAAGACGGCGACCGCCGCCTTGTTGTCGGCGCCGAGGATCGTGTCGTGCTCGTTCTCCCAGCCTCCCTCGACGACGACCGGCTCGATCGGCGCGCTCACCTCCACCGTGTCCAGGTGCGCGCACAGCAGGATCGTGCGGTCCGAGCGCCCGCGCACGCGGCTCAGCAGGTTGCCGCGGGCGTCCGGCTCGACCGCCAGGCCGAGGCCCTCGAGCTCGCGCGTGACGTGCGCGACGACGTCGCCCTCCCGCCCGAACGGACTCGGGATCCGGCAGAGGGCGGCGAACGTGTCGTTGAGCCGCGCCTTCTCGGCGTCGCTCGCCGGCCGCACGTCAGCGCTGCTGGAACCGGCCCGTGGGCTCGTGCAGCGCCTCGACGTCCTCGGGCCGCCCGGCGCGGATGGGTTCGTCGGTCTCCGGCAGCTCGTGCGGCCGGCGGGACTCCGCGTACCGCTGGGCGGCGCCCACGAACTCCCGGAACAGCGGCGCCGGCCGGTCGGGACGCGACTTGAACTCCGGGTGGTACTGCGATGCGACGAAGAACGGGTGGTCGGCGAGCTCGATCACCTCGACGAGGCGCTCGTCCGGCGTCGTGCCCGAGACGACGAGGCCTGCGGCCTCGAGCCGGCGACGGAGGAAGTTGTTGACCTCGTAGCGGTGGCGGTGGCGCTCGTAGATCACGGCCTCGCCGTAGATCTCGCGCGCCTTGGTGCCGGCGTGCAGCTTCACCGGGTCGGCCCCGAGCCGCATGGTGCCGCCCATGTCGGCGACCTCCTTCTGCTCGGGCAGCAGGTCGACGACCGGGTACTCGGTGTGCGGGTCGAACTCGCTCGAGTTCGCTCCCTCCATGCCGACCACGTGGCGCGCGAAGTCCGCGACCGCCATCTGCATGCCGAGGCAGATCCCGAGGTACGGGATGCCCTGCTCGCGCGCGATCCGCGCGGCGGCGATCTTGCCCTCGATCCCGCGCTCGCCGAACCCGCCGGGGATCAGGATGCCGTCAGCCCCCTCGATCCGGTGGCGGACCTCCTCGTCGTCGAGCGTCTCGGAGTCGACCCAATCGATGCCGACGCCGCAGCCGTGGACGAACCCGGAGTGGCGCAGCGCCTCGACGACCGAGAGGTACGCGTCCTCGAGCTGGACGTACTTGCCCACCAGCGCGATGCGGACCGGCGGCCGCTGCTGCGCGGCGGCGGCCCTCTCGATGAAGCCCTTCCACGCGCCGAGGTCCGGCGCGGGCGCCTCGAGCCCGAAGTGCTCGAGCACGAAGTCGTCGACGCCCTCGGCCTGGAAGTAGAGCGGGACCTTGTAGATCAGGTCCACGTCGCGCGCGGAGACGATCGCCTCGACGGGCAGCGACGCGAACAGCGCGATCTTCTTGCGGATGTCGTACGACAGCCCGCCCTCGGACCGGCAGACCACCATGTCGGGCTGGATGCCGATGCGGCGCAGCTCGTTGACCGAGTGCTGCGTCGGCTTGGTCTTCAGCTCGCCCGCGTGCCCGATGTAGGGCACGAGCGTGAGGTGGATGAACATGCACCGCCGCCGGCCCACGTCGACCGGGAACTGCCGGATCGCCTCCAGGAACGGCAGCGACTCGATGTCGCCCACCGTGCCGCCGATCTCGGTGATGACGACGTCCACGTCCTGGCTCTCGCCGACCAGCTGGATGCGGTGCTTGATCTCGTCGGTGATGTGCGGGACGACCTGGACGGTGCCGCCGAGGTAGTCCCCCCGGCGCTCCTTGCGGATCACCGAGTTGTAGATCGCGCCCGCGGTCACGTTCGACGCCCGCGACGTGTTCGCGTCCGTGAACCGCTCGTAGTGCCCGAGGTCCAGGTCGGTCTCCGCGCCGTCCTCGGTGACGAAGACCTCGCCGTGCTGGAACGGCGACATCGTGCCCGGGTCGATGTTGATGTACGGATCGAACTTCTGGAGGGCGACCTTCAGGCCGCGGGCGACCAGCAGGCGGCCGATCGAGGCCGCCGCGATGCCCTTGCCGAGCGACGAGACGACGCCGCCGGTGATGAAGATGTAGCGGGTGCGGGGGCGGGAATCAGGCATCGTGGTCTGCCGGAGCAGTCTAGGACGCCGACCGGCGGCATGCGCGCGCTCGCCGCTACGAGCGGGGATTGTCGCCGGGAGCGGGGATCGCCCGTCACGAGCCGGCGAGCCAGGCGATCAGCGCCGGGCGCGAGAAGCGCCACTGCTCCCCGATGCGGCGGCCGGGGACGTTGCCGGCCTCGGCGAGCTCGAGCAGCTCCTCCTCGCCGACCTGCAGCAGCTCTGCGGCCTGTGCCGGGGTGAGGACGTCGGGCAGCGGCGCGGGCGTGAACGCGTGGTGGCCGACCGCGAGCCCCTCGTCGGGCAGGTTGATCGTCACCCGGCGCGGTTCGGCGCCCAGGCTGCTGCGCAGCGCCTCGAGGCCGGCGGCGCTGTCCGGGTCGACGTAGCGCGAGACCAGGCCGGTCACGATCGTCTTCTTGTTCGTGGCGAGCGCCTCGGCGGCGCGGTCGAGCTTCTCGAACTCGGGATGAGGGAGGCGGACGTAGAGCGCTGCGGTCGGATCGGGCATGACCTTGACGATAGCGCATAGCTATCCGTCCATATCAGGCGGCCTTGAGCAGCTCCTTCGCATGCCGCCGCGCAGCGACGTCCGTGTCGTCGGCGCCCAGCATGCGGACGAGCTCCCCCACGACCGCGCCGCGCTCGAGCAGCGTCACGGACGTGCGGGCCGGGTCGGCCGACGTGTCCTTGACGATCGTGAAGTGGCGGTCGGCCATCGACGCGATCTGCGGCAGGTGCGTGATGCAGATCACCTGGCGACCGCTCGCCAGCCCGCGCAGCTGCTCGCCGACCGCCCGGGCGGTCTGGCCGCCGATCCCCGCGTCGACCTCGTCGAACACGAGGGTCGCCGGGCCGGCCGCCGCGGCCACGCTCATCAGCGCCAGCATGACGCGCGACAGCTCGCCGCCCGACGCCGTGTCGCGTAACGGGCCCGCCGGCACGCCCGGATTGGGCGCGATCAGGAACTCCACCTCGTCGCCCCCGCTCGGGCCGTAGTCCTCGCGCGGCGTGAGCCGCGCCTCGAAGCTCGCGCCCTCCATCGCCAGGCCGTCGAGCGCCTCCACCACCGCGCCGGCCAGTCCGGCGGACGCTGCCTCGCGGGCCGTGCGCAATCCGGCTGCGCGCTCGGCCAGGTCGGCGCGGGCCGCCTCGAGTGCAGCGGTCGCGGACTCGGCCGCCTCCTCGGCGCCGGCCAGCTCGTCGCGCCGCGCGCGGCAGGCATCCGCGTGGGCGAGGACCGCCTCGATCGTCCCGCCGTGCTTGCGCTTGAGCTTCTCGAACAGCGCAAGCCGCTCCTCGACCTCGTCCAACCGCCCCGGCGGCGCGTCCACCGCCTCGCCGTAGCGGCGCAGCTCGCCGGCGAGGTCGTCGGCTTCGACGGCGAGCGCGTCCGCCCGGTCGGCCAGCACGTCGAGCGCCGCGTCGACGCCGCGCATCGCCTCGAGCGCACGCGACGCGCCGGCGAGCGCCGAGGCGGCACCTTCCCCGCTCTCGGGCGCGAGCGCCTCGATCCCACCCGCCGCCGCCAGCCGCAGGCCTTCGAGGTTGCGCAGCCGCTCGCGCTCGGCGGTCAGCTCCTGCTCCTCGCCGTCGCTGGGCGCCGCGGCGTCGATCTCCTCGAGCTCCCACTCGAGCAGATCGAGCTCGCGGTCGCGCGCGCCGGCCCGCTCGCGCAGCGCCGCCAGCTCCTCCCGCAACGCCCGTTCGCGGCCGTACGCGGCAGCGAACGCCTCGCGCCGCCCCGCCTGCTCGGGCCCGCAGAACCCGTCGAGGATCTCCAGCTGGGAGGCGGCGAGCGTCAGCCTGCGGTGCTCGTGCTGGCCGTAGAAGGAGAGCAGCGCGCCGCCGACGTCGCGCAGGTCGGCCGCCGTGGCGCTGCGACCGTTCAGGTACGCGCGCGTACGGCCCTCCGCGCTCACGCGCCGCGCGAGGACCAGGTCCTCGGCGTCGGCCGGTATCCGCTCGCCCAGCTCGTCGCGCAGCGGCGCCGGGAGCTCGAACGTGCCCTCGACATATGCCTCCGAGGCGCCCGGGCGCACGATGCCCGCGCGCGGCTTGCCGCCGAGCAGCAGGTCGAGCGCATGCGCGAGGACGGTCTTGCCCGCGCCCGTCTCGCCCGTGAGCACGTTGAGACCCGCGCCGAGCCTCAGCTCGGCCCGCTCGATCAGCAGGAGGTTCTCGACACGCAGCTCGTCCAGCACGCCGCAGGGTCTACCAGCCGGTCCCGACGGACATCACGGGTTGCGCTGCATCGGCACAGAGTCTGCACGGTTTCGGCACGAACGCGGCTTGTTGCCTCACCGGCGGCCGGTGACGCTCCTCCCATGCACACCGCCCTGGCCGGCTCGCCGCCGGAACCGCATCCCGTACACCGTCAGCATCCTGCGGCGCAGCGCGGGAACGCGGCTCAGCAGCGGCAGGAAGAGGCCGTAGAGCACGCCGCGCCCGCGCGGCAGCCGGAGCGCACGCAGCTCGGCGATGCCGGGGTGGAGCCCGGCGAGCCGGCGCTCTTCCGCGGCGTCGATGCCCCAGAGCCATGGCGGCGGCCGATATCCGTTCCTCGTCGCGACGCCGCCGCGCCGGCTGGCCGCGCTGAGCCACCTGGGCATCGCGTCGAAGAGCAGCGCCTCGCCGGGGAACCGGTCGGCCAGCGCGCGGATCAGGCGATGCACGTCCGCCTCCTCGAAGTACATGAGCAGCCCCTGCGCGGTCACGAGCATCCCGCGCGACGCATCGACCTCGTCCATCCAGCGCTCGTCGAGGGCCGAGTACGCGAGGGTGCGCCGGCGCGGCTCGTCGGGCAGCAGCCGCTCGCGAACGGCGACGGTCTCGGGCACGTCGACGCCGACCCAGCAGACCTTGCCGTTGTCGACCCGCCAGAACTGCGTCTCGAGCCCTTCGCCGAGCGCGACCACGGTGCCGTCGGGATGCGCCGCGAGGAAGCGGCGGACCTCCCGGTCGAAGCACCGCACGCGCAACGCCTGCCATTGCCCCAGCCCTCCGCTGCCGAAGCGCTGCTCGAACGGGAAGTCGATCCGCTCGACCAGCTCGACCGCCTTCGGGTCGTGCAGCACCGCGTCCGGCCGGCGCGCCTCGACGGCGCGGTGGTAGAGGGTCCAGAGCAACGTCTCCGGCACCCCGCCGAGCTCGACCTTCAGCCGCGTCTCCACGGCCTACCGCGCCAGCCTGCCGAACCGCTCGCGCAGGCGGTGGTAGAAGCTCGCGCCCGGCAGCTGCGCGAGCACCGCGGTCGCCCGGGCGAACTCCACATGGATGTCCTCGCCCGGCTGCAGCTCCACGACGGGCCGGCCGTCGATGTGCACCTCCACCGGCTCGTCCCGCGAGCGGTTGTTGATGGTGAGCAGGTCGTCGGGCGCGACCACGAGCGCGCGCGCGGTGAGCGAATGCGGCGCGATGAACGAGACCACGAACCCGGCCACGCCCCACGCGAGGATCGGCCCCCCGTTGGCGAGGTTGTAGCCCGTCGACCCCTGCGGTGTGGAGACGACCAGCCCGTCGCAGCGCACGCGCCCGATCTCCTCGCCGGTGAGCGCGTACGCGAGGTCGGCGACCCTGAACCCCGGCTTGCGGTGCACCGAGATGTCGTTCATCGCCGTCCACGTGCCCTGCGGACGCCCGACGGTTATCCCCGGAAGCTCCATCGTCTCGAACTCGCCCGCGAACGCGCCGTCGAAGTCCGCGTCGAGCCCGTCGGGATCGAGCGTCGCGAGGAACCCGACCTCGCCGAAGTTCACCGCGAACACCGGCACCCCGGTGTTGGCGTACTCCCGCAGCGCCGTCAGGATCGTGCCGTCCCCGCCCATCACGACGCACAGGTCGACGTCGCGGGAAAGCTCGGCGTCCAGCTCGAGCCCGTCGCCGGGCGCCAGCCCGTGCTTGCGGGTCTCCTCCGCGTCGAACCGCAGCGTGACGCCCGCCCGTCGGGCGGACGCCACGAGCGCCGCCACGGCGGAGGCCGTGTCGTTCGCGCGCCGGTGCGTGAGCACGGTGGCGACGCGGCTCACGGCTCGACCGCCAACGCCGCCGCCGTCAGGTCCTCGACCGCGCCGGCGCGCCCGCGCTCGGCCAGCCAGGCGAACGTCTCCTGGTTGCCCGCAGGCCCGGGCAGCCCGGACGACGCGAAGCCGAGCACCGCCGCGCCCTCCGCGCGGGCCGCCTCGGCCACGGCGATCAGCGCTTCGCGGCGCAGCGCCGGGTCGCGGACCACGCCGCCCTTGCCGACCCGATCGCGACCGACCTCGAACTGCGGCTTGACCATCACGAGCGCGTCGAACCGCTCGTCCGCGCAGGCCAGCACCGCCGGCAGCACCTTCGTGAGCGAGATGAACGAGACGTCGGCGACGACGAGATCGGGCCTATATGGCAGCGCGGCTGGATCGAGCGCCCGGGCGTTCACGCGTTCGAGGACGGTCACGCGCGGGTCGTCGCGCAGCGTCATCGCCAGCTCCCCGTACGCGACGTCGAGCGCCACCACGTGCGCGGCGCCGCGCTGGAGGAGGCAGTCGGTGAACCCGCCGGTGGAGGCGCCGACGTCCAGCGCGTGGCGCCCCGCCACGTCGACGCCGAGCGCGTCGAGCGCGTTGGCGAGCTTCGTCCCGCCGCGCGAGACGTACGGCGGCGGCGCGGCCACGTCGAGCTCGACGTCCTCGGCCACGAGTTGCCCCGGCTTCTCCGCGCGCCGCCGGCCGGGACCGAGGTGCACGTCGCCGGCCAGTACCGCGGCGGCTGCCCGGGTGCGCGAGGGGAACAGGCCGCGCTCCGTCAAGAGTGAGTCCAGCCGCACGCGCGCCACTGCGCACAAGGTACTGGTGGCGAGTAACTCCCGGAGCGGAGGCAGACGGCTGCCCGGCTGGCCGATTCGTGCTCGGACACGGTCAGCCGGATGCCGAGCACCGGAGCCGATACACGCGCCCGGGCTGCGTAACGGCGATGATTCGTGCTCGGACACGCTCGGACGCGCAGCCGTCTGCCTCCGCTCCGGGAGTTACACGGGGCCTACACGAACCGCGGCTCGAGCACGGCAGCCTGGATCCGCTCCGCGATCCGCTCCGGCGTGAAGCCGACCTCGGCATGCAGCAGCTTCGGTGCGCCGTGGGTGACGTAGCGGTCGGGAAGACCCACGCGGAGGATGCGCGGGGCGAGACCGCCCTCCGACAGCACCTCCCAGACTCCGGTGCCGAAGCCGCCGGCGAGCACACCCTCCTCGACCGTGACGAGCAGATCGTGCTCGGCGGCGAGCTGTGCGAGCAGGCCGGTGTCGAGCGGCTTCGCGAAACGAGCGTCGGCGACGGTGACGTCGAGACCGCCCTCGGCCAGCAGGTCGGCGGCGCCGAGTGCCTGCTGGACGCCGCTGCCGTACCCGACGATCGCCACGCGCTCGCCCTCGCGCAGGATCTCCCCGGTGCCGATCTCGATGAGCTGCGGCGCGTCGGGCAGGGGCACGCCGACCGCCTCGCCACGCGGGTAGCGGAGGCCGACCGGGCCGCCGTCGTGACGGATCGCGGTATGGAGCAGGTGGACGAGCATCGCCTCGTCGCGGGGCGCCATCAGCGTGATGTTCGGCAGGCAGCGCAGGTAGGCGATGTCGAAGACGCCGTGATGCGTCGGGCCGTCGTCGCCCACGAGCCCGGCGCGGTCCATGGCCAGCACGACCGGCAGCTCCTGGAGGCACACGTCGTGGACGACCTGGTCATAGGCGCGCTGCAGGAACGTCGAGTAGATGGCGGCCACCGGACGAGACCCCTGCAGCGCCAGGCCGGCCGCGAAGAGCAGCGCCTGCTGCTCGGCGATGCCGACGTCGAAGTAGCGGTCGGGCATCGCCTTCTGAAGGATGTTGAGCCCGGTCCCGGAGTTCATCGCGGCGGTGATGCCGACGACGCGGTGGTCGCGCTCGCACTCGGCCACGAGCGCGTTCCCGAACACCTGCGTGTACTGCGGCGCCGCCGGCTTGCTCGCCGGCTTGGACGGCGGTGCGGGCATGCGCTTCGCGATCGAGTGCGGCTTGGCGGCGTGCCACTTCTCCATGCCCTCGAGCCCGCCGTCCTCGGCGGGCGAGAAGCCCTTGCCCTTCACCGTCGCGCAGTGGATGACCACGGGTCGCTCGGCCTCGAAGGCGGCACGCAGCGCCCGGCGCAGCGCGCGGACGTCATGGCCGTCGATGACGCCCATGTACGCCCAGTCGAGCTCCTCCCAGAACAGTCCCGGCGCCCAGAACGCCTTGATCGACTCCTTCAACTGGGGGCCGAGCTTCTCGAACTTCGCCCCGATCCCGGCGGGGAGCTTGGTGAGCTTCTCCTCCACGCCCTCGCGGGCCTTCCACAGCCCGGGCTCGAGGCGCACGCGGTTGAAGTAGCGCGACAGCGCGCCGACGTTCGGCGCAATCGACATGCCGTTGTCGTTGAGCACCACGACCAGCGGCGTGCCGAGGCCCCCGGCCTGGTGGATCGCCTCGAACGCGACGCCGCCGGTCATGGCGCCGTCGCCGATCACCGCGACGACCTTGCCGTCGGTGCCGTCGCCGCGCCGCATGGCCTCCTTGATCCCGACCCCGTAGCCGATCGAGGTCGAGGCGTGCCCGGCGCCCATGATGTCGTGGTCGGACTCGTGGATCGCGCAGAACGGGGCCAGGCCGCCGTACTTGCGGATCGTCCCGAGCTGGTCGCGGCGACCGGTGAGGATCTTGTGCGGGTAGGCCTGATGACCGACGTCCCAGAGGATCTTGTCGCGCGGGGAGTCGAGCAGCGAGTGCAGCGCGACCGCGATCTCGCAGCTGCCGAGGTTGGCGCCGAAGTGCCCGCCGATCTCGCCGACGGTGTCGATCAGGAGCTCGCGGACCTCCTGGGCCACCTGGGCCAGCTCCTCTT
Organism: uncultured Solirubrobacteraceae bacterium; assembly: GCA_963752015.1. GTDB lineage: Bacteria > Actinomycetota > Thermoleophilia > Solirubrobacterales > Solirubrobacteraceae > DASQMT01. The sequence continues at coordinate 346,105 of CAVVWS010000006.1, read as the reverse complement.
CGGAGAGGCGGTGCAGATCCTGCGGGCGGTCGATGTGGTCGAGGAGGGTCATGAGGTGCGGTGTGCGATGAAGTCCGTGATCTGCTCGAGCTCGTCCGCCCCGGCGCCCGCGGTCGCCCGGCTCAGCGCCGCGCGTGCGTTGCGGTGGGATTCCCCCGCCATGGCCCTCGCCCCGTCGAGCCCGTACCGGGTGACATAGGTGAGCTTGCCGTGACGTTCATCCGAGCCTCGCGGCTTTCCGAGCGCGGCGTCAGTCCCGGTCACGTCGAGGATGTCGTCGACGATCTGGAAGAGCACGCCGAGCTCAGCAGCGAATGCACGGAAGCCCGAGAGTGTAGGCGATGGGTCGCGCGCTCCGGTCAACAGCAGCACGCACTCGACCGACGCGCCGATCAGCCGGCCGGTCTTCAGCTCGTGGAGCCGGCGCAGACCGGACTCGGTCCCGTCGGTGATCGCGCGGACGTCCATGTACTGGCCGCCGACCATCCCGTTGACGCCGGTGGCGTCGGCGAGCTCCGAGACCGCGGCGAGCACGTTCGCCGGATCGCCCTCCTGCTCGTGCAGCGCGAGCCGGAACGCCTCGGCGTAGAGCCCGTCGCCCGCCAGGATCGCGACATCCTCGCCGTAGCGGACGTGGCAGGTGGGCCGCCCCCGGCGCAGGTCGTCGTCGTCCATCGCCGGCAGGTCGTCGTGGATGAGCGAGTACGTGTGGATCAGCTCGAGCGCGGCGGCGAACGGCAGCGCCCACGCCGTCTCGCGCCCGATCGCGCGGGCGGTCGCGAGCGCGAGGACCGGGCGGATCCGCTTGCCGCCGGCCATCAGCGAGTAGCGCATCGCCTCGTCGAGCCCTCCGGCGCCGGGCTCGCGCGCGAAGCGCAGGCTCCCGAGGTACGCCTCGATCTCGGCGCGCAGGTGCTCCGGGTAGATCGCGCCGGCGGTGGCGGGCTGGGTCACTTCAGGATTCCAGCGCGAGCTGGCCCGGCGCCGCGCCGCCGGCGCCGGCGTCCGCCGCGCGGACGCGGCGATCGAGCTCGGCGCTGGCCTCGGAGGCGAGCCGCGCGCAGTCGTCGACGAGGGCCGCGGCGCGCTCGGGCGCCAGCTCGCCTCCGCGCAGCTCGCCGGCCGTGCGCTCCAGCCGCGCGACGAGCTCGTCCAGTCGGGGATCAGGCATGGTGCGCGTCATTCTCGCGCACCGCGCGCAGCGTCGCGGCGAGGATGCCGTTGACAAAGCTCGGAGCCTGCGCGGCGCAAAAGCGCTTGGCGGTCTCCACGGCCTCGTCGATGGCGCCCTCGGCCGGGATCGGCGTGTCGCCCTCGATCACGTCCGGGTGCAGCATCTCCAGCAGCGCCACCCGCATGATCGCCCGCTCCAGCGGCGCGATCCGCTCCAGCGCCCAGCCCTCGGCGTGGTGGGCGATGTGCGCGTCGAGCTCCTCCTGGTGGTCGGCCGTGGCGTGCGCGAGCGCGCGCGTGAACGTCGCGGCGTCGCGCTCGAACACGTCGTCGAGGGAGCGGCCGGTCAGCTCGCTCTGGTAGAGCGCGAAGACGGCGGCGCGGCGCTGGTCGGAGCGGCGGGACATCGGCCCGCCAGCGTAGCTTGGCGTCAGGCCGGGGCCGCGACGACCGCGCCCGCGGCCGCGGCCGGCGCGGAACGGCGGAGTGTCGCCGGACGGAGCAACGCGACGCCGAGGCCGACCGCGAGCGGCACCGTCCATGCGAGATACGCGATGTAGGGGCCGTAGCCGCTGCGCGCGTCGTAGATCACGAAGGTGAGCCAGCACGCGGCGGTCACGACGATCGACAGGACGGGGAGCTGCCGCCCGCGGCGCGCCTCCCAGGCCGCGAGGGTGACGACGAGCGGCAGGTGGTAGTAGACGAGGTCCCACGGATCGAGCATGCAGCGCAGCAGGAACGCGAGCGCCAGCACGCCGAGCACGTCGTCGCGATTGCGGTCCGGCCCGCTGCGCAGCCACCACGCCACAGCGAGGGCGGCGCCCGAGCCGAGGATCAGCGGGCGCGTCAGCGGCGCGAGCCACGCCGGGCCCATCGTCGTGCCGTGCCCGCCGGCGATGAACTCCGGCGTCGCCGGGATGCCGAACGGCCAGAAGACCTGGTGCGGGTGGAAGAGCAGGCCGGTGTTCGTGATCGCCCCGTGCGCGCCTCCGCCCAGCTGCGTCTGCAGCCCGAGGAGGATCACGGTCCCGCTGACCCCGGCGGCGGCGATCCGCCACCCCCCACGCGGCGCCGCCATGGCGGCGGGCAGGATCGCGAGCACCGCCCACTGCTTGGCGACCACCGCGAGCACGATCAGGACCGAGGCGCGGCCGGTCCGGCCACCGCGCGCGGCGAGCACCGCGCCGACGGCGCACGCCGTGGCGAGGAGATCCTCGGGGTGGCCGTCGAACAACGTCCGGAACGCGAGCGCCCCGCCCGCCGTGGCGAGCAGGAACACCGGCCATGCCCGGTTTCCCGCGGCGCGAACCGGGCCCGCGACGGCCACGCCGAGCGCGGCGAGCGCGAGCAGGCCCGGCGCCGCGGTGAGCCGGAAGACCATCGTCTCCACCCCGCCGAGGATCCCCGTGGCGAGCGAGGCCGGGCCGCCGACGAGCACGGCGAACCCGCTGTAGCCCGGCAGGTGGGCGAAGAAGCCGCCGGCGTCGCCGCCCATCAGCCGCTCGTAGGCGGGATAGACCTCGAGGTAGAAGTCGCCGGTCCAGAACACGTCGCGCGAGCCCGCGAACAGCACCACGGTCGCGAACGCCAGCGCGAGCGCCCACGGCAGGGCGAGCGGACGGCCGAGGAGCGAGCGCATACGCTCGCTATCGGCCGCCGGCGAGGCCTGGTTTAGCCGGGGTCAGGCACGCGACATGTACGAGCCGGAGCGCGTGTCGACCTTGACCCGGTCACCGATGTTCACGAACAGCGGGACCTGGATCGTCGCGCCCGTCTCGAGCGTCGCGGGCTTGTTGCCGCCGCCCGACGCGGTGTCGCCCCGGACGCCCGGCTCGGTGTGCGTCACCTCGAGCTCCACCGAGGCCGCGAGCTGGACGTCGGACGGCTGCTCGTCGATGAACAGCAGGTCCACGGTCTCGCTGGGCATGATCCACTTCAGCGGATCGGCGAGCGACGTCTCCGGGATCGCCAGCTGCTCGAACGACTGCTCGTCCATGAAGTGCGCGTCGGTCCCGTCGGCGTACAGGAACTGCATCTTGCGCGCCTCGGTCCTGACGGACCGGAACTTCTCACCCGCGCGGAACGTGCGATCGATCACCGCGCCGTCGGACGTGCGCCGCAGCTTGGTCCGCACGAACGCCCCGCCCTTGCCGGGCTTGACGTGCTGGAACTCGAGGATCTTGAAGACGGTGCCTTCCACCTCGATGTGGTTGCCGTTCTTGAACTGGTTCGTCGAGATCATGTGCGCCGCCAAGGGTATCCACGGCGGCCGGGGCCGCGTCCGCCCGCGGAACGACCGAGGCCCGCTCGGGGGAGCGGGCCTCGGGCACATCTCGGATCCAGCCTGCGCTACTGCAGCGAGTACCAGTTCGGGGAGCCGTCGAACGGCGCGCCCGTCCCGCTGTTGACGATCTTCGGGCACGTGCGCGACTTGGCGCTCGGCAGGCACGGGTTGAACGGGTTGACCCGGCCGTAGTCCGTCGGATGGTGGAAGTCCGTCGGCAGCCCGGTCGCCGGCGTGCAGAGCTTGCCCGGCAGACGATCGTCCCAGCCCGACGCGTCGATGCGGCTGAGCTCCATGACGTTCGGGACGTCGTCGTGGTCCTGGTCATCCGCCCCGTCGAGCACGCCGTCCCCGTCGCTGTCGGCGTCCACGTGGCTCGTGCCGCCGTACGCGATGTGGAACCCGGCCTCGGCCGCGTAGCAGCCGGTCCAGTAGGCGGGCAGCATGCGACCGTGGGTCTCGTCGTAGTTGGTGAGGCCGTCGGCGTCCTCGTCGCGCTCGTCGTCGGACAGGTAGCCGTCGGCGCGGAGGTCGTAGTACAGGTCCTCGGCGGGCGTCTCGCCGTTGCGGTTCATGTCGAACAGGCCGAACGGGGCGCGCACGGCGCCGTGGTCCCACCAGGGAGCCGGTGCGTACGGGTCCTCGAGGTGCACGGTCCGATAGCCGGCACCCACCGCCCAGGCGACGAACTGCGCGTGCTTGTCGTAGCCGGCGGCGGCGAGCGTCGGCTCCCGGCGGCCGTTGTTCGTCCCACCCGCGATCCGGCGCGAGCGCGTGTACTGCTCGCCGTCGGAGTAGGAGAGCGACTCGAGGCTGCGCAGGTCGGTCTTGGTGACGCTGTAGGTGTAGACCCACAGGTCGTGCTCCTCCTTGAGCGTCAGGGAGTCGCCGTCGTAGTCGATGTCGCCGTCGGCGAACCCGGGGTTCGGGTACGGCATCTTGCGCGGGTAGGCGATCAGGTTGTTCGGCTGCTGGTGCTCGTCGTCGTTGAGGTCCTTCGCCGACTGGTACTCGTACCCGTCCGCGACGCCGTCGCCGTCGGTGTCGAGCTTGCAGGGGTCGGTCCCGATCGCCTTCTCGGTGATGTCCGCGAGCAGGTCGTCGTCATCGTCGGTGTCGACGCCGTTCTTGATGTTGTCGCCGTCGCAGTCGCCCTGGTCGTCGGGCACCACGGGCTTGGGCGGGCGCGGGCCGGAGACGACCGGCGAGAGCTTGTTGCTCGTGAACTTCTTGCCGAACCGCTTCGCGAGCACGCGGAGCCGGAAACGCGTCGGGACCGGGTTGCCCGACCGGACCACGAAGTACTTCTGGACGGTCGTCGGCACGGTGACGCGCAGCATCTTCTTCGTGCTCACACCCGCCTTGGCGAACACCGCGCGCGCGCCGGAGCGCTTGAACACCACGGTGTTCTTGCTGCGGCCGGTGATGAAGTTGCGGCCGCGGATCGTCAGCGACTCACCGATCGCGACGTCCTTCGGCGCGACGGCGGTGATCACCGGCGCCTTCTTCTTCTTGGCGGCATGGGCGGAGGGAGCGACCGCCCCCGCCACGGCGGAGGCGAACAGGGCGACCGACGCGGCAGCAAAGGCGGCGCGGCGCGGCAAGGGGCGGATGCGGGCTCGGAGTTCCATCGCGCTCGTTATCGGCCGCCGAGCGCGGTGCCTTGAGACTTGTCAGTGGGCCGATGGGGTCATTACCCCACGAACGTGAGCGCCTTCGGCATCGAGGTGAGCACGTCGCGCCCGCTCTCGGTGACGACGACGAGATCCTCGATCCGCACCCCGCCGCGGCCTGGCAGGTAGATCCCGGGCTCGACCGTGACGACGTTGCCGGCCGCGAGCCGCGCCTCGGCCGTGCGCGCCAGCCGCGGCGCCTCGTGGATGTCCATCCCGACGCCGTGCCCGAGCCCGTGGCCGAAGTGATCGCTGTATCCCGCGGCGTCGATGATCGCGCGGGCGACCGCGTCGATCTCGCGCCCCTCCGGCCCCGGCCGCACGGCGTCCAGCGCGGTCTGCTGCGCCTCCAGGACCGTGTCGTAGATCGCCGCCAGGTCGTCCGGCAGCCCGCCCGTCGCCCAGGTCCGCGTGCAGTCCGAGCAATAGCCGTCCAGGCGCGCGCCGAGGTCGAGCGTGACGAGCGTGCCGGTCGGGATCGCGACGTCGCGCGGCGTGGCGTGCGGGAGCGCGCCGTTCTCGGCCGCGGCGACGATCGAGTCGAAGCTCGGGCCGGAGGCGCCGCGCACCCGCATCTCCTGCTCGAGCGCCAGAGCCACGTCGCGCTCGGTCCGCCCGACGAGGCCCCAGTCGAGCAGCCAGGCGTAGACGTCGTCGGCCAGCGCCGTCGCCGCGCGGATGGCGTCGACCTCCCCCGGCTCCTTGACCGCGCGCTCGGCCTCGACCAGCCCGCCCGCCGGCACGAGCTCGATCCGGTCGGGGATCGTCTCGCGCAGCTCGGCGTGCCGCCGGACGGACACCGCTTGGTCCTCGAACCCCAGCCGCAGCTCCCCGGGCGGCCAGCCCGACGCCAGCGCGGAGCGCAGCTCCTGCGGCGCCGGCTGCAGGTCGAAGCCGCGCACCTCGGCCTTCGCCCGCTCCACGTAGCGGAAGTCGGTCAGGAAGCGCCGCACGTGAGGCCCGACGAGCGCGAGGCCGTTCGTGCCGGAGAAGCCGGTCAGGTAGCGCAGGTTCACCGGATCGGTGACGAGCAGGAGGTCGACGCCCGCGTCCTCCAGGCGCGCGGCCACACGATCGGCCCGGCTCACAGCTCCTCCTTCAACCGCTCGAGCGCCACCCGGTAGCCGTCCACGCCCTGTCCGCTCACGCTCGCCACGCACACGTCATCGAGCACGGACATCGCGCGGAACGGCTCGCGATGCTTGACGTCGGAGAGATGGACCTCGACGGCCGGCAGCGCGGTCAGCTCGACCGCGTCGCGCAGCGACCACGCGTAGTGCGTCCAGGCGCCGGGGTTGAGCAGCAGCCCGTCCGCGTAGTCGGTGACCTTGTGGAGCTCCTCGACGTACTCGCCCTCGTGGTTGGAGTGGAAGAACCGCGCATCGAGCCCGAGCGCGCGGGCGAACTGCTCGATCTTGAACTCCAGCCGTGCGAACGTGAGGCCGCCGTAGTGCTCGGCCGGGCGCCGGTCGAGCGCGTCGAGGTTCACGCCATGCATCACGGCCACCCGGTTGTGCATCAGGGACCCAACTCTCCCAGGGCGCGCGCGATGTCGTCGGGCTCCACGTGGCGGCCGGTGCGCACGTCGCCCGGCGCCTCCACGAGCGCGAACCCGACCCGTCCGCCGCGGCGCTTCTTGTCGCGCTGAAGCGCCGCGAGCACCGCGGCCTCGTCGACGGCGGGATCGAGCGTCACCGGCAGTCCGCGCGCCGCCAGCAGCGCGGCGACCTCCTCGCGCAGCGCCGGCTGGCCCGAGAGCGTCAGCGCGGCGAGCAGCCCGAGCCCCACCGCCTCGCCGTGGCGGTAGCGCGCGTAGCCGGTCGCGGTCTCGATCGCGTGGCCCACCGTGTGGCCGAGGTTGAGCACCTGGCGGCGGCCCTGGTCGCGCTCGTCCTGCGCCACGACCGCGAGCTTGGTCCGCGCGCAGGCGAGCACGAGGTCGGCGTCGGCCTCGGCGCCCGCGCCGCGCACGCGCTCCCACAGCGCGCCGCCGGCGATCAGCGCGGTCTTGATCACCTCGGCCCAGCCGGCGGCCAGCTCGGCGGGCGGCAGCGTGGCCAGCACCGCCGGGTCCGCCAGCACCGCGGCGGGCTGGTGATAGGCGCCCGCGTAGTTCTTGCCCTCGGGCAGGTCGACGCCGGTCTTGCCGCCGTAGGCGGAGTCGACCTGGGCGACGAGCGTGGTCGGGAGCTGCACGACGGGCACGCCGCGCTGGTAGGTCGCCGCGCAGAAGCCCGCGAGGTCGCCCACGACGCCGCCGCCGAGCGCGACCACGTGGTCGTCGTGCTCCATCCCCGCCGCCGCGAGCTCCCGCAGCACGCGGCCGGCCTGCGCCCATGTCTTCGCCGCCTCGCCGGGCGGGATGGCGATCGTCGCCGCCGCGTCGCCGACCGCCCCGGCGTACAGCGCGCCGACCGTCTCGTCGGTCACGACGAACGGCCGCCCGCCGCGCGGCCGCGGCGCGGCGGCGAGCACGCCGTGCCCCACGTACACGGGGTACTCCCCCGACGCGCTGCGCGCCCACAGCATGCGCGTCCCGGCCGGCAGGGCGGCGATCGCCGGCACCGCCCGCCGGACGACGTCGCGCGAGGAGTCGGTCAGCACGACGTCGGCGATCCGGTCATACAGCGGCCGCCGCTCGGCGTGCAGCGCCTCGAAGCGCGGCCGGTCGCGCGCGAGCGGGCGGCGGCCTCCGGCACGCTGCCACGCGGTGGCCGGGTCGACGTCCAGCAGCACGACGGTGTGGCGCGCGAGCGCGGCGCGCACGCGCTCCGAGCCCACGGCGCCGCCGCCGAGCGAGATGACCGGGCCGGGAGGCCGTTCGAGCAGCTCGGAGACGACCTCCTCCTCGAGCGCGCGGAACGCCGCCTCGCCGTGAGAGGCGAAGTAGTCCTCGATCCGCATGCCGATCCGCGCCTCGACGAGCTGGTCGGAGTCGACGGCGCGCGCGCCGAGCGCCCCCGCCGCGGCGCGGGCCGCCGTCGTCTTCCCGGCGCCCATGAAGCCGATGAAGACGAGCGCGCGCTCGCCTACGGCAACCGTCGCTTCCACCCGATCCGCTCTTCGTAGGCGGCGAGCGCCGCCCGCGCGTCGTCGATGTGGTCGCCGCCGAACTTCTGCCGGTAGGCGCCGGCGAGCACGATCGCCAGCATCGCCTCCCCCACCACGCCGGCCGCCGGGACGACGACGGAGTCGGTGCGCTCGCGCAGCGCCTGCGCGGGCTCGCGGGTGGCGATGTCGACGGACCGCAGCGGCTTGGTCAGCGTCGGGAGCGGCTTCATCGCGCAGCGCACGATCAGCGGCTCGCCGGTCGTCATGCCGCCCTCGAGCCCGCCCGACCGGTTGGTCTCGCGAAAGTAGCCGCGGTCGGGGTCGTAGAAGATCTCGTCGTGCGCCTCCGAGCCGGGGCGCCCGGCGAGGTCGAAGCCGTCGCCGAGCCCGACGCCCTTGCACGCCTGGATCGACAGCAGCGCGCCCCCGATCCGGCCGTCGAGCCGCTCCTCCCAGGACACGTGCGATCCGAGCCCCGGCACGAGCCCGAACGCGCGCAGCTCGAAGGTCCCGCCGAGCGACTCGTTGCGCTTGCGCAGCACGTTGATCTCCTCCACCATCGCGCGCGTCGCGTCGGGGTCGAGGCAGCGCACGGGCGACTCGTCGACGGCGGCGAAGTCGGCGAGCTCGAGGTCAGCGGGATCGGGCGCGCGCACCGAGCCGATCTGGGTGACGTGCGAGACGATCTCCACCCCGACCGCGCGCAGGAACCCCTTGGCGAGCGCGCCGCCCGCCACGCGCGCCGCGGTCTCGCGGGCGCTCGCGCGCTCGAGCACGTTGCGCACGTCGGTGAAGCCGTACTTCCAGACGCCGGCGAGGTCGGCGTGACCGGGCCGCGGGAGGTGGACCTCGGGCACGTCGGCGTCGACGGGCCACGGGTTCATCCGCTCCTCCCAGTTGGCGTAGTCGCGGTTGGCGACCTGGAGCGCGATGGGGCCGCCGAGCGTGCGGCCGTGGCGGACGCCGGCGGTGATCTCGGCCGTGTCGCGCTCGATCTTCATGCGCCCGCCGCGGCCGTGGCCGAGCTGGCGGCGCGCCATGTCGTCGTTGACCGCGTCGCGCTCCAGCTCGAGTCCGGCCGGGAGCCCTTCGACGATGGTGGTCAGGCCCGGGCCGTGGCTCTCCCCGGCGGTGATGACGCGCAGCGACACGCCCGGAAGCCTATTCGGCTCCCGGGCGCGGCGGCGTGCTGAGCGGGTGCTACGGGAGGAAGGCCGCGGTGCGTCCGGCGACCGAGCCGACCTCGGACCGGCGGGCGCGAGCGCGGGCGCGGGCGCGGGATGCGACGTGGCGGCTCGTGCTGGCCCTCGCGGCCGACGCCGAGCTCGCCTTGTGGATCTTGAGCAGGTCGATCTGGTACTGCTGCGTCACGGTGCCCAGGGCGTCCTTGACGTCCAGGAACTCGGTGTCGCCCACTCGCAGGTGGATCGTCTCGCACTGCTCCGGCGTCGGATCGCACTTGCCGTCGCCGACCGCCTCCACGCCGGAGTCGACGAGGAAGACCGCGGTCTTGCCGTTGTCGGTCAGGCCTGTGTAGATGAGCACGGGCAGCGCGGCCGACGGCAGCGCCACCAGGCGCTCGACCGACCGGCGGTGCGCGCCGTCGGACTCGCCGAACCGCACGGTCAGCTCACCCGGGGCGTATTGCTTCGGCTCGGGCTTCGGCTCGACCGGAGTCGTCGGGGCCACCGGCACCGCCGGCGCTCCGGCGCCCGGGGCGTCCGAGCCCGTCGACGGCTTGTCGGAGGCGCCGCCGGTGTCCGGCGTCTTCGCCGCGTCGTCGCCCGTCTCGCCGGCGCCCGTGACGTCGTCCGCCTTCTTGGCGACCGCGAACGGGTTCTTGGCCTTGCCGAGCACCTTGCGGCGCCGGGCGCGGTCCTGCGGCGTCGCCTGCGACACGATCGGCGTCGTGGCGAGCTCGCTCTTGGTGTCGACCTGCGCCGGCGGGGGCGCCGGCACCGGGTCGGGGTCCTTCGCCAGCATGAGCGGCACTGCCACGAGCGCGGCGATCAGGACGATCGCCACCGGCAGGAGGCGCCGCTCGATCAGCTGGCGCCAGAGGTTCGTGACAGCGCTCATTGGACTCCAGAGATCGTCGCGGTGGGAGTGGAGGTACCGCCGCCGCCCGCGGGCGCGGTGGACGCAGGCGTCGCTCCGGCCGGGCCGGATGACGTCGCGCCGGCCGTGACACCCTCGGTGGCCGGGACCAGGTAGGTGGCGGCGCCGATCTGCGCCGTGAGCCGGTTCAGCTCGGTGCCTTCGGGCTTGACCGCGATGCTGCCCAGCAGCAGCAGCCGGCCCGTGACGTCGATGTTGTCGTTCTGCACGGTGACGAACCGCTCGAGCCGGGTGAAGAAGTCCGACAGGCGGAAGAAGCTGCCGCTGAACGTGAAGCTGAACGGCATGGCCGAGAAGCCGGCGCTGCCGACGGGCACGGCTCCCGGCGCGGGCGCCAGGTCGCCGGAGGTGGTCGTCGCGGTCGCGCCGCCGGCCGCGGCCCCGCCGCCCGCCACGCTGAGCGAGCGGAAGTCGACCTTCGCGCGCTTCGCCGTCGAGTCGAGCTGGACCAGGAGCGACCGCACGTCGTCGTCGGCCGGGACGGCCTTGCCGAGGCGGGCGACCGTGGTGTAGTTCGTCCGGTAGTTGTCCTTGGCCTTCTGGTAGGAGGCGGCCAGCTGCTCGGCCTGCGCCGTGGCGGCCTCCTGCTGGGTGACCTCGGCGTCGAGCTTCGTCAGCTCCTCGCGCTTCGGCGTGAGGACCATGAACCAGTAGGCGGCCACGGCCCCGGCGGCGATCACCGCCAGCAGGAGCAGTTTGGTGGTACGGGTCACGGGGTGCCCCCGGCGGTCGTCGAGGTGGTGGTCGAGGTGGAGCTGGAGCCCTGCGGCTGCTGGGCGCCGGAGGCGTCCGCGGGCGCGGGCGTCGTGGTGTCGGCCGGGGCGGTGCCGTTGGCCTGGCTTGCCGCGCCGCCCGCCTGGTTGATGGCGCTCGGCACCGGGGCCGTGGTGGAGGCCGCGGCGGCGCTCGACGATTCATATGCCTTGAGCGCGGGCGCCCGCTCGAAGAAGACGACGAGCGAGAAGGTCGCCGGGTCGCGGCCGGCGCAGGGCGAGGTGCTGCCCGTCGTGACGGCTCCCGCGCCGGTCCGATCCGACTTGGAGAGCGACACGCGCGTCACCCCGTCGACGCCCTTGATGCGGGACATCATGCGGGCGACGCCCGTCTGGCTCGGCGCGCAGCCGGTCAGCGTGATCGCCGGCGCGGCGATCGCGCTGCGAAGCGGATCCCCGCCCGACCCGGTCGTGCCCGGGAGCCCCATGTCGCCGTTGAGCCCGTTCAGCTTGACGTTCGCCGGCACGGCGTGGGAGATGTCGCGCAGCGCGCGCTCCCAGTCGAACCGGGCGGCCGCCAGGCCGCGCACGGTCTCGACGCGGGCAGACGCGAGGGCCTCGAAGTCCGCGTAGGGCTTGAGCGCGGCCGCACGAGCGGTCGCGGCCGCGCCGCGGTCCTTGGCCGCCACCAGATCGGTCTCGCGCTGCTTGATCGAGTTGGTGGTGAGGACGTAGCCGGCGAAGGCCGCCACGCATAGGGCCAGAACACCCAGCACCAGAAAGGCGCCGATGCCCTCGGCCTTCTCCTGACGCACGCTGGGAGCCACCTTGGGGGCGGCACCGCGCAGGTCGGAGGGAAGGAGATTGACGGCTCTCATGTGATGGATGAGTGAGGGGTGGAGGGACGGGAGGGGAACGGTGTGAGGCTCGCGAGATTCAGCGGCTCGTCACGCTTCGCTTATCGGCATCGCGACCAGGCCACTTGAGGGGTCAGGACCCCATGACGGCGGCGCGCGAGCTCAGGCGAACGTGTTCAGGTACCAGTCGACGACCGGCTCGCCCGCGAGCAGGGCGACCACGCCGCCGAGCGCCAGGAACGGGCCGAACGGGATCGCGGTCTTGCGCCCCTCCGCGGTGCCCTTGCGGACCATCACGGCGACGCCGACCAGCGACCCGGCGACGAGCGCGACCAGCATCGCGACGCCCACGTCGCGACCCAGGAACAGGCCCATGACGAACGCCAGCTTGACGTCCCCCATGCCCATCCCGGACGGATACGCGATCGCGGCGGCGAAGAGGAACCCGCCGGCCGCGAACGCGGCGATCAGATGCTCAGGTATGTCGTCCGGTCGGGTGATCGCGAGGATCGCCAGCGCGACGACGGTGCCGGCGATCATCAGCTTGTTCGGGATGATCCGGAAGTCGATGTCGATCACGGTGACCGGCACCAGCAGCACCACGAACGCGAGCCCGAGCCAGACGTCCTCGTTGGTCCCGACGACGATCACGGTGAGCGCCAGCAGCGCGGCGGTGGCCAGCTCGACGAGCGGGTAGCGCCAGGCGATCGACGTGCCGCACGATCGGCAGCGTCCCCGCAGCAGCAGCCACGAGAGCACCGGCACGTTGTCGTACGGCTTGATCGGCGTGTCGCAGCCCGGGCAGCGCGACGCCGGCATGGCGAGCGACTCGCCACGGGGCAGGCGGTACGCCACCACGTTGAGGAAGGAGCCCAGCAGCAGTCCGAGGCCCCCGGCCAGGACTGCGCCCGCGCCCGTCGTCACACCAAGCATGATGCCGCCCGCCGCGCTACGGCGTCGCTTCGACGGCCAGCCCCGCGGCCACCGTCAGGCGGCCGAGGTCGGCGTCATCGGACGTGCCGGAGACGACCGCGGGGACCACGGGGATCTGCAGCTGCTCGGAGAGGCGCTGCGCGAAGCCCGGGATCGCCACGGCGGGACCGGTGAGCACCGCGCGATCGACGGTCTCGGCGCTCTCCTGCATCCGGTAGAAGTTGAGCGAGTTGCGCACGGTGTCGGCGATCGTATGCGCGCCGTCCTCGAGCGTCTGGCGCACGGCGCCGACCAGCTCGGCGTCGCCCTCGACCTCGTCGATCGGCGTGGCGAGACCGACGTGCTGCATCCACCCGCGGGCGTGCTCGACCGTGAGGCCGCGGCGCTCGGTGAGCGTCTGCAGCATCGCGTCGAGGCCGCCGGTCGCCGCACGCGTGAACAGGCAGCCGGTGTCGTTGGCGACGGCGACGTTGGTCAGGCCGGCGAGGTTGATGTACAGCGCCGCGTGCTCGGAGCCGGGGGCGTGGAGCGCGCGAACCATGGCGAACGCCGACAGGTCGATCCCGACGACGTCGAGCCCTGCCTCGTGCGCGGACGCGACCATGCGGTCGATCATGTCGCGCCGGACGGCGACGATCACGACGCGCGTGCGCGGACCGGCCGGCGTGTCGACGCGGCCGAGCGACTGGAAGTCGAGGATCGCCTCGTCCATCGGGACGGGGATGTGGTCGGGCGCCTCGGCGCGCACGAGCTCCTCGAGCAACTTCGGATCGTCGACGGGCGGGACGTCGAGCGTGCGCACCACGATCCGCTGGTTGGCGATGCCGAGGCGGACCTGCGTGGAGAGCTCGCTCCCCTCGAAGAGCTTGCGCAGCTCCTCGGTCATGGCGATCGGGTCGGCGACCTCGCCGTCACGCACGATGCCCGGCCGGAGCTCGGCGACGGCGCCCTTCGTGACGGAGATCTTCCCGTTGACCTCGACCTGGGCGGCGGCGAGATGGCTCGGATCCATCTCGAGGCCGACGATGGTCTTCTCCTGGCGACGGCGTGACTTGAGCATGGTTCTGCTATCGGCTGCGGGCGCGCCGGGCTTGAACGCGCGCGTTAACGACGAAGCGGGCCCCGGAGGGCCCGCTTCGGTGAAGCGAGAGCGTTGGTCCTGTGACTACCAGGAACCGCTGGTCGGGCAGCCGTTCTTGCCCTTGTTGGCCGCCGGCCCGCAGGTGCGGGTGACGACCGCGGTGTTTGCCGCCTTGGCGATCGAGAACGTGTTGCCCGTCTTCGACGTGACGGTGACGGTGTAGCCGTCGCTGCCAGCGCCGACGGCGCCGGCCGTGACGGCGAGCGTGCTGCCCTGGCCCGAGCTCAGCGACGGCTCGATGGCCTTCAGCTTGGTGGCGTCGGCCGAGTAGTCCTGCTCGTCCGTGTACCACGTCTCCATCGCGGTCTGCGCGGTGCGGACGGCCGACTTGGCCTCCGTGTCCTGCGCCTTGCCACGCTGGTTGAGGAAGGCCGGCAGAGCGATCGCGGCGAGGATGCCGATGATCAGGATGACGACCAGAAGCTCGATCAGGGTGAAGCCCTTCTCATCCTGAGCGCGCTGGCGGAGCTTGTGGAGCATTGAGTGAACCCTCCTGAAAGGGACGTTGGGGCCTGTTGAACTGCTTGCCAGGTCCTCGGGTCCCTGCCTCCTGTTGGTGGCAACCCGGCGAGCTCCATCCGAGAGCTCCGTGGTTTTGCGTCACACCCTCGCGGGTGATTTGCCTTTGACACCTAGGTTCTGGCAAGCGAGGTATCGGCACGACCCGCGCCGGGCTTAACTCCGCCTAAGCGTTTGTCCGGGTCGGGCTATTCTCGGTCGATGCTCGTCCGCCGTCTCCTGCTGCTCGCCGCGGTGCTGCTGCTGCTCACGGCCGTGGCGGCGAGCATCGTCCCGCGCGACCTGACCGGGGGCGACGACGCGACCGTCCGCGAGCCCGGCGGCCTCCCCGCGGGCATGACGATCACGGAGGAGATCCCCGCGGCGCCGGGCTCCAACAGCCGCATCGCGGTCAAGCGCGGCGACACCCTGCAGCTGGAGGTCGCGGGCGACGTGCTCGACTCGGTCCTCATCGAGCGGCTGGACCGCGTCGACGGGATCGAGCCGACGACCCCCGCGCGCTTCGACCTCCTGATCGACGCGCCCGCGGGCAGCTATCCGATCCGGCTGGTCGACGCAGACCGCCGCATCGGGTCGATCGTGGTGAGCGGCTAGCTCGAGGAGGAAGCCGACGCCGCCGCGGCGCGCGCGGCCTGGGCGTCGTGCTCGGGGATGAAGCGCCCGGTGCCCTCGCACCACGGGCACTCGACGTCGTGCGGCGTGCCGCCCTTGTTCGAGATCACGCGGCCGGTTCCACGGCACGGATGGCAGCGCCCCGGGTCGTCGGCTGGTGCGGCGTCTGGCGGCGTCACGGCCGCCCACGGTAGCGGCCGTCGCTCAGGACATGCCCGGCGGCGGCACCGACGTCGCCGCGCGGGCGTTGTCGGCGGCGCCCCGGACGACGGGGTCGGCGGGCCGGTCGGTCGGCAGGTGCCGGCGGAGGGTCGGCGGCACCTCCTTGTCGGTCAGCACGGACTGGAAGCCCCAGCGGCGGAAGCCGTTCTCGGCGGCGAGCGTGTCGGCCACGCGGAAGAGCAGGCCGTGGACGGTGGGGCTGCCCAGCGGCGAGCGCGCGGCGAGCGCCGTGACGAACTCGGCGTCGAAGGCCGCGTGCAGGCGCGCGTCGTCGAGCGGCTTCGCGAACACGAGCGCGACGTTCGGCGCCTCGTCGTCCTCGCCGAGGTTCGTGAGCGCGGTGCCGCCGGTGCTCGTCCACAGCCAGCCCTCGATGCCCTCGGTGCGCGGGATCACGGTCGTCGGCCCGAGGCGGCGCAGGATCGCGAAGCGGCCGAGCTGCCCGGACGCCCTGGCAGGCCCCGCGTCGACGATCGCGATCTTCACCGCGCCGAGCGGGAGCTCGAGCGGCGCCTGCATCACGCGCCCGTGCTCGATCGACACGCCGCCGGCGCTCAGCGTCAGCCGGTCGCCGTCGCTGGGCCGCGGCCTGCGCCAGCCGCGCGGCTCCTCGAGCGCGAGCGTCAGCTCGGGCTGGAGCGGAGCGGGGGCCGCGGCGGGAGCGGCGGGCGGCGGGCTGGAGGGAGGCGGGACGGACATCTCCTCACCTCTAATCGGCGCGAGCCGCGCGGATCAATAGGGTCACGCCCACGCGACGTCCGGCTCGCCGCCGAGGAACGCCGCGAGCCGCTGCGCCTCCGCCTCCACGCCGGCGCGGACGTCAGACCCGACCGCGGCGAACGGCTCCACCGAGATCGCCACCCGGCCGCCCGCGACGTCGTGCGACCACACGCCGGCCATCCGGCCGTCGACCAGCAGGACCGGCGAGAGCCAGCCCTGGGGCCGGTAGACGCGGGCGCGGTGCTCGCCGGGCAGGACCGCCTCCGCGTCGCGCGGCGCCGCGACCACGTAGTGGTCGAAGCCGGGCAGCAGCCGGACGACGCCGGACGGCTCCGCCGCCGCGGCCGCCTCCACGTCGGCCGCCAGCATCCAGCCGCGCGAGCCCTCGACGTCGACCTCGCACACGTCGTCGCCGAGCGCGGCGATCCATCGCCCGGCCTCCGCCGGCGACGTCATCCCGAACCAGCGCTGGAACTGCTCGCGCGGCGCCGGGCCGTACGCGTGCAGGTACGTGCGCAGCAGCGCCGCCGACGCCGCCTCGTCCGGGCCCGGCGGCGTGAAGCCCGGCACCCAGGACGCCGGGCGCGTGAAGCGCACGAGCCGGCCGTCGCTCGGCGCGAAGCACAGGTCGCCCGTGAACGCGGCCGGCTTGAGGAGGTCGCCGAACCCGCCGCCGAGCTTCTCCGCCAGCGCCTCGTCCCCCACCCGCTCGGCCACCGCCACGGCGAGCGCCTCGCGCGTGAGCGGCGCGCCGTCGAGCACCTCCGGGATCGCGCCGAGCATCGCGTCGGCCTGCTCGCGCGTGAGCCCGTGCGCGCGCAGCCACGCGGGGACGTGGTGGCGGGGCCGCAGCCGCGACAGCGCGCCGGCGTAGCGCGCGAGCTCGTCGGAGCGCAGCAGGTGCAGCGTCCCGCGCATCGCCCACGTCTTCACGAGCCGGCGCTCGTCCCACAGCGCTCCCGCCAGCCAGCCCGGCTCGAGCTCGTCCACCCGCGCCCACAGCGTCAGCTCGGCGGAGGAGAACACCTGCGCGTGCAGTCCGGCGATGGCGGAGACGACGTCCAGCGCGGCGTCGCGCGGCGCTCGCGCCGCCAGGTGCTGTCGCTCCAGCCGCCAGGCCAGCACGGAGTCCCACGACAGCGCGGTCATGCGCCGGAAGCCTACGAGCCGCGCCGCGACCGCCGCGATGTGGTCCCGGTACCACAGCCCGCTGCGCTTGGGCACCCGCCGCTGCGTCGCGTAGTCCACGTGCACGATCCCGAAGCGCTGGCCGTAGCCGGACTCCCACTCGAAGTTGTCGAGGAGCGACCAGACGTAGTAGCGCCGCACGTCGACGCCGCCGGCGATCGCCCGCGCGACCGCGGCGAGGTGGTCCGCAGGTACTCCACGCGCGCGGGATCGTCGACGTAGCCGTCGGTCACGACGCCGTCGTCGAACGCCGCGCCGTTCTCGGTGATGCAGATCGGCACGTCGCCGTAGTCGCGCCGGACGCGCAGCAGGATCTCCTCCAGCCCGGACGGGTCCTGCTCCCACCCCATCGTCGTCAGCGGCCCGACGGGGTCGTCGTGGCGCACGCCGAGCGGCGCGGCGCCCGGGTCGGCGGACACCCGCTGCGGGAAGTAGTAGTTGACGCCGAGGAAGTCGATCGGCTGGGAGATCAGCTCCAGGTCGCCCGGCCGCACGCTGTCGGGCGGCCCGAAGCTGCGGCCGAACAGCTCGACCATGTCCTCCGGGTAGCTGCCGCGCAGCACGGGGTCGAGGAACCAGCGGTTGGCGTAGCCGTCGGCGATCCGGGCCGCCGCCCGATCCTCGTCGGAGTCGGTCAGCGGACGCTCGGGATGCAGGTTCATGGTGATCCCCACCGGCGTCCCGGCGGGCGTGCCGGCGCGCAGCGCCCGGACCGCGAGCCCGTGCGAGAGCAGCAGGTGGTGCGACACGCGGAGCGCGGTCGGCCAGTCCCTGATCCCCGGCGCCTTGCGGCCGTGCGCGTGCCCGAGGAACGCGACGACCCATGGCTCGTTGTGCGTGATCCACTGCGCGACCACGTCGCCGAGCTCGTCCGCCATCAGGCGCGCGTACTCCGCGAAGCGCTCGGCGGTGTCGCGCGCCGCCCAGCCGCCCCGGTCCTGCAGCGCCTGCGGCAGGTCCCAGTGGTAGAGCGTCGCGACCGGCTCGATCCCGCGCTCGAGCAACCCCTCGACGAGCCGCCGGTAGAAGCGCACGCCCTTGCGGTTGAGCGCCCCGGTGCCGTCCGGCTGCACGCGCGGCCACGAGATCGAGAAGCGGTAGCTCTCGATCCGCATCGCCGCGATCAGGTCGAGGTCGTCGCGCCAGCGGTGGTAGTGGTCGCACGCGACGTCGCCGGTCTCGCCGTTCGCGGTCGCGCCCGGCGTGTGGGAGAAGCGGTCCCAGATGGACTCGCCCCGGCCGTCCTCGTCCCACGCGCCCTCGATCTGGTACGCGGCGGTCGCGGTGCCGAACTTGAAGCCCGGCGGGTAGAGCTCGCCCGGCTCCTGCCGCTCCTGCGCGGCGATCGACGTCATCCCTTCACCGCCCCTGCGGTCAGGCCCTTCACCAGCCACCGCTGGGTGGCGAAGAAGGCCAGCATGACCGGGAGCGTGGACACGACACCTGCTGCCATGAGCTGTGCGTACTCCTGTGAGTAGTTTCCGAGGAAGTTGCGGATCCCGACCGGGATGGTCTCAGCCCGCGTCTGCGTGAGCGCCGCGGCGAACAGCAGCTCGTCCCACGCGAACAAGAACGCGTACACGAACGTCGCCACCAGGCCCGGCGCGGCGTTCGGCAGCACGACGCGCACGAAGGCTCCGAACGGCGTGCAGCCGTCGACCATCGCGGCGTCCTCGAGATCCCGCGGGATCGCGAGGAAGAACGACCGCATGAAGTAGATCGCGACCGGCGTGAAGAACGCCGTGTAGACGATGATCATCCCCAGCCGCGTGTCGAGCAGGTGCACCGGCGTGTTCTGCTTGAGCCAGACGAAGCCCAGGTAGACCGGGAGCAGGAACATCGACCCGGGGATCAGCTGCGTGCCGATCACGGCGATGCCGAACGGGCGCGCGCCCCGGAACCGGAAGCGCGCCAGCGCGTAGCCGGCGCACGCCGCGAACGCCGTCGCGGTGAGCGCCGCGACCGAGCAGATGATCAGGCTGTTGATGAAGTAGCGCTCGAAGTCGACCGTCCGCCACATGCGCGAGAACGCATCGAACGTCGGGTGCAGGAAGTCGTAGGTGCCGTTGGCGATCTGCAGGTTGGTCTGCGTCGCCGAGAGCACGAGCCACACGATCGGCGCGATCATCGCGAGCACGATCGCCCAGGTGAGCGCGTCGAGCGCGACGTCGCCCGCGGTGCCGCGCCGTCTCATGCCGCCGCCTCCAGGTCGCGCCGGAACGCCCGGTACCAGACGAGCACCCAGACCAGCATCACGCCCATCAGGAGCACCGACGCCGCGGCGCCGAACCCGAACAGGCTGTTGGAGAACGACTGGCGCACGATCAGCGTCATCATCAGATCGGCGTCCGGCCCCGGGTTGGTGCCGAACATGACGACCGGGATCGTGTACTGGTAGGCGGCGTAGATCACGCCGAACAGCAGCTGCACGGCGATCAGCGGCCGCAGCAGCGGGAGCGTGATGTAGCGGAACCGCCGCCACGCGCCGGCGCCGTCGATCGCGGCCGCCTCGTGCAGCTCGGCCGGGATCGCCTGCAGCGCGGCGAGGAAGATGAGCATGTTGAGCGGCAGCCCGCGCCAGATGCTCGGGATGATCATCGCCCACAGCGCGTAGTCGCCCGCCAGCCAGGTCGGGCGGTCGCCGAGCAGGTGCAGGTAGTCGACGAGGACCTTGTTCACGATCCCGACGTCGGACTGCCACATGAACTGCCAGATCGTGGCCACGACGAAGCCGGGGACGATCCACGGCGCCAGCATCAGCGCGCGCGCCCACTTGCGCCCGCGCATGTCGCGGTTGAGCAGCAGCGCGACCGCCAGGCCGCCCGCGAGGCAGCCGAGCACGGTCCAGAACGTGTAGCGGGCCGTGTTCCACACCGCGCCCATGAAGCCGTCGTTGAGCGGGTTGGAGGAGTCGAGGATCGCCTCGTAGTTCGACAGCCCGGTCCACGGCGCCCCGAACAGCTGGTGGAACGTGAACGTGTTGAGGTTCTTGAACGAGAGGACCGCGCCGGCCCCCATCGGGATGATGTGGACCAGCAGCATGAACAGCGCCGCCGGCGCGATCAGCGCGTAGGCGAACGTCCTGCTGCGCCGGCGCCGCCGGCGCCGCGGCCCGGGCCCGCGCAGGCGGACCCGGGTCGGGGGCGCCGCCGCCGGCTCGGCCGGCGGCGGCGACGTGAGCGATGAGGAGGACACCGCCCCCGGACTCAGCCGCCCGCGCTCTGCGCGAGCAGCGCGTCGGCCTCCTCGGCCGCGGCCTCGAGCTCGCTCGTCACCATCTCGGCGCTGAACTCGCCGCCGCCGACGCCGCCGGCGGCATCCAGGATGTTCCCGAAGTGCGCCTTGTAGGCGTTCTCGATCTGCGCCCACTGCGGGATCGGCGCGTACGTGCGGCCCTGCTGGATCGCCTCGTACCAGGACTGGTAGCCCGGGTCCTTCTCGGCGATCGCCTGCTGGGGGTCGTTGCGTGACGGGAACATGCCGAGCAACTCGGCGTACTTGGTCTGGAAGTCGTCCGTCGACATGAACTTCATGACCTCCCAGGCGGCGTCCTTGTTCTTTGCCGCCTTGAACATCATCAGATTCGAGCCGCCGACGAAGGTGAACGCGTCGCCGCCGCCCGGCGCGCTGGGCATCGGCGCGATGCCGACGTTCTTGCGCGCGTCCTCCACCCAGTTCTCGTCGTCGGCGCGCGCGGTCGACGCGTACGTCCACGGGCCGCCGATCCAGACCGCGATGCGGCCGCCCTTGAACTGGTTCTCCACCTGCGTGCCGTCGCGCTGGAGCTGGCTCTTGTCGTACAGCCCCTTCTGGAGCAGGTCGGCGAAGTAGCTGACGCCCTCCGCCGCCTCGGGCGAGTCGATCGTCGAGCTCGTGTTGTCGTCGCTCAGCTCGGCGCCGCCGGCGTCCCACACGAACGGCATCACGTGATGGACGAGGTCGAAGGCCTTCTTGCCGGGCGAGCCGAACGGCTCGATCGGCTCGCCGCCGATCTCCGGCACCTTGTCCTTGATCGCCTGCAGCGTCGCGGTCATCGCGCCCCAGTCGGCGAACGCGCCGTCCTCGCTGACGCCCGCCTTCTTCAGGACGTCCTTGCGGTAGTAGATCGCGCGCGCCTCCGTGAACCACGGCACGGCCCAGATCCCGTCCTGCCCGGCGACCTGGGTGGTCGTCCAGACGCCGTCCGGGTACGCGGCCTCGCCGCCGACGTCGTCGACGCGGCCCGACAGATCCTCGAAGCCCTGCAGCGCCGCGAAGAACGGCACCTGCGTGGTGCCGGCCTGCGTGATGTCGGGGCCCTCGCCCGAGACCGCCGCGTTGCGGATCCGGTCCTGCTGCACGTCCCAGCCGACGACCTCGGTCTCGACCTTGATGCCGGTCTCCGTCGTGAACGGCTCGAGCAGCGTGTCGATGTCGTTCTTCGGATCGGGCCCGTTGGGCATGATCCACAGGCGGACGGTCTGGCCCTTGAGGCTGTCCGGGCCCGACGCCGCGCTGGTCGGTCGCCTGATCGTCGTCATCGCCGCCGCAGGCGCCGACGCCGACCGCGAGCACGAGGGCCGCGACGGCCCATGCGATCCATGAGATCCTGCTTCGCATTGTCCCTTTCCTCTCCTCGCTCCAAAAACGATTTTGCTGACGTACGGACTGGACCGGCTCGGCACTTCGCTGGCTGCCGCGATCACCCCCCGCGCGCCGGCGCGGTCGAGCCGCGGACGATGAGCTCGACCGGCAGCGTCACCGGGTCCGCGACGTCCGCGCCCTCGATCTGCCGCAGCAGCAGCCGCGCGGCCTCGACGCCCAGGCCGGTCTTGTCCTGGGCGAGCGTGGTGAGCGGCGGGTGGACGTGCTCGGCGAGCTGGATGTCGTCGAAGCCGACGACGGACAGGTCGCCCGGCACGTCGAGGCCGGCCTCGGCGGCCGCCCGGATCACCCCGATCGCCGTCATGTCCGCGGCGGCGAAGATCGCCGTGGGCGGCTCGTCGAGCGCCAGCAGCCGCCGCGCCGCCTGGTGCCCGCTCTCGAAGTAGAAGTCGCCGTACGCGACGTACTCGTCGCGGTAGGCGAGCGCGAGGTCCTGGCACGCCTGGCGGTAGCCGCGCAGGCGGTCGATGCCCGGCTTCTTGTCGAGCAGGCCGGTGATCGTGGCGATCCTGCGGTGGCCCAGCTCGTGCAGGTGGCGGACCGCGACGCCGGCCCCGAGCACGTTGTCGGACATCACGTAGCCGGTGCACGTGCCGGCCAGCTCGACGTCGACGCCGACGCACGGGAGCTCGGAGCGCAGCAGCCGGCGCAGCTCGTCGTTCTCGGCGTCGACGCCCATCAGCGCCACCCCGTCGACGTTGTGGTGGCGGCAGCGCTTGAGGTAGCTGTGGTCGCCGTAGCCGTTGCCGGGGCGCTCGGAGGCGAACAGCAGGAGGTCGTACCCCTCCTCGCCGATGCAGCCCTTGAGGCCGACGAGCACCTCGTGGAAGAACGGGTGCTGCAGGTCCGGGTGCCCCTCCCCCGTCTCGAGGAACACGCCGATGACGTGGGAGCGCTGCGTGACGAGCGTGCGGGCGGCGGCAGCGGGCGTGTAGTCGAGCTCGCGCGCCAGGCGCACGATCCGCTCGCGGGTCTCCGGCCGCACGTCGGTGTAGCCGTTCAGCGCCCGCGACACGGTGCCGACTGAGACGCCGCTCAGGCGGGCCAGCTCGCGGATGGTGGTGCGGTCGCCGGGCATGATCCGGGCGGTTTCCGAAAACGTTTTCGGAAATCCGCCGCGAAAGTTCTCACAGACCCCGTGCGGTTGTCAAGACGAGCTGGCGCTACGGCAGCAGCGCCTCGCCGAGCAGGCGCTCGACGAGCACGCAGTCGCGCCACTCGCCGTCGAGCCGGCCGTGACGGCGCTGCACCCCGACCTCCTCGAAGCCGGCCGCCCGGTGCACGGCGCGGCTGGCCGCGTTCGACGCGAACACGCGCGAGGTGAGCTTGTAGTAGCCGGCGCGCTCGGCGGCGTCGCAGAGCCCGAGCAGGAGCGCGCGGCCGACGCCGCGCCCCTGCGCCGCCCCGGCGACGTAGACGCCGTGCTCCCCCACCCCGTCGTACACGCAGCGGTCGGAGTAGGCGCTCAGGCGGGCGAAGCCGACGAGGCCGCCACCGTCGCTCGTCCTCCGCGACGAGGAACGGCAGCTCCTCCTCGATCCACGCCACCACCTCGTCGGGGCGGCGCGGGCGCGTCTCGAAGGTCGCCTCGCGGCCCTCGATGCCCTCGTTGTAGATGCGGGCGAGAGCGGGCGCGTCGGCGCGGCGGGCTGGGCGCAGGGTCGGCATCGGGCGGCTGGCGTGCAGGCTAGTGCGCGTCGTGCGCGTGGACGACCGCGTGCCCCCTGCCCCGGCCGATCAGCCAGCGGTTGACCGGGAACGCCGCGAGGCCGGCGATCAGCAGCGCGGCCGCGAGCGCGAGGTAGAAGCCGATGCTGTCGAGGCCGGCGTCCATGGCGCCCGGGATCAGCAGCATGATCGCGTTGTCGACGATCTCCATGATCGTGATCGAGATCGTGTCGGCCGCGAGCGCGATCGGCACCACGGCGCCGATCGCCATGCCCGAGCGCAGCAGCGGCAGGCTCGTCAGCGTGTAGCCGAACACGAACGCGAGCGCGACGGCCAGCGCGATCGTGCCGAGGTCCGAGAACCCCAGCGCGGTCCCGATGACCATGCCGAGCACCTCGCCGATGGCGCAGCCGGTCAGGCAGTGCACCGTGGCGCCGAACGCGACGCGGTCGACGGATTGGGCTTGCGACGTCACATAGTGATCCTAGCGTACCCCTAGGGGGTATGTGGACCGGCCACCCGTTTGGTGGCAAACCGCACCACGTCCCGCAGGGCAGCTCGATTCATCGCGTCCGTCCGGCGGAGCAAGCTACGTGCCATGCCCTCCTCCTTCCCCCAGCCCTCCTCCTTCCAGGCTGCGGCGGTCCACAGCCTCCTGGCGACCGAGCGCGACGCGCACCGGCGTCAGCGCGAGCTCGTTCGTGCCAGTCTGATGCTGTGCCCCGGCAAGTACCGCCCGGGACAGCCGCGCGCCAACTGACGCGCTCCTCTCGCGGCCACCTGCGATGAGCGGGGACTTAGAGGGGCTTGCGCGCGCGCACGATCGCGGACCCGGCATGCGGGTGGACGCGGTGCGTCTCGCGGATCTCGGCCTCCACCAGGCCGGCCTGCGCGAGCGCGCGCTCGAACTCCTCGCGGGTCAACGCGCCGGCGACGCAGCCCGTCCACGCCGCCATGCTGGCCCGGGTCGCGGCGTCCATGTCGGGATCGGCGATCACGTCGGAGACGGCGAAGCGCCCGCCGGGCTTGAGCACGCGCGCGGCCTCGCGCAGCACCGCGTGCTTGTCGGCGGCGAGGTTGATGACGCAGTTGGAGATCACGACGTCGACGGAGGCGTCGGGGAGCGGGATCTCCTCGATGTAGCCCTTGAGGAACTCCACGTTCGCGGCGCCCGCCGCCGCGGCGTTGGCGCGGGCGAGGGCGAGCATCTCGTCTGTCATGTCGAGCCCGTACGCCTTGCCGGCCGGCCCCACGCGCCGCGCGGAGATCAGCACGTCGGCGCCGGCGCCCGACCCCAGGTCGAGCACCGTCTCCCCTTCGCGCAGGTCCGCGACGGCTGTCGGCACGCCGCATCCGAGTGACGCTGCGATGGCCTCGCCGGTCGCGCCCTCGGCGTCGGCGGGCGCGTAGAGCGCGTCGCCGAAGACCTGCCCGCCCGGCTCGTAGGCGACGTCACAGCAGGAGCCGCCCTTCGCGGCGGCGGCATACCGCTCCCGCACGGACTCGCGGATGTCGGTGCTCAGCTCAGCCATGCGGTCAGCTCCTGGGTCGCGTCGGGGAGGAGGAAGTAGTACGTCCACAGCCCGCGTCGCTCCGAGCCCAGCACGCCCGCGCCCACCAGCACCTTGAGGTGCTTGGCCAGCGCGGGCTGGGACATGTCGAACAGCGGCACCAGCTCGCACTGGCACATCGCCTCCGGCGCCGCCTTGCGGAGCGTGTCCACGATCCGCAGCCGGGTCGGGTCCGCGAGCGCCTTGACGACGACGGCCAGCTCGGCGGCGGCCGCGGCTCCCAGGTCGGGCTCGATCGGGGGAGCGCAGCAGCCGCCGGCCTGGCGCTCGCGCGGCGTGAGGACGGGAAGGGCGGTGCTCACGCCGGTGGACTATACACAACCGAACGGTTATGTCATAACCGTTCGGCTATGTCTGCCCGATGGCTCAGTCGTCGTCGCCGCCGCGACCGCCGTGGTGGTCCCCGCCGCCGTCGTCGTCGCCGCCGCGGCCGCCGTTGTCGTCGCCGCCGTGGTTGCCGCCGCCACCGGAGCGCTCGACCTCGGTCGCGACCCAGCTCCCGTTGGAGCGCCGCACGGTGGACTCGATCCTGGTCATGCCGGCGCGCAGCCCGCCGAAGCCGGCGATCCGCTCGAACCGCGTGTTGCGCGTGACGCGGATCCGCACGGTCCCGCGCTCGGTGTCACGGAGGCGGAACGTGCGAGCGGTGCGGTCGACGGACACGACGGTCCCCTCGAACTGCCGTACCGCGGCAGCACCGGCGGGCGCGGCGACGGCCGGCGCCGCAGCGGTCGCCGCGACGACGAGGGCGAGCGGAGCGATGATCCTTCTGAAACGCATGGTGCACCTCTGGGGTCGGAGTCGAACGACCGCGACCATCGCGTATCGCGGGGAAACGTACGGCGAGCCCAGGGCAAAGGTTCGGCAAAGAAGTAGCCTGTCGGACATGTGCCGCAACATCAGGACCCTTCACAACTTCGATCCGCCCGCCACCGCCGAGGAGGCGCACGACGCCGCCCTCCAGTACGTCCGCAAGATCAGCGGATCGGCGAAGCCGTCCAAGGCGAACGCCGAGGCGTTCGACCGCGCAGTCGAGGCCGTCACCGACGCGACGCTGCAGTTGCTCTCCGAGCTCGTGAGCGCCGCCCCGCCGAAGGACCGCGAGGTCGAGGCCGCCAAGGCCCGCGCCCGCAGCGCCCAGCGCTACGCGGCCTGATCCGCGCCGGGTCACGGCATGAAGGTGCTGGTGATCGGCGGCTTTCAGCGCGGCGCGTGGCGGCTCTCGGGGTGGCGCGGCAGCCCGTCGTCGGGGATCGGCTCCCACGGCGCGGCGTAGGCCACGAACTGGCGGACGCTCGGCCGGATCCCCGGATCGCCGTCGAACGCCCCCATCCGGATGCCGATCGGATCGGCGTGACTGGGATTGCGCCCGAACAGCGCCGAGCCGCAGTCGCCGCAGAACCACTTCTCGCCGCCGCTCTCGGGCTTCCACACGCGCAGCCGGTCCTCGCCCGCGACGACGCGGAACGTGCCGGGCGCGGGGTGCGCGTTCGCCGACGCCGCCGCACCGCTGCGGCGCTGGCAGCGCCGGCAATGGCAGTAGCCGGCGATGACGAGCGGCTCGCTCACCTCGAACCGGACCGCCCCGCAGTTGCAGCCGCCGGTGAGCGGGAGGTCGGTCATCCCACAACACTACGTCGCGGCGCGATCGCGCTGGACGAGCACGTGCTCTCCCCGATGATCGACGAGAGGTCCAGCCGACATCGCGCGGCGAGTCCCCTAGCGATCCGCCTCGGCTCTAGGCTGTCTGGAGTTGTCCGGTCTCCGTGATCAGTCGAGCGTGGGGTCAGGCGGCGTGCCGCCGTCCGCGGTGTTGAATGCGTCGCTGTGGTACCGCACCCTGTTCGCCCAGTCGGCCCTGGGCGTGACGCTGGCCGACGGGCAACGCCGGCTGATGGACTGCAACGACGCCTTCTGCCGCATCCTGGGCCGCAGCCGCGATGAGCTGCTCGGGCGGCGGTTCCACGAGTTCAACGTTCCCGGCGACGAGGACGTCGGAGCCGGCGCGATCGAAGCGGTGATCTCCGGCGCGCCGTCGTTCACCTACGAGAAGCGCTACCTGCGCGCGGACGGCGCGAAGACGTGGGTGCGGATCAACCTGTCCGTGCTCAGCCGCGACGACGACCTCTACGCGGGCATCATCGAGGACATCAACGAGCGCAAGCAGGCCGAGCACGACCGCGGGCTGGCGCTCGCGCAGCTGCGCGACAAGACCGACCTGCTCGCGCGCGCACACGAAGTCGCGAAGCTGGCCACGTTCGTGGTGGACACGCGGTCGCGGACGATCACGCTGTCGGCGGAGCTGGCGCGGATGCTGCATGCGGGCGAGGAGCCCTTCGAGATCTCCGTCGAGGAGTACCGGCGTCGCTTCGTGCATCCCGACGACCGCGAATGGAGCGCGCGCCTGGCGGAGGAGTCGTATCGCGGCGGCCGGCCGGTCTCGTGGGAGCGCCGGCTGATCCGCGGCGACGGCGAGGTGATCTGGGAGACGTCGCACGGGGGCTACGAGCTGGACGAGTGCGGCCGGCCGGTCCGCGTGATCGGCGTGGTGCAGGACATCAGCGACCGTGTGCGGCTGATCGAGGAGCTGCGCCGGTCGCGTGCGCGCATCGCCGAGGCGGGCGCGCGTGAGCGGCTGCGGCTGGAGCGCGATCTCCACGACGGCGCCCAGAACCGGCTGGTCGCGATCCAGATCAAGCTCGGGCTGGCGCGGGACCACGCGGGGGCCGACGCCCTGGCGACGCGACTGGACGAGATCATCGAGGACGCCGGGGCAGCGATCGCGGAGCTCCGTTCGCTGGGCCACGGGATCTACCCGGCGGAGCTGCGCGAGGACGGCCTGGAAGCCGCGCTGCGCTCGCTCGCCGAGGCCGCGCCCGTCCGCGTGCGCGTGATCGCCGACGGCGTCGGGCGCCACGCGCCGGCGGTCGAGGAGGCGGTCTTCTACTGCGCCCGCGAGGCGATCCAGAACGCGACCAAGCACGCCGGCGCGGGCGCACAGGTGACGCTCTCGCTGGGCCGCCGCGAGGGGGAAGTGGCGTTCGAGGTCGCCGACGACGGCCCGGGGTTCGATCCGCGCGCGCAGTCGACCGGCTTCGGGCTCACCAGCATGCGCGACCGGATCGCCGCCGTCGGCGGCGAGCTCGAGATCATCTCCGCACCCGGCCAGGGCGCGCGCATCCGCGGCATCGCTCCCCACGCCGGCGCGCCGACCGCCTAGCCCGGCGCGCGGCTCACATCACGAGGCGCGCGCCCGGGTTCGGCTCCGGCGCGCGGTCGAGCGAATGAAGCTGCCAGCCGGCCGCGATGAACAGGCCGCCTCGCACGATGAGCACGATTCCGATGATCACGGCCAGCGTCGCCAGTCCGAGATCAGGCCAAGCCAGGATCACGATGCCCGCCGCCAGGTCGAGGAGCGCGACGAAGATGTTCGCGCCCCGGGCCTCGCGCGAGGCGAACGCACTCACGAATCGCACGATGCCCGCGACGACGAACCACACGCCCACGATGAGGGTGAAGACCACGAGGGTCTCGAACGGCTTCTTGATGAGGATGAGCCCGGCGATGACGCTGAGCACGCCGATGAGCGCGAGCAACCCGCGGCCTTCGCCCGAGCCGAAGATCGAGGCCAGGACCGCTATCACGCCGTCTACCAGCACGACGATGCCTGCGATGGCCGTGAACGTGCTGAGCGTCTCGTGCGGCGAGACGACGAAGAAGATCCCCACGCCCAGCGCCGCCACACCGAACAGCATCACCAGCCACCACAAGCTCGTGACCGGGCGCAGCTCCTGACCACCAGCACTCGACGTCATGCGGACCTCGCTGTCATTCATCGCTCGCCCCCACCCCGGCAACGTCCGAGGTCCCGGAGCAACCTGTCCTCCCGAGGATTCGCTGATACTCGGCAGGGTCCTGCTCCCGCTCCACGAGAGCACTCCTGGTGTTCGAAGCAGGCGCCGGCTACTTCTCGACGCCTTCCACGGCGAGGCGCGGCAGCATCCGGTCGAGTCCGCGCGGCAGCCACCAGTTGCGCTTGCCGATGCATGTGCATCGTGGCCGGGACGAGCACCGTGCGCAGGACGAACGCGTCGAGGAAGACCGCGCTGGCGAGACCGATCCCGAACTCGGCGATCACCCGCTGTCCGGCGAGCAGGAACGAGCCGAACACGAAGATCATGATCGTGGCCGCCGCCGTGATCACGCGGCCGGTCGCGGCCTGGCCGATCCGCACCGAATGACCGTTGTCCTCGGTGTTCACCCATTCCTCGTGCATGCGGCTGACGAGGAACACCTGGTAGTCCATCGAGAGCCCGAACAGGATCGCCAGCATCAGCACCGGCAGGAACGCCTCGATCGGTCCAGTCCCCACCCCGAGCGGTCCGGCCAGGAACCCCTCCTGGAAGACGAGCGTGACGACGCCGAACGCCGCGCCCGCGGCGAGCAGATTCATCACCGCCGCGGTCAGCGGGATGAGCACGCTGCGGAAGGCGATCATCAGCAGCAGGCAGCCGAGCAGCACGATCACGGCGATGAACTGCGGCAGCTTGTCCGTCAGCACCCCCGCGAAGTCGTCGAAGATCGCGGTGATCCCGCCGACGTAGACCGCGAGGCCGCCGGAGGCCTTCGGCACGACGTCGTCGCGCAGGGTGTCGATCAATTGACTGGTCGCCTCGTCCTGCGGCGCGGTCGCGGGGCGCGCCTCGATCAGCGCGATCCTGCCGTTCGGACTCTGCACGGGTGGGCTCACCGACGCCAGGCCGTCGGTCTCGCTCAGCGTGTCGGCAAGCTGCTGGACCTTCGGAAGGTCCGCCTTGCCCTCCGGCGTCCTGACGACGATCTGGAAGGTGCCGTTGAAGCCCGCGCCGAAGCCCTTGGCGAGCAGGTCGTAGGCCTTGCGCGTGGTCGAGGAGGCCGGGTCCTGGCCGGCGTCGGAGGACCCGAGCCGCAGCGACAACGCCGGGACGGCGAGCGCGAGCATGATGACGAGCGCGCCGATCGCGAGCGGGACGCGGTGCTCCTGCACGATCCGCGCCCAGCGGGGCCAGAAGCCGTCCAGCTTCGGGTCGCGCGGCCCCTCGGCGGCGAGCCGCCGGCGCTCCTTCTTCGACAGCACCCGCATGCCGATGATCCCGAGCAGCGCCGGGATCAGCGTGACGGCCGCCGTCATCGTGACCAGCACGACGAGCGCCGCAGCCACGGCGACGCCGTTGAGGAAGCTGATGCCGAGTACGAACAGGCCGAGCAGCGCCACGATGACGGTCCCGCCCGCGAACAGCACCGCCCGGCCGGACGTGTTCAGCGCGCGTATGCAGGCCGCCTCTGGATCGCGGCCCGCCGTGATCGCGTTGCGGTGCCTGGTCACGACGAACAGCGAGTAGTCGATCCCGACGCCGAGGCCGATGAGCGTGGCGAGGATGGGCGCGAAGGTCGCGATGTCGATCGCATGGGCCAGCAGACCGGTGAGGCTCAGGCCGCACCCGAGCGCGAGCACCGCTGTGATCAACGGCAGCAGCGTCGCCCACAGCGAGCCGAACGCGATCGCGAGGACGATCGCGGCGGCGATGAAGCCGATGAACTCGCTCGGGCCGCCGCCCTGCGCCTGGCTGGCCTGCTGGATCCCGCTACCGCCGAGCTCCACCTGCAGGCCGTCGCCGCGCGCGGCCTCCGCGGTGTCGATCAGCTTGTCGTAGGCGGACTTCGGGACGTCGGCGATCGGCTGCTCGCCGTCCATGTGCACGTTGGCGAACGCGACCGTGCCGTCCTTGGAGATCTGGCGCGCCGCAGCGCCCTCCGCGAACGGGCTGTCGACGCGCTCGACGTGCGGCCCCTTGGCGATCGCGTCGAGCGTCTTCTCGATCCGCGCCTTGATCGCCGGATCGTTGACGTCGTCAGCGGCGAAGACCACCTGGTTGGTGTCGGTGGACTCGGTGTTGAAGTTGTCCGTCAGCAGGTTCAGGGCGGTCGTGGACTCCGTCCCCGGCAGCGAGAACGAATCCGTGTAGCCCGTTCCGGCACTGGCGCTGAGACCGCCGAGGACCAGCAGCGCGACCACCCAGACGGCGAGCACGACGAACTTGCGGCGGAAGCACCAACGAGCAAGCGATCGCATCGCCCGGACAGGCTACGCGCCGACCACCCGCGGCGGCGTCCTCCCGCATCGGTCTGGTGGGAGAGCCCGGCGTCCAGGCCGGCTGGTGCTGGAATGGTTGGCGATGGCGCCTGACCGGCTAGGGATTCTGATCGGCGCCGTCTTCGGGCTGATCTACGTAGTGGTCAACGCGGGCGAGTTGGACGCACCCGCCGGTTCGCTGCTCCAGGGGCTGGGCGTCCTGGCCTTCGTCGGCGTCCTCGCGGCGCTGTGGCGGGGGCGTGCGAGACCCTCCGGGGATCGCGCCCGGGCGCGCTGCTGCTCGCCGGCAGCCTGTGGGCCGCCACGCGCTGATCACCGCAGCGCCGGGTGGTGCAGGGAGCCACGCGTCGAGCACGGCTCGATCGAGGGTCCGCAACGGTAGCCTCGGCGTGGTGTTCGACCACGTCGGCATCGCCGTCTCGGACCTTGCCGCGTCCGAGCGCTTCTACCGCACCGTCCTCTCCATGCTGGGGGTCGAGCCCAGCCACGCGGACGCCGAGCTCGTCGAGTGGGAGGACTGGGCCATCGGGCCCACGGACCGCGAGCACCCGGTGACGCGCGGCCTGCACGTCGGGTTCCGCGCACCGAGCCGCGCGGCCGTGGACGCCTTCTGGCAGGCGGGGATCGACGCCGGGTATCGCGACGACGGCGCGCCCGGGCCGCGCACGATCTACGGCCCCGACTACTACGGCGGGTTCCTGCTCGACCCGGACGGCAACAGCGCCGAGGCCGTGCACGCCGAGCGGGCGCGCGCCGTGCCCGACGGCCGCATCGACCACCTGTCGATCCGCGTCGCCGACCTCCCGGCGTCCAAGCGCTTCTACACGACCATCGCGCCCCACGCCGGCATCCGGCTGGGGGACGACGAGCCCGGCCGCGTGCAGTTCACGGGCGAGGACTACAGCTTCTCGCTGATCGACGACGAGCGGCCGCTCACCGAGCACGTCCACCTCGCGTTCCCCGCCCGCGAGGACGCCACGGTGCGGGCCTTCCACGCCGCCGCGCTCGCCGCCGGATACGAGGACCACGGCGGGCCCGGCGAGCGCGTCGTCTACCACCCCGGCTACTACGGCGCGTTCGTCCTGGACCCCGACGGGCACAACGTCGAAGTCGTCAACCACAACGACTGAGTCAATCGGGCTAGAAGGTCGCTCGGCTCGCGATGACCACGCTACTTGTACGCGATGCCCGCGCTCGTTGGACCGGCGAGCGGAAGGACGTCTACCTCCCTGAAGCCTGCCTCCTTGCACCATGCGGCAAAGTCGGCGCCCGTGAAGTCAAACGCATCGCCGAACTCGATCAGCATGTTGAGCGACATGAGGAGGCCGAACGCGTTTTCGCGGCGGGCGTCGTCGATGATGTTCTCGATGACGATGTAGGCGCCGCCCTCCGGCAGCGCGTCGTAGGCCGCCTTGACCAGCTGCTTCTTCCGCTCGAGGTTCCAGTCGTGGAGGATCAGTCCCATCGTTATGACGTCGGCCTCGGGTAGGGGTTCGCCGAAGAAGTCACCGCCAACCGCCTCCACCCGATCGCTCAATCCGGCTGCTTCGATCGTGCGTCTGGCGATCGGCTCGACAACCGGCAGGTCAAAGCTGGTGCATTTCATGTGGGGGTGCCGGTTGGCGAGGATGATCGAGAGCTGACCGGTGGCGCCGCCAACGTCGCAGAGGGTCTCGTACTTGGAGAAATCGAACTTCTCCGCCAGCGCGTGGAACGCCCCCGCGGAGATCCCGGCCATCGCGTTCATGAACTGCTCGAGCCTGCCCTCGTCGCTGTAGAGCTCCTCGAACATCGCCTTGCCGGTGTGCTTGATCTCGTTCTGGGGATCTCCGGTCCGCAGAGCCACGGTGAGATCGCCCCAGAATCGATATAGCCGTGCGTTGGACATCTCGAGGATCCCGCCGATGTAGGCCGGACTCGCCTTGTCGAGAAAGGCCGCGCCTGCGTCCGTATTGCGGTAGACGGCAGCGCTCCCATCACCCTCGCGATCGAGGAGCTGGAGGGCGACGAGCGCATCGGGGAAGTCGGGAACCGCCCGCGCGTGAAGCCCCAGCGCCTCGGCGATCTCCGCAGCTGTCATCCCGTCGCCGCCCAGCCTGGTGAACAGCTCGAGCTCGACTGCAGACAGGAGCGTCTTCGACGCCCAGAACCCCATACCGACCTGCATGATCCCTGAAGGGTCGACTTGCACGGCCATCCTCTCCTCGGTTGCGGCAGGGTAATGCACCGGCGACTGGTCGGTGGTGGTGCCGGGCGCGTGCCATGCGGCCGTCCTGTTGTCGGTTGTCATGGGCTGAGGCTGCCGACCCGCGCCCCGGCCCGCAATCCCAAGATCCTGGGTGATCTCGGTCGCGGCAGTCCGAGCGGACCCGATGACGCTGTCGTCCCCAACGGTGCCGCGCCGCGTCACCACGACCAAGCGACGTTCGCCACAGCCGAACGGCGCGAGGCGACGCGCCTGCCGGCACCGAACCGCGAGCTCACCAATCCCTCGCACGGGAAGTCGGCGCCTGCCACCTCGGTTCGGGATCCGTCCCGCAAGCCGAATCCGCCACCGGCACCTCGGACTGCCGCGATCCGAGATCACCCCTCGATCCAGGGATTGCGGGCTGAGACGCGGGTCGGCAGGTCGCGCGGCGCGCGATGGCAGTGCACGCTACGGAAGCCATGTCCGTCCTCCCGTCGCGCCCGGCTGAAGGCCACGGCCGAGGTCGACCCCGCGAGCAGTCATGCCGGTCGCGCCCATCGGCCGGGTGCCGTAATCGCCGACGAGCTGGCGACGGTTGTTGATGTCGAGGGCGCGGGTGTAGGTCGCGTCGGGCGTGCCGTCGAGCAGCGTGAAGACGCCGCGATCCAGCAGGAAGCCGCGCGAGCCTCCCCGAGCGTCGTAGCGGGTCCCAACCATCTGGCCGCGCTCGTTGATGCTCGCCGGTTGCGTTCCGCCCATCGTGGGCTCGGCGCCGGGAGCCTCCGGCAGCGTGGTGATGCCGCCGTGTCGTTCGCGCAGGAACCCGTGATAGGCGCCGCCCGCGTCGACGTAGGAGCCGACCATCTGCCCCCGGTTGTTGATCCCCAGGACCAGGGTCGCGGCCGCGCCCGGGACGTCGATCGTCGCGAACTTGCCGTCGTCCCAGAGGAAGCCATGCACCGCGCCGTCGGCGTCGACGTAGATGCCGACGACCTGGCGGCGGTCGTTGATCCTGAACGGGCCGGTCACGCGGGAGCCGGGGACGTCGATGTCGGCAAACCGTCCCTTCCTGGTGCGCAGGAAGCCGGTCGTGGTGAACCCTTGGTCGTCGTTGTAGAAGCCGACGATCTCCCCGCGATTGTTGATGTCGACGGCCTCGTAGCTGAGCCCGTCGCCGCTCGTTCCCGGCGGATCGTCGATGACGACGAAGCGGCCCCCGCGAACGCGCACGAAGTGCCGGACCACCCGGTCACGGCCTTCGTACGCACCCAGAATCTGGCCCCGATCGTTGATGCCCAAGGTTGCGGTCCCCGTCTGTCCGTCCGGGGTGCTGGGGATCGTCGCGGCTTCGGGATGATCGATCGCGTTGATAACACCGCGATCGGCCACGAAGCCGTGGATGGTGCTGCCGGCGGCCGCCGGCGGCGGGTCGGCCAGAGCCGGCGGTGCGCTGAGCGCTGCGAGCACGACCGCTGAGGCGACGGTGAGGAGCCAAGGTTTGAGCATGCGCGCGGTCATCGCTGCCTCATGTCCATAAGGCCGAGCTGAAGCGCGGGATGCGGTCCGACCCGCGCGACACGGGCTCCCTGAACAGTCGGCGTCGCGTCCGTGTTCTCGTACGCCCCGACGATCGCGCCGCGGTCGTTGAGGCCGAAGACGAGGTTCCGGGGCGCACCGGGGACGTCGATCGGAGTCAACGGCCCGCCGACGCCCCTCGCGAGCACGAACCCGCGCGCGCCTGTCAGGTCGAGATCATCGAGCGTGAAGCCCGCGATCTGCCCGCGGTTGTTGATGTCTCGGGGGAAGACGTAGGCCGCGCCAGGGGCGTCGACCGTGCGGTAGCCGCCGTTGCTCAGGACGAAGCCGCGGAACCTTCCGGCGTCGTCCAGGTAGCTGCCGAGAATGGTGCCGCGGTCGTTCACGTCGACCAGCGAGGTGGCGGTGGCCCCGGGCATGTCGACGGTGCGGAACCGGCCCATGCGCCACACGTAACCGTGATAGGCGCCCGCGGCGTCCCGGTACTCCCCGACCACGGTTCCACGGTCGTTGAGTCCGACCGCCTGCGAGGAGCGCGCGGCCGGCGGGTCGAGCCTGACCAGCCGGCCGCCGTCCAGCAGGTAGCCGCGATTCGTGGCTGTCGGGTCCTGAACGCTCGGGGTGTCGGTGTAGCGGCCGACGATCTGGCCGCGGTCGTTGATCCTGGCGATGGTGGTGCCCTTGGCGCCGGGGACGTCGATCGTCTTGAAGCGGCCGCGGGTGTCCCGAAGGAAGCCGTGGGTCGCTCCGCTCGCGTCGTAGTAGCCGCCCACGATCCGGCCGCGGTCGTCGATGCTCCCCGCCGCGGTCTCGGTGGCGGCGTCAGGATGGTCGAACCTGGTGACGCGACCGCGATCGAGCAGGAACGCCGGGATCGGAGTACGCGGGCGGCTGCTGGAGTCCCCGGTCGCCCGTGTCTGCGTCGAAGCGGCGGCCGTGCCCGCCACGAGCGCGGCGAGCGCGACGACGAATGCGCCGACCCGGACGCTTCGGTTGCTGGAGCGCATCTCGATCCTTCGCCTGCCCGACAGCTTCATGACCGGAGCGTTCGAGAGGACTCACGCGGCCGGATCAGTCGAGTGTCAGTCGCCGAACTCGACGGTCGGCCCCGGACCTTTCGCGTGACGTCGAATCACCCGGCCCTCCGGCCCAAGAACGACGAAGACCGCCCATGTGGGCGGTCTTCAACGGCGGCTCCGAAACGGCTGCGACGACTGGTGTCGAGATCGCCTGATTTTGGCGGCGATACGAGATGTTTGGCGGTGAGATCCCACTACCGGTTTGCATGGAAAGCGCAAGCGGTGTCCTGAAGGGTTGGCTCCCCAAGGCGGTTCGGTGGAGCTTCGGTAGCTGTCCGCCTGCGACACCAAAGCGCGAGCCGGGGCGCGCCCTGGGAAGTCCGCGGCGCCGGACAGGGCTGCCGGCGATCTGCGTTCGATCAGGCGTCCGGCGGGTCCTGAAAGGCGCGCACCTCGATGCGGCCACCCAGTGCCTTCGACGCCTGCGTCGCCCACCGGACCGCGGCATCTTGGTCTGCGGCCTCGATCACCCAAAAGCCGCCGACGTACTCCGGCGCCTCAACGAACGGTCCGTCGACCACCACGGGCTCGCCGTTGGTGGCGTCGACGGTCTTGGCCGACGACGGCGGATGCAGCCCCCCGGCGAAGCGAAACGCCCCGGACTCGTGTAGGTCGGTGTTGAACTCCTCCACGGCGGCCAGCGCGGCCTCCAGTTCGGCCGGGTCCATCGACGCCATCGTCGGCTCCTCGGCCGCATCGTGGGGCACGGTCAAAAAGAACTGCATCACTCGTCGCTCCTTCTGGCGGGTGGTACGGGCCAGGCTATCAGCGGCCCCCTGATCACTCGGGCTTGTGGGCCTCCCCTTGCCTGATGCCCTACTTGATGCCGCGCTGGCCGCACCTCATCGGCCACGCTGCACTACCGGCGACGACGCGATGGCAGCATCCCAATAGCCCGCAGCGCTGTTCCGCCGACCATTGCTTCGGACGAGAAGCAGTAGCGGAGCCGGTTTCAACCACGCTTCCGTTTGACGACCGCGGAGTACCGTTCAGGCGGAACGTGTGAGGTGCTGTTCACCCGTGGAGGGTGATGCAAACTCACGCGTCTGGTGAGACTATCGACGCATTCGAGCCGGGAGGATGTGCTCATGGTTGCGTCGTCCACGTCGCGCAGCGAAACCACTCCCTCACGCTCTGCGTGCAGGCGGGCCTCCGGTGTTTCGCTCTCGCCGCGCCTTGGCGCGCTGGTTGTCGCTCTGATCCTCGCCGCTGCGGCGCTCGCCGCGACGCCCGCGGCCGCGCAGACCCCGCCAGGGCCGTTCGCCGATCCGCCCGTGACCATCCGCTCCGACGGGCCGCTGACCAGCATCTTCACGGGCCGTCGCTTCCAGTGTCAGGTCACCTACGAGAACGAGGGCCAGTACTTCCCGCCGGACTCGCGGTTCGGCCAGTGCGGCACGTACATCACGCTCGGCGGCGAGCCTGGCGGCACGCTCTACGGGCAGCCGTTCGGTCCCCGCGTGCCCAACTTGCCGCCGCTGACGCCGAGCATTGCATGGTCGCAGCCGGGCGTGACCGGTAGTGGCGCGGCCGCTGCGCCGTTTACCAACAAGATCACGAATCGGCTGCCCAACACGGACGTGTACGTCCGCGAGAACGTGCGCTACGTCACGGGCGGGAACTTCTACCGGTCCGACATCATCGTGCAGAACGGCGGCAGCGAACCGGTGACCTTCCGGCTCTACCACGCTGTTGACTGCCATCCAGTCACGGGCGGCACGTTCGGCCTGGGCTACGGCGTCAAGCGCGACGACGGCCCTGGGCTGACCACCATCGGCTGTTCGCAGAATCCGAACAATTCGCCCGCCGGCTGGGTGCAGTCGCTGGTGCCGCTGACAGGCCCCCACGGCTACCAGCAAGGCTTCTACGTGAATACATGGGGTCGAGTAGCCAACACGCGGTCGCTCACGAACTTCGTCTTCACGGACACGCAATACGACGCGGCGATGGCGCTCTCGTGGGATGACACGCTGCCCGCCGGCGGCCAGGCGACATACAGCTACATGGCCGGGTTCTCTCCGTCCGGCGACATCCCGCCGAATCCGCTCACCCCGGAGCCGCTGCCGCCCGACGAGCCGCCGCCCGGGACCCCCGAAGAGCCCGACCCGAGCCCGGCGCCGCAGCCTCCCGACCAGGGGAGCACGATCACCGTGTCCGGCCCCGTGTTCACTGGCCAGAACGCCAGTGTGGTCGGCATCCGCGCCCGCTGCCGTGCCGTCGGCTCAGACAGACGGCGTGCGTGCGTTATCGAGACCCGCCTCGGCCCTCGGCGGCGCGTGTTCGTGCTCGGTGTACGCGACGTCGCCCAGCTGAACCTGCGCCTCACCGACGCCCAACGCGCCCGGTTGCGCCGCGACTGCGAGTCGGAGGCGATATTCCGCGCCGTCGTCTACCAGCCGCCCGGTCGGCGCGCCCGCGTTGTTCGGCGCTTCGTGCGGGTGCTGTGCGCTCGGCTGCGCCGGCAGGTCTGCTCCGCGCAGGCGGCAAACGTGTTCACCGGCCCGCTGGCGGCGCCATCGTTGACGCAGCCGCGTCGCCGAGACCCGGCGCGCGCGCACGCCGCCTGCTGAACGCGCTACAAGAACGACGAAGGCCGCCCGGAGCACCCGGGCGGCCTTCGTGTAACACAACGCGGCGGCGACGACAGCGGCCTCGTAGCACAGTGGCTACTTGATCGAGTCGTACACCTTGAACATCGGCATGTACATCGCGACGACGATGAAGCCGACGATGCCGCCGACGAGCACGATCATGACCGGCTCGAGGATCGACGTGAGGGCCTTGATCGCCGCGGCGACCTCGTCCTCGTAGAAGTCCGCGACCTTGGACAGCATCGTGTCCAGGTTGCCGGTCTCCTCGCCGATCGCGATCATCTGCGCGACCATCGGCGGGAAGATCGGGGCGTCCTTGAGCGGCGCCGCGATCGAGCCGCCGGACTTGACGGACTCGACGACCGCGACCATCGCCTTGTCGACCACCGCGTTGCCCGCCGTCTGGCCGGTCACCTCGATCGCATGCATGATCGGGACGCCCGCGCCGTAGAGCGCGGAGAACGTGCGCGACCAGCGCGCGAGGGCGATCTTCTGGACGGTCTTGCCGATGTTGAACGGGATCCGCAGGCGGAACTGGTCCCACTGCGGGCGACCCCACGACGAGCTCTTCCACTTGCGGAAGCCGACGAAGCTGCCGATCGCGATCGCGAGCAGGAGGTACCACTGGCCGGTGACCGCGTTGGACAGCCCGACCGTGAAGCGGGTGATGAGCGGCAGCTCGCCGCCGAAGTCCTTGAACACCCCGACGAACACGGGGACGATGAACGCGATCATGCCGATCAGCACGAGCATCGCGAAGCTGAAGACGACGATCGGGTAGGCCATCGCCGACTTCACCTGGCGGCGCAGGGAGTCGTCCTTCTCGAGCTGGTCGGAGATCCGCTCCAGCGAGTCCTCGAGCACGCCGCCGGCCTCGCCGGCGCGCACCATCGCGACGTAGAGCGGGCTGTAGACCTTGGGGTGGCGCTCCAGCGCGTCGGAGAACGAGAGGCCGGCCTCGATGTCCTCGCGGACGGCGCCGACGGTCTCGCGCAGGAACTGGTTCTCGACCTGCTCCTCCAGCACGTAGAACGCGCGCAGCAGCGTCATGCCCGAGGAGATCATCGTCGCGAGCTGGCGCGACATCACGGTCAGCTCGGACGCCTTGACGCGCTTGGGCCCGAGCCGCAGCTCCATCTTGAGCCCGCTCTTCTTCTCCTCCAGCGCCATGACCTTGAGGCCGCGGCCCTTGAGCTCGGTGGTGACGGACTGCTTGTCGGCGCCGTCGATCGTCCCGGTCTGCGGGATGCCGGAGAGGTCGACGGCCTTGAAGGCGTACGTGCTCATCAGGCGGCCCTCGCCATGTCGGCGGCGCCGGCGGCGCCGGCCGGCATCTCGATCAGCTTGCGCAGCTCCTCGGGGCTCGAGGAGCGCGTCTCGGCCAGCTCCTGCGTGATGCGGCCCGCGCGGACCAGGCCGGCCAGCGAGGCATCCATCGTCTGCATGCCGTGCGACGCGCCGGTCTGGATCAGCGAGTAGATCTGGTGGGTCTTGCCCTCGCGGATCAGGTTCCGGACGCCGGGCGTCGGGACCAGCACCTCGGCGGCGACGCACCGGCCGAGGCCGTCTGCGGTCGGGACGAGCGTCTGGGTGACGATGCCCTGGAGGCCGATCGCGAGCTGCGCGCGGACCTGCCCCTGCTGGGCGGGCGGGAAGACGTCGATGATGCGGTCGACCGTCTGCGGCGCGTCCTGGGTGTGGAGCGTCGCGAAGACGAGGTGGCCGGTCTCGGCCGCGGTCAGGGCCGTGCCGATCGTCTCCATGTCGCGCATCTCGCCGACGAGGATCACGTCGGGGTCCTGGCGCAGGGCGGCCTTGAGGGCCATCGCGAACGACTGTGCGTCGCTGCCCAGCTCGCGCTGGTTGACGACGCACTTCTTGTGGCGATGGAGGAACTCGATCGGGTCCTCGATCGTCATGATGTGCTCGTCGCGCGTCTCGTTGATCTCGTTGATGATCGACGCGAGCGTGGTCGACTTGCCCGAGCCGGTCGGGCCGGTCACGAGCACGATGCCGCGCGGCTTGCGCGCGAACTCGCGGATGACCGGCGGCAGGCCGAGCTTCTCGATCGGCACCGTCTCGGCGGGGATCAGGCGGAAGGCCGCGCCGATCGTGCCGCGCTGGAAGTAGGAGTTGACGCGGAACCGGGCGTGACCCGGGATCGAGTAGGCGAAGTCGATCTGCCACTCGGTCTCCAGGCGCTGGCGCTGCGAGGAGTTCAGGATCGCGTAGACGATCTCGCGGGTGTCGGTGGCCGTCAGCCGGGGCGTCCCCTCGATGGGCACCAGCGAGCCGCGCACACGCAGCATCGGCGGAGCGCCCGCGGTGATGTGGAGGTCCGACGCCTTCTTGCTGACGACCTCGAGGAGGATTTCGGAGAAGTCGAGGTTCATGCCGATCGATGTATCGGCACCCCAGGGCCGGACCTGTAGTCCGGTCTGGGCCCTACCGGGTGCCCGCCACGCGGGCGATCTCGGCGATCGACGTGAGCCCGCGGCGAACCTTCTCGAGCCCGTCCTCGCGCAGCCGCATCATGCCCTCGTGGACCGCCGCGTGGGCGATCGTCTCGGCGGGCTCGCGGGCGACGGCCAGCGAGCGGATCGTCTCGCTCACCCACATGACCTCGTAGAGCCCGACGCGGCCCTTGTAGCCCGAGCCGCCGCAGCGCGCGCAGCCCACGGGCTCGTAGCACTCGAGGTCCAGGCCGACGTTGAAGCCGTTGGCGCGCATCACCTCGGCCGGCAGCGTCACGCGCTTCTTGCACTCCTCGCAGAGCAGCCGCGCGAGCCGCTGCGCGACGACGCAGTCGACCGCCGACCCGACGAGGAACGGCTCGATCCCCATCTCGATCAGGCGGGTGACGGCGCCCGGCGCGTCGTTGGTGTGGAGCGTGGAGAGGACGAGGTGGCCGGTCAGCGCCGACTCGATCGCGATCTGCGCGGTCTCGCGGTCGCGGATCTCGCCGACCATGATGATGTCGGGGTCGGCGCGCATCATCGACCGCAGGCCGGCGGCGAAGGTGAGGCCCGCCTTCTTGTTGACCTGGACCTGCGTGAGGCCCTCGAGCTGGTACTCGACCGGGTCCTCGATCGTGATGATGTTCTTGTCGATCGTGTTGAGCTGATTGAGCGCGGCGTACAGCGACGTCGACTTGCCCGAGCCGGTCGGCCCGGTCACCAGCACGGCGCCGTGGGACTGGCTGAACGCCTTGGTGAAGCGCTCCATCGCCTGGGGCAGCATGCCGAGCTCCTCCATGCTGATCATGGCCTTGGAGGAGTCCAGGATGCGCATGACGACGTTCTCGCCGTACTGGGCGGGCAGCGTCGCGACGCGGAGGTCGATCGCCTTGCCGTCGACGTTGGTCGAGACGCGGCCGTCCTGCGGGACGCGCCGCTCGGCGATGTCGAGGTCGGAGAGGATCTTGATCCGCGACGTGACGGCGGGGATCACCGACGACGGGACGATGGCCGCCTCCTGGAGGACGCCGTCGATCCGGTAGCGGACCCGCATCTCCTCCTCCTGCGGCTCGAAGTGGATGTCGGACGAGCCGCGCTCGACGGCCTCGGAGATCACCCGCTGGACGAGCTGGATGACCGAGGCGTCCTCGCCGGAGGCGCCGAAGTTCACGGTCTGCGGCGTGAGGTCGTACAGCGGCGCGGCCGGGCCGCCGGGCGGCGGTCCCTCCGACGCCTCGTCCTCGACCGGCTCGAGCTCCGGCGCCGCGCCGTTGCCGCCGCCCCAGCTCGGGTCGTTGATGCGGTCGAGCACGAAGTCGATGTCCGCGGGAGAGGCCACCGCCGGCCGCACCTCGTAGCCGGTCATCACCGCGATGTCGTCGACCGCGAGGACGTTCGCGGGGTCGGCCATGGCGACGAGCAGCGTGCGATCCGTGGCGAAGGAGACCGGGACCGCCTGGTAGCGCTTGATCGCGGCGGGCGTGACGAGCTTGGCGGCGTCGGGGTCGACCCGGTAGTGCTGCAGGTCGAGGTGGTCGAGCCCGAAGCGCTCCGCGACCGCGCGGGCGAGCTGCTCCTCGGTGATCGCGCCGGTGGAGAGGAGGACGCGCTCGGCGGCCGACCCGGCGGAGTGGGCCATCTCCACGGCCTCGTCCATCGCCTCCCGCTCGACGAAGCCGAGATCCACGATCACGTCGGTGAGGACGCGACCGGAGCCGCCACGCCGCGACGGCGTGGTGATCCCATTGGTGCGCTTCTGCTTCCCCGCGGCGGGCTTCGGCGCTGCCGCGGCTTTAGTCGGTGGGTTCATGTGGCTCAGACGTGGTGGTCGACGGCGGCCCGCATGGCCTGGCGAGGAGCCGTCATGTCGGTCCAACGCTCAAACGACGCTGCGCCTTGCGCGACCAGGATCTGCAACCCCGTCGTCACTGCCGCCCCTCGCCGCTCCGCCTCGACGATGAGTGCTGTGCCACCGGGCCTGTAGACCATGTCCGCCACGTAGCTGCCGACGCCCAACGTATCGGCCTGGATGGGCAGGCTCTTGAACGTGCGGTCCGTTTTGCGCAATCCCACGCTTGTGCAATTGACCAGCACGGCGGCGGGTTCGGGGCGGTCCACGACGCGCCCGCCGAGGTCGGACACGAGCCGCTCCGCGCGCTCGCGGGTGCGGTTCCAGACCATCACGTCGGCGCCCGCGCGGCGCAGCGCGTAGACCGCGGCCCGCGCCGAGCCCCCCGCGCCGAGCACCAGCGCGCTCAGCCCGGCGGGGTCGACGGGCAGCGCCTCGAGCAGGCCGGCGACGTCGGTGTTGTCGGCGTGGATGGCGCCGGACGGGAGGAACGTGAGCGTGTTCGCGGCGCCGACGGCGACCGCGGTCGCCGTCGCCTCGTCGGCCACGGCGAGCGCCGCCTCCTTGTGCGGGATCGTCACGTTGATGCCGCGGAAGCCCGCGGCGGGCAGCGCGCGGACGGTCTCGGCGAACCGCGCCGGCGGGAGCGGCAGCTTGAGATAGCGCCAATCGGCCAGGCCGACGGCCGCGAGCGCGGCGTTGTGCATCGCCGGCGACCGCGAGTGCGCCACCGGCCAG
This sequence comes from uncultured Solirubrobacteraceae bacterium, assembly GCA_963752015.1. GTDB lineage: Bacteria > Actinomycetota > Thermoleophilia > Solirubrobacterales > Solirubrobacteraceae > DASQMT01. Next base: position 302,448 of record CAVVWS010000006.1, on the reverse strand, counting down.
CCGGCGACGCCGAGGTACGTCAGCACTTCTGGCGCGGCGCCTTGCCGCCGTTCTCCTCCCGCGCCTTCTCGTATGCCGCGACGTTCTTCTCGTGCTCGGCGAGCGTCTCGGCGAACGCGTGGCACGCACCCGGCTTCGCCACGTAGAACAGGTAGTCGCTGCGCGCCGGCTTGGCCGCCGCCTTCATCGACGCGAGCCCCGGGTTGCCGATCGGCGTCGGCGGCAGGCCCAGGTTGATCTTCAGGTTGTACGGCGTGTCCTTGTCCAGCTCGGACTGCTTCAGCGGCGAGCTCCAGTCGTTCAGCTGGTAGCGGATCGACGCGTCGATGCTCAGCGGCTCCGGCAGCGCGAGGCGGTTGTAGATCACCGACGACACGAGCGGGCGCTCCTTGTCCGACGGCGTCTCGCGCTCGATCAGCGAGGCGATGATCAGCACGTCGTAGTCGGTCAGGTTCTTCTTGTGGGCCCGCGCGAGGTCGATCGACCCGAAGTTCTGGCGGAACGCGTCGAACTGCTTGTCGACCAGGTCGCCGGCGGTCGCGCCGGCCTTCAGGTCGTATGTGGCCGGGAACAGGAAGCCCTCGGTCGTCCTCGTCCCCTTCGGCGCGCCGAGCCGGCGCGCGCGGGCGAGCGCGTGCGGGGACGCGGAGGCCTTCAGGTAGGAGCCGTCGATCCCGCTCTCCTGGATCGCCGGCGCCGACTCGCGGCGCGACTGGCCCTCGGGGATCGTGACCTTGAACGTCTTGACGACGCGGACCTTCGGGCCCTGCATCAGGGCCTCGATCGCGGCGCCGTTGGTCATGTTGCGGCGCAGCACGTAGTTGCCGGTGATGAGCTTGCCGCGGCGCAGCGTCAGCGTGGCGTTGAGCTCGAAGAAGCGCGCGTCCTCGACCACGCCCTTGCGCTCGAGCAGCGTGCCGATGCTGCCGGCGTCGGCGCCGTCGGGGATCCGCACCGGAACGGCGCCCTCCTGCTCGTTCTCGGACTGGAACGGCTGGAACGTCGCATTGATGACGTAGAGCGCCCCGCCGATCACCGCCAGCGCGATCAGCGCGAGCAGCCGGCGGAACCAGCGGCGCGGCTTGGGCGACGAGGGCGGGAGCGTCGGGCGGCCCGGGCGGCCGATGCGCTGGGCGCGCGCCGCGCGGCTGACCGGCTGGCGCTCGGCGACCGCCGTGCGGCGGGTGGTCGGGAGCCGTTCGAGCTCGGGCTCGGCGGGGGCGTCCGGAGCCGGCTCGGAGGGCGGCGGCTCGTAGACCTCGCCGCGCGCATGCGCCGCTCGCCGGGCGGCGCGCTCCTCGGCCGCCCGCCGGCGCTCGTTGGGTGTGCGGCCGGCCACTAGAGGGCTCGCTCGCGCTCCTCGGCTCGCAGCAGGAGGTGGGACGGCAGGCCGTCCTCGCCCTTCACAGCGGTGATCTCCCCGACGACCGGCACCATCAGCCCCTGCCCGTGCATGTAGGTGCTCTGCACGGGCGCAGATTCCAGCGCGCCGGAGATCAGCTCGGAGAACTGCTCCTGCTGCTGGGCGTAGAGCTGGCGGTCGTGCGGAGACGGCCACGCCGCCTTCGCGAACTCGTGTTCCTGGTAACCCACGAGCCGACAGAATGACGGATTGAGCTCCTTGAACTTGCCGTCGATGCCGATCACGGCCATCGGGACCGTCTCGTCGTCGAAGCCGTGACGCGGTTCGCGCGGCTCCGGAGGGGGCTCTTCGGCGGCCTTCTGCAGCGTGCGCGGACGGCCCTTCGCGGCCAGCCCGAGGATCTCCCGGAACACCGCGCGTGACGTGCTCTCCGGTCCCGTCGCCGGCGTGCTCGGCGGCCTTCTTGGCCTGCTCGGCCTCGCGCCGGGCGACGAGCGCGGCCTGGCCGGCGGACGTCAGGCCGGCCTTCATCTCCTCCATCGTGGAGATCGCGAACTGCACCTCGGCCTGCAGCGCCTCGATCCGCTCCTCTTCGAGCTTCGCCGCCTCGGCGGTGCTGTGCGCCTTCTCCGCGACGGCGTTGGCCAGCTCCGCCTGGGTCCGGACCGCGGCCGTCTCCTCGCGCATCGCCGCCAGCTCGGCGCGCAGCTCGCTCACCCCGGAGCTCGCCTGCTCGGCGACCTCGCGCACGGCGGCCAGCTCGGCGAGGACCTCCGACGCCCGTGACTCGCCCTCCGCGCGGCCGGTCGCGACCTGCTCGGCGAGCCGCTCGACGCCGCCCTCGAGCGACTCGATCTGCTCGCGGCTCGCGCCGAGATCGGCGCGCATCAGCGTGAAGGTGGCGTCGACCGCGCCCAGGCGCTCGACCGACTCCTCCTTGGCCGTCCCCAGCTCGCGGCCGAGGCGGGCGATGTCGGCGGTGGCGGACTCGAGGCGCTCGCGGCCGGCGTTGAGCTCGCGCCGCAGCACCTGGGCGTCCTCGCGGACCCGCCCGGCGTCATCGCGGGCCGCGGTCGCGGCCTCGTTGGCGGTCACGGCCTGCTGCCGCGCGCCCAGCGCCTCGTCGGCGGCCTGCTCGAGCTGCTCGCGGGCGACCTGGACCTCGCCGCCGAGCCGAGCGACGGTGGCGCGCAGCTCATCCTGGTCGGCGCGGGCGCCGCCGGCGGCCTCGTGGGCCGCGCGGGCGAGCCCGGCGACCTCCTCCAGGCGGTCCCCGGTGGCCTTGACCTCGGCGAGGACGGCGCCGGCGCCGCGGTCGACCTCGGTGATGCGGTCGGTCGCCTCGCGCGCGGCCTTGCCGGCCTGCTCGGCCTCGGCGGCGCTCGCCTCGGCCTGGGCCCGCGCGGCGGCGGCCTCCTCGCGGGCGTCGTCGAGGCGGCGCTGCAGGCCGTCGACGGTGGTGCGCAACGCCTCGGCGTCGGCGCCGACGCGCTCGAGCTCCTCACGGTTGGCGCCGCCGCTCTCCAGCTCGGCGATGCGGACGCGGAGGGCGTCCACGTCGAGCCCGTGCAGCTCGCCGCGCAGCGCGTCGAGCTCGTCGCGGGAGGGGAGCTCGTCGCGCAGGCCCTGGACCTCGGCGCGCGGCGCGAGGCCCTCCAGCCGGGAATGCAGCTCGTCGCGGGCGACGAGATCGTCGAGCCGCGCGCGCAGCGCGTCGACGGCGTCGGCGCCGGGCAGCTCGTCGAGCCGCCGGCGGAGGCCCTCGAGCTCGTCGCGCGGCGCGAGCGCGTCGAGGCGGCCGTGCAGCCCGTCGATCTCCTCGCGTGCCACCAGCCCGTCGAGCCGCTCGCGCAGCGTCGCGAGCTCGTCGCGGGGGGCCAGGTCGTCGAGCCGCGCCTGCAGCGCGTCGATCTCCTCGCGCGGGGCGACGCCGTCGAGGCGGTGACGCAGCGGCGTCGATCTCCTCGCGCGCCGCCAGGCCGTCCAGCCGCTCGCGCAGGGCGTCGAGCGCCTCGTTCGGGGCCAGCCCGTCGAGGCGCGCCCTGAGCGCGTCCACCTCGTCGCGGCCGGCGACGGCGCGGCGCGCCTCGGCGAACTGCTGGCGGAGCGCGTCGAGCTCGTCGCGCGTCGGGACGCGCTCCCCGAGCGCGTCGACCGCGTCGCGGACGGTGTCGAGGTCGCCCTTCGCGGCCCAGCCGTCGGCGAGCGTGGCGAGCTGCTCGCGGATCGCCTCCAGGTCGGTGCGGCCGACGCCGCCGTCGCGCAGCGCGTCGAACGCGCGATGCAGCTCGTCGAAGTCGTTGCGCGCGACGCTGCGCTCGCGGAGGTGCTCGAGCTGGCGCCGCAGCTCGTCGAGCGCCGGATCGGGGTCGGCTTCGCGCAGCTCGGCGAGGTCGCGGCGCAGATCGTCCAGCGCCGGATCGGGCCCCTGATGGCGCAGGGCGGCGAGCTCGTGGCGGAGCTCGTCCAGCGCCGGGTCGGGGCCGGCCTCCTGCAGCGCATCGATCTCGCGGCGCAGCTCCTCGACGTCGCGGCGCTCGGTGAGGTCCTCGACCCTGCCGCGCAGCTCGTGGAGCTCCGGATCGGGCTCGCGCGCGGCGGCCAGCTCGGCCCGCAGGCCGGCGATCTCCTCGCGCCAGGGGGTCTGCTCGCGCAGCTCATCGAGCTGGGTGCGGAGCTCGTCGAGATCGGCGCCGCCCTGCGGGGCGCTCGAGAGCACGTCCAGGCGCTGGCGGATGACCGCCATCTCCTGGCGGGCGTTGGACTCCTCCGCCTCGATCGCGTCGAGCTTGTGCTGGAGCGGAGAGAGGTCGACATCGGCGTTGCCGCCGGTCAGCTCGATGCCCTCGACCTCGGTGCGGAGGGCCTGGAGCTCCTCGCGGGAGCGGGCGTCCGCCTCGCGCAGGGCGGTCAGCTCGGCGCGCAGCTCGTCGACGATGTCGTCCCCGTCGTCCTCGGCGGCCGATGCGGCGAGCTCGGCGCGGAGCGCCTCCAGCGCGGCGATGGCCTCGGAGTCGCTCGAGCGGACGACGTCGAGCTCCTGGCGCAGGGCTTCCACGGCGGCGCGGGCGTCGGCCTCGCCGGCGCGGACGGCGTCGAGCTCGGCGCGCAGGGCGTTCGCGTTCTCGCTGCCGCGGAGCGATTCCTCGCGGAGCTCGTCGGCGAGCGTGCGCAGCGCGTCGAGGCGCGCCCGGGCCATCTCGCCCTCGCGCTGGAGCTCCTCGAGCCGGCGGCGGTCGTCGCCGGCGAGGGCCTGGCCCTCGTGGCGCTCGACGGTGACCTCCCCCACGCGTTCGCGCAGGCGCTCTGCGTCGCGGTGGACGGCGTCGATGCGCTCGAGCGCGACGGCCAGCTCGGCGCGCGCGGCCTCCAGCTCGCGGTCGTGCTCGCGCTCGACGCGCTCCAGGGTGGCGCTCAGCTCGTCGCGGGCGGCGTCGGACTCCTCGCGCTCGCGCTCGAGCCGTTCCAGCGTGGTGCGCAGCTCCTCGTGGCGGGTGCCGGCGTCGCGGGTCTGCTCGGTGCGCAGCCGGTCCAGCTCCTCCTGGAAGCCGGTGCGGGCGGCCTCGGTGGCCTGGGCGGCGGCGGTCTCCAGCTCTCCCAGCCGCTGCTCGAGCTCGATCCGCGCCTCGGTCGCCTCGGTCAGCGCAGCGGTGAGGCGCGACTCGACGCCGGCGGCGGACTCCAGCCGCGCCTCCTCGAGGCGCTCGAGCCGCTCGACCAGCGCGGCGCGGATGACTCCGCTCTCCTCGCTGCGTGCGGCAACGCGCTCGTCGCCCGCGCTCTCCAGGCGCTCCAGCCGGGCGAGCAGGTCCGTCCGCTCGGCGTCGGCGGCCGGGTTGGCTGCCGCGACGACGCCGCCGGGGGCGGCCTCCAGGCGCTCGAGCTCGGTCCGGGCGTGCTTGGCCTCGCGCTCGGCGGCCTCGGCGCGCGCGCCGCTGGCCTTGGCTTCGCGCTTGGCCTCCTCGACCTGGCCGGGCAGCCGGCCGGCGACGCGCTCGAGCTCGTCGATCCGCTCCAGCGCGGAGAGGAGCCGGGCGACGACGGCGGCGGCGTCGTCGAGGTCGTCGATAGACCCGCCGTGGACGCCGGGATCGGGGTTGGTGATCGCCTCCTCGCGCTCGGCGTCGGCGCGGGCGCGCTCCTCCTCGCGCTCGGCGAGCGCGCTCTCGACCCAGGGCGTCGGGGCGAGCGGGCGGAACGCGACCATCGTGCCGGCCGTGCGCCAGCCGTCCCACGCCTGCGGCTCCTCGTCGAGGGCGGCGCGCAGCGCGCGGACGACGACCGGGTGCTGCTGGCGCATGCGCAGCAGCATCAGGTTCATCGGGAGCTCGAACGACAGGTCCTCGAGGAAGAGCGAGAAGTCGAAGCCCTCGTCGAGCTTGACCGGGACGAAGACCGCCTCGAGCGGGAAGTTCTGATCTGTCGACGCGTGCCGCGCCGTCACCTCCACGAGCGCACGCGCGTGCGGCGGGTCGCCGGCGGACAGGAAGCGGCGCCACTGCTCGGCGTCGTCGCTCAGCGAACCGGTGAGCAGCCCGTCGAAGAACGAGTGCCCCAGCGCCTCGGGCGCCTCCTTGCCGAACAGCAGCTCAGCGGGTTCCGACCACTTCGAGACGGCCCCTTGGCCGTCGGTGAGGATGAACCAGCCGCCGATGATCTGCTTGAGCAGCGAGTCGAGCGGGTCGCTGGACACGGCCTCCGCGAGCTCCGGCGGCGCGGGCGGCGGCGCCGCGGCGGCGGGCGCGGGCGCGGGAGCGGCGGGAGGCGGTGTGTCGAAGGTGCCGGAAGGCTGGTTTTGAGCGTCGAGAGGTCCATGCCGGAACGGGCAGAAATGGGAACGGTTGCTCCATTGATCGCCCAATAGGGCCTCGACCTTGACCGCCGCGACTCCGCGAGCGGTCAGCGGCGGGCGGCGAGCCAGTCCTCGAGCAGCACCGCCGCGGCGCGCGAATCCTCGGCGGCGGAGCCCGGCCGCTGCTGCGCGAGCGCCGTGGTGAAGCGCTCGTCGTACAGCTCGACGGGCAGCTCGAGCGTGACCTGCAGCCGCTCGGCGAACGCGCGCGCCTCGCGCGTCTGGGCGGAGTCGTGTCCGGAAAGGGACAACGGGAGGCCCACGACGACGGTGCCGGGCGCCTGGTCGCGGATCGTCTTCAGCAGCCGGTTGTAGCCCTTGCGGGTGTTGGGGCGCAGGATCGGCTCGAGCGGGGTCGCGAGCGTGCCGGTGGGGTCGGACACCGCGACGCCGCAGCGGGCCGAGCCGTAGTCGAGGGCGACGACGCGTTGCATCGCGGGGTGAGGCTAGTGGCGCGGTCGGCGGCGGCGGCGTGCCGCCGGACGAGTTGCACGTTCACCACCTATGCGGTGGTCAACGTGCAACTCGCTCCGCGAATGACACGTTGACGGCAACTATTGCCGTCAACGTGCAACGTCACTGCGGGCGCGCGCGACCGCGCCAGGCGTCAGCCGAGCGCCCGCGCGATCTCGGCGCGCGCGGTCTCCAGCGCCTCGCCGAGCTTCGACACATCCCGGCCGCCCGCCTGCGCCAGCGAGTCCCGCCCGCCACCGCCGCCGCCGACGACCTGCGCGGCCGCCTTCACCACGTCGCCCGCCTTGACCCCGCGCTCGACCGCGCCCGGGCTGGCCGCGACGAGGAGCGAGACCCGACCGCCCGCCGCGCTGCCCAGCACGACGACCGACGGGTCGCCGAGCTGCCCGCGCAGCTTGTCGGCCGCATCCGGCATCGCCTTGGGGTCCTCGAAGTCCGCCTGCGCGATCAGCACGCGCGCGCCGCCGATGTCCTCGGCGCCGTCCGCCGACACGCTGACCTGCGCCGGCGCGCCGGACTTCAGCTGCTTCTCCAGCTCGCGCCGCTTGGCCTCGCGGTCCGCGACCGCGGTGGCGACGTTCTCCGGCGTGGTGCGCAGCACCGCCGCCGCCTCGCTGAGCACGCGGTCGTGCTCGCGGAGCAGCTCCACGCCGACAGGCCCCGTGACCGCCTCGATGCGGCGCACGTTCGCCGCGCTGGACGTCTCGGTCGTCATCTTGAACAGCCCGATCTCCGCCGTCGAGCGCACGTGGGTCCCGCCGCACAGCTCGCGCGACCAGCTGCCGTCGCCGATCTCGACCATCCGGACGATCTCGCCGTACTTCTCCCCGAACAGCGCGGTCGCGCCGAGCGCCTTGGCCTCGTCGAGCGTGGTCGTGATCGCACGCACGGGGTGGTTGGCGAGGATCCATTCGTTGACCTGCGTCCTCGATGTCGCGCAGCTCCTCGGCGCTCACGGGCTGGCCGTGGGTGAAGTCGAACCGGAGCTTGTCGGGGCCGACGTAGGAGCCGGCCTGGTGCACGTGCGAGCCCAGCCGGCGAGCGCAGCGCGGCGTGGAGCAGGTGCGTCGCGGTGTGGTTGCTCGCCGTCGGCCGGCGGTGCGCGGGATCGACGCGCGCGACGACGCGCTCGCCCTCGCGCAGCTCGCCCTGCACCGGCTCGAGCACCAGCGCCTGGTCGTCGCCCACCCGCACGACGTCGACGACCCGCGCGCGCAGTCGCCGTCCTCGCACTCGACCACGCCGGCGTCGGCGACCTGCCCGCCGCCCGTCGCGTAGAACGGCGACTCGACGAGCTTCGCGAGGACCCGGCCGTTCTGCGCCGCGACCGCGCCGACCGCCGTCTCCTGCTCGGTCCGCTCGTAGCCCGTGAACGTCGTCGGCGGGCCTGCCGACTCGGCGAACTCGCGGATCCGCTCGCGCGCCTCGTCGCGGTCGCCGCGGCCCGCGCTCGCGCGCGCGCCGGCGCTGCTCGTCCATCAGGCTCTCGAAGCCCTGCTCGTCGACGCCCAGGCCCTGCTCGGCGGCGAGCTCGAGCGTGAGGTCGAACGGGAAGCCGTACGTGTCGTGCAGGAGGAACGCCTGGTCGGCGCCGATGCCCTCCTCCCCCGCCTCCCGCGCCCGCGCGATCACGTCGTCGAGCAGCCGCATGCCCTGCTCGAGCGTGCGGTTGAACGCCTCCTCCTCGTTGCGCAGCCACATCTCGATCGTCGTCGCGCTGCTCGTGCAGCTCGGGGTACGCGGCGCCCATGAGGTCGCGCACGACGTCCGCGAAGCGCGGCAGGAAGCCCTGCTCGATCCCGATCCGGCGCCCCTGCACGATCGCGCGCCGCATCAGCCGGCGCAGCACGTAGCCGCGGTCCTCGTTGGACGGCACGACCCCGTCGGCGACGAGGAACGACATGCCGCGCGCGTGGTCCGCGAGGATCCGCAGCGCGCGGTCGGTCTCCTCGGACTCGCCGTAGGTCCGCCCGGAGAGCTCCTCGCCGAGCGTGACCAGCGGCCGGATCTGGTCGGTCTCGAACACCGACGTCGTGCCCTGCAGGATCGCCGCGAGCCGGTTGAGCCCCAGGCCCGTGTCGATGTTCTTGCGACGGCAGCGGCGTCAGCACGCCCTCGGGCTCCTGGTCGTACTGCATGAACACGAGGTTCCAGTACTCGAGGAAGCGCTCGCCGTCGGAGCCGGGCAGCTCGTCGGCGCCACCGAACTCGAGCCCGCGGTCGAGGTAGAGCTCGCTGCACGGCCCGCAGGGACCGGTCGGCCCCGCCTGCCAGAAGTTGTCCTCGCGTCCGAGCGGGACGATCCGCTCGCGCGGGACGCCGACCGACAGCCACGCCTCGATCGCCTCCTCGTCGGGGCCGAGGCCGAGCGCCTCGTCGCCCTCGAACACCGTCACCCAGATCGATCTCCGGATCGAACCCGAAGCCCTCGAGCGAGAACTCCCACGCGAACTCGACGGCGCCCTGCTTGAAGTAGTCGCCGATCGAGAAGTTGCCGAGCATCTCGAAGAACGTGAGGTGCCGGTACGTGCGGCCGATGTTGTCGATGTCGACGGTGCGGAAGCACTTCTGGCAGCGTGGTCAGCCGCAGGCTCGGCGGGGTGTCCTCGCCGAGGAAGTACGGCTTGAGCGGATGCATGCCCGCGCTGATCAGCAACGTCGACGGATCGCTGCGCGGGACCAGCGGCGCCGAGGGCAGCCGCTGATGGCCGCGCTCGGCGAAGAAGGACAGGAAGCGCTCGCGGATCTCGTCGGACGTCATGTGGCCAGCGAGTCTAGACTCGCCCGCCCGTGCCCGCCCCGCGCGTCACGTCGTCCCGCGTGGTCTACGAGAACCGCTGGATGCGCCTCCACGAGGACCGGCTCGAGCGCCCCGACGGCTCGCCCGGCCTGTACGCGTGGGTGGAGAAGCCGCCGGGTGCGCTGATCGTGCCGCTGGAGGACGACCACGTGTGGCTGGTCGAGCAGTACCGCCATCCCGTCCGCCGGCGCTTCTGGGACCTGCCGCAGGGCGCATGGGAGCAGGCGCCCGACGCGCCCGCCGAGGCGCTCGCCCGCGGCGAGCTCGCGGAGGAGACCGGCCTGCGGGCGCGCTCGATGGAGCGCCTCGGCACGCTGTTCTTCGCCTACGGGCTGCTCGACCAGCGTTTCGACGTCTGGCTCGCGACCGGACTCGAACCGGGACCGCCGGCGCCCGAGCCGAGCGAGCAGGACCTGCGCTGCGCGCGCTTCCCGATCGCCGAGTTCGAGGCGATGATCCGGCGCGGCGAGGTGGCCGACGCGGCGACCATCGCCGCGTGGCACCTGGTCAGCCGGCGATGACGCCGTGGCCGACGACCACGTCGCCGCGCATCAGGCAGGCGACCTGGCCGGGCGCGGCGCCGTCGACCGGCTCGGCGAGCTCGAGCGCCAGCCGTCCCGCGCTCGCCCGGGACCACGCGGCAGCGCAGCGGGACCGTGCGGTAGCGCAGCTTGACGCGGTCGACCTCGGCCTCGGGACGGTGCAGGACCGCGTCGCGCACCGCCACCTCGGTCGTCGCCAGCTCCGCGCGCGTCCCGACGGTGACCGTGTTGGCGTCGCGGTCCTTGGCGAGCACGTAGAGCGGCTCCTCCGCCGCGACGCCCAGCCCCTTGCGCTGGCCGATCGTGAACAGGTGCTGGCCGCGGTGGCGGCCGAGGGTGCGTCCGGCGCGGTCGACGATCGCCCCGGGGCGCTCGCGGACGCCGCCGTGGCGGGCGAGGAACGCGCTCTTGCCGGTGCCGGCGAGGAAGCAGAGGTCCTGCGACTCGCGCTTGTCGGCCACGGGCAGGCCGGCGTCGCGGGCGATCGCGCGCACCTCCGGCTTGCGCAGCTCGCCGAGCGGGAAGCGCATGCGGGCCACCGACGCCGGCGCCAGCGCCGCGAGCATGTAGCTCTGGTCCTTCGCCGGGTCGGCGGCCGCGCGCAGCAGCCCGTCGGGCGTCACGCGCGCGTAGTGGCCGGTGGCGAGGTCGGCGGCGCCGAGGCGGTCGGCGAACGCGAGCATCGCGTCGAGCCGCACGTCGCCGTTGCAGCGCACGCACGGGTTCGGGGTCAGGCCGGCGGCGTGGTCGGCGAGGAACGGCGCGACGACCCCGGCGGCGAACGGAGCGCGCAGGTCGAGCGTGAAGTGCGGCAGCCCCATCCGGTGCGCGACCGAGCGCGCGAGCCGCACCGCGTGGGCCGAGCAGCACGACGCCTCGGCGTCGTTGGCGGGATCGCGCCACAGCTCGAGCGTGACCGCGACCGCCTCCCGCCCGGAGCGCCGCGACGAGCAGCGCCGCGACCGCCGAGTCGACGCCGCCGCTCATCGCGACCAGCGTGCGCGCCGGATCGAGCGCCGCCTCCCCGGACGCCGCCACCGCGGCGCCGAGCGCGACGTGCAGCGCGTCGGCGGCCAGCTCGGCGGCGTGCAGCTTGCCCGGCGAGAGGCCGCCCAGCTCCGCGGACACCTCCCCCGCGCCGATCCGCGCGGCGTCGAGGACAGCGCGCACCGCGCACCAGCTCGACCGCCGCCGATCCCGACGCGACGGCCGCGCCGCATCCCGACGCCTCGAAGCCCGCATCCACGACGCGGTCGCCGTCGAGCGCGAGGTCGATGCGGATCAGGTCACCGCACGCGGCGCCGCCGGCGCTGCCGGAGAACGAATCCGGGGGCGCGTGACCGCGCCCCCGGGGATACTCCAGATGCTCGGCGAAGACCTCGGCGTCCATGCGCCGAGTGTAGGCGGCGCTACGAGTCGCGGCAGCGCGTCGGTCACTGCCTGGTCGATCGTGACGCGATCGACGTACCCGACGAGCGTGTCGACCTTCATCTTGCGATCGACCACGACGATCGTGGGCGACTGCTCGACGTTGGCGCCGCGCGTGATCTGCCCGTAGCGCGCGATCTTCTTCAGGTGCGTCGCGTGCGCGACCACCTTGCCGTTGTGGCGGTCGATGTTCGCGAGCGCCTTGCGGACGGCCTTGTCGTCGGCCGACTTGGGCGACCAGAACAGCAGCACCACGACCTTGTGGTCGCCGATCGCCTTGAGCACCCGCAGCGGCAGGCCGCCGGCGGCGGCCGCCTTCGCGTCCAGCTTGCCCGGCTTCGCGCCCGTGGCCGCCGGCTCACCCGCGGGGGCGGGAGTGACGGCGCTGCCGGTGTCGGGCGTCGCGGCGGTCTCGCCGGCGCCGCCGGCGAGCTGCTCGGCGCGCGCGTCCTGCGCGGCCGTCGCCTCGTTCGCCTTCTCGACCGCCTTGCCCGCGAAGCTGTCGGCCTTGTCGCCGCCGGCCGCGACCGGCGGCGTGGTCGCCGCGGGCGCATCGGCGGCCGGCGTGCCGGCGTCGGTCGAGGGCCGCAGGAAGAGCATCCAGGCAGCCATGAAGGCCACGGCGCAGACGAGGAGGATCCGGATGGGCGGGGAGATCTGAGACATTCCTCTCCCGTTGTCGGCAGCAGTCCGCTCCGGCCTTAGCCGCAATCGCGCGGCTGGGGTGTGGACCCGATCAGTCGCGGGGCGGCGCGGTGACCTTGATGCCGAGCTCCGCGAGCTGCGCGGCGTCGACGGGCGCCGGCGCGCCGGTGAGCGGGTCCGATCCGCTCGCGGTCTTGGGGAACGCGATCACGTCGCGGATCGAGTCGCGGCCGGCCAGCAGCGCGACGATGCGGTCGAGCCCGAGCGCGAGGCCGCCGTGCGGCGGCGCGCCGTAGCGCAGCGCGTCGAGCAGGAAGCCGAACCGGGCCTCGGCCTCCTCCTCGGAGATGCCGAGCGCGGAGAACACCTGCTGCTGGACGTCCGGGCGGTTGATACGGATCGACCCGCCGCCGATCTCGACGCCGTCGACCACGATGTCGTAGCCGCGCGAGCGCAGCGAGCCGGGGTCGGAGAAGTCGCCCGTCGGCGCGGTGAAGGGGTGGTGCATCGCGTCCCACCGGCCCTCGGTCTCGTTGAACTCGAACATCGGGAAGTCGACGACCCAGAGCACGTCGTGGCGCCCCTCGGGCACGAGGCCGAAGCGGCGCGCGAGCTCCAGCCGCAGCTCGCCGAGCGCCGTCGCGGCGACGTGCGGCTTGTCGGCGACGAGCAGCAGCAGGTCGCCGGGGCGGCCCGCCAGCTTGCGGGTCACGGCCTCGACCCGGTCCTCGCCGAGGAACTTGGCCGTCGGCGAGCGCCACGTGCCGTCCTCCTGCACGAACGCCCACACCAGGCCGCCGGCGCCGTAGCGCTTGACGTGGTCGGTCAGCGCGTCGAGCTCGGAGCGCGGCACCTCCCGCGCGCCGGCGTTGAGCCCGCGGATCACGCCGCCGGATGCGAGCACGCCCGCGAACACCTTGAACTCGGTGCCGGCCAGCTCCTCGCCGAGGTCGGCCAGCTCCAGCCCGAAGCGCGTGTCCGGCCGGTCGGACCCGTACCGCAGCATCGCGTCGTCGTACGCCAGGCGCGGCCACGGCGGCAGCGCGGTCACCGGGAACGCGGCCGCCTCGAACACGCGCGCCATCAGCCCTTCGATGACGTCGATGATGTCGTCCTCGTCGACGAACGACATCTCGAGGTCGAGCTGCGTGAACTCCGGCTGCCGGTCGGCGCGCAGGTCCTCGTCGCGGAAGCAGCGAGCGATCTGGTAGTAGCGCTCGTAGCCGGCCATCATCAGCAGCTGCTTGAACAGCTGCGGCGACTGCGGCAGCGCGTAGAACTCGCCCGGTGCCAAGCGGCTGGGGACGAGGAAGTCGCGCGCGCCCTCCGGCGTGGAGCGCGTCAGCAGCGGCGTCTCGATGTCGACGAAGTCGTGCGCGTTGAGGTAGTCGCGCATCGCCCGCGTGACCGTGTGGCGCAGGAGCATCGTCTCGCGCATGCCGTCGCGGCGCAGGTCGAGCACGCGGTGGCGCAGGCGCAGCGTCTCGTCGACCGGGCCGTCCTCGTCGACGGGGAACGGCGGCGTGTCGGACTCGGCCAGCTGCTCGACCGCGGCGACGTCGATCTCGATCTCGCCGGTCGGCAGGTTCGGGTTGACGTTGCCCTCCTCCCGCCGCACGACCTGGCCGGTGGCGGAGATCACGTGCTCGGAGCGCAGCCGCTCGGCGACGGCGTGCGCGTCGGCCGCCGTCTCGGGGTGGAAGACGAGCTGGACGAGCCCGGTCCGGTCGCGCAGGTCGATGAAGATCAGCCCGCCGTGGTCGCGCCGGCGATGCACCCAGCCGGCGACCCGCACGGTCTCGCCGACGCGTGCGGCGTCGAGCTCGCCGCACCACGCGTCGCGATAGCCGTTCGCCCGCGGGGGCCTCACAGCCGGACCCGCGTGATGTGGTGCATGACCGTGTCGGGCTCCACCGTCTGCTGCTCTCCCGTCTCCATGTCCTTGAGTGCCGTCCCCTCGTCGCCGAGGATGGCAACGTACCGGGCGCCCGCCCGGTCCGCCTGCTTGAGCTGGCCCTTGAGCGAGCGTCCCCCGAGTTCGAGTCTTGCCGCGAGCCCGGCGCGGCGGACGTCGGCCGCGAGGCGGAAGGCCTCCGCGCGCAGCTCGGGCTTGGCGTAGGCGACGAACAGGTCGAGCGGCAGCCCGGCGGCCGGCAGGTCGGCGGCGGTCAGCAGCATCCGCTCCACCCCGCTGGCCCAGCCGATGCCGGGCGTGTGCGGGCCGCCGATCTGCTCGATCAGCCCGTCGTAGCGACCGCCGCCGCCGACGCCCGACTGGGCGCCGAGCGCGTCGGAGGTGAACTCGAAGACCGTGCGCGTGTAGTAGTCGAGCCCGCGCACCAGCGTGTCATCGACCTCGTAGGCCTGCCCGACGGCGTCGAGCAGCTCCTTCACCGTCTCGAAGTGCTCGCGGTCGTCGTCGCCGAGGCGCTCGAGCAGCCTCGGCGCGCCGGCCATCACCCGCCGCGTGCCCGCGTGGTCGGAGTCGAACGCGCGCAGCGGGTTGAGGTCGATCCGGGCCACGACCTCCTCGGCCAGCTCGAGCTCGTGCGCGTGCAGGTACGCCTGCAGCTCCGCCCGGTAGGCGCGGCGCGTCTCAGGCGTCCCGAGCGAGCCGATCCGCAGCCGCACGCCGCGCGAGCCGATCGCCTCGAGCAGCTCGGCGAGCAGCAGGATCGACTCGGCGTCGACGGCGGGGTCGTCGGACCCGATCGCCTCGGAGCCGACCTGCCAGAACTGCCGGAAGCGGCCCTTCTGCGGGCGCTCGCGGCGGAAGAAGCTCGACAGGTACCACAGCTTCACCGGCTGCGGCAGCTTGTGCATGCCGTGCTGGAGGTACGCCCGTGCGACCGGCGCGGTGCCCTCGGGGCGCAGCGTGATGCTCTGACCGTCGCCGCCCTCGAGCGTGTACATCTCCTTCTGCACGACGTCGGTCGACTCGCCGACGCCGCGGGCGAACAGCTCGGTCGCCTCGAACACCGGCGTCTCGATGCGCTCGTAGCCGGCGCGCTCGAGGATCCGCTTCGCGTGGCCCTCCAGCGCCTCGCGCGCGGCCGCCTGCTCGCCCAGCACGTCGTACGTGCCGCGCGGTGCCTGGATCCGCTCGCTCACGCCAGCTGGGCCAGGAACGGGTTCGTCGCGCGCTCGCGGCCGATCGTCGTGTTGCCCATGTGGCCGGGGTACACGACCGTCTCGTCCGGCAGCGCCTCGACGAGCGTCGCCAGCGTCTGCATGAGCGTGGCGTGGTCGCCGCCCGGCAGGTCGGTGCGGCCGATCGAGCCCTGGAAGAGGACGTCGCCGGAGAAGATCGCCTGCTCGGCGGGGATGGAGTACGTGACGTGGCCCGGCGAGTGGCCGGGCGTGAAGAGGACGTCGATCTCGAAGCCGGCGAGCTCGAGCTGCTCGCCGCCGGCGACCGTGTGGTCGGCGTCGTAGGAGTCGTACGGGCCGAACCCGGGCCAGGGCACGAAGCGCATGATGTCCGCGAGCACCGGGACCTCGAGCTCGGGGCACCAGACGTCGGCGCCGGTCGCGCGGGCCAGCGGGGCCACCGCGCCCACGTGGTCGAAGTGCGTGTGGGTGAGGAGGATCGCGGCGACGTTGAGCTCGAGCGCCTCGAGCGCCTCCAGGAGCCTCGGCGCCTCCTCCCCCGGGTCGATCACGATCGCCTCGTCGGAGTCCTCGCGGCGGGCGATGTGGCAGTTCTCCTGCACCGGCCCGACGGTGAAGGTGCGGACGTCCATCTAGCTCTTGCCCTTCTTGGGCGCGGGCGCCGGCAGCGGGCGGCCCGCCTTGCGCATGCGCCGCTCCCAGAACATCCGGTCGACCTTGTAGCCCAGCGGGACGTAGATGAGGAAGGCGGCGACCGACAGCCCGATCGCGGTCGCGATGCTCTGGTTCTGCCCCGCGATCCCGCTGACGAAGAGCACGAGCAGCAGCGCGGACGCGAGCCCGGCGCGGGTCGCGGCGCCGGCCCACGTCGGCTCCTGGAACCGGCGCTCCTCGCGGAGCGAGGCGGACGAGCCCTTGCGCCGCTCCTGGTCGGTCGGCTTGCGGCCGGTGCGACCGCGCGCCTCGACGTTGCCGGCGGCGTTGCCACGATGCTTGGTCCGGCGCTTGCGCTTGGTCTGGGCCATGGGCCCAAGACGTTAGCGCCCGAGCAGGGCTTCGATGGCGCCGGGCATGCGCAATTCGACGTCGTCCGGCCACCCGGCGAGCGCCGCCTCGGGCGCGGGGGCGACGAGCTCGGCCCGCGCGACGGGTCGATGGCGCCGCACGGCGTCCAGCACGTCGGTCGCGGTGACGGCGCGGTGGTCCTCGATGTTGGTCGAGACCTGGACCACGTCGCGCCGGCCGAGGTGCAGCCCGAGGGCGCGCACGCCGGGCAGCCCGCCGGCTCCGCTCTCGCGGATCGCGGCCGCGACCGCGCGGGCGTCGTCGAGCGTCGCGGGCGGCGCCAGCTCGAGGTTGAACGCGATCAGCGGCGGGCGGGCGGAGACGAGCGTCGCGCCGGCGGTCGGGTGCAGCTCCGGCGGGCCGTAGTCCGGCGGGGTGCCGCGGGCTGCGAGGCCCTCCGGCCCGCCCTTGCGCAGCTCGGCCCGGGTGCGCCCGCCGGCCAGCTCGCCGTAGAGGAAGACGGGGACGCCGGCGGCCCCGATGGCGTCGGCGGCGAGCAGGGCCTCGGCGATCGCCGCGCCGCGCTGGGCGTCGTCGAGGTAGACGACCGGCGCGACGTCGAGCGCGCCGACGCGCGGGTGGATCCCGTCGTGCGCGCGCAGGTCGATCCGCTCCGCGGCCGCTGCGGCGCCGGCGGCGAGCGCGCAGATGGAGCTCACCGGGCGCGCCCGCGAGGAAGAAGACCGCCCGGTGGTGATCGGGGTCGGCGGAGCGGTGCAGCACGGCCGCGTGCGTGGCGAACGCCGCGCCGATCGCGTCGAGCACGTCCTCGTCGCGCCCCTCCGACACGTTGGGGACCGCGACGAGGCGGGTCACAGCACGAAGCGGCCGGCGTCGAGCACGCGCGTGCCGCCGACGTCGAGCGTCGCGTCCTCGATCAGGCAGTCGAGGTGCACCGGCACGGAGACCGTGCCGCCGATCCCGGCGCTCGCCCCGAACGCGACGTGGACGGTGCCGAGCATCTTCTCGTCCTCGAGGATGTTGCCGGTCAGCGTCGCGCGCTCGTTCGTCCCGACGCCGAGCTCGGCCAGGTTCCGTCCACTGCCTCGCCCTGCGGGCTCGTCACCGCGGCCTTCGGCATCGCTCGGCCCCGCCGCGTCCATCAGGGCGGTCCAGCGCGCGCCCCACTCGCCGCTCGCGTCGGCGAGCCGCCCGTCGCGGACGGTGAGGCGGACCGGCTCGTCGGGCAGGCCGAGGCTCGCGAGCGTCGCGGCGACGATCGTCCCCTCGCCGGTGAGCGGGGAGATGAACCCCTCGCCGCACGGCAGGTTGCCGAACGCGCCCTCGGCGGTGAGGTCGCCGTCGTCGGCGATCCCGGTGCGGCCCGACAGGTCGGCGGTGAAGTCGGTCCCGCGCGGGCACGTCACGTGCGCGCTGTCCGCCGCGGTGAGCAGGTCGGCGACCGCGCGGCTGCGCGCCGCCATCGCCGGGAAGTCGGCCGCCATCAGCCGCGCGAGCATGTCCTCCGTGACGCCCGGCAGCGTCGCCCCGCGCGCGCCGGCCTCGCTCGCCGCCTTGCGCGCGCGGGTGTGCGACAGCGACCGGCGCGTCGGCGCGATGAAGACGCGCGCCGCGGCCAGCGCCGCGGCGACGGGGGCGGGCGGCTCCTCCCCGTCGACCTCGCGCGGCTCCATCACGGTCATCACCGGCTCGCCGCCGCGCGCCGCCGCGGCGTCGCGCAGCGCGTCGCCCAGCGCCTGCGTCGTCCGGTCGACGACGATGACGACGTCCTCGCCGGGCTTCACCCCGAGGCACGCCCCGACGACCGTCTCCACCGCCCGCTCCAGATCGCTCATGGGCGCGGACGATAGCCCGGGCGCTAGCCTCGTGATCATGGCCCATACCGCCACCCGCTTCGGCATCGGCGATCCGGTGCCGCCCTTCGCGCTCCCCGACACCGAGGGCGACGAGCACGCCGTGCCGCTCGATCCGGCGCCCGTCGCGACCGTGCTCGTGGTGACGTGCAACCACTGCCCGTACGTGATCGCCTGGAACCCGCGTCTGCGCGCCGTCGCCGAGGAGTACGCCGGGCGCGGCGTGCGCTTCCTCGGCATCCACGCGAACGACGCGAGCCGCTATCCGGCCGATTCGCTCGACCACATCCGCCGCCTCGCGCGCGAGCAGCGGTGGCCCTATCCGCAGCTCCACGACGAGAGCCAGGACGTCGCCCGCGCGCTCGGCGCGGAGGTGACGCCGCACGTGTTCGTCCTCGACGGCGAGCAGCGGCTCGCCTATCGCGGCGCGCCGGACGCCGACCACCAGGACCCGTCGCAGGACGCGGCCTGGCTGCGCGCCGCGCTCGACGCGGTGCTCGCGGGCGCGCGGTCGAGCAGCCCGAGACCCGCGCCCGCGGGTGCGGCGTGAAGTGGCGCGCCTGAGCGCTCAGAGCAGCGCGAGCAGCAGCACGATCACGACGAGCACGAACAGCACCGCGCCCGCCGGCGGCCGGCTGCCACTGGTTCTGCCAGAAGCCGGGATCGGCCCGGTCGCGCGTGTAGCGCCCCTCGGGCGGGGTGCCGACCCAGTCGTCGTCGTCGCGCTCGGGCATGGACGGAACGTACCCGCGCCCGACGTCCGATTCCCGACATCTGCTCGACACGAGCGCAAGTTTTGCTTGCGGCGTGGCGTAAGGTCCGCGCCGGCCGGAGAGTACGGGAGAACGCACCGGCCGCAGCGCGCCCGACGGGGCGCAGGCGCGCTCTGCAGCGGCAGGGATGTTGACCCGCGTCGACGCCGCCCCGAGGGAGGTTGGCAACCACATGAGGAGACTCGTCCCAGCCTGCGTCGTCGCAGCGCTGTGCGCGCTGCCGGCGCGCGGCCGGTGCGCAGAGCGACGCGCGGTCCGCCGCTCGAGTCGCAGTTCGAGAAGGTGACGCTCAACGACCGCCCCGGCGAGCCGATCGCGACTCGCGGTGTTGCCCGACCGGCGCGTGCTGCACACCGCCCGCACGGGCGAGGTCCGCATCTTCGACCCGCGCACGCAGCTCAACACGCTCGCGGCCGACGATCGACGTCTACCAGCACGACGAGGAGGGCGTCCAGGGCGTCGCAGTCGACCCCGACTTCGACGAGAACCACTGGGTCTACCTCTACTACTCGCCGAACGACGATCCCCACGCCCGTCGACGACCCGCTGACACCGGCGCGTCAACGAGGGCGACGCGCCCTTCGACCGGGCACGCACGGCGGACTTCGACGCAGTTCAAGGGCGCCGCTGCGCCTGTCGCGCTTCAAGCTCGACGGGCGACGAGCTCGACCTCGGCTCGCGAGCAGAAGATCATCGACGTGCCGGTCGACCGCGGCATCTGCTGCCACGTCGGCGGCAAGATCGACTTCGACGCGCAGGGCAACCTGTACCTGTCGACGGGTGACGACACCAACCCGTTCGAGTCGCAGGGCTACGTGCCGATCGACGAGCGCGCCGACCGCAACCCGGCCTTCGACGCCCAGCGCACGGCGGCCAACACCAACGACCTGCGCGGCAAGCTGCTGCGCATCCGCCCGCGCCCGAACGGCGGCTACGACATCCCGCGCGGCAACCTGTTCCCGCGCGGCACGGCGAAGACCGAAGCCCGAGATCTACGCGATGGGCCTGCGCAACCCGTTCCGGTTCGCGGTCAACCGCGAAGACCGGCGACGTCTACGTCGCCGACTACTCGCCGGACGCCGACCGGCCGGACCCCGAACCGCGGGTCCCGCGGGCCATGGCCGCTGGATGATCGTCGACAAGCCCGCGCAACTACGGCTGGCCCTACTGCGTCACGCCGGATCTCGGCTACCGCGACTGGGACTTCGCCACCGAGAAGGCCGGCGCGTACGTTCAACTGCGCGCGTCCGGTCAACGACTCGCCGCACAACACCGGCCAGCGCGGTGCTGCCGCCGGTGGCCGCAGCCGGAGGTCTGGTACTCGTACCCGGCCGCCGACGAGGGCCTGTTCCCGGAGCTCCTCGCAGGACGCCGTGGGCGGCACCGGCATCGGGCCGATGGGCGGCCCGGCGTACCAGTTCGAGGAGGCGCAACCCGTCGCGTCTTCAAGTGGCCGCGCGTACTACGACGGGCAGCCGCTCTTCTACGAGTGGACCCGCGACTACGTCAAGGAGTTCCGGCTCAACAAGCCGAACGGCGAGCGCCTGCAGGACATCCGGCAGGTCCCGATCCCGCTCGGCTACTCGTGGTTCGACCCGGCGGGCGCGACGCCCGACAACCCGCGTCGACAACGCCGATGGACCTGGAGTTCGGTCCGGACGGCGTCGCTCTACATGCTCGAGTACGGCGACGGCTTCTTCGCCCAGAACCCGGACGCGAAGCTGACGCAAGGTCAACTTCGTGCGCGGCAACTACTCGCCGATCGTCACGGTGGCGGCCGAGGGGCAGCGCGAACCCGAACGTGCCGCTCGAGCTGCGGCTGGACGGCAACCCGACCGTCAAGTTCTCCAGCGCGGGCACCGAGGATCCGGACGGCGACCGGCTCACGTACGCGTGGGACTTCGACTCGGATGGGACGAAGGACTCCAGCGAGACGGACCCGACGTACACCTACACGAAGAACGGCAAGTTCGACGCGACGCTGACGGTCACCGACCGCACCGGCCGCCGGTCATCCGCCTCGGTGCCGATCATCGTGGGCAACACCTCGCCGAAGGTGACGCTCACGACGACCCCGGCGCCCGGTCAGCCGTTCCACTTCGGCGACGCCGTGTCGTACGAGGTCACGGTCGTGGACGACCAACCGGTCGACTGCAGCAAGGTGATCGTGAGCTACGTCCTGGGCCACGACACCCACGGGCATCCGCTGACGGCGTCGGCGGGGTGCACCGGCACGATCACGACGAGCTCGGGCGGCCACGAGGGCCTGCCCAACATCCGGGCGGTCTTCAACGCGTCGTACACCGACGCGCCTGTGGACCCGGGCGTCCCGCCGCTCTCCGGGAGCGCGCAGGTCGTCATCAACCCGACGCCTTAGGGCAGGGGCCACACGGGGGCGCCGCGTCCGCGCGGCGCCCCCGTTTTCCTGCCGGCGCGGCGGGTAACCGAGACCCCGCGCCGCCGGCCGTCCGGCCGTCGGTCCCGGAACGGGAAGGGAGCCATGCTGCGCGCAATCTGTCTCGCCTCGGTCTGTGCGGCCCTCGTGGCCGCGGCGCCCGCGACCGCGCGGCCACCCGCTCCCGGCGCGCCGGGGGCGAAGCACACCTGGGCGCCGGCCGACAAGCACGGCTTCGGCACCGCGCACCAGGTCGAGGGCAACGCGTACTTCACGCTGCGCGCCGCCTCGCTCAGCGAGGTCTACTTCCCTGACCTGAGCACGCCTGGATTCCGCGGGCTGCAGTTCGCGGTCACCGACGGCAAGCGATTCCTCGACCGCGAGACGGTCGACGACGATCCCGCCCACATCGAGCCGGTCGCGCCCGGCGTGCGCTCGCGGGTCGAGCCGCTGCCGGACGCGCTCGGCTTCCGCCAGGTCACGCAGACGGCGCGCTGGCGGCTGATCAAGACGTGGATCACCGACCCGGCGCGCGCCTCCGTGCTCGCGCGCGTGAAGTTCCAGTCGCGCACGGGCAGGAAGCTGCGCCTCTACGTGCTCGCCGACCCCGCGCCCGGCGACGACGGCAACGACGACCGCGGCATGTTCTCGCGCGGACGGCTCGCCGCGTTCGACGACGCCGCGGCGAGCGCGGTCGCGGCGGAGCCGGCGCTGCGCGACGGCAGCAGCGGCTACAAGGGCGCCGCGAGCGACCCGTGGCGCGACCTGCAGGCCGACCGGCGGCTGCGCGGCTACGACGCGACGCAGCCGGGCAACGTCGTCCAGGGCGCGCGGACCGCGCTCGACGGCGTGCGCAAGCGCGAGCTCACGCTGGCGATCGGCTTCGGCGCGAACGCCGCGGCCGCGAGCGCGACGGCCGACGCCTCCCTGGCGGGCGGGTTCCGCTCCGCGGCGGCGCGCTTCGTGGGCGGCTGGCGCGAGTACCTGCGGTCGCTCTCCCCGCCGCCGGCGAGCGTCGCGGGGATGCGCAAGCTCTACGACCAGTCGCTGATGGTGCTCGCCGCGTCGGAGGACAAGCAGCGCCGCGGGGCCTCGATCGCCGCGCCGAACATGCCGTGGGTGTGGGGCACGCTGACGCTCGAGAAGCACGAGTTCTCCGGCCCGTACCACCTCGTGTGGCCGCGCGACTTCTACCACGTGGCGACCGCGCAGAAGGCGGCCGGCGACGACGCCGCGGCGACCCGGCTGCTCGACTTCCTCTGGCGCGTCCAGAAGCCCGACGGCTCGTGGTGGCAGAACACGCGCGTCGACGGGAAGGAGTACTGGACGAGCCTGCAGCTCGACGAGGTCGCGCTTCCCGTCGTGCTCGCCTGGTGGCTCGGGCGCAGGGGCGCGGAGGACTGGGGCCACGTCCGGCGCGCGGCGGACTTCATCGTCGCCAACGGGCCGAAGACGCAGCAGGAGCGCTGGGAGAACCAGGAGGGCTGGTCGCCCAACACCATCGCCACGGAGATCGCCGCGCTCATCTGCGCCGCGGACGTCGCGCGGGCCAACGGCGACACGGTGCGCGCCGCGCAGTACGAGCAGACCGCCGACGAGTGGCAGGCGCAGGTGGAGAGCTGGACGGCGACCACCAACGGCCCGTACTCGCCGAAGCCGTACTACCTCCGGATCACGAAGGACGCGAACCCGGACGACGGCTCGACGTACTCGCTCGGCGACAACTTCCCGCGGGCGGTCGACGAGCGCGAGATCGTGGACAACTCTTTCCTCGGGCTCGTGCTCTTCGGCGTCAAGCCGTGGAACGACACGGTCGTGCGCAACTCGCTCGCGGTCGGCGACGAGAAGCTCGCGGAGGACACGCCGAGCGGGCGGATCTGGCACCGGTTCTCGTTCGACGGCTACGGCGAGACCGCGACCGGCGGCGACTGGGACATCTTCCAGACCGCGGCGCGCCAGACCCGCGGCCGCGTCTGGCCGCTGCTGGCGGGCGAGCGCGGCGAGTACGAGCTCATCGCCGGCGGGCGCGCCGACGACGAGCTGCGCACCATCGCGCAGACGGCGAACGACGGGCTGATGCTGCCCGAGCAGGCATGGGACGGCGCGCCGCCGGCGAACGAGCCGGCCGGCAAGGGCACCCGGTCCGCGACGCCGCTCGCGTGGACGCACGCGCAGTTCGTGCGCCTGGCGTGGTCGATCCAGGACGGCGAGCCGGTCGAGCGCCCGGCGATCGTGGCGTGCCGCTACACGAAGGTGGGCTGCTGACGAACCAACAGCCGGGGTCAGGCCCGTTGCGTTGCACGCCGGCGTCGCTGGTCTCCGCAGCCGCGATCGCGGGCAACGCAACGGGCCTGACCCCCGTCGTGTGCTTCGCTAAACTAGTTAGCAATGCGAAGCACTTCCGCCGACCAGGAGCTCGCCTCCCGCCTCCGCCACGCCGTCGCGCGCGGCGCGCGCCGGCTGCGCCAGGAGTCGGGCAACGACCTCTCCCCTTCGCTGAACGCAGCGCTCGCGACGATCGAGCTGCACGGCCCGCTCACGCCGAGCGAGCTCGCGGTGCGCGAGCGCGTCCAGCGTCCGACGGTGACGCGGGTCGTCTACCGGCTCGAAGAGGCGGGGCTCGTGACGCGCGCGGCGGATCCGGCCGACGGCCGCTCCGCGCTCGTCTCCATCACGCCGGCCGGGCGGGCGCTGCTCGCCGGCGCGCGTACGCGCAAGGACGCGTTCCTCTCCGAGCGGCTCGACTCGCTCTCGGCCGAGGACCGCGCCACGCTGGAGCGCGCGGCCGCGCTGCTCGAGGGCATGCTCGAGTGACGGCGGCGCTCGACCGCACGTTCTCCTCGCTCCGCGTCCCCAACTACCGGCGCTACTTCGCCGGCCAGGTCGTCTCCATCTCGGGCAACTGGATGCAGATCGTGGCCGAGATGTGGCTCATCGTCGAGCTGACGGGCAGCGGCGCCGCCGTGGGCCTGACCGCCGGGCTGCAGTTCCTCCCGATCCTGCTCTTCGGCGCCTGGGGCGGGGTGCTGGCCGACCGCTTCGACAAGCGGACGCTGCTCACGATCACGCAGACGCTGATGGCGATCCCGGCGGTGAGCCTGTGGGCGCTCACGGCCGGCGGGCACATCGAGGACTGGATGGTCTTCGCGCTCGTCTTCGTCCGCGGCACCGTGCTCGCGTTCGACAACCCCGCGCGCCAGTCGTTCGTGAGCGAGATCGTCGGCTCCGACCGCGTCGTCAACGCGGTGGCGCTCAACTCCGTGGTCGTGCACACGTCGCGCATCGTCGGCCCCGCCGCCGCGGGTGGGCTGATCGCGCTGATCGGCGTCAGCGCCTGCTTCGCGGTCAACGCCGCCACGTTCGCGGTGATGATCGTCGCGCTGCGGCTGATGGACCCGGCGCGGCTGTTCACCGCGGCGCGGGTGCCCCGCGCCCGTGGCCAGCTGCGCGCCGGGCTCGCCTATGTGCGGAGCACCCCGGAGCTGCGCGTGCCGCTGACGATGATGGTCGTCATCGGGACGATCTCCTTCAACTTCCAGGTGCTGCTGCCGCTGCTCGCGAGCCAGACCTGGGAGGGCACGGCCGCGACCTACGCGACGCTGACCGCGGTGATGGGCGTCGGCTCCGTGCTCGGCGCGCTGGCGCGCGGGCGCGCGCGGACGGATCAGCGACCGGCTACTGGTCGGCAGCGCCGCCCTGTTCGGGTTCGCCGAGCTGCTCGCCGCGATCGCCCCGACGCTGCCGCTGCAGGCGCTCGCCCTCGTCCCGCTCGGCGCCGCGAGCGTCACGTTCGCCGCAGGTGTCAACTCCTCGCTCCAGATCGCCGCCGAGCCCACGATGCGCGGGCGCGTGATGGCGCTCTACGCGATCGTCTTCCTCGGCTCGACGGCGATCGGCGCGCCGCTGGTCGGCCTGCTGGCCCAGTTCGCGGGCCCGCGGAGCGGGCTGCTGGTCGGCGCGGCGGCGGCGCTGCTCGCGGCGGTGTGGGCGCGGGCGGAGTTCGGCGTGCGCGCTGAGGCGCACCGGCTCGAGCGCGGCTCGTCGGCCGTGGCCGATCGCGTCACGGTGTGACCGTCAGCTCGCGGAAGAAGGCAGCGATGTCGCGCGCGAGCAGCTCCGGCTCCTCGACGGCGGGGAAGTGCCCGCCGCGCGGCATCTCCGTCCAGCGCCGCACGGCGTAGGCGCGCTCGACCCACTCGCGCGGCGGCCTCCCCTCGGGCACGAGCTCGTTCGCGAAGACGGCGAATCCGGTCGGGACCTCCACGACGTCGCCGGGACCGAACGCAGGGCCCGATCGGCGGTTCTCCCAGTACAGGCGCATCGAGGAGGCGATCGTCTCGCTCGCCCAGAAGATCGTGAGCGTGGACAGCAGGAGCTCGCGGCCGAAGCGCGCGTCGACGTCGCCGCCGGTGTCGCCCCACGAGCGCCACTTCTCCACGATCCAGGCGGCCAGCCCGGCGGGCGAGTCGTTCAAGCCGTAGCCCGCGGTCTGCGGCTTGGTCGCGTGCAGGTCGCCGTACGCGTACTCGCTCCGCATCCAGCGGTCGTTCTCCGTCTGGTACGCGCGCTCGGCATCCGACAGCGGGCGGGCGCCGGGCCCGGTGAACGGCGTCTCGTCCAGGAACGTCAGGTGGATGCCGATGAGCGGCTCCGGGCGGTCGAGCGCCATGTACGTCGCGACGCCGGCGCCGAAGTCGGTGCCGCCGGCCGCGTAGCGCGAGTAGCCGAGCCCTTGCATCAGCTCGTCCCACAGCGGTGCCGTCGCCCGCGTGCTCATCCCCGTCCGGCGCGGGCGGTCGGAGAACCCGTAGCCCGGCAGGGAGGGGATCACGACGTCGAACGCCGGCCCGTCGATGCCGTGCGCGCGCGGGTCGGTCAGCAGCGGCACGAGCGGCAGCATCTCCAGGAACGTGCTCGGCCAGCCGTGGGTGAGCACGAGTGGGATCGCCGGGCGCCGCGGGGCGCGCACGTGGACGAAGTGGATCCGCTGACCGCCCACCTCGGCGCGGAACTGCGGCAGCCGGTTGAGCTCGGCCTCCCGCGCGCGCCAGTCGAACCCGTCCGCCCACTCGGTCAGCAGCGAACGGAGGTAGTCGAGCGAGGTCCCCTGCTCCCAGCCGATCCCCTCGATCTCGTCGGGCCAGCGCGTCCGGCGGATGCGCTCACGGAGATCCGCGAGGGCCTCATCGGCGACGGCGATCTCGAACGGCTCGACCCTCACAGCTCTCCATCATCGACGACGCAGGTCCTGCGTTCGCCCTGCCCGCCGGGCGGCTTGGGCTCCCGAACGGCTCGCTAGTCTTGGCGAGTCCCTCGCCGGAGTAGCTCAGTCGGTTAGAGCAGCGGAATCATAATCCGCGTGTCGGGGGTTCGAGTCCCTCCTCCGGCATGAGAAGCGCCTGCAAAACGGTGCTTTTCTTGTTCGAAGGACACGCGGAATACATTCCGCGTGTCCCTCGCTTAGCTGTCCTGAACTCGGCGACGCAGCGTGGTGCCGTGCATCGCCGGCTGACATTTGTGTCCCCCCGCCTGTCCCCCAGAGCGTGGGTTCTGCTGGTTACTCGATCTCGTCGACGCCGTAGGTAAAGGCGCTGACGGTCGCGGCAGTCAGGAGCGGGAACGCGAGGTTCCGCTCCACCGTTTCAGCGAATGCCTCGGCGGCCGCGTCGCTGCCCGCAACCGCGAGCGCGGAAGCCCGCTTTGGTATCTCGAACTCAATCGTTGTCGATGTTGATGTCGGCAGCTGAAGTGTTCGGTACAGATCGTTCACCGGCAGCCGAACACTTCCGACGCAAAGTGTTCGGTACGATTCGCAAGTGCCCCAGCCGAACAAAATCACCGCCGGCCAGCGTGGACGCCCGTCGCGAGCCGCGGTCTACGACCGGCTTCGGGTACAGATCGACGAGCTGCGCGAGCGGCTCGGTGGGTTGCCCTCGCCCATCGAGGCTGAAGGCATCTGGCGGGGCATCTGGCTCGAGGAAGCGCATCACTCGACTGCAATCGAAGGGAACACGCTCGTGCTCAAGCAGGTCGAGTTGCTCCTTGCCGAGGGCCGCGCGGTCGGTAACAAGGAGCTGAGCGAGTATCTGGAGGTCCGTGGCTATGCGACAGCTGCCGACTGGGTCTATGGGCACGGGATCCAACCAGGCGAATGGTCCGATGGCGAACTCGTGTCGCTCGCCGAGGTCCGTCACGTACACGCCCTGGCGATGACCCCGGTGTGGGACGTCGCGCCGCATCCTCAGGCCACCGACCGCGAAGGCCCAGGCTCCTTCCGCGAGCATGACATCGAACCGTTCCCCGGAGGCATGCAGCCTCCATCCTGGACTGAGGTGCCCGCCCTCATACGTGACTGGATCACGGACGCCCAAGCCCTCCGCAGCGCCGACGAAGCGACAATCGCCGAGTCGCTGGCGGCGCTCCATGCCCGCTTCGAGCAGATCCACCCTTTCCTGGACGGCAACGGCCGGACCGGCCGGCTCATCCTCAACCTGCTCCTCGTTCGCCTCGGGATCCCGCCGGCCATCATTTACAAAGGCGCCCGCTCGCGGTACCTCGCGGCGCTTCGCCGCGCCGACGGCGGCGACCATGGGCCGCTCGGCGAGTTCCTCGCTCGAGCCGTGCTCGACAACCTCTACAAGTTCGTCGTTCCGGCAGTCGCGGGCCCCGCACGGCTGGTCCCACTCCCCGCCCTCGCGACCGAGCAACTCTCCGCGAACGCGCTGCGCGTGGCGGCAATCCGAGGCCGCCTGAAGGCCGCCAAGGCGGCCGACGGCACATGGCGAAGCTCAAAGGCCTGGGTCGACGAGTACCGCGCCACCCGTTACAAGCGCTCATGACCGCAACCCGCGCGGTCGTGTCCCCTTTTGCGTCCCCCGACCCCGATTCTTGGCTCTGTAGAGCCAAAATGTGGCGGAATCATAATCCGCGTGTCGGGGGTTCGAGTCCCTCCTCCGGCACTACCGAAAGCCCTGCTAAGGCGGGGTTTTCGCATTTCAAGCGGTGCAACCATCGAGTTGCGGGGTCGGGTTGGGGTCGTGTCGCGGGCGTACTGCTCGGCCGTCTCGACCTGCGAGTCGTTGCGGCCCGCCGTCGAGGCGCCGGTGACGATGATCGTCTTGCTGATGAGGAGATCTGCTCCTGGCGTGCCGGTGCTCAGTTGATCGGCGAGATCATGCCGCCGTTGACGTAAACGGTCTGCGCGGTAACCCATCGAGTCTCGGGCGCGGCCAGGAACCGCATCACGGGAACGACGTCGACGGGGTCGCCGAGCTCGCCGGAGATGGTCATTCCCGACAGCCAGGTGAGCGTCTCGTCGTTTTCCGCGTTGTAGAGGAAGCTCGTCTTCTGCGGCCCGGGGGCGATGCAGTTGACCGTCACTCCACGCGGCCCGATCTCCTTTGCGAACGCCTTGGTGAAGTGCTCGACCGGGCCCTTGCTTCCCGCGTAGGCCGAGTAGGTCGCCGCGGTGACCGCCACCTGCGTGGTGACGAGGTTGATGATCCGTCCGTTGTCGGCCATCTTCTCGTAGGCCTCGCGCATGAGGAAGAACGGAATCTTGGCGTTGATCGCGAAGGAGTCGTCGTACTCCTTCTCGGTCGTCTCGACCAGCGGCTTGCGCACGATCAGGCCCGCCGTATTGACGAGGATGTTCCAGCTGCCGAAGCGATCGATGGTGTCATCGACAAGCCTCGTGATCTCGGCGACGTTGGTGAGGTCTGCCTGATGGCTGGCCGCCTCGACGCCGAGCCCTTCGAGCTCGCTGACGACCGACGTGGCCTCGCCCTCACGGCCGCTGCTGTTGTAGTGCACCATGACGTTGGCGCCCTCTCCGGCGAGTGCCTCGGCGAACAACCTCCCGAGGTTCGCGGTCCCTCCAGTGACGATGGCGACGTTTCCCGCTTGCGTGCGGTTTCCGTTCGGGCTGCTCATGAGACGCTCCTTGGTTCGTACGCAAGTACGATCCTGCCGCTGGCGTCGCCCTCAAACATCTCTTGGGGTGCCGGCGATACCAACTCCTTATCGGTGCCCCCGACCTGACTGTCGAGCTGATCTCGCCGGTCCCCCGACGGGCATCGCGTCGAGGCGTAATCGGCGATCGCGATGTCTTCGCCGGGACGCGACACGCTCTCCCATACGACAGACGGAGTAGACGGCGACCCGGTGCATCGCCCTCCGCGGTAGCGGAAGGTGCCATCCCGCAGACCGACGACAACGGCGAGCCGCTCGCCGACCCTTTGGGCCTATATGACCAAGGGAGAGATGAGCATGCGACGCAAGGGCGACCGGACCGGGTGGCGGATGGCTGCAATCGGCTGTCTTGCCGCGATGAGTCTCCTCCTGGCCGCCTGCGGCGGCGGCAACAACGACAACAACGACAACAACGGCAACAAGGGCACTGCCGGCTCGACAACCCTGTCGACGGGCTGGGAGTGGCCGGGGGGCGACACGAAGAACTCACGTGCCGTGGGCGGTCCGATCAACGCGTCCAATGTCTCCACGCTCGGCGTCGCCTGGACGGTGCCGATCACCGCGAACGGAGCGTTCGGCGGGTACTCGGCCACGCCCGTCGTCGTGGACGACGTGCTCTACACACAGGATCTCGAGTCGAACGTCCAGGCCATCGACTTCAAGACCGGCAAGGTCCGCTGGACCCACAAGTTCAACTCGGCCAACATCGGCCCGAACGGCGTGACCGTTGCCAACGGAAAGGTCTACGGCGCCACCAGCGACTCGGCCTTCGCGCTCGAGGCCGCGACCGGGAAGCAGCTCTGGATCAGGAAGTTGACCCGCAACGCCAACGAGGGCATCGACATGGCGCCCGGCTACAACGACAACACGGTCTACGTGTCGACGGTGCCCGGCAACGCGAAGACCTTCTACACCGGCAACGGCCAGGCGATCCTCACCGCGATGGATGCGTCCACCGGCGCAATCAAGTGGAAGTGGGACGAGGTCCCCGCGAACCTCTGGTCTGAGAAGCACAAGAACATCAACTCCGGCGGCGGCCAGTGGTACCCCCCGACCTTCGACGGCAAGGGCAACCTGTACGTCGGCGTGGCCAACCCGGCCCCCTTCACCGGCACCCCGAAGTATCCGTGGGGCTCGAGCCGGCCGGGGCCGAACCTCTACACGAACTCGATCGTCAAGCTCAACGCGAGCACGGGAAAGCTCATCTGGCACTACCAGCTGACGCCCCATGACATCTACGACTGGGACCTGCAGAACCCGCCGCTCCTGGCGACGGCGAACGGCAAGGAGGTCGTCATCGCCGGCGGCAAGGCGGGCATCGTGGTCGAGGTCGACGCGCAGACCGGCAAGGTGCTGTGGAAGCGCCCGGTGGGCATGCACAACGGCCACGACAACGACCATATCGCTGCCCAGAAGGGCGACTTCTCGAATCTCAAGATCCCGGTGACCATCTTGCCGGGCGACCTCGGCGGTATCGAGTCGCAGCTCGCGACGAACGGCGAGACGGTGTTCGCCGCGGTCAACAACCTGGCCACGACCTACAAGGGCCAGGGCCTCAAGTTCGCGTCCACCGTGCCGCCCCAGAAGGGCACCGGCGAGTTCGTGGCGATCGACGTGGCCACCGGACAGGTCAAGTGGAACGTCAAGCTCGACTCCTCCCCCTACGGCGCGGCGACGATCGCCAACGACGTCGTGTTCACCACGACCTTCGACGGCACCCTGCACGGCTTCAACGTCGACACGGGCAAGGAGGTCTGGAACACGAAGCTCTCGGCCGGCACCAACGCGCCGGTCGCCGTGGCCGGGGACACGCTGATCGCCGCCGGAACCCTCCCGAGTGGCCACGGCCAGAAGGCGCTGATCATCGCCTACCGCCTCGGAGCCACCGGCAAGCTCCCGACGTCACAGGCGCCGGCGTCGACGAAGCCGAGCACCCCGGCCGCACCCCCGGCCAACAGCGCGGGCGGCACCGTCGCCCTCGCCGCCAAGGGCAACACGCTCGCCTTCAACGCGGACAAGGAGACCGCGACGGCGGGGAAGGTGGCGATCAAGTTCACCAACAACTCCGCCCTGGACCACGACGTCGTGCTCAGCGACTCGTCGAACAAGATCCTGGGCAAGACACCGGTGTTCCAGGGTGGGACGAAGTCCTTCAGCACGACGCTGAAGCCCGGTACGTACACGTACTACTGCTCGGTGCCAGGCCATCGTCAGGCCGGCATGCAGGGAACGCTGACGGTCAAGTAGTGCCGTCAGTAGGCGCGCGGGCGCCCGGCCAGAGCTGAGAGAGCTCGGCCGCGGCGCCCGTCTCGACCGGCCGTTCATCGGGCTCCCGAGGGGCGTGCGGCGTCGCCGCTCACGGTCGGTCCGGAGGCGAGCGCGGCCACGGCCGCCGCGTCGACGTCGGTCACGCCCAAGGAAGCGGCCGCCCCTTTGGACGCTGCGGACGGGACTCGGTCTTCGCCTCGCTCCCGGTCGTTCAACGAGCCGGCGAGGGGGCGCTGGTCTTTCGCTCCCTATGCTCGGCGGGATGGGGTCGTTGGCGAAGACGCTGGCGCTGCGCACCGCTCAGGGGTTGTGCGTGGTATCGATCACGGCGGCCTTGGCGCTTGGGATCCCGCGCTGGGCGCACCCCGAGCTGTATCCCGACGAGCAGGGCTGGGGCGGCCTGGCTCATGCGATGAGCCGGGCGTTCTTCCACTTCGACTTCGGCGTGGCGTGCGGGTGGGTCGGCTGCCCGGAGGTGAGCGACATGTGGCTGCAGGGATACGCCGCCGACGTGTGGATGCTGTTCGGCGCGGTGGCGATCGGCGTCGGGGCCGGGTTCGCGCTCGGTCTGTGGTGCGCGGGGCGAGCGGACTCGCGGCGGGCCCGCGTCGTCGAGCGGGCCTCCGTGCTCCTGTACTGCACTCCGGTCTACGTCCTCGGGCTCGGCGCGCTCCTGCTGTTCCATCCGACGTTCGGCACCCTGCCGCTGCCGTACTTCTTCGACGCCGCGCCGATCCGGGCCTCGCCGCTGTCGTCGCCGTGGGACTGGTTTCGCTCGCTGCTCGTGCCCTGGCTCGTGGCGGCCGCGCCACTCGCGGCGATGTGCCTGC
Source organism: uncultured Solirubrobacteraceae bacterium (assembly GCA_963752015.1). Lineage (GTDB taxonomy): Bacteria > Actinomycetota > Thermoleophilia > Solirubrobacterales > Solirubrobacteraceae > DASQMT01. Next base: position 270,117 of record CAVVWS010000006.1, on the reverse strand, counting down.
GGCTCGTCGTCGCACTGCTCCGCGAGCAGCAGGACACCGACCACGTGCGGACCGCGATCGCCAAGGGCGTGCCGCACAAGCGGGTCATCCGCCACCATGCCGGCCCGTTCGCGCGCGCGGCGACCGCGTCGCTGGTCGGCGTCAGCGCCCCGATCGTCGTGATCAACCTGATCCTCGTCGAGCGGGTCTTCAGCGTGCAGGGCTTCTTCGTGCACACCTGGAAGGCGACCGGCCATTCGGGGGACCCCCACCAGGACGGCCTGCCCCACGGCGTGCCGCCCTCGATCGACCTGCAGATGCTCGCCGGGATCGCGATCTGGAGCTCGGTGTTCGTCGTCGTGCTCAGCTTCGCGATGGAGTTCGCGCTGCAACGGCTCGATCCGCGCCTCCGCACACCGCGGCAGCTCTAGGCGCAGCCACCACCGGCGCGCCGCGCTCGCCGCGAGCCGGAGCTCGTCGTCCGATCGGATGGCGCGGAGGTCATCCGCGCGTTCCATCGGACGGGCTCTGGCGCCCATCGCCGGGCGCGCGGAGTCTGGATCGGTACTTGAAAGGAGAGGACCCTGATGTCGAACATCGAGGAGACGCTGGCGCGGGTGACCCGCGGTCGCTGGACGGTGTTGAGCGTTGCGGCGGTGTTGGGCGCCGGCGCTCTCGTCGCCGGATGCGGCAGCGACAACAACAGCAACAGCGGCGGCAGCGGCGGGGGCGTGACCGGCAAGAAGATCGCGCTGCTCCTCCCGGAGCACACCACCGCGCGCTACGAGACGCAGGATCGTCCGAACTTCGAGAACGAGATCAAGCAGCTGTGTCCTGACTGCTCGGTCATCTACGAGAACGCCAACCAGGACGCGAGCCAGCAGCAGTCGCAGGCCGACTCCGTGCTCGCGCAAGGGATCGACGCCATGGTGCTCGATCCCGTCGACGCGCAGTCCGCGAGCACGATCGTGGCGAAGGCGAAGGCGCAGAACGTGCCGGTGGTCAGCTACGACCGCCTGGTCTCGAACGCCGACCTCGATGCCTACATCTCCTTCGACAACGTGCGCGTCGGGAGGCTCCAGGCCACGGCGCTGACGAACAAGCTCAAGCAGGAGGGCAAGGCGAGCGGCCCGATCGTGATGATCAACGGTGCGCCGACGGACAACAACGCCCACCTGTTCAAGCAGGGTGCAAACTCCGTGTTCAGCCGGGACGGCGTGAAGATCGCGAAGTCCTACGACACGCCTGACTGGAGCCCGGCCGAGGCGCAGACCGAGATGCAGCAGGCGGCCACCGCGCTGGGCAACGGCGGGTTCGCGGGCGTCTACGCGGCGAACGACGGCACCGCCGGCGGCGCGATCGCGGCGATGAAGTCGGCGGGGATCGACCCCGCGACGCGTCCGACGACCGGACAGGACGCCGAGCTGGCCGGGATCCAGCGGATCCTCGCCGGCCAGCAGTACATGACGGTCTACAAGGCCGTGAAGCCCGAGGCGCAGGGGGCGGCCCAGATGGCCGTCGCGCTGGCGGAGGGCAAGCCGCTGCCGTCCACGCTCATCAACCAGCACGTCAACAACGGGAAGCAGACCGTCCCGTCGGAGATCCTCACCCCGGTGGCCGTGACGAAGGCCAACATCGCGAGCACCGTCGTCAAGGATGGCTACTGGACACCCGCGCAGATCTGCACCCGCGCGTTCGCGAGCGCATGCAAGTCCGCTGGGATCAGCTGAGGCGCCGCATGAGCGGTCAACCACCACTCCTGTCCCTCAGGGGCGTGCGGAAGCGGTTCGGAGCGGTCCAGGCTCTGGACGGCGTGGACTTCGAGGTCTCTTCCCGCGAGGTCGTCGCGCTCGTGGGCGACAACGGCGCCGGCAAGTCGACGCTGGTGAAGATCATCTCCGGCATCTACGCGCCGGACGCGGGCGAGTTCGAGGCCGACGGGGTCCCGGTCACGATCCACGGACCCGCAGACGCCGCCCGGCTGGGCATCGCCACCGTCTACCAGGACCTTGCGCTGGCGGACAACCTCGACGTCGTGGCCAACCTGTTCCTCGGCAGCGAGGAGCTGTCGGACGGGCCCGGCAGGCTCACCTGGCAGCTGGACGAGACCGACATGGAGCACCGCTCGCACGAGCTGCTCGAGCAGCTATCGGTCACGATCCCCGACGTCCGCTCCGAGGTCGCCATGCTCTCGGGCGGGCAGCGGCAGCAGGTCGCCGTCGCCCGGTCCCTGCTCGGCGCGCCCAAGGTGATGCTGCTCGACGAGCCCACCGCCGCGCTGGGCGTCGCGCAGACCGCTCAGGTGCTCGCGCTGATCAACCGCCTGCGCGAGCGTGGGCTCGGCGTCGTGATGATCAGCCACAACCTCGCCGACGTGTTCGAGGTGGCCGACCGCATCGTGGTGCTCCGCCTCGGTCGCCTGGCCGGAGACTTCGACGTGAACGACGCGACCGAGTCCGAGGTCGTGGCCGCGATCACGGGCGCGCGCCTGGGCGCCGGTGCCGCGACCCGCGCAGCAGGAGGTCGCCCATGAGCACGCACCCGCATGCCGCAACCGCCGCGCCCGAGCTCGGCCCGAGGCGCTCGCCGCTCGGTTTCCTGCGGCGCGCGGCGCGGGGTGACCTCGCCTCGGTGCGGGTCATCGTGGCCATCGCGGTCATCTGGATCGTCTTCGAGCTCGAGAACAGCCGCTTCCTCTCTGCGGTCAACATCACCAACCTGGTCCTCCAGATCACGGCCACGGGCCTGATCTCGGTGGGCGTGGTGTACGTGCTGCTGATCGGGGAGATCGACCTGTCCGTGGGTGCGGTGAGCGGCGTCACCTCCGCGCTGATGGCGGTGCTGAACGTCGAGCACGGCTGGAACCCCTACCTGGCCATAGCCGCCGCGGTCGCGATGGGGATCGGCATCGGCGTGCTCCAGGGGTCGCTGTTCTCCGGCTTCGGCATCCCATCGTTCGTCGTCACCCTCGCGGGCCTGCTCACGTGGGAGGGACTGCAGCTCTACATCCTCGGCGACACCGGGTCGATCAACGTCACCGACAGCACGATCGTCGGGCTCGCGAACCACTTCTACTCGGACGCCGTGGGCTGGGTGATGGCGGCCGTGGTGATCGCGTCCTACGCCGGGATCACGATCTGGAGCCTGCGCTCGCGCCGGGCCGCCGGACTCGCGGACACCGCGGCGGCCGGGCCGCTGGCCCGCATCTCCATCGCCGCGGCCGGGGTGATCGCCGTCGTGGCGGTGCTCAACTCGGACCGCGGCGTACCGCTCGCCCTCCTGATTCTGGTCGCGTTCGTGGCGGGCATGCAGTACGTCGCCACCCGGACGCTCTTCGGCCGGCACGTGTTCGCCGTGGGGGGAAACGCCGAGGCGGCGCTCCGCGCCGGCATCCGCGTCAACCGCATTCGCATCATCGTGTTCGCGATCTCCGGGGCGATGGCGGCGATCGGCGGCATCCTCGCCGCCTCGCGCCTGCTGGCGGTCAACCAGGCCTCGGGCGGCAGCGACCTGCTCCTGTTCGCCATCGCCGGTCCGGTGATCGCCGGCACCAGCCTCTTCGGCGGGCGCGGGTCTGTGTGGTCCGCGCTGCTCGGCGCGATCGTGATCGGATCGATCTCGAACGGCATGGACCTGCTGGCGCTGCAGTCGTCGGTGAAGTTCATGGTCACCGGAGGCGTCCTGCTCGCGGCCGTCATCGTCGACGCCCTCGCACGGAGGCAGCGCGCGGCGCGCGGTCGCGCTTGACCTCGCGCCGCCGTCTCGACGCGCTGTAGCGTTGCGGCCATGCTCTTCGACGGCTTCGAGGTGAGGGACGTCGAGACGGCGCGCGGGTCGATCCACGCGCGCATCGGTGGCTCCGGGCCGCCCGTGCTGCTCCTGCACGGCTATCCCGAGACGCACCTGATGTGGCACTCCGTGGCGCCGCGGCTGGCCGAGCGCTTCACCGTCGTGGCCGCCGACCTCCCGGGCTACGGCGACTCGTTCCGCCCGCCGGTGAGCGAGGACCACGCGTCGCACGGCAAGCGCGCCATGGCCGCGGACCTCGTCGCCGCGATGGCGGGACTGGGCCACGACGCCTTCGCCGTCGCGGGCCACGACCGCGGCGGCCGCGTCGCCTACCGCATGGCGCTGGACCATCCCGCGGTCGTCACGCGCCTCGCGGTGCTCGACATCGCGCCCACGGGCGAGACGTGGCGGCGCGCGGACGACCGCTTCGCCGTCGGCTACTGGCACTGGACGTTCCTCGCGCAGCCCGCCCCGCTGCCCGAGCGGCTGATGCTCGGCGATCCCGACGGCTTCTGGATCTCGATCCAGCGCATCGGGATGAAGGACGACGACCGCTACCCGGGCGAGCTCGTCGCGGCCTATCGCGCGCAGCTCACCGACCCGGACGTGGTCGAGGCGATCTGCGAGGACTACCGCGCCGGCGCGACGATCGACCGCCAGCTCGACGACGCCGACCGCGGGCGGCGGACCATCGCGTGCCCGGTCCGCGCGCTGTGGGGCGGCGCCGGCGGGCTCCCGATCTTCTACGAGGACCCGTTGGACCTGTGGCGGCCGTACGCCCCGGACGTGACCGGCCGGGCGGTCGACGGCGCCTCGCACTTCATCCCCGAGGACGCGCCGGACGAGGTCACCGACGAGCTGCTCGCCTTCTTCGGGTGACCGCCGGCGCTCGCGACGTCAGCGATAGCCGGTGGGATCCGCCGGGCGGCCCGGGTCCTGGACCTCCACGAGGTAGCGCCAGCAGTCGGGCTGGGAGCCGTCGACGTCGGTGAAGCCGTACTCGCGCGCGAGGCCGCCGGACGAGAACGAGCCGCCGTTGCGGCTCTGGAGCTGCGGGTCGGCGGCCAGCGCCGCGACCGCGCGGCCCACGAAGCGCGGGCTCTCGGAGATCGCGGCGAAGTGCGGGTTCCTGCCCGCCGCTTCGCGCCAGTTCTCCTCGGTGACCCCGTAGGCCTCGAGCATCATCTCCGAGCGGAGCCAGCCCGGCGTCAGGGCGACCGCGGTGCAGCCGTGCGGCGCGAGCTCCTTGCCCTGGGAGAACGCGAGCCGGATGACCGACGTCTTGGCGAGGTCGTAGAACGTCGACAGCCGGTAGTTCGCGGCGTTGTACTCCAGCGTGCCGTCGGTCATCTCGACGAGCAGGCCGCCCGGCCGGCGGATGAGCAGCGGCAGCGCGAAGTGGCTCGTGATCAGGTGCGTGTCGATCGCCAGCCGCAGCAGCCGCAGGCCGCCGTCGAGGTCGTGCTCCCACACGGGCGTGTTCCACTGGGCCAGCTTCTCGCCGCCCCAGATGTCGTTGACGAGCACGTCCAGCCGGCCCTGCTCGGCGTCGATGCGCTGCACGAGCGCCTCGACCTGCGCCGGGTCGAGGTGGTCGACCGCCACGGCGATCCCGGTGCCGCCGGCGGCGTCGACGAGCTCGGCGGTCTCCTCGATCGTCTCGGGGCGGTCGTACTCGGACCGCCGCTCCCGCGTCGTGCGGCCGGTGCAGTACACGGTGGCGCCCGGCCTCTCCCAGCGCGACCGCCGTGCCGCGCCCGGCGCCACGGGTCGCGCCGGTCACGAGCGCGGTCTTCCCTGTCGGTGTCATCGGACGCTCCCTTCGGTGATGGGTCGGAGGATCGGCCTCGGCACCGAGCGCGCCGGGGCGCTGAGCACGAGCACGGCGCCGATCACGAGCGCCGCGCCGGCGAGCTGCACGGGACCGAGCGACTCGCCGAACGCAAGGAACGCCAGCGCGACCGCGGTGAGCGGCTCGGCGGTCGACAGGATCGAGGCGTTCGTCGGGCCGACGCGCCGGAGCCCGGCGAAGAACAGGCTGATCGCGGCGACCGTCGAGACGACCGCGAGCGCCGCGAGCCAGCCGAAGCCGGCGGCGCTCACGTCGCCCGGCAGCAGGTCGCCGCCGATGGCGCCGGCGAGCGTCAGCGTCGCCGCCGCTCCGGTGCAGACCAGCGCGCTGAGCAGCAGCGGGCCGACGCGGTCGGCGACGCCGGCCGAGCTGAGGACGTATGTGCTGTACACGACCGCGGCGGAGATGCCGAGCAGTGTGCCGAGCGGATCCAGCGCTCCCGCCGCGGCCCCGGCGAGGACGAGGAACAGGCCCGTCGAGGCGAGCACGAGCGCCGCGCCACTACGGAGGTTGGCCCGCTCGCGGCCGAGCACGATGGCGGCGACGGCGACCATCGCGGGGAACGTGTAGACGAGGAGCGAGAGCAGGGAGGCGTCGAGCCGCTGCAGGGCGGCGAAGTACGCACCCGCCTGCGCGCCGTAGCCGACGCCGCCGAGCGCGAGCGCGATGCCGACGTCGCGGCGCGCGAGCGTCCGCAGGCGGCGCGCGGCGCCCGTGGCCGCCACGACCACCCAGAACAGCGCGGCCGCGATCAGGAACCGGACGGACAGCAGCGTGCCGACGGTCGCGCCCTCGTCGTAGGCGAGCTTGCCGAAGATCCCCATCGCGCCGAACGCGACCGCGGAACCGAGGCAGAGGAGGGAGCCGGTGGAGCGCATGGCAGGATCGTGCCGCCGTCAAGCGTCAGAAGCGATCCGGATTCGTGACGGCAATTCAGTAGCATCGCTTCACTATGCTCGACCTGCGCCGCCTGCGCCTGCTGTACGAGCTGCACGAGCGCGGCACGATCGCGGCGGTCGCCGATGCGCTCCAGTTCACGCCCTCGGCCGTCTCGCAGCAGCTGTCCGTGCTCGAGCGCGAGGCGGGCGTGGCGCTGCTGGAGCGGGCAGGGCGCGGGGTCCGGCTGACCGACCCGGCGCTCGTCCTGGTCCGGCACGCCGGCGCGCTGCTCGAGCGCGCCGAGCTGGCGGAGGCCGAGCTGGCGGCGGCCGCGGGCAGCGTCGCCGGGCGCGGCCGGATCGCGGCGTTCCAGTCCGTCGCGCTGCACCTCGCCTCCCCGGCCATGCGGGCGCTCGCGCGGGAGGCGCCCGCGCTGCGCTGCGAGCTCGTCGAGGCCGAGCCCGAGGAGGCGCTGCCGGCGCTCGCGCTGGGCGACTTCGATCTCGTCCTCGCCGACGAGTGGCAGCATCAGCCGCTCCGGCGGCCCGCCGGCGTCGACCGCCACGACCTGCACCGCGAGCCGGTCCGCCTCGTCCTCCCCGAGGACCATCCGGCCGCACGGCGGCACCAGGACGCGGTGCCGCTGCGCGAGCTCGCGGACGAGGTCTGGACGACCGGCCACGCCGGCACGCCGTGGGAGGAGATGACCGAGCGGACGTGCCGGCAGCTCGGCGGCTTCGATCCCACCATCCGCCACCGCGCCAACGACAGCGTCCTCAGCCTCGCGCTCGTCGCACAGGGCCTGGCCGTGACGCTCCTGCCCGATCTCGTCGCGCCCGCCGCCCAGCCGGGCGTCGTCGTGCGCACGATCGCGGACGGCCCCGTGTACCGGACCATCTTCGCCGCGACCCGCGCGGCGGACGCCGAGCGCCCCTCGGTCCGCGCCCTCCTCGCCGCCGTCCGCACGGCCGCCGCGGCGCTCGGCTGGTAGTGGGAGAGTCTCGCCGCCATGCCGACGCACGTGGACATCGAGCCGCTCGACGAGGGTGAGCGAGCCCACGCACACGAGATCGTCCGCAAGCTGGGCCTCTAGCTCGACGCCCGCGTTCTCCGGTCGGTAACGGGAAGCGCCGGCGCGATCGCGAGCATGGGCGGCTTGGACGCCGCCGCGACCACTCGCGTTCCCGCCCGGGAATCGACGAAGCGCGCCCTGCTCGCGCGGGCGGGCCGGCTGGAGAGCCTCGCGGCGCTCGTCGTGTGCGTCGCCGCCGCGGTGCTCATCAGCTGGCGGCTGCTGCGCCCGAACGTCTTCTCCGACGACGCGTTCGTCCACCAGTACTGGATGTGGCACTGGAAGGACGCGCAGCTCTTCAACGACGCGCTGACCGCCGACCTGCGCGGGTCCGAGCGCTACCCGGACGGATACCAGGCGCTGTTCTGGCTCGCGAGCCACGTCGCCGACCCGATCGCGTTCGGCGAGTGGGTGGGCGTGGCGCTGATGGCGTTCTCGGGCTGGCTGATCTTCCTCATCGTGCGGGAGCACACCGCCTGGCGCCCGGCCGCCTGGATCGCCGCCGGCCTGTTCCTGGCCCTGATCGACATCCATCGCTTCCACGGCGGCTTCCCGCGGGCCTTCGTGCATCCGGTCGTGCTGCTCACCGTGCTGCTGTCGATGCGGCGCCACCGGCTCGGAGCGGCGCTCGTCGCCGCCGGCGGCGCGCTGTTCTACCCGCCGGCGGCGCTGCTCGCGGTGGGCGTGCTGGCGGTCTCGGCGGTCGGGTGGAGCGGGCGGAGGCCGCGCCTGGACCGCCGCCGCGCCGCGTTCGCCGGGCTGGCGCTCGCCCTGATGGTCGTGGCGGTCATCGGCCCCCAGCTCGCCGCCGGCGGCGCGCCGCGCGTCATGAGCGCGGCCGAGGCGCGGATGTTCCCGGAGTTCGGCGCGCACGGCCCGCTGCACTTCTTCGTCCCATCCGAGATCGGGTACCTGCGGCAGAACCGCAGCGGGTTCGACCTCCGCGGCGCGGGGAGCATCCTCGCCCTCGCGGCCCTGGCGCTGCTGTTCTGCCGGCGCGGCAACCTGCGGCTGCTCAGGCCCGAGGTGCTCGCGCTGCCGGTCGTCTCGCTCGGGGCGTATGCCCTGGCGCAGGCCGTCCTGTTCAAGCTCTACCTCCCCCACCGCTACACGTATCCGCTCGTCGCGTTCTTCGCGATCGCGGTCGCCGTCACGATCCGGCCGACGTGGACGGCGCTGTGGGAGCGGCCGCGGCCGCGGCTGCGCGCGTTCGCGCTCCTGGTGGCGCCGCTCGCGGTGGTCGGCGTCGCCATCTACCTCTTCCCCCTCGGACCGATGGAGTCGCTCGACCCGTCCTGGAGGAAGGTGGTCGCCGTCGGCGGCGCGGTGATCCTCGCGGGCGCTGCCGCCCTGCTGCTGAAACCCAGCGCAGCCGCTGCCGGGGCCGTGCTGACCGGCCTGACGCTGCTGGGAGCGCTGCTGGTCGTCCCGGATCGCTGGGAGCGGGGCAAGGCGTGCCCGGCGGGCGCGTCGGTCGACTACCTCGCGAGCCTGCCGAAGGACGCGGTGATCGCCGGCGACCCCATCGACATGAAGTGCCTGCCCGCCACCGCGCGGCGCGCCGTGGTGATCTCGACGCAGCTCGCTCCCTCCTACGAAGCCGAGTACTTCCGCAAGGGGCGCGCGCGGGAGTTCGCGACCCTGCGCGCCTACTACGGACCGTCGCGCGACGCGATCGCCGAGCTGAACGCGCGCTACGGCGCCACCCATCTGTGGGTACGGCGGGACGCGGTGCGCAGCGAGCTGACCGCGAAGGGCAACCGCTGGCGGCGCGGGCAGGTGCCGTACGGCCGGTTCGTCCGGCAGCTCGTGCGCACCGGGACGCCCGCGGTGCTCAGCCTCCCCGCCGCCTGCCGCCGGTGGAGCCACGGGTCCGACGAGGTCTATGACATCCGGTGCATAGCCGGCCGATCGAACGCGGCACCGTTCGGCTAGCCTCGCCGTGTGACGACATGGCAGCGCGCGCGGCTGGTCCCTTTGGGCGCCGAGGTTGCGCTCGCCTTCCTCGCGGGCGCCGCGACGTTCACGGTCGCGGCCGTGGTGGTGGACGCGGCCGACTCCGACGCGCTGATCGTCCTCCTCGGCGTCGTGTACCTCGTCGGCATCGTCGCGACGTTCCGCTTCCTGGGCGTCGCGTACGCGGTCCCGGCCGCGATGGCCGGGCTGCTCGCCTACGACTGGTTCCACCTGCCGCCGACGCACGCGCTCGAGTTCCCGGACTCGGCCAACCTCCTGGAGTTGCTGACCTACCTCGGGGTCTCCGTCCTGGTCGGCGAGCTCGCCGCGAACGCGGGGCGCCGCGCGGACGTCTCAGAGCTGGCCCGCAGCGAGCTCTCCGACGAGCAGGCTGCGCTGCGGCGGGTCGCGACGCTGGTCGCGCGCGGCGTCGCGCCGGATGACCTGTTCGCGGCCGTGGCGGAGGAGGTCGGCGTGCTCCTCGACGTCGACGGCGCGGGCGTCATCCGCTACGAGGGCCAGGAGGAGGTCGAGCGGCTCCCCGGCTGGGTCGGGCCCGGATACGACCGGTTGCCGGTCGGGCGCGGGAAGCTCCAGGCCACGTCGGTCACGAGCGAGGTGCGCCGAACGGGTCGCGCCGCACGCATCGACGACTACCTCGACGTCAACCGGATCAGCCCGGGGCTCGCGGAGCAGGTGGGCGTGCGGTCGGCCGTGGGCGCGCCGATCGTCGTCGAGGGGCGCCTCTGGGGTGCGATGGTCGCCTGGCTCATGCACCCCGAGCCGCTGCCCGCCACCGCCGAGGCGCGGCTCGCGGCGTTCACGGAGCTCGTCGCCACCGCGATCTCCAACAGCGCCGGCCGGGCCGAGCTCGCCCGCCTCGCGGACGAGCAGACCGCGTTGCGGCGCGTGGCGACGCTGGTGGCGCACGGGGTCGCTCCGGCCGACGTGTTCGCGGCCGTCGCGCGCGAGGTCGGCCAGCTCCTCGCCGCGGACGCCACGCACCTGGGGCGGTACGACGCCGACCGCACCGTGACCGGGATCGCGAGCTGGAGCCGCGCGGGCGACCATTTCCCGATCGGGACGCGGTCGACGCTCGAGGGGGACAGCGTCTCCGATCTGGTGCTGCGCACCGTGCGCCCGGCGCGGATCGAGGACTACGACGACGCGGCAGGACCGATCGCCGCCGCGATGCGGGAGATCCAGATCCGCTCGTCGGTCGGCGCGCCGATCGTCGTCGACGGGCGCCTGTGGGGCGTGATGATCGTCTCGTCGCGTGCCGAGGATCCCCTCCCGGCGGACACGGAGTCCAGGATCGCGGCGTTCACGGGCCTCGTCGCGACGGCGATCTCCAACACCGCCGCGCGGGCCGAGGTCGGGCGGCTGGCGGAGGAGCAGGCCGCGCTGCGCAGGGTGGCGACCCTGGTCGCGCGCGAGTCGTCGCCGGCGCGCGTCTTCGCCGCCGTGGCCGAGGAGGTCGGGCGGCTCCTGGGCGTCGAGGACACGAGGATGTACCGCTACGAGAGCGACGGGACGGCCACCGTCGTCGCGGACTGGGGCGAGCCCGGCGGCGCCATCGCACTCGACACGTCCGTCGCGCTCGGCGGCGACGACGTCGCGTCGCTCGTGCTGCGGACCGGGCGCTCCGCCCGCATGAGCTCGGCGATCGGCACGCCGATCGTCGTCGACGGACGCCTCTGGGGCGCGATGATCGCCGCCTCGCCCCAGGCCGAGTCGCTGCCGGCCGGCGCCGAGTCGCGCATCCGGGAGTTCACGGAGCTCGTGGCCACGGCGATCTCGAACATCCAGGCGCGGTCCGACCTCGCCGCGTCGCGCGCCCGGATCGTGGCGGCCACCGACCAGGAGCGCCGCCGGGTCGTGCGCGACCTGCACGACGGAGCGCAGCAGCGCCTCGTCCACACGGTCGTGACGCTGAAGCTCGCGCGCGAGGCGCTCGCCGAAGCGAAGGACACCGGACCCGCGCTGGTCGCCGAGGCGCTCGACCAGGCGGAGCGCGCGACGTCCGAGCTGCGCGAGCTCGCGCACGGCATCCTCCCCGCGGTCCTCACCCACGGCGGGCTGCGCGCGGGCGTGGAGGCGCTCGCCTCGCGGATGCCGGTCCCCGTCACGACCGACGTGTCGGTCGACCGGCTGCCATCTGCCGTCGAGGCGACCGCGTACTTCGTCATCGCCGAGGCGCTGACCAACGTCGCCAAGCACGCCGGCGCCGAACGGGCCGCGGTCACCGTCCACGCCGAGCGGGGCATGCTGCGCGTGCTCGTCCGCGACGACGGCATGGGCGGCGCGCAGCCCGACGGGAGCGGGCTGCGCGGCCTCGGCGACCGGCTCGCCGTCCTCGACGGGCGGCTCCGCCTCGAGAGCCCGGCGGGCGCCGGCACGCTGGTCGAGGCGACGATCCCGCTCGCCCGCGGGGCGGCCGGCTCCGACGGCGACCCCCCTCCCGCTCCGGGCCTGCTCGAGGAGAGCCCGGCCGAGCCGGGGAGCTGAAGGACCGGACGGGCCTAGCCGGGGAGCGGCAGCTCGGCGCGCACGAGCGTGCCCTCGCCGAGCGGGCTGACCACGCGCAGCGTCCCGTCGTGGACGCCCAGCCGGTCCGCCAGCCCGGTCAGCCCGGATCCGACGTCGGGGCGCGCGCCGCCGACGCCGTCGTCGCGCACCTCGATCACGAGCGCGCCGTCCTCCTGCGTCACCTTCACGGTCGCGTGCGAGGCCCGCGCGTACTTCGCGACGTTCGTCAGCGCCTCCGCGACGGTGAAGTAGGCGGTCGTCTCGAGCGTCGGAGCGAGCCGGCCTGCCGGTGCGGCGAGGATCTCCACCGGCACCGGGGCGCGGCCGGCCAGCGCCTCGATCGCCGGCGTGAGCCCGCGCTGCGTGAGCACCGCCGGGTGGATCCCGCGCGCGAGCTCGCGCAGCTCGGCCGACGTCGCCGACAGCTCCTCCGTCAGCCGCTCGAGGAACGGACCGGCGGACGCCGGGTCGGTCTCGTGCCGCGCCCGCGCGACCTGCACGTCGAGCGCGAGCGCCACGAGGCGCTGCTGCGCGCCGTCGTGGAGGTCGCGCTCGATCCGGCGGCGCGCCGCGTCGGCCGCCGCCACGATCCGGGCGCGTGACGCCTGCAGCTCGGCGGTGCGCGCCGCCTCGATCTCGCGCCGGCGCAGCGCCTCCTCGGCGGCGCGCCGCTCGGTGATGTCGAAGATCACGCCGTCCATCCACAGCCGGCCGCCCGCGCCCGCGACCAGCTGGCCGCGGTCCAGCACCCACCGCACCTCGCCGTCGGCGCGCACGATCCGGTACTCCAGCCCGAACGGGCGGTCGTCGGTGGCCGTGGCGACCGCGCGCATGATCCCCTGCTTGTCGTCGGGGTGGATGATGCTCATGAGCGTGCGCCGCGAGCTCGCGATGAAGTTGTCGGCCGGATAGCCCGAGATCCGCTCGATCTCGTCGGTGATCAGCTCGAGCCGGTGCCCGGCGTGCCAGGCGGAGCGGTAGACGGCGCCCGGGACGGTCGCCATCAGCGAGCGCAGCAGGGCGTCGTCGGAACGCTGCTGCACGGCGCGCAGCCCGGTGCGCGTGCGCGCGAGCAGCTGCACGCGCGTGAACGGGCGGTGCAGGTAGTCGTCGGCGCCGACGTCGGCGGCGCCGGCCCGCGCCGTCCCCGTGATCGCGAGCAGCCACGAGCTGCCGAGCCGCGGGTCCTCGCGCAGCGCCACGCACACCGAGGACGCATCCAGCCCGCCGCCGCCCTGCTCGCGGTCCACGATCACCAGATCGGCCGGCTCCTCGCCCAGCGCGGCGAGCGCCGCGTCGGCTCCCCCGACCGTCCGCGTCGCGTGCCCGGCCGCGTGCAGCCACGAGCCGACCTCCGGCTCCGTGGCCCCGACCAGGAGCACGCCCGCCTGGCGCCGCCTGACGAATTCGGGACGCGTCACAAAGGCGGAACCTACCGCCCCGGCGTCACTCGAGGACGAAGGTGACGGACATGTTCACCTGGAACTCGACGACGTTGCCGTTCTCGACGTTCGCGTACTGCTCCTTCACCCAGGCGGAGCGGATGCCGCGGACCGATTCGCTCGCCTTCACGATTCCCTGCCGCACCGCGTCCTCGAAGCTTTCCGGCGACGTGGCCGAGATCTCGATCACCTTGGCGACGCTCATTGCAGCTCCTCTCGTTGGGCTGCGCTGGATTCAATCACGTGAACCGGGCGCGGCAGCTCAGCTGAACGTGACCAGCGCCTCGTCCATCGTCGCGGCGCCGGCCGCGCAGGCGCGCCGGGCCGCCGTCCCCCGCAGCCGCGGGCATCCCGAGCGCGCGAACGCCCCGTCGGTCAGGACCGCGACCGTCTTGCCGAGCCACCGGTAGCACGCCTCGCGCGCCGAGCCGCGCAGCAGCGAGCAGCGGTCGACGAGCTCGACGAGCTCGCCGGCCGGCCGGCCGAGCAGGTTCTGGACCTTCACGCCGCGGACGCAGCTCGCCGCGTCGGACGCGCTCGCCAGGTCCGCGCACAGCGCGATCTGCGCCGCGGGGTCGGATGGGCCGATGACCGACGCCGCCGTGATGCACGCCTCCCGCTGCACGCCGCGCAGCTCCGCGCACAGGCCGTCGAGGTCGTCGGCGGTGGCGATGTCGAACGCCTCCGGCCGGTTCTCGATGAACGCGCGGTACCAGCACGGGCGCACGAAGTCCGCCGGCGCGGCCCCGCACAGCTCGCGCGGATCGCGCACCGGCTCCTCCGAGAGCGCCGCGTCGTCAGCGCCCACGACCGCGAACCAGTAGTCGTGGTAGGCGCCCTGCGCGCAGTCGGCTGCAGCGCGCTCGCCCAGCGCGCGGCAGAGGTGCAGCGCGGGCTCGAGCTTCTCGCCGTAGATCCGCATGAACGCGTGTCCGAAGCCGTGGATGCAGCTGTAGTTCTGGTAGCGCGTCCGCGCGCTCCCGCACACGCGCACCGCCTCGCCCGGCCGGGTCGGATCGATGTCGGGCGCGATCGCGGTCACCATCCCGTGCGCGAAGCCGGCGGTGCAGCCGGGGTCGTTGCTCTGGGGCAGGTGGTCCATCAGCGTCGCCAGGTCGAGGCCGGCCTCGCGCGCGTACGCGCGCCCGACGGTGTGCATGATCCCGTGGCAGTCGGCGACGAGCGACGGGCCCTCCTTCCACGCGCTCTCGGCGATCGCCTCGCACGGCCGGTCGCGGATCCTCGCGCCCGTGCACCATCGCGAGGTACTCGCGGGTGTAGCACTCGCGGGCGAGGTCGCCGCCGAGCCGGCGGCACTCCGCGAGGTCGGGCACGCGCGCCGCCGTGCGCGCACCCGCCGACGGCTCCTCGTCCCCGCCCGCGACCATCGCGGCGGTCACGCCCACCGACACGATGCCGGTGAGCGCGACCGCGAGGGCGAGGACGAGTCGTCGCGTCAGATCCCCCGCTACCTGATCCGGAACGTCTGCTTGCCGAAGGCGACGTTGCCCTTGATGTCCTCCGCGCGCCAGCGGAACGTGGTCGTCGCGTCCACGTGGAACACCTCGCCCGGCTCGCGCGGGCCGGTGGCGTCCCATTCCGTCGAGCTCTCGGTCGGCTTGGACCCATCGGTCGTGTAGTGGATCACCGACGGCTCGTTGACGAACTCGAACGTGGTCTCGATCGGGTCGCCGGAGCTGGTCGGCCCGGTCATCCTGACCACCGGCGGCTTGTCGTCGCGGGAGTACTCGAACGCCGACTCGAGCAGCCCGTAGTTGCCGGACGCGAACTCGAGCGCCTCGAACTTGCCCTCCGTCGCGTAGGGCGGCTGGAACCCGACGCCGACCTGGGTCGTCCCGCCGGACACCGCCGTCCCCGCGGCGTGCGCCAGTGCGAGCGGCTGGGTGAGCGTCACGTTCGCCGCCGGACTGGGCGGGTTCTCGGCGAGCACCGAGGCGACGACGCGGACCTCCTCGTTCGGCGTCCCCTTCTCGAACGTGATCTTGTCGCCGCTGTCGAACCCGTTGCGGTTCGCGAGCCGCACGCCGGTCGCGCCGGCCGCGGTCGCGACGTTCAGCGCCGTGTCGCCGAAGCGGTCGGCGCCGGTCTCGAAGCTGTACGCGATGACGTCGCGGTTGTACCAGTGCTCGTCGGCGCTGTTGCCGGCCGCCGAGTACAGGACGTCCGCGATCGGCCCGGTCCGCTCCGGCAGGATCGCGGTGTTCCGGACCTCCTTGATGCGGTTGAGGATCCGGTCACCCGCGGCGAAGAAGTACTTCTCCACGCCGATGTTCGCGTGCACGGCATCGCCCTCGCCGCGATCCGGCAGGTACGTGCCCGGCGCCCACATGAAGTAGCCGCCGAAGCTGTGGATGTTGTTCGAGAACTTGATGTTCGTGAACTTGTCCGCGATCCACAGCTCGTTCTTGATCTCGGGCTCGGACGCCTCGGCGGGGCCGCCGTACACGTCGCTGGTGCACGAGAAGGACGCGCCGATGTAGCCGTCGAAGACCGTCCCGAACGTGTTGTTGCGGTTCAGGTCGACGCCCCAGGCGTTGCGCGATCCCGGATCGGAGTTGACGTACGGCGCCCCCGTGCCCGGGTTGACCCGCGGCGCCCAGAAGTTGGGCGCGGAGGGATCGTCGGTCTCCTTCCCGCCCTCGACGCAGTGGTTGGTCAGGTTCCGCCGCTGCTGCGCGAAGTTGTGCATCGAGTAGTGCGCGCCGTCAGGGTTGGACACCGGCAGGATGAAGATGTCGAGGTTGTCGACCAGCTTTCGCGTCTGCTTGTCGATCGCGTAGTTGCGCAGCAGCTCCTCGGCGGTCTCCAGGCACGTCAGCGACGTCGCCCACTCCCGGGCATGCTGCTGGCAGTACAGGAAGACGCCGGTCCTGGAGCTGTCGCGCTTCTTGCCGATCCGCATCACCGAGTACTGGAACGGCCCGCGCTGGACGTGCCCGTTCGTGGCGGTGGTGAGGAAGTCGGACAGGTTGACCTTCGCACGCGGCTGCACCATCCCGCCGCCCGCGTTGCCCGCGGTACGTGACCGCGGCGAGCTTCGCGTTCGCCTGCGGGTTGGCGTTGATCGCCGCGACGACCTGCGCGGCGGTGCTCGCCAGCGCGCCGGTCGCGTCGGTCCCGAGCCGGACCAGGAGGTCGTTGCCGGTCATCGTCACGGTGAGCGGCGCGCTCAGCTGGCCCGGATGGATGAACTCGGCCGTGATGTCATTGCCGCCCTCGTGCCCCCACGCGCGCGCCGTGAGGACCACGGCCTGCGACTGCTCGACCTGCCCCGCGGCGTTCGTCGGGATCGCGTCGCCGGACGGCCGCCCGCCGCTCATCGTCGCCTGCGCCTTGCGCTGGTAGCCGTTGGTCTTGTACGGCAGCCGGATCATCTGCGAGATGTTCGGGAACTCGGCCGCCAGCTGGTCGAAGCGCTCGTAGACCTCGGTCGGGTCCATGTAGCGCGTGGTGAAGTCGCGCATGAAGAGGTCGCCCATCGGCGGGAGCCCGCCGCCCAGCCACGTCTTCACGTCGCCCTCGATCGTCGCGCCCGTGCTGGAGCCGATGCGGATGCGGCTCGGACGCCGCGGCGTGAACGTGCCGGCATCGCCGATCCGGATCAGCTCGCGGTGCTCGATGTACGTGTTCGGCGTCGTGTCCGGATCCACGTTCACGTTCATCGGCCGGGGCGGCGTGCCGATCGGCGTCCCGGCGCCGTCGTTCCACGCGAGCGTGAGCGTCGGACCGGTGTAGTCGCCCTCCTCCGGGTCCACGGTGGCCAGGCGGGTCTTGGCCTCGACCGACAGGAAGCGGCCGGCGTAGTTCTCGAAGTAGTCCGCCCGCAGGATCACGAGCTCGTCCTCGTGCGTGCGCGGCGTGACGACGGTCTCGCCGAGCGCGGCGTCCTCCGCGCGATCCTCCTTGCGCACGTCGGCCTGCCGCGCCTGGATCCGGTTGCGCCATGTGCTCTGGCCCTCGATCGTGACGCCGACCTCGAAGCCGGCGGCGTCGAGCGCCGCGATCTCGTCGTCGGTGCCGAACACCGTCACCGTGAACGTGCCGTCCGCCTCCGGGCGGAGGTAGTGCTCGTTGAAGTCGACGCCGTACTTGTCGGCTTCCAGCTGCAGGCGCATCGCCGCGCCCTTGTTCGGGACGTTGACCTCGACCAGGCTCTCCCCCTGGTTGGGATCGACACCGCGCTCGTCCGCCGCCCTGCCGGACGTCGTGCCCCCACCCCACGCGAGCGCGCATACGAACGCGCCCACGAGCCACCGCCGCCTGGAAGCCATGCCGTACCCCTCTCCGCCGCCTCTCTGCCGGACGGGATCAGATCACGGACTTCCGTCTTCGTCAACAGGAGTTAAGACGTTCGCCGTCTGAACCTGGCGGCGGTCAGTTACGTAACAACGCCGGCCGCCAGGACGGCGCGCGGCGCAGGCGTGACCAGCGGATGACGGTCACCGTGCGGTGACGCCCGGCTCAAGTCGCCGGATGCGCGGCCGAGACACCGGAAGACCGCCCGATGCCCTCCGTCACCGACATCCACAGCGTGCGCCGCGCGCTCGACGAGGCGCGCCGCGTCTACTGGGAGGATCCCGAGGGCTCGCTCGCCGCGGCCGTCCGGTGCCACGAGAGCGCGCGCACGCTCCAGGCCGGCGATCTGCGCACCCGCGCGCTCGCGCTCCAGGGCGCGATCACGCTCCACCGCGGCGACCTGCGCGGCGCCGTCGCGCTGGCCGCCGAGGCCGAGCGCCAGGCCGAGCTGGGCGGCAGCGACGAGGCGCAGGTCGAGGTCGCGGCGCTCAAGGCGCACCTCAGCTTCTTCTCCGGCTCCTACACCGAGGCGCTGCTCGAGGCCCAGCGGGCGCTCGACGTCGCCGACGGCACCGGCGACGTGGCGCTGCGGGTGTTCGCCCGCCGGGCCGCGTGCCTCGTGTTCGGCAACGTCGGCGTGAGCGAATGGCCGGAGCGGCTCGACGAGGTGCTCGCGCTGAGCATCGCGTCCGGGAACCGCTGGGAGGAGGCGATCTCCCGCAACGACCTCGGATGCCTGCTGCAGAGCCAGGGCGACCTTCCCGGCGCCGAGCACCAGCTCGAGCGCGGCCTCGCGATCGCGCGCGAGCTCGCGCCGCTGAACGGCTTCGCGCTCGGGGTCCTGCACTCCACGCGCGCGGACATGCGGCTGCTGGCGGGTCGCGCGGACGAGGCGCTCGCCGACGCCGACGCCGCGATCGCCCACCTGGTCGCGAACGGGGAGCCGAACCCGTACGTGTTCGGGATCACCGTGCGCGCGCAGGTGCAGGCGCTGCTCACGCTCGGCCGCACCGACGATGCGCAGCGCTGCGGCGAGGCGGCGCTCGACCGGCTCGGCGACCGCGTCCCGCAGGCGCGCAGCCTGATCCTCGCCACCGTCGCGAGCGCGCTGCGCGAGGCCGGGCGGCTCGAGGACGCCTACGACACGCTCGCCCGCAGCGCCGAGCTCGAGCGCCAGGCGTTCCACGAGCTGTCCGAGCTGCGGCTGGGGCTCGAGCGCGTGACGCTCGAGGCGCGCGCCGCCCGCCGCGAGGCCGACCAGCTGCGCGAGGAGGCCGAGCGCGACTGGCTCACCGGGCTCCACAACCGGCGCTACCTCGCGCGCGAGCTCGAGCGGCTGTCCGGCGCGCGCGGCACCGGCCACTGCAGCCTCGCCGTCCTCGACCTCGACCACTTCAAGGCGATCAACGACCGCTTCGGCCACGGCGCCGGCGACCAGGTGCTGATGCGCGTCGCCGCGCTGCTCATCGATCAGATCCGCACCGCCGACATCGTCGTGCGCACGGGCGGCGAGGAGTTCGTCGATCCTGATGCCCGGCACGGAGCACAACGCCGCCGCCGCGTGCTCGGAGCGGCTGAGCGAGGCGATCCGCGACGAGCCGTGGGATCGGATCGCGGCCGGGATGACCGTGACGGCGAGCGTCGGCGTCGCCACGCTGCCGGATGCCAGCGACCTCGCCGGCCTGGCGAAGCTCGCCGACGACCGGCTCTACGCCGCCAAGCGCGCGGGGCGCGACCGCGTCGTCGCGGCCTGACAAGGCTGGGGTCAGGCCCGTTGCGTTGCACGAGGACCGTTCGGCGGAGACCGGCCGCGCCGGCGTGCAACGCAACGGGCCTGACCCCATAGCGCGCGACGTGCTCTGACATCCTCGCGCGGTGACTCCGCATCCGCTCGACCCGCTCTCCGCGGACGAGATCCGCGCGGCCGCGGGCATCCTCCGCCGGGACCGCGCCGTGGGCGAGCGCTGGCGCTTCGCGTCGATCGAGCTGCGCGAGCCGTCCAAGGCGATCGTGCGCGGGTTCGCGGCGGGCGACCCCATCCGGCGCGAGGCCCTCGTCGTCTGCTGGAACCGCGACGACGGCCGGGTCTACAAGGCCCGGGTCGCGCTGACCGACGACCGCGTGGTCGCCTGGGAGCACCAGCCCGACGGCCAGCCGAACATGACCCTCGACGAGTTCCACGAGTGCGACGCGGCGCTGCGCGCCGAGCCGCGCGTGATCGAGGCGCTCGCCGGGCGCGGCATCACCGACATGGACCGCGTCCTGATCGACACGTGGGCGTACGGCGCGCACCTGGTGCCCGAGCGGCACCGCGGCGGCCGGATCGGCTGGGCGGACGTGTGGTACCGCAGCCGGGAAGGCTCCAGCCCGTACGCCAACCCGGTGACCGGCCTGCACTTCGTCGTCGACCTCAACCGCATGGAGCTGCTCGAGGTGGAGGACGTCCACCGCGTCGAGGAGCCGGCGGCGATGGGCGAGTACGCGCCGCACCTCGTGCCGGGCCAGACGCTGCGCGACGACGTCAAGCCGCTGGAGATCGTCCAGCCCGAGGGCGCCTCCTTCACGCTCGACGGCAACCTGGTGCGCTGGCAGAAGTGGTCGCTGCGCGTCGGCTTCAACCACCGCGAGGGGATGGTGCTGCACACGGTCGGCTACGAGGACGGCGGCCGCACCCGCTCGGTCGCGCACCGCCTGTCGTTCGCCGAGATGGTGGTGCCCTACCGCGACCCCACCACCGACCACTACCGGCGGACGGCGTTCGACATCGGCGAGTGGGGCCTCGGCTTCATGACCACCTCGCTGGAGCTGGACTGCGACTGCCTCGGCGAGATCTCATACCTGGACGCGGTGATGCACGACACCCGCGGCGAGCCCTACGCGATCCGCAATGCGGTCTGCGTCCACGAGGAGGACGACGCGGTCCTGTGGAAGCACGTCGACCCGCAGGCCGGCGCCGAGGTGCGCCGCCGGCGCCGGCTGGTGCTCTCGTTCCACGTCACCGTCGCGAACTACGAGTACCTCGTGTACTGGCGCCTGTACCAGGACGGCTCCATCGAGTGCGAGGTGCGCGCGACGGGGATCATGGTCACGACGCACTTCGCGGAGGGCCGGCAGCCGCCGTACGGGACGCTCGTCGACGAGCGCACGTACGCGCCGTTCCACCAGCACTTCCTCGTCGCGCGGCTGGACCTCGACGTCGACGGCGACGCCAACACCGTCCACGCGACCGAGTCGGAAGCGCTCCCGATCGGCCCGGACAACCCGGACGGCCTGGCGCTCGTGCAGCGCGAGACGCCGCTGCGCACCGAGTCGGAGGGCAAGCAGGACTACGACTGGAGCACGCAGCGGGCGTGGAAGGTCGTCAACGAGCGCGTCGCGAACGGCCTCGGGACGCCGGTCGGCTACCAGCTCGTCCCGGGCGGCTGCTTCCCGCCGATGATGCATCCCGAGTCGCCGGTCCTGCGCCGCGCGCAGGCGATCCGCCACACGCTCTGGGTCACGCCGTTCCACGAGGACGAGCGCTGGCCGTGCGGCGAGTTCGTCGTCCAGAGCGAGCAGGACCGCGGGCTGCCGGTCTGGACCGCCCGGAACCGGTCGATCGAGGACACCGACGTCGTGCTCTGGTACGTGTTCGGCATCCACCACGTCACGCGCCCGGAGGAGTGGCCGGTCATGCCGGTGGACATCGTGTCCTTCTGGCTCAAGCCCACGGGGTTCTTCGACCGCAACCCGGCGCTCGACGTCCCCCCGGCCCATCGGCATCCGCGGCCGACCTTCTAGTGTGGCGGGTTCCGCTGGGCGTTCCAGCTCCCCGAGAGGGAAGGACCTTTCCATGGCCTCGAGCTCAAAGAAGAAGACCACCTTCGCGAAGATGAACCGCGAGAACGCCGTGCGCGAGCGGCGGCTGCGCAAGCAGGCCAAGAAGGACGCGCGCAAGCTGGCCGCGGCGGCTCCGCCCGAGGAGCAGGGCGAGCTGCAGACCGAGGTCGAGGGCGCGGACGAGCCGTCGCCCCGCCTCGCGGACGCCTGACGGCGCCTCCGCTCCCCCGAGCGGCTCCGTCAGGACTGCTCGACCATCACGTTGATGGTCCGGAAGTCCGGGTCCGACGCCCCGTGCAGCCGCGCGCCGGCGGCGGCCAGCTCCCGCAGGTACGCGATCGTCCCGGCGGAGATGCGCTCGCCGGGCAGCAGCGCCGGGACGCCGGGCGGGTAGCTCGCGATCGACTCGCAGGAGATCCTGCCGACCGCCTCGTCGACCGCGACCTCCTCGGCCGCGCCCAGGAACGCCTCGCGCGGCGCGACCACCATCTCGTGGCCGAGCGATGCCGGCGGCGGGATGATCGGCACCGTCGCCCCCGGCTCGCGCAGCCGCAGGACGACCTCGTCGACGTCGCCCGCCAGGCGACGCAGCGACGCCGCCGTCTCGCCCAGGCCCACGACGAACACCACCGTCGCCTGCATCGGCAGCTCGGCGTGGACGTCGTATGAGCGCCGCAGCGCTTCCGCGATCTCGTAGCCGGTCCGGCCCGTGCCGCGCACGTCGAGCACGATCCGCAGCGGGTCGTAGCCCGCGACGCCCATCCGGCCGACCAGCTTCGCGTCGACCAGCGCGATCCCCTCGATCGTCTCGAGCTTCGCCCGCGCGACGCCGATCGCCTCGAGCGTCTCGTACATCAGCTGCTCGCCGTGCAGCGCGAGCTGCCGGCGCGCGCCGTCGAGCGACAGCAGCAACAGCGACGACGGGCTCGTCGAGCGCAGCAGCCGCAGCGCCCGGCCGACGGCGCCCGCGTCGACGCGGCCGCTGTGGCCGACGTGCAGCATCGCGCTCTGGGTGAGCGAGCCCGCGATCTTGTGCGTGCTGGTGAGCATCGCGTCGGCGCCTTGGGACAGCGCGGTCGGCGGCAGCGCGTCGTTGAAGCCGAAGTGCGGCCCCCACGACTGGTCGACGACGAGCGGGACGCCCGCGCGGTGGGCGACCTCCGCGCAGCCCGCGACGTCGGCGGCCATGCCGTAGTAGGTCGGCGAGACGAGGAACGCCGCCCGCGCGTCCGGCGCGTCGCGCAGCGCGACCTCGAGCGCGGCGGGCGTGACGCAGTGCGTGATCCCCAGCTCCCGGTCGTACTCGGGCGCGACGAAGCTCGGCACGCCGCCGCTGAGCACGAGCCCGTCGACGAGCGAGGCGTGCGAGTTGCGCTGCGCGACGATCCGCGTGCCGAGCGGCGCGAGCGCGAGGCAGAGGGCGTGGTTGCCCTGCGTGGCGCCGTTGGTGAGGAAGAACGTGCGCTCCGCCCCGAACGCCTCGGCGGCGAGCCGCTCGGCGCGCATGTACGGCGTCGGCGCCGGCCCGAGATCGATGCCGTGGATGTCCTGCGGGACGTCGGCCGCCAGGCAGTCGGGCCCGATCGCCTTGCGCACGCCCGGGTCGGCGCCGGTGCCGCCCTTGTGGCCGGGCACGTGGTAGCGCCCGGGTCCCCGGAACGCGTAGGCGACGACCGCGTCGAGGTACGGGGCGGTCGGCTGCTCGCTCCCCTCCATCGCGAGGGCGATCCTACGCGCCGGTCGCGACGTCGATCACGGCCGCGCCGTGGAAGCGGCCCGCGCGGAGGTCCTCCAGCGCGTCGCCCGCACGCTCGAGCGGATACGTCGTGACCGTGGTGCGCACCGGGACGGCCGGCGCGAGCGCGAGGAACTCCTCCCCGTCGCGGCGGGTGAGGTTCGCGACCGAGCGGATCGCCCGCTCGCCCCACAGGTCCGCGTAGGGGAACGAGGGGATGTCGCTCATGTGGATCCCGGCGCAGACGACCGTCCCGCCCTTGGCCAGCGCGCGCAGCGCCAGCGGGACGAGCGGGCCCACCGGGGCGAAGATGATCGCCGCGTCGAGCTCCTCCGGCGGCGGCGTGTCGGTGTCCCCGACCCAGTCGGCGCCCAGCTCGGTCGCGAAGCGCTGCCCTGCCTCGTCGCCGGGGCGCGTGAACGCGAACACGCGGCGTCCCTGGTGGCGCGCGACCTGGCAGACGATGTGGGCGGAGGCGCCGAACCCGTAGAGGCCGAGCCGGGTCGCGTCGCCCGCCATCCGCAGCGCGCGGTGGCCGATCAGCCCGGCGCACAGCAGCGGCGCGGCCTGCAGGTCGGGGTAGCCTTCGGGGAGCGGGAAGCAGAAGCGCCGGTCGGCGACCGCGTACTCGGCGAAGCCCCCGTCGCGATCGCAGCCGGTGAACTCGGCGCGGTCGCAGAGGTTCTCCCTCCCGGACCGGCAGTACTCGCACACGCCGTCCGTCCATCCGAGCCACGGCACGCCGACCCGCTCGCCGCCGCCCTCGATCGTGCCGACGATCTGGTGGCCGGGAACGACCGGGCTGCGCTTGCAGCGCACCTCGCCGTCGAGCACGTGGAGGTCGGTGCGGCACACGCCGCACGCGTGGACCCGGATCAGGACCTCGCCCTCGCCGGGCACGGGGACCGGCAGCTCCGCGAGCCGCAGCGGCCGGCCCGGCTCGTCCAGCACCATGGCGCGCATCGGTGCGGGGAACGCTAGAGCAGGTCGCGATCGAGCGCGACCTGCTCGGGGACCCGGGCGCTGTTCAGTGCCGGTCGGTCAGCCACGACCCGTCGTCCGGTTTGGCCGGCGACGCGTCGACGCGCTTGAAATCAGGACGGTTCTCGGCGCCGAGGCTGCTGACGGCGCGGCGGATGCGGCGAAGCATGTTCATGGGATCTCCGGTTATCTCGGGTGACTGTGAGACGGCGAATTCAACGGTCGCATTCCCAGGCCCGCCCCGGTATCGGGGCCAACCTGTGAGCGCCGGGGCGGGCTGGCCCACGCCGATGGTGGGGCAACCCGTAGCGTCGGGTACGCTCAGTCGAAAGGAGCCGCCATGGACGACGCGCAGGTGCAGAATCACATCGAGCAGCTCGTCGCCGAAGAGCACCGGCTCCTCGGCCACAGCTCAGAACGGGGCCTGACCTCGGCCGACCACGAGCGCCTGGCCGCGGTGCGCGTCGAGCTCGACCGCTACTGGGACCTCCTGCGCCAGCGCCGCGCGCGCGAGGAGTTCGGCGAGGACCCCGACAGCGCCTCGCTGCGCGACGAGCGCACCGTCGAGGGCTACGAGGGCTGAAGCGCCGCCTCAGAGCTCGCGCACGAGGATGGCCCCCGGCCACCCGCCGACGTCGAACGAGCCGGAGCGCGCGAACCCGAGCCGCTCGTAGCTCCGCGGGAGCTCCGGGACCCCGTCCCAGCAGTCGACGCGCAGCTGCTCGGCGCCACCGGCCCGCGCCAGCTCCGCCGCGTGCTCGATCAGCCGCGCGCCCACCCCGCGCCCCCGCCACGCGGCGGCGGTCAGCAGCACCTGCACGTAGAGCTCGGCCCGCGTCGGCGGCGGGACGTAGTCGTGCGCGGCGCCGAGGACGATCGCGCCCGCGTCCGCCGTCCCGTCCACGGCGAACCAGAGCCCGCCGCCGGCCGCCCATCCCTGCGCCCGCTCTGCGCTCGACGGGCGCGCCGAGAACGGCTCGCTGCCCCACTGCGCGCTCTGCCCGCGCGCCACCAGCCACGCCACCGCGTCGTCGAACAGCGCGAGCAGCCGGCCCGCGTCCGCGCCGGTGCCGTGCTCGATCCGCATCCGGGGATCTTGGCCGATCAGCCGGTGCGCCCGCGGCGTCAGTCCTCGACGGCACTGGGTCAGGGCACCGTGAGAGCAGGATCCGGGACGCCGGTGCACGTGATCTAGTGCGGGCGTGACTCCGCGCTCGGCCCTCGCGCGACGGCTGCGCCGCCGTCTGCGGCGCAGCCTCGTCGCGATCCCGGTCGTCTACCTGATCGCCGCGATCGTGCTCGGCGACCTGGCGCCGACGCTCGATCGCGCGCTCGAGCCGCCGTTCGACCCGGACGTCGACGTCGACACCGCGCGCGACATCCTGGGCGCGACCGCGACCGGCATGATCGCCTTCACCGGCCTCGTGGTGTCCAGCGTGCTCCTCGTGGTGCAGTTCGCCGCGGCGCAGTACTCGCCCCGGCTCGTCCTGTGGTTCCGGCAAGACCTTGTCGTCAAGCACGCGATCGGCTCATTCCTCGCCGCGTTCCTGTACTCGCTCGTGGCGCTTCGCGAGGTGCGGCACGGGGGCGACGCGTCACCCGACGTCACCGTGACGCTCGCGCTGGTGCTGCTGGTCGGCGCGATCGTTCTGTTCCTCGTGCTGCTCGAACGGGTGCTTGACCGCCTGCGGCCGCGCACGCTCTACGGCACCGTCGCCCGCGAGGGGCTCCGCGCGGCGCGCGCGATCTATCCGCACGCGCTCTCCGGCGACGAGGAAGCCGACGACCGCGCCTGGGCGGCGCCGGCGCCCCGCGCCGTGGCGCACGACGGCCGCCCCGGCGTGATCGTCGGGTTCGACCGCGACGCGCTCCTCGACGCCGCGGTCGCGAGCGGCGCCACGATCGAGCTCGTTCCCGCCGTCGGCGAGTTCGTCGCCCGCGGGCAGACGCTCCTCCGCGTGCACGGCACCGTCGACGCCGGCGACGAGACGCTGCGCAACGCGATCGACGTCGACGACGAGCGCACGATCCACCAGGACCCGGCGTTCGCGCTGCGGATCATCGTCGACACCTCGATCCGCGCGCTCTCCCCCGCGGTCAACGATCCGACCACGGCCGTGCAGGCGCTCGACGTGCTCGAGATGTTCGTGCGCGAGCTGGCCGCCCGCGACCTCGAGGCGTCGGCGATGCGCGATCCCGACGGCGCGGTCCGCGTGGCGTGGCACACGCCGAGCTGGATCGACCTGCTCGCCCTCGCGTTCGACGAGATCCGCGTCTACGGCGCGTCGTCCCTGCAGATCGCGCGGCGGCTGCGCGCCGTCCTGGAGGACCTGCGCGCGACGACGCCGCCGCTGCGCCACCCGGCGCTCGGCGCGCAGCTCGAGCTCCTCGACGCCGCCGTGCGCACGGTCCATCGCGAGGGATCGCCGGAGCTCGCGATCGCGCAGCGCGCCGACCGCCTCGGCCTCGGGCTCAGCCGATGAGCGCCCGGCGTCAGCCGCGCCGGCGCTCGAGCTCCACCACGCCGGCGCCGATCCCGACCGCGACGAAGCCCAGCCGCCCCAGGACGGCGCGGGCGGCGCGGTTGTCGGCGAACGTGGTGGCCCGCAGCCGCGCGATCCCGTTCTCGCCGGCCCGCTGGACGATCCGCTCGCCGAGCATCGTGGCGATCCCCTGCCGCTGCCAGGCGTCGACGACGAAGAGCGCGATGTCGGCGGTCCCCGGCTCCGCGGGCTCCACCGCGTAGCGCGCGACCCCGACGATCCGGTCGTCGTCCGGGTCGATCGCGGCGAGCGCCTCGTGCCGCTTGTGGTCGACGTCGGTGAGGTAGGTCAGCTCGGCCGGGCTCAGCCCCGGCTTCGCGCCGAGGAACCGGTCGCGCCGCGACCGCTCGCTCATCCGCCCGAACGCGTCCGCGAGCCGGTCCCGGTCACCGGCGGTCAGCGGGCGCACGTCGACCGGGATCCCGTAGACCGTGAAGACCGTCGCGCAGGAGCCGGGTGCCGTCATCTCCACAGGGACGCGCCCGCGCGCGCCCGCATTCCACGGCGCGCTCTGGTATTGTCGACTATAGCTCGATCGACTTTATGCACTCAAAGATGAGCCTCCCTCCATGTCCTCCGCCGCAGGTATCGCCCAGATCGCCGACACCGACGACGGCATCGCGTCCGTGGCGCGCCTGGCCGCGGGCGCGCTGGACGGGACGGTCGTCGTCGCGCTCCCCGCGCTCGACCTGACCGTCTGCGCGCCCGACGCCGGCGACCGCCGCGTCACGGCCGTACGGCGCCACGTCGCGGACCGCTCGGCGCCCACGCCGCTCGACCTCGCGGCCGAGGCGCCGGTCCGGCGCGACGGCGAGGCGCTCGGCGCCGTCGTGCTGCTCGGCGGCCGGCGCCGCGCGACGGCCGGGACCGACCATGTGCTGCGGCTCGCCGCGCTGGCCGTCCTCACCGCGCTCGCGCCGGAGGACGGGACGGCACGCGCGCCCTCCGCGGCCGCGGCCGCGTTCTTCGCCGACCTGCGCCGGGACGCGCCGCCGAGCGCGGAGCGGATCGTGGCCCGCGCCGCGGCGCTGGGCTGCGACCTGCGCTACGGCGGCGTCGCGCTATGCGCCCGCCCCGGCAGCGGGACCGCCCAGCGCGCGCTCGCCGCGATCCTGCAGGACGCGCCGCACTCGGTCGCACACCACGCCGATGGCTCCGTGGAGGCGGTCGTCCCGGAGCGCGGCCCGGCGTCCTCCGGACCGAGCGCGACCGTGCTGGCCCGGCGCGCCGCGCACCGCCTGCGCCGCTACGGCCCGGTGGGCTTGTCGGCGCCGGAGTTCGGCCCGGCGGAGCTGGCGCGGGCGCTGCGGGAAGCGCGCGTCGTGCTCGAGCTGGACGCGCGCGGCGCGGCCGACCTCGACGCGCTGCAGACCGGCGCGTGGCGGCTCCTCACCCGGCTCGCGGTGATGGCGCCGGGAGAGGTCGAGCGGACGCTCGGCTCGACGCTCGGCCCGCTGCTGGACCCCGGGACGCGCTCGGCGGGCGCGCTGCTCGAGACGCTCGCGACCTACCTCGGCACCGGCGCCAGCATGCGCGCGACGGCGGCGGCCGGCTTCGCGCACCGCCACACCGTGGCCTACCGGCTCGAGCGGATCCTGGAGCTGACCGGCCACGACCCGCGCCGGGCCGAGGGGCTCGAGCAGCTCAACCTGGGCCTGAAGGCGCGCGCGGTCCGCGACGCGCTGGACGGGACCGCCCCCACGCGCTGAATCCAGCACACTGGCGCGGGTGAGCCGCCCCGCCTACGCCGCCGACGCGCTCGGCATCGGCATCGCCACCGGCGTGTACGGCATCTCGTTCGGCGTGCTCGCCGTCGGCGCCGGCCTGTCCGAGGCACAGGCGTGCGCGATGTCGCTGCTCGTCTTCACGGGCGGCTCGCAGTTCGCGGCCGTGAGCGTGATCGGCGTCCGGCGGGTCGCCGGCGACCGCGGTGGCCAACGCGCTGCTGCTCGCGGTCCGCAACGCCGCCTACGGCCTCTCGCTCGCAGGGCTGCTGCGCGGCAGCTGGCTGCGGCGGGCCGTCGCGGCACAGCTGGTGATCGACGAGACGACCGCGATGGCGCGCGCGCAGGAGGACGAGCGCGACGCGCGCGGCGCGTTCTGGCTGACCGGCGTGAGCGTGTTCGCGTGCTGGAACCTCGGCACGCTCGCCGGCGCGCTGGCCGGCGCCGGCCTCGGCGATCCGGCGCGGTACGGGCTCGACGCGATGTTCCCGGCCGCGTTCCTCGCGCTGCTCGCGCCGCAGCTCCGCCAGCCCGGAGCGCCCGCCGCCGCCCTGGCTGGGGCGCTCATCGCCGTCGTGCTGCTCCCGCTCACCCCGGCCGGGGTGCCCGTGCTGGCCGCATCGCTCGGCGTGCTCGCCGGGCTGCGGGCGCAGGAGGCCCGCGGGTGAGCTGGGCGGCGCTGCTCGCGCTCGCCGCCGGCGGCTACGCGCTCAAGGCGCTCGGGCCGCTCGCGCTCGGCGACCGCGAGCCGTCGCCGCGGATCGCGCGGGTGCTCGCCCTCCTGGCGGTCCCGCTCCTGGCCGCGCTGATCGTCGTGCAGACGCTCAGCACGGGCGACGACATCGCGCTCGACGCCCGGATCCCGGCGCTCGGCGCGGCCGCGGTGTGCGTCTGGCGCGGCGCCCCGTTCCTCGTCACGGTGCTCGTGGCGGCGGCCGTCGCCGCCGGGCTGCGGGCCCTCTGACGGCCTGAGACGCTCGCGCATGGATTTGCGCCGAACAGCTATGGAAGATCGCAGGCCGGTGCTCCTTACTGCGTCCCATGAGCAACCACACGCAGAACACCACACTCGTGATCGGCGGCACCGGCAAGACCGGCCGCCGCGTGGCGGAGCGGCTCGAGGCGCGCGGCGTGCCCGTGCGGATCGGCTCGCGCTCCGCCGCGCACCCATTCGACTGGGAGGACCGCTCGACCTGGAAGCCCGCGCTGCAGGGCGCGACGTCCGCGTACATCTCCTACTTCCCGGACATCGCGGTCCCCGGCGCCCCGGAGGCGATCGCCGAGCTGTCCGAGCTCGCCGTCGCCGCCGGCACCCGGCGGCTCGTGCTGCTGTCGGGTCGCGGCGAGGAGGAGGCCCAGCGCGCCGAGCGGGCGCTGCAGGACTCGGGCGCCGACTGGACCATCGTGCGGTGCAGCTGGTTCAGCCAGAACTTCAGCGAGAGCTTCTTCCTCGAGCCGCTGCTCGACGGCGAGGTCGCGCTGCCGGGCGCGGACGTGCCGGAGCCGTTCGTCGACGTCGAGGACATCGCCGACGTCGCCGCCGCCGCGCTCACGGAGGACGGGCACTCCGGGCAGCTCTACGAGCTCACCGGGTCGCGGCTGCTGCGCTTCGAGGACGCGATCGGCGAGATCGCCCACGCCGCCGGCCGGCCGATCCGGTACCTGCCGGTGTCGACGAGCGAGTTCACCGCCGGACTGGCGGAGGCCGGCGTGCCGGACGACGTCGTCGCGCTGCTGGCGTACCTGTTCGGCGAGGTCCTCGACGGCCGCAACGCGTACCTGACCGACGGCGTCCAGCGCGCGCTCGGCCGCGAGCCGCGCGACTTCGCGGAGTTCGCGCGGCGGACCGCGGCCGCGGGCGTCTGGGCCGGGCGATGAGGGCCGGATCGATGAGCGGCGTCCCGCAGATCGCCACGGTGGCCACAGCCCTCGGCTGTGGCCTCGTGGCCGGCACCTTCTTCGGCTTCTCGACGTTCGTCATGCCGGCGCTCGACCGCCTGGTGCCCGGGCAGTCGATCTCGGCGATGCAGTCGATCAACAAGGTGGTGCTCTCCCCCTGGTTCATGACCGCGCTGTTCGGGACGGCCGTGCTGTGCGCCGGGCTCATCGTCTGGGCGGCGCGGTCGTGGGACCGGCCGGAGGCCAAGTGGCTGGTCGCGGGCGGCGCCCTCTACCTGCTCGGCACCGTCGTGGTGACGATGGCCGCGAACGTCCCCCTCAACGACACGCTGGACACAGTGCGGCCCGACGGTCCGGCCGCCGCGGCGGACTGGGCGGACTTCTACGGCCCGTGGACCGTCTGGAACACCGTGCGGACGATCGCCGGCATCGGCGCCGCCGGGCTGCTCACCATCGGGCTCACGGTCGACTGAGCGGGGGTGGGTCTCCAGGCCCGCCGTCGTCCCAGCGGACCTGGAGCACCGTCTGGTCGACGCCCGCGCGCCGCCCCGGCACGACCGCGGTCACCGGGACGCCCAGCGCGTCGATCCGCCGGACCAGGTCACGCCGCAGCCACCTCGGCCCGCGCGCGGGGCGGACCGATACGAGCACCTCGTCGTAGCGCCGTTCGCCCAGCTCGCGACGCACGGCGGCGACGCAGTCGCGCTCGCACGCAATGGCCTCCACGCGCCGGCCGGCGGCCTGCTCGATCAGCGCGCCGGCCACTTCCGGCGTCCAGTCCGGCCGGCCGCCGCGGATCGGCGGTACCAGCAGCGCGATCTCGCACGGCTCCAGCTCCACGCGGTGCTCGATCTCCTGCAGCAGCCACGGCACCGCCGAGGTGCGGTTCGCCACCACCAGCACCCGCACGGCTCACTGCCAGTCGATCTGCGGCGACGGCGTGTACGCCACCCCCGCAGTGTTCCACCCCGCGGCCTCCGCCGCGACCCGCGCGCGGAAGTCGTCCCAGTCGCGCGCCTCCTGCGGCGTCCACGCGACCTCGGCCACCGCGCAGAGCCTCGGGAACAGCATCGTCTCGACGTCCTGCAGCGTGCGCAGCGTCTCGGTCCACACGGGAGCCTCGACGCCGAGGACCGCGTCCTCGCCGACGGCCTCGACCAGCGTGGCCGGGTCCCAGTCGTAGCTGTCGCGCACCTCCACGAGCCCGGCCCAGTCCTGCCCGAGCGGCGTCGACGCGTCGTACTTCATGTCGAGGTAGACGCGGTCGCCCGGCGACATGACGAGCTGCGCGCCCTGCGCCACCGCGGCGCGCGCGAGCTCGTGGCCGCGCTCGTTCCCGGTGTTCCAGTACTGCACGACGCTGCCGGCGCGCAGGGGCGCGGAGGCGATCTCCTCCCATCCCACGAGCCGCTTGCCCTGCGCGGCGACGAGCGGTTGCACGCGCGCCATGAACTCGAGGTAGTCCTCGTGCGACGTGCTGTGCGCCTCGTCGCCGCCGACGTGGAGGAACTCGCCGGGCGTGAGCGCCGCGAGCTCGGCGAGGACGTCGCCGAGGAAGCGATACGTGAGGTCGGAGTGCACGTCGAGCGAGGAGAAGCCGACCTCGACCCCGGTGTAGGGCTCGGCGGACGCGCCGTCGGCCAGCTCGGGGTAGGACGCGAGCGCCGCCTGGACGTGGCCGGGGGTGTCGATCTCCGGGACCACGGTGACGTGGCGCTCGGCCGCATGGCGGACGATCGCCCGGTAGTCGTCCTGCGTGTAGAAGCCGCCGGGGTCGCCGCCGACCGCGCCGCGCCCGCCGATCTCGGTCAGCCGCGGCCAGCGCTCGATCGCCAGCCGCCAGCCCTGGTCGTCGGAGAGATGGAGGTGCAGGACGTTGAGCTTGTACGCGGCGAGGTGGTCGATCAGCCGGCACACGTCGCCGACGCCGAAGAAGTGGCGCGCGACGTCCAGCATCACGCCCCGCCACGCGAAGCGCGGGCGGTCGGCGATCGAGACGTCCGGCGGCGCGCCGCCGCGCGACAGCGCGCGCAGCGTCTGCTCGGCGTAGAAGCGGCCGGCGTCGGACTCCGCCTCGATCCGCGCCTCGCCGCCCCGGACCTCGAGGCGGTAGCCCTCGGGACCGAGCTCGTCGCCGGGGGCGAGCGTCGCCGGCGCGGGGACGATCATGCGAGCGCGTGCTCGGCGACCGGCGTGCCGTTGACGGCGATCGCGCTGCCCGTCTCCGGGTCGAACGCGTGCAGGCGCGCGGGGTCGATGGCCAGCTCGACGTTCTCCCCCGTCGCCGGCCGCACGCGCGGGTCCACCACCGCCGTCAGCGTCGCGCGATCCTCGTCGGCGAGCAGGACGTCGTCGCCGGGCGCCGCGTCGAGCGCGTCGCGGACCGCGTCGGCGCGCAGCCGCGGCGCGTCGATCCCCACGACCAGCTGCGTCTCGGTGCCCAGCTCCTCCACCACGTCGACGACCCCGCGCAGCCGCGCGAACCCCGGATCCGTGCCCGGGCCGGCGAGCTCGAGGTGGTGCGGGCGCAGGCCCAGGATCACGCGGCCCGCGAGGCGCGAGCCGGCCGGCAGCGCGATGCGGCAGTTGCCGAAGCGCGCCTCGCCGCCCTCGGCCGTCGCCTCGACGAGGTTCATCGCGGGCGAGCCGATGAACGCCGCGACGAACAGGTTCGCGGGCCGGGCGAACAGCAGCTGCGGGGTGTCGCACTGCTGCAGGACGCCGCGGCGGAGCACGGCGACGCGGTCGCCGAGCGTCATCGCCTCGACCTGGTCGTGCGTGACGTAGACCGTCGTGACGCCGAGCCGCTCGTGCAGCCGGCTGAGCTGCGCGCGCATCGAGACCCGCAGCTTGGCGTCGAGGTTGGAGAGCGGCTCGTCCATCAGGAACGCGCGCGGCTCGCGCACGATCGCCCGGCCCATCGCGACCCGCTGGCGCTGGCCGCCGGACAGCTCGCCCGGCTTGCGGTCGAGCACCTCGTCGAGGCCCAGGATCCGCGCGACGTCCTGCACCCGGCGCGCGATCTCCGCCTTGCCGGTGCCGCGCAGCTTGAGGCCGAAGCCCAGGTTGCCGCGGACGGAGAGGTGCGGGTAGAGCGCGTAGCTCTGGAACACCATCGCGATGTCGCGCTTGCGGGGGTCGAGGCGGGTGACGTCCTGGTCGCCGATGTGGATCGTGCCCTCGGTGACGTCCACGATCCCGGCGAGCATCTGCAGGAGCGTCGACTTGCCGCAGCCCGACGGCCCGACGAGGACCATGAACTCGCCGTCGCGGATCTCCAGGTCGATGTGGTCGACCGCGAGCGGACCGTCCTTGTAGGTCTTCGTCAGCCCCTCGATGCGGATGGGTGGCATGGGTCTCCTCGGTCCTCAGGTGGTGCGCGTGACCTTCTGCAGGCCCACGGGTCGGTCGGCGTCGACGCCGCGGCGCTCGGCGGCGCCGACGGCGAGGAGCTGGGCGGGCACGACGGCGCAGAGCGGGCTGAGCCACTCCGGCACCGGCTCGACGGCGAGCCGGCGGCCGGCGGGGGCGTCGCCGATCACGGTGATGTCGGCGCCGCGGTCGTGCGCGACGCGGACGACCTCGCGGACGGCGGCGCCGGCCGTCGCGGAGGGCAGGATCGCGAGCACCGGGAAGCCGGGGTCGAGCATCGCCACCGGGCCGTGCAGGAAGTCGGCCGGCGAGGCGGGCTCGGCGGCGACGCCCGCGAGCTCCTTGATCTTGAGCGCCGCCTCGAACGCGGTCGCGTAGTTGGCGCCGCGCCCGATCACCGCCAGCCGGGTCCAGCCGGCGGCGGCGTCCGCGGCGGCGTCGATGCCGCCGAGGCGCGTGAGCTGGCGGTGGAGGGCATCTGGAGTGCCCGCCAGCTCACGCGTCTTCTCGGCGTCCCCCGCGATGCCGGCGGCCAGCGCAGCGACTGCGGCGAGCGAGGTGGTGTAGGTCTTCGTCGCGGCGACGCTCTCCTCCTCCCCGGCCTGGAGGCCGATCACGTGGGTCGCCGCCGCGGCCATCGGCGAGCCCGGGTCGTTGGTGATCGCCACCGTCACGCACCCCTGGGCCCGCGCGGCGGCCAGGACGGCGACCACGTCGGGCGACGCGCCGGACTGCGAGATGCCCAGCACGAGCCCGTCCGTGTACCGCATCGGCGCGTCGTAGACCGTGTGCAGCGAAGGCACCGCCAGCGCGACCGGCAGCCCGCACAGGCGGCCGAGGACGTGCTGCGCGTAGCGCGCCGCGTTGTCGGACGAGCCGCGCGCGGCGATCACCGCGTAGCGCGGCTCCCGGCGCCGGATCTCGTCCACGGCGGCCGCGATCGCGCCGTCGCCGTCGGCCAGCACCCGCGCCACGGCGGCGGGCTGCTCGGCGATCTCCTCCCTAACGAGCGACACGGTCGCCTCCCTGGACGAGCACGCGGACGATCTCCAGGTTGTCGTCGAGCACGACGACGTCGGCCGGCGCGCCGGGTGCCAGCCGGCCGACGTCCGGGCGGCCGGCGATCCGCGCGGGCACCTCGGAGGCGGCCGCGAGCGCCTCCTCCAGCGGGACGCCGAGCGCGTGGACGTTGCGCACGGCGTCGATCATGGTGAGCACGCTGCCGGCGAGCTGGCCCTCCGGCCCGCGCACGACGCCCTCGGCGGACACGAGCGGGCGGCCGGCGAGCGCGAAGTCGCCGTCGCCCATCGCGGTCGCGGCGACGGCGTCGGTCACGAGCGCGATCCGGCCGCGCGCCGCCCGCCACGCGACCAGCAGCGTGTCGCCGGCGACGTGGTGGCCGTCGGCGATCAGCTGCACGGTGACGTCGGTGCGCGCGAGCGCCGCCAGCGCGATCCCGGGATCGCGCGGCACGAGCGGCCGCATCGCGTTGAACAGGTGCGTCACCGTCCGCACGCCGCGGTCGAACGCGAGGTGCGCGTCAGCCGCGCTGGCGTCGGTGTGGCCGGCGGAGACGACGACGCCCCGCGCCAGCAGCAGGTCGATCAGCTCGAACGCGCCCGGCAGCTCCGGCGCGAGCGTCATCTCGTTCACGCCGCCCGCGTCGAGCAGCCGCTCGAGCAGCGCGGGGTCGGGCGAGCGCTGCCACTTCGCCGGGTGCACGCCGAGCCGGCGCGGCGAGATGAACGGCCCTTCGACGTGCGCGCCGAGGATGCACGGCCCGGAGGGCGCGCGGCCGTGCGGGATCTCGCCGAGCGCCGCGATCAGGTCCTCCTCCGAGGCCGTGATGAACGTCGGCTGGTACGCGGTCGTGCCGGTCGCGAGCATCGCCTCGCCGGCGCGCGCGTACCCGTCGCGGTCGGTGTGCATGAAGTCGACGCCCGCGAAGCCGTTGACCTGGAGGTCGACGAAGCCGGGCGCGGCGACGCGGCCGCGGCCGGGCCGGAGCGATCCAGCCCGACGGCGGCGATCGCGCCGCCGTCGATCTCGACGTCGCCCGGGACGAGCGCGCCGTCGACGAGCGCGGCCTGCACGCCGAGCCTCATCCCTTCACCGCCCCGGCCGTCGTGCCGCGCATGAGGTGCTTGCGCAGCATGATGAACACGAACACGACCGGCAGCGTGTAGATGCACGCTCGCGGCCATGATCGCGCCCCAGTCGGTGTCGCCGCGGCCGACGAAGCTCTGGATCACCACAGGGAGCGTCTTGCGCGTCTCCTCGTTCATGAACGTCAGCGCGAGCATGAACTCCTTCCAGCCCTCCAGGAAGCACAGCACCGCGGTGGTCGCGAGGCCGGGCGCGGCGAGCGGCAGCATGACCCGCCACATCGCGCCCAGCCGCGTCGCGCCGTCCGTGCGCGCCGCGTGCTCGAGCTCCGCCGGTATCCCGACGAGGAAGCCGCGCATCACCCAGACCGCGAGCGGCACCGTGAACGCCAGGTAGGACGACGATCAGCCCGAAGTAGGTCCCGAGCAGCTCGGCGTTGCGCATGATCACGAACAGCGGGATCACGAGCACGACGAGCGGGAACATCTGCGTGATCAGCACGAGCATCAGCAGGATCCCGCTTGAGCGGGATGTCGAAGCGGGTCAGCGCGTACGCGGCCATCGCGCCGACGATGCAGGCATGATCACGGTCGTCGCGCCGGCGACGATCAGCGAGTTCATCAGCGCACGCCCGACGTGGCCCTCGTCGAGCACGTGCGGGTACTGGTGCCACTGCGGATCGCTCGGCCACAGGTCGGGCGTCCGGGAGTAGATCTCCGAGCGCGGCTTGAGCGACGTGATGATCACCCAGTAGACGGGGAACAGCGCGAACGCCGAGACGGCGAGCATCGCGGCGTACTTCCAGCCGCGGCTGGAGCAGCCAGCTCATGCCTGCGCCTCCTTGCCGATCATGCGCACGTAGACGATCGAGAACACGAGCAGGATCACGAACAGGACGACGGCGACCGCCGAGCCGGTGCCGTAGTGCCCGAGCGCGAACGACTCGCGGTAGGCGGTCACGGCGGCGGTGTCGGCGGCGCGGTCGGGCACGCCCTGCGCCATCACGTAGATCTGGTCGAAGATCTTGAAGTCCCAGATGGTCGAGAAGACCACGAGCACGGCGACGATCGGCCGCAGCAGCGGCAGCGTCACGAGCCGGAAGCGCTGCCACGAGGACGCGCCGTCGACGGCGGCGGCGTGCAGCGTCTCCTTCGGCAGCGTCTGCAGCCCGGCGAGCAGGCTGAGCGCGACGAACGGGAACGACTGCCACACGACGGTGACGAAGATCGCGACGTAGGCCGAGTTGCGGTCGGCGAACCAGGCGTAGTCCTGGAAGTGCGAGAAGCCGAGGTTGACGAGCGCCCAGTTGACGAAGCCGTAGCGGTCGTCGAACAGCCAGCGCCAGATCGCGCTCGCGGCGAGGGCGGGCACCGCCCACGGGAGCAGCACGGCGATGCCGAACAGCAGGTTGCCGCGCAGGCGCTCGTTGAGCAGCAGCGCGACGGCGAAGCCGAACACCATCGTCCCGATCACGCAGGCCGTGCCGAACACGACGGTGTTGATCAGCGACGTGCGCAGGTGCTCGTCGGTGAAGACCTCCTTGTAGTTCTCCAGCCCGACCCAGTCGCCCGAGCCGTCGACCAGGTCGCCCAGCCGCGTCTCGGTGAACGACAGCCAGATCGTCTTCGCGAGCGGATAGCCGACGAGCCCGACGATGATGATCAGCGCCGGCAGGAGCAGGAGCACCGGGAGGGTCAGGCGCGCGACCGCGCGCCTGACCACCGCCAGGTCCGGCCCCCGCGGAGCGCGGCTGCGCTCCGCGGGGATGGTGGCCGGAGCGTGGCTCACCCGGCGAACTCCTCGTCCATCTTCTCGGCGAGGCTCTTGGCGGCCTCCTCCGGCGTCTCCTTGCCCTTCATGACGTTCTGGATCACGCCGTCGAAGATGTTCGCGCCCTCCAGCGCGCCCCACCGCGGCGACGGCGGGTACACGGCCGAGTGGTCGAGCAGCTGCTCGGCGAACGGCTTGCGGACCGGGTCCTCGAGGTAGCCCGAGGCCTCGATGCCCGCGGTGGTGCCGGGCAGGAAGCCGATCTCGCCGGTGAACTTGTTGAGGTTCTCCGGCTCGAGCATGAAGTCGACGAACGCGTTCGCGGTCTCGACGTTCTTGGACTCCTTGAACACCACCAGGTGGCTGCCGCCGGCGAAGGCGGTGTCCTCGCCGCTCGGACCCGCGGGCGCGAGCACCGTGCCGATCTTCTTCTCCAGCTCCGGGCTTGGTCTGGATGATCGAGTTGTACGTCCAGCCGCCCGCGATCAGCATCGCGACGTCGCCGTTGATGAACGCCTCCTGGGCGTCGGGCTCCTCCCAGCCGATCGAGGCCTTCGGCGTCAGGTCCTCCTTGTAGAAGGACGTGTAGAAGTCGATCGCCTCGGCGCCCTCGGGCGAGTTGAGCGCGGCCTTCCAGGTGTCGCCGTCCTGCGTCGCGATCTCACCGCCCGCCTGCCAGATCGCCGGCAGGTAGTAGTGCTCGGTGAGCCCGTTGAACGCGACGGGGTAGATGCCGCCGCCCTTCTCCTTGATCGCCTGGTCGCGGCCGCCTTGAGCTCGTCCCAGGTCTTGGGCGGCTCGACGCCGGCCTTCTTCAGCACGTCCTTGCGGTAGACCAGCGCGCGGGAGCCGGCGTACCAGGGCTTGCCCCAGACCTCGCCGTCGAGCGTCGCGGCGTCGACCAGCGAGGACACGTAGTCGCCCTGCGCCGCGGCCGGGACCGGCTCGAAGGCGCCCTGGTCGGCGAACTCCGGCGTCCAGGTCGTGCCCATCTCGGCGACGTCGGGGACCTTGCCGCCGGCGATCGCGGTCGTGAACTTGTCGTGCGCCTGGGCCCACGGGACGAACTCGATCTTCACCTCGGACCCGGCGTGCTTGGCCTCGAAGTCCTTGGCGTAGGCGTTGAACACCTCCTGCAGCTTCGGCGAGCCGGGATCCATGATCCACGTCGTGATCGAGCCGGAGATCTCCCCTTCACCACCGGCCTTCGCCGCCGAGCCCTTGTCCTCGTCGTCTCCCCCACATCCGGCCACCGCGAGGGCGCATACCAGCGCGCCTGCGGCCAGCCACCTCATCCCCTTCATCGCAACCTCCTCGTCGCCCATCCGCCCGGATGGGATGATTGAGGCGTCGTCCGTTCACAGCGGGCGACGCTGACGTCTCGTTCAGCACCGCCGGTCGCCGACTCGGTCGGCGGCCGGCTCCTTTCTTGCTCCTCAGCGCAGCGGCGGGCGCAGCTCCGTCACCAGCCGGTAGCGGTCGCCGCGGTAGAGCGACCGTACGTACTCGACCACCTCACCTCCTTCGCTCTCCGTCGTGCGCTCGAACAGGAACGCAGGGCTGTGGACGGGGACGGCGAGCATCTCCGCCTCGTCCTCGTTGACCACAGTCGGCTCGATCGTCTGGATCCCCGACGCGATCACGATCCCGTGGCGATCGTGCAGGAGCGTGTAGAACGAGTGCTCCTCGAGGTCCTCGCGGCGCAGGTCCGGCAGCAGCCGGCGCGGCACGTGCAGGAACTCGATCGCCATCGTCTCGTCGTCGGCGAGGCGGAGGCGGTGGATCGCCCAGACCTCGTCGACGGGTGAGACGCGCAGCCGCCGGCCGAGCTTGGCGCCGGCGCTGATCGGCTCGAACGAGAGGACGTGGCTGCCGGCGCGCATGCCCCGGCGTGCCATGTCCTCGGTGAACGAGGTCATGGTCAGCGGCAGCGCGATCTTCGGCTCCGATACGTACGTGCCGCTGCCGTGGCGGCGGCGGAGGAGTCCCTCGCGGACGAGCTCGTCGATCACCGCGCGCAACGTCGGGCGCGAGACGCCGAGGTCCGTGGCGAGCCGGCGCTCGGGCGGGATCGCGTCGCCGACGGCCAGCTCGTCGAGCAGGGCGAGCAGCTCGTCGCGCACCTGCGACTGCTTGGAGCCGGCCGGCCGCAGCCGCACGTTGTTGTCGAAGATCTCGGTCATGCCCCTCGTCGCCGCCCTCCCCAGGGCCGGCGGGCCGGGACACTACACAGTGGTCAACAAGTGGTCAAGACCAATTCCGAACCA
Organism: uncultured Solirubrobacteraceae bacterium; assembly: GCA_963752015.1. Classification (GTDB taxonomy): domain Bacteria; phylum Actinomycetota; class Thermoleophilia; order Solirubrobacterales; family Solirubrobacteraceae; genus DASQMT01. Next base: position 230,086 of record CAVVWS010000006.1, on the reverse strand, counting down.
CTACATAAACGGGGTCTGACCCCGTTTAGGTAAAGAGGGTCAGACCCTCTTTAGGTTTCGAGGGCTCCGCGGACGTTGCCGCCCGTGGCCTCCAGGAGGGCGCGGGCCGTCGCGGCGTCGGTGGCGCGGGCGAGCATGACGACCGCGACCGCGACGTCGTCGCCGGCGTCCGCCAGCGCCGAGCTCGCCGCCTCCTCGCTGCAGCCCGTGGCCTCGACGCAGAGCCGCGCCGCGCGATCGCGCAGCTTCGCGTTCGCCACGCGCATCGACGTCATCAGGTCGCCGAACGTGCGCCCGCGCCGGACCATCACGGCGGTCGAGAACGCGTTCAGCACGAGCTTCTGCGCGGTGCCGGCCTTCAGGCGCGTCGAGCCCGAGATGACCTCCGGGCCGACGGGCACCTCGACCGCGAGCTCGGCGCGCGCGGCCAGCTCCGAGCCCGTGGCGCAGACGATCGCCGCGGTGAGCGCGCCCGCGTCGGCGGCGGCCGCCAGCGCTCCGAGCGCGAACGGCGTGCGGCCGCTCGCGGAGACCGCGACGACGACGTCCTCGGCGCGCGGCGCGAGAGCGCGGACGGCGGCCGAGCCGGCGCCGGCGTCGTCCTCCGCCGCCGCCTCAGCCGGCGAGCCGGGCGGGTGCTCGGAGCCGGCGACGAGCGCGACGACCGCGTCGTCGGGCACGGAGAACGTCGGCGCCCACTCCGTCGCGTCGACGAACGCCAGCCAACCGGCTGACCCGGCCCCGGCGTAGACGACCCGGCCCCCGGCGTCCATGCGCGCTGCGGCGGCGTCGGCGAGCGCGGCGATCGCCGGCTCGGCGGCCTCGACGGCCTCGAGCACGGCGTGGTGGCCCCGCACGACGGCCCGCACGATCTCGACCGTCGGCCGCCGGTCGAGATCCGCGAGCGCCGCCGAGCGCCCTTCGGTCTCGAGCGCTCGCAAGCGCTCGTTCATCGCGCGCGGAGGTAGGCCCGGACCTGGCTGCGGACCAGCGCGTCGAGGTTGCCGAGCGCGATGTTCGCGTCGGTCAGGTGCAGGCCCCAGATCGCGGGAACCGGCGTGAGCGCGGGAGCGCCCGGCGCCGGCGTGACCTGCAGGACGCTCGCCCCGCCCTCGTTCACGCAGCGCGCCGTGTAGCTGCCCGGGAAGCTCAGCCACGTCGCGCTCGACTTCGGCACGGGGAAGCCCACCGCGCCGAGCGCGGCGGCGATCCCCGTGCCGGGGGCGAACGGCTCGTGCGGGAAGACGGGGACGATCGCGCGCGCGCCGCCTCCGAGGGCGGCCGGGTTCGTGCACAGCACCTCGCGCCCCGCGCCGGCGCGTCCGAAGACCGCGTCGGCCGGGACGGGCCCGTTGAACGTGGAGAACGCCACGACGCACCCGACCTGCCCGGCGGACCGGCACGCGCGGACGTGGCGGAAGTCGCCGCCGGTGTCCCTCCCCGCCGCCACGGTCACGTTGCCGCCGAGCAGGATCGCGGACACCAGCTTCCGCCGCAGCCGGCGCCGCTGGTCGATCTCGCGCGCGATGAGCCTGCGGAGCACGAACGTGCCCTGCGAATGGCCGATCAGGACCACGCCGCGGCCGTGGTTGTGGTGGGCGAGGTAGGCGCGCCACGCGGCGCGGACGTCCCGGTAGCCGCGCCGCCGCTGCGCGGGCGTGGCGGAGCTCTGGCCCTTGAGCGTGACCTGGCGGTAGACGGGGGCGAACAGGCGGCACGTGCGCCCGTAGTGCGCCGCCTGGTAGCGGACGACCGAGCGGATCTCGGGATCGATCCGCCGCGTCGCCGTCGCCCGCTGCTGGTCGCTGACCGTCGGGTAGACGTAGAAGCAGTCGACCCGCCGCCGCGCCGGCTTGGGGTCGTCCCCGCCGAGCAGCTGCCCGTCTGGCGAGTAGCGCGCGACGTCCATGCTCATCTCGCAGGCGTTGTCCTCGAGCCCGGGCTTGCACAGCCACTTCGTCTTGGCGCCGGCGGGCGCCGCGGTGGCGGCGAGCACGACGGCGCCGATGAGCAGCGCGCGGAGGGCGAGCACGCCCGGAACCGTAACGGGCCATGCAAACGGCGCACGTCTCAGGCGATTCCCAGGGTTCGCCCAGCGTCCTCCCGGCCGGCCGTCCGAGCATCGATGTCGTCACCGATCCCGAGGAGGAACCGCATGGACCCCAGATTCCGCAAGGTCGCCGTCTTCGTGGGCGCCGCGGCGCTCGCCACGGGCGTGGGCGTCGGCGTCGCGTCGCAGGGTGGCGAGACCGCCAGCTCGCAGGCCGCCCCGTCCCAGCGGACGGGTGCTCAGGGCGCGCGCGGCGGCATGGACTTCGGCGCGCTCGCGGAGAAGCTCGGCGTCACGAGCGCCGAGCTGCGCACGGCGATGGACGCCGCGCGCTCGGCCACCCCTGCCGGGCCGCAGGCGGGCCAGGACGCGAGAGCCGCCGCGCTCGCCAAGGAGCTCGGGCTCCCGACCGAGAAGGTCGCCGCCGCACTGCAGTCGCTGCGGCCGCAGGGCGCGCCGCGCGGGATCCCGCCCGCCGGCGGAGCGCCTCCGGGCGCCGCGCCGCCGGGCGACTCGACCGCGCCGGACAGCTCCACGACCGGCACGACGGCGACATGAGCGCGCCGCCCTCCGCGCGCGAGCGCCTCGCCGCGCGCGCACGCCGCGTCGCGCGGATCCGCCGGCGCGTGTTCGCCGCCACCATCGCCGCGTTCGCGCTGGCGTGGGCGGTGATCGCGTTCGACGGCTCGATGGGCTCGACGACGACGGCGTCGACGAAGGCCGCGACGACGAGCTCCTCGTCCGGCGGGACGAGCTCCTCGTCGGGCACGACGTCCGAGCCCAGCAGCGACAACTCGTCCTCCGGCGACTCGTCCGGCGCCGTCACGACGTCCCAGTCCTGAGCCATGGACACGACCCACATCTTCTGGGTCACGAGCCGCGCGGCGGGCGTGATCGCGCTCCTCGCCTCGAGCGGCGCCGTGACGGTCGGCCTGCTGATGGGCGGACGCTTCGTCCGCGGGCGCACGCGCCCAGCTGAGGGTCGTGCACGAGGCGCTCGCGCTGGCGACCATCGCGGCGATCGTCCTCCACGCCGGCGCGCTGCTGGGCGACGGGTTCCTCAGCCCGAGCCTCGCCGACGTGACCATCCCGCTCGTCAGCGGCTACCAGCGCGTCTGGACGACGACCGGCATCGTCGCCGGCTGGATCCTGATCGTGCTGGGCCTCTCCTACTACGCGCGAGCGAGGATCGGCGTGGCGCGCTGGCGCCTGCTGCACCGGTTCACCGCGGTCGGATGGCTGCTCGGGCGTCCTGCACGGGATCTTCGAGGGCACCGACGCGGGCACCGCATGGTTCCTGATCGCGGTCGCGGCCGCAGCGCTGCCCGCCGGCGCGCTGCTGGCGGTGCGCTGGTCGGACCCGGCCCCGCCTGCCGTGCAGCGCTCATGAGCCGCGAGGCGGTCGAGCGGTTCGCCTGCTTCGGCGGGACCTGCGAGGTGCGCGTATCGGGCGCGGGCGGCCGGGCCGCGGCGTCCCGGGCGCGCCGGCGGCTGCTCGCATGGCACGAGCGCTTCACCCGCTTCACGCCGGACAGCGAGTTGTCGCGGCTGAACGCCGACCCCCGGGCCGAGGTGCCGGCCACGCCGGAGATGCTCGCGCTCGCGGCGGCCGTCGCCGAGACGGGCGCGAGCACCGGCGGCCTGGTCGACGGCACGCTCGCCGCCGAGATCGCGGCCGCCGGCTACACCAGCGGCGGCGCGCCGCTCCCGCTCGCGCTCGCGCTGCGGCTCGCCCCGGCCCGCCGGCCCGCCGGCGCGTCCCCGCACGCCCGCTGGCGCCACGTCCTCGCGGACGCCGATCGCCACGTCGTGCGGCGCCCGCCCGGCGTCGCGCTCGACAGCGGCGGGCTGGCCAAGGGCCTGTTCGCCGACCTGCTCGCCGACGAGCTCGCCGCCCATCCGGGCTTCGTCGTCGACTGCGCCGGAGACGTCCGCCTCGGGGGCGAGCAGCCGCGGCCGGTCCGGGTGGCGAGCCCGTTCGGCGACGCGGTCGTGCACACGTTCGCGGTCGCCGCCGGCGCCGCCGCCACCAGCGGCATCAGCCGGCGCAGCTGGCTCGACGCGTCCGGCCGCCCCGCGCACCACCTGCTCGATCCCGCGACCGGCGCCCCGGCGTTCACCGGCGTCGTGCAGGCGACCGCGCTCGCGCCCACGGCGCTCGAGGCCGAGGCGCGCGCGAAGGCGGCGCTGCTGAGCGGCCCGGCGGCCGCGGCCGGCTGGCTGCCGCACGGCGGCGTCGTCGTGCTCGACGACGGCTCCCACCACGTCGTCGAGCCCGCTAGAACAGCGACGGCGTGATGACCCAGATCAGCTCGGCGCCGCGGCTCCGCGACGGATTGCGCCAGCTGCGCGGCTCGCGGCCGCTGAACGTGAGCGAGTCCCCGGCCTTCAACCGGAACGTCTCGCCGGCGATCGTCAGCTCGAACTCGCCCTTGGTGACGTGCACGAACTGCGCGTCGGTCGGGGTCGGGTAGGCGTCCGCGTCGCTCCGCGCCCCCGGCGCGACCGTCGAGTGGAAGATCTGGAGCCGCCGGTTCGACCGCGGCGTGAGCAGGTGGTCCTGCGCGCCGACCCCGCCGAAGTGGACCGAGGCCTGCTCGCCCGCGCGCACGAGCCCGGTCTCGCCGTCCTCGTCGAACAGGTCGCCGATCCGGATGCCGAGCGCCGCGCAGATCTTCAGCAGCGAGCTGACCGACGTGCTCGCGAGGTCGCGCTCCACCTGCGACAGGAACCCCTTCGTCAGCCCGGTCGCGTGCGCGAGCTCGTCGATCGTCAGCCCGCGGTCGCGGCGGGCGCTGCGCAGCCGCGGGCCGATCTCGATCCGGGAGTCCGGGGCCGTCATGCACGTGATTATATTCAGCGAACTTTGTTTGCTGTCATGAAACAGCGCACGCCGGTCCTCCTGCGCGAGCTCGCGTTCCGGCGCTTCTGGACCGCCCAGACCGTCTCCTACCTCGGCGACCAGGTCACGATGATCGCGCTTCCCCTGATCGCGGTGCTCACGCTGGACGCGACGGCGGCCGAGATGGGGCTGCTGACCGCGGCGGGAACGCTCCCGAACCTGCTCTTCGCGCTGCATGCCGGCGCCTGGATCGACCGGCGCGGCCGGCGGCGGACGACGATGATCGCCACGGACGTCCTGCGCGCCGTGCTGCTCGCGAGCGTGCCGGTCGCGTACTGGCTCGACGCGCTGACGCTCGCCCAGCTCTACGTCGTCGCGTTCCTGGCCGGCTCGCTCGCCGTCGTGTTCGCCGTCTGCGCGAACAGCCTGTTCGCCTCGCTGGTCCCGCGCGAGCGGTTCGTCGAGGGAACCTCGCTCGTGCGCGGCAGCTACTCGTTCTCGTGGGTCGCCGGGCCGAGCGCCGGCGGCCTCCTCGTGCAGCTGCTCTCGGGTCCCGCCGCGCTCGTGGCGGACGCCGCGTCGTTCGTCGCGTCGGCGTTCCTGCTCGGATCGATCGCGCCGCCCGAGCCGCCGGGCGACGCCGCCGCGCGCGGCCACATCCGCGAAGGGCTCCGCTTCGTCGCCCGGACCCCCGGACTGCAGGCGAAGTTCGTCTCGGGCGCCGTCGTGAACTTCTTCCACACGATCTACTTCACGCTGCTGTTCCTGTTCGCGGCGCGCGAGCTGGGGCTGTCCGCCGGGACGATCGGGCTCGCGCTGGGCGCCGGCGCGGTCGGCGCACTGGCCGGCTCGGCGATCGCGGCGCCGACGAGCCGGCGCATCGGCCTCGGACCCGCGTTCGTGCTCGGCTCGTTCCTGTTTCCCGCCGCGCTCCTGCTCGTGCCGCTCGCGGGCGGGCCGGCGTGGCTCGCGTTCGGCCTGCTGGTCGTGGCCGAGCTCGGCTCCGGCCTCGGCCTGATGCTGGACGACATCTGCGGCGGCGACGATCCAGCAGGCGCTCACCCCCGACCGGCTGCGCTCGCGCGTGCAGGGCGCGTACATGGCGCTCAACTTCGGCGTCCGGCCGCTCGGCGCGCTCGCGGGCGGCGCCCTCGGCGGCTGGCTCGGGCTCCGGCCCACGCTGTGGCTCGCCGCAGCCGGCGGCGTCGCCGGCGCCGTGCTGCTCCTCCCCTCGCCGCTGCCGCGCATGCGCGACCTGCCCGCCGAGGCCGCCTGACCGCTCTCAGCCCGCTCCCAGGGAGCTCCCATGCTCCTCCCACGCCGCGCCCCGAAGCTCGGAGGCATGTCAGCCGCCTCCCCCGCCTACCTCCCCTACGCCCTGCCGGGCACCGCCCCGGCTCCGCAGATCGACGTCGTCGTCCCGGTCCACGACGAGGAGCGCGTGCTGGAGCGCAGCATCCGCCGCCTGCACCGCTTCCTGTCGTCCGAGTTCCCGTTCTCCTGGCGGATCGTCGTGGCCGACAACGCGTCGGCCGACACGACGCCGATCGTCGCCGAGCGGCTCGCCCGCGAGCTCCCCGGCGTCGAGCTGCTGCGGCTGGAGGGCAAGGGCCGCGGCCGCGCGCTGCGGGCGGCGTGGTCGGCGAGCCGCGCGCGCGTGGTCTGTTACATGGACGCCGACCTCTCGACCGACCTGCGCGGCCTGCTGCCGCTCGTCGCCCCGCTGCTGTCCGGGCACTCGGACCTCGCGATCGGCACGCGGCTCGCCAACGGCGCGCGCGTCGTGCGCGGACCGAAGCGGGAGTTCATCTCGCGCTCCTACAACCGCGTGCTGCACGCCGCCCTGCGCACCCGCTTCTCCGACGCCCAGTGCGGCTTCAAGGCCGTGCGGCGCGACGTGCTCGACGAGCTGCTCCCCGCGGTGCGCGACGACGGCTGGTTCTTCGACACCGAGCTGCTGGTGCTCGCGCAGCGCGCCGGGCTGCGCATCCACGAGGTGCCGGTCGACTGGGTGGACGACCCGGACTCGCGCGTCGACATCGTGCGCACCGCGATCGACGACCTCAAGGGCGTCGCCCGGCTGGCCGGCGGCTCGCGCGTGGCGCGGTTCATGTACGTCGGCGTGGCGTCGACCATCGCCTACGCGCTGCTCTTCCTCGCGCTCCGCGGCCCGTTCGGCGCCGGCGCGGCGAACGCGGCCGCGCTCGCCCTCACCGCGGTCGGCAACACCGCCGCGAACCGGCGGGTCACGTTCGGGCTGCGCGGACGCGCCGGGCTGGTGCGCCAGCACGCGCTCGGCGCGCTCGTGTTCCTGCTGACGCTCGGCCTCACCACCGGCGCGCTCGCCGTCCTGCACGGCGTGGCGGCGAACCCGCCGCGCGCGGTCGAGCTCGCCGTCCTGATCGCCGCCAGCACCGCGGCGACCGTGACGCGGTTCGTCGCGTTGCGCGCCTGGGTGTTCACGCATCCGTCGTTCCCAGGAAACTCCAAGGTTTCCGTCGACAATGGGTGGTGATGGCCGATCCGAACCGCATCCTCGTCGTCGACGATGAGCCCAGCATCCTCGACGTGCTCTCGATGGCGCTGCGCTACCAGGGCTTCGAGATCGAGACCGCGGCGACCGGGGAGCAGGCGCTGAACGCGGCCGCGGCGTTCAAGCCGGAGCTGATGGTCCTCGACATCATGCTGCCGGACATGGAGGGGTTCGAGGTCGCCCGCCGGCTCGGCGCGCGGCGGGCCGAGATCCCGATCATCTTCCTCACCGCCCGCGACGCGACGGAGGACAAGATCCGCGGGCTGACGATGGGCGCCGACGACTACGTCACCAAGCCGTTCAGCCTGGAGGAGCTGATCGCCCGCATCCGCACGGTCCTGCGCCGCACCGGGCACGCGGCGCCCGACTCGAGCCGGCTGGAGTTCGAGGACGTGGAGCTCGACGACGACACGCGCGAGGTGGCCCGCGCCGGCGCGCCGATCGACCTCACCGCGACCGAGTACCGGCTGCTGCGCTACCTCATGCTCAACCCGCGCCGGGTGCTGACGCGCGAGCAGATCCTCAACCAGGTGTGGGACTACGACTTCGGCGGCGACGCGCGGGTGCTGGAGACGTACGTCAGCTACCTGCGCAAGAAGCTCGACGCCCACGGGCCGCCGCTGATCCACACCGTTCGCGGCGTGGGCTACGCGCTGCGGACCCCGCGTGCGTGATGGCGTCGCTGCGCGCACGACTGATCGCGGTGCTGCTCGTCGTGGCGGCGTTCGGCCTGCTCGCGCTCGCCGGCATCACCTATGCCGAGCTGCGCTCGTTCCAGTACGAGCGGGTCGACACGCAGCTCGCGACCGCGCGGCCCGCGATGGAGCACCGGCTCACGGGCGGCGGCCCGGAGGAGCCGCGCGGCGGCGGCGGTGACCTCGACGACCGGCGGCCCGGCGACGTGAACCTCCCGCCGGGCACGTACGGCGAGCTGCGCGACGCGGGCGGGAACGTGATCGCCGGGCCCGAGGTCATCACGTACGGGCAGACCCTCCCGGATCCGCCCGCGCTCCCGGCGAGCCTGCCCATCGGCGACCAGGTCACGGTCGACGCCAAGGGCGGCGGGAAGCCGCGCTACCGCGTCGAGGCGACGCCGGCGCGCACAGCGGCCGGGACGCTGGTCGTCGCGGTGCCGCTGAGCGACGTCGACGCGACGCTCGACGAGCTGCTGCGCGTGGAGGCGCTCGTGATCGCGGGCGTCCTGCTGCTGCTCGGCATCGCGGGCGCGTGGCTGGTCCGGCTCGGGCTCCGGCCGCTCGACCGGATGGGCACGACCGCGGGCATCATCGCCGGCGGCGACCTCTCCCGCCGCGTCAGCCCGGCGACGCCGCGGACCGAGGTCGGGCGCCTGGGGCTCGCGCTCAACGCGATGCTCGACCGCCTCGAGGACGCATTTGCCAAGCGGCTGCAGTCCGAGGATCGCCTGCGCCGGTTCCTCTCGGACGCCTCGCACGAGCTGCGCACTCCGCTCGCCGCGATCCGCGGCTACGCGGAGCTGCACCGGATGGGAGCGGCGAGCGAGCCGGCCGACGTCGAGAAGGCGATGCGGCGGATCGAGGCCGAGGCCGCGCGCATGGGCGTGCTCGTCGAGGACCTGCTGGCGCTCGCGCGGCTCGACGAGGAGCGCGAGCCGGTGCGCCGGCGGGTCGACGTCGCGGCCATCGCGCGCGACGCGGTGGACGACGCGCGCGCGACCGCGCCGGACCGCGCCTTCGAGCTGCGCGGCGAGCCGGGCGCGCACGTGCTCGCCGACCCGCACCAGCTGCGCCAGGTCTTCGCCAACCTCCTGCGCAACGCGATCGTGCACACGCCCGCCGGCACGCCGGTGGAGATCACCGTCGCGCGCGACCGGGACGAGGTGCGCGTCGACGTCCGCGATCACGGCCCCGGCCTGCCGACCGCCGACTCCGACGCGCTGTTCGACCGCTTCTGGCGCGCCGAGGGCGGCCGGGAGCGCGGCAAGGCCGGCGCGGGGCTCGGGCTCGCGATCGTGGCGGGGATCGTGGCCGCCCATCACGGCCGCGTGGAGGCCGCCGACGCGCCCGGCGGCGGCGCCGAGTTCACCGTCCGCCTGCCGGCTGCGGCGTTCCATCCGCCCCCCGCAGGTACGATTCGGCCGGGCAGGGACATGAGCGAAGACGCCACGGACGAGTTCCGCATCGAGGAGGGCCGCCGCGACGGGGTGATCGTGCTGCGCCTGCGCGGCGATCTCGACCTCGCGTCCGCCGACTCCGTCGCCGAGCGGCTCGACGCGCTGTCGGCGGCCGGCGAGGCGGTGCTGCTCGACCTCGACAGCCTCGCGTTCATGGACTCATCCGGTCTGCGGGTCGTGCTGCAGGCGGCCGAGACGAGCCGCACGAGCGGCTGGCGCTTCACGCTCACGCCGGGGTCCGAGCAGGTGCGCAACCTGTTCGCGTCCGCAGGCGTCACCGACCGGCTCCCGATCGAGCCGGAGCGGTGAACGGCGCGGCGTTCACCGTCACGCTCCCGCGCGACCACGGCGCGCCCGGGCAGGCTCGGGCGCTCTTGCGCGAACACGCGAACGGTCTCGATCGCGACCGGCTCGACACCGCGGTGCTGCTCATCTCCGAGCTGGTCACGAACGCCGTCCTGCACGGGACCGGCGAGATCCGGATGACGATCGACATCGACGGCGACGAGGCGCGCTTCTCGGTCTGCGACGACGGCGGCGGCACGCCGGTGGTCCGGCCCGAGCCCGGTCCCGACGGCGGCTGGGGGCTGCGGCTGGTCGGCGAGCTGGCGTCGCGCTGGGGCGTCCGCGAGGGCCGCACCCAGGTCTGGTTCGAGGTGTAGCCGCGCCTCAACGCGCCAGGTGGCGCGCGATCACGACGCGCTGGATCTCGTTCGTCCCCTCGTAGATCTGCGTGATCTTGGCGTCGCGCATCATCCGCTCCACCGGGTACTCGGTCACGTAGCCGTACCCGCCGAGGACCTGGACCGCCTCGACCGCCACGTCCATCGCGGTGTCGGAGGCGAACAGCTTCGCCATCGAGGAGTACAGCGCGAGCTGGGGATCGTCGCGGTCGGCGAGCGCGCACGCCTTGTAGAGCAGCTCGCGCGCCGCCGCGGTCCTGGTCTGCATGTCCGCGAGCTTGAACTGCAGCCCCTGCAGCTCGATGATCGGCCTGCCGAACGCCACGCGCTCCTTCGCGTAGCGGACGGCGTAGTCGAGCGCGCCCTGTGCGATGCCCACCGCCTGCGCGGCGGCGCCGAGGCGCGTGCGCTCGAGCGTCCCGAGCGCGACCGCGAGGCCGCGCCCCACCTCGCCGATCACGTTGGCGGCCGGCACGCGCACGTCCTCGAACACCGGCTGCCCGGTGGGCGAGCCGTGGATGCCCATCTTGCGCTCGTACTTCGGCACGGAGAAGCCGGGCCGGTCGGACTCCACCACGAACGCCGTGAACCGCCGCAGATCCTGGTCGCTGACCGCGAACACCACGTAGAAGTCGGCCACGCCGGCGTTGGTGATCCAGTTCTTCGTCCCGTTGATCACCCACTCGTCGCCGTCGCGGACCGCGCTCGTTCGCATCGCGGCCGGGTCCGAGCCGGCGTCGGGCTCGGAGAGGCAGAACGCCGGCGACCACTCGCCGGTCGCGCAGCGCGGCAGGAACCGCTCCTTCAGCTCAGGCGAGCCGAAGCGCTGGATCGGCAGCGTCCCGAGCTCCTGCACCATCAGGATCAGCGCGCACGCCGCCGAGGCCTTGGCCAGCTCCTCGACGGCGACCTGGAGCATCAGCGTGCCCGTGCCCGTGCCGCCGTGCTCCTCCTCGAACGGCAGGGCGAGCACGTCGTGCTCCGCGAGCAGCCGCCGGATGTCCCACGGGTACTCGTCCGCGGCGTCGATCTCTGCCGCGCGCGGGGCGATCCGGTCCTGGGCGAGCTGCCGGATCGTGGCGCGGAAGTCCTGGTGCTCCTCGGGCAGCTCGTAGACGGCTGCGCTCATCGCCGCGGCAGCGACGCGACGACGAGGTCGGCGATCAGGCGGTAGCCGCTCGTGCGCGCGTGGATGTCGCGGAACTGGCAGTAGTAGGTGAGGCGGCAGACGTCGGCGACCGCCTTGGGGACGAGCGTGCCCGACGGCATGGCGACCAGGTCGTCGAGCGGGGCGTACGCGCCGGAGGCGGCCGTCACGTCGACGAGCGTGCCGCCCACGGCCTCGTAGGCCTTGGTGAGCGCCGGGTTGATGAAGTCCTTGAACGCCGTCACCGTGAGCCGCGCGAGATCCTGGTTCGCGTTCTCGCCGACCCACTGCCCGAGGATCACGTCCGGATAGGTGATGCCGACGATCCGCACCTTCGGGCCGGCCGCGGCGCGCAGCCGCTTGGAGATCTTGACGACGTTCTCGTTGATCGCCGTCACGCCGGCGACCACGCACGGGATCGGGTTCGCGTCGCGCGCGCACTTGGTCACGTCGTTGCCGCCGATCGACACGGTGATCAGCCCGACCTTGCCGCGATGGCGGCGGAGGAACCGCTCGGCGGCGGCGATCTGGGTGCGGCCGGCGTAGGGCTTCCCGTCCGGCCCGAGCGCGCGCGGGTCGCAGTCCTTGCGCTCGAGCAGCGACTCCGTCGTCGCGCCGCCGCAGCCGAAGTTGACGAGCTTGAAGCGGTAGCCGCGCGCCGCGGCGAGCTTCGGGACCTGGTAGGCGAAGCCGTTGCGCGTGTTCGCGCCCTTGCCCTGGGCGGTCGGCTGGAAGCCCGACGCGTACGAGTCGCCGAGCGACACGTAGAGCTTCTGCTGCGGCTTTGCGGCCTGCGCGCCGGCGGGTAGCGCAAGCGTCGCCACGAGGGCGAGGAGGATCATCCGTGAGCGGTTCATGGCCGGGCAGCCTAGCCTTCGTACGCTTCCGGCCTTGCCGCTTTCCGTCCAGCTCGGCCTGATCATGGCCTTCGTCACCGCGCTGATGTCGGTGCTCGGCTTCCTGCTCAAGCATCGCGGCGCGGTCGCGGCGGCGCCCGTCGAATGGCGCCGCCCGGTCGCCAGCACCGTCGCGCTGTTCCGCTCGCCGGTGTACACGCTCGGGTGCGTCGTGGCGACCACGTCGTGGGGCTTCCACGTCGCCGCGCTGGCGCTGGCGCCGATCTCGCTCGTGCAGTCCGTGATCGCCGGCGGCCTCGTGCTCGTGACGGTGCTCGCCGACCGGGTGTTCGGCTACGAGGTCAGCCGGCGGGAGTGGATCGGCGTCGCGCTGATGGCCGCCGGGCTGGCGTTCCTCGCCGCGACGCTGGAGGGCGCGGGCGACTCCGCGCACTCCGACTACGGCACGTGGGAGCTCGGCCTCTACGTGGGGCTCGTCACGCTCGGCGGCCTCGCGCTCGTGGCGCTGCGCGGCGCGAGCGGGCTCGCGCTCGCCGTCGCCGCCGGCCTGCTGTGGGCGGGGTCGGACGTGACGATCAAGGCGCTCAGCGACAAGACCGGCGAACTCGGCGCCGGCGTGCTCGTCCACCCGTTCGCGCTCGTGATCCTCGTGCTCTCGCTGGTCGGCCTGCTCGTCTCTGCGCGCTCGCTGCAGATCGGGCCGGTCGTCCCGGTGATCGCGCTGACGAGCTCGACGGCGAACGCGCTGACGATCGCGGCGGGCCCGATCGTGTTCGGCGAGCCGCTGCCCGACGAGCCGCTGGCGCTCGCGCTCCGCGTCGCCGCGTTCGCGCTGGTGATCGGCGCCGCGGCGATGACGCCACCGCCGGTGCGCGCCACGGCACCGGCGTGATCCCGCCTAGCCGCTCCGCGCCTGCGCCGCCTCCACGATGAGCTCGGTGCAGGCGCCGAGCGGGATCGCCGTCGAGTCGATCACCAGGTGGTACAGCTCGGGGTCGCGAGCGTCCACGCGGTAGAAGTGGCGCACGTAGGCCTCCCGCGCGCGATCGGTCTCGTCCAGATGGCGCTCGGCGGTCGCGCGGTCGGCGCCCTCCAGCAGCATCCCCTGCAGCGATGCGCGCCTCGCGCGGGCCGGTCAGCCGGACGTGCAGCGCGTCCGGATGGTCGCGCAGCACCGCCGCGCCCGCCCGGCCGAGGATCACGGCTCCCTCGCCCGCCGCGCGCTCGCGGAGGACCTGCTCGGTCGCCTGGCAGAAGACGTCCGCGTCGAGCACGCCGCCGGCGGGCGGCGCCGCGCCCGCCAGCACGGGGCCCACCTGGCCGAAGGAGAGCAGCGCGCGGGCGAACCAGCCGCCGATCGTCTCGTCGCGCTGGACCGCCTCGCGCAGCGGCACCGAGAGCCGCTCCGCCACGTCGGTCGGGATCGCGCGGTCCACGAACTGGACGCCGAGCCGCTCGGCCACCCGCGGGCCGATCTGGCTGCCGCCGGCGCCGTACGGAGCGGAAAGCGTGACGACGGTCATGGTGAGCGGGGTACCCTCGACGGCATGTCAACAGAGGTCACGGAACGGCAGGCACGCGAGGTCGCCGAGGCCGCGCGTGAACGCGAGTGGAAGCTTCCCAGCTTCGGCAAGGAGTTGTTCCTCGGCAACTTCCGGCTGGACCTGATCTCCCCCCAGCCGCGGCTCGACGCGGCCGCCGTCGAGAAGGGCGAGGCGTTCCTGGGCCGCCTGCGCGCGTTCCTGGAGGCGGAGGTCGACCCGCTGGAGATCGAGCGCGACGCGAAGATCCCCGACCGCGTGCTCGACGGCCTCAAGGCGCTCGGCGCGCTCGGGATGAAGGTGCCGGAGGAGTACGGCGGGCTCGGGCTCTCGCAGGTCTACTACAACCGCGCGCTCGCGCTCACCGGGGTCTGGCACGGCGCGCTCTCCACGCTGCTCTCCGCGCACCAGTCGATCGGCGTCGCCGAGCCGCTGATGCTGTTCGGCTCCGAGGAGCAGAAGCGCAAGTGGCTGCCGCTCGTCACGCGGGACCACATCTCCGCGTTCCTGCTCACCGAGCCCGACGTCGGCTCCGACCCCGCGCGCCTGGGCGCGACCGCCGTGCCGACCGAGGACGGCTCCGGCTACACGCTCAACGGCCTGAAGCTGTGGGCGACGAACGGCGCGATCGCCGACATCGTCGTCGTGATGGCGCAGGTGCCCAAGGGCGAGGGCCGGCGCGGCGGCATCACCGCGTTCGTCCTCCCCTACGACACGCCGGGCGTGACCGTCGAGCATCGCAACGCGTTCATGGGCCTGCGCGGGATCGAGAACTCCGTCACCCGGCTCGAGGACGTCTTCGTGCCGCGCGGAGAACGTGATCGGCAAGGAGGGCCAGGGCCTCAAGATCGCGCTCACGACGCTGAACACCGGCCGGCTCGCGCTGCCCGCGATCTGCGTCGGCACCGGCGAAGTGGGCGACGAAGGTCGCGCGCGAGTTCGCCTCCGAGCGCGTGCAGTGGGGCCAGCCGGTCGGCAAGCACGACGCGGTCGCGCAGAAGGTCGCGTTCATCGCCGCGAGCGCCTTCGGGCTGGAGGCGATGCTCGACGTCGCCAGCCGGCTCGCCGACGACAAGTCCAACGACATCCGGATCGAGGCGGCGATCGCCAAGCTCTACGGCTCGGAGCTGGGCTGGCGGGTGCTCGACGAGCTGATGCAGATGCGCGGCGGGCGCGGCTACGAGACGGCCGCGTCGCTCAAGGCGCGCGGCGAGAAGCCGGTGCCGGTCGAGCAGGCGCTGCGCGACATGCGCATCAACCGCATCTTCGAGGGCTCGACCGAGATCATGCACCTGCTGATCGCGCGCGAGGCGGTCGACCGGCACCTCGAGGTGGCCGGCGAGATCCTCGAGGGCGAGGGCGATCTCAAGGAGAAGGCGCGCGTGGCGCTGCAGGCCGGCCGCTTCTACGCGAAGTGGCTGCCGCAGCTCGCCGTCGGCGAGGGGCAGAAGCCGGGCGCGTACGACGAGTTCGGCGACGCTCGCCGGGCACCTGCGCTTCGTCGAGCGCAGCTCGCGCAAGCTCGCCCGCTCGACCTTCTACGCGATGGGCCGCTGGCAGGCGAAGCTGGAGAAGCGCCAGGCGGTCCTGGGCCGGATCGTCGACATCGGCGCCGAGCTGTTCGCGATCTCCGCCGCGGTCGTCTACGCGTCGACGATCCGCGCGGAGCGCCCGGAGCGCGCCGCCGAGGCGGAGGAGCTGGCGGACCTGTTCTGCAAGCAGGCGCGGCGGCGCGTCGGCGACCTGTTCCGCGCGCTGTGGAGCAACGACGACGTCGACGAACCACGCGCTCGCGCAGCGCGTGCTCGAGGGCCGCTACGCGTTCGTCGAGGAGGGGATCGCCGACCCCGCGGACGTCTAGAACGGCCGGGGTCAGGCCCGTTGCGTTGCGGCGGCGACCATCCGGGCCAGCGCGATCCGCGCCGCTGACGTGCCGCCGAGCAGCGCGGCGTCGAGCTGCGCGCGCTTGTAGAGCCAGTGCACGTCCGCCTCCCAGGTGAAGCCGATGCCGCCGTGCGCCTGGATCGCCGACGCGGTCACCTCGCGGCCGGCCTCGCCCGCCGCCGCACGGGCGAGCGCGGCGGCCTCGGGCAGCCGGTCGGGAGCGGCGTCGGCGGCCCAGGCGGCGAAGTACGCGGCCGAGCGCGCGCCCTCGGTGTGCAGCAGCATCTCGGCGCAGCGGTGCCCGACCGCCTGGAACGCGCCGACCGGGACGCCGAACTGCTTGCGCTCCTTGACGTAGGCGACGGTCATGTCCAGCGCGCGCTGGCAGACGCCGACGAGCTCGGCGGCCAGCGCGGCGGCCGTGCGGTCCAGCGCGCCCGCGACGTCGCCGGCGAGCGCCGGGCCGTCGCCGCGGACGCGCGCGTAGCGGCGCGTGGGATCGATCGCGTCGATCGGCTCGACGTCGGCGTCCGCGCCGGCGACCAGGCGCGCGCCGACCCTCCTCCACCACGACGATCACGGCGGCGTCCTGCGCGTCGGCGACCAGGTCGGCGCGGCCGAACCCGCCGGTCGCCTCGCCCGACGCCAGCGCCGGGCAGCCAGCGGGCGCGCTGCTCGCTCGTCGCCCGCGTGCTGGATCGCGAGCGCGGCCAGCGTCGCTGCCGAGCAGCGGCGTCGCCGCGACCGCGTAGCCGAGCTCCTCGAGCAGCACGGCGAGCTCGACCACGCCCAGTCCCTGGCCGCCGTGCTCCTCGGCGACCGCGATCCCGGGCCAGCCCAGCTCGCTCAGCTCGCGCCAGAGCGCGGCGTCGTAGCGCCGGTCCTCGGCCGCCTGGCGCACGCGCGCGAACGACGACCGGCCGGCGAGCAGCTCCCGCGCCGTCGCCTTGATCGTGCGCTGGTCCTCGCTGAAGTCGAAGTTCATCAGCGCACCCGCGGCAGGCCGAGCACGCGCTCGGCGACGATGTTCTTGAGGATCTCGGTCGTCCCGCCCTCGATCGAGTTGCCGCGGGCCCGCAGCAGCTCGTAGCCCCAGCGCGAGCCCGACACGAGCGCCTCCGGGCCGAGCAGGTCGGCGGCGACCTGCGCGAGCTCCTGGTTGGCGTCGGACCACATCCACTTGGTCAGCGATCCCTCCGGGCCCGGGCTGGCCGTACTTCTCGATCGCGGTCAGCCCGCGGTACGCCGTCAGCCGCAGGATCTCCGCCTTGACGTGCAGCGCCCCGAGCCGCTCGGCGACCACGTCGTCGTCGAGCAGCCCGCGCGCGGCCGCCTCGGCGATCAGGTCGTCGAGCAGCCGGCGCAGCCGCACCTGGAGGAAGAACGCGAGGCCGGCCCGCTCGTTCATCAGCGTCGTGAGCGCGACCTTCCAGCCGTTGCCGACGCCGCCGACGACGTGGTCGTCGGGGATCCGGGCGCCCTCGATGAACAGCTCGTTGAACTCCGACTCGCCCGTGATCTGGCGCAGCGGCCGGACCTGCACCTCCGCCTGGTCCATGTCCATCAGGAAGTAGGTGAGGCCCTTGTGCTTGGCCGCGTCGCCGTCGGTTCGAGCGACGAGCATGCACCACTTCGCGTGCTGCGCCCCGCTGGTCCAGACCTTCTGCCCGGTGACCAGCCAGCCGTCGCCGTCGCGCTCGGCGCGCGTCTTGAGCGCGGCGAGGTCCGAGCCGGCGTCGGGCTCGGAGAACCCCTGGCACCAGATCTCCTCGGCCGACAGGATCGGTCCGAGGAAGCGGTCCTTCTGGTCCTCCGTGCCCCACACCATCAGGGTCGGGCCGCCGAGCAGGATGCCGAGCACGTTGGCCGGGAGCGGCGCGCGGGCGCGGCCGAGCTCCTCGAAGAAGATCGCCGACTCCGTGAGCGTCGCGCCGCGCCCGCCGTGCTCCACCGGCCAGTGCGGCGCCGCCCAGCCGCCGGCGTACAGCCGGCGCTGGAAGTCGCGGCGCCACGCGTAGTGCTCTCCCTCCTGCGACGGCTCCGGGCCGGGGTCGTTGGCCGCGAACCAGGCGCGCAGCTCGTCGCGGAACGCGGTCTCGCGGTCCGAGAAGGTCAGGTCCATCCGCGCACGGTATGCCGTGCGTACCCCCCAGGGGTATGATACGGTTCGCATATGGATACCCCGACCCCGTATAGTCGAGGGCTCGTGAGCGAGCGCTCCTACACCGTGAGCGGCATGACGTGCGACCACTGCGTCCGCTCCGTCGAGGAGGAGGTCGGCGAGGTCGCCGGCGTCCGCTCCGCCGACGTCGAGCTGGCCTCAGGGCGGCTCACCGTCGCGGGCGACGACTTCAGCGACGAGGCCGTGCGCGACGCGGTCGCCGAGGCCGGCTACCGGGTGGCGGGATGAGCGCCCACGTCAAGATCGCCGGCTTCGCCGCGATCCTCACGCTCGTGTTCGCCGCCGCCGCCCTGGCCGGCGAGCTGCTCGACCCCGAGCCCGACAAGCCGGTGGGGACCGCACACGGCGGCGCGGAGCCGTCCGGCGCGCATGGCGGGGCCGCTCCCGCCGGGCATCAGGGCGACGCGGCGCCGCCCGTCCGCGGGCTCGGCGTCGCGGACGACGGGCTGCAGCTCGTCGTCGCGGATCCCGAGCTCCGTCCCGGGCGCCGGGAGACGCTGCGGTTCACGATCGTCGACGCGGCGGGCACGACGGTGCGCGACTTCGACGTCGAGCACGAGAAGCGCATGCACATGATCGTCGCGCGCCGCGACCTCACCGGCTTCGAGCACGTGCACCCGGCGCAGGCCGCCGACGGGTCGTGGTCCGTCCCGATCACGTTGCGCGACGCCGGCTCCTACCGCGTGTTCGCCGACTTCACGCGCGACGGCAAGGCCTACACCCTCGGCTCCGACCTGCGCGTGGACGGCCGCGCCGAGCTCGCGCCGCTCCCCGCTCCCGCCCCGACCGCCGCGAGCGACGGCGGCTACGACGTCCGCCTGGACGCCGGCTCCGCGCACGCGGGCGAGGAGACCGAGCTCGGCTTCACGATCACGCGCGACGGCAAGCCCGTCTCGACCGAGCCGTATCTCGGCGCCGGCGGACACCTGGTCGCGCTGCGCGAGGGCGACCTCGCGTTCCTGCACGTCCATCCCTCCGACGACGACGTCGCGTTCGCCGCGACGTTCCCGAGCCCTGGCCGGTACCGCCTGTTCCTCCAGTTCCAGGACGAGGGCCGCGTGCAGACGGTCGCGTTCACGCACGAGGTCGGGCGATGAGCGCCGAGCACGTCGAGCTGCCGATCACGGGCATGACGTGCGCCTCGTGCGCGACCCGGGTCGAGCGCAAGCTGAACAAGCTCGAGGGCGTGACGGCCTCGGTCAACTACGCCACCGAGAAGGCGACGGTGGAGTTCGACCCGGGCGCCGTCGCGCCGGAGCAGCTCGTCGCCGCCGTCGAGGCGGCCGGCTACCAGGCGGGGCTGCCGCAGGAGGAGCCCGAGGACGACGCGACCGCGCCGCTGCGCCAGCGTCTCCTCGTCTCCGCGCTGCTCACGCTGCCGGTGCTCCTGCTCGCGATGATCCCGCCGCTCCAGTTCGACAACTGGCAGTGGCTCACGCTGACGCTCGCGGCGCCGGTGGTGGTGTGGGGCGCGCTCCCGTTCCACCGCGCCGCCTGGCTCAACCTGCGCCACGCGACCGCGACGATGGACACGCTGGTCTCGCTCGGCGTGATCGCGGCGTTCGGATGGTCGCTGTACGCCCTGTTCCTCGGCGACGCCGGCGAGCCGGGGCTGCGCATGGCGTTCGACCTCGTCCCGGACAGCGCGGGCGGCACCCACGAGCTGTACCTCGAGGTGGCCTCCGCCGTCACGGTGTTCATGCTCGCGGGCCGGTACTTCGAGGCGCGTGCCAAGCGCCGCGCCGGGGCTGCGCTCACCGCGCTGCTGGAGCTCGGCGCGCGGGACGTGTCCGTGCTCGACGCGGACGGCCGCGAGCGGCGCGTGCCGATCGGCGAGCTCGCCGTCGGTGACCGGTTCGTGGTGCGGCCGGGCGAGAAGGTCGCCACCGACGGCGTCGTCGAGGACGGGGCGTCCGCGGTCGACGAGGCGCTGCTGACCGGCGAGTCCGTGCCGGTGGAGAAGCAGCCGGGCGATCGCGTCGCCGGCGCGACCGTGAACGCGGGCGGGCGCCTGGTCGTCCGGGCGACGCGGGTCGGCGCCGACACGGCGCTCGCCCAGATCGCCCGCCTCGTCGGCGACGCGCAGTCGGGGAAGGCGCCGGCCCAGCGGCTCGCGGATCGCGTCGCCGGCGTGTTCGTCCCGATCGTGATCGGGCTCGCCGTCGCCACGCTGGGCTTCTGGATCGGCGCGGGCGAGAGCACGACGTTCGCGTTCACCGCCGCCGTCGCCGTGCTCATCGTCGCGTGCCCGTGCGCGCTCGGTCTTGCGACGCCGACCGCGCTGCTCGTCGGCACCGGCCGCGGCGCGCAGCTCGGGCTGCTCATCAAGGGCCCCGAGGTGCTGGAGTCCACCCGCCGCGTCGACACGATCGTGCTCGACAAGACCGGCACCGTCACGGCCGGGCGGATGAAGCTCGTCGACGTCATGGCCGGGGACGGCGAGGATCGCGAGGAGATCCTCGCGCTCGCCGGGGCGCTGGAGTCCGCTTCCGAGCATCCGGTGGCGCGGGCGATCGCGGCGGCCGCCGGCGGTGCGCCGTCGACGGCGGTCGACGGCTTCGCCAGCCATGCGGGCCTGGGCGTCGAGGGCCGCGTCGCAGAGCGGTCGGTGCTGGTCGGCCGCCCCGCGCTGATCGCGGAGCGCGGCGTGGCGATCCCCGACGGGCTGGAGGCGGCGCGGGCCGGCGCCGAGGCGCTCGGCCGCACCGCCGTCGTCGCCGCCTGGGACGGCCGCGCGCGCGGGGTGCTCGTCGTCGCCGACACCGTCAAGCCGACGTCGGCCGCGGCGGTCGCTTCCCTGCGCGCGCTCGGTCTGCATCCGGTGCTCCTGACCGGCGACAACGCCGTGACCGCGCAGGCGGTCGCGGCGGAGGTCGGGATCGACGACGTGATCGCCGAGGTGCTCCCGTCCGACAAGGCGGCGGTCGTGCGCCGCCTGCAGTCCGAAGGCCGCGTCGTCGCGATGGCCGGCGACGGCGTCAACGACGCGCCGGCGCTCGCGCAGGCCGACCTCGGCCTGGCGATCGGCACCGGCACCGACGTCGCGATCGAGGCGTCCGACCTCACGCTCGTGTCGGGCGACCTGCGCGGCGCGGCGGACGCGATCCGGCTCTCGCGCGCGACGCTGCGCACGATCAAGCAGAACCTCGGCTGGGCGTTCGGCTACAACATCGCCGCGCTGCCGCTGGCGGCGGCCGGGCTGCTCAGCCCGCTGCTCGCGGGCCTCGCGATGGCGCTCTCCAGCGTCTCGGTGGTCGCGAACGCGCTGCGCCTGCGCCGCTTCCGGCCCGGGAATTGACCCGTGGGACCGTTCGTCATGTGGACATGACGCCTTCGCTTCCCCAGCTCGCGGGCGACCGTGTGTTCCTGACGGACGGCGGTCTCGAGACGACGCTGATCTTCCATCGCGGGCTCGACCTGCCCGAGTTCGCAGCGTTCCCGCTGCTCGACGACGCGGACGGTCGCGCGACGCTGCGCGACTACTTCCGGCCCTACCTCGCCGCCGCCCGCGCGCGGGGCGCGGGGTTCGTCCTCGACACCGCGACGTGGCGGGCGAACCGCGACTGGGGCGCGCTGGTCGGCTACGACCCCGCCGCGCTGGACCGGGTCAACCGCGACGCGGTCGCGTTCGCGAAGGAGCTGCGCGACGAGGCGGGCGACGCGCCGCAGCCGATCGTGATCAGCGGCGTGATCGGCCCGCGCGGGGACGGCTACCAGCCCGGTGCGCTCATGTCGGCGAGCGAGGCGGAGTCCTACCACGCCGCGCAGGCGGCGTCGCTCGCGGGCGGGGGCGCGGACCTGGTCGCCGCGATCACGATGAACTACGTCGAGGAGGCGGTCGGGGTGGCGCGCGCCGCGGCCGGTGCCGGTATCCCCGCTGTCGTCTCGTTCACGGTCGAGACCGACGGGCGACTCCCGAGCGGCCAGTCGCTCGGCGAGGCGATCGAGCAGGTCGACGCCGAGACGCTCGGCTCCCCCGGTTACTACATGGTCAACTGCGCGCACCCGTCGCACTTCGCCGGCGTGATGTCGGAGGGCGGCGCCTGGCGTGAGCGGATCGCGGGGCTGCGCGCCAACGCGTCCGCCAAGAGCCACGCGGAGCTCGACGAGGCCACGGAGCTGGACGAGGGCGACCCGGGCGCGCTGGCCGCGGGGTACGTGTCGCTGCGGCCGCAGCTGCCCAACGTGACCGTGCTCGGCGGGTGCTGCGGCACCGACGAGCGCCACGTGGCGGCCGTCGCGGCGGCGTGGACCACGTAGACCGCGCCGGCGCGCACCAGCCGCCGGCTTCAGCGCAGCGCGCGGCGGGCGAGCGTGGCGAGCGCCCCCGCGATCGCCCGCGGCGAGCAGCCGGACGCCCGCTGGTGGGCGAAGACGTCGGGTGCCAGCGGGGCGAGCAGGGCGTCGATGAGCGCCTGCCCGCCGTCGACGTCCGCCTCGGCGAGCAGCGCGCCGACGTGCATGCTCCACGCGCGGTACGCGCCGGTGGCGTAGCGGCGCGCACCGGTGTCCGCCGCCAGCGCCAGGTGCCCGTGCCGCTCGAGCAGCTCCACCATCGCGCGGTAGAACGCGGCGAGGCGCTCGGCGGGCGGCGCGCCGGGGCCGAGCGGTGGCGGGCCGTGCAGTATCCGCTCCTGCAGCGCGCGCTCGTGCTCGTCGAGCAGCGCGACGGCGATCGACGCCACGTCGGGATAGCGGCGGTAGAGCGTGGCCTTCCCGACTCCCGCCTCCGTGGCGATCCGCTCCATCGTCAGCGGTCGCCCGTCGCGCTCGGCGAGCAGGCGGCCGGCCGCCTCCAGCACGCGGGCGCGGTTGCGGGCGGCGTCGGCGCGCTCGCGCGGCTCGGCGGAGGGGAGCTCCATGCGGGCGATGCTAGCGCGTTAAGCGGACGCCGCGTCCGGTTGCCTGCTAGCCTGCGGGAGAGCTCAAACCGGACGCACCGTCCGATTCACTTGCCCAAGGAGCGCCCATGGAAGCCATCGCCCTCCCCTTCCTCCTGCTGGTCGGCAGCCTGCTCGCGGTCCAGGCGGCGGCCAACGTGCAGCTCTCGGCCGCCATGACGAGCCCGTTCGGCGCCTCCGCGCTGCAGCTGAGCATCGGCGCCGGGCTGCTGACCGCGCTCGCGGCGGTGGGTGGGTCGCTCGGCGCGTTCGAGCTGCTCGGGGACGCGGAGCCGTGGACGCTCGCCGGCGGACTCGGAAGCGCGATCTACATCACCGCGGGGATCCTGCTCTTCCCCCGCGTGGGCGCACTGGTGGCGGTCGGGCTGTTCATCGCCGGCCAGATGCTGGCGTCGCTGCTGCTCGACGGGTTCGGCTGGCTGGGCGTCGCGCAGGAGCCGCTCGGCGTGTCGGCGCTGCTCGGCGCGGCGTCGGTGGTCGCGGGCGCGTGGCTCATCGTCCGCGCCCAGGCCGGCGCGCGGTCGCTCGAGCGAGTGGCGCCGCGGTGGATCGCGCTCGGCCTGGTCGCGGGTGCCGCGCTGCCGGTCCAGGGGGCGATCAACGCGCGGCTGCGCGCCGAGCTCGACGCGCCGATCGCGGTCGGCGCGTTCTCGTTCGTCGTCGCCACGGTGGCCATGTCGCTCGTCCTGGCGG
Source organism: uncultured Solirubrobacteraceae bacterium (assembly GCA_963752015.1). GTDB lineage: Bacteria > Actinomycetota > Thermoleophilia > Solirubrobacterales > Solirubrobacteraceae > DASQMT01. The sequence goes on along the minus strand of CAVVWS010000006.1, from coordinate 206,621 downwards.
CCGCGCTCGCGCTGGCCGGAGCGGCGCGCCCGCAGGTCGCGCCGCTCCGCCGGGTGCCGTGGTGGGGCTGGCTCGGCGGGCTGTGCGGCGCGACGTACGTGACGTCCGTCTTCCTCCTCATCCCGGAGATCGGCGCCGCGCCGACGATCGCGCTCACGGTCGCGGGCCAGCAGGTCGCGTCGGCCCTCGTCGACCGCTACGGCCTCCTCCGCCTCCCGCGCCGCCCGATCCCGCCCCGCCGCCTCCTGGGCGTGACGACCCTGCTCGCAGGAGTCGCGCTCATCCAACTCCCCTAAACAGGGTCTGACCCCCTTTACCTAAACGGGGTCAGACCCTCTTTATGTTCGGCCGGGGCGAGAACGGGTCGGTTTTGACCTCGTCAGGGCATGCCGCGTCCGCCACGTCCCGAAGTCGCTGGGGCCATCCACCACGTCACCGCACGCGGGAACAGACGCCAGATCGTGTTCCGCGACAACGCCGACCGGCACGCGTTCCTTCGGCGGCTCGGCGAGGTCGTCGAGCGGTGCGAGTGGAGGTGCCTCACGTACTGCCTGATGGACAACCACTTCCACCTGCTCGTCATGACGCCCCAACCCAATCTGGCCGCCGGGATGCAGCGGCTCAACGGGCAGTACGCGCAGCGCCACAACGGCAAATACGGCCAGAGCGGACACCTCTGGCAGGGGCGCTACCACTCCGAGCTGGTGGAGCGCGACGCCCACCTCCTCGAGGCCGTCCGGTACATCGCCATGAACCCCGTGCAATCCGGGCTCTGTGACCGTCCGGCCGCCTGGCGCTGGAGCGCTCATCGCGCGTTGGCAGGCCTCGAGCCGGCGGGCATCGTCGCCGTGCCCGAGACGCTCGCCTACTTCGCCGCGAACGGGGGCGTCGGCCGCGCTCGCTACCGCGCCTTCATCGACGACGCGGTCGACGATCTCGCCCGCTTTCTAAAGAGGGTCTGACCCCCTTTACCTAAACGGGGTCAGACCCTCTTTAGGGGTGGGTGCGGATCGGCACGAGGAGGGGTAGGATCCAGGCATGGTCCGTCGCACGCGGATCGTGGTCGTCTCCGTGACCCTCGCAGCCGCCCTCTCAGGGGCCGCGCTCGCGCCCGCCGCCGGCGACGATCGCGTCACCGGCTCGCCCGCCGAGCTCTCCTACACCGAGGACGGGGTGCCGTACGTCCGCTCAGGCCCGGAGTGCAAGGCCGGCAGCGCCGCCGCCAAGAAGCACGCCTACGCGCAGCCCGACGCCTCGGACTACTGAACCGCCGCCCCGGGCGACCGGGGATGGAGCTCAGCCCGCGGCCGGAGCGCCGCGCGGCGCCGCGTCGGTCCGGGTCATGCGCACGGAGGCGTCGAGCTCGGCGGTCGCGCCGCCGCGGTAGACGCCCTTGACCGGCGGGACGTCGGAGTAGTGGCGGCCGTGGCCGATCTTGACGTGGCGCTCCCCGGCCAGCCCGCGGTTCGTCGGATCGGCGGCGACCCAGACCGGCTCGGCCCCGTCGGGCGCCGGGATCAGCGCCTCGACCCACGCGTGCGTGTCGACCTCGGCCGAGTCCGCGGTCTCGTCGTCCGCGGGCGGCGCGAACAGGTACCCGGAGACGTACCGGGCCGCCAGCCCGTGCCGGCGCAGCAGGACCAGCGCGAGGTGGGCGAAGTCCTGGCAGACGCCGGCGCCGGCCTCGAGGAGGTCCTCCACCGTCGACCCGACGTACGTCACCCCCGGCCGGTACTCGAACCGCTCCGGGATCAGCTCCGCGACCGACACCAGCGTCGCCGCCGGCGTCGCCGCCCGCGACAGGCCGACCAGCTCGTCCACCACGCCGTTGTCGGGCTCCTCCCCGAACACGAGCCGGTACTCCCCCGCGTGCGTCGCGTACTCGCGCGTCTCGGCCGGCTGCCAGTCGGTCTCCGGCGGCGCACCGGGCGGCGTCGTCGCGACCCGCGCCCGTACGTCGATGGCGAGCTGCTCGTGCGGCTTGGAGATCCCGAACTCGATCACCGTCGTGCCGTAGTAGTCGAGGTGCTGGTGCAGCCGGGACTCGGGATCGACGCGCACGCCGAAGTCGTCGACGCGCTGGTGCTGCGTCGTCGCCGGCTTCACGCGCAGCGCGTTGAGGTTGTCGGTGACCGGCTCGCGGTAGCGGTACTCGGTCAGATAGCGGATGGCGAAGTGCATCAGGGCGTCGCGAGTCTAGGGACGGGCGGCAACGCTCCCCCGAAGTAGCGCTGGGCGATGTCGGCGTCGACCTGCGCCAGCTCGTGCTGCACGCGGCCGAGCATCGGCGTGACGCCGCCGGCCTCGCCGTCGAGCGCGCGGGAGCGGAAGTCGAGGTCGGCCTGCAACCGGCCGAGGCGCAGCACCGGCGCCGAGTTGCGGTAGTTGGCGTCAGCCGCGGTGAGCGCCTCGTGCAGCGACTGCACCGACGCGGCGACGGAGTCGGGATAGGCGCGCTCGTAGAGCAGGAAGCGCCCGACCGGGCGCGCGTTGGGCGGCTCCGGCACGGCGCGCCGGAACGCCTGGAAGCCGCCGACCGCCTGCAGCAGCGCGAGCGCCTGGCCGTCGCGCGCGTGGTGGTCGTCGCCGTTCTCGCTCCCTCCCGGCAGCGCGACGCGCAGCATCCGCAGCACCATGTCGGCCGCCTCGATCCGCGCGCCCGCCTCGAGGAACGCGTGCGCCTCGTCGCGGAGCATCGTCCGCCCGGTCACGCCCCAGAACAGGCCGCAGCGCTCCTTGACGAACGCGTAGACCGAGTACGGACCCGTGCGCAGCGCCGCGGAGTTGTCGCGCCGGAGCAGGCCGAGGTGGAACGTGTTGATCGCCTCCCACATCTCGGCGGAGAACACGTCGCGGACGGTGCGCGCCCCCTCGCGCGCCTGCGTGACGCAGCTCGCCACCGACGTCGCGTTCGTGCGGTCGAGCGTGAGCCGCTGGACGACCTCGTCCCGGCCCGCCGGCCGGTCCGGCCGCTCGGCGCCCATGATCGCCAGCAGCGCGTCCCAGGAGAGCCGGACGCCGGTGTCGTCGGCCCGCCCCTGGACGTCGGCGTGGAAGACGCCGTCGAGCATCCGCGCCGTGTGCTCGGCGCGCGCGAGCTGGCGGCCGATCCAGTACAGCTCGTGCGCGATCCGGGCGAGCATCAGCCCTGCTGTTGCTGCTGTTGCTGCTGACCCGACCACTCGCCGCTCTGGCGCAGCCCCGGCATGTCGGGCGGCGTCCAGGCGGGCATCGGCATCTCCTGCGTCTCGACGCCGGCCGGCTCCTCCTCGAGCACCCACGTGTCCTTCGACCCGCCGCCCTGCGAGGAGTTCACGATCATCGACCCCTCCCGCAGCGCGACGCGCGTGAGCCCGCCCGGCACGATGTGGATGTCCTCGCCGAAGACGGCGAACGGGCGCAGGTCGACATGGCGCGCGACGAGCTCCCCTTCGGGCGACGCGGTCGGGCAGGTGGAGAGGTGCACCAGCTCCTGCGCGATCCAGCGCTCGGGTCGCCGCCGGATCTCCTCGGCCTGCCGGGCGATCTGCTGCTCGCTCGCCCCCGGCCCGATGAAGACGCCCTTGCCGCCCGACTCGTCGACCGGCTTGACCACGAGCTCGCCGAGCCGCTCCAGCGCCGCGGTCCGCTGCTCCCGGTCGGCCATCAGGTAGGTCTGGACGTTCGCGAGGATCGGCTCCTCGCCGAGGTAGAACCGGATCATCTCCGGCACGTGCGGATAGACGGCCTTGTCGTCCGCCACCCCGGTCCCGACCGCGTTGACGATCGCGACCGTGCCGGCCCGGTAGGCGCGCATCAGGCCGGGCACGCCGAGCAGCGAGTCCGGGCGGAACTCGAGCGGGTCCATGTAGTCGTCGTCGATCCGCCGGTAGATCGCGTGCACCCGCTGCAAGCCGTTGGTCGTGCGGATGTAGCACGCGGCATCGCGCACGACGAGGTCCGACGCCTCGACCAGCTCGACGCCCATCTGGCGCGCGAGGAACGCGTGCTCGAAGTACGCCGAGTTGAACGGGCCCGGCGTCCAGACGACGACCGTGGCCTCCTCCTCCGCGCTCGTCGGCGCGACCTCGGTCAGCGCCGAGCGCAGCAGCGCCGGGTAGTGGTCGACGGGACGGACGCGGTAGGAGGTGAACAGTCCCGGCAGCAGGCGCGTCATCGCCACGCGGTTCTCGAGCACGTAGGAGATGCCGCTCGGTGTGCGGACGTTGTCCTCGAGCACCTTCCAGGACCCGTCGCCGTCGCGCACGAGGTCGCAACCGGAGACGTGGCAGTAGACGCCGCCGGGCGGGCGGATCGCGTGCGCGGCGCGGGCGAAGCCCGAGCGGGAGACGATCAGCTCCCACGGCACGATCCCGGCGTGGACGATCTCGCGCGCGTGGTAGACGTCGTCCACGAACGCGTTGAGCGCGCGGATGCGCTGGGCCAGCCCGCGCTTGATGTCGCGCCACTCGGCGGCCGGGATGATCCGCGGGACCAGGTCGAGCGGGAACGGCCGGTCGCGCACAGGTCCGTCGGCGTCCGGACCTCCGGCGTCGAACGTGATCCCCTGCTGCATGAAGATCGAGTCGCGCATCCGCCCGGCGTCGGACAGCGCGTCGGGGCCGAGCTCGGCGAGCGCCCCGGCGAGGGCGACCGCATGGTCGCGCGGCAAGCCGGGTCCGGCGAACACCTCGTCGTAGGTCTCCTGCATGCCCCCGGCATCCTCACACGACGGGGCGATGGCGCAAAGCGCCGCGCGGTCGAGGGAGCGACCGCGATCCTCTCCCCGCGGGCCAGTACCGTGCGAGCCGATGAGATTCGCGGTGATGATCGAGGGGCAGGAGGACGTCGGCTGGGACGACTGGGTCGCCATCGCGCGCGCCACCGAGCGGCTCGGCTTCGAGGCGCTGTTCCGCTCCGACCACTACGGGTCGGTGGAGGGCGTCGCCACGCGCGGCTCGCTCGACGCGTGGGCGACGCTGTCCGGTCTCGCGGCGCTGACGTCGACGGTGCGGCTCGGGACGCTGGTCTCCCCCGCGACGTTCCGCCATCCGTCGGTGCTCGCCAAGAACGCCGCGACCGCCGACCACATCTCCGGCGGGCGGATCGACGTCGGCCTCGGCACCGGCTGGAACGAGGCCGAGCACCGCGCGTACGGCTTCCCGTTCCCGCCGATGCGGGAGCGCATGGACCGGCTCGCCGAGCAGCTCGAGATCGTGACCCGCTCGTGGCAGGAGGGCGCGTTCTCGTTCGCCGGCGAGCACTGGACGGTGACGGAGCTCGACGCGCGGCCCAAGCCGGTCCAGTCGCCGATGCCGCTCGTCATGGGCGGCGCGGCGAAGCCCCGCGGCGCCGCGCTGGCCGCGCGGTACGCGTCCGAGTACAACGTCGTCCACGCGTCGCCCTCGGAGGCCGCCGCGGCGCGCGGGCGGCTCGCCGAGGCGTGCGCCGCCGCCGGGCGCGACCCCGCGACGCTGCGCTTCTCGCTCATGCACGCGATCCTGATCGGAGACGGCGAGGCCGAGCTGCAGGCGCGCGCCGACCGGCTCGCGGAATGGCGCGGCGAGCGGGTCGCGCTCGACGAGCTGCGCAGGGACTGGCTTGCGGGGACGCCCGGCGAGGTGATCGCGCGGCTGCGCGAGTACGAGGCGATCGGGCGTGGAGCGGGTGATGCTCCAGCACCTGCTGTTCCGCGACGAGGCGGCGCTCGAGCTGTTCGCGTCCGAGGTCGTCCCGGCGTTCGCGTGACCGCGGCCAACGCGTTCACGGGCGCCCGCCTGGACCGCGCGGGCGACACGCGCCGCCGCGACCCGGCCTGGGTCGCCGCCCAGCGGGATCACCCCGCCGCCCGGGCGCTGCTCGCGGGCAGCGAGGGCGTCGTGATGGACGGCGACCGGCTCGCGTTCGTCCCGCTCGCGGACGCACCGCCCGGCGGGCGGTTCCTCCTCGGGCTCGACGCGGTCGGCCCCCTGTTCGCGGTCGACGTCGACGCGCCGGCGCCGGGCGGGGACCGGCCCCCGCGGCTGATCGCCGCCGGGCTGCCGCGGGGCAGCGGCGCCGAGCCGCCGGCGCCGGCCGCGGGGCCGCGCCCGGTCGGGTTGCGCGAGGCGGTCGCAGTGTTGCCGCAGGACGAGGGCGGCCTCGTCGCCTACGTCGCCTCGCTGCTCAACTGGCACCGCCGCCACGGCTTCTGCGCCGTCTGCGGCACCGGCTCGGAGCTCGGCGAGGGAGGCCTCGTCCGCACCTGCCCGCGCTGCGGCAGCCATCACCACCCGCGCACCGACCCGGTGGTGATCATGCTCGTGACCGACTCCGACCGGCTCCTGCTGGGCCGCGCGCCGAGCTGGCCGCCACGCCGCTACTCGGCGCTCGCCGGGTTCGTCGAGCCCGGCGAGAGCCTGGAGGAGGCGGTCGCCCGCGAGGTGGCGGAGGAGAGCGGCGTCCGCATCGGGCCGCCGCGCTACTTCGCGTCGCAGCCGTGGCCGTTCCCCACCTCGCTCATGCTCGGGTTCATCGCGCCGTGGGTCCAAGGCGAGCCGATCGCGCAGGAGGACGAGATCCAGGACGTCCGCTGGTTCAGCCGCGCCGAGATCGCGGCGGCGGCCGCGGACGACGTCGACGGCTGGGGCGGGAGCCCCGATCCCGCCGATCCCGGCGCGACGTCGCTCCTGCTCCCGCCGCGACTCGCGATCGCGCGGCGGCTGATCGAGCACTGGCTCGCGCGAACCTAAAGAGGGTCTGACCCTCTTTACCTAAAGGGGGTCAGACCCTCTTTAGGTTCGCCCAGTCCGCCGGCACGTCCGCCCCGCCCTCCTCGGTCACGCGGCGCCCGAACCGGAGCAGGGCCGCCGACGGGCAGATCTTGCCGGCGACCAGCGCCTCGCCCAGCCCGAACGCCGGCGCGCGGGCCAGCAGGCCCGGCGGGACGAAGGAGAACACGTCGCGGGCGTAGGCGGCGTCCGCGAGCGAGTTGAGCCGCATCAGGACGAGGTTGTCGCACTGCGTCACCACGTTCGGATGGACCTTCTGCGGCCGCTGCGTGGCGACCAGTAGGTAGAGGCCGAACTTGCGGCCCTCGGCCGCGATCCGCACCGCGTAGTCGGTCGCGAGCGCACCGAGCCGATCCTCGGGCTCGGCCGGGCACACGTTGTGCGCCTCGTCGATCACGACCAGCACGGGCTGGCGGTCCTCGCGCCGGCGCCAGAGCGAGCCGAGCACCGCCGCAGACACCAGCGTCTGCTCCGCGCGGGTGCGCAGGGAGCCCAGATCGACGACCAGCCCGCGCCCAGCCTGCAGCGCGTCGATCGTCGAGCCGGGATCGTCGCGCGCCCACACGCCGAGCCGGTCGACGCCGAGGTTGCGCACCCGCATCACGAGGTCGCGCGCCTCCGGGCGTTCGGAGGCCAGGAACTCCTCCAGCGTCCCGGGACGCTCGGCCGCCAGCAGCGCGTCGAGCTCGGCGTGCTCCTCGCGGTCCGCGATGGGGTCGAGCTGCAGCAGCGCCGCCTGGGCCGCCGGCTCGAGCTCCGCGAGCCGCAGGCGCAACCGGTCATTGCCGGCCGCGCCCGCCCGGTGGACCGCGAGCCCGGCGGCGGCCTCGCGGTAGCGCGCCGCGAGCGGCTCCTCCACCCCGGAGCGCACCTCCCGCATGCGCACGTAGTCGGAGTTCGGGTCGAGCACGACGATCCGCAGCCCCGTCTCCAGCAGCAGCTGCTCGAGCATCACGCCGAGCGCGTACGTCTTGCCGGAGCCCGACTGGCCGCACATGAACGTGTGGCGGTCGAAGCCGCCGGCGTCGAGCGCGAGCGGGACGCCCGGCGCGAGGGCGAGCTCGCCCACCGCGAGGCGCGCGCGGCGCGGCGCGCGGCGCTCCAGCCAGGCCGCGACCTCGGCCGGCTCGGCCGGCCGCACCATGGCGTCGTGGAACGGCGCGCCGTCGCCCTCGAGCACCGTGCCGGCGCCGCGGGCGAGCCGGATCGGCACCGCCGTGCGCAGACCGCTGCCGGCGGCGTCGGGGGCCAGCTCGAGCTCGGCGCCTTCGGCCGTCTCGGCCGCCAGCGAGAGCACCTGCCCGAGCCGCTCCTCGCCCTCCGAGGCGATCACGACGTAGCCGCCCACCCGCAACGCGAGGCCGTGCAGCGAGGCCTGGAACGTGAACGCCCCGCCGTCGACGGAGGTCGCGAGCGGGAGCACCGACTGCTCCAGCTCGCGGCGCATCGTCCGGAACGCCTCCAGACCTGTGCTCGTGTCCATCCGCCAACGGTATGCCGCGCGCGGGCCGCCGTCCATCATTCGGTCCGGATGATCGCGTCCGGCGCCCGCCGCGGCGCGTCGTCGTACAGTGCCCGGCGATGCGACTGCGCGCCCCCGAGCCCGACGACGCCCACGCGGTGCTCGACCTCATCGTCGCCCGCGACATCGCCGACCTCGGCCGCCCCGACTACACCCTCGACGACGTGCGCTCGGACTGGGCGGCGCCGGGGATCGACCTCGCGCGCGACGCGTGGCTGGCGGAGGACGACGGGACGGCGCTCGGCTACGCGCTGCTCGACGACCGCGGCGCCGCGCTGATCACCGTCCCGCCCGCCAGCGAGGGGCGCGGCGTCGGCACCGCGCTGCGCGAGGCGGCCGAGGCCCGCGCGCTGGAGCGCGGGGAGGCCCTCGTCCGCCAGTACGTCCCGATCTCGAACGAGGCCGCGCGCGCCCAGCTGCTCGCGGCCGGGTACTGGCCGGCGTACAGCTACTTCCGCATGCGCATGGCGCTCGCCGACGCGCCGGCGCCGCCGGACGGCGTGCCGGTGCGCGCGTTCAGCCGCGGCCCCGACGACGCGCCGGTCCACGCGCTCGTGGAGGAGGCGATGGCCGGCGTCGCCGGCAACGAGCCGCGCTCGCTTGAGTCCTGGCAGGCCGCGAAGGTCGACAAGGAGGGCTGGGACCCGTCGCTGTGGCTGCTGCACGAGGACGCGGACGGCCTCGCCGGCGTCGTCCTGTGCGAACGCTGGGAGGACGGCCTGGGCTACGTCGACTACCTCGCGGTCGCGTCGCGCGCCCGCGGCCAGGGCCTCGGCCGCGCCCTCCTCCTCCACGGCCTCGCCGCGCTCCGCGACGCCGGCCTGACCGTCGCCGAGCTGTCCGTGCAGGGCGAGAACGCGAGCGCGACGCACCTCTACGAGTCGGCCGGGATGCGGCCCGTGTGGACGATCGAGCGCTGGGAGAAGCCGCTGCGGTCGATGTAGGAGCGTTCACCCGTACCGGGTGACGCGCACGATCCGCTCAGGATGGGATGATCCGCGGTCATGAGCGCACCGATAGTGGTCGGCTTCGACCCGCACGGCGCCGACGACGGGCCCGTGCACTTCGGCATCGCAGCGGCGCGGTTCACCGGCGCGCCGCTGGTCGTCGCCGCCGTCTACGGCGGCGGCCTGTTCACCAACCGCCTCGCGGACGGCGAGTTCCAGGACGAGCTGAGCGATGACGCCCGCGCCGCGCTCGATCGCCTGCGTACACGGCTCGAGGGCGATGCGGACGTCCAAGCCGAGGTCCGGCTCGTCGAGGCGGTCACCCCCGCGCGCGGCCTGACCGCCGCGCTCGAGGAGCTCGACGCCGGGCTCGCGGTCGTGGGCGCGACGGCCCGTGGCGCGGTCGGCCGCAGCGTCGTCGGCAGCACCGCCGAGCGCGTCATCCACGGCGCCCCGTGCCCGGTCGCGGTCGTGCCGGGCGACTTCGAGGGCGGCGAGCTGAACTCCGTGGGCGTGGCGTACACCGACTCGCCGGAGGGCGAGCAGGCACTGCGCTCGGGCGTCATCCTGGCGCAGGCCGCCGGGGCCGCGCTGCGGGTGATCACCGTGCTCCGCGAGCAGGTCGGCACGATCACCGGGCACCCCAAGGGGTCGCGGGCGGCCCAGCAGCTGCCCGGAGAGATCGCGGAGCAACACCAGCTGAGCGTACGCGGCGCGGTCGACGCGGCGGTCGCCGAGGCCGGCGAGCACGTCGACGCGGAGATCGAGCTGGTCTACGGCGACCCGGCCGAGATGCTGGCCGGATTCACCGTTTCGCTCGACCTCCTCGTCATGGGCTCGCGCGCGTACGGGCCGCGCCGGGCGGTGCTGCTCGGGGGCGTCTCGCGCAAGGTCATCGCCGACTCCAAGTGCCCGGTCGTCGTGCTCCCGCGCGGCGCCGCGCATCCGCTGCAGGAACTGCTCGCGAACCGCTGAGTCACCGGAGGGAGGCGTAGAGCACCACCGCGACCGCGGTGGCGAGGTTCAGGCTGGAGACGCCCGGCCGCATCGGGATCCGCGCGCGGAGCTCCGCGCGCGCCGCGAGCCCCCGGCTGAGCCCATGGCGCTCGGTCCCGAACGCCAGCAGCGCGCCCGCGGGCAGCGCTCCGAGGGGCTCGCCCTCGGGGTCGAGCGCCACGAGCGGGCGCGGCCCGAGCGCGTCCGGGTCCACCCGGCCGACCGGCAGCGCGAAGTGCAGGCCGGCCGAGCCGCGCACCGCGGCCGGGTCCCACGGGTCGCGCGGCCCGGTGGTGAGCACGCCGGCCGCGCCGGCCGCCGCGGCGACCCGCACGACCGCGCCGACGTTGCCGAGGTGCCGTGGGTCCTCGAGCAGCACGACGGGCGCCGCGCCCGGCGCGTCGAGCACCAGGCCCGCGGCGAACGCCGGCCGCACGGCGACCGCCACGACCCCGGTGTGCGGGATCCGGTCCACCAGCCCGGCGAGCGGGCGCTCGGCCACGAGCGCGCCGATCGGCTCGGCGACGTCGGGCGCCAGCTCCGCGGCGAGCCGCTCGAGCGCGGCGCGGTCGCTCGTGGCGGCGGCGACGACCTCCGCGCCGAACCGCAGCGCGTGCTTGAGGGCGTGGAAGCCCTCGAGCAGCACGAGTCCCGGGTCGCTGCGCGCAGCGGCGAACGCGTCGGTCACGGCCGCAGCGTATGGTCCCCGCGTGCTCGCCGCCGCCGGCTGGGGCGCGCTCGTCGCCTCCTCGCTCGTCCTCGGCGCCCTGCTCGCGCTGGCGCGGCGCTGGGACGACCGCACGATCGGGCTCGTGCTCTCGTTCGGCGCGGGAGCGCTGATCAGCGCCGTCAGCTTCGAGCTCGCGCAGGAGGGCGTCAACGTGGGCGGCCCGGGAGCCGTCGGCGTGGGCCTCGCGGTGGGGGCGATCACGTACTTCCTCTGCGACCGGCCGATCGAGCGCCGTCCCGAGGCCGGCGGGTCCGCGCTCGCGCTCGGCGCGCTGCTCGACGGCATCCCCGAGCAGCTGGTGCTCGGCATCGGGCTCGCGGCGGGGAACGGGGTCAGCGTCGGGCTCGTGGTCGCGGTCTTCGTGTCGAACCTGCCCGAGGGGATCGGGTCGGCGAGCGACATGCTCGCCGCCGGCAGATCGCGCGGATACGTCGTGCGGCTGTGGTGCGGCGTCGCGGCGATCTGCGCCTTCGCGACGATCGCCGGCTACGCGATCGCGGATGTCACCGGCGACACGCTGGAGGGCGTCGTCAACGGCTTCGCGGCCGGCGCGCTGCTCGTGATGCTCGCCGACTCGATGGTCCCCGAGGCGCGCCGCAAGGCCGGCCTCGGCGCCGGTCTGGCGCTCGCGCTCGGCTTCGCCGTCGCGGCGGCGATCTCCGGCGTTTCCTAGGGCCGCTACTGCTCGCGCAGCGCGGCCATCCGCGCGCGGCGCGGCGCGCCGGCCTCGCGCAGCACGATCTTGATCACCGCGGCGAACGGGACGGCCAGGATCGCGCCGACCACCCCGAGGATCGAGGCGGCGATCAGCACGGCGACGATCGTGGTGAACGGCGACAGCTCGACCGCCTGCCGGTAGACGATCGGGTACACGACGTAGTTCTCGACCTGCTGGTAGATGATCTGGACGACGATCGTGCCGATGAACGCCGGCACGCTCACCGTCAGCGCGACCGCGCCGAGGATCACCGCCGCGACCGTCGCGCCGACCTGCGGGATCAGGTCGAGCAGGCCGGTGATCACCCCGAGCACGACGGGGAACGGCAGGCCGAACGCCCACGCCGACAGGCCGGCGACGGTCCCCGCGACGACCGAGATCGCGAGGTTGCCGAGCAGCGAGGAGGAGACGGCGCGGATCGACTCCTCCACGATCGGCCGCCAGCGCCGCTCCACCGCCGGCGGCGCGAACCCGAAGAGCCAGTCGGTGATGGTCGGCCGCTCCATCACGAGGAAGAGCGCGAGGAACGTGAGCGTGACGAGGGAGAGGATGGAGCCGAACAGCCCGCCGGCGATGCCCAGCAGCGCGCTCGCGGCCTCCGGGAGCCCCGCGGCCAGGTCCTTGAGCGCGGACGCGATCTTGTCGTCCGCCCCGGCGGCGGAGGTGAGCTGCTCGAAGCCCGCGCTGTTGGTGAGCTCGTCCCAGTATCCGGGGAGCGCCTCGACGAACTCCGCGATCTCGCCCCACACCGGCCCCGCCGCCAGCAGCACGAGCGCGCCGACGGCGACGAACATGACGAAGAACACGGTGAGTGACGCCCTGCCGCGCTTCCAGCCGCGGCGCTGGAGCGCCGCCGACGACCGGATCGAGCCCGAGCGCGATCACGGCGGCGAGGAAGATCGAGATCAGCGTCCCGAGCGACAGGATCGCGAGCGCGACCAGCGCGCAGGCGCCGAGCAGCACGACCAACGTCCGCACCCCGACGACGACTTCCACGCGCTGCGGCGCCGGCCCCTCCATGGTCACGGCACGTTACGCGCGGCACCGGCGGCGCCAGGGCGATCAGGCGACGAGCACGAGCACGGCGACCACGATCGCCATCAGGAGCAGTGCGCCGGAGAGCGCGGCGACCATCCAGCCCGGCGCGCTCGCCTCCTCCCCTCCCGTCAGCGCGTGGTCGACGGTGGCGTAGCGCCACCAGCCCAGTCCCGCGAGCGCTGCGCCGAGCAGCGCGCAGACGGCGCCGAGCAGGACGTACGGCCAGTGTGGCGCCTCCGCGACCTCGGGGAGCACCTTGCCGAGCGCGACGCCGAGCCCCATCGTCGCCAGGGCCGTGCGCCACCACGCCAGGAACGTCCGCTCGTTCGCGAGCCGGGTGCGCCGGGTGGCGTCGACGGCGGGCTGGGCGTCGCTCATGGCATGAGCATAGGGTTCGCCCGGTGAAGCTGGTCCTCGACGTCGTCCGCCGATCGCTGCACCGCTTCGTCGAGCTGGAGGGCTTCGACCGGGCGATGGCGCTCGCCGGCCAGGCGTTCGCGGCGCTGCTCCCGCTGCTCATCGTGATCAGCGCCGTCTCGCCCACCGGCGGCGACGACGCCGCGGACGAGGTCATCGACGTCTTCGACCTGAGCGGTCAGACCGCCGCGGTCGTGCAGGAGGCGGTCGCGCACCCGACCGAGGTCCAGGACGGCCTCAGCGTCCTGGGCCTCTTCATCCTCGTCGTCTCGGCGCTCGCGTTCACGCGCGCGCTGCAGCGGCTGTACACGCGGGCATGGCGGCTCGACAAGTTCGGCGTCCGCGGCAACGCATGGGGGCTGGAGTGGCTGCTCGGGCTCGCCGTCTATCTCTCGCTGCAGCCGGTGATCGTGGGGGTGTTCGACGGTGCGACGGCGACCGCCGTCTCGCTCGCGTGCAGCAGCGCGATGTGGCTCTTCACGCCGTGGATCCTCATCGGCCGCCGCCTGCCCTGGTGGCACCTGTTCCCCCAGGCGGTGCTCACCGCGGTGGGCCTGGCGTCGCTGGGCGTCGCGTCGGCGATCTACATGCCGCACGCGGTGGCGAGCGCGGCGTCCCAGTTCGGCTTCATCGGGGTGGCCTTCGCGCTGCTCTCCTGGCTGTTCGCGGGCGCGCTCGTCCTGGTGGTCACCGCGGCGGTCGGCTCGACGCTGGTGGAGTCCGCGGGCGCATCATCCAACCCGGGTGATGTGCCGGCCTGATCCGCCGGGAACCATCCCGAGAACGACTTGTCTCCTGACGACGGGAAGGTCCCGTACCATTGCCCCGTCGGCGCCACGGGTCCTCCCCCCAACCCCGGTGACCACCATCCCCGAACCAGACGCGCTCACCGCGACGAAGTTCAACCCCCCGAGGGTGCCTCCGGGATGGATCTCACGCCCGCGCCTGGACGAGCGACTCGAGGGCGGGATCGCGGCTCCGCTGACGCTCCTCGCGGCCGGCGCGGGCGCCGGCAAGAGCGCGCTCGTCAGCGCCTGGATCGCGCGGCGCACGTGGACCGGACCCGTCGGCTGGCTCTCGCTGGACCCCGGCGACGCCGACCGCCGCCGCTTCTGGCGCTGCGTGCTGGAGGCGCTCGCGCGGGGTGGGGCGCCTGAGCCGATCGCCTCGCTCGCGATGCACCCGTCCGAGTCCGTCGACCGGGTCATCCCGGCGCTGACGAACGCCCTCGAGGAGCTCGACGAGCCCATCGTGCTGGTGCTCGACGACCTGCACGAGCTCGGCGACACGGCCGCGGTCGCGGACCTCGATCGCCTGCTGCGCCACCCTCCGCCGGCCCTGCGGATCGTGATCGCCACCCGGGTCGACCCGCAGCTCCGGCTCGCGCGGCTGCGCGTCGCCGGGGAGCTGTGCGAGCTGCGCGACCGCGACCTCGCGTTCACGGAGAGCGAGACCGTCGAGCTCCTGGCCGCGAACGACGTCGAGCTGTCCGGTCCGTCGGCGACCGGCCTGTGGCGGCGCACCGAGGGCTGGGCGGCGGGTCTGCGGCTCGCCGCGCTCACCCTGCGCGGCCACCCGGACCCGGACGGGTTCGTCGCGCACTTCGCCGGCGACGACGCGACGGTGGCGGAGTTCCTGCTCGCCGAGGTGCTCGTCCAGCAGCCGCCCGAGCTGCGGGAGTTCCTGCTGCGGACGTCGATCGCCGACGTGGTGTCCGCTCCGCTCGCCGACGCGCTGACCGGCCATCACGACGGCGAGGCCTCGCTCGCGCGCCTGGAGCGCGAGCACGCGCTGATCTCCTCGCTCGGGCCGGACCGCGGCTGGTACCGCTGTCACCCGCTGTTCGCCGAGCTGCTGCGCGCCCAGCTGCGCTACGAGCTGCCCGACGCGGTGCCGGAGCTGCACCGCCGCGCCGCCGTCTGGCACGCCGGGCAGCAGCTTCCGGCCGCGGCGCTGCGGCACGCCGCGGCGGCGGCCGACTGGGATCTCGTCGGCTCCCTCGCGAGCGAGCACTGGGTCCCGCTGCTGCTGCGCGGCGAGCTGGACGTGCTCGGCTCCGTGCTCGAGCAGCTCCCGCGCGAGCGGACGACGGAGGACCCGGAGCTGGCGCTCGCCCTGTCGGGCGTCCTGCTCGACGCCGGCGACGAGGCGCGCGCCGCCACGCTCTTCGAGCGCGCCACGGCGGGCCGCCCGCGGGTGCCGGACGCGCGGCGCGGGCGCTTCGACCTCGGGACCGCGATCGTGATGCTCGTGAGCGGGCGCCTGCGCGGGGACCTCGACGCCGCGCTCGCCGGAGCCCGCGCGCTGACCGACGCCGACCTCGACGGAGAGCGCGAGCTGATCGGCGAGCAGCGCTTGGCGGCGCTGGCGTCGACGAACCTCGGCATCGCCGAGCTGTGGACGGGGGACCGGGACGGCGCACAGCGGGATCTCAAGGCCGGCCGGCGCGCCGCCGAGCTCAGCGGGCTGGACTGGCTCGACCTCCAGTGCACGGTGCATCTCGGCGTGCACGCCGCGATGGTGGGAAGGCTGGAGACGGCGACGCGGCTCGCCGAGGAGGCGCAGGCGCTCGCCGACCACCGGCGGTGGACCCGCACGTGGCCGCTCGGCGTGGCCGCGCTGATCCGCAGCGCGGTCGCGTTCGAGCGCAACCGGCTGCCCGACAGCGAGCGGCTGCTCGATCGCGCCGAGGAGCTGCTCGCCCACACCCGCGAGGCGCCGCTGCTCGTCTGCGTCCGCCTGCAGCGCGCCCGGCTGCACGCCGCGGCCGGCCGCCCCGAGCCGGCGCTCGACGCGATCGAGATGGCGCGCGAGACGCTCGACGCGTTCCCGCTCGAGCCCAACCTGCGCGGGCTCGCCCAGGGCCTCGAGGCGCTCGCGGTGGCCGCGCTCGGGCGGCTGCCGGACGCCGAGGCCGCGCTGACCGGCCGGGAGCTGACCGCGGAGGAGGCCGCCGCGCTCGGACGGCTGCGGCTGCTGGCCGGCGACACCCGCGGCGCGCGGGACGCGATCGCGCCGTTCCGGGAGGACGGCGAGGGCGCGTTCGCCTCGACCCGCACGCTGATCTGGATCGTCGACGCGCTCGCCGTCGACGCGGAGGCCGATCACTCGACCGCGGCCGCCTCGCTCGAGCGCGCGCTCGACGAGGCCGAGCCGCAGGGCCACGTGCAGCCGTTCGCCTCGGTCGGCACGGCCGTGGCGCCGCTGCTGCGGCGCCAGCTGCGGAACGGGACCGCGCACCGCTCGCTCGTCGGCGACCTGCTCCACGGCCTCGACCAGCCCCGCGCCGACGGACGGCCGCGGACGCTGCTCGTCGAGCCGCTGTCCGAGCGCGAGGCCGCGGTCCTGCGCTTCCTCCCCACGATGATGTCCAACCAGGAGATCGCCTCGGAGCTGTTCGTCTCGGTCAACACGGTCAAGACGCACCTGAAGGCGATCTACCGCAAGCTCGACGTGCCCGACCGCCGCGAGGCCGTGCGGCGCGCGCGCGAGCTGGAGCTGCTCTCCCCGCCCTAGGACACGAGCGTCAGAGCGACGCGATCCCGTCGCCCAGCAGCTTGGCGCCGATGACGAGGCAGAGCACGGCCATGATCGCCGTGTTGTTGCGCGCCATCCAGACCTTGAGATCGTCGAGCACCGCGCGAGACCGCTCGCCGAGCGCGAAGTAGAGCGCGACGGGCGCGCCCACGCCGAGCGTGGCGACGAGGATGAACACCGCGAGCGCGACCGCCTGGGCTCCGGTCGAGGCGCCGGTGGCGGCGATCGCGGCGGCGGCGCCGATAGTGAGCAGCGTGTTCTTCGGGTTGACGGCCGCGAGGGCGGCGCCGATCGCGAGCGCCCTGACCGGCGTGAACTGGTCGATCGTCCGCATCCACTTGGGGAGCTGCGGCTCCGCGTCGCCGCGCGGGCGTCCGTGCCACAGCTTCACCGCCAGCGCGACGAGCAGCAGTCCGAGCACGAGCTTCAGCACCGACACCCAGGTCGCGGGCTGCCCGCCGTCGTCGGCGCCGGCGCCCGAGGACACGAGCAGCACGATGGTGCCGAGCACCGCGAGCCCGAGCACCCAGCCCAGCACGAACGCGGGCCCGTTCGAGCGTGCGCGCGGCGTGGCGAGCATCAGCACGACGGCGATGATCGGAACGGGGCTGAGCGCGACGCCCACGCCGAACGAGAGCACCTGGCCGATGGCGTCCTGCACCGACGGGAGTCTGCCTGGAATGGGCTGACCGTGCGTCACCCTGGCCGGGTGATGACTCCTCAGGCCCGACCTGACAACCTGGGACGTTCGATGCGGACCGCTCCCGCCACCGACGACGCCCCGCCGCCCCCCGCCGAGGGCATGGCCTGGGTCCCCGGCGGCACGTTCCTCATGGGCTCCGAGGACTTCTATCCCGAGGAGCGGCCGGTCCGGGAGGCGAGCGTCGAGGGGTTCTGGATCGACGAGCGCCAGGTCACCGTGCGCGAGTTCCGCCGCTTCGTCAAGGACACGGGCTACGTGACGCTCGCCGAGCGCCCGGTCGACGCGGCGGACTATCCGGACGCCGACCCCGCGCTGCTCGTCCCCGGCTCGATCGTCTTCCGCCCCACGCAGGGGCCCGTCGACCTGGACTCCCGCGCCTGGTGGCACTACGTCCCGGGCGCGTGCTGGCACCGGCCGGAGGGCCCGGGGTCCGACACGTACACGCGCGGGCGCCATCCGGTCACCCACATCGCCTACGAAGACGCCCAGGCGTACGCGGCGTGGGCCGGCAAGGCGCTGCCCACGGAGGCGGAGTGGGAGCGCGCGGCGCGCGGTGGCCTGGAGAGCAAGCGGTTCGCCTGGGGCGACGAGGAGACGCCCGGCGGGGAGTGGCTGACCAACGTCTGGCAGGGCGAGTTCCCGTGGGAGAACCTGCGGCTCGACGGGCATCTCGGCACGTCCCCGGTCGGCTCGTTCCCGCCCAACGGCTTCGGTCTCTACGACATGACGGGGAACGTGTGGGAGTGGACGTCGGACCTGTTCGACGGCGGCCAGCCGGCCGCCTCGCCGTGCTGCGCGCCGTCCGCGGCCGCGCCGGGGCGGTTCGCCAGCCACGTGATCAAGGGCGGCTCGCACCTGTGCGCGCCGAACTACTGCCTGCGCTACCGCCCCGCGGCGCGCCAGGCCGAGGAGGCCGACACGTCGACGACCCACCTCGGGCTGCGTTGCGTCATCCGCCCCTAGGCAGCGTGCTCGTCCGGCGGCGGATCGCCGGCCGGACCGGACGTCCTGCGGACCTCCACCAGCTCGAGCCCGAGCCTGCCGACGAGGTCGATCACCCCGTGCAGCGCCGCCTGGTCGGGCAACGGCCCGTGCAGGACGGTCTCCACGGGCTCGACGTTCGACGTCAGCCCCTCGAACCGCGCCAGGAGCGCGGGGGTCACGCGGCCGCGGACCCGGATCTCGTACTGATCCATCTCTCCTCGGTCTGTCGCAGGGCTCCATGCTCGCCGCAAGGCGGGTGACCGGTCCTCACCCGCCCGGAGTGACTGAGGGGTTCATCCGATCCGCGCGAGCCCCGCGCACCCGCCGGCCGTGAGCATCCAACGGGTGTTCCCGTCGGTCGGCGAAGCGGTCGCGGCCGCAGGATCACCCGCGGCGGGTGATGGACGGGCATCGCCGCAGGGACGACAATCGCCGCGATGACGGACCCGCCGGAGGACCCGGACGAGGTCGCGCGCCTGCGCGAGGAGGTCGAGCGGCTCGAGGCCGCCAACGCGTCCATGGCGCGCCGGGTATCGCTGCGCCGCGGGCTGCGGCGCGGCTCGCGCGTCGGCCTCCTGGTGCTCGGCTGCCTGCTGGCGCTCCTCGCCGCGGTGACGATCTGGACCCGCTTCGTCCTGCTCGACACCGACCGCTACGTCGAGACGGTCGCGCCGCTCGCCACCGCGCCCGACGTCCAGACCGCGATCTCCAAGCGCCTGGGGGACCGTGTGGTCAGCTCCGTCGACCTGCAGGCGTATGCGACCGAGCTGCTGCCCGCGCGGGCACAGCCGCTGGCCGCGCCGATCGCCACGGGGGTCGAGAACTTCATCCGGACCCAGATCTCGGACTTCGTGCACTCCGACCGGTTCGTGCAGCTCTGGGACAACGCGAACCGCAAGGCCCACACGCTGCTCATCCAGCTGCTCACGGGCGAGGAGGTGCGCAACCTCCGGCTCGAGGGCGACACGGTGGTGCTCGACCTCGGCGGCGTCGTGGACGGCATCCGCCAGCGGCTGACCGACCGCGGGATGGACGGGCTCGCCGCGCGCATACCGGCCGACGCGGGACGGGACGTGCCGCTCGTCGAGTCGTCGGCGATCGGGAGCGCCCAGGCCGCGGTGCGCGCGCTCAAGGCGATCGCGATCCTGCTCCCGATCCTCTCGCTGCTCGCGCTCGCCGGCTATGTCCTGCTGTCCGACGACCGCCGCCGCGGGACCCTTCGCGCCGCGCTCGCGCTGACGGCGACGATGGTCGTGCTGCTCGGGCTCGTCGGGATCGCCCGCTCGGCGTACCTCGACGCGCTCTCGTCCGGCCAGCTGTCCGGGACGGCGGCCGGCGACGTGTTCGACACGCTGGTGCGCTTCCTCAAGGACGGCGTGCGGATCACCGTCGCCGCCGCCGTCGTCGTCGCGATCGTCGCGGCGCTCCTCGGGCGGCCGCTCGACCGGGTCGCGTTGAGCGGTGCCGCGCGCCGCGGGCGCGAGGCCGCGTGGGTCCGCGAACATCGCACGGCGCTGCAGATCGGCGTCGGCGCGCTGGGCGCGGTCGTGCTGCTCGTGTGGAACACGCCGGGCGCCGGCGTCGTGCTCGTGCTGTTCGCGCTCGTCGCGCTCGCGATCGGCCTCATCGCGGCGCTCGCGCGGGCGCCGGCCGCGCCGGCGTAGGGCGCCTTCATCCCGAGGGCAACGCACGCGTGGCGCGGGCGTCGTAGGCTCACCCTATGGCCTTCCAGCCCGACGACCTCCTCAGCGAAGCCGCGCTCCAGGCAGCGGTCGCCGCCCTCGCGGAGCGCAACCAGCACCATCTCGCCGACATGAGCGAGCGCGAGCAGGCCGACGCCGTGGGACATTGGCGCGAGCTCGCCATGACGGTCCTGACCGCCGCGCGCACCGCCGCCGGCCCCGAGCCGGGCGAGAGCGAGACCGGTGGCCGCGCGGCGATCGTGCTCGAGGATGCGGGCGGCGACGAGATCACCGTCCATGCGAGCTTCTACCCGCAGCTCGAGGACCTGGGTGGCGGCGAGGTCGCGGCGACGCCCGCACAGGCGACCGCGCTCGAGCTGCTCGAGCAGCTCGCCGGCGAGGACGACGACGGGCTCGAGGACGATTAGCCCTCGCCGGGCGCGGTGCGCCGCTTGCGCTTGCGCGCACGGCGCACGAGCACCCGGTCGAGCGCGGCGCCCAGCAGCATCGACAGGACGATCACCACGATCAGCGGCGTCTGCCAGGAGCCGACGACCCAGTCGACCTTGACCTTGTCGAGGTTGAAGACCGCGATCAGCGCCGCGACGCCGCCCAGGATCGCGGCCGCCGCGACGCGGGTGTTGGCCCCGCGGTCGGGCTTGTCCTCGGGGCGCGTGGCGGGGGTGCGTTCGAGGGGATCGCTCATCCCCGCATCATGGCGCGTCAGCCGGCAATCGGCGGCTTGCGCCCGAACACCGCGAACAGGTCCTCGTAGGCGGCGATGCCGCAGCCGTCGGCGCGGTCGAGCGTCACGTCGACCGGGCGGCCCTCCAGCGTCCCGGTCACGTGCGCCTTCTCCGGCCCGCCGTACTGCTGCGTGCAGGCGCGGCCGGGGTCGGCGGTGAGCGCCTTGTCGAGCTTGGCGACGTCGCACGTGCCGCCGCAGCGCAGCGTCATGCGGATCGGCTGGCTCGCCGCGCCGGTCGACCTCGACGTTCAGCTCGGTGGCGGCGGGCGGCGCGGCGGACTGTTCCTCGTCGCCCCCGCACCCGGCCGACAGAGCGGTGACGAGCAGGAGCGGGAGCAGGCAGACGGCGCGGCGCATGCCCCTACTACGCACGCGGGCGCCGGGCGTCACACGGGTTCGCCACACTGGAGGGATGATCGCCGACGACATCGTGCGCGCGCTGCGAGGCGGCCCCGCCACGCTGGACGCGCTCCACGCGCGGATCGGCGGACCCGACCGCGACGCGCTGACGTGGGCCGTGGACGAGGCCGTCGCGCGCGGGCTCGTGCACTCCTCGGCCGAGGCGGACTGCGGACCCGACGGGATCTGCGGCACGTCCGCCCCGGCCGTCTTCACGCTCACGCCCGCCGGACGCGCGGCCGCGGTGACGGCGGCGCGCTGAGCACCCGCCCCACCGACAGCGCCGCCAGCAGCGTCATGCACACCGCGGAGCCGACGCACCAGATGCAGATCGCGTCGAGCCGCACGACCTCGACGTAGGTCAGCCAGGCCGAGAAGCCGAAGCCGGCCAGCGCGAGGAACGCGGTCGCGGTCCTCCACGGCTCGCCGTCGCGGGCGAGCGAGGCGAGGATCGCGACGTAGCCCAGCAGCCCGAGCAGCGCGACCGGGATCCCGGCCAGGTGCGCGTACTCCGACTGCTGCACGGTCGCGCAGCCGTGCGCCACCGCGCACACGGGCTCGCCGCCGGCGTAGTGCACGATCGTCAGGTACGCCGCGATCGCGAGCCCCGCGAGCGCGACGGCCGCCGAGGCGGCGCGGCTCATCCCGCCAGCTCCTTGTCGATCGCGGCCGCCAGCGTCTGCGGATCCTGCGCGCCGGACGCGAGCACGTGCGGCTTGCCGCTCCCGTGTGCGACCGTGAACGTCGGCGTGGCGTCGATCCCCAGCGCCTGCGCGTCGGCGTTCGCGCGGTTCAGGCGGTCCTGCGCGCTCGCGCCGTTCGCGGCCTTGAGCGCGGCGGCGGCATCCACCCCGGCGGCCTTGGCGACCGAGCGCAGGAACCCGTCGGTCACGTAGCCGGAGTTCTCCTGCCCCTGCGCGGAGTAGAACGCCTCGAGGAACGGCCACAGCCGCCCCTGGTCCGCGGCGCCGGCGGCGACCCGGGCGGCGCGCACGGAGTCCGGGCCGATGAACTGCAGCGTGCGGGCTTCGAGCTTGACCTTGCCCGTCCGCACGTAGTCGCGCACGAGCGCGGGGAGGGTGTCACGAGCAGCCGCCGCGCAGATGGGGCACTGCAGGTCGACGTACTCGGTGAGCGTGAGCGGCGCCTTCGGGTCGCCGAGCACGCCGCCGTGCTCCTGGATGCCGTCGAACAGGGTGACGGACTGCACCGGCGGGGCGGCCGCCGGGCTCTTGCCGCCGCCGGACGAGGAGGCGACCGCGGCGACGCCGGCGACCACGATCGCGAGGCCGGTCGCGGCGAGCAGGCGCCAGGTGCGGGTGCGCCGCGTCGCCGCGGCGGCCTCGGCCTGCTCGGCGGCGACGCGCTCGGCGCGCCGCTGCTCGCGCAGCTCGCGCTTGGTGGGTGAGGGTTGGCTGGACATGGTTCCTCCAGGAAGGGACGCTCGACATGGGCAAGCGCGCCTGCCGGTGCGGCGGCGCGCGCGGACGCGTGGCGGCGCGGACGCCGCCGGTCAGCCGAGCGCAGGCGGCCCGCGGCTGGGCGCGGCGAGCGCGAGCAGCGGGCGCGGGCGCCGCGGGAGCGGCGCGGGGTTGCCCCAGGAGGCGACGGAGACGAGCTGCGGCCGCGGGGCGGTGGGCCGGAGCGAGCGGACGAGCGCGGCCGCCGCCGGCGCGACCCGCAGCGCCAGCGCGAGCGCGGCGCCCGCAAGCACGCAGAACGCGAGCAGCTCCGGCCAGCCGCCGCCGAGCGCGGCGCCGTCGCCCAGCGCCGCCGCGAGGAGGGCCTGGCCGCCGCAGACCGCGGCGACGCCGGCGGTCCCAAGCAGCCACAGCCGCAGGAACCCTGGCGAGCGCCCGGCGGCCGCGCGGCCGACGCCGACCGCGAGGCCGGCCGCGTAGAGCACGAGCAGCACGACGCCCGCGACCCCCAGCCAGCCGTGGCCGGCGGCCTGGAGGCAGCTCTCCGAACCGGGCGCGCAGGCCAGCGAGGCGCGCGCGTGGTCGACGCCGATCGCGAAGAGCGGCAACAGCACGAGCGCGCGCAGCGTCAACGGGATCCGGAGCATCGCGGCGAAGGCAAGCACGGAGAGCTCAAGCTCCGCTCAACGGCGGGGCGCCTCGACCTCCGCTAGGTGCCGCGGTACACGACGTCGCCGTCGACCACCGTGAGCCGGACCGGCACGTCGGGCAGCTCGTCCGCGCGGGCAGTCGACCGGGTCGGCGCCGAGCCCGGTGAGGTCCGCGCGCAGGCCCGGGCGCGATCCGGCCGCTCGAGCGTGCTCCTCGCCGACGATCCGCGCCGCCTCGGTCGTGTAGCCCTCGAGCGCCTCGAGCGCGGTCGAGCGCCTGGCTCGGGGGCGAACGGCGTGCGCTCAGGGTGTCCCGGCGCGCGGCGCAGGCGCGCCCAGGCGAGGCCCGGGCGCGGGTCGGCGCTCACGACCGGCCAGTCCGAGCCGAGCGCGAGGATCGCGCCGCTGCGCCGCACGTCGCGCCCAGCGGAAGCCGGCGGCGACCTGCTCGGGCCGGAGCCGGTCGCGCCAGTTGAACGGCCCGGGCTCGTCGAGGCCCTCGGCGTGCAGCGGCTGCATCGAGGCGGCGACGCCCTCCGCGGCGAAGCCGCGCGAGCTCGGCGTCGCGCAGCGTCTCGAGGTGCTCGATCCGGTGCGGCGCGATCGGCCGCGGTGCCGGCGTCGCGGTAGGCGTCGAGCGCCGCGGCGACCGCGCGGTCGCCGATCGCGTGCGTCGCGCACTGGAAGCCGGCGCGCGCGCAGCGCGCGACGACCTCGGCGTAGCGGTCGGGATCGGGCCAGAACGGCTCGGTGCCCTCGCCGTGCGGACCGGGCTCGAACAGCCACGCGGTGCCCGGTGTCGATCACGCCGTCGATGAAGAACTTCGCCACGCCGCCGCGCCAGCGCCGCGCCGCCGCGGTCGCGGAGCGCGAGCAGCGCCTCGAGCTCCTCGTCGGTCACGTCCGGCTCCATCAGCAGCGGGCACGCACGCAGCGCAGCGTCAGGTCGCCGCGCGCCTCGAGCTCCTCGACGTCGTCGAGCAGCCACGGCCAGCCGAGCATCACGTGCGCCGCCGGTCAGGCCGAGCGCGTTGAGCCGGCGCAGCGTCTCGGCGTAGGCGTCGAGCCGCTCGGCGCGCGTGCGCTCCGGGCACGAGCGTCGCCACCAGCTCCATCGCCGGCGCCTCGCGCAGCTCGCCGGTCGGGACGCCGCGCGTCGTCGCACACGACCGCGGAGCCGGCGGCGAACGCGCGCGGCGCCGTCGACGCCGGCGAGCGCGAGCGCCGGGCGGCTCGCCAGCGCCGAGTGGTAGTCGAAGAACGTGAGGTAGGCCGGGCGCGTCGCCGGTCGCGTCGGCGACCGCGTCGGCGCGCGATCGGCGCGCCGCCGAACGCGTCGTAGGAGAGGCCCCAGCCGAGCAGCCACTCGCCCGGCGCGCAGCGCGCCCGCTCGGCCGCGAGCGCGCCGCGCACCTCGTCGAGCGTGCGCAGGCCGTTGAGGTCGGCGCCGCGCGTGCCGTCGGTGCCGTGGAACGGGTGGATGTGGCTGTCGACGAGCCCGGGCACGAGCGCGATCCCGCGCCCGTCGACGAGCTCGGTCGCCGGCGCCGGCGAGCGCGCGCACCTCGGCGTCGTCGCCGACGGCGACGATCAGCCCGTCGCGCACGGCGACGGCGGTCGCGTGCGGGCGCGCCGGGTCGAGCGTGCGGATCGCGGCGCCGAGGACGGCGAGGTCGGCCGGCGGCATGCGGCGCTCAGCCTACCGGCGGCGCCACAGGCCCGCCGTCGGCGGTCAGCACGCCGAGCCGGATCGATCTTGCCGCAGTGCGGGCAGGTCGCGTCGCCGGCGCAGTCGAGGTAGCCGGGGTCGCCCAGCTCGGGGTCGGCCTCGAGGTTCGCGCACGGGCGCCACCAGTCCTGGAAGTGGTCGCCGCACTTCGGGCACTCGACGGTGATCGACTCGGACGCGGCCATGCCCCTCGCCGGATCGTACGCCGCGGCGCGACGTCCGGAAGGGCTAGCTCCGCGCCGCAGGCGGATCATGTAGAGCGAGGCGGGGCGGAAGCCGCGGCGCTCGTAGAGCCGGATCGCGTCGGTGTTCGTGACGAACGCGCGCGATCAGCGACGTCGTCGACGCCCTCGCGCCGCGAGCTCGGCGTCGACGCGGTCGAGCAGCGCGGTGCCGACGCCCGCGCCGCGCGCGGCGGGCGAGACCGACAGCGTCTCGATCTCCGCGACCCGCGTCGCCCGATCGCCCAGGTGTCGTCGAGCTCGGTCTCGGCCGACGGCTTGATCGCGACCATCGCGTAGCCGATCAGCTCGCCGTCGCGCTCGGCGAGCACCGCGAAGCCGCCGCCGGCGAAGAAGCCCTCGTACAGCGCGCGCCGCGCGGCCCACGAGGCGTCGTCGTCGACGTACGGCCCGAGCGCCGCGCCGCCGACCGCCTGGTGGTGGTGGTGCAGCTCGAGCCACAGCGGCGCGCAGGCGATCGAGCGCCTCGGCGCCGGCGCGGCGTGATCGTGACGTCCACGCGCGGCAGGCTACGCGGCGGCGGCGCTCCGGGTCGACGCGTCCGCGCGCCGCGCGTTCGCCACGATGGCGTCGATGATCCGGTCCCAGGCGCCGCGCGGGAGGTCGTGGCCCATGCCGTCGATCTCGACCAGCTGGGCGCCGGGGATCGCGCGCGGCGGTCGCGCGCCCGCCGGACGGCCGTGACGAGCCGGTCGCGCGTGCCGTGGATCACGACGGTCGGCGCGGTGATCGTGCCGCAGCTCCGCCGTGCGGTCGCCGGCGGCGAGGATCGCGGCGAGCTGGCGGGCCGGTCCCCGCCGGGTTGTAGCCGCGCTCGTAGCTGAGCTCGGCGGCCACGCGGCGCAGCTCGTCCTCCTCGAACGGGAAGCCGGGCGAGCCGATCAGCGCGGAACGTGCGAGACGGTCGACTCGATCGCGCCCTCGCGGTCGGTCGGCGGGGCGG
This sequence comes from uncultured Solirubrobacteraceae bacterium, assembly GCA_963752015.1. GTDB lineage: Bacteria > Actinomycetota > Thermoleophilia > Solirubrobacterales > Solirubrobacteraceae > DASQMT01. The sequence continues at coordinate 180,466 of CAVVWS010000006.1, read as the reverse complement.
CGGACGAAGCATCGGGTAGACCGCGCAGGCCGGGCGTGCCCTTCCAGCGGTGGCCGGTGTTGGACATGATCGAGGCGAGCGAGAGCACGCGGTCCGGGTGCCGCGCCGCCATCGTCTGGGCGATCATGCCGCCCATCGAGGCGCCGGCGACGTGCGCGCGCTCGATCCCGAGGTGGTCGAGCAGCCCGATGCCGTCGTCCGCCATGTCGGCGAGCGAGTAGCTGCGCGGCGCGCTTGTCGCGCAGCAGCAGCTGGCGTGATCGTCGGCGGGCGGTACTGGCGCAGGTGCGTCGAGCGGCCGATGTCGCGGTTGTCGTAGCGGATCACGTGGAAGCCGCGGTCGGCGAGCTGCCTGGCAGAACGCCTCGGGCCAGCCGATCATCTGCGTGCCGAGGCCCATCACGAGCAGCAGCGCGGGATCGTCCGGGCTCCCGAACGTCTCGTAGCAGATGTCGAGCTCGCCGACCTTCGCCATGTGCTCCGCCATACGGTGCGAGGCTAGCGGGTGCCGGCCGCCGCCTCGCCGTTAGGCTCGTCCCGCGAACGACGTGCCCGACCGCCGCGCGCTCATCCACCGCCGACGCCGCAACCTGCTCGCCGGTGCAGTCGCCGCGTTCGCGATCGGCATCGCGGCCGGCGCGATGTCGGGGGACGACGACGGCGCCCGCGCGCCCGGCGCACCGGCTCCCGACCGCGCGGCGCCGGCCGCCGGCGGGGCCGCCGGATCCGATGCGGCGCCGGTCGACGAGCTCAGCCTGCGCGAGCAGGTCGGCCAGCTGATCGTGCTGCGCTTCGCCGGCACGACGGCGCCGGGCTACGTGCGCGAGGCGCTGCGCGAGCGGCGCGCGGCGGGCGCGATCCTGTTCCGCGACAACGTCGCCGACCCGGCGCAGCTGCGCGGGCTCACGCGGGAGCTGCGCCGACGCCGGCGGGCGTCCGATCGTCGCGGTCGACCAGGAGGGCGGCGAGATCCGCATCGTGCCGTGGGCGCCGCCGGCCGCCTCGGCGCCGCAGCAGGCGGCGGCCGGGTCGGTGCGCGCCGACGCGGCGGCCGCCGGCGCGGCGCTGCGCGAGCTCGGGATCACCGCGAGCCTCGCGCCGGTCGGCGACGTCCCGTCGGTCGGCGGGCGCCGCGCTGGGCGGTCGGGCGTTCGCGAGCGAGCCCGGAGCGGCGAGCGAGGCGATGGCCGCCGCCGTCGAGGGCTGGCGCGCGGGCGGCGTCGCGGCGACCGCGAAGCACTTCCCCGGCCTCGGCGGCGCGACCGTCAACACCGACGACGGCCCGGCGACGATCGACCGCTCGCGCGCGGAGCTCGAGGCCGCCGACCTCCCGCCGTTCGCCGCCGCGATCGACGCCGGCGTGCCGCTCGTCATGGTGAGCCACGCCCGCTACCCGGCGCTCGACCCCGATCGCATCGCCTCGCAGTCGCAGCCCGATCATCGAGCGGCTGCTGCGCGAGCGCTGGGCTTCCGCGGCGTGGTCGTGACCGACTCGATGGAGGCGCGCGCCTCGCTGGCGACCGGCCCGATCACCGCGGTCTCGGAGCGGGCCGTCCGGGCCGGCGCCGACCTGCTGCTGCTGACCGGCCGCGGCTCCTACACGCCCGTCTACGAGCACCTGCTCGCGCTCGCCGCGACGCTCGCCGGCGTTCCGCGCGCGCGTCCGCGAGTCCGCCGCACGCGTGCTCGCGCTCAAGCGCGATACTCCCCGCGCCGTGACGCCCAACATCGGAGTGACGTGCAACCTCGAGACCGTCCAGTACGGCGGGCTCTGGACCGAGCCGGCGGCGATGGTCCCGCTGACCTACGTGCGCGCGGTGGCGCGCGCGGGCGCGCGCCCGCTGCTGCTCGCCCCCACGCCCGGCGACCTCGAGGATCCGGGCGAGCTGCTGGACCTGCTCGACGGCGTGATCGTCACCGGCGGGGCCGACCTGCATCCCGACACCTACGGCGAGCCGGCGCACCCGGCGAACGACGCGACGTCGGCCGAGCGCGACGCCTTCGAGCTGCGCCTCGTGCGCGCCGCCGCCGAGCGCGACCTCCCCTGCCTCGGCATCTGCCGCGGCATGCAGGTGGTCAACGTCGCCTACGGCGGCGCGCTCGAGCAGCACCTGCCCGACCGCCTCGCCGAGGACATCCACCGCGGCACGGACGGGGTCTTCTCTGACCATCAGGTCGAGGTCGAGGCTGACAGCCTGGCCGCGTTCGCCGCGGGCGCCACGCAGGTCGCGGTCAAGAGCTATCACCACCAGGGCGTCGCCCGGATCGGCGACGGGCTCCGGGTGACCGCGCGCGCCGCGGGCGACGGCACCGTCGAGGCGATCGAGGACGCCCGCCGGCGCTTCATGCTCGGCGTGCTGTGGCACCCCGAGGAGGACGAGGCGGACCGGCTGATCGGCGCGTTCGTGCGGGAGTGCGGCGCCTGAGAACGGGCGGAGGCCCCGATCGCTCGGGGCCTCCGGTCCGGGCTGGGAGTTGCTGCGCCGCGTTCAGCCGGTGAAGCGCGGGGCGACCGCGCCCTGCGAGCAGCGGCGGAACGTCAGCGGGATGTTGCGGGCGTTCGTGCCGCTCGCCGCCGTGAACTGCACGCGGGCGACGATCTTGTGGCGCCCGAAGCCGTACCGGCCCGGCCGCACCTTCAGCGTGTAGCTGGAGCGCGTGCCGTTGATCGTCTTCGCGCGCTTGCCGTCGACGAAGAACGTGACGGACGCGATGCTGCGGCCGTTGACCCGGGCGCGGAACGCCTGCTTGACGCACCCGCTCGGACCGCGGAACGAGGCACGGCCCGACGCGACCGACTCGGGCAGCACGGCACCCGTGCCGGGCGGGACCACGTTCGGCGTGGAGCTCGGCGGGTGTGTCGGCCGGCGGCGTGCCCGGCGGCGGCGCGTCCGGCGGCGGCACCGTGAACGTGTGCGGGTCGTCGTCGCATACGGTCGTCGTGTCGACGCCCGGGGCGGAGTAGTCACCACACACCGTCGCGACGTTGTCCACCTGCGCCGGGCCCGCCGGAGCGATGACCGTGCAGGTGTAGAACCACTCGTCGCCCTTGTCGAACGTCGGATCGGCCAGGTTGGGCTCCACGCGGGTGAGCGTGGACTGGCAGCGGTCGTCGGTCAGGACGACGTTGGTCAGCGTCACGTTGCCGGTGTTCGTGGCCTTGAACGAGTACGTGAACGTCGAGCCTGCGGCGGCCGTGTCCGCGCCGGTCTTGTCGAGCAGGATCGCCGGCTCCGCAGGGGTGGGGCATTTCCCGGTCGTCTTCGTGACGGTGCCCGACTCCCAGTTGCCGTTGACCTTCCACTGGAACTCCGCCTTGACGGAGTGCGTCTGTCCGGCGGTGCCGGGAGCCGTGCCGGACAGCGTGCCCGGTTCGGTGTTCCACGCGATCGTCGAGGGCGGCACCTGCTTGACGATGTCGCCGTCGACCTTGACCGTGCCCTTGGTCGTCGGCTTGGCGCGCCGAGCTGAAGCCGATGAAGTCGACCCGGTACTTGACCGTCGGGACGTTGCCGACGAGTTCGCACGACGCGGTCGCGCCGATGTGGTGCGCCGAGGCGATCGACGGGGCGACGAGGAAGGCGAGAAGCCCGATCGCCGCGATGAGCGGCGTCCTCAGTAGGCGCTGCTTGTGCATGTGAGCCTTTCTCCTGGCTCACGAGTGCCGGCACCCGCCTTGCCGGTCCGCCGTGCATCTCTGAGCCGATTCCGTGCCTTCCAGCTGGGCATCCGTCCCCCTGCACGCCGCTGGTCGGCATTTCGTATTGCACATCGAACGTTCGCCGACCTTCCCTTCTTACGGCTACAGTCCGAATTCCTGGTCGGCACGCTGACGACAGACTGCACGAAGGTCAAGTTTTCGGGGTCGAACAGTCGTCGAATTTCCGGTAAGAGCGCTCAAGCTCGTCCGCTCGCTGTCCGACCTGATGCACCGGCAAACGATGTAAGCGAGCGGACCGGTCGTCGTGCATGCGTCCGTACACTCCGCGGACCGTGGACGACCGGCTCTCCGCGGGCCTGTGCGCCACCTGCCGCCATCAGAAGGTGATCCGCAACACGCGCGGCTCCGCGTTCTCGATGTGCCTGCGCGCGCGGACGGATCCCGCCTACCCGAAGTACCCGCGCCTGCCGGTGCGGGCCTGCGCCGGCCACGAGCCGGTCAGACCCGGCGATGTCCCAGGCGGGCGAGATCCTCGTGGTGCTGGGTGACCCGCTGCTTGACCGGGTCCTCGTCCGGGCGCGCGTGCACGAGCCCCCACATCGCGTCGGCCGCCTGCTCGGCGGTCTCGGGCGTGGCGCGCTCGCGCATGAGGTCGACGAGCGCCAGCTCCAGGCGCTCGATCTTCTCCTCCGCGGTCCCCTCCCCCAGGGCCGGGAACGGGATGCCGCGCAGGTGATCGTCCCATGCGCCCTTGACCATGGCGAAGCGATTGCGGAGTGCGATGGCGTCCGACATTCGAGGGGCGAAGATACCCGAACGCGCGGGCCGTATCCTGTAGTTGCGTGAGCACCTTCCGGCGCCTGCTCGGGTTCTTGAAGCCCTACCGCGCCGGTGTCGTGTGGTCGCTGGTCCTGGCGGCCCTCGCGATGGTCGCCACGGTCGCGATCCCGTGGCTGACCGGACGGGCGATCGACCGGCTCGACGCCGGCGACGAGGCCGCCCTGCGCCGCTACACGGCGCTGATCGCGGTCGCCGCGGTCGCCCGGCTCGGGTTCTCCGTCGCGCGCCGGCTCGTCGCCGGCCGGGTGTCGCTCGCGATCGAGTTCGACCTGCGCAACCTGCTGTACCGGCACCTGCAGTCGCTCGAGCTCGCGTTCTTCGACCGCCAGCAGACCGGCCAGCTGATGTCGCGCGCCACCGTCGATCTGCAGTCGGTGCGCTTCTTCCTCGGCTACGGCCTGATCTTCATCACGCAGAGCGCGCTCACCATCGTGCTCGCGGCGGTCGCGATGTTCCTGCTGGATCCCGGCCTCGCCGCGCTGGCGCTGTTCCCGGTGCCGTTCGTCGTGCTCGTCGCCGCGCGCTACGGGCACCGCTCGCGCCCCGCGCTGCAGGAGGTCCAGCAGCGGATCGCGGAGCTGACCGCCGACGTCGAGGAGAACGTCTCCGGCGTGCGCGTGGTCAAGGCGTTCGCCGCCGAGCCGCGCCAGCTCCAGCGCTTCGAGCAGACCGTCACGCGCGTGTTCGACCAGTCGATGTTCGCCACCCGGCTGCGCGCGTTCTACAACCCGTACATCGGCTTCCTGCCGAGCATCGGCCTCGCGGTGATCCTGCTCGTCGGCGGCCGCCAGGTGATCGACGGCCGCCTGACCCTCGGCGACTTCACCGCGTTCTACACGTACCTGCTGATGCTGATCGGGCCGATGCGCCAGCTCGGCATCGCCCTCGGCCTGGCGCAGCGGGCGACCGCGTCGGGAGCCCGGCTGTTCGAGATCCTCGACCGGGCGCCGGCCGTGACCGCACCGGAAGGTGCGCCGCCGCTGCCGGAGGGACGCGGGCGGGTCGAGCTGCGCGACGTCACCTTCCAGTACGAGACGGCGCCGGCACCCGCGCTGCGCGACGTCGACCTGGTGGTCGAGGCGGGGACGACCGTCGCGCTCGTCGGCGCGACGGGGTCGGGGAAGACCACGCTCGTGCAGCTGCTCCCCCGGCTCTACGACACCACCGAGGGCGCGGTGCTGATCGACGGCGCCGACGTGCGGGAGGTGGACCTCGACTCGCTCCGCCACGCGATCAGCGTCGTCGACGACGACCCGTTCCTGTTCAGCGACACCGTGCACGAGAACATCGCGTACGGCCGCCCGGAGGCGACGCGCGAGGAGGTCGAGCGGGCCGCCGAGCGCGCGCAGGCGGCCGGCTTCATCGCGGAGCTGCCGGCCGGCTACGACACGCGCATCGGCGAGCGCGGCATGACGCTCTCGGGCGGCCAGCGCCAGCGCATCGCGATCGCCCGCGCGCTGTTGAGCGACCCGCGCATCCTGATCCTCGACGACGCGACCTCGTCGGTCGACGCGTCGACGGAGCAGGCGATCAAGGAGGCGCTGCGCGAGGTGATGGCCGGGCGCACCACGTTCGTGATCGCGCACCGGCTCTCGACGATCGCGCTGGCCGACGACATCGTCGTGCTCGAGGAGGGCCGGATCGCCGCGCGCGGCAGCCACACGGAGCTGCTCGAGCGCTCCGAGCTCTACGCGGAGATCGCCGCCAAGGGGCTGCCTGACCAGGTCTTCCTCACGCGCAAGCCCGTGGAGTCCGAGGTTGCGGGGCTGTGAGCACGGGGTCGCTGAGCCGGCGCGACGACCTCGTGCGCCGCTGGCGCGACACGAGCGGCCGCGGGCGCAAGCTGCGCGGCCTGCTGGAGCTGGTGCGCCCGTACCGCCGGCGGACGATCCTGATGTTCGCCTCGCTCGTCGCCGGCACGGCCGCGTCGCTGGCGCCGCCACCGCTCGCGAAGGTCGCGATCGACGAGGGCATCGTGCCGGGCGACACCGGCACGCTGAACCTCGTCGTGCTCGCGTTCATCGCGTCCGCGCTGATCTACTGGGCCGCGACCTACGCGCAGACCTACCTCGTCGGCTGGATCGGCCAGCGCGTCCTGCAGGACCTGCGCATCCAGCTGTTCGCGCACCTGCAGTCGCTCTCGATCGCCTTCTTCTCGCGCCGCCAGGCGGGCGTGATCATCTCGCGCCTGACCAACGACATCCAGGCGCTCGACCAGCTCGTCTCCGACGGGATCGTGACGCTGTTCGGCGCGTCGCTGACGCTCGTCGGCACCGCCGTGATCCTCGCGGTGCTCGACTGGCAGCTCGCGCTGCTGACCTTCCTCGTCTTCCCCGTCCTGGGCATCGGCTCGTTCGCGTTCCGGATCATCAGCGCCGACGCGTACCGGGCGACGCGCGAGAAGGTCGCGCAGATCACGGCGTACCTGCAGGAGACGCTCTCGGGCGTGCGCGTCGTGCGGGTGTTCGCGCAGGAGCGGCGGCACGAGCGCGTCTTCTCCGACCTCAACGAGGAGAACCGCGCCGCGAACATGAAGACGGTCAACCTCAACGCGGCCTACTTCCCGTCGGTCGAGCTGCTCTCGGGGTTCGTGACCGCGGGGATCCTCCTCTACGGCGGCACGCAGGCGATCCAGGGCGACGTCACCGTCGGCGTGCTCGTCGCGTTCATCGCCGCGCTGAACAACTTCTTCGACCCGATCCAGCAGCTGTCCCAGCTCTACACGACCTACCAGGCGGGCATGGCCGCGCTCGACAAGATCTTCGAGCTGCTCGACGAGGAGCCCGAGCTGCGCGACCGCGCGGACGCGATCGCGCTGCCGCGGCTGCGCGGCGAGCTGCAGTTCGACCACGTCTCGTTCGCGTACTCCCCGGACGGGGAGAAGGCGCTCGACGGGATCGACCTGCACGTCCCGGCCGGGCAGACGGTGGCGCTCGTCGGGTCCACCGGCGCCGGCAAGTCCACGTTCGCCAAGCTCGCCGCGCGCTTCTACGACCCGACGGATGGGCGCATCCTCGTCGACGGCCACGACCTGCGCGACGTGGAGGCCCGCTCGCTGCGCGCGCAGATGGGGATCGTGCCGCAGGAGGCGTTCCTGTTCAGCGGCACGATCCGCGACAACCTCGCCTTCGGCCGCCAGGACGCGACGCTCGAGGAGATCGAGGCGGCGGCGCGCGCGGTCGGGGCGCACGACTTCATCGCCGCGCTCGAGCACGGCTACGACACCGAGGTCGGCGAGCGCGGCATCCAGCTCTCGGCGGGGCAGCGCCAGTTGGTCGCGTTCACGCGCGCGCTGATCTCCGACCCCCGGATCCTCGTGCTCGACGAGGCGACGTCGAACGTGGACATCCACACGGAGAGCCGGATCGAGCAGGGCATGCGGCGGCTGCTGGCCGGGCGCACCGCGGTCGTCATCGCGCACCGCCTCTCGACCATCCGCGGCGCCGGGCACATCGTCGTGCTCGCCCACGGCCGGATCGCCGAGCAGGGGACGCACGAGGAGCTGCTCGCCGCCGAGGGCGCGTACTGGCGCCTGTACCGCGACTGGGCCGAGCAGGCCGCGGCGGCCTGAGCCGCTCCTACACGGTCGTCCCGCTCGTGCGGACGCGCGGGTCGAGCCAGCCCTGGATCGCGTCGGACGCGAAGTTCGCGACGACGATGAAGAACGTCGCCTCGAGCACGAGCGCCTGGACGAGGTCGACGTCGCGGTTGATCAGCGCGCGCTCGATGTAGCGGAACGAGCCGGGGATGTTGAACACGACCTCGATCAGCGCGAGGTTGGTGAGGATCAGGTTCATGTTGACGCCGACGAGCGCGATGACCGGCGCCGCCGAGGCGGGCAGCGCGTGGCGCCACACGACCCGCCGCTCCGCCAGCCCCTTGCCCCGCGCCGTGCGCACGAAGTCCTCGTCGAGCGTTCCGCCGAGCTGCGACGCGGTCATGCGCGTGCACGACGCCGCGAGCGGGGCGCCGATGATCAGGCACGGCAGCCAGATTCCCTTGATGAAGCCCAGCAGGTCGACCGATGGGTCGCGATAGCCGCCGACGGTCGACAGGAACGGGATCTGCGCGACCGAGCCGATCCCCGGGGCGAAGAGCAGCAGCAGCATGAGGCCGAGCCAGTACACCGGCGCGGAGAGCACGAACGCGGTCCCGATCGAGACGACGCGCGAGTGCACCGATCGCGGTCGCGTGGCCTGGAGCGTGCCGGCGAGCAGCCCGATCGCCGACCGCGAGGATGAGCGCCCCGCCGAGCAGGTAGCAGTCGACCAGGAACCCGTCCTTGACGACCTCGATCGCGCCGCGCGTGCGGACGAACGTGTCGTAGTGGAAGCGCTGGCTGCCGAAGTCGCCCTGCAGGAACGTGGCCGAGACGTAGGCGGCGAGCTGCTCCAGCACGTCCAGCGGCCCGGTCGCGTCGCCCTGGATGAGCGTGAACATCACGAAGCTCAACGACGGCACGAGCACCAGCGTGAGCGCGAGCAGCGCGAGGCGGCGGGCGAGAAAGGCGGCGAGCGACCCGTTCACGGCGGGCCAGGCTAGTGAACTCGTGCGAAGCGTTCATCCGATTCGTACGAGGCGGCTGCCGTGTCGCTGGTCGAAGCTGCCCGCCACTCCGCGGCCTTCGTGAATCGAGAGGAACGACCCATGAGCGACGAGCGTCCGATCCAGCGCGAGGTCCTGCCGATCCCCGATCTCCCCCGATCCGGGCTGGTGACCTATGACGCCAAGGATCCGGACACGTCGTTCGCGCCGATCCAGGAGCTGAGGCCTCCGGCCGGGGCGCCCAACGTGCTGGTCGTGCTGATCGACGACGCCGGCTTCGGCTCGTCGAGCGCGTTCGGCGGGCCGTGCGCGACGCCGAACGCGGAGCGCCTGGCCGCCGGCGGGCTGAAGTTCAACCGCTTCCACACGACGGCGCTGTGCTCGCCGACCCGGGCGGCGCTGCTGAGCGGCCGCAACCACCACACGGTGGGGATGGGCGGCATCACCGAGCATCGCGACGTCCGCGCCGGGATACAACTCGATCCGGCCGAACACGTGCGCCCCGCTCGCGGAGATCCTGAAGCTCAACGGGTACTCCACGGCGCAGTTCGGCAAGTGCCACGAGGTGCCGGTCTGGGAGACGAGCCCGATGGGGCCGTTCGGGAACTGGCCGACCGGGAGCGGCTTCGAGTACTTCTACGGGTTCATCGGCGGCGAGGCGCACCAGTACTACCCGGCCCTGTACGAGGGCACGACCCCGGTCGAGCCCGACCGCACGCCCGAAGAGGGCTACCACCTCATGGGCGACATGACCGACAAGGCGATCAGGTGGATCCGCCAGCAGAAGTCGCTGATGCGCCGACAAGCCGTTCTTCGCGTACTTCGCGCCCGGCGCACGCACGCGCCCCACCACGTGCCCAAGGAATGGGCGGACAAGTACGCGGGCCGGTTCGACGACGGCTGGGACGCGCTGCGCGAGCGCACCTTCGCGCGCCAGAAGGAGCTCGGCGTGGTGCCTCAGGATGCCCAGCTCACGCCGCGCCACGAGCAGATCCCCGCGTGGGACGAGATGCCGGAGGACCTCAAGCCGGTGCTCGCGCCGCCAGATGGAGGTCTACGCCGGCTTCATGGAGTTCACCGACCACCACGTCGGGCGCCTGTTCGACGCGCTCGAGGACCTCGAGGTGCTCGACAACACGCTCGTCTACTACATCGTCGGCGACAACGGCGCCTCGGCCGAGGGCACGCTCAACGGCACGTTCAACGAGATGATCAACTTCAACGGCGCGGCGGCGCTGGAGACGCCCGGAGTTCATGATCGAGCGCCTGGACGAGTTCGGCGGGCCGGACTCGTACAACCACTACGCGGTCGGCTGGGCGCACGCGATGGACACGCCGTACCAGTGGACCAAGCAGGTCGCCTCGCACTTCGGCGGCACGCGCAACGGCACGATCGTGCACTGGCCCGCAGGCTTCGACGCCCAGGGCGAGATCCGCACGCAGTTCACCCACGTCATCGACGTCGCGCCGACCGTGCTCGACGCCGCCGGGCTCGTCGAGCCGAAGTTCGTCAACGGCGTCCAGCAGACGCCGATGCAGGGCGTGAGCATGCGCTACGCGTTCGCCGACGCGGCGGCCGACGAGCGCCACGAGACGCAGTACTTCGAGATGTTCGGCAACCGCGGCATCTACCACAAGGGCTGGACGGCCGTCACGCGCCACAAGACGCCGTGGCTGCTCGTCGGCGAGCAGGCTCCCGCGTTCGACGACGACGTCTGGGAGCTGTACGACACCGGCGTGGACTGGACGCAGTTCGAGGACGTCTCGGCGCAGCATCCGGAACGACTCCACCACCTGCAGCGGCTGTTCCTGATCGAGGCGGCCCGCAACAACGTCCTGCCGCTCGACGACCGCGTCGCGGAGCGGCTCATGGCGGAAGTCGCCGGCCGGCCGATGCTCGTGACGGGCAATCGCCAGCGGCTGTTCGGCGGCATGGGCCGCCTGTCGGAGAGCTCGGTCGTGAGCATCAAGAACAAGCCCCATGCGGTGACGGCGGAGATCGTCGTGGCCAAGGGCGGCGCGGAGGGCGTGATCATCGCCCAGGGCGGCAGCATCGGCGGCTGGAGCCTGTACGCCAAGGACGGCAGGCTCCGGTATTGCTACAACCTGCTCGGCATCCAGCGGTTCTACGTCGACTCGGATCGGGAGATCCCGTCCGGCACGCACCAGGTGCGGATGGAGTTCGACTACGACGGGCCCGGGCTCGGCAAGGGCGGCACCGTGCGCCTGCACCTCGACGGCGAGCAGGTCGGAGAGGGGACCGTCGCCGCGACCGCGGCCATGGTCTTCTCCGCCGACGACACCTGCGACGTCGGCAAGGAGGACGGCGCGCTGGTGGCCGAGGACTACCCGGTGCCGAATGACTTCACCGGCGAGGTGAACTGGGTCGAGATCGCCGTGGACGCCGCCGCCGTCGACGCCGATCACCGGCTCGAGCCGGACGAGCTGCTCCGCGTCGCGATGGCCCGCCAGTAGTCCGCGCGGGAGGCCCCCCGGGTGATCAGCCCTCCCGGTGGGCGCACTGCCGGGCAGGGACTCGAACCCCAACTACCAGAGCCAGAATCTGGCGTGCTGCCAATTACACCACCCGGCAACGAGCGGCGGCCAGTATAGCTCCGCCGTGCGTCCCTCAGGCGTCCGCGCGGAGCGCGCCGCGCACCACGTCGAGGTCCACGGACTCGTAGCGCTCAGGGATCTCGACCCGGACCGGCCGGGCGAAGTCGAAGAGCTCGAAGTGCAGCAGGGCCGCGCGCGGGCGGGTTGTCCGGTAGCGGACGCGATGGATGCGCAGGCGGCTGTCGAGCCAGACCGAGATGTCCGCCTCGCCGTCCTCGCCGGCCGGCGGCAGCGGCCGCACGCGGCGCATCACCGTCGACGCGTCGGCGGAGAGCCGCTCCACGGCGGCGGCGTCGAGCCGGCCGGCGTGGTGCTGCAGCGCGCCGCGCTGGGTCGGCTCCGGCTCCGTCGCGACCAGCTCGGGCAGCGCCACGACGACGTCGAGGACGCCGAACGGGTCCCAGCTGCCCTGGCGCCAGCGCGAGCTGTGCAGCCGCATCCAGTCACGCTGGCCCGGCTCGCGCAGGAAGGTCGCGTCCGGCAGCGAGACGGTCTGCAGCACGCGCCCGCTGGCGCGTCGCGTGCCGTGGAACGCCGCCGCGCGGGTCTTGAAGTCCAGCGAGCCCTCGTAGTCGCTCTCCGCCGGCTCCGTCCACAGCCGGAACCGCGCGGTGGCCGCCGCGGCGGTGGCCTGGACGCAGCGGAGGGGCGGGCGCGTGCGCATCACTTCCAGGTCATCGGCAGGGGGCGCGGGAACATCGAGCGGGGTCGCAGCCGACCGGAATCCGGTCCGGGCGTTCGAGAACGGTCAGAACCCCCTTCCATTGTCAGGTCACGACGCTACATTGGGGTGCGTCGCGGTGGCCCCTCGGCGGGAGGAGGGCACTGCAATGTCACCGGACCACCCGAGTGGGACTGCGCCGAGATGCCCTCGCCGGGCCTGTGCAGGACCACCGGCACAGCAGAATCCGTCCCCTCGACCCGGAAGGTAACTGCATGCCAGAGGTTGGCTGCGGCTCGGTCCAACTGCTCACCGTCGATCCGGATCTCGTGCGCGATCTCGATCCGCGCCGCGCGCGCGAGGCCGCCCAGCGGCTCTACGCACGGGTGATCGACATCCCGCGCGGGCGCTGGAACCCGATCGCCGGCATGCTCGAGCGAACCAGCCCGATCGGGCTGCTCATCATCGAGGGCGTGCTCGTGCGCGAGGCCACCGTGGGCGACCACCCGTCGGCCGAGCTGCTGGGCCCGGGCGACCTCCTGCGCGCGTGGGACGACCCCGACACCGAGGAGCTCCTGCCCCGCACCATCGAGTGGAGCGCGTTGACGGCGACGCGCGTCGCGGTCATCGACCACGCGCTTCGCGGTGCGCGCCGCGCAGTGGCCTGAGGTGTTCGCCGGCCTGATCGACCGCGCCGCCCGGCGTGCCGAGCGGCTCGTGGTCCTGCAGGCGATCGCCCACCTCACCCGCGTCGACGACCGGCTGCTGGCGCTGCTCTGGTGCCTCGCCGAGCGCTGGGGCCGCGTAGTGCCCGGCGGCGTGCTCGTCTCGCTGCGCCTCTCGCACCGCACGCTGGCCGGAATGGTCGGCGCCCGCCGGCCCGTCGGTGACCACCGCGCTGGGCCAGCTGATGGCCCGTGGCGACCTGGAGCGCCGCGTCGACGGCGAGTGGCTGCTGACCGGAGAGCCGCCGGAGACCCGCAACCCCCGCACCGGCAGCCAGCCCGTCCGCTTCGAGCGGCCGGTGCGGATCTGATTACCGGCGCCGCTCTGCGGGGAGAACCGGCAGGCATGGACGATCCGACCGCTTCCGCCGGCCGGCCCCACCCGGGACCGGCGGTCGCACCCCCGCCGATCGACGGCGCGCTCCGCTCCGCGATCTCCCAGGCGATCGTCCGGATCCACGCCGAGCACTACGGCAAGGGCGCCACGCAGGCCAAGACCTACGTCTGGGACAACCTCGTGGTGACCGTGCTGCGCGACGTGCTGACGACCGCCGAGCGCACGCTCGTCGGGGTCGACCGCGCCGACACCGTGCGCGAGGTCCGCACCACGTTCCAGTCCACGATGGAGCGGACGTTCCGCTCGGCGGTCGAGCGGCTGACGGGGCGGCGCGTGCACTCGTTCATGTCCCAGGTGGATCCCGCGAACGGCCTCGGCGTCGAGGTGTTCGTGCTCGAGCCGCTCGACGGCGGCGGCGCCCACGACGCCGCCGTCTGAGCAGCGCCGCTAGAGCTCGTCGAGATCCCCGCCGGCCAGCGCGCCCTCGCGGCCGGACAGGTCCGTGCCCGCGGCGATCAGCCGCCGCGCATGGGCGAGATCGTCGCCTCGCCCCACCGACAGCGCCGCCACGAGCCGGCCGCCCGCCAGGTGCAGCACGCTGAACGCGCCGTCGCCGACGCTGCCGCGCACGATCTCGCGCTCGGGCGCCTCGGTGGTCCCGACCCACTCCGCCGTCGCCCAGTCGGCCAGGTCGGTCCAGAAGTACGGGACCTCGGCGTACGGCCGGCGCGTCCCGAGCATCGCCGCCGCGACCGCGCGGCCCTGGGCGCGGGCGACCTCGTGGTGCTCGATCCGCACGCGTCGTCCGTGCAGGACCGAGTCGTACTCGCACATGTCGCCCGCGGCCCACACGCCGCGCGCCGACGTCTCGAGGTCCGCCGAGCACGCGACGCCGCCGGTCTCCCCCAGCTCGAGCTTCGCCGCGCGGGCGAGCATGACGTCGGGCATCGCGCCGGTGCCCATCACGACCATGTCGGCGGGCAGCTCGCGTCCTGAGGCGGTCACCACGCGCTCGACCCGGCCATCGCCCTCGAGCCGCTCGAGCCCGTCGCCGCAGACGAGCTCGACGCCGTGGTCGCGCAGCAGCGCGGCGAAGAAGCTCGCGGCCGTGGACCCGAAGTGCGTCGCGAGCGGGGCGTCCTCGAGCATCACCATCGTGCAGCGCTTGCCGAGCGACGTCAGCGTCGCCGCCACCTCGCACGCGATGTAGGAGCCGCCGGCGAGCACGACGTGCTCCGCGTCGGCGGCGTCGGCCCGGATCGCGTCGGCGGTGCCGAGCGTGCGCAGGTAGTGGATGCCCTCGAGCTGCGCGCCGTCGAGCCGCAGCCGCCGGACGTTGGCGCCGGTCGCGATCAGCGCGACGCCGTACTCCACGACCTCCTTGGTCGAGAGCGTCGCGGTCCGCTCCGCGGTGTCGAGCCGCATGACGCTCGTGCGCGACGCGAGCTCGATCGAGCGCCGCGCGTACCAGGCGGCGTCGTGGAACAGGCAGGCGTCGCGGTCCTGCGCGCCCGCGAGGTAGGCCTTGGAGGCCGGCGGGCGCTCGTACGGCGGATCCGGCTCGCGGCCCACGAGCAGCACGCCGCCGCCGAAGCCGCCCTCGTGCAGCGCCTCGGCGCACGCGGCGCCCGCCGCGCCGCCGCCGACGATGAGCGCGCCGACCTCCCGGTCAGCCACCGGAGCCGTTCGAGACGAACAGCTTCGTGATGTCGTCCTCGAGCCCCGGGTCGAGCACGACGAGCACCTCGTCGCCGGCCTCGACCACGCTGTCGGCCTTGGGGACGAAGCCCGAGCCGTCGCGCAGCACGGAGATGACCAGCGCGCCGTCGGGCAGCTCGAGGTCGGCCACCCGGCGGCCCGCCGCCGCGCAGCCGTCGCCCACGACCAGCTCGATGATCTCCAGCCGCTCCTCGGGCAGGTCGAGCAGGTGCACGAGCCCGTAGCGCGGCACCTCGTGCTCGATCAGGCGCAGGATCAGGTCGGTGGCGGAGACCGCCGGCTGGATCCCCAGCAGCTTGAAGTGCGTGAGGTTCCGCGGGTTGTTGCAGCGGGCGATGATCCGCTCGCAGAGGTACTTCTCCTTGGCCACCTGGCAGATGAGCAGGTTGTCCTCGTCGTCGCCGGTGACCGCGACCACGAGGTCGGCGCGCTGGATGCCGGCGCGCTCGAGCACCCACAGCTCGGTCGCGTCGCCGTACTGGACGGCGTGCTCGAGCTCCTGCTCGACCGTCAGGTAGCGGCGCCGGTCCTGCTCGATGACCGTCACCTCGTCGCCGCGCTCGAGCAGCTCGCGCGCCAGGTTCCAGCCGACCTTGCCGGCCCCGGCGATGATCACGTACAGGCCGGCCATCAGATGTCGAAGGCGGCCTTCTCGAGCTGATCGATCGCGATCTGGGTCGGGCAGATGGTCTGCAGGCCCTGTTCCGCGTACCAGGCGGCGCGCCGCGGGTCGAGCACGCGCGAGATCACCTTCGCGACGTCGAAGCGGCGCTGGGCGAGCTGGGCGACGACGAGGTTGGTGTTGTCGCCGTTGGTCGAGGCGATGAACACGTCGGCCTCCTCGATCCCGGACTCGAGCAGCGCGTCGAGCTCGAGCGCGGTGCCGATCGTGAACCGGCCGCCGGCCTCCTCCCAGGACTTGCCCAGCTCGACGTCGAGCCGCTCGTGCGAGAGCGGGTCCTCGTCGAGTACGGAAACGGTGTGGCCGGCCCGCAGGGCCGCGGTGGCGACGGAGGAGCCGACGCGGCCGGCTCCGACGACGAGGACGAACATTCGGCCGAGACTCTAGCGACCCGGCGCGGAACCATCGCCGCCCAGCGCGGGATGGCCGAGGGGATGCTCCGGGATGGGAGCGGCCAACGGCTGCATCGGATCGACGACCGCCTTGCCCGAGGGCGGCGCCGTCAGGATCACGCGGGCGGTCGCCTTCTGCAGCACGTAGCGCGTCGTCTCCCCCACGAACGAGTCGTGCAGGCCCTCCTTGCCGCCGAGCCAGAGGCCGCCGCGCACGCCGGTCGGCTCCTCGGCGGCGAGCACGATCGCCTCGACGCCGCGCCGCTTGGCCTCGTGGACGATCGCCTCGCCCGCCCGGCGGGCGCGCACGGTCGCGGTCGCGACCTCGACGCCCTGGTACTCCTCCCCCACCGCCTTGGCCCGCGCGAGCGCCTTGCGGGCGCGGGCCAGCTCGCTGTCGGAGACATGCGTGTCGAGCGGGAGCGCCATCGGCACCTCGAACACCCACAGCGCCTCGATCACCGCGCCGCCCTCGCCGATGTCGTCGTTCTCCTCGGCGGCGAGCCGCCCGGCGGTCTGCATGATGTCGTCGTCGAGCGGCGTGCCGAGCACGGGGACGAGGATCGAGCCGAACTCGGTCGCCACCTCCTGCCGCGTGAGCGCCCTCGCGGGGACCGTGATGCGCTTGAACACCGGCTTGCCTTCCACCAGGCGGTACGTGACGTAGAGCGCGACGCCGAACGCGATCCAGCCGGCGCCGACGAACCGCGCCGCGTCGTGCAGCACGAGCACGGAGACGAACGCGACGGCGGACATCACCGCCCCGAGCGCGGCGGTGAGCGGCAGCTCGCCGCGCCCGATCCGGAGGCCGAACGGGATCTTGTAGGGCCGGTCGCGGTCCGGCTCGCGGAAGCGGAGCCGGATCACCGAGAGGTGGACGAGCGTGAACGCCAGCGTCGCGCCGAACGCGTAGATCGCGGCGAGCAGCTCGAGGTCGGTCGGCAGCACGAGCGCGATCGCGAGCAGCGCGCCGAGCCCGATCAGCACGATCGGCGTGTTGTGGCGGGGGTGCAGCCGGCCAAGGAGCGACGGGATCTGCCGGTTGAGCGCGAGCGAGTACCCCAGCCGCGAGAGCCCGAACATGGCGGCGTTGCAGGCGATCACGAGGATCGCCAGCGCCGAGACCGCGATCAGGTAGCGCAGCGGCTCGCGCAGCCACTCCTGGTCGAACGCCGACGCGATGCCGAGCATCGGCGCCTCGCGCCAGCGGTCGCCGGTCTGCGGCAGCGTGGAGGAGGCGACCAGCGCGATCCCGAGATACGGGACGGCGGCGGCGGTGCGCACGGCGAACAGCCGCTTGAGCCCGCGCCGCGAGACGGCGACCTCGCCCGCGAGCGACGACGACGCGTCCAGTCCGGAGAACGCCGCGATCGCGAGCGTGAACGCGAACAGCACGTCCTCCGCGTTCGGCGTGCCGGCGATCTGGGCCGGGTCGGTCAGCACGTCCGGCTCGAACAGCAGCGCGAGGCCGAGGACGACGATCAGCAGCTGCACGGCCAGGTCCGCGACGACGACGAACGCCGCGCGGTCCCACCGGCGCGATCCGGCGCCGCGCATGTTCACCCACGCGACGTAGACGATGATCCCGATCGCGAGGACGAGCTCCGGGGCGCCGTGCGCGAACTCGTCCCAGAAGACCGCCATGTAGTCCGTCGTGGCGAACGCCGTGATCGCGATCAGGATCAGGTAGTCGAGCAGGATCGCCCAGCCGGCGATGAAGCTCCACAGCTCGTTGAAGCCGTAGCGCGCGATCACCGTCGCGCCGCCGCGCTCCTGGTGCAGCGACGCCCCCTCCATGTAGGAGAGCACCAGCAGCGTGAAGAACAGCGACGCCGCGAGGAGGACGATCCACGTGTAGCCGAGCGCGTCGGACGCGATCACGCCCAGCGCGAAGTACAGCGACGCCGACAGGAAGCCCTGGACGATGCCGAACAGCGGCGGCGAGCCGGTCCCCCGCCTGAACGTGTCGGGCTGCTCGAGCTTCGGCAGCCGGCCCGGAGCGGTCATCGGCGCCGCTCCGCCCACAGCCGCCCGGCGCCCGCGGCGACGAACAGCAGCCCCATCAGCATGCCGACGGCCAGCGGGCCGCCGCCGGCCGACACCGTCCGCACGATCAGCGCCAGGCCGATCACGACCATCAGCCCGGAGAGCACGGCGGTGATCGGGCTCACGCGGCCACCTTCGCCTTCGTCCGCGGCGTCCGCGGGGGGCGCACCGGCGGCCGGGACTCGATGATCACGCGGCACGGCCGCTCGGCGAGCACGGTCTCGATCGTCTTGCCGAACACCGACGTGCCCGCGATGCGGCGGGGCAGCGTCATGATCACGGCGGCGGCGCGCATGTCCTGCGCATCCTCGATGATCCGCCGCCCGGCCTGGCCGGCGCGCACCTTCTCCCAGTGCCCGGAGACGCGCCCGCCGCCCTGCAGCTTGGCCTGCTCGATGATCGAGTCGGCGGCGGCCTCGGCCTCGGGCATCGGCGCGTCGATCTGCAGCGAGTTCGGCACGGTGATGGTGACCAGCACGTGGATCCCGCGGCGCTTGCGCGCGGCGAGCTTCGCCGCGGTGGCGATCGTCTGCTCGTCGTAGGTGTCGTCGCCGACGTGCACGAGCACCGAGTCGTACTCCGCCTCGTGGTCCACGACGGGCTGCGCGATCGCCACCTTGTGGGTCGACGCGAGGTCGAGGCCCTGCCGGCGCCGGTACGCCGCGTAGACGAGCACGCCGACGAGCAGCCAGCCGGCGCCGATCGCCGCCACCTGCGGGTTCAGCACGACGATGACGACGAACGCGATCGCCGTGAAGCCGCCGCCGACGAGCGCGAAGAGCGGCGCGTCGTAATCGCCGATCTGCACGTTGCCGGGCCCGCGGTACGGGCGCTCGAGGTCCGGCCGCTTCGCGCGCAGCCGCGCGACCGACGCGTGCGCCATCGTGAAGCTGAGCAGCGCGCCGAACGAGTACACGCTGCCGAGCAGCGTCTCCTGCCCGGGCAGGATCAGCACGATCGCCGCGACCGAGAACACGATGATGCCGATCCACGGCGTGCGGAACCGCGGGTGCAGGCGCCGCAGCGCGTCGGGCATCTGGCGGTGGATGCCCATCGAGTAGACGAGCCGCGACACGCCGATGATGCCGGCGTTCGTGGCGAGGAACAGGATCGTCGCGGCGAGCAGGCCGACGTAGATCTCGGTGGCGTTCTGGAACATCCCGAGGTCCAGCTGCTTGACCACGCCGAGCACCGGGTCGCCGGCGAAGCCGCCCTCCTCCTCGGTCAGCCCGAGCTGGGTCTGGTACTCCCCGTTGACCTGCGTGACCGGGAGCGCGGAGAGCGCGACCGCCGGCAGCGTGAAGTAGATCGCGAACACCGCGATCCGCACGCGGTTGATGGCCTGGGGGATCGTGTGGATCTCGTCCTTGGCCTCCTCGGCCATGTTGGAGACGGTCTCGATGCCCGTGTAGGCGAGCATGCCGATCGGGATCGCGAGGACGAAGTTGTCCCACGTGGGCGCGGTGCCGAGGTGGACGTTGTCCGCCAGCGTCTCGGGCGAGAACACCAGCACCGCGCCGATCACGACCAGCAGCAGCTGGGTGAGGAAGTCGACGACCGCGAGCGTCACGTTGATCCCGGTCGACTCCTTGGCGCCGAACACGTTGATCGCGGCGAGCACCGAGATCACCACCACCGCGGCGACGATGTCGCCCGGGCTCTCCCTCAGCGAATCGGCGAAGTCGAACACGCCGCCGATGTAGTGGGGGACGAAGAACGCCGAGATGGCGATCGTGACCGTGTAGGTCAGCATCCCCGCCCACGCCGCGAAGAACGACCAGAACTCGTTGAACGCGCGCCGCGCGAAGCTCGACGAGCCGCCGGCCTCGGGGAACATCGTCGTCGCCTCGGCGTAGCTGGCGGCCGTGAGGAAGAAGAAGAACCCGGTGATGATGAAGACGACCGGGGTGAGGCCGAGCGCGTACGAGGCGACGAGGCCGAGCGCGTAGTAGATCGAGGACCCGACGTTGCCGTAGGCGGTGGAGAAGAGGGCGTTCACCCCCAGGACCCGTTCGAGCCCTTCCAATCGGCGTCTGGCCATGCGTCGAAGCCGATTCTAGGCTCAGGCCGGGATCGACTGGGCGAACGAGAACACGCCGTCCGGGTCGTACGCGGCCTTGACGCGCAGCAGGCGCGCGGTAGTTCTCGGCGTGGTAGGCCGCGGCCCAGTCCTCGAGCTCCGGGTCGGGGAAGTTGACGTACGCGCGGCTCGAGGAGGAAGCGCTCGGCGCGATGCGGGAACGCGGTGGTCGCCGCGGCGACGCGGTTGTACGCCCCGCCCCACGGCGTGAAGTCCAGCGTACGGACCTGGCCCGAGGGCCGCCCTGCGCCCAGGTGCTCGACCAGCGCGGCGGCGGCGCCTGCCGGCAGCGGGCGCTGGAAGAACTCCGACCTGGAGTAGAAGTGGCTCGGCGCCGCCGGCTCCTCCCCGGGTCCGTGCTCGGCGAGATGGCGCTTGGCGGCGCGATAGGACAGCTCGTGGAGCGACACCGACGCCGGCTCGGCGCCGACCAGCCCGGCGAGCTGCGCCAGCTGCGCCTCCGCCTCCGCCGCGCCGGCCAGCATCGCCCCGAAGACGTGGGCCGCGGGCGGCGCGTCCGCGCCGGCGATCACCTGCAGACTCGCGGCGAGCTCGTCCGCGGCGTCGGGCGCCCCGCGAAGCAGTGCCCGCCGCTGCGGACGGCGAGCTCGAGCCCCGACCGGCGCGCGAACCCGATCGTCGCGAGCCCGGCCGCGGGAGCCGTCACGAAGCGGGCTCCCAGCTGTCCTCGCCGATGCGCGGGCCGACCCGGTTGACCGGCGGGATCGGCTGCTGCGTCCACTCCGGCGGCTCGACGCCGGCCTGCTCGGCCGCCATGCGGCCGAAGTAGCGCTCGAAGCCCGCCGGGGTGCAGACGAGCACGTAGCGCGCCGGTGCGTCGGAGCGGTTCGCGAGCGTGTGCGGCACGCCGCGCGGGGCGAACGCCAGCTCGCCGGGTCCGGCGGTGACCAGCCGGTCCTCGACCTGGAACGTGAGCTCGCCCTCGAGCACGTAGAACGCCTCGTCGAAGTCGTGCGTGTGCAGGTAGGGGCCGGGGAACCGCGGCGGGACGACGTTCTCGATCACCGAGACCTCGCCGCCGGACTCCTCGCTGCGCAGCAGCACGTTCGTATTGGCAACCGGCATCTGTCTCTCCTTTGGATTCGTGGTTTCTACAGCTCACGCCGCGACGCGGACGGGCTTGGGCTCCTCGGGAGCCTGCCGGCGGGCGGGCGCCGCCCCCCGCAGCGGGACCTCCGGGAGGAACAGGACGACCAGGAGGCCGATGGCCGCGATGGGGGCGGCGACCAGAAATACCGTCTGGAGCGCATCGGCGACGGCTCCCGCGATGTCGCCCCGCACCGCCGCGGGCATCGAGCCGATCGCCTCCGGGCCGGCCTGGAGCCGCTCGGGATCGATGCTCCCCGTGTCGAGCCCGGAGGCGAACAGCGCGCCGAACACCGCGACGCCGACCGAGCCGCCCAGCGACCGGAACAGGTTGGCCGAGCCCGTGGCGACGCCGATGTCGCTGCGGTCCACCGCGTTCTGGATCGCCAGCACGAGCACCTGGCCGACCATCCCGAACCCGAGCCCGAACACGACCAGCAGCAGCGCGGCCGTCGCCTGCGACGTGCCGGCCGTCATGCGCGACAGCAGCAGCAGTCCGACGGTCATCAGCGCCAGGCCCGCCACCGGGAACAGCTTGTAGCGGCCGGTGCGCGAGATGATCCGGCCCGACACCGTCGTGGCGCCGGTCGCGGCGAGCAGCAGCGGCAGCAGCAGCAGGCCGGAGCGGGTCGCGCTCGCGCCGGTCACGACCTGCAGGAACGTCGGCATGAACACGATCACGGCGAAGAACGACAGCGTGGTCAGGAACAGCGTGGCCGAGACGATGTCGAACACCGGATCGCGGAACAGGCGCAGCGGCAGGATCGGCTCGGGCGCGCGTCGCTCCTGGAAGACGAACGCCACGAGCAGCACGACCGCGGCGACGGCGAGGCCGGCGATCTCCGCCGAGCCCCACGCGTACTGGCGGCCGCCCCACGTGGTGACGAGCAGCAGCGACGTCAGACCTGCGGCCAGCAGCGCGGCGCCCGTGTAGTCGATCCGGGCGTCCGTGCGCCTGGCCGGGAGGTGCAGCGAGGTCGCGGTCAGGGCGAGCGCCGCGGCGCCGATCGGCACGTTCACGAAGAACACCCAGCGCCACGACAGGTGATCGACGAACAGGCCGCCGAGCAGCGGGCCGGCGACGCTCGCGACCACGAACACCATCTGGATGTAGCCCTGGTAGCGGCCGCGCTCGCGCGGCGCGACGATGTCGGCGACGATCGCCATCGCGAGCGTCATCAGGCCGCCGGCGCCGAGGCCCTGCAGGGCGCGGAAGGCGATCAGCTCGCCGAGGTTCTGGGCCACGCCGCTGAGCGCGGATCCCGCGAGGAAGATGAGGATCGCCGCCTGGAACAGCCGCTTGCGGCCGTACAGGTCGCTCGCCCGGCCCCACAGCGGGATCGTGACGGTGGCGCCGAGCAGATACGCCGTGACGACCCACGACAGCTGGTCGAGGCCCCCGAGGTCGCCGACGATCGTCGGCAGCGCCGTGGCGACGATCGTCTGGTCGAGCGACGCGAGCAGCATCGCGAGGAGCAGGCCGCCGAACGTCAGCATGAGCTGCGTCCGGCCCAGGGCGGGCGCGTCGGCGTGCGGTTGCGGTGTGGACTGGGTCATCGTGGGCCTCCTCGGAATCGTGCTGCTCGAAAACTATAGCGACACGAATATTATGGCGCAAGTACTTTTTGGGTTGCTATGATTTCGCCGCGATGACCGGCCTGCGCGAGCGCAAGAAGGAGCAGACGCGGGAGCTGATCGCCGAGACCGCCCGGCGCCTGTTCAGCGAGCGCGGCTTCGACCGCGTGCCGGTCGCCGAGATCGCGCGCGCGGCCGACGTGTCGGAGCAGACGGTCTTCAACTACTTCCCCACCAAGGAGGACCTCGTCTACTGGCGGCTCGGGTCGTTCGAGGAGGAGCTGCTGGGCACGATCCGCGACCGCGCCCCGGGCGAGTCCGTGCTCGATGCGTTCCGCCGCTTCGTCGGCGTGCCGCGCGGGATGCTCGGCTCCTACGACGCGGAGGCGCGCGAGCGGCTCGCGGCCCTGACCCGGATGATCACCGAGAGCCCGGCGCTGATCGCGCGCGAGCAGCAGATCTTCTCGCGCTACACCGACAACCTCGCCGCGCTGCTCGCCGAGGAGCAGGGGGCGGATGAGGGCGACATCGAGCCGTGGGTCGTCGCGAACGCGCTGATGGGCGTGCATCGCGCGCTCGTCGACCACAGCCGCCGCCGGATCGTCGCGGGCGCCCGCCACCCGGGTCTCGCCACCGAGATCCGCGAGCAGGCCGAGCGGGCGCTCGCGCGGCTCGAGCAGGGTCTCGGCGACTACGACCGCCGCGAGGCGTGAAGGCCGCCGCCGGCAGCCTGGTCTTCCTGGTTGTCGTACCGGGCGTCGTCGCCGGGGTGGTGCCGTGGCTGCTCACCGGCTGGGACGCGGCCGCCGACGTGCCGTGGCCGGTCGTCGCCGCCGGCGTGGCGCTGACCGCGGCCGGCGCGGCCGCGCTGCTGCACGCGTTCGCCCGCTTCGTCGTCGAGGGCCTCGGCACGCCCGCGCCGGTCGCCCCCACGGAGCACCTCGTGGTCGGCGGCCTGTACCGCTACGTGCGCAATCCGATGTACCTCGCCGTCGCGGCGGTCATCGTCGGCCAGGCGCTGATCCTCGGCCGCCCGGTCCTGCTGCTCTACGCCGTCGCGTTCGGCGCCGCTGTCTGGTCGTTCGTGCGGCTCTACGAGGAGCCGACGCTCGCGCAGCGGTACGGCGCCGAGTACGACGCGTACCGCCACGCGGTGCCGGGCTGGTTGCCGAGGCGCCGCTCGTCGGGCTAGGTAGAGGGCTAGGGCTCAGGAGAACGCTCCGGTGCTCGGCGTCCGGCTGAACGGTGTCGAGCGATGGAGCGCAGGCGGCAGGCTGCCTCCCGCCTGCGCTCCGGGAGTTAGCTAGGCAATCAACGGAATGATCAACAGCGCCACGATGTTGGCCACCTTGATCATCGGGTTGATGGCCGGGCCGGCGGTGTCCTTGAACGGATCCCCGACCGTGTCGCCGGTGACCGACGCGGCGTGGGCCTCGGAGCCCTTGCCGCCGAACGCGCCGTCCTCGATCAGCTTCTTCGCGTTGTCCCACGCGCCGCCGCCCGAGGTCATCATCACCGCGAAGAACAGGCCGACGACGATGACGCCGATGAGCAGCCCGCCGAGCGCCTTGTAGGACAGGATGCCGACGACGGTCGTGAACACGATCGGGATCAGCGACGGGATGATCATCTCGCGCTGGGCCGAGCGGGTCACGATGTCGACGCACTGCCCGTACTCCGGCTTCTCCGAGCCGTCCATGATCCCCGGGTGCTCCCGGAACTGCCGCCGGACCTCCTCGACGACAGCGCCGCCGGCGCGGCCCACGGCCTCCATCGAGAGCGCGGCGAACAGCGTCACCATCATGCCGCCGATGATCAGGCCGATCAGGACGTCCGGGTCGTCGAGCGCGAACACGACGACGTGGCCGACCTCGTCCTGCAGCTCGATCTTGAACGCCGCGAACAGCACGAGCGCCGCCAGCGCGGCCGAGCCGATCGCGTAGCCCTTCGTCACGGCCTTCGTCGTGTTGCCGACCGCGTCGAGCGGATCGGTGACGTTGCGGACGTCCTCGGGCATGTCGGCCATCTCGGCGATGCCGCCGGCGTTGTCGGTGATCGGGCCGAACGCGTCGAGCGCGACGATCAGGCCCGTCAGCGACAGCTGCGCCATCACGGCGACGCCGACGCCGTAGATGCCGGCGAGCTCGTTCGCGCCGAAGATGCCGAGCACGATGACGAGCGCCGGGAGCGCCGTGGCCTGCATGCCCTTCGCGAGGCCCTGGATGATGTTCGTGGCGTGGCCGGTGACCGACGCCTGGGCGGTCGACTTGACCGGCGAGAAGCGCGTCGAGGTGTAGTAGTCGGTGATCACGAACAGCGCCGCGGTGACCGCGAGGCCGATCAGCGCACAGAGGTAGATGTCGCCCCAGCTCGGCGCGTCCGCGCCGGGCAGGTCGTCCATCATCCACGCGGTCACGGGCAGGAAGAACAGCGCCGCCAGGGCGCCGGAGAGGATCAGCCCCTGGTAGAGCGCGCGCTCGACGTTGCCGGCCGCGGACTTCACGGCGAACGTGCCGATGATCGAGGCGACGATCGAGACGCCGCCCAGCACGAGCGGGAAGAGCACGACCGAGCCCTCGCCGAACGTCAGGATGCCGAGCAGCATCACGGCCACCGCGGTCACGGCGTAGGTCTCGAACAGGTCGGCCGCCATGCCGGCGCAATCGCCGACGTTGTCGCCCACGTTGTCGGCGATGACCGCCGGGTTGCGGGGGTCGTCCTCCGGGATCCCGGCCTCGATCTTGCCCACGATGTCGGCGCCGACGTCGGCGCCCTTCGTGAAGATGCCGCCGCCGAGGCGCGCGAACACCGAGATCAGCGAGCCGCCGAAGCCCAGGCCGATGAGCGCGTCCACGGCGTCCTTCGAGTCCACGTCGAAGATCCACGTGAGGACCCCGTAGTAGCCGGCCACGCCGAGCAGCGCCAGCCCGGCGACGAGCATGCCCGTCACCGCGCCGCCGCGGAACGCGACGTCCAGCGCCGGGCCGAGCCCGCCGCGCGCCGCTTCGGCCACGCGCGCGTTGGCGCGCACCGACACGTTCATGCCGATGAAGCCGGCGGACGCGGACGCGAACCCGCCGATGAGGAAGCCGATCGCCACCTCGATGTTCTGCAGCGGGATCAGCGCGATGAACAGGACGACGCCGACGATCGCGATCGTCGTGTACTGGCGGCGGAGGTACGCCGAGGCGCCCTCCTGGATCGCGGACGACAGCCCGCGCATGACCTCGTTGCCGGGCGACAGGGCCAGGAGCGCGCGGCTCGTGACCAGGCCATACCCGACGGCCGCCAGCGCACAGATCAGCGCAACGACGACCCCGTGGTCGGCTAGGAATTCGGACAAGGGAACCCTCTCGTAATGCGTTCAGACAAACCGAAAGCGGCGGCCGGAACACGGGCCGCCGCCGAGCGGCGCGCAGTTTATCGAGCGTTGAGGCGGCGAGGTGTCACCGCTGCGACGAGAGGCAGGCGCTACTGCCCGGGAACCCAGAGGCGGCCGGAGCTCTGCGCCGGTCCCTGGCCCTCGGACTCGCCGGGCTTGGGGGGCTCCTGCGGCGCGCCCTCCGGCGCCTCGCCGCCCGGCTCCGCCTGCCCGCCGGCGCCCTGCGCGTACAGCATCTGCAGGCGCGCGAGCGTGTCCCGGATCGGGCCGAGCTGCTCGGCGTGGCGCGACTCGAGCAGCGGCATCAGCGCGCGAGCGCCCTCGATCGCCTGGCGGACCTGCTCCCAGTCGGCGGGCGGACCTTCGCCGGGCGGGGCGCCGAGCCCGGACTTGCGCGCGGCGAGGTTGAGCAGCGTCACCGTCGTCTGGATCAGCACGTCGTCGACGGTGATGCGCTCCATCTCGGCCTCGAGCTGGCGCAGCTCCTCTTCGCTGAATTCGGGTTGGCTCATCGCACGGTCTCCTGAAGGTATGTGGCTTGGGTTTCCCGCAGGCTCTCTGCGTACACCTCCGCCGGCGTCGCCCCGGCGTCGATCAGGCGCCGCTGGCGCTGCGCGCCGTTGAGCTCGGGCAGCGCCACGTCGGCGCCCGTCCATGCCCGCAGCCGGTCGAGCGCCTCCGCCGCGGGGAACTCCTCGACGCGCGGCGCCTCGAGGTCGAGCAGCTTCCCGTCGAGCCCGTACCGGATCGCGCGCCACATGTTCTCCTCGATCAGCCGCCCGGGCAGGTCCGGCGGCGTCTCGCCCGCGTCGACCTCGGCGGCGGCCCGGCGCACGCACGCGACGATCAGCGCCGCCAGCCCGTCGGCCTCGGCCGCGGTCATCTGCGCGTCGCAGATCCGCACCTCGACGGTCCCGAACTCGTGGTGCGGCCGCACCGACCACCACAGCTGGGTGAACTCCACGATCGATCCGGTACGCACCAGCATCTCAACGTAGTCCGACCATGCCTGCCAGGAACCGAACACGTCCGGGATCCCACAGCGGGGGAACGACTTCGTGAAGATCTGCGAGCGCCCGGAGTGCAGGCCGGAGTCGAGGCCGTCGATGTAGGGCGAGTTCGCGCTGATGGCCAGCAGCAGCGGCAGCACGGGGCGCAGCCGGTCGCAGACCCGGACCGCGCGATCGGGGCCGCGCACGCCGACGTGGACGTGCAGGCTGAACGTGTTGTTGCGCCACGCGACCCACTTGAGCCCCTCCTCGACCCGGCGGTAGTGCTCGGTGTCGATGATGTGCTGCTCGCGGTAGTCGCTCAGCGGGTGCGTGCCGGTCGCGCCGAGCCCCACGCCATGCTCGCGCGCGAGCATGAACAGGCGCCGCCGGACCTCGGCCTGGCGCGCGCGGGCGTCCTCGGTGTCGGTCCCCGCGCCCGAGCGGATCTCGATCTCCGACGAGATCAGCTCGCCGGCGATCGACTCCGACAGCACCGGGTCGGCCGCGGCGGCGTCGCGCAGGAGCTCGAAGCGCGGGACCAGGAGCAGCGTCTCCGGATCGACGAGCGCGAACTCCTCCTCGATCCCGACCGTGAAGTCGTCCGAGGCCTCGAAGGTCTCGCGCGCGATGGCGAGGTCGATCATGCGGCCGGGTTAGGTGAGGTAGAAGTAGAGCGCGTAGAGCAGGTCCACCGCCGGGCTTGACGTGTGGACCGTCACCTCCGGCGGCACCTGCAGCAGCGCCTCGGAGTAGTTGAAGATGATCTTGACCCCGGCGTCGACGAGCTGGTCGGCGAGCTCCTGCGCCGCGGCCGTCGGGACGGCCAGGACGCCGACGACGATGTCCTCCTCCTCGACGACCTGCTTGAGGTCCTCGATGTGGCGGACGCCGACCCCGTTGATCTGCTCGCCGATCTTGGAGCGGTCGGTGTCGAACATGGCCACGACGCGGAAGCCGTGGTCGGCGAAGATGTCCGAGGACGCGATCGCGCGGCCGAGGTGCCCCGCGCCGAACAGCGCGATGTTGTGCTGGCCGGAGGTGCGCAGGATCTTGCGGATCTGCGAGACGAGCGAGTCGACGTTGTAGCCGACGCCGCGCTTGCCGAACTTGCCGAAGCCCGAGAGGTCGCGGCGGATCTGCGTGGAGTTGACGTGCGTGTACTCGGAGAGCTCCTGGGAGGAGATGGTCTCCTTGCCCATCTTCCGGGCCTGGGTGAGGACCTGCAGATACCGCGACAGGCGGGCCGCGACTCCGAGCGAGAGACGTTCGGAGAGCGGGCCACCCGAGTTGTCGTTGCGGATCCCGCTGCTCGCGACGTCGCTGAAACTCATGGCGCGATCACTCTAGATGGTTCGCGCCAGCGCCTCTTCGTCGACGAAGAAGTCGAAGAGCTCCTCGCCGTCGAGCGCGATCACGGGGATGCGCTCCAGGTACCGCTTGAGCAGCGCGTCGTCGGTCTCGATGTCGACCTCCTCGAGGTGGAACGGGTGCGCGGCGCGGACGCGGTGCAGCGCGGCGCGGGCGTCGTCGCACAGATGGCAGCCGGGACGGCCGTAGAGCGTGACCGTCCTCACCGGGAGAACGGCTCCGAGCGGGCGACGGCCGGCTCGCCCCCGCGCGGCGAGCGGGCCACGGCGCGGAACGCGTAGCGGCCGGGGTCGAGCGCCCGCAGCGTCCCGGCGGGGAGCGTGTAGGCGTACTCGGCGGGCAGCAGCTCGCGTGCGCCGCGCGGTGGCGTGAGGCGGCGCACGACGCGGCCGCCGCGGGCCTCGACGAGCGTGAGCGCGAGCCGCTCGGTCAGCTGCACGCGCGTGCCGGCGCCCAGCGGGTCGCCGCGCTCGAACGCGCCGAGGACGAAGCGCACGCCGCGCACGCGGCCGCCCGCGCGCTCGACGGTGAGCGGCCCGAGCGGCGGCGGCTGGGGCGGCCGCGTGGCGATCGCGAACGGATGCGTGAGCACCGGGGCCCCTCCCTCCGCGCGGGCGACGAGCCGGCCGGCCGCGAGCCCGTCCGGCCCCGCGGCCCGGACGTCGATCTCGGCCTCGCGGCGGCCGCCGGGCGGGATCGTCACGCGCGGTCGCGCGACCGCGGCCTCGGTGCCGCGGTCGGCGACGAGCGACAGCGCGAGGGCGGCCTCCGTCGCACCCTCGTTGGTGAGCACGACGCGGACGCACGCCTGCGCGTCCGGACACGGGTCCGCGCGGCGCGCCGGCGTGGTCCGGGCGGCGATCGCCGCGGCCTGCGGCGGCTGCCGGACCGCGCCCGCCCCGGCGCCGCGGGCGGGCAGCTGGGGGTCGGGGTCCGCGCCGGCGACGAGCGCGGCGCGCAGCTCGCGCGGCGCGGCGTCGGGCCGCTCGCGGGCCAGCCGCGCGACCTCGATCGCGGCCCGCGCGGCCGCCACCGCGCTGCCGCCGACGACCGCGCCGGCGTCGCCGGGGATCGCGGTCAGCGCCGCGCCGGCGGCCGCGACGTCGGGCTTGACGCCTCCGGCAGCCGCGGGACCGCGGCTGGAGAACGGCGACAGCGTGGTGGCGGACGGCGACTCCGCGGCGGCGCCGGCCGCCGGCGCCGGCAACCGCGCGATCGGAGGGCTGCCGGCCTCGACGTCGCCGACTTCGACGGTCGCTCCGGCGTCCTCGTCGAGCACGTCCTGCGCGGCCTCCCCGGTGACGCCGACCACCGGCGCGGCGACACGGCCGGCGGGGATCGCCGGCAGCGGGCGGTCGCGCGGGTCGGCGAGCAGGACGGCGCGCGCGCCCGCCGCGGCCGCGGCGGCGGCGCGGGCCACGGGCTCGTCCCCGGCGCGGACGATCACGAGCCGGCCGCGGAGCGTGCTCGCGTCCTTGGCCAGGAGCTTCGCCGGGTCGCTCGCGTCCACCGGGCCGGCCGTCGTCATCCGCCCGGGCGGCGGGAAGCCCGACAGCAGCGCGGCGCCGCGGGCGTCCGCTCCGCCCACCTGCAGGTCGACGTGGGCGACGGACTGCGGGGCCGCGAGCGCGGCGACGGCGAGCGCGTCCGGCGCGGCGGCCGGCGAGCCGATCGTGCCGTCGGGCCCGGCGGCCGCGCCCTCGCCGCCGGCGGGCGCGACCACCAGCGTGCCGAGATCCGCGGCGCCCGCGACCGCGCGGGCCTCCGGCGAGTCCTCGAAGCCCGCGTAGGGCGAGTTGACGCCCACGACCGCGATCGGGACGTGGTCGTCGGTGGCGCCGTCGCCGTCCGGGTCGACGGCGCGCTCGAGGCCCGCCAGGAGCTGGTCGGAGACCGCGACGTCCTCCAGCCCCGCGCCCTGCGTGGCCGGCTGCAGTCCCGCGACCCGGATCGGCAGCACGCGCTCCCCCGCGGCGACGAGGATGCCGGCCAGCGCGGTCCCGCTCACCTCCTGCCGCCCGCCGCGCGGGTCGCCGGCCGGCGCCGGGTCGTCGTCGCGGTCGACGGCGTCGTAGCCGGGGTCGAGCCGGTTCGCGAGCAGCGGGTGCTTGGCGTCGACGCCGGTGTCGAGCACGGCGATCGAGGCCCCGCCGAGCGGCGCGGCGGCGGTGGGCGGCCGGACGCCGGGCACCTTCGCCGGCTCGGCGGTCGCGGGATAGAAGCGCCGCACGGGCTGCGCGGTCACCCCGAGCGACGGGAGGTCGGCGAGATCGCCGGTGCGCACGGTCGCGGCGAAGCCGTTGAACGTGCGCGCGTAGGTGACCACGTCGGACAGCCGGATCCCCCGCGCGCCGAGGGCCGAGCGCAGCGCGGCCGACTCGTCCTCGAGCGAGCGCACGTAGTCGCGCTGGGCGCCGGGATCGGCGATGCCGGCCGCCCCGAGCGACGGCCGCGGCAGCGAGACGATGACCCGCGTCCCCTGCCCGCTGGGCTCGCGCGGCGAGCGGCCGTCGTACGGCACGGCGTCGGCGAGCGCGCGCGGCGGCGGCCCGCCCGGTCCGGAGAGCAGCGCCACGACGACGCCGGCGACGAGGGCGAGGAGCGCCGCGCCGGCGAGCGTGAGGTGCGTGCGCCAACGGCTGGGGCCAGGCCCGTTGCGTTGCGTCGCCTCCCCGGTGGCAGGCTCCTCCGGCGACTCCGGCGTCGTCCTCCTCGTCCGCCACGGTGCTCAGGCGGCGCGGCGCCGGCGGCTCGTCGCGTACGCGTCCAGCTCGAGGTAGGCCGGGTGCGGGAGGGGATCGACCCAGCGCGCGGCGGAGCCGATCATCGCCGCGTTGTCGGTGCAGAGCTCCGGCGCCGGCACCTTGACCTCGACGCCCAGCGCCCCGGCGCGCGCCCGCAGCAGGCGGTTCGCCGCGACGCCGCCGCCGATCGCCAGCTTCGCGCCCGGCTCGTCGGCGAGCGCGCGCTCGATCCGCAGCACGAGCCCCTCGACGATCGCGTGCTCGTAGGAGGCGGCGAGATCGGGGGCGCGGCGCGCGGTCTCCTCCTCCCCCAGGTCGCGCACCGCGTAGAGCAGCGCGGTCTTGAGCCCGGCGAAGGAGAAGTCCAGTCCCTGCACGCGCGCCGCGGTCGGGAAGTCGAACGCGCCGGGATCGCCCTCGAGCGCGAGCTTGGAGAGCGCCGGACCGCCCGGGTAGCCGAGGCCGAGCAGCCGCGCGCCCTTGTCGAACGCCTCGCCGGCGGCGTCGTCGAGCGTCCGCCCGAGCACCTCGTAGCCGCGGTGGTCGGTCACCCGTGCCAGCAGGGTGTGGCCGCCCGACGCGATCAGGCAGAGGAACGGCGGCTCGATCGGGTCCGGCGCGAGGAAGTTCGCCGCGACGTGCCCCTGCAGGTGGTCGACGGGCGCGAGCGGCAGGCCGCGCGCGGCCGCGATCCCCTTGGCGGTCGCGACCCCGACCAGCAGCGCGCCGACGAGCCCCGGCCCCTGCGTGACCGCGACGAGCGAGACGTCGTCGAGCCCGGCGCCTGCCTGGCGCAGCGCGTCGTCGACGACCGCGTTGACGAGCTCGACGTGATGGCGGGACGCGATCTCGGGGACGACGCCGCCGAAGCGGTCGTGCACGCCCTGGGAGGAGACGACGTTGGCGAGCACCTCGCCGGCGGCGGTGACGACCGCGGCGCAGGTATCGTCGCAGGAGGTCTCGATCGCGAGGATCAAACCGGCTGGGCGTTCGGGACGTCGTCGAGCGAGCCGCGCAGGGTCGCGGGCGTCCTCCACATCACCACCGCGTCCTCGCCGTTGTCCGCGTAGTAGCGCCGCCGCAGGCCCGCCGAGCGGAACCGGAACCGGTCGTAGAGCGCGATCGCGCCCTGGTTGGAGCGGCGCACCTCGAGCGTGTACTGCGCCTCCGGGTCGTCGACCCGCTCGAACAGCCGGGTGAGCAGCGTGGAGGCGATCCCGTGGCGGCGCCGGTCGGGATCGACGGCCACGTTCATGATGTGCCAGACGGTGTCGTAGCGGGAGCACACGAGGTACCCGGTCAGCTCGCCGTCGACGAAGGCGGCGAGGCAGATCCCCGACGCCTTCGACAGCTCGAGCACGAACATCGCCAGCGACCACGGCGTGCGGTAGGCACGGCGCTCGATCGCGACGACCTGGGGAAGGTCGGCGTAGGTGAGGCGGCGGACCTCGATGGCGGAGGTGGGCGGTGCGGTCATCGCTTCGGCGGCTTGGCGTCGGGGTCGCGCCGGTAGTCCGGCAGGAGCCGGTCGCGTTCCGCCGGCTGCCCCGCCGCACCGAGCCGGCAGAGCGGCGCGGCGGCGATCCGGTGGACGGCGGATCCGTCGACGGGCACCGTGACCCCGGCGCCTTCGAGCGCTGCACGAAAGCGTACCGCCCCGTCTCCCACGGCCTGCACGGGGAGGTCCAGCCCGCGGAGCCGCTCGGCGAGCGCCTCGGGCGCCAGCGCGGCCGGCGCGAGCAGCTCCCGCTCGCCGGCCCAGACGCCTGCGAAGACCTCGCCGCGGCGGGCGTCGACGACGGCCGCGACCGCGCCGCCGGCTGCGCCGGTGCCCGCGGCGAGCGCGGCGAGCGAGGACACCGGCACCAGCGGGAGGCCGCGCGCCTGCGCGAGCGCCCGCGCCGTCGCGATGCCGATCCGCAGGCCGGTGAACCCGCCCGGGCCGACGCCGACCGCGATCCGCTCGACGTCGGGCCATCCGATGCCGGCCTCGTCCAGCGCGCGCTCGACGAGCACGAGGAGCCGGCTCGCGTGCTCGCCCCGCGAGCCCTCCGGCGGGTCGTCGCGCGCCTCGACCACGCGCCCACCGTCCAGCAGCACGCCGGCGACGGTCGACGGAGTCGCCGTGTCCATGGCGACGAGGATCACGCCCGGCTCACCTCGATCCGGCGCCGGTCGCCGCCGGCGTGCTCGAGCGTCACGTGGCGCGCGATCCCGCGGCCGCCGAGCAGCGCGGCGGACTCGGCGCGCTCCGGCCACTCCACGAACGTCACGGTGTCGGGCCCGAAGTACGGGTCGAGCAGCCCCGGGTCCTCGTCCTCCAGGCCCGCCAGCCGGTAGAGGTCGAGGTGCGCGAGCGGGCCGCCGTCGCCGTCGTAGAGGATCCCGACCACGAACGTGGGGCTCGTGATCTCCTCCGTGACGCCGAGCGCGCGCAGGGCGCCGCGGACGAACGTGGTCTTGCCGGCGCCGAGCTCGCCCGAGACGAGGACGACGTCGCCCGGGGCGCAGCTGGGCGGCCAACTCGGCGCCGGCGCGCTCGGTGGCGGCGGGCGCGTCCGTCTCGCTAGGAGCGCTCACGCAGGCGGACGCGCAGGGCGACGCCGGTGCCGAGCAGGACGGCGCCGATCGCGAGGACCGGAGCCGTGTCCAGCCCCGTGCGCGGGAGCTCGGGCTGGCGGCTGCGACGCCGATGCTGCCGCGGGAGCCGCCGGCGTGCTCGAGTCGGGGGCGGGCGTGGACTGCGCCGGGGCGGCGGGCTCGGCGGCCGGCGCCTGCGGGCTCCGGCTCCGGCTGGGCGGCGCCCGGATCCTGGCCCGCGAACGGATCCTCGTACTGCTCGTCGCCGGCGCTCTGAGCGAGCGCCGGGACCGGCGCGGGGGCGGCGGCGGCGAGGACGGCGACGGCGGCAAGCACGGTCAAGCGGCGGCGCTGCGGCATGACGGCGCACCATAGCGAGCACCCGGCCGGTCGAGGCGGGCGTCGCCGTCAGCGCGGTCTCACGACTCGGGGCGTTCCATCCTCTGGGTGTCGCGCGGCTCGGCGACCGTCTCGTCCTCGTGGGCGATCTCGCCGGCCCACGGCGAGCAGGCTGCCGCCGGCTGTCAGGCGGCGAGCGGGAGTTGCCCGGGCTCACGTGCGCCGAGAACCGCTTCGCGCATCCGCTCGGCGAGGCTGGGCTGACGCTCGACGGCCGCCAGCGCGCCGGCGCGCAGCCGCAGGATCGTGGTCAGGTACGCGGGTGCGAGCGCGGGATCGGCGATCGTGCGCAGGTCGTGGCGCGAGATGGCCGCGGCGACGACGTCGCGGACCTCCGCCACCAGGATGTGGCCCGCGAGTGGCCGCGCGCCGGACGCCGCGGCAAGCCCGCGCAGGGCCTTGGCGTCGCGCAGGGTCGCGGGACGGATGAGATGAGAGTTGCCGGGAAACACGGTGATCGGAGCTCCATGCGTGGTGGTGGTCATGGCGGAGACGCCGCCCGGGGCCTCCGCATTCCCGGGTTCTGGAGGCCATCGACGACCGCGCTGGATGTATGAACCGACCAGGCTGTTCACTCGCGCAAGGTCAACTGCGGCATTGAGGGGCCGGAGTCGGCCGGGCCGGCGCGCACGCGTGTCTGCACGTGAGCGTCCATATGACGCTTATGTGCAGACACGCCACCCGGGCCTGGTGTTACGGCTAGAGCGCCCGGCGCTCGTGGCGGGACGGATGCCCACCCGCGCGGGGCCCGCGGATCGGCCGCGGCGGCACGGCCTCGTCCACGGAGATGGCCGCCCGCGCACGCAGCGCGCGGCGCTCGCGCAGGAACGCCGGGAGGAGCGGGAGCGCCATCCGCGCTCCCGCCAGGTGCGCGCGGAGCCCGCCCGTGCGCGCGGCGTGCCAGGCCCAGCCGGCCTGGCGGTACGCGACGAGGTGCAGCCAGCGCGCCGGGAACGCGCGCGCGACGAGCAGGAGGGTGTTGCGCTCCACCCAGGCGCCCGGCCCGTGGCGCAGCGCGGCGCTCGATCCGCCGCCCGCGTGGCGCGCGACCGCGCGCGGCTCCCAGCGGCACCGCCAGCCGTCCATCCGCAGCCGCAGCCCGAGGTCGACGTCCTCGAGGTAGGTGCCGAAGCGCTCCTCGAAGCCGCCGGCGTCGAGGACCGCGGACGCGCCGGTAGACGCGCCGCCCCGGCGCAGGCCGAGAACACCTCGCCCGGCGCGTCGTAGCGGCCGCTGTCGCGCTCGAAGCGCCCGCGCTGCTCGCACGCACCGTCGCGCCGCAGCACGTCGCCGGCGTCGTAGACCAGCGTGGGGTCGTCGAGGTCGACGAGCTTCGTCGCGACCGCGGCCGCGCGCGGCGCGCCGGCCAGCGCGGCGACGGCGCGCTCGACCCAGTCCGGCGCGAGCACGACGTCGGTGTTGATCAGGGCCACGGCCTCCGCGGACACCGCCGCGATGCCCGGCGTTCGCGGTGCGGGCGAAGCCGCCGTTGGTGGCGAGCGCGAGCACGCGGACGTCCGGGAACCGCTCCGCCAGGAGCGCGAGCGAGCCGTCGGTCGACCCGTCGTCGACCACGAGGACCTCGGCCGGCGCGACCGTCTGCGCCGCGACCGACGCCAGCACGCCCGGCAGCCAGCGCTCGCCGTTGTGGTTGGGGATCACGACCGCGACGTCCACCGCCGCGACGCTATCCACTACGGTGGCGCGCCGTGCCCTTCACGGTCGTCGTCGTGCTGCACGACTCAGCCGGCGAGCTGGCGGCGCTGCTGCGCTCGATCGACGCGCACGCCGGCGAGCGGCCGCAGCTCGTCGTCGTCGACACCGGGTCGCGCGGACGGCGGCGCCGAGCGGGCCGCCGCGTGGGGCGCCGAGGTGCTGGAGCGGCGCGACAACCCCGGCTTCGGGGCGGCATGCAACGCCGGGCTGGAGCGCGCGCGCCACGGCGTGAGCGTCCTGCTCAACCCCGACTGCGAGCTGCTGGACGGATCGCTTGGCGGCCCTGGTGGCGCTCGTCCGATCGCATCCCCGGGCACTGCACGTGCCGCGGCTGCTCAACGCGGACGGGAGCGTCCAGCGGTCGGCGCATCCGCTGCCCGGGCACGCTCGGCGCGCTGCTGCGGCGCCGTCCTCCCTCCCCCGCTGCTGCCGCGGGCGCTGCGCGAGCGGCTGGAGCCCTACCGCGCGGAGCGGCGCGCGGACGGTCGGCTGGGCGATCGCGGCGTGCCTCGCGGGCGACACGGCCGCGCTGCGCTCGCTCGGCCCGTTCGATCCGACCGCGCACCTCTTCGCCGAGGACATGGAGCTGTGCCTGCGCGCACGGGCGGCGGGGATGCCGACGGTGCTGCACCCGCAGCTGCGGGTCCGCCACGCGGGCGGGCACGCGACGCTGCGCGCGGGCGAGCCCTTCGACGTGCTCGCGGCGCGGCGCCGGCGCGGTGGTCGGCGCGATCCGCGGCGATCGCGCGCTCGCGCTCGACGATGCCGCGCAGGCGCTCACGTTCGCCGTCGCGAGCGGCCGGTCACGCGGTGCTGGGCGGCGACGCGCGGCGGCCGGCGCGGCAGCTCGCGGCGCTGGCGCGTGCCCGGCGGGACGCCGTGAGCGGCGCCGGTCCCGTGCTGCTGGTCAGCGCCGCCGGCGTGCTCGGCGGCGCCGAGCGCGTGCTGCTCGACTGGGCGGGCGCGATCGAGGGCCCGGTGCTGCTCGCCTGCCCGCCGGGCCCGCTCGCTCGCGCCGCGGCCGGAGCCGGACTGCGGACGGTCGCGCTCCCGGAGCGGTCGCTCCGGCGGCGGGGCCGCACGGCCGAGGCTGCCGTCGACCTCGCCGCGCTGCGGACGCGACATCGCGCGGCTCGTGCAGGCGCACCGCCCGGCGGTCGTCGTCGCGTCCGGGCCAGCGGCCGCTGCTCGCGGCGGCATGGGCGCCGCTCGGCGGCGCGCCGCTCGCTCGCCCTGCTCCACGACCTCCCGCCGGATCCCGCCACCGGCGCGCCTGCTCCGCGCCGCGTGCGGCGCGCGCCGCCGCGATCGTGGCCACCTCCGGCGCGATCGCCCGCGCCGCCGACCCTGCCGCGCGGCGACTCGGTCGCACGTCGGTCATCCATCCCGGCGTCGACGCCGCCGCGTGGGCGGTGCCCGACCCGCCGCCGGGCCTGCCCCGGGCGCTCTGCCTGGGCGCGCTGGTGCCGTGGAAGCGCGCCGACCTCGCGCTCGAGATCGCGGCGCGCATGCCCGAGCTGCAGCTCGACGTGGCGGGCGCGCCGCTGCCGGGCGACCCGCCCGGGTTCGCGGCGGCGCTGCACGAGCGCGCGTCCCGCCCCGACCTGGGCGGCCGGGTCAGCTTCCTCGGGCACGTCGAGGACCCGCGCACCGCGCTGGCCGACGCGCACTGCCTGCTGCACTGCGCGGACCGCGAGCCGTTCGGCCTCGTCCTCGTCGAGGCGCTCGCCGCCGGCCGGCCGGTCGTCGCGCCGGCGGCCGCCGGCCCGCTGGAGATCGTGACGCCGGCGTGCGGACGGCTCTACGCGCCCGGCGACGCGGACGCCGGCGCGGCGGCGCTGCGGGCCGTGCTCGCCGATCCGGACGCGGCCGCCGCGGCACGGGAGCGGGCGGCGCGATTCGACCGCGCGGCCGCCGCGCGGCGCTTCGCCGCGGTGGTCTCGGCCGCGGCCGGAGACCGGCCGCTCCACTAGCCTGGCGCGCCATGCGTCGCGCCGTGACCGCCGTCGCCGCGGCCTCGATCCTCGCGGCGCCGACCGTGCTCGCCTTCTACTCCGGCGGCTACTTCACGGAGCCGCGGGTGCTCGCGGCGATCGTGGTCTGGGCGCTCGTGCTCGCCCTGGCGGTCACCGGCCCGGTACCGCTGCCACGCCGCCTGCCAGGCGGGCTCGCGCTGGCCGGGCTCGTGCTGATGACGGCATGGACGGCCGTGTCGATCGCCTGGGCGCCGCTCGGCGGGCCAGCGGTCCAGAACGTCGAGCGGCTGCTGCTGTACACCGGCGCGCTCATGGTGGCGATCGGCGTGCTGCGGACGCCGCGCACCGTCGCGGCCGTCGAGCCGGCCCTGGCCGCCGGGATCACCGTCGTGATCGTCTACGGCCTGGCCGGCCGGCTGCTTCCGGGGATCGTGGAGCTGTCCCGGTCGAACGCCGCAGGCGGTCGCCTCGAGCAGCCGATCACGTACTGGAACGCGGAAGGCGCGCTGGCCGCGATGGGATTCGTCCTTGCGGCCCGCGTCGCCGGCGACGGCCGCCGTCCCGCGTGGATGCGCGCCGTCGCCGCCGCTGCCGCCGCGCCGCTCGGCGCCGGCGTGTACCTGTCCTACTCGCGCGGAGCGATCGCCGTCGGCGCTGCTCGGGCTGATCGTGCTCGCCGCGCTCGCTCCCGCACGCGCCCAGCTCCGCGCCGCCGCGGCTGCCCTGGCCGCCGGCATCGCGGCCGCCCTGTGCTGCTCGTTCTCGCCCGCGGTCTCCGCGCTGGAGGGCAGCGCCGGCGACCGGTCGCGCGAGGGCGCCGTGGTGCTCGCCGTGCTCGCGCTGCTGGCGGCCGCCGCCGCGCTCGCATCGCTGCGCTGGTCGCGCCGGGG
This sequence comes from uncultured Solirubrobacteraceae bacterium, assembly GCA_963752015.1. Taxonomy (GTDB): domain Bacteria; phylum Actinomycetota; class Thermoleophilia; order Solirubrobacterales; family Solirubrobacteraceae; genus DASQMT01. Next base: position 141,433 of record CAVVWS010000006.1, on the reverse strand, counting down.
CGGCGACGACGCGGCGCCGCCCTGGGCCCGCCACCTGCGACCGGTCGCGGCCGCCGCCGTCGGGGCGGCGGTCGCTCGGCCTCGCGATCGGGAGCCTGGGCGAGCGGCCGAGCGCCGCCGAGCTCGCGCGCGGAGCCGACGCCGGCCGCCTCGGGAACGTCAGCTCGAACCGCTACGAGTACTGGCGAGTCGGGCTGGCGGCGTTCGCGCGCGAGCCGCTGACGGGCCTGGGAGCGGCGGGCTTCAGGGTCGAATGGCTGCGGGAGCGCGACTTCCCGGAAGCGGTCAAGGACGTGCACTCGCTCGAGCTCGAGATGGCGGCCGAGCTGGGGGTCGTCGGCCTGCTCGCGCTCGCGCTGCTCCTCGGCGGGGTCGTCCTGGCCGCGCGCACCGCGCTGCGCGACCGATCCCGCGGCGGCCGCGGGATCAGCCGCCGCGGCGCTCGCGTGGCTCCTGCACGCCTCGATCGACTGGGACTGGCAGTTCCCCGCGGTGACGCTTCCCGCGATCGTGCTCGCCGGAACGCTGATCGCGCTCAGCGAGACCGCACGCTGAGGGGATCGAGGCGGCGTCGTGCCGCCAGGGCGCGCGCGACGGCCGTCCGCGTCGTGGCCGCGGGCGAACGTGGCGAGGGCGCCCCACGCGATCAGGTTGTCCGGCTCGCGCGCGACGACGTCGGCGAGCAGCGCCGTGGCGGCCTCCAGGCGGCCCGTGGCCCGGAGCAGGAGCGCGCGGCTGAGGTCGGGCGTCGTGTCGGGGTTCAGGAGCCGCGCGCCTCGCGGAACGCGCGCTCGGCGCGCGCCGCGTTGCCGGGCACCTCGAGCCGCTGCGCGGCCGCCCTTCCGCTGGCCTGGAGCCGCGTGTCGCGCTCCATGACCGCCAGCCACGCCAGGACGAGCACGGCGACCGCCGCGACCACCGCGCGCGCGCCGGCGCTCACAGCTCCTCGGCGATCCGCGGCGCCTCGCGCTTGAAGACCCACACGGCGACGACCCAGATCACGCACGAACAGCACGCCGGCGACGACCAGCGGCCCCCAACCCCCGACGGCGGCGACCGGGCCCGGCGCGTCCGGGTCGATGACCCACTTGCGCGCGAGCTCGAAGAGCGGCGTCAGCGGGTTCAACGCGATCAGGTCGCGCAGCGTGCCGGACACGATGTCGATCGGGTACAGCACCGGCGTCGCGTAGAACAGCGCCGTCACCGTCACGCTCCAGAGGATGCCGGTGTCGCGAAACCGCGGATTGAGCGCCGCGAGGATCATCGACACCGCCGTCGTGAGCGCGACCAGGAGCGCGAGCACGAACGGGAACAGCAGCCACGTCCACATCGGGTCGACCCCCGCGACGAGCAGGAAGACGAGGACCACGAGCAGGTTGACGCCCAGGTTGAACGCGCTCGTGAGCACGACGGCCAGCGGGATCACCAGGCGCGGGAACTGCGTCTTGCGCACCACCGCCTCCTGGCTGACGATCGAGTTGACCGACTGGCTGGTGGCCTCCTGGAAGAACGTGAACAGCACGATGTTGAACAGCAGCAGCACCGGATACTGCGTCACGCGCTCGCCGAGGTCGAACGCCTGGGTGAACACGACCAGCAGCACGCCGAACAGCAGCAGCGGACGAGCGAACGACCAGAGGTACCCGAGCGCCGTGCCGAGGTAGTTGCGCTTGAAGTCGGTGATGGCGATGAGCAGCAGCAGCTCGAGCGCGCGCCGCCATCCACCGCCCAGCGCGGAGGGCCCGCGCACGTCCCGCAGCTCGACGGCCTGGTCGGTCACGGGGATCGCACCGTCTCGGTCGCCGCCTCGAGCCGCACGTCCACGTCGACGCGCACGGACACGTTGCCCGGCCCGGGCCGGGTGCCGTACACGACGAACTCGAGCGGGCGGATCACGTGCAGCGCGAGATCGCCCTGGGTGCGGTTGCGCGAGATCCAGCAGCTGACGAAGTAGCGACCCGGCAGGAGCGGGTTCTCGAGCTTCCCCGAGATCCGGACGCGCTGCCCCGGCTCGAGCCGGTCGGGCTCGGTCCCCAGCGTCCGGTTGAACCCGAACACGGTCGCGCCGTCCTCGTTGAGGAAGTGGAAACCGAACACCGGCGACTCGAGCGGATGCCGCGCCTCGAACACGATCCCGAGCCCGATGGGCGTGCCCTGCTCGACGTTCTCGACCCGCTCGCCGCGCTCGTCCTCGAGCCATGCGTCGACCACCCGCACGTTGACGTCCGGGACGCCGCCGGGCCCGGCGGGCGCGCCGGCGTCGGTCCCGCCGAAGTTGAGGCGGTAGTAGCGCAGCGCGGCCTCCTCCGCGTCGCCGATGTAGCGCAGCTCCCCGTCGTGGAGCAGCATCGCCCGGTCGCAGAACCCCTGGACGGTCGCCATGTCGTGCGTCACGAGCACCAGGGTGCGCCCCGCGTCGCGCTTCTCCCGGAACACGTCCATGCACTTCTGGGCGAACGACGCGTCGCCGACCGCCAGCACCTCGTCGATGAGCATGATGTCCGCGTCGGCCTCGACCATCACCGCGAAGGCGAGCCGGACCATCATGCCCGAGGAGTAGTTCTTGAGCTTGAGGTCGACGAAGTCGGCAAGCTCGGCGAACTCGAGCACGGAGTCGAGCCGGCGCCGCGCCTCCGTGCGCGTCAGGCCCATCATCACCCCGTTGAGCACGACGTTCTCGCGGGACGTCAGCTCCGGGTTGAACCCGACGCCGAGCTCGATGAACGGGGCGAGCCGGCCCGCCATCCGGATCCGGCCGCCGTCCGCGCGGTAGATGCTGGACATGATCTTCAGCAGCGTGCTCTTGCCGGAGCCGTTGCGCCCGACGATCCCGAAGAACTCCCCCTGGCGGACGTCGAACGAGACGCCCCGGAGCGCGCGCAGCTCGCGATGGCCGCCGACGCGGAGCGGGTGCAGGGCACGCTCCTTGAACGTGTCGACCCGATGCTGCGGGATGCGGAAGACCTTCTCGACCTCCCGCGCCTCGATGACGACTGGCGCGAGTGACATGGAGCCGGAAGCGTACGCCGCCTCAGAGACGTGCCCGCCAGCGGCGCAGCCGCCGCTGCTCGAAGCTCAGCGGGTCCGGGAAGCGTGCGTCGCCCGCGCGGCGTCCCACGCGCCCGGCGGCGCGAGCCAGCGCGGCCACGAGCCATCGCCAGGCGATCCCGCGGGCCAGCTCGGACTCGCTGCCGAGCGTCTCGTCGCGGCCGGACAGCACGCGCAGCGGTCGCAGTGCGAGCCACGCGAACGCGACCGGTGAGCGACCGGCGGCGCGGAACCGCCGGAGCGCGCGGCGCTTGGCGGGCGTGAGCTCGCGCGCGCAGCGGGCGAGCAGCGCCTCGGCCTGGACCACCCGGGGCGCGTAGCCGAGGAAGTACGCCCCCCGCCCGCCTCGCAGGAGACCGCGCGCCCGCGTGCCCGGGCGCTGCTGCGAGACCTCCCCGAAGATGGCTCCCGCGTGCTGGACGTAGTCGTAGAGCGGCCGGTCGACGTAGGCGACGTCGCCGGCGGCGAGGGCGACGAGGCCGAGCCAGTGATCGTGGAACTGCAGCCCCGGCGTGTCGGGGAACGGCAGCGCGAGGCGGGCGATCTCGCGGCGGAAGAGCGTTGCGGCGCCGGTCACGCTGTTCGCCACCAGGAGCGAGGCGAGGTCGGTGTGGTTGTTGCGCCGCCCCGCCCACAGCGTGTCGCGCAACACGCGACCATCGGCATCCACGAGCCGCTGGTCGGAGTAGACGAGCCCCGCGTCCCCGAGCGCGCCGCGCAGCTCCGCGAGCTTGCCGGGGAACCACACGTCGTCCTGGTCGCAGAGCGCGAGCAGCTCGGCCTCGGGCGGGGCCAGCGCGATCGCGCGCTCGAAGTTGCGGTAGAAGCCGAGCCGCCGCTCGCCGCGCACGACGGTGAAGCGCTCGTCGCCGGCCACCGCGCGCTCGATCCGCTCGACGTGCTCGGGCGCCGAGCAGTCGTCGCTGATCACGCAGATCCAGTTCGCGTCCGTCTGGTCGCGCAGCGAGGCCACCTGCGCGTCGAACAGCGCCGGATCCGGCTCGAACGTGGCCATGCAGACGGCGATGAGCCCGGGCGCCGGCGCGACCGCCGTGCTGTCCTGCGGCGCCGCGATGCCGATCCGCGCGAGCGGCGCCAGCGCACGCTCGCCGCCCGCGAGCCGGACCTCGGCATCGATCGCGACCGCCTCCCCCGCCGCGCTCCGCGCCGGCACCGGCACGATCGCCCAGAAGCCGCTCCTGAACGCCGCGGCGACGCCGTGGCGCTCGTACGCGTCGGGGCGCGGCATGCCGACCGCCGCGGGCGCGTGCGCGACGCCGTCCACGAGCACCGTGAGGCCGGTCACCGCCCGCGCCGGGTGGAAGCAGGTGCCGTACAGGAAGACCGCGGTCGCGACGCCCGCCGGGATCGGCGCCGGCGGCGGACTCTCGAGTTCGATCACCGGTCCGGTGCCGAGGGCTTCAGCGTGCACGAGCGCCGAAACCTATCCTTGCGCCTCGATGACGATCGTCTTTGCCAGCTCGATCACCGATCCGGACGTGTACCGCGCGGCCGCCGAGCCCGGCATCCGCCTCGCCGCGGAGCCCGGCGCCGAGGTGATCGCCAACGCCGCAGCGGGGTCGATCTTCCGCTCCTACAACCTGATCATGGACGCGGTCGCCGGGCGCGACGACCTCGAGGCGCTGGTGCTGCTGCACCAGGACGCCGAGATCACCGACCCCGGCTTCTGCGCCAAGCTGCGGGAGTCGCTGCGCGATCCGCAGGTCGGCGTGGTCGGCTGCGTCGGCGCCATCGGCGTGCGCAGCATCGCGTGGTGGGAGGGCTCGGTGACCTGGGCCTCGTTCGTCCATCGCTACGGCGAGCTCGGCGGCGGCGAGCTGCCGGCGTTCTCGTGGAACGGCGAGGAGATGCCCGCCTACGCCCGCACGGGCGAGGTCGACACCGTCGACGGCTTCGTCCTCGTGCTCTCGCCGTGGACCGTGCGCAACATCCGCTTCGACGAGGGGCTCGGCCAGCTCCACGGCTACGACTTCGACTTCTGCCTGCAGGTGCGGTCGGCCGGCCGGCGCGTCGTGACCGCCGACTTCAAGGTCGTCCACCACCACTCGCTCGACCTGATCAGCGACCCGGAGACCTGGATCGAGGCCCACATGCGGATCGCGGAGAAGTGGGACGGGCGCATGCCGAACGTCGGCGAGAGCGGCGGCACGTGGAAGGAGCGCGCCCGGCGGGCCGAGGCCGAAGCGGCGGCCACGCGCGCGCTCGCCGTCTCGACGCAGCTGAAGTCCGACGCCCGCGCACGCCAGCTCGAGCGCGAGCTGGGCATCGTGACCGAGAGCGTCAGCTGGCGCATGACCGACCCGCTGCGCCGGCTCAACGCCCTGCGCAAGCGCGGACGGCGGCAGCGGTAGTCAGCCGTCGGCGAGCGCGTGCCGGATGTCGTCCTTGGAGACCACCGACGACTCGCGCGCGACGCCGGCGCGCATCCGCAGCCGCGAGAGGCGCTCGGCGACGGCGAACGCGCTGGAGTCGAGCAGCCGGCGGAGCACCGCCTCCTGGCGCGCCGCGCGCTGCTGCGCCTTGACGGCCTCGACCATCTGGAAGTGCGACGAGGCCAGGTGGAGCACGCGGTTGGCCTCGAGCCGCTCGAGCAGGGGGTTGCGGTCCCAGTGCGCGAGCAGCGCCCCGAGCGCGTCGGCCCACGCCGCCTCGTCGCGCCACACCACGCCCAGGCCGAAGAACGCCGGCACCACGGCGAGCCGCACGTCGTCGCGCGCCGCGACGAAGTCCTCCACCGCGGTCAGCACGCCGTTGCGCCCGCCACCTTCCCGGACGGCCGGATAGCGGTACGGCAGGCCACCCTCGCGGAGCCCGGCGACGCCGGGATAGAGACCGCCGCCCTCCTGGATCGGCTGCCGGCTGTCAGCCGGGATCACCGCAGGATCGAAGTAGTCGTCGCGGCGCGCGTGCGGCCACGAGACGTCGTGGAAGAGCAGCAGCGGCAGCTCCGGCCCCGCGCGCTCCGCGATCAGGCGCAGCTCCTCGCTGACGGTGAACCAGTTGTGGTCGCCGTCGATGATCGCCGCGTCGGGCAGCGGGACGTGGCGCAGCGCGTCGAGGCTCGTCTCCCGGAGAAGCTCCAGCTCCGGCCGCTGCCCGGCGAGGGCGACCAGCTCGGGTTGCGGCGAGGGATCGACGGCGGTGACGCCGGCGCCGTGCCCGCCGGCCCAGTCGACCAGCAGGCCGGTGAGGTCGCCGGCGTACGCCCCGACCTCCACGACGGAGCGCGCGCCGGCGGTCTCGAGGCAGCCGACGATCAGCTCCGCGAGGTTGACGAGCGACGCGCCCCAGTGACCGGGATCGTTCGCGTACGGGTCGAAGTCGAGCTGGAGCCGTTCCATGGAGGCGCGGCAGTCTAGCCCTCGCCGGGAACCGCTCGGCGCCGGAGCGTGAGGACGACCTGGTGCAGGTCGCCGACCAGCACGTCGGTGTGCAGCAGCTCGAATGTCGGCGACCAGCGCTCGCGCACGTAGGCCAGCGTGACCACGGTCTCGCCGTAGGTCATCTCCCCGCCGTCGTACTGCGGGTGCCCCGGCTCCGCGGGATGCGGCACGAAGAGATAGCGCGGCTCCCGCAGGCGGGCGACCGGGTCCGCGCCGAGCGACTCCAGCACCGGGTGCATCGCGGCGCAGAAGCGCAGGTACTCGGGCGGCCGGATCGTCACGACGAGCACACCGCCGGGCGCGAGGCCCGCGTGGAGGGCGGCGAGGCAGCGCTCGTGCGCGGACTCGGAGAGGTGGGTGAACACGGAGAACGCGAACGCGACGTCGAAGCGCTCCTCGAAGGGCAGCCGGTCCGGCACGAACGCCGACTGCGCCAGCCGCGCCGGGACGCGCGTCTCGCGGCACGTCTCCAGGATCGACGCGACCGGATCGCACCCATACAGCCGGCCGGGCTCCACGTCCCTGGCGAGGAAGCGCGTGAGCCGGCCCCAGCCGCAGCCGAAGTCCAGCACCCGCCCCTCGGCCGGCGGCACGCGGGACGCGCCCGCGACGCGCTCGCACAGCAGCCGGTAGAACGCGACGCTCTGGGCCGCCAGCCGCGCGCCGCTGGCGCCGTTCCACAGCTCCTGCAGGGACGGATCCGGCACCGCCGGCAGCAGCGCGCGGATGTTCGGGTACCGCTCGTACTCCTGCGTCAGCAGCAGCGCCCACAGGTCGGCGTCGAGCTCGCGGAACAGCGACAGGCATTCCGGCCCGCCGCCGGCGCAGCGCGCGTCGAGCGCCGCCAGCCGCTCTCCTCCGACGTGCTCCAGCCACGAGTCGTAGCGACCTGGCTCGGCGCCGGACGGCGGCGACCAGCCGGGCGGCTCGGGCGCTTCCTGCCCGCGTCCGCGCAGCGCACGGGCGCCGCGCCCGGCGGCGCGGAGCGGTCGCGTGACGCGCCAGCTGAGCGAGCGCTCGTACTCGCGGCGGATCACGTCGAGCTCCGACGCCGTGCGGGAGTCCGGGCCGATCGTCATCCGGCCGGAGGCTATCGGCGGTACGCTCGGCCGCGCCTTGGCCGCCGAGACCGAGCAGCGCATGGATGTGCCCGCGACGGCGGGGCACGAGCTGCGCGTACAGCTCGACGCGCCGCTGCCCGCCGAGCTCGCGGTCGGTGCGGGCTCCGCGCTGTTCGTGTGCGGAACCTGCTTCTCGGCGCGCGCTCGCGTGACGGAGCTGGCGATCGTGGTCGACGGCGACGAGCAGCCGGTGATCGCGCACGGCATGCCGCGCCTGGACACGATGCGCGCGTTCCATCCGGGGCTCGACCCGTACGAGACCGCGGGGATGGCCGCCGATCCGGCGTCGCGCGAGGACCCGCTGTTCACCAGCTATCGCAGCGGCTTCTGGGGGCTCGCGAGGATCGGCCCGCGGCCCGCGGGGGCGAGCTGCCGGCTCGAGCTGCGCGCCCGGCTCGACGACGGACGCTCGGTCAGCGCCCCGCTCGCCGAGCTCGCGCTCCGCTCGCTCGACCGCCCGCTCGACCTGCCCCGTCGCGCGCCCGAGGTGGCGATCTGCATGGCCACCTTCCAGCCCCCGATCGATCTCTTCGAGCGCCAGGTCGCCTCGATCCGGGCGCAGACCCACCGCGACTGGGTCTGCGTGATCAGCGACGACGGATCGGATCCGCGGCGCTTCGCCGAGCTCGAGGCCGTGGTCGCCGGCGACGACCGGTTCCGCGTCTCGCGCTCCGACCGGCGACTCGGCTTCTACCGGAACTTCGAGCGCGCGCTGGCGCTGGCGCCCGCCGGGGCGCGCTACGTCGCGCTGGCGGACCAGGACGACGTGTGGTTCCCCGAGAAGCTCGCGACGCTCGTGCACGCGCTGGGCGACGCGCGCCTGGTCTACAGCGACGCCCGCGTCATCGGCCGCGAGGGCGACGTCCGCTCCGACACCTACTGGAGCCGCCGGCGCAACAACCACGAGGACCTCCTGTCGCTGCTGGTCGCGAACGCCGTGACCGGCGCCGCCGCCCTGTTCCCGCGCGACCTGCTCGACGACGCGCTCCCGTTCCCGCCGGCGCAGTTCGCCCACTACCACGACCACTGGCTGGGCCTGGTCGCACTGGCGACGGGCGAGATCCGCTTCGTCGACCGGCCCCTCTACGACTACGTGCAGCACGGGAGCGCGGCGCTCGGCCATGCGCAGGCGACCCGCATGCCGGCGCTGCGGGACCGGCTCGGCGCGCTGCGCCGGGATCCGCGCGAGCGCGTCCGGATGTGGCGCATGCACTACTTCGTCGACGCCTGCCGGCTGCTCCAGTTCGCCGCCGTCCTGCGCGTGCGCTGCGGCGACCGCATGGACCGGCGCAAGCGGCGGGCGCTGGACCGCTTCGAGCGGGCGGACGGCTCGCTGGTGCCACTCGCCGCGCTCGCGGTGCGAGGCGCCCGGGAGCTGGTGGGGCGGCCGGAGACGCTCGGGGCCGAGTGGATGCTCGCCCACGCGTTCGCGTGGCGCCGGATGCTCGCGGCCACCGTCCGCGACCGCCCCGCCCGCGGGCTGCGGCTCGACGCCGTGCCGCCGGCGGCGCTCGACCCGCAGCCGGGCGAGCGGTCCGCGGCGGTGCCGGCCCTGCAGGTGCTCGCCGACAAGGTCTCGCCGCTGCGGCTGACGATCGCGAGCGACGCCCCGCAGCGGATCAACCTGCTCGTCCCGACGATCGACCTGCAGCACTTCTTCGGCGGCTACATCGCGAAGCTCAACCTCGCCCGGAGGCTGGCCCGGCACGGCCACCGGGTCAGGCTGGTCACCGTCGACCCGGTCGGACCGCTGCCCTGGTCGTGGCGCCGGGAGCTCGAGGCGTACGCGGGCCTCGACCGCGCGTTCGACGAGCTGGAGGTCGCGTTCGGCCGTGAGTCGGGGCTCGAGGTCAGCGGCACGGACGTGTTCGTCGCGACGACCTGGTGGACCGCGCACATCGCCCACGACGCCGTGCGGGCGCTCGGAGGCGACCGCTTCCTCTACCTGATCCAGGAGTACGAGCCGTTCACGTTTCCGATGGGCAGCTACGCGGCGCTGGCCGCGGAGTCCTATCGCCTGCCGCACACCGCGCTGTTCTCGACCGAGCTGCTGCGCGGGTACTTCCGCCGGCATGCGCTCGGCGTCTACGCGTCAGGCGCGGACGCCGGCGATCGCGCCTCCGCCGCGTTCGAGAACGCGATCACGCCGATCGACGCGCCCGCCGCCGCCGAGCTCGCCGCACGCCGGACGCGGCGGCTGCTGTTCTACGCCCGGCCCGAGCCGCACGCCGCACGCAACATGTTCGAGCTCGGCGTGCTGGCGCTGCGGCGCGCGCTCGAGGACGGAGCGTTCGACGCGGGCTGGAGCCTGCACGGGATCGGCACCGTCGAGGCGGGACGGCGCGTGGATCTCGGGGACGCCTCGCTCGAGCTCCTGCCGCGCGCGGCGCAGCGCGACTACGGTGCGCTGCTGCGCGACCACGACGTCGGGCTCTCGCTCATGTACACGCCGCACCCGAGCCTCGTGCCGATCGAGATGGCGTCCGCCGGGATGCTGACCGTCACGAACACGTTCGAGAACAAGACGCCGGAGGCGCTGCGGGAGATCTCGCCGAACCTGATCGCGGCGGAGCCGACCGTCGCCGGCGTCGCGGCCGCGCTGCGCGATGCGGCGGCGGCGGCCGGCGACGCCGACGCGCGCGTCCGCGGCAGCCGCGTGCGGTGGAGCCGCGACTGGGACCGCTCGTTCGACGCTGCGCTCCTGGCCCGGATCTCGGATCTCCTCGGCACGTGATGGCCACGACGCTCACGGCGCACGGCGCCCCCTCGCCGGCCGTCGCTCCTCCGCCCGGCAACCCCCGCTTCGCGCTGTTCGACGCGCTGCGGGCGATCGCCGTCCTCGCCGTGATGGCGTTCCACGTCTCCCTCGTCACCGGCGCGCTCGAGCGCCCGGTGCTCGGCGACGCCGCGGTGCAGCTCGGAGCGCTCGGGCCGATCGTGTTCTTCGCCATCTCCGGCTTCCTGCTCTACCGGCCGTGGGTGGCCGCGCGAGCCGCCGGCGCGCCGGCGCCCGCGACCGGGCGCTACGCCCGGCGGCGCGCGCTGCGGATCCTGCCGGCGTACTGGGTCGCGCTGACGGTGCTGGCGGTGTTCCCGGGGATCACGGGCGTCTTCACCGGCGACTGGTGGCGCTACTACCTGTTCCTCCAGGCCTACGACGCACGCACGCTCGGCCTCGGCATCCCGGTGGCGTGGACGCTGTGCGTCGAGGTCGCGTTCTACATCGCGCTCCCGTTCTGGGCGCTGCTCGTGCGGCGGCTGCCGGCGGGCGCCGGCCCGCGGGGGTGGCTGCGGACCGAGTTGCTCGCGCTCGGGTTGCTGACCGGCGCCGCGGTCGCCGTCCAGATCGCCGCGAGCCGTCAGGCCGTCTCGCACGTCGCCGCGCAGAGCCTGCTCGGCCAGGCCGCCTGGCTCGGGCTCGGCATGGCGATCGCCGTCGTCAGCGTGGCGGCGAGCGCGCACGGGGCGCTGAGGAGGATCGTCGGCGGGCACCCGGGGCGCTGCTGGATCGGGGCGCTCGCGGCCTTCGGCGCGCTGGCCGTCCTGCACAGCGACGTCGACGGGCTGCTTTCGCTGGTGGCGACGCTGCAGACGCCCCGGCCGTTCGCCGAGACCGTCGCGGGCATCGCGCTCACCGCGGTGATCATCGTGCTGCTGCTCGCACCGGCGGTGTTCGGCGCGGACGCGGGCGGCTTCCCGCGCCGCGTGCTGGCCGCGGCGCCGCTCGCGTGGCTCGGCGTCATCTCCTACGGGGTGTACCTCTGGCACCTGACGATCGCCGAGTACCTCGCCCGGCCCGCGATGCCCGCCCAGTACGACGCCGAGGGCCTGGATCTGGCCGCGCGGCTGCCGTTCGCCGTGACGCCGATCCTGTTCGCCCTGACGCTGGCGCTGAGCTGCGCGGTCGCCGCCGCGAGCTATCGCTGGATCGAGCTGCCCGCCCTGCGGCGCAAGGAGCGCCCGCCGCGCAGGCGCTGAGCCGGATCCGGCGCCCTGCGGACAGCATTACCCCCGGGCGGCGGGATCTCCCCCGCCCCACCCGCCTGTAATCCCCATCGCGCGGGCGGCGCGCCCGACCTAGCGTGGCGTCCATGTCCTCCCCACGCATCGCCCTCATCCTCCCCGTCGCCGCGGCGACGCTCGCGCTGACCGGCTGCATCGGCATCGACGCCGGCCCGACGACGACCCAGTCGCGCGACGTCCCCGCGTTCACGCGCGTCAAGGCCGAGGACCAGGTGGACGTCGACCTCCGCGTCGGCGAGCCGCGCCGGCTGCGGGTGCGCGCCGGGGAGAAGGTGATCGACGACGTCCGCACGGAGGTGCGCGACGGCACGCTGTTCGTCTCCTACGACGGCCCCGGCATCCGCAACGGGCGCCTGCTGATCGAGGTCGCCGCGCCGAGCATCGACGCGATCGCGATCACCGGGGCGTCGGACGTGCGCGTCGATGGCCTCGCGGCCGAGGCGCTCGACATCCGCGTGTCCGGCGCGGGCGACATCGCGGCCGCGGGCCGCGTGGGCCGCCTCGCGCTCGACATCAGCGGCGCGGGGGATGCCGACCTGGCCGAGCTGGCCGCCGGCGAGGCGCGCGTGGAGCTCAGCGGAGCCGGTGACGCCGACGTCCGCGCCGCCGACCGCCTGGACGCCGAGGTGAGCGGCGCCGGCGACCTCGCCTACCGCGGCGACCCGCGCGTGCGCCGGACGGTCAGCGGCTCGGGCGAGATCGAGCACGCCGGGTGACCCCTTAACGGCCGCGACCCGGTTACCCGGGTCGCGGAGGGCGTTAGGCGGCTTCGCGGAGCGCGATGAGCTCCGGGCGCTGGCTGAGCTTGCGCAGGGCGCGCTCCTCCAGCTGGCGGGCGCGCTCGGTGGAGACGCCCAGCTTCTTGCCGGCCTGCGAGAGCGTCTGCGGCTCCTGGTCGCCGGCGCCGAAGCGCATCTCGATCACGTTGCGCTCGGGCTCGGGAAGCTCGGCGATCGCGGTCAGGAGCGTCTCGGACTTGAGCTTCTCCTGGACCTCCTCGTCGACCGGCGCGGTCTCGATGGCGAGCAGGTCGCCGAACGACGTGTCACCGTCGTCGCCGACCGGCTTGTCGAGCGAGACGACCGCACGGTCCGCCTTGCGGATCTCGATCACGTCGGCCAGCGGCAGGTCCGCGGCGTCGGCGATCTCCTCGTCGGTCGGCTCGTGGCCGAGCTTGGTCGTCAGCTCGCGCTCGATCCGGCCGACCTTGCGGGAACGCTGTGCAACGTGGACGGGCAGGCGGATCGTGCGGCTGGTGTTCTCCAGCCCGCGCTGGATCGCCTGACGGATCCACAGGGTCGCGTAGGTCGAGAAGCGGAAGCCCTTGCGCCAGTCGAACTTCTCGACGGCGCGGATGAGGCCCAGCATGCCCTCCTGGATGAGGTCGCCGAGCGCGAGACCCTGGCCCTGGTAGCGGCGTGCGTTCGCCACCACGAGGCGCAGGTTCGAGTTGATCATCCGCTCCTTGGCGACGAGGTCGCCCTTCTCGATCCGCTTCGCGAGCTCGATCTCCTCGGCCGGAGTGAGCAGCGTGAAGCGGCCCGCCTCGCGGAGCAGGAGCTGCAGGGAGTCGAGCGTCGGGTCCACGTCAGCCTGATACTGCTGCTCTGTGTCCTTCGCCTTCGTCGTGTTCTCCATGTATGTCGTGGACAAGATGTGCCTTCTTCGTTCAGTCTCGGTCTCGGAGAAAAACCAACTCTCCAAGTCGGAATTATAGCCAAAAAAGTTGCCGGCGCAACTGCCGGCGTCAGCGCTACTCTGCAGGGAATCGATCGCCGCGACGGGCACGGCGGCCGCATTTCTGCGACTTCCCCCAGCACCGCAACCCAGTGCTCCCACCGGGCGTCCCACCGAGAACGTAAACCCTCGGAGCGACGTTAGGTTACGGACTCACCGAACTTTTAGGAAGTTGGGTGCGTTTCGTCACACAACGTGGGCGCCGCGACGTCCCTGCCGGCGGCTCGGAACCCCCGCCAGGCCGCGATAGGCGGCCCGCTCGCCGGGACGCGGCGGCCGCTCGTCGCGCACGGCGTCGGCGACGATCGCGCTGGAGCTCTTCGCGGAACCGCCGCGTCCCGAAACGCTCGGCCGTCGCACGGCAGGCGGCCGGATCGACGGCCAGCGGATCGAACGCGAGGACGGCGCCGGCGAGCGCCTCGGGCTCGCAGGGCCCGAAGAACGTCCCCGTGACGCCCTCCGTGACGCTCTCGCGCACGCCGCCCTCGCCGAGCGCGATCACCGGCCGGCCCGCGGCGAGCGCCTCGACCGCCGCGATCCCGAACTCCTCCGTGGCGGTGACGACCAGCGCCCGGGCGCGCGCGAGCAGGTCCGCGACCCGCTCGTCGCTCACCCGGCCCGTGAACGCGATCGTGGGGCCGGCGAGCCGCTTGAGCCGGCGCATCTCGGGTCCGTCCCCCACGACCAGCAGCGGCCGGCCGAGGGCGTTGAACGCGCGGATCGCGACGTCGATGCGCTTGTGGGCCATCAGCTCCGCGAGCACCATGTAGTGCTCGCCGACCGCGGCGGAGCCGAAGCGGCCGGTCTCGACGGGCGGATAGAGCACCGCCGACTCGCGCCCGAAGTAGCGCCGGATGCGCGCCGCCGTGAGCTGCGAGTTGGCGACGTAGCGATCGACGCGCTGGGCCGCGATCCAGTCCCACTGGCGCCACCGGTTGAGCAGCAGCCGCAGCGCCGGCCGGGCGAGCGGGTGGCGCGCGCGCAGCGTCGCCTCCCGCTCCGTCCAGGCGTACCGGAACGGGTTGTGGCAGTAGCACACGTGCACCGCCCCGGGGTCGACGAGCACGCCGTGCGCCCACGCGCTCGAGGACGAGATCACGGTGTCGTAGCCGCGCAGGTCGAACGACTCGATCGCGTGCGGGTAGAGCGGCAGGAGCGGGCGGAACGTCCGCGCCGTCGGCCGCACGCGCTGGAGGAACGACGTTTGCGGATGCCGTACGGCGAAGCGCCCCTCGGTGCCCTCCTCGTCGTAGACCGCGGTGAACACGTCCGCGTCCGGCCACGCTTCGCAGATCGCCGCGAAGACGCGCTCTGCGCCGCGCAGGTCGAGCAGGAAGTCGTGCACGAGAGCGACCCGGGACGCCATGGAGCGCGCGAGTGTACGGGGCCGGGGCGATGTGAAGAACCTCGCCGCGCGCGCCGAGCTCGCCGGCCGACCGCATCGATCCTCCGCCCGGCGCGTCCATACACTCGCCCGCTCATGCACCGCGTCCTCGTTCCCATGCTCCTGCTCCTGTCGCTGCTCGCCGCGCCCGCCGACGGGGCCCGGCGCCAGGTTCCGCAAGGGCTGGCTCGGCGTGACCGTGGACGGGCCGGTGAGCCGCGGACGAGCCGGCGAGTGGGACCGGATGGCCGCGCGCCGGCGTCGAGACGGTGCGCGTCGGCGTTCCGCTGGTACCGAGCTGCAGCCGCGGGCCCGGCGCGCTCGACTTCGCGGCGCTCGGACGCGCTCGTGCGCGGCCGCCGCGGCGCGGCGCGGCATCGGCGTCCTGCCGGTCGATCGAGCACGTCGCCCGGCGTGGGCCGCAGCGCGACCCGGACGACCCGCCGTCGCCGCCGGCGGACCCGGCCGCGGTCGCAGGCGTTCGTCGCGGCGCTCGTCGGGCGCTACGGCCCGGCGCGGCTCGCTCTGGGCGCGAGCGTCCCGAGCTGCCGCGGCTGCCGATCCGCGCGTGGCAGGTGTGGAACGAGCCCAACCTCCCGGGCTTCTGGTCCGAGCAGCCGTTCGCGCCGTCGTACGTCGCCGACGCTGCGCGCGGCCGCGGCCGGCGATCCGCGCGCGCCGACCCGGGCGCGACGATCGTGCTCGCCGGGCCTCACGAACCGGAGCTGGATCGCGCTGCGTCAGCTCTACGACGCGGGCGCGCGCGGGCTGTTCGACGTCGTCGCGCTGCATCCGTACACGCGCCGAGCCGAGCAACGTCGCTGCGGCTCGTCCGCTTCGCCCGTCGGGTGATGCGCGAAGCACGGCGACGCGACGGCTGCCGATCTGGATCACCGAGCTGTCCTGGCCGGCGCGCGGAGGGACAGGTCGCGGAGCACGCGATCGGCATCGAGGTCACCGACGCCGGGCCAGGCGGCGGCTGCTCGCCGCAGGCGCTGCGCGCTGCTCGCGGCCGCGCGCGCAAGCGCTGCGGATCGAGCGCGTCTCTGGTACACGTGGCTGTCGAGCGAGCAGGGACCGAGCGCGTTCGACTGGTCCGGGCTGCGGCGCCTGCGCGCACGGCAAGCGCGGTGTCCGTGCCCGCGCTGCGCGTCTTCCGGCGCGCGGCGCGCAGGCTCGAGGGGTGCGCGAAGGCGCGCGCCGACGCCCGGCGCTGCGCGTGACGCACGCCGCCCGGGTCATGGGCCGGCCACGCGCTCGAGCACGTCGTCGACGCCGCGCGCGGTCGCGTCCCACGTGAACCGCGCGGCCCGGTCCAGGCCCGCCGTGCGCAGGCGCGCGCGCTCGGCCGGATCCGCCCAGCAGGGCGAGCAGCGCGTCGCGGATCGCCTCGCCGTCCGGCGGGACCAGATGCGCCGCGCCGCCGCAGGTCTCCGGCAGCGCGGAGGTGGCGGCGGCGACGACCGGCGTGCCCGCCGCCATCGCCTCCAGCACGGGGAGCCCGAAGCCCTCGTAGTGGGACGGCAGCGCGAACGCCTCCGCGCCCGCGTAGACGCCGGGCAGCAGCGCGTCGGGAACATGGCCGAGCAGGCGCAGGTCGTCGAGGTCGGGCTCGGCCGCGAACTGGGGCCGGTGACCGCCCGCGACGACGACGTCGATCCCCTCCGCCGCGAGCGCCCGCGCCGCCGGCGCCAGCGCGCCGAGGTTCTTGCGCGCCGTATGCGACGCGACGCAGAGCACGTACGGCCGCGCCAGGCTGAGCGCCGCCCGCGCGCGCGCAGCGTCGGCCGCCGGCGAGAACGCGGGGTCCACGCCGCCGGGCACGACGCTCACGCGCTCGGGCGCCAGCCCGAGCAGCTCGCCCAGCTCGCGCCGCGAGAACTCCGACACGGTGATGACGTGGAGCGCTCTGCCGGCCAGCCGCGGCAGCACGCGGCGCTGCCACGCGGCGTAGGCGCGCGAGTACCAGCCTGGATGGCGCAGCGCCGCGGCGTCGTGGAGCACCACCACCGTGCGGGGGAACGCGACGGGAGCGAGGTTCGCGGGACAGAGCAGCGCGGCCGCGCCGAGCCGAGCCGCACGCGCGGGCAGCACCGTCTGCTCCCAGGCGTGCCCGGCGCGGTGGGCGAACCCGGCCGGCGGCCGCAGCACGGCGTAGCGGCCCGGCCGCAGCGCCGGCAGCCGGGCGCTCAGCTCCCGCGCCCAGCGCTCCACGCCGCCCAGCTCCCGCCGCGCGGCGGCCCGGGCGTCGATGGCGTAGCGCGCGCTCACGGGCGCATCATCGCGGGCGGCGGGCGTCGCACCCCCGCACGTGTGGCGCTCGGAGAGCCGGTGCGGTTTCATGGTGCGTGTGGATCGCCGACGGGAAGACACGTGAGACGCCGCCTCCTGCGGCGTCCGACCGCGTCAGACGCGATCCCGCAACCGCTCGCGACCCGGCCGGGGAGCCGCGTCGAGCTCCGCGACCTCGTCCCCGCCGACCGCGAGCCGTTCCTCGCGATGGTGCGCGAGAGCCGTGAGCTGCACCGGCCCTGGACGTATCCGCCGGAGCGCCCCGACCAGTTCGACGACCTCGTCTCCCGCACCGGGCGCGACGACTTCGTCTGCCTGGCCGCCGTGCTCGCGGAGGACGGTGACCTCGTCGGCATCTTCACGGTCTCCCAGATCGTGCGCGGCTACTTCCAGTCGGCGTATCTGGGCTACTACGCCAACGCCCGCCACGCGGGCAAGGGCCTGATGGGCGAGGCGATGGCGCTCGTGCTCGACCACGCGTTCGGACCGCTGTCGCTCCACCGGCTCGAGGCGAACATCCAGCCGGGCAACGCGCCGTCGATCGCGCTGGCACGCAGCTCCGGCTTCCGGCTGGAGGGCTACTCGCCCCGCTACCTG
Source organism: uncultured Solirubrobacteraceae bacterium (assembly GCA_963752015.1). Classification (GTDB taxonomy): domain Bacteria; phylum Actinomycetota; class Thermoleophilia; order Solirubrobacterales; family Solirubrobacteraceae; genus DASQMT01. The sequence continues at coordinate 123,827 of CAVVWS010000006.1, read as the reverse complement.
CTGATCGGCGGGCGCTGGCGCGATCACGAGCGCTACGCGATCACCGCGGACGAGCACGCGCAGAACCGCGCGCAGTAGGGGCTAGAACAGGCCGAGCTGGGCGGGATGCGGCTCGGGCGCCGGCTCGCTCTCCGGCTCCGGCCTCCGGCTCGACGACGACCTCCGGCTCCGGCACGACGAGCTCGGCCTCCTCGGGCTCCGGCTGCTCGGGCGCGGGCAGCGCGAGCAGCTCCGGGATGCGCGCGAAGTCGGCCCGGAGGATGTCGAGCATCGACGGCGTGTAGAGCGCCGCGGCCGGGTGGTAGAGCGGGAACAGCCGCACGGTCCGTGGCCCGATCCGCCGGATCTCCTCGCGCCCGTGCAGGCGCGTGATGCCGGTGCCCGGATCCGCCCGCAGCAGCTTGGTGGCGAAGTTGCCGAGCGTGCAGACCACGCGCGGCTCGATCAGCTCGAGCTGGCGGAAGAGGTAGTCCTGGCACGCGTCGATCTCGCCCGGGAGCGGATCGCGGTTGCCGGGCGGCCGGCACTTCAAGGTGTTCACCACGAACACCTCCGGGCGCGTCAGGCCGATCTCGCCGAGCAGCGTGTCGAGGAGCTTCCCCGCCTGCCCGACGAACGGCAGGCCCAGCCGGTCCTCGTTGGCGCCGGGGGCCTCCCCCACGAACATGAGATCGGCGTCCGCGTTGCCGGCGCCGAACACGACCTTGGTCCGCGTGGAGGCCAGCTGCGGGCACTTCACACAGGTCTGCGCCTGCTGCCAGACCGCCTTCAGCTCTTCGCGCCGGGTCTCTGCCGAGGCCACGCGGTCACCTTACCTCCGGCCTCGGCGGGCGGTGGTGGCGACCCAGCAGTTTGCGCGGTCTACACTCCCCGTTCACCAGCCGGTATCTCATGCGAGAACTGGACCGGATCCCACACTCACTCGCGATCGTCGGCGCGGGCCGCCTCGGCACCGCCCTCGCCGCCGCCCTGCGCGCGACCGGCCTCGAGATCGACGGCCCGCTGCCACGTGGGGCGAGCCCGGAGGGCGTCGATGCCGTGCTGCTGTGCGTGCCCGACGGCGCGATCGACGCGGCGGCGGCAGCCGTCGCCCCGGGCGTCCCGGTGGGCCACTGCTCGGGCGCCACGGGCCTCGACGTGCTCACGGGGCACGAGGCGTTCGCGTTCCACCCCCTGATGACGGTGCCCGCGCACGGCGAGCCGGTCTTCGCCGGCGCCGGCGCGGCGGTCGCCGGCTCCACCCCGCGCGCGCTCGCCGTCGCCCAGGGGCTCGCCGCGCGGCTCGGCATGCGCGCGACGACCGTCGCCGACGAGGACCGCGCCGCCTACCACGCGGCCGCCTCGATCGCGTCGAACTTCCTCGTCACGCTCGAGGGCGCGGCGGAGCGGCTCGCGGGCACCGCCGGCGTCGATCGCGCGCTGCTCGTCCCGCTCGTGCGGGCCGCGGTCGAGAACTGGGCGCGGCTCGGGGCCGCCGACGCGCTGACGGGCCCGATCGCGCGCGGCGACGAGCACACGGTCGCGCGCCAGCGAGCGGCCGTCGAGGAGCGCGCGCCCGACCTCCTCCCGCTGTTCGACGAGCTGGTCGCGGCCACCCGCGCGCTGGCGGCGGTGCCGGAGGGCGCGCGATGAAGACGCTGCGCACCATCGCCGCGGTCCGCGCGCACGTCGCCCAGGCGCGCCGCGCGGGGCGCTCCGTCGGCCTCGTGCCGACGATGGGGGCGTTCCACGGCGGCCACGAGGCGCTGATCCGCGCCGCGCGCGAGGCGTGCGACGAGGTGATCGTCTCGCTGTTCGTCAACCCCGCGCAGTTCGAGGACGCATCCGATCTCGACGCGTACCCGCGCACGGAGGCGAGCGACGCCGCGATCGCGGCGGGCCTCGGCGTCGACGTCCTGTTCGCGCCGTCCGCCGCCGAGATCTACCCCGCCGGATTCGCCACGAGCGTGCGCGTCGCGGGCCTGTCCGGCGTGCTGGAGGGCGCGGAGCGCGGGCCGGAGCACTTCGACGGCGTCTGCACCGTCGTGTGCAAGCTGTTCAACATCGTCGCGCCCGACGTCGCGTTCTTCGGCCAGAAGGACGCGCAGCAGGTCGTCGTGATCCGCCGCATGGTGCGCGACCTGGACATCCCCGTCCGCCTGGAGATCGTCCCCACCGTGCGCGAGCGCGACGGGCTGGCGCTCTCCTCCCGCAACGCCCGGCTCGCCGGATCCGACCGCGAGCGCGCGACCGCCTTGCGCCGCGGCCTCGAGGCGGCGCAGGCGATCATCTCCGCCGGCGAGCCGGATCCGGCGCCCGCCGAGGCCGCCGGACGCGCGGCGATGCGCGCCGCCGGCGTGGAGCCCGAGTACTTCGCCGTCGTCGACCCGGACACGCTCGCGCGTGTGGAACGGATCGACGACCGGGTACTCGTCGTCGTGGCGGCCCGCGTCGGGCCCGCCCGGCTCATCGACAACGTCCTCATCGACACCGAGCAGGTGGCGACTCGCGTCTAGCGAGCGTCAACCAGGCAAAGGAGCAGCGATGTCCACCCCACCCCGCCACGACCACCCCGACCCCGAGCCGCGCCGCAAGGTCACGCTCACCAAGCTCGGCGAGATGCGCGCGCTGGGCGAGCCGATCGTGATGGTCACCGCGTACGACCATCCCAGCGCCAAGGTCGCCGAGGCGGCCGGCGTCGACGTCGTCCTCGTCGGCGACAGCGCCGCCAACAACGTGCTCGGCTACTCCGACACCGTGCCGGTCACGGTGGACGAGCTGCTGATGCTGGCCGCGGCCGTGCGGCGCGGGCTGCGCGCGCCGCTGCTCGTGGGCGACCTGCCGTTCGGCTCCTACGAGGCGTCCGACGAGCAGGCGATCGCGACGGCGCACCGGTTCGTCAAGGAGGCCGGCTGCGACGCAGTCAAGGTCGAGGGATCCGCGGAGCGGGCGCGGGCGATCGTCCGCGCCGGCGTGCCGGTCATGGGCCACGTCGGCCTCACGCCGCAGACCGCGACGGCGCTCGGCGGCTACCGCGCCCAGGGGCGCACGGCCGAGCGCGCCCGGGCGGTGTTCGACGAGGCGCTCGAGCTGCAGGCGGCAGGGTGCTTCGCGATCGTCTTCGAGGCGATCCCGGCCGACGTCACCGACGTGATCATGGGCCAGATGGAGATCCCCGTGATCGGGATCGGCGCCGGGGCGAGCACCGACGGGCAGGTCCTCGTCCTGCACGACCTGCTCGGCATCCACGGCGGCTTCCAGCCGAAGTTCGTCAAGCGCTACGCCGACGTCAAGGGCGAGATGCTGCGCGGCCTGGAGGCCTACGCGGAGGACGTGCGGACGCGCCGGTTCCCCGCGCCGGAGCACACGTACGGCATCGCGCCCGAGGAGCTGCAGCGCTTCGGGCAACAGCTGCGGGAGCGGCAGCACACGTAAACAAGTCGTTCACAAGTTCACATCTCGGCCACAACTACACTCGCGCGCCGATGGTCCAGCTCTCCAAGCTCTTCGCACCGAAGGAACGTGAGTTCTTCGACCTGTTCGAGGAGGCCGGCGCGAACATCGTGCGGGCCGCCGGCCTGCTCGAGCGGATGATCGAGGACTGGCCGGAGCACGGCGAGCTCGCGCGCGACGTCGATCGTCTGCGAGCAGGAGGGCGACCGGATCACGCACGACATCATCCAGCGCCTCAACCAGACGTTCGTCACGCCGATCGACCGCGAGGACATCTACGCGCTCGCGTCGGGCCTGGACGACATCGTCGACTGGATCGAGGAGGTCGCGGACTTCTTCGGGCTCTACCACATCGAGGCGCCGATGGTCCAGGCGCAGCAGCAGGCCCGGATCCTCAACCAGTCCTGCCAGCAGGTGGCGCAGGCGATCCCGCGGCTGCGCGGCTTCCAGGACATCCACCACTTCACGGTCGAGATCAACCGGTACGAGAACGAGGGCGACCGCGTCGTGCGCGAGGCGCTCGCCTCGCTGTTCGAGGCGGGCATCGACCCGATGCTCGTGATCCGGTGGAAGGACATCTTCGAGCGGCTCGAGGACGGCATCGACGCGACGGAGCGCGTGGCGAACATCCTCGAGGGCATCACGATCAAGAACACGTAGCGTGGAGCACGACTTCGTCCTCTGGATCGTGGTCGTCACGGCGCTCGCGTTCGACTTCACGAACGGGTTCCACGACACCGCCAACGCGGTCGCGACGTCGATCTCCACGCGCGCGCTGACGCCGCGGCTCGCGGTGGCCCTCGCGGCGGTCCTGAACTTCGCCGGCGCGTTCATCTCGCTCGCGGTGGCGGCGACGATCGCGACGGGCATCGTCGACGCCGACCTCATCACGCCCGCGATCGTGTTCGCCGGGCTCGTCGGGGCGATCGCCTGGAACCTCGCGACCTGGTACTTCGGCCTGCCGTCCTCCTCGTCGCACGCGCTGATCGGCGGCGTGGTCGGCTCGGCGTTCGTGGCCGAGGGAGCCGAGGCGGTGTACGGCTCCGGCCTGGTGGACAAGGTCATCGTCCCCGCACTCGTCGCGCCCGTGCTCGCGTTCATCGTCGGCGGCCTGTCGATCCTCCTCGTCTACCGGATCGTCGGGCGCCAGCGTCCCGGGCCGGTCGTGCGGGGGTTCCGGCTCGGCCAGCTGATCTCGGCGAGCCTGCTCGGCGCTCTCGCACGGGACCAACGACGCGCAGAAGACGATGGGGATCATCTTCCTCGCGCTCGTCGCGAACGGGAACGTCGCGCCGGACGCGGACGTGCCGACCTGGGTGGTCGTGTCGGCCGCGACCGCGATCGCGCTCGGAACCTACGTCGGCGGCTGGCGGATCATCCGCACGATGGGCAGCCGGATCATCAAGATGGACCCGGCGCAGGGCTTCGTCGCCCAGGGCGTCGGCGCGACGGTGATCCTCGCCGCCTCGCACGCGGGCTTCCCGCTCTCGACCACGCACGTGATCTCCGGCGCGATCATGGGCACCGGCGCGGCCAAGCGCGTCTCGGCGGTCCGCTGGGGCGTGGCGGGGAACATCGTCGCCGCGTGGGTGCTCACGCTGCCCGCGTCGGCTGCCGTCGGCGGGCTCACCTACGCGGTGGTCGCGCTGCTCGGCACCGAGGACATCGGCCCGCTCGTCGTCTCCGCCGCTCTGCTCGCCGCGCTCGCCGTGGCGCTGGGGCGGCGGCTCGTGGCCGGACGCACGCTGACGGCGGAGGGCTGATGCGCGTCTTCGCGGTCGACACGGGCCTGCTGTGGCACGTCGTCTGGGTCTCGCTCGTGGCCGGCGTCGCGATCAGCGCGCTGTTCTCGTTCGTGATCGCCGGCGCCGCACGCGCGGGCGACGCGCGCCGCACCGGGCGCGACGCGGCCGCGCTGGCCTACGCCACGCTCGCCGTCCTCACCTTCGCCGTGTTCGCCGTCGGCGTCGTGCTCGGCGTGCAGGCGATCGTCCAGAAGTAGCCCGGGCCGCGACGGCGACGTCCTACCGGTACTCGACCGTCTTCAGCACCGTCGCAGGCGCGCCGGCGGCGATCGAGAACGGCGGCAGGTCGCGGGTCACGACCGAGTTCGCGCCGATCACGCAGCGGTCGCCGACCGTGACGCCGCTCGTGATGACGACGTGGGCGCCGCACCAGACGTTGGCGCCGATCCGCGTCGGTCCCTTGGTGGAGAACCCCTGCCACGGGACCGGGCGGTCGGGATCGTCGAACCGGTGGTTCCCGTCGGTGATGAAGCAGCCGTTGGCGAACATGCAGTGCGAGCCGATCTCCACGAGCTCGACGGCCGCGACCTGCACGCCGAGGTTCAGGAACGTGCCGCCGCCGATGCGGATCCGGCCCGGCGCGGGCGCGGTGAGCCACACGTTCGGCTCGAGCAGCACGTGCTCCCCCACCTCCAGCCGACCGTCGCGGAGCATCTCGAGCACGTTGCCGTGCACCGGCCAGCGGCAGAACGCGCGGCGGCGCGCGAACTCCGCGTGGATGCGGGCGCGGTTCCACGGCAGCGAGTTGCGCTCGTAGTGGCGCCACTTCTGCGCCCACAGCTTGAGGTCGGCGGCCTCCATGCGGCCGGGACGCTAGCGCGTGCGCGCAAGCCGGCGTGCAGGGGCACGTAAGAGCGCTTCGGGGCGGCAAGAGCGCCTGCAAGGGGTCGTAATCCCGGGCCGCCCCGTGTCCGGGGGAGGGAACGGGGCTAAAGCTGCAGACGACGCCCAACGACCACGGAGGTCACGACGTGCGCCGCTTGATCGGTTCCACCCTGCTCGCCGCGCTGGCATTCGCCGCGCCGGCCTCGGCCGAAGTCGCCCATACCGTCCAGCCCGGCGAGACCCTGTGGTCGATCGCCGCCGCGAACAACCTCACCACGCGCACCGTCGCCGCCTACAACGGGCTCTCGGAGGACGCGCAGGTGGTGCTCGGCTCGACGATCCGCGTGCCGACGAGCGTCGAGGGCTACGCCGCGCTGCAGAACGCGGGGCTGGTGGCGGCGCCGGCGGCCGCTCCGGCCGCGCCTGCCGCCGCGGCTCCCGCGGCAGCCCCCGCGGTGCAGGGTGCGTACACGGTGCGGCCCGGCGACACGCTCTCCGGCCTCGCGGCCGGCGCGGGCGTCTCGGCGGAGGCGATGGCGGCGATGAACGGGCTGGACCCGAGCGGGCTGCTGATCTCCGGCACGCTGATCAAGCTGCCCAGCGGCGCGGCCGCCCCCGCCCGCGCGGCCGAGCCCGCGCCGGCAGCGGTCGTCCCCGTCGCGGATCCCGAGCCGACCCCGGCGCGCGTCGGCGCCGGCGACGTGCAGGCGGTCGCCTCGCAGTACGGCGTCTCCCCCTCGCTGGCCGCGGCGATCGCGTGGCAGGAGAGCGGCTTCAACAACGCGATGGTGTCCGGCGCCAACGCGCGCGGCGTCATGCAGGTGATGCCCGGCACGTGGGACTACGTGCAGCAGAACCTCGCGCAGCGCCAGCTGGACCCGAACTCGGCCACCGACAACGTGCACGCCGGCGTGATGTACCTGCGGCGGCTGCTGGACGAGACCGGCGGCGACGAGAGCACGGCGATCGCGGGCTACTACCAGGGCCTCAAGTCGGTCCGCGAGCGGGGCCTGTACGACGACACGAGCCGCTACGTCGCGAACGTGCAGGCGCTGCGGGGGCGGTTCGGCGGCTAGCTCGCCATCCGCGAACCTAAAGAGGGTCAGACCCTCTTTATCTAAACGGGGTCAGACCCTCTTTAGGTTCGCGGGCGACACGTGGTCCAGGCGGGTTCGACCGGGCGCACGAAATTCGCTCGGGTTGCGGGGATTCTCCGTACCTTCCCGCCCATGACGCGCCCACGCCAGATCGTCGCCTTCGGCGGCGGGGGGTTCTCGATGGAGGCCGGGAACCCGCTGCTGGACGACTACGTGCTCGGGCTGGCCGCGGCGGCGGGCCGCGATCGGCCGAAGGTGTGCTTCCTCCCGACCGCGTCGGGTGACGCGGACCACTACATCGTGCGCTTCTACCGGCACTTCCCCGCCAGCCGCTGCGAGTCCTCGCACGTCTCGCTGTTCCGGCGCGACTGCGGGACCGACGACGTGCGCTCGCACCTGCTCGACCAGGACCTCGTGTACGTCGGCGGCGGCAGCGTGATCTGCCTGATGGGCGTGCTCCGCGCGCACGGGCTCGACGTCGCGCTGCGGGAGGCGTGGGAGGCGGGCGTCGTGCTCTGCGGGCTGAGCGCCGGCTCGCTGTGCTGGTTCGCGGAGGCGATGACCGGCTACCACGGCGCGTCGCGGCCCGTGCAGGGCATCGGCCTGATCCCGACCTCCAACGCGGTGCACTACGACAAGGAGCCGCACCGGCGTCCGGCGTACCACGCGGCGGTGGGCGGCGGGATGCCCGGGGGCTACGCGGCGGAGGACGGCGCCGCGCTGCACTTCGTGGGCGAGTCCCTGGCCCGCGTGGTGTCGTCGCGGCCCGAGTCGCGCGCGTACCGTGTCGACGCGGTCGACGGCGAGGTGGCCGAGCTGCCCTTGGCGGTCGACTACCTCGGCGCGGCCGCGAGCGCGGAGCCGGCGCTTGCCGCCTGAGCCCGGCGCGCGGCGCGCCGGACGGGTCCCCACCATCTTCGCGATGGGCGGCGGCGGGTTCACGATGGAGCCCGGCAACCCCGCGCTGGACGACTACGTGCGCTCGCTCGCCCCCGCGCGGGAGCCGCGGATCTGCCTGCTGCCGACCGCGGGCGGAGACTCCGAGGACCAGATCCGGCGCTTCCACGCGACGTTCGGCGACCAGCTCTGCGAGCCGACGCACATCTCGCTGTTCCGGCTCAGCTCGCATCCCGTGCCGCTGCGCGACCACCTGCTCGCGCAGGACGTGATCTACGTCGGCGGCGGCTCGATGATCAACCTGCTCGCGCTCTGGCGCGCGCACGCGCTCGACGAGATCCTGCGCGAGGCGTGGCAGGCCGGGATCGTGCTCGCCGGGCTCAGCGCGGGCTCGATGTGCTGGTTCGAGTGGGGCGTGACGAAGTCGATCGGGCGTCCGACGCTCGCGCGCGGCCTGGGGTTCCTCCCGGGATCGAACTCCGTGCACTACGACGGCGAGCCCGACCGCCGCCGGTTCTACCTCGACGCCGTGGGGCGCGGCGACGCCCCAGCCGGGTGGGGCGTCGACGACGGCGCCGGGCTGCTGTTCCGCGGCACCCGGCTGGCAGAGGTGGTCGCCTCGCGCACCGGCGCCCACGCCTACCGCGTCCACGCGGTCGACGGCGCCGCGATGGAGGAGGAGATCGAGCCGCGCCTGCTCAAGGCGCGTCCCCACGCCGACCCGACGGCACCGCTGGCGGTCGAGGAGCTGCGCGCGCTCAAGGCCGCGCGGCGCGGCTGGATGCGCGACTGACCAGCAGCGGATCGCCCGCACGCGAGCGGGCGGCACTGTGCCGTGACGCGCCGAGGCGTACGATGCCGCGCGGGAGACAGATGGGGTGCCGGGGCACCGGCACCGACCGACGTACGTAGGGGTACCCATGAGCACATCGCGCGCCGTGCTGGCCACCACGCTGGCTGCCCTCGCCCTCGCGCCCACCGCGGCCGCGGCCGGCCCGCCGGCCTCCGTCCGCCCCACGAGCGCACCGCCGCCATCCGCGGCCGCCGGCGACGCGTTCACGCTCACGGGCAAGGTGCGCAACGCGTCGGCGCGCGCGGCGCGCGTCCGGCTCACCGTCTCGCTCCGCACCAGCCGCACGTCGAAGAGCGGCCGGATCGCCGCGGTGAAGTACCTCCCGAAGCTGAAGGCTCAGCGGAGCCGCGGCTATCGCGTCCGCGTGCGCGTGCCGGCGTCCCTCGCGACCGGCCGCTACCACGTGGTCACGTGCGTCCGGGTGGGCAACCGCGCCGCTCGGTGCGCGTTCGCCAAGCGCCGGCTCGCGGTCGAGCCGGCCGTGGCCCCGCGGGGCGGCGGGGCGCCGCCGCCGGCTCCCGGCGCGGCCGATCCGCCGCCCGGGCCCGTCGTGGAGGACGGCGCCACGCAGCCGGTCTACGGGTACGCCGACGCGATCCGCCAGCGCGTCTGGGTGCCGATCGAGCTCGACAGCGACGGTGACGGCACGAACGACCGGATCGCGGTCGACATCATCCGCCCGAAGGCCACCGCGGACGGCTTGGCGGTCCCGATCATCATGGACGCCAGCCCGTACTACGACACGGTCTGCCGCGGCAACGAGGGCGAGTGCAAGTCCGACGTGGACGGCGACGGCCGCAACGACAAGTGGCCGCTGTTCTACGACAACTACTTCGTGCCGCGCGGCTACGCGGTCGCGCTGCTCGACACCGTCGGGACCAGCAACTCGACCGGCTGCCCGACCGTCGGCGGCCGGGAGGACATCCTCGGGATCACCCGCGTGATCGACTGGTTCAACGGGCGCGCGACCGGCTACGACGCCCAGTCGGGCGGTGCCGAGGTGACCGCCGACTGGAGCACCGGCAACGTCGGGATGTGGGGCAAGTCGTACGACGGCACGCACGCCAACGGCACCGCCGCCACCGGCGTCGAGGGGCTGCGCACGATCGTGCCGATCTCCGGCATCTCGTCCTGGTACAAGTACTACCGGATCGGCGGGCTGCGGTTCTCCTCCGGCGGTCCCAGCGGCCTTGCGAACACGGTCACGTTCCCGGCGCGGCGCGAGCAGTGCGCGCCGTCGCGCCAGCGGATCGCCACCGGCGCCGGCGAGGGCACCGTGCCGCCCGAGTCGTCGGGCAACTTCAACGCGTTCTGGGACGAGCGCGACTACGAGCAGCACGCCGACCAGGTCAAGGCGTCCGTCTTCCTCGTCCACGGGCTCAACGACTACAACGTCAAGCCCAACAACTACGACGAGTGGTGGGACAACCTCGCCGCGAACGACGTGCCGCGCAAGATCTGGCTGACGCAGATGGGGCACGTCGACCCGTTCGACTTCGATCGCGGCGCGTGGGTGCAGACCATCCATCGCTGGTTCGACTACTGGCTGCAGGACATCGACAACGGCGTCATGGACGAGCCGCTCGCGCGGATCGAGCAGCAGCCGAACCTCGTCGGGCGGACGCCCGCGTTCACGACCCGCGCCGACTTCCCCGACCCGGCCGCTCAGCGGACGCAGCTCTGGCTGCGCTCGCCCGCCGCGCCGAACGGGCCTGCCCCGCTGTCGGCGGCGCAGCAGCAGACCGCGGCGACGGCGACGTGGATCGACCGGCGCGAGCAGTACGTCGAGCGGACGCCGGGGAGCGCGCCGCCTGGCGAGAAGCCGGCGATCGCGGAGCCGACCGCCACGACGAACCCGAACCGGCTGGTCGCCCTCTCGCCGGCGCTGACCAAGGGCGTACGGATCTCCGGCCGGTCGTCGGTCACGCTCCGGCTCTCCGCCGACCAGGCGGATGCCGCGCTGGGCGCCGTGCTGGTCGACTACGGCGACGCGCCGTTCGACGTGGTCGACTTCCGCAACGCCGACGGGGCCTTCACCCAGTCAGACCAGCCGGAGGACTGCTTCGGGGAGAGCTCGTTGTTCGACAACGGGTGCTACTTCCCGGTCGGCCGCCGGTACCGGACGACCGACATGGAGGTCGTGAGCCGCGGTGCGCTGGACCTGCAGAACCGGGACTCGCTGCGCACGAAGACCCCGCTCACGCCCGGGCAGGACGTGTGGGCGCAGGTGCCGCTGTGGACGAGCGACTACACGTTCCTCGCGGGGCACCGGATCGGACTCGTGCTGGTCGGGACGTTCCGCGACTACGGAACGCAGGCGAAGACCGGGCCCGTGCCGGCGTACGAGGTGAACGTGGAGCAGAGCCGGCTGACGCTGCCCGTCGTCGGGGGGCCGGGCGCGCTCGGGTTCTAGGCGCGGGTGTTCGCGGGGCCGGCTCGTCGTGCCGGCCCCGCGGAGGCTCAGGCCGGGGCCGCGACCCGCTTGCGCCGCGGGGCGCGGCGCTTCTTCGGCTTGGCCTCGACCAGGTTCGCCAGGAACTCGCCCGTCGCCGACTCGGGCTCGCCCGCGACCTCCTCCGGCGTGCCCGCGGCGATGAGGTAGCCGCCCTCCTCCCCACCCTCCGGACCCATGTCCAGCAGGCGGTCCGCGGTCTTGATCACGTCGAGGTTGTGCTCGATCACCACGACCGTGTTGCCCTGGTCGACGAGCCGCTGGAGCACCTCGAGCAGCTTCTCGATGTCGGCGAAGTGCAGTCCGGTCGTCGGCTCGTCGAGGATGTACAGCGTCCGCCCGGTGGCCACCTTGGCGAGCTCGGACGCCAGCTTGACGCGCTGCGCCTCGCCGCCCGACAGCGTCGTCGCCGGCTGGCCGAGCCGCATGTAGTCGAGCCCCACGTCGTGCAGCGTCTGCAGCCGGCGCCGGATCTTCGGGATGTGCGCGAAGAACTCGAGCGCCTCCTCGATCGGCATCTCGAGCACGTCGGCGACCGTCTTGCCCTTGAACCGGATGTCGAGCGTCTCGCGGTTGTAGCGCTTTCCGTGGCACTGCTCGCACGGCACGTAGACGTCCGGCAGGAAGTGCATCTCGATCTTGATCTGCCCGTCGCCGCGGCAGACCTCGCAGCGGCCGCCCTTCACGTTGAACGAGAAGCGCCCCGGCTTGTAGCCGCGCGCCCGCGCCTCCTGCGTCTTGGAGAACAGGTCGCGGATCTGGTCGAACAGCCCGATGTACGTCGCCGGGTTGGACCGCGGCGTGCGCCCGATCGGCGACTGGTCGACGCTGATGACCTTGTCGAGCTGCTCGAGGCCCTCGATCCGCTTGTGCGCGCCCGGCCGCATCCGCGCCCGGTTGAGCCGGTTCGCGACCGCCTTGTAGAGCACCTCGTTGACCAGGGTCGACTTGCCGGAGCCCGACACGCCGGTCACCGCAGTCAGCACCCCGAGCGGGATCCTGGCGTCGACGCTCTTGAGGTTGTGCTGCGTCGCCCCGACGATGTCGACGTAGCCCGACGGCTTCCGGCGCTTGGCCGGCACCTCGATCCGCCGCGTCCCGGAGAGGTACTGGCCGGTCAGCGAATCCGGCACCGCCTCGACGTCGGCCGCCGTCCCCTGCGCGACCACGTACCCGCCGTGCTCCCCGGCCCCGGGCCCCATGTCGATGAGGTGGTCGGCCGCGCGCATCGTGCCCTCGTCGTGCTCGACCACCAGCACGGTGTTGCCGAGCTCGCGCAGCCGCTCCAGCGTCGCGATCAGCCGCTCGTTGTCGCGCTGGTGCAGGCCGATCGACGGCTCGTCCAGGATGTAGAGCACGCCGACGAGCGACGAGCCGATCTGCGTCGCCAGCCGGATCCGCTGCGCCTCGCCGCCCGACAGCGTCGACGCGGCGCGCTCCATGCTCAGGTAGCCCACCCCGACGTTGTCGAGGAAGCGCAGCCGCTCCTCGATCTCGCGCAGGATCAGCTTCGCGATCGCGCGGTCCTGGTCGGACAGCTCCAGCTCCGCGATCCACTCGAGCGCGCGGCGCGCGCTCATCGCGGTGAACTCGTGGATCGCCATGCCCGCCACCCGCACGGCGCGCGACTCGGGCCGCAGCCGGGCGCCCTTGCACTCCGGGCACGGCCGCATCGTCATGTACTCCTCGATCTTCTCGCGCGACCAGTCGGAGTCGGTCTCCTTGTAGCGCCGTTCGAGGTTCGGGACGATCCCTTCGAAGTTCGTCATGTAGGACCGCTTGCGGCCCATCCGGTTGCGGTAGGTGACGTAGATCCGGTCGCCGTTGGTCCCGTACAGGAACAGGTCCTGCTGCTCCTCGGGCAGGTCCTCCCAGCGCGCCTGCAGGTCGATCTCGTAGCGCTCGGCGATCGCCTGCGTGATCTGGTCGTAGTACGTCGACGCCCCGCTCGCCCACGGCAGGATCGCGCCGTCGTCGATCGACAGCGACGGGTCCGGCACCACCAGGTCGGGGTCGATCTCCATCTGCGACCCCAGCCCCGTGCAGCGCGGGCAGGCGCCGTGCGGGGAGTTGAAGGAGAACATCCGCGGCTCCAGCTCCGGCATCGAGATGCCGCAGTGCAGGCACGCGAACCGCTCGGAGAACGTCAGGACCTGACCGGCCTCGCCGTCGCGCGGCAGCGTCTCGATCTCGAGGATGCCGTCCGCCAGCGCCACCGCGGTCTCGACCGAGTCGGCCAGCCGCTTGCGCGACTCGGGCCGCATCACCAGCCGGTCCACCACCACCGAGATGTCGTGCTTGAACTTCTTGTCGAGGACGATGTCCTCCTCGAGCAGCCGCACCTCGCCGTCGACCTTCACGCGCGTGAAGCCCTCGGCGCGCAGCTCCTCGAACTGCTTGCCGTACTCGCCCTTGCGGCCGCGCACGATCGGCGCCATGACCATGAACCGGGTGCCGTCCTCCAGCCCCATGATCTGGTCGATGATCTGCTCGGCCGACTGCGCGGCGATCGGCCGGCCGCAGTTGAAGCAGTGCGGCTTGCCGATCCGCGCCCAGAGCAGGCGCAGGTAGTCGTAGATCTCGGTGACCGTGCCGACCGTGGACCGCGGGTTGCGCGAGGTCGTCTTCTGGTCGATCGAGATCGCCGGCGACAGGCCCTCGATCGAGTCGACGTCGGGCTTGTCCATCTGCCCCAGGAACTGGCGCGCGTACGCGCTCAGCGACTCGACATAACGACGCTGGCCCTCGGCGTAGATCGTGTCGAACGCGAGCGACGACTTGCCCGAGCCGGACAGGCCCGTGATCACGACCAGGGCGTCACGCGGCATCGCCACCGTGACGTCCTTGAGGTTGTGCTCGCGCGCGCCGGAGACGACGATCTGGGCCTGTCGGGACACCCGACCCAGTGTACGTAACCGGCGGACGGATCCGTCGAACAGGTGTTCCCACGCGGGTGGAGTATTGTCAGCAAGATGGATGAAGTCGCCATCCGCGCGCTCGTCACGCGCCTCGCCCGGCCGCATCCGTCCGGGGGCGACGTGATCGAACGCGCGGCCATCCTCGCCGCGGGCGCCGACTCCGCCGACATCCTCGGCTGGATCACCGAGCACGCCGGTGAGCCGGAGACGGCCGTGAGCAAGGGAACCGGCGGGCTCCACGGCGCCCGCCTCACCGACAGCGCCCAGGACGGCCGGCCGCCGGCCCGCTACGTCCTCCCCGCCGGCGCGCTCGACTGAGCCCGAGCTACACGCGGTACAGGAACGTGTAGACCGCGGACGGACCGGCCTGCATCCAGTCCGCCAGGCAGTACCGGAAGGTGGTGCCGTCGTCGCCCGGGGTGTCGATGGTCTTCGGCGGCCTGCCCTCGACGAGCTGGGTCTCGAGCTGCCGGCCCTCCAGCGGGCCGTCCCCGAGCACTGCGGTGATCGTCGCCGAGTCGGACATCAGACGCCGCGGCGGCGCGCGTCGTCGCTGAGGGCGCGGGCCACTGCGGCCGGCTGAGTGCTCGTGATGAGGTCGTCGATCTGCTTGCGGTGCCGCATGGACTCCCGATGCACCGCGTCCTGGAGCCCCTCGACCTCCGTCTCGAGGTGCTCCAGGCGCTGCCGGAGCTCGGCAAGCTGCGGTTCGACGGGATCCACCCCGCTGGTCACGTGGGGCCGACTGGCATGTGAGCGGCGCCGGAAGCGCATGGCGACTGGTCCTCTTGTCCTCTTGCGAGCGAGGGCCGCGCACAGGAAGTAGGACAAAGACCTGGCGTGCGGTCGAGCCGGTCGACGGCGTGAGCCGAGCCTACTCCTCCCACTCGCCGTCCCCGGTTCGGATAGTGTCGGTGCTCGGCCCATCGAAGGAGCTCGTGATGATCCGCTGGGCGCCGTGGGAAGGGGTCGCGAGCGATCTCGCGACCGACCCGCTCCGCAGGAGTGCTGCGGACGTGCGCAGCCGTTTCGCGGTGCGCCGCCATCCCGCCCTGTTCTGGATCGGACTCTGGGCCGCGGCCACGGCGGCCGAGATCCTGGCCCTGCGGCCCGTCCTGTTCGACCGCGACACGCCGATCGTCGGGCTCGACGTCGTGTTCAGCCTCGTCGGCTTCTCGTTCGCCGCCTTCGGCCTCGTCGCCTGGCGCCGCCGGCCCGACAGCCGGAGCGGCATGCTGATGACCGCCACGGGGTTCGCGTTCCTCGTCTCGCCGCTCCTGAGCCAGGTCGACGGCGACCTCGCCGCGACGCTGCTCGTCGTGTTCGTGGACAGCTGGATCTTCTTCTTCGTCGCGCTGCTGCTCACGCTCCTTACCAGCGGGCGGCTCCAGCCGGGCATCGACCGCTGGCTGGTCGCGGCCTACGCGATCCCGCTCGTGCTGCTGCAGCTGGCCTGGCTGCTGTTCGCGGAGCTCGACGGGGGGAACCTCCTCCTCGCGTTCCCCGACGAGGACGTCGCGCACGCGATCGACCGGACGCAGCGCGGTCTGCTCGCCTGCGCGTGCACGGCGACCGTGATCGTGATCGCCGTGCGCTGGTGGACGACGTCCCGGCCGCGGCGCCGCGCGCTGCTGCCGAGCCTCGCCGGCGCGTTCGCCCTGTCGTGCTTCACCGCGCTGCTGCTCAACGACCTCATCGCGGGGACGCGGTCGCAGGTGCTGCTCTGGTTCGCGGCATGCTCGCTCGTGACCGTGCCGGCGGCGTTCCTCGCCGGCCTCCTGCGCTCGCGGCTCGCCCGCGGGACCCTCGCCGAGCTGTTCTTCGGGCTCGGCCAGATGCGCGGCGAGGAGCTGCGCTCCGCGCTCGCGAAGACGCTCGGCGATCCGCAGCTCCAGGTCGCCTACCCGCAGCCGGACGGCGCGTCGTACGCCGACGCCTCCGGCGAGCCGGTCGCGCTGCCGGCGCCCGGCGGCGACCGGGAGGTCATGCCGATCGAGCGCGACGGGAGCGAGGTGGCCGCGCTCGTGTACGACGCGACGCTGGACGACGACCCGGAGCTCGTCGACGCGGTCCGCGCCGCGGCCGCGATCGCGATCGAGAACGAGCGCCTGCAGGCAGAGTCCCACGCGCGCCTCGCAGAGCTCAAGGCCTCGCGGGAGCGGATCGTCACGGCGGGCGACGCGGAGCGCCGCCGGCTCGAGCGCGACCTGCACGACGGCGCGCAGCAGCGCCTCGTCGCCATCGCGCTGCAGCTGCGGCTCCTCAAGGGCCGGATCCACGACGACACGTCCGCCCAGCGGCTCGTCGCGACGGCGAGCGACGAGCTGGCGCTGTCGCTCGCCGAGCTGCGCGAGCTCGCGCGCGGCATCCACCCCGCGGTGCTCGAGCACGGGCTCGCCGCCGCGCTCGACTCGCTGGCGAGCCGCTCCACCGTCGCGACGACGCTGTCGTTCGAGGCGCGTGAGCGGCTGCCCGAGCAGGTCGAGCTCGCCGCGTACTTCGTCGCGTCGGAGGCGCTGGCGAACGTCGGCAAGTACTCCCAGGCCGAGCACGCGACGATCCGCGTGTGGCGCAACGGCGAGGCCGCGAGCATCGAGATCGCCGACGACGGCGTGGGCGGCGCCGACGAGGCGCGCGGCAGCGGGCTGAGCGGGCTCGTCGACCGCGTCGAGGCGCTCGACGGCGAGCTGCGCGTGGTCAGCCCGCAAGGCTCCGGCACCACCGTCACGGCGCGGTTGCCATGCGGGTCGTGATCGCCGACGACAACCTGCTCGTGCGCGAGGGCATCGCGTCGCTGCTGCGCCAGGACGGGATCGACGTCGCAGGCGAGGCCGGCAACGGGGAGGACCTGCTGACGGCCGTCGGCGACCACGACCCCGACGTGGCGATCATCGACATCCGCATGCCGCCGACGCACACCGACGAGGGCCTCGTGGCGGCGCACGCGATCCGTGAGCGGCATCCCGACGTGGCGATCGTCCTGCTCTCCCAGCACGTCGAGTTCGGCGTGGCGACGCGCGAGCTGGCCGAGCGCCCTGAAGGGCTCGGCTACCTGCTCAAGGATCGGGTGACCGACGTCGACGAGTTCGTCGGCGCGCTGCGGCGGGTCGCCGCGGGCGGCACGGCGCTCGACCCGCAGGTCGTGTCGCGCCTGCTGGCGATCCGGCGCGAGGACACGGTGCTGGACGACCTCACGCCGCGCGAGCGCGACGTGCTCCGGCTCCTTGCCGAGGGCTGCTCGAACCCCGCGATCGCCGCAGGGCTCGACATCACGTTGCGCAGCGCGGAGAAGTACGTCTCGAGCATCTTCGCGAAGCTCAGCCTGCCGGACACCGGCGGGGAGCACCGGCGGGTGCTCGCGGTGCTGCGCTTCCTCGGCGCCTGACGGGGACGCCCGCCCTCCCGCACCCCCGGGGCACCGCCCCCTTGGACACCGGCGGACGCGATAGCGCCGGACCACCGCTGACGCGACGCTCGTCCTGTCCGTCTCCTCCCCCGGAAAGGTCCTCATGTCAGATGCCGTCCTCGAGGTTCCCCGCCTCGACACCTCCCCCATCGAAGCCGTCGTCACGGCCCGTGATGTCGTTCGCCGCTACGGCGAGGGCGACACCGCGGTCGACGCCCTGCGCGGCGTGTCGGTCGACATCGCCGCCGGCCGCCTCACCGCGGTCATGGGCCCATCGGGCTCCGGCAAGTCCACGTTGATGCACATCCTCGCCGGCCTCGACCAGCCCACCGCGGGCCAGGTCACCGTCGCCGGCGAGGACGTCACCAACATGGGCGACGCCGAGCTCACGCTCCTGCGGCGCGACCACATCGGCTTCATCTTCCAGTTCTTCAACCTCCTCCCCATGCTCACGGCGGCCGAGAACATCGCGCTGCCGCTCAAGCTCGCCGGCGGCAAGCCGGATCCCCAGTGGCTGGACGAGCTCGTGGCGCAGGTCGGCCTCGGCGACCGCCTCGGCCACCGTCCGTCGGAGCTCTCCGGTGGCCAGCAGCAGCGCGTCGCGGTCGCCCGTGCGCTCGTCTCGCGTCCCAGCGTGATGTTCGCCGACGAGCCGACCGGCAACCTCGACTCGACAACCGGCGGCGAGATCCTCGCGCTCCTGCGCGACTCCGTCGACGCACTTGGCCAGACCACCGTCATGGTCACCCACGACGCGCACGCCGCGGCGATCGCCGACCGCGTGCTGTTCCTCGCCGACGGCGACATCGTCCGGGACCTCGGCCGCTCCACGGCGCACGAGATCCTCGAGACGCTCGAGCAGGTGAGCGGCCGATGACCGGGGTTGCGCTGAAGGGACTCGCGGGTCGCAAGATCCGCGCGCTGCTGACCGCACTCGCCATCGTCATCGGCGTCTCGATGGTCAGCGGGACGTTCATCCTCACCGACACGATGCAGAAGTCCTTCAACGGGCTCTTCGATGCTTCGTACGAGAAGACCGACGCCGTCGTCCAGGGCAAGGAGATCGTCAAGGACTCGACCAACGGCAGCGGCGTCACGCTCCCAGCCACGCTCCTCGACGAGGTCCGGGCGCTGCCCGAGGCCGAGGCCGCCGGCGGCACCGTGTCGTCGCAGGACGTCAACGGCGCCGACATCATCGGCAAGGACGGCAAGGCCGTCGCCAAGGAGAGCTACGGAACGAGCTACGACGCCGCGAACGCGCGGTTCAGCCCGCTCAACCTCAAGACGGGCGCCTGGCCCGAGGGCGGCGATCAGGTCGTGATCGACGTGGGCACGGCGAAGAAGGAGAAGTACGCCGTCGGCGACTCCGTCGTCATCGACACCGCGACCGGACAGCACGAGTACGAGATCACCGGAACGGCGAGCTACGGCGAGGTCGACTCGCTCGGCTTCGGCAGCATCGCCACCTGGGATCTCGAGACGGCGCAGAAGGTGCTCGACCGCGGGGGCCGCTACGACGGCATCTCGATCGCCGCGAAGCCCGGCACCACGCCGGCTGAGCTGGTCAAGGCCGTCCAGCCGCTCGTCCCCGGGAACGCCGAGGTCCAGGACAGCGCCAAGCAGGCGGAGCAGGACGCCCAGGAAGTCAACGACAGCATGAACTCGATCCGGATGGTCCTGCTCGGCTTTGGCGGCATCGCGCTGCTGGTCGGCGCGTTCGTGATCTTCAACACGCTGTCGATCACGGTTGCGCAGCGGACGCGCGAGTTCGCCACGCTGCGGACCCTCGGCGCCTCGCGCAAGCAGGTCATGCGCGCGGTGCGGCTCGAAGGGTTCGTGATCGGCCTGCTCGGGTCGGTGATCGGGCTCGTCGCCGGGCTCGCCATCGCCAAGGGCATGATCGCGCTGTTCAGCCTCATGGGCGTCGACCTCCCCGAGGGATCGACGGTCGTCAATGGGCGCACCGTGATCGTCTCGCTCCTGCTGGGCACCGGGATCACGCTGCTGGCGAGCATCCTGCCCGCCAGGCGCGCGACCCGCGTCCCGCCGATCGCGGCGGTGCGGGAGGGCGCGACCCTTCCGACGACGGGGATGGCGGCGCACTCCCACAACGCGGGCGTGGGCGTCACGCTGGCATCGCTGGCGGCGATCCTGCTCGGCATCTTCGCCGGCGGCGTGAGCGCGCTGGCGGTCGGGCTCCTGCTCGGCGGCGGCGTGCTCGGGCTGTTCTTCGGGATCGCGCTGCTCGCTCCCCGTCTCGTCAAGCCGCTCGCCCGCGTGGTGGGCCTGCCGGCGCGACACGCCGGCGGCGTGGCCGGAGAGCTGGCGGGGGCGAACGCCGTCCGCAACCCGGGCCGCACCGCGTCGACCGCTGCCGCGCTGATGATCGGGCTGACGCTCGTCACGGTCGTGGCGGTGCTCGGCGCCGGCATCAACGCCGGGACCAAGTCGGCGATCAAGGATCAGGTCCACGCCGACTATGTCGTCGACGGCAAGCAGGGCCTGCCGTTCAGCGCCTCCGAGGGCGACAAGCTGGCGGCGACCACGGGCGTGAAGAGCGCCTCGCACGTCCGCTCGGATACGGCGATCGTGCAGGGCAAGCAGCAGGAGATCACCGGGATCGACCCGGCGACGATCGCTGAGTTCTACTCGTTCGAATGGACGACGGGCTCCGACAGCACGCTCGGTGAGATGGGTGCCGACGGCGCGCTCGTCAGCGAGACGTATGCCAAGGCCAAGCACCTCAAGCCGGGCAGCGAGGTGTCGGTCAAGACGCCGTCCGGCGAGGAGCGCACGCTCGTCGTCCGCGGCATCTACAACCCGCCGGAGCAGAACCCCCTGCTGGGTGACGTCAGCATGACCAAGCAGGGCTTCGACAAGGCGTTCAACAACCCGAAGAACAGCTTCACGTTCATCGCGGCGGACGCCGACACGGGCACGGCGCTCGAGGCATCCGCGAAGGACTCCGGAGACGCGGAGTTCCACACGGGCGCCGAGTACCCGAAGGACGCCACGAAGGACATGGCGACGGTCATGGCCATGCTCTACGTGCTGCTGGGCTTCTCGGTCATCGTGAGCCTGTTCGGCATGGTCAACACGATGGTGCTCTCGGTGTTCGAGCGCACCCGCGAGATCGGGATGCTCCGGACCATCGGCATGACGCGCCGCCAGGCGCGCCGCATGATCCGGCACGAGAGCATCATCACGGCGCTGATCGGCACCACGCTCGGTCTCGGGCTCGGGCTGTTCCTCGCCGGGCTCGTCATCAAGGCCGTGTCGATGGACGGCCTCCCGTTCACGATCCCCGTCCAGACGCTGGCCGCGTTCACGTTGGTCGCGGTCGTCGCGGGCATCGGCGCGGCGATCCTCCCCGCACGGCGGGCCTCGCGGCTCAACGTGCTCGACGCGCTCCACTACGAGTAGGCGGAGCGACCATGACCGCCACTCACGATGTGCGGTCCGAGACCCGCACCGCCCCGCCGCTCACGCGGCGGGGCGGGCGGCCGCTCGAGACCGTCCTCTTCTTCGTCGCGATCGCGCTGATCGCGCTCCACGTGCTGGACGACAACTACCTCCAGCCGCAGCCGGGCATGTCGCCCGGCGACCACGTCGTCAGCGGGCTCGTCCCGCTCGCCCTCCTCGGCCTTGCCGCCTGGGCCTATCCGCGCCTGCGCGGCGGCCGGCGCGGCGCGCTCGCGCTGGTCTTCGGCGTGCTCGGCATCGCCGCCGGCATCGAGGGCTTCTACTACGCCCGGGAGGTCGGTCCGTCGGGCGACGACTTCACCGGCCTGCTGGCCATCCCCGCCGGCGTGATGCTGCTCGGCCTCGGCGCCGTCACCCTGTGGCGCACGCGCCGGACCGACGGCAACCTGCCCTGGCGCTACGGGCGCCGCGCGCTGCTCGGGATCGCCGGATTCTTCCTCGCCGCCCTGGTCCTCATCGCGGGCTATGGATACGTCACCACGCACGTCGGCCGGGCCGTCGTGCCGGCGGACCACCTCCGCGTCGCCCACGAGGACGTGAAGTTCACCACCAGCGACGGGCTCGAGCTCGAGGGCTGGTACGTCCCGTCGAAGAACGGCGCGGCCGTGATCGCGTTCCCGGGCCGGAACGGCCCGCAGGCGAAGACGCGGATGCTGGCCCGCCACGGGTACGGCGTGCTGTTGTTCGACCGCCGCGGCGAAGGCGACAGCGACGGCGAGCCGAACTCATGGGGCTGGGGCGGCGAAGCGGACATCAAGGCCGCGATCGCGTACCTGCAGCATCGCCCCGACGTCGATCCTGACCGGATCGGCGGCATCGGCCTCTCCGTCGGCGGAGAGATGATGATCGAGGCCGCCGCCGAGACCGACGAGCTCGCCGCCGTGGTCTCCGAGGGAGCCGGGGCGAGGTCGACGACCGAGGACATGGACGAGGACGACTCCGGCCTGGCCAAGTACCCGCTCGGATTCGCGATCTCCGCGGTCAAGACCGCGGCGGTCGCGGTGTCCTCCAACCAGGCGCCGCCGGCGAACCTGAAGGACCTCGCCGCGAAGGTCGAGCAGCCGATGCTGCTGATCGCCGCACCCAACGCCCCGACCGGCGAGAAGCTCAACCGCGGGTATGCGAAGGCCGCGGGCGACTCGGCGACGCTGTGGGAGATCCCGGAGTCCGGCCACGTCGGCGGGCTGAAGTCGCGGCCCGAGGAGTACGAGCGCCGCGTGGTCGGCTTCTTCAACGAGGCGCTGCTCTGAGCACGCCGGCGTCGGTGAGCTTCTCCCGCAGGTAGTGCAGGAACGGCGCGACCGCCAGCTCCTGCCCCGTCACCCGGGCGAGCAGCTCGGGTGACGGGAACTTGCGCCCGTGTACGTGGATGCGGTCGCGCAGCCATGACTGCAGCGGGCCGAACTCGCCGCGCTCGATCTGGGCGTCGACCTCCGGTATGTCCGCGCGGAGCGCCTCCCACAGCTGCGCGGCCATCAGGTTGCCCAGCGAGTAGGTGGGGAAGTAGCCGATCAGCCCGGCGCCCCAGTGGACGTCCTGCAGCACGCCCTGGGCGTCGTCGGGGACGTCGAGGCCCAGCAGCCGGTGCATGCCCTCGTTCCACGCGTGCGGCAGGTCGTCGACGGCGAGCGTGCCCTCCACGAGCGCCAGCTCGAGCTCGAGGCGCAGCACGACGTGGAGGTTGTACGTGGTCTCGTCGGCCTCGACGCGGACGAGGCTGCGGTGGACGGCGTTGACGCCGCGGTAGAGCTCGTCGACCCCGGTCCCGTCCAGCCCGCCCGGCAACTGCGCCGCCAGGCGCGGCAGCACCCAGGTGCAGAACGCGCGGCTGCGGCCGATCAGGTTCTCCCACAGCCGGCTCTGCGACTCGTGGACGCCGAGCGAGACCGGTGAGCCGAGCGGGCTGCGGCTGAGGCGCGCCGGGATCCCTGCCTCGTAGAAGCCGTGGCCGAACTCGTGCAGCCCGGCGAAGTACGCGCCGGTGAAGTCGTGCAGGTCGTAGCGCGTCGTGATGCGGACGTCGCCCGGCGCGATCCGCTGGGCGAACGGGTGCGGCGCGACGTCGAGCCGCCAGCCGTCGGGATCGAACCCGATGCGCTCGAGGATGTCCATCACGGCGCGGCGCTGATCCTCGACCGCGTAGGGGCCGCCGAACGCGCCGCCCACGGGCGGAGGCGTGTCGGCGGCGGCCTCGGCGACGAGCGGGACGAGGCCGTCGACCAGCTCCGCGAACAGCGGGCGCAGCCTCGCGGTCGTCATGCCGGGCTCGAAGTCGTCGAGCAGCACGTCGTACGGGTGCTCGAAGCCCTCGAAGCAGGCGATGTAGCGGTGGCGGAGGTCGAGGTGGCGCTCGAGCGCGTCGCGGAAGCGGGAGAAGTCCGCCGCGGCGCGGGCCTCCTGCCAGGCGGCCTGCCCGTGGGCGGCGGCGCGGCTGATCTCGGCGGCGAGGCTGGTCGGGACGCGCACGGCCTTCTCGAAGTCGCGCCGCAGCTCGCGGATCAGCCTGACCTCGTCGGCGTCGGGGTCCTGCTGGGCCGCCCAGGGCTCCAGCGCGTCGAGCAGCCGGCCGAGCTCGGGGTCGGTCAGGCGCTCGTGGCTGACGGCCTCCAGCGTCGCGGCCTGGTCGCCGCGGGCGGCGGCGCCGAGCGGCGGCATCATCGTGTTCTGGTCCCAGAACATGAGCGCGTGGACGTGGCCCAGGTCGGCCAGGACCGCCCCGCGCTCCTGCAGCGCGGCCAGCTCGCGCGGTGCGGCGCTCACCGGCCGGCGCTCGCGTAGACGGCGTCGAGCAGCGCGTCGACGTCGCCCAGGTCGTAGTGCTCGTCCAGGAAGCGGGCGGTCTCCTCCCGCGGGGTGCCCTCGAGGGCCATGTTGAGCGCCACGAGCCGCGCGCCGGCCTCGTCGTCGGAGCGCGCGCCGTTCGACGGCGGGGCGGCCGGGGCGGGATCGGCGGCGGCGGGCTCGACCGGCGCGGGCTCGACCTGCGGGCCGAGCGTGCCGACGTCGCGGCTCAACTCGTCCAGCGAGCCGGCCAGCGACTCGGCGGTCGCCTTGAGGCCCTCCAGCAGGCGATCGAGCTCGCCGTGGAGCCGGTCGAGCTTGTCGAGCATGCCCTTCGCGGCGTCCTCGACGCGCGCGACGTGCCCGCTCGCCTCCCGTCCCGCCTCCTCGCGCAGCTCCCGCGCGCTCGTCTCCGCTGCCTCGAGGATCGCGCGGACCTGCGTCGACGCGCCCTCGGCGAGCGAGCCGGAGCCCCGCCGCGCCACCTCGAACTCGTCCGCGACGCGCCGCAGGTGCGCCTCGACGGCCGCCGTGTCGTAGCCGCGCCGGGCGGCGGGGAAGTCCTGGCGCTCGATCTCGTCGCGTTCCATCGGGTCCGGAGGATACGCGGCTGGGACGTGCCGTCCGCCGCTTCGTCAACGTTGGTTGACACAACCCGACCGTCAATGTACGTTGACACCCATGACACAGGCAACGGACCTCGCCGACGCCACCGCGAGCCGCGACCCCGCCGTCGGCCTCGCCGCCGTCGCGTCGCTGCGCCAGCTGCTCGAGTCGCTCGAGACGCTCCAGGTCGGCAACGCCCGCGAGCAGGGCTGGAGCTGGCAGCAGATCGCGGAGGCGCTCGGCGTGAGCAAGCAGGCCGTGCACAAGAAGCACGGCGGGCGGCGGCGGATGGGAAGGGGACGCTGATGTTCGAGCGATTCACGCAGGAGGCGCGGGCGGTCGTGCTGCTCGCCCAGGACGAGGCCACCGCGCTGGAGGCCGACCGGATCGGCGCCGAGCACCTGCTGCTCGGGCTCGCGGCGGAGCGCGGCGCGGCGGCGCGGGTGCTCGAGCCGCTGGGCCTCGGACACGCGGCGCTGCGCGCCGAGCTCGAGCAGACCGGCGCCGGGCTCGACGCCGACGCGCTGGCCTCGATCGGGATCGATCTCGACGAGGTTCGCCGGCGCGTCGAGGAGTCGTTCGGGCCGGGCGCGCTGGGCGGTCACCGCACGGGGCGGCGGCCGTTCTCGCCGGAGGCGAAGAAGGCGCTCGAGCTCGCGCTGCGCGAGGCGATCGCGCTCGGCGACCGGCACATCGGGTCCGAGCACATCCTGCTCGGCGTGGTGCGCGACGCCGGCGAGCCGGTGGCGGGCGTGCTGCGGCGCCACGACCAGAGCCCGGAGGCGGTGCGGGCGGCGGTGATGGCCGCCCGCCGGCACGCGGCCTGAGCTCCGGTCAGGGCAGCGCCGGCGCACCGTCGGCGTCGCGGACGACGAGGCCGTCGCGCGCGAGACCTGCCAGCGCTCGCTCGAGCCGCTCGGGGTCGAGCGCCGGGAGCGGCGCGTCGCCGAGCAGCGCCGCGACGATCCGGCCGCGGGCGTACCGATCGGTCTCCTCGAAGCGGGGGCGCGGCGGCGCGGCCGGCGCCGTGGCGGCGGGCGCGCCCGCGCCGGCGCACCAGTCCGCCACCGGGCACGCGCCGCAGCGCGGCGCGCGGGCGGTGCAGACGGTGGCGCCGAGCTCCATCATCGCCTGGTTCCAGGCAGCGGCGCGGCCGGGCGGGAGCAGCGCGGCGGCGCGCTCGGCGAGCGGCCCGGGCGTGCGCCGGCGCCCGTCCCACCGCTCGACGACGCGCCGGACGTTCACGTCGACCGCCGCCCGCTGCGCGTCCCAGGCGAACGACGCGACCGCCGCGGCCGTGTACGGCCCGACGCCGGGCAGCTCGGACAGGTCCGCCGGCCAGCCCCGCTCCGCGACGACGCGCGCCGCGGCCTGGAGCGCGAGCGCCCGCCGGTTGTAGCCGAGACCGCTCCAGGCGGCGAGCACGTCGCGCGCGGGCGCGGCCGCCAGCGCGGCGGGGTCGGGGAAGCGGGCGAGGAACGCCTCGTAGTACGGGATCACGCGCGCCGCCTGCGTCTGCTGCAGCATCACCTCGGAGACGAGCAACGCGTACGGGTCGCGGGTCGACCGCCACGGCAGCGGCCGCCGCACGCGCTCGTACCACGCGAGCAGCGCCTCGGCTCGTTCGGTCACGCCGCCGGCTCCCGGATCTCGGCCTTCGCGACGAAGTGCACCGCGCCGGCTTCGGGATCGGCGAACGGGAGGATCCGCAGGCGGCCGGTGAGCGGGCCGTCGGGCAGCTCGAAGCGCGCGGTCAGCTCGAGCGGCGCGACCCCGTCCGCCTCGCGGTAGCCGTCCCAGGTCGACTGGTCCGCGTGCCACCGCACCGGGTGGCTGGTGAGCGGCCGGGTGAGGACGCCGAGCGCCTCCTCCTCCGGCGTGAGATCGAGGCGGAAGAGCCCGGGCGCGAGCAGGACCGTCGCGCGCACGCCGAGCTCCACGAGGCGGGAGGTCGAGATGAGCAGCCCGCCGGCCGGGAGCGCGCACGCGAGCTGGCCGAACGCCGCGCCGGCGGCGGCCGCCCGGGCCGGATCGAGGACGTCGTCACGCACTCGCCGGCTCCAGCAGCGCGGCCGCCCACCCGTCCTCCTCGAGCCGGGCGGCGACGGCCCAGCCGGCCGAGGCGTACGCCGGAGCGACGGCCGCGAGCTCACCCGGGACGAGGCCCGAGACGATCACGCGGTGGACGCGGGAAGAGCCGGGGGCGCCGTGCGCGACGAGACCGCCAGCTCGTCCGCGACGCGCGCGTGCACCGGCGGGGGCGCGTTGACCAGCAGGAGCGCGTCGAGCGGGATCGGCGCGGTCTCGAGGTCCGCGACCCGCCAGTCCACCTGGACGCCGTTGCGGGCGCCGTTCGCGCGCGCCGCCGCGACCGCGCCCTCCATGCGGTCCACGGCCACGACGGGCGACCAGCCCAGGCGGGCCGCGGCGATCGCGAGGGTGCCGAGGCCGCAGCCCAGGTCGGCCGCGCCCCTCGCCGGGTCGAGCTCGAGCAGCAGCGCGAGGCACATGCGCGTGGTCGCGTGCGAGCCCGAGCCGAAGCCCCCGCCGCCGCGCTCGATCACCAGGTCGACGACGTCCGCGCCGGCGGGCGGATCCCACGGCGAGCGGACGCGCAGCCGGCCGCCGACCACGTGGGCACCGCCGCCGAAGCGCGCGCGCCGTGCGCGCCAGTCGGCGGGCACGTCCTCCTCCTCCCAGCCGGCGAGCGGGCGTCCGGCCGCCGCCTCGAGCGCCGCCCGCTCCGGCGGCGCCGCGGCGACCGTGCTCAGCTCGACCTCGCCCTCCCCGGCGGCGCGCTCCCGGATCCCCGCGGGCAGCAGCGGCATGAGCGCGTCGAGCAGGTCCTCCTTCTCCTCTGCGGGCAGGCGGAAGCTGACGCGTCGCACCGGCGGGCGGCGTCAGACCACGCTGGCGAGCAGGATCCCGAGCACCGCGAGGGCCGCGATCAGCACGAGCATCACGATGATCCGCACGGCCCAGCGCGCGGGCGCGGACGGCGGGCGCCGCGTGCGGGAGAGCCGGCGCGGGCGGCCGGAGTCGACGGGCGTGAGCAGCGGCTTGGGCTCGGGCGTCGGCCCGGTGGGCGCGGTGCCGATGCGCCGCATCGGGCGCGACGGCAGCGGCGTGCCGGGTGGCGCCGCGGGACTCTCCGCGGCGTGGCGGGCCGCACCCAGGGCGGCGGCAGCAGGCTGCGCGTCCACCGGGTCCACGTCGCCCGCGGCGTCGCCTTCCGGCGCCACCGGCGCGACACCCTCGCCGTCCGGCACGTCGGGGTCGGAAGCACCCTGGCGCTGCGAGCCGACGAGCGGCGACTCGACCGGCGGCTCGACGCCGGCGGCGCGCATCGCCCGGTCGCGCTCGCGGCGCGCCCGGTCGCGCTGCGCGACCGCGGTCTTGCGCTCGGCGAACGCGGTGTCGCGCTCGCTCTCGGCCCGGTCGGCGCGCGCAGTCGCCGCCTCGGCCTCGCGCAGCGCGACGTCGCGCTCCGGCAGCGCGCGCGAGAGCTCGGAGCGGGCGGCGTCGCGCTCGGCGGCGGCCTGGTCGCGCTCGCGCTCGACCGCCTCGGCGTCCTGCATCATGCGCTTGCGCTCGGCGTGCGCCACGTCGCGCTCCCGCGTCACGCGCTCGAGCTCCGCCTCGAGGCGCTCGCGCTGGGCGATCGCCTCGTCGCGCTCGGTCCCCGCGCGGTCGACGTCGCGCAGCGCGGCGTCGCGGCGCGAGAGCGCGTCGTCGCGGTCGTTGAGCGCCTGGACCCGCTCGCGCTCCGCGTCGTTGCGGGCGGCCACGGCCTCGTCGCGCTCCTCGAGCGCCGCGGTGCGGACGTCGCGCGGCGGCGCGGAGCGCTCGCGCACCGGCACGCTGTCCCAGATCTCCACGGAGCCCGCGCGCTCCGAGCCCGCGCGCTCACCGCGATCGCGCGCCGCCGGGCGCTCAGGCTCCGCGCGCTCACCGGCGTCGCGCACCCGCGCGCGGGTGGCGCGGCGCGGCGCGGCCGCGGTCCGATCGCGCGCCGGGGGCGCTTCGGCGGCGATCTCGCCGTCCTCGTCCTCCGGCGGCGAGATCCGGCGCGCCATCGGCGCCGGAGCGTGCGGTCGCAGCGCGCTGACGCGTCCCTGCGAGCCGGGCTCGCCGCCCGGCGCCGGCAGGTCGACGATCAGGCCCGGGCCGACCTCCAGCTCCGCGCCCTCGACGTCGCCCGCGCCCGTCGGCCACGCGAACGCAGCCAGCCACGTCTGGCCGTCGTTCGCTGCCCACGGCTTGTGCTCGAGCAGCGCGATCGCGCGACGGCGCGAGCCCCCGCCCGTGTGGAGGTTCAGGACGGGGCGGACGAACCGGCGGCCGCGCAGCCCGTACCAGCGGCCGGAGATCTCGATCCGGTCCTCGCCGGTCCGCTCGAAGCGCTCGAGCTCGAAGTCGACCTCCGATGACGCGGCGCCGGGAACCCTGGACTGCGTCGGCATGACACCCCAGGGTACGCCGTCAGCTCGGGGCGGTCGCCTCCTGCAACTCGCGTCGCAGCTCCCGGATCTCGTCGCGGAGCTTCGCGGCGTACTCGAAACGCAGCTCCTCCGCGGCCGCGAGCATCTCCTCCTCGAGCTCCACGATCGTCGACTCCAGCTCCGCCGGCTCCATGTCGGTCTGCCGCTCGCGCCGCCGCCGGCGCTTGGTCGGGACCTTCGAATCGCCCATCAGGAACTCGGTTATGTCCGAGATCCCCTTGACGATCGTCTCGGCCGTGATGCCGTGCTCCTCGTTGTAGGCGAGCTGGATCGCGCGCCGGCGATCGGTCTCGTCGATCGCCTTCTTCATCGCGTCCGTGTGCTTGTCGGCGTACATCAGGACCTTGCCGCCGATGTTGCGCGCCGCGCGCCCGATCGTCTGGATGAGCGAGGTCTCCCCGCGGAGGAAGCCCTCCTTGTCGGCGTCGAGGATCGCGACCAGCGTCACCTCGGGCAGGTCCAGGCCCTCGCGCAGGAGGTTGACGCCGACCAGCACGTCGTACTCGCCGAGCCGCAGCTCCCGGATGATCTGGATGCGCTCGAGCGTGTCGATCTCGGAGTGCAGGTAGCGCACCTTGAAGCCCATCTCGAGCAGGTAGTCCGTGAGGTCCTCGCTCATCTTCTTGGTGAGCGTGGTCACCAGCGTGCGCTCGTCGCGCTCCACCCGCTCGCGGATCTCCCCCATCAGGTCGTCGATCTGGTTGCGCGTCTCGCGCACCTCGACGTCCGGGTCCACGATCCCCGTCGGGCGCACGATCTGCTCGACCACGCGCGCGGAGTGCGTGCGCTCGTACTCGCCCGGCGTGGCGGAGACGAACACGAGCTGCGGCGAGATCGCGAGGAACTCCTGGAATGTCTGCGGCCGGTTGTCCAGCGCGCTCGGGAGCCGGAAGCCGTAGTCGACGAGCGTCTGCTTGCGCGAGCGGTCGCCCTCGTGCATGCCGCCGATCTGCGGCACGGTCTGGTGCGACTCGTCGATGAAGCAGACGAAGTCGTTCGGGAAGTAGTCGATCAGGCAGTACGGCCGCGAGCCGGGGGAGCGCGCGTCGAGGATCCGCGAGTAGTTCTCGATGCCCGAGCAGAACCCGACCTCGCGCAGCATCTCCATGTCGTACTGCGTGCGCTGGCGCAGGCGGTGGGACTCGAGCAGCTTGCCCTCGGACTCCAGCACCGCGCAGCGCTCGGTGAGCTCGCGCCCGATCTCGGTCACCGCCTCCTCGAGCCGCCCCTCCTGGACGTTGTAGTGCGTCGCCGGCCAGACGGCGACGTGCTCGAGGTCGTCGCGGATCAGCTCGCCCGTGAGCGGGTCGAAGTGCTGCAGCCGCTCGACCTCGTCGCCGAACAGCATCGCGCGGAACGCGGTCTCCTCGTAGGCGGGGAAGACCTCCAGCGTGTCGCCGCGCACGCGGAACGTGCCGCGCCCGAGCGCTTGGTCGTTGCGGTTGTACTGCAGCGAGACGAGCTTGCGCAGGAGCTCGTCGCGGTCGACGAACCCGCCCTTGACCAGCACCTGGCAGTTCGCGTTGTAGGTCTCCGGCGAGCCGAGGCCGAAGATGCACGACACCGACGCGACGATGACCACGTCCCGGCGGGCGAACAGCGACGCCGTCGCCGCGTGGCGCAAGCGGTCGATCTCCTGGTTGATCGCCGAGTCCTTCTCGATGTAGAGGTCGCGCGACGGGACGTACGCCTCGGGCTGGTAGTAGTCGTAGTACGAGACGAAGTACTCGACCGAGTTGGTCGGGAAGTACGTCCGGAACTCGTTGCACAGCTGGGCCGCGAGCGTCTTGTTGTGCGCGATCACCAGCGCCGGCCGCTGCAGCCGCTCGATCGTCGCCGCCATCGTCATCGTCTTGCCCGTGCCCGTGGCGCCCAGCAGCGTCACGCCGCTCGCGCCCCCGTCGATCGCCTCCGCGATGCCGTCGATGGCCGCCGGCTGGTCGGCGGTGGGCGAATAGATCGCGTCGAGCTTGAACTGAGGCATAGCCGATCAACAGTATGGAAGGTCTCGGACGGAACCCGGACAACACCGACGCCGGTGGTTGATCGGCGTGACCACGCCCATCCCTCCGTCAGCGCCGGTGGTTGATCGGCGTGACCACGTCCATCCTCCGTCAACGCCGGTCTCGCCCGTAAGGGAAGGGACTGGTCGATTCAGTTGCGGGCCGGGCACGCTCGAACGAACAGACCTGTCCCTTGGGCCTGGGCTCGGGCGAGAACGCAGCTAGCTCGCAGCGAGGGACCGTCGCAGCGAGGGGCGACCAGTCCCTTCACTGACGGGCAAGACCGGCGCCAGTCGAAGGATCGGCGTACCACGCCCATCCCTCCGTCAACGCCGGTCTCGCACGTGGATGCGGATAGCCGCGACCGCCTCCCGCGGCGGTCGCGGCTGCTCCTCACCCGTCACCCCTGCGCGGCCGTCACCACGAGCGTGTGGCGCTTGCGGGGGCTCGCCGCAACGCGCACCTCGAGCCCGCGGTTGGTCCCGCGGGCGTCGTATTCCGTGACCGGCCGGCCGTCGAGCACGACCGACGCGACGGTCGCGCCGTGCGGCAGCGTGTGGCCGATCTCGAACCGCTCGAGCGGCGCGCGGCCCGTGTCGGTCACCGTCGTATACCGGTTGCCGTCGTGCGAGGCCAGCACGTCGGCCGAGCCGTCGCCGAGCCGGATGTCCTCCCCCTGGACGCTCGGCTGCCCGTCCGGCACCTGCGGCACGACCTCGAGCCGCCCGTGGCCGAGGTCCGGCCGCACGCCGAGCTGCTGGTGGACGACCGCCCAGGCCGTGCCGTAGTGGCCCCAGGCCTGCATGAACATCGAGCGGCACGTCCAGCAGCGATCGATGTTCGGCGGCGTGCCGGCGGTCGTCGAGCCGGGCGGCGCCGTCGAGGGCATGATCTCCGGCATCGCGCCGGGCTGCTCGTCCGGCGTGTTCCCGGTCGCCGGCTCGGAGAACTGCGTCTCGGCGTTGGCGTCCGTGTACCGGCGCTGCTGCGCGGCGCCGAGACGGCCGTAGTTGCCTTCGCCGACCGCCATCACGCCGCTGTTGAGCGAGAAGATGGCGAACTCGCCCGCCCCGGCCGGACCGCCGAGGCAGCCGGTGTGGAACAGCCCGCGGTTGCCGGGCCGCTCGCCGCTGTAGCAGTTGTTCTCGCGCCCTGCGAGCGCGCGCGAGCCGTTGGCAAGCTCGGCGAGGCCGGGGACGAACTCGCCGTCGACGTAGAGCTCGACCTCCATCGGGTCGACGCCGATCCAGTGCTTCTGGTTGACCTTGACGTTGCCAGGGTTCTTGAGCGAGTCCGCGTACTGCTCATCGGCCTCGATCCACCACGCGTCCTCGAACCGGTCGGCGAGCGCGTCCGCGCGCGCCTCGGCGTCGTTCGCGCGCTGGGTCTGGCCGGCCGACCGCGCCATGTCGGCGTAGTCGTACAGGCCGCGGATGTAGTAGACGGTGTTGTCGAGCTTCTCCTCCCCCATGCCGGTCCGCTCGACGTTGCCGTTGCCCTCCGGCCAGCCGTCGCCGTCGGCATCGAGCTGCGTGCGCACGTACTCCAGGTTGCGCCGCGTGAAGTCGAGCATCTCGTCGCGGAAACCGTCGTCGCCGGTCCAGCGCCAGATCAGCGCCACCGCGCCCGGGAACTTGACGATCTCGTCGGTGTTGAAGTCGTACGCGATCGTGCCGTCGGGGTTGGTGCGCCGGGAGTCGTTGCCGTACCAGACCGAGCCGTCGGCGACGACCTCGTGCGCGACGACGCCCGAGCCGCCGTTGAGGATGTCGGACACGTCGCGGATCGCCCGCATGTGGTCCTCGATCGCCTCGAACTGCCCGAGCGTCACGCTGGCGTGGGCGGTGTAGGCGCCGTCCACGGCGAACATCCACGGGTAGTCGGGGAACCCGGCGCCGACCCAGCCGATCCGGTCGAGGTCGCCCCGGTGCGTCCATTCCTTGCCCTGGTTGGTCCAGCGGATGTCGAGGTCCGTCGCGGTCTGGGTGAGGTCGGCGATGTTCTGCTTGCCCCACTCGACCGAGTCCTGCAGCAGGCGGTCGCCCGGCAGGACGACCTTGGACCAGCGCGCGAGCGCGTCGCGGTCGGCGCGCTTGGCGGCGAGCAGCCGCTCCGGCTTGTGGGTCAGGCGCGCGAGCTCGCGGCTCGCCTCGCCGGGCGAGTTGTCCGAGCCGGCCACCGCGATCCAGAGGGTCTCCGAGTCATGGCCGCCGACCTTGACCTCGTAGCGGAGCCGGCCGCCGGTGCCGCGCCCGAACGGGCCGTCGTCGCACTGCGAGGGCATCGGATCGGTCATGGTGCCCGGACAGAGGCGCCCGGCGCCGAACGTCCCGTAGTGCCCCGGCCCGGTCTCGCCGGACTCCGGCTTGCGGTCCGAGCCGACGAGCGCGGTGTAGGAGTGGTTCGCGGCCTCGCCCGGCAGCCGCCCGGTGTCGCGGAAGACGAGGTTGGGGCGGTCGAACGACCCGGTGTCCTGCGCGTTGTCGCTCGCGTTCGGCACGGTGCCGCCGAAGCCCCACGGGTACTGCGTCATCAGCTCGGAGTGCGCGTCCACCATCACGTCGACGGTGCGCTTGTCCCGCCCCGGGTTGGTGAGCGTGAGGCCGAGCAGCGCGCCGCGCACGCCGTCGGGCGCGACGTCGGTGCGCCGGAGCTGGAGCCCGGCGAGCGCCGGCAGGTCGTAGCGGGTGTAGCCGCGGCCGGCGGTGAACCGGGTGGCCTGGCCGACCCACTGGCCCTCCACACCGAAGGAGACGGAGTCGAGCAGCTTGAGCGGCGGCGTGATGATCCCGCCCATCTCGCCGGTCGTGTGCCAGCCGTTGGCGTAGAAGCGGCCGTCCTGGAACCCCAGCACCTGCGCGCGAGTACCGGCCGCGACCTCGCGGCGGTCCTGCAGCTCCTGGGTCACCGACAACTCGTCCGCCGCAACCGCCGGCGCCGGCCCCCCGGCCAGCGCGGCGAGCGCGATCCCGATTCCGACTGCCCGCTTCACACGCACGTCTACCCCTCCCGCTTCTGGACGCTCCCAGCGCCCACGTACCCCGCCACGGACCGTCTAACCCGCGCGAGTTTGACTTGGCGCGAAGGGCCTGGGAGAAGTCCGGGCATGGGAACCCGCCTCAGCCGCCTCCTCGTGCCCGCCGCCCTCGCCGGCGCCCTCCTCCTCGGCGCGCTCGCCGGCCCCGCGTCCGCGCAGACCCCGGCGGTCTGTCCGTCGACGTTCGCCGTCCTCCACGACGACCACATCGGCGCATTCGCCCTGCCGCGGGGGAACTACGCGATCACGGTCCTGGACCCGTCCCGGCTCTCGTGCGCGGAGGCCGCGGACCGGCTCCGCCAGTTCCTGCAGGACTTCGACGGGGTCCTGCCGTCCCCGTGGCAGCTCGCCCCGGCGACGGCGACGTTCACGGGACCGTCCGGGCAGGGCTTCAGCGTCGCGATGACGACGCAGCCGAGCGGCGGCGGCGGCGGCACGCATCCGGCGACGGGGACCCTCTGCCCCGCGACGTTCGCGGTGCTCCACAACGACCGCGTCGGCGCGCTCCGGCTGCCGGCCGGCGTCTACTCGATCACGCTGCTGTCGATCGGCCGGCTGACCTGCGCGCAGGCGTCCTCGCGCTTCACCGCCTTCCTCCAGGACTTCGACGGGCGGCTGCCCGGCGGGTGGATCGTCGACCCGGAGACCGGGACGTTCCTGCGCAGCGCGCTCGTCGGGTTCCGCGTCAAGCAGGTGGGGCCGCCGGCCGGGGGCGGCGGCACGCTCCCGGGTCGCCGCTGCGGCGGCGATGCGTTCAGCATCGACTCCGCGCACCGCTTCCCCGGCCTGCGCGTCCGCCCCGGGGCCTACCGGATCTGGGTGCTGGCGCCGGGGGAGTCCTGCAACCGGGCGGCGCAGCAGCTCGGCCGGCTGCTGAACCTGACGAACGGCAGGCTCCCGCGCCGCTGGTCGCTCACCCCGGGGACGGCGACGTTCCGGCGGGGCGGCACGGCGCTGTTCCGGATCAAGCGCGCCTGAATCCGAGGGGCCGGCCCAAGGGACACCGACGCTGACGGAGGGATGGGCGTGGTCACGCCGATCCTGTCTCGGCGCCGGTCTTGCCCGTAAGGGAAGGGACTGGTCGATTCAATCGCGGTGCCCGGCGCGCTCGAACGAACAGACCTGTCCCTTGGGCCTGGGCTCGGGCAAGACCGCGGCTAGGAACGGTCGTGGCTAGAGACAGTCGTGGCTAGGGGCCGGCCCAAGGGACAGGTCATCACGCTCGCGGCGCCGCGGAATCGTTGCGAGGGGCGACCAGTCCCTTCCCTTACGGGCAGGACCGGCGTTGATGACGGCGGGGTCGGCCGGCCATGCCTCCATGGTCCCTACACGTTGGCCGGCTCGGGCTCCCGTTCGGCCGGCTGCTGTTCGCCGGCCTTGCGCTGCGGGCGCTTCACCTTGACCTCCTGGGCGAGGAAGTAGGAGCCGACCACGAACACGAGCGCGCCCACCTGCGCCATCAGCGTCTCCCACGTCGGGAACAGGCCGAACCACAGGCCGGCCCAGTACGGCATGTCGACCGGCGCCGGGTGGATCGAGAGCCAGCCGGTGCCCTGCAGGGTCCGCGCGGTCTGGCCGACCATCACGACCAGCACGACCGCGAGCAGGACGCCCGTCGCGATCAGCATCTTCTTGTACGGCAGCTTGCGCTGCAGCGCGAACGTGAGGATCGCGACCAGCAGCGTCAACGCGAGGCCGAGCCCGGCGCCCTCCAGCACGGTCACCGTGCCGGCGCTCAGCTCGAGCGACTGCAGGAACAGCACCGTCTCGAAGCCCTCGCGATAGACGGAGGTCAGGCCGAGCACCGCCAGGCCCAGCACCTGGGCGGAGAAGAAGCCCGCCTTCTCCTCCTTCGTCAGCTCGCGCCGGCGGCGGTGGAAGCGACCGATCCACTCGCTCCAGTACACGCGATGGAAGAACCAGTTCATGATCAGCAGCAGCACCGCGATGGCGATCAGCCCGACCACCGCCTCGAGCTTCTCCCCGTACCGCTCGAGCGACTGCAGCAGCGTCTGGGCCAGCACGAACGTGATCGCGGTCGCGACCAGTCCGAGCACGGCGCCGAGCAGCACCGGGCGGCGCAGGCGCCGGCGCACGCCGACGAACGAAGCGGTGATCGCGGCGAGGATCAGGACCGCCTCGAGGCCCTCGCGGAAGACGATGATCGCGGAGTTGGTCACGACCGTCGCCTTGTTGGCCGAGTCGCCGAGCGTGGCGGCGGCGTCGCCGAGCTTCTCGTCGAGCACGAGCCGCGTCTCGTGGATCTTCCGCCGCGGGGCGCGGTCGGCGATCAGATCGGCCAGGCCGGGCACGCCGACGGCGCCGAACCACACGAGCCCCTCGACGTCGGTCGCCAGGCCGGGGTCGAAGGACTTCAGCCGCCGCTCGGGCCCGAACTCGAAGAACGCGTACGCCTCGAGGCGCGCCTGCTCGGCCTGCTGGTACTGCTGCGCGCCGACCGCCGCCTCGAGGCGGTCGAGCGTCAGCGCGATCAGGTCGTAGTCGGACTCGTCGGTCGGCGTCTGCCAGTCCTTCGGCATCGTCGCCGCCAGGTCGTCCTCGATCCGGTCGGTCAGCGCCTTCACGTCGTCCGCCGGGCGGACGCCCTCGGTGCGCTCCGACGCCTCGCCGACGATGTCACCCAGCTCGTCGAGCCGGTCCTTCACCGCGGCGGCGCGCGCCGGGTCGCGTTTGGCGAGCTGGTCCTGCAGGTCGGCCAGCGCGGCGGCGGCGCCGGTGAGGAACGCGGCCGCCTCCTGGACCTCGAAGTCGAGCGTGACGCGCGTGTCCTTGACGCCGCGCCCGTACTCGACCGGGACGAGCGCGAGGAAGCGCAGCAGTTGCTGGGCGCGACGGGCGGACTCGTCGGCGGTGAGCGGGGCGGCGGTGAAGCTCTCCAGCCCGGCTGAGACCGCCTCGCGCGCGGCGCGGTACGCGGCCACGTCACCGGCCGCGGCCGCCGCGGCGAGCTTGTCGAACTCCTCCCCCAGCGCGTCCGCGGCCGGCTCCCCGCGGTCCTCGGTGTAGCGCGCCGCCAGGATCGGCCAGTAGGCGGCGGCCTGCGCCGCCGACTCCGCGAGGCGGGTGGGGAGCTTGCGCTCAGCGGCCGCGTCGGCGTCGCCGAGCAGGTCGCGCTGGCGGCCCTGGTAGGCGTCGAGCAGGTCCTTGTTCACCGCTTGGGCGGCGGCCTCCGGCGCGATCCGGCCGCGTTCGAGGCTCCGCACGGCGAGCGTGGCGTCGGCGCCCGGGCGGGTCAGGCGCGTGGCGGTGCGGAACTCGCGCAGCAGCAGCCAGGCCCGCGCGGTGCGGACGTCGCCGGCGCGCACGGCCTCGAGCGTGACCGCCATCGCGCCGCGGAACACGGCGCCCTGCAGCGTCCCGCGCGCGGCGGCGAGCGCGCGCTCGTCCGCGCCCGCCCGGGTGTCGCCCGCGGCGACGGCCCGGCGCGCCGCGCGCAGCATGCGGCGGATCCCGGCGTCGGCAGCGGGCGCGGCGGCGGCGATGCGCTCGCGCAGCTCGCCGTCGTATGCCCGTGTCGCCCGCTCCGCGGCGCGGCGCGCAGCGATCCGGTCGCCGAGGATCAGCTCGGTCTGCGCGTCGAACAGGCCCCTGCGCAGCGCGTCGGCCGACTTCCACGGCGCCCCGCCGTCGCCGGCCGCCGCCGCAGGGGAAGCAGCGGCGAGCAGGCCCGCGACGGCGATGACGATCAGGACGGCGGCGCGGCGCATCATCCGGCTACGTCTCGAGCTGGATGTCCAAGCGGCCGGCGGCCTGGGAGACCTGGCCCGCGATCGCCTCGGCCCGCGTCTGCGCCTCGGCCCCGAGCGTCTCGGCCTGATCGGCGGTGAACTTCTTGCCGCCGGCCTCCTCGTCGCGCAGGCGCTCGGCGAACGTGGTCAGCTCGGTGAGGTCCTGCTTGGTCTGCGTGGCCTGCGCCTCGTCGACCTCCGCGATGCGCGGCTGCACGCCCGTGTAGACCGTCTCCAGGCCGCCGAGGATGTCGGCGATGTCCTGCAGGCGCGAAGCCGCGACGAACGCCTTCTCCTGCGCCTTGGCGCCCGCGACGAAGCGCGAGTTCTTCCAGGCGTCGAAGTACTCCGACATCGTCGGAGTCATCACCACGAGCGCCGTGAACGCGTCCTGCGACGTCGGCGTCCACTCGCGCGCGGCGGCATCGAGCTCCTTGGCGGTCTTCTCGAACTCGCGCGCGGCGGTGACGTAGAAGTCGGCGTCAGGGACGGACTCGCCGAAGCTGACGTCGCCGTCGCCGTCGAGGTCGGGCCGGACGCCCTTGGCGGCGAACTTCGGCTCGGTTCCGAACGCGGCCGTCTCGATCAGGTAGTTGAAGTTGCCCGGCCGATCGAACGTCTTGCCGCCCGGCGTCTCCAGCGTGATCGGGGCGGCGTTCTCGGGGTCGCTCTTGTCGGAGCCCGCGTCGATGATCACGTCGTAGTCGGCGAGCGAAGGGACGCCGGCGACGACGCCCTCCATCTGCTCGTACGCGGGGTTGGCGTCGGTGAACGTGGCCTGCGCGTCCTCGACGAACGCCTTGACCTCGTCGCGCTTGTCGGCCAGCAGCTTGCCGTAGTCGAACCCGGCCGCCTCGGCGAGCGCGTAGTACCGCTCGGCTCCCTCGCGCAGCTTCGTCACGTCCGCGTTGAGCTGCTCGGTGTGCTCGAGCAGGAAGTCCTTCACCGGCTGCAGATCGTCGGCGGGCCGTTCGGCCGCCGGCGTCGTGGTGGGCTCCTCGTCGTCTCCGCAAGCGGCCACGCCGACGGCGCAGCCGATCGCCACGAGGGCGGCACACAGCCGCCTCCGCGTTGCATACACGGCGGTTCCTCCTGGTCGGGATGCTTCCTGCGGCCTCCCAAGGAGGGAGCCTTAGGTCACCCTAACACAGAAATCCGACTACGGAAGTACGCTTTGGGTTCGCTCCCACGTCCGGCCGTCCCAGCCGGCGTCGAGCGCGTAGCGCGCGCCCACCGTCCATGCCTGCACGCGCGTGGCCTTCGGGATCGTCTCGAGCCGGCCCGCGCGCGTCACCGCGTACAGCTCCGGCGCCAGCTCGAGCGACTCGAGCGCGTCGAGCACGCCGCGGCGCACGGTCTCCGCCGCCGCGGAGCGGCCCGCGGCACGGAGCCCGCCCCAGGCCAGCCAGTTGTCGAACGGCCACACCGAGCCGTGGTGGTAGGAGTGCGCGTCGAACGCCGGATGGCTGCTGGCGAGCGTCCGCACGCCCCAGCGCGTCAGGACGTCGGGCTGCGTGAGGCGATCGGCCGCCGCTGCACGGGCCTCGCCCTCCAGCGCTCCGGACCAGAGCAGCCAGCCGAGCTGGGACCCCGCGCCGCGCACCGGGCGGTCCCCGCGCTCGAGCGCCATCACGTCGGGCAGGAACCGCTGCGCGATGCGGTCGCCGAGGCCGACCGCGCGCTCGTCCCAGGCCGGATCGCCGCTCAGGCGCGCGACGGCGCGCAGCGCGGCGTATGCGACCGCCTGGCTGTCCGCGTCGGCGATCGGCGGGACAGGCGCGGTCCCGTCCTCGCGGATGATCCCTGGCCCGAACGTGTCCTCGGGATCGATCGCGTCGCGCCAGCCCTGATGGGCCAGACTTCCCCTCGGCGCGCCCAGCCCGTGGCGGACGAACCCCTCTCCGCGCTCCAGTGCGCTCCACAACCAGCCGGCGGCGGCCCGCCATGCGCGCTCGAGCGAGCGGACGAGGTCCTGGTCGCCGACCGCGTCGAGCAGCACGAGCCACCAGGACGTCGCGTCGGCCGTCCCGTAGTACGCGAACCTGCCGTCGCGCAGCGGCCGGTAGCCGGCCGCCGCGAAGACGGCCGGCGCCTCGCCGCGGAACTCGTGGCCGATCTTGCCGGGCTCGGCCTCGATCTCCGGATCGTCCGCGGTGGCCTGCCGGTCCGCGAGCGCGCGCAGCGTGGCGCGGGCGACCTCCGGGCGGGCGGGCAGGACCTGGAGCGACGTGATCAGCGAGTCGCGGCCGAACAGCGCGTGGAACGCGCCCGGGTCGCCGGGCACCTGGGGCGGGAGCGACGCGTACGGCCAGCCCTCGTCCGACAGCAGCGGGTCGAGCTCGGCCGTCATGCCAGCTCCGCCACGACGGCCTCCCACGGCCCGAGTGCGACGGCGCCGCGCAGCTCCTCCCCGTCGCGCGCGCGGTCGGTGCCGATCGCCACGCGCCCCGCCGGCAGGTCCACGACCACGTCGCCGTCCGACAGGTTCACCGCCACCGCGAACCCGTCGCCCCGCCGCCACGCCCACGCCCCGTCCGGCGCCGGCGAGCGTCTCGTACGCGCCCGCCGTGAGGTCGTGGTTCGCCTTGCGCAGCGCGATGAGATCGCGCACGAGATGCAGCGTCGAGCCGGGATCCCGCTTCTGCGCCTCCACGTTCACCGCGGCGAGGTCGCCGAACGGGAGCCACGGGGTCGCGCCGGGCGACGTGAACCCGCCGCCGGGCTCGTCGCTCCACTGCATCGGCGTCCGGCACACGTCGCGGTTGTCCGACGGGTCGCCGGTCCGCCGCGCGACCGGGTCGAGCGCGTGCTCGAAGTCCGTCGGCACCTCGGGCAGCGCGATCTCGTCGCCGTAGTACAGGAACGGCGTCCCGCGCAGCCCGAGCAGCATCAGCAGCGCGGCGCGCGCCCGCCGCGGGTCATCGGCCGCCCAGCGCGTCGTCAGCCGTCCCGCGTCGTGGTTGGAGCCCGTGTAGACCGGCCAGGAGTCCGGCGGCAGCTTCTCCTCCACGCCCTCGACGATGCGTCGCAGCTCGTCCGCCTCGAGCGGCGCGTGCACGAACAGGAAGTTGAACGCCAGGTTCAGCTCGTCGTCGCCGTCGCCGTAGTACGGGATCAGCGTGTCGAGGTCGAGCACGTAGGTCTCCCCCACGAGGATCCGCGCGGGATCGACGCGGTCGGACAGCGTGCGCCAGCGCCGCAGCACGTCGTGGACCTCGGGCCGGTTCATCGAGAACACCTGCTTGAGCGCCCGCTTGCGCACCTCCGGGTGGTCGTCGGGCGTGACCGCCGGGTCGTCGCGCAGCTCCCGGTCCTTGACGATCGCATGGCAGACGTCGATCCGGAAGCCGGCGATGCCGCGGTCGTACCAGAAGCGCAGGATGCCGTCGAACGCGTCGCGGACCTCGTCGTTCCACCAGTTCAGGTCCGGCTGGGTCGGGAGGAAGTTGTTCAGGTAGTACTGGCCGGTCGGCTCGTGGAGCTGCCAGGCCGAGCCGCCGAAGTTCGACTCCCAGTTGTTCGGCGGGCCGCCGCCGGGCGCCGGGTCGGCCCAGACGTAGTAGTCGCGGTGCCGCGCATCCCGGGAAGAGGTCGCGTCGACGAACCAGGCGTGACGGTCGCTCGTGTGGTTCGGGACGAGGTCGAGCAGCACGCGCATGCCGCGCTCGCGCGCGCCGGCGACGAGCGCGTCGAGGTCCTCCAGCGTCCCGAGCTCCGGATGCACGCCGGTGTAGTCGGCGACGTCGTAGCCCCAGTCGTCGTTCGGCGACGGCATCGTCGGGTTGAGCCAGATCCCGTCGATCCCGAGCCACTGCAGGTAGTCCAAGTGCGCCAGGATCCCGCGCAGGTCGCCGACCCCGTCGCCGTCCGAGTCCGCGAACGAGCGCGGGTAGATCTGGTACAGCACGCCGTCGCGCCACCACGACGCGGGCGGCGCGCCTCTCGTCTCATCGCCCATGGCGGGCCAGCATACGGACCCGCCGCCTTGACACGAATGCCACGATGGAACCGCTTCCACCGGAAGTGATGGGGAGAGATGAGGGGCACAACGATCGCGAAGGTCGCAGCAGAAGCCGGCGTCGGTGTCGGCACCGTTTCCCGGGTCCTGAACGGCTCGCCCTCGGTGAGCGAGGACACGCGGCGCCGCGTGCTCGAGGCGATCGCCACGCTCGACTACCAGCCCAACCCCGTGGCCCGGGCGCTCTCGACCGGCCGCACGTACGCGGTGGGCGTCGTCGCCCCCTTCTTCACCGCCCCGTCGGTGATCGAGCGCCTGCGCGGCGTCTCGCGCATGCTGGCGGGCGCCGGCTACCAGCTGATCCTGCTCGACGTCGAGCGCGCCGAGCAGGGCCGCGAGTTCTTCCGCACCGTGGCCGTGCGCGGCCGGATCGACGGCGTGCTGTCGATCTCGCTCACGCCGACCGACGCGGAGATCCGCCGCCTCAAGGCGGAGGATGTGCCGATCGTGCTGCTCGACCGCGCTCACCCGGCGCTGCCGGCGATCACGATCGACGACACCGAGGGCGGCCGGATGGCGGCCGAGCACCTGCTGGCGCTCGGGCACCGCCGGATCGCCTTCCTGGGCGACGAGGAGGCGAACCTGTTCGGGTTCGACTCCAGCGCCCGCCGGCGCGAGGGATTCGAGGCGGCGATGTCTGCCGCCGGCGTCCCGGTCGAGCCGGCCTGGACACTGCGCAAGCCGCACGGCCGCGACCAGGCACGCGAGGCCGCGGTCTGGCTGCTCGCGCAGGACCCGCGCCCGACGGCCGTCTTCGCCACCTCCGACGTGCAAGCGATCGGGGTGCTCGAAGCGGCGCAGGTCGCGGACGTGCCGGTGCCCGAGGAGCTCTCGGTCATCGGCTTCGACAACGTGGAAGCCGCGGGGTACACCGGGCTCACCACGGTCGCGCAGCCGCTGGAGGAGATCGGCGCCCTCGGCGCCGAGCTGCTGCTGCGCACGCTCTCCGGCGAGTCGGTACAAAGCCGCCGGATGCCACTGGCCATCGTGGAACGCGGCTCAACCGCCGCCCCGGCTTTGCAGGTGGCGCATGAGGGGTAAGGAACAAACCAGAAACGGTCGGATGACCGAGGACGGAGGAGGGTTTTCGTGAG
Organism: uncultured Solirubrobacteraceae bacterium; assembly: GCA_963752015.1. Lineage (GTDB taxonomy): Bacteria > Actinomycetota > Thermoleophilia > Solirubrobacterales > Solirubrobacteraceae > DASQMT01. The sequence continues at coordinate 80,869 of CAVVWS010000006.1, read as the reverse complement.
AAGGAACCGACACGTCGCCAGCATGGCTCGGCTGTGTCGCGCTGATGGGCGGCCTGGTGGCCGCCTGCGGCGACGACGACAGCGGAGACGGTGGCGACAGCAGCAGCGGCAGCCAGGAGTCCGGCTCGACGTCCGGTGCGAAGACCATCGACCCGGCGTCGATGGACGGCGCCAAGGGCGAGGTCACCTACTGCACCGGCAAGGACACCTCCGGCGCCCAGAAGGAGTCCGTGAAGCTGTTCAACGAGCAGAACTCGAGCAAGGGCCTCTCGGCCAAGCTGCTCGAGTTCCCGGAGTCCGCCGACGAGCAGCGCAACCAGTTCGTCCAGCGCCAGGAGGCCAAGTCCGGCGAGTGCGACATCTTCTACGCCGACGTGGTGTGGACGGCGGAGTTCGCGTCGCAGGACTGGCTCTACGACCTGACGCCCTACGTCCAGGACCGCAAGGCCGAGTTCATCCCGGCCACGTTCGACACCGCCACGTACGACGGCAAGACGTGGGCCGTGCCGAAGCAGTCCGACGCGGCGTTCCTGTACTACCGCACCGACCAGGTCGACTCGGTCCCGGCGACCTGGCAGGAGGTCTATGACGAGGCCGCCAAGAACGACGGCATCGTCTACCAGGGCGCGGCCTACGAGGGCCTGACCTGCGACTTCCTCGAGATCGCGTTCGCCGCCGGCGGCAAGGTGCTCTCCGACGACGGCAAGAAGGCGGAGTTCGACTCGCCGGAGAACCTGAAGGCCCTGCAGTTCATGGTCGACGGCATCGAGAACGGCGCGGCCAAGAAGGCCGTCACCACCTACATGGAGGAGCAGTCCCGGCGTGCGTTCGAGGCCGGCCGCGCGACGTTCATGCGCAACTGGCCGTACGCGTACGCGATCGGCAAGGACAACAAGGACGCGCCGAAGTTCGAGGTCGCGCCGTTCCCCGACGTTCGAGGGCGGCGGCAAGGCCGGCATCCTCGGCGGGCACAACCTCGTCGTCTCCGCGTACTCGAAGAACCCGGGCGGCGCGCTGGCGCTGATCAACTACCTCACCAGCGAGGAGGCCATCACGCGCGACGCGGTCGACTACTCGCTCGCGCCGGTGCTGGAGTCGGTCTACGAGGACCCGGCCGTGCAGAAGGCGCTGCCGTTCGCGCCGCAGCTCAAGCAGGCGATCGCCCAGGCGAAGTCGCGCCCGGTCTCGCCGGTCTACACGCAGATCTCGCAGGCGATCTACAAGAACGTCAACGCCGCGCTGTCCGGCCAGACGTCACCCGAGGACGCCCTGAAGACGGGGCAGTCCGAGATGGAGAAGGCCCTGGCCACCTTCTAGATCATGGAAGCCGCCACTGCACAAGCGGCTGGAGTCCAGCCCAAGCGGCGCTCCCGGGGAGTCCCGGAGCGCCGCCTGGCGTGGTACATGGTGTCGCCGTCACTGGTGCTGATCGCACTGGTGGCGGTGTACCCCATCATCTACGCGGTCTGGCTCTCGCTGCATCAGTACTCGCTGATCGAGGCCGGACTCACGCGCTGGGCGCAGCCCAACGCCCCGTTCGGCAACTACACGGAGGCGCTGTGGGGCTCCGACAGCGCCCAGTTCTGGACCGCGACGCGGATCACGTTCACGTTCACGATCGTGTCGGTGGTGCTCGAGCTGGTGATCGGGCTCGCGATGGCCATGGCGATGCACGCCGCGTTCAAGGGCCAGGGGATCCTGCGCACCGTGATCCTCGTGCCGTGGGCGGTGCTGACCGTCGTCACGGCGATCACGTGGCAGACGATCTTCGAGCCCGAGCTGGGGTTCGTGAACACCATGCTCGGCGCGGTCGGGCTGCCCAATGACACCGTCTGGCTGGGCGAGGAGCCGGAGGCGCTGATCGTGATGATCATCGCCGACGTGTGGAAGACGGCGCCGTTCATGGCGCTGCTGATACTCGCGGGCCTGCAGGTGATACCCGGGGAGATCTACGAGGCGGGCAAGGTCGACGGCGCGAGCGCGTGGCAGCGGTTCCAGAAGCTCACGCTGCCGCTGCTGTTGCCGGCGATCCTGGTCGCGCTGATCTTCCGCACGCTCGACGCGCTGCGGATCTTCGACCTGCCGTTCGTCCTGACCAAGGGCGCGCACGGCACGGAGACGCTGTCGCTGATCTCCTACCAGACGTTCCAGCAGAACCGGCTGGTCGGCGAGGGCTCCGCGCTGGCGGTGCTCACGTTCATCATCGTGATGGCGGTCTCGTTCCTGTACATCCGCTTCATCGGCGGAAACCTCAAGACCATGGCGGAGGACTAGACATGGAAGCCGCATCGGTTCCCGCCCCGGTCGAGCGCAGCGGCACGAAGGTCAAGAAGCGGCGGTCCACGGGCCAGGGCACGCCCTGGTGGATCTGGATCGCCGTGTTCGCGATCGTCGTGTTCTGCCTGTTCCCGTTCTACTGGCTGGTCAACACGTCCCTGAAGACGGGGCCGGACCTCTCCACGTCGGCGCTCGTGCCGCCCAGCCCCACGCTCGACAACTACGACGCGATCTTCTCCGACTCCAACTTCACCATCGCGCTCAAGAACAGCGCGATCGTGGCGCTGGTGACGACCGCGCTGTCGCTCGTCGTGGGCGCGTTCTGCGCATACGCGCTGGCGCGCCTGAAGATGAAGCGCAAGTTCCTCATCCTCGCGATCGTGCTGTCGATCTCGACGTTCCCGCAGATCGCGATCGCCGCGCCGATCTTCAAGCTGTGGCGCGACGTCGGCCTGTACAACACGATCCCGGGCCTGGTCATCCCGTACCTGACCTTCGCCCTGCCGCTGACGATCTACATCCTCACCTCGTTCTTCAGGGAGATACCGAGGGATCTGGAGGAGGCGGCGCTGGTCGACGGGGCGACCAACTTCGAGGCGTTCCGCAAGGTCGTCGTGCCGCTCGCGGCGCCCGGCCTCGCGACCGCGGGCATCCTCACGTTCATCGCGGCCTGGAACGAGTTCCTCCTGGCCATCACGTTGACCTCCTCGACGAACGCGCGGACGGTCCCGGCCGCGATCGCGTTCTTCACGGGGTCGACGCAGTTCGAGCAGCCGTTGGGCACGATCAGCGCGGCATCGGTCACCATCTCGATTCCGCTTATCCTGCTCGTCTTGTTCTTCCAGAAGCGGATCGTCGCCGGTCTCACAGCCGGCGCAGTGAAGGGGTGATGAGGGATGGCGGAGATCCAGCTCCGAGAGGTGACCAAGCGCTACCCGGACGGCACGGAGGCCGTCAAGCGGGTCAGCCTGGACATCGCTGACGGGGAGTTCGTGATCCTGGTCGGCCCGTCGGGCTGCGGGAAGTCGACCGCGCTGCGGATGATCGCCGGCCTGGAGGAGATCTCAGAGGGCGAGCTGCTCATCGGCGGCGAGGTGGTCAACGACCTGGCGCCGCGCGATCGCGACATCGCGATGGTGTTCCAGAACTACGCGCTGTACCCGCACATGACCGTGCGCGAGAACATGGGCTTCGCGCTCAAGCTCGCGAAGGTGGATTCGGGCGAGATCAACAAGCGCGTGGAGGAGGCCGCCAGGATCCTGGATCTCGAGCCGCATCTGGAGCGCAAGCCGGCGAACCTGTCGGGCGGGCAGCGCCAGCGCGTCGCGATGGGCCGCGCGATCGTGCGCTCGCCGAAGGCGTTCCTGATGGACGAGCCGTTGTCGAACCTCGACGCGAAGCTCCGCGTGCAGATGCGCACGGAGGTGTCGCGCATCCAGCAGCGGCTGGAGACCACGACGGTGTACGTGACGCACGATCAGGTCGAGGCGATGACGCTGGGCGATCGGGTGGCGGTGATGCGCGCCGGGATCATCCAGCAGGTCGACAGTCCGAAGAACCTGTACGAGAAGCCACAGAACCTGTTCGTGGCCGGGTTCATCGGGTCGCCGTCGATGAACTTCCTCCCCGCCCGGCTGGAGGGCGACACGATCCACCTCCCGTTCGGCGACGCTCCGGTGCCGCAGGCGATGCGCGGCCATCTGCGCGGCGAAGGGACCCGGGACGTCATCGCCGGCGTGCGGCCCGAGCACTTCGAGGACGCCGTCGTCGAGCCCGACAAGCCCGGCCTGCGGTTCAGCGCGCCGGTCACGGTGGTCGAGTCGATGGGCTCGGAGCTCTACGCCTACTTCGACGTGGCGTCCGGCGGCGTGCAGTCCGCCGAGCTGGTCGAGCTCGCCGAGGACGCCGGCATCGCCGAGCTGCCGCGGCACGGCGGCGAGGAGCAGCAGGTCGTCGCGCGCCTGGCCGCCGCCAGCCGCGCCCGCCCCGGCGAGAAGGCCGAGCTGGTGCTCGACACCGAGCAGATCATGCTGTTCGACCCGGACGGCGGCCGCAGCCTCTCCACCGAGGCCGCCAAGGCCGCCGTTTGATCGACGTGACGCCCCCGCGGCTCCCGGTGATCCCGGGGGCCGCGGCGGTGCTCCTCGACATCCGCGGGTAGCGCATGAAGCGCGCGGTCGCTGCGCTCGTCGTGACCGCGGTCGCGGTCGTCCTGCTCGCGCGCTACGACACGCATCCGCCCTCCAAGCCCCCGCCGCGCCCGCGGCCCGTCGCGACGCCCGCGCCGCCGCCGCCCGGCGTCCGGATCGGGACCGGGCCGCTCCTGACGACGCCGTTCTCCTCGATCCAGGTCCGCGCCGAGCTCACGCGCGGCCGGCTCACCGGCGTGCGGACGCTCTCGCTCACCGGCGCGGACGCCCACACGCAGGCGCTCAACGCCCGCGCGGAGCCGATCCTGCGCGACGAGGCGCTGAGCGCGGGCAACGCCGACATCGACGTCGTCTCCGGCGCCACGTACACGAGCGAGAGCTGGATCGAGTCGCTGCGGGCGGCGATCCGGGACGCGCGCCGTGGTTGACCGGGTCGAGCACGTCATGGGGATGCCGGTCCGCGCGATCGTGCGCGACCGCGGGGCGCACGGGCCCGCGCTCGACGGCGTGTTCGCCTGGCTGCGGTGGGTCGACGCGACGTTCAGCACCTACGACGCGGGCAGCGAGATCAGCCGCTGGGGTCGCGGCGAGCTGGCGCTGCGCGACGCGCACGCGCTCGTGCGCGACGTGCTCGGCCGCTGCGAGCGGCTGCGCGCCGACACCGGCGGCGCGTTCGACATCCGCTTCCGGCCGGGCGCGCCGCCCGATCCCTCCGGGCTGGTCAAGGGCTGGGCGGTCGAGCGGGCGGGCGCGCGGCTCGCGGCGGCGGGCGCACGCGACTTCTGCCTCGACGCGGGCGGCGACGTGCTGGTCCGCGGCGGACCGTGGCGGATCGGGATCCGCCATCCGCGCCGGCGCGACCGGCTCGCCGGGGTGCTCGCGCTGCGCGACGGCGCGGTCGCCACGTCCGGCGCGTACGAGCGCGGCGCGCACATCCGCGACCCGCGCACCGGGCGGGCAGCCGGCGGGCGTGCTCGCGGTCACCGTGGTCGGCCCGGACCTGGGCACCGCCGACGCGTACGCGACGGCGGCGTTCGCCCTCGGGGCCGCGGGGCCGGCCTGGACCGCCGGCCTGGCGGGCTACGACGCGATGACGATCCTCCCCGACGACCGCGTGCGGTCGACGCCGGGCTTCGCGCGGCACGTCGCCGGCTGCTCGCTCGCCGACAGCCTGAGGCCGGATCCACCGATTCTCGCGGCGCCTCGCCGATGATCGGCGGATCCGGCCTCAGAACGCGAACCGCTCGGTGACGATCTGCCGGCGCGGGACCCCCGACCGCGCGAGGCTGGCCTGCGTGGCGTCGGTCATCGCGGGCGAGCCGCACACGTACACGTCGCGCGCCGCGAGGTCCGGGACGAGCCGGAGCAGGTGGTCGGGCGACAGCACGCCGCCCTCCCGGTCGTCCCCGACGACGTAGTGGAGCTCCGCTCCGCGCGTCCGGGCCAGCTCGTCGAGCTCGGCCCGCAGGACGTGGTCCTCCGGGCGCAGCGCGCGGTACACGACCACGACGTCGCCGGCCATGTCCTCGAGCAGCGCGCGGATCGGGGTGATCCCGACCCCGCCGGCGATCATCGCCACGCCGGGGCGGCGGCGCGCTGCGGCGGTGAACGCGCCGAACGGCCCCTCGACCATCACGCGCGTGCCCGGCCGCAGCGCGCCGAGGTTCCCGGTGTAGTCGCCGACGCCCTTCACCGTGATGCGCAGCCGCCGGCCGTCCGGCGCCTCCGAGAGCGAGAACGGGTGCGCCTCCCACCAGCGTCCCCGCGTGAGGAAGCGCCACGTGAAGAACTGCCCGGCGCGCGCGCCGAGCCGCTCGAGCCCCACGCCGCCGATCTCGATCGAGACGACGCCGGGGCCTTCGGCGACCACGCGCTCGACCCGCAGCCGGTGGCGCAGGCTGCGGCCGATCGGGAGCAGGATCCGGAACCCGACGACGGCCGCGAGCGCGCCGATGTAGAGCGCCGTCCAGTACGTCCGCGCGAGCGGGCGGCCGACGAACGCCGTGCCGGTCGCGAGCTGGTGGCTGAACGCGAGCGCGACGGCCAGGTAGGCGTACAGGTGGAGGAAGTACCACGTCTCGTAGCGCATGCGGCGGCGCACGGCGACCGCCGACGTGACGACCACGCCGAGCAGGAGGACCAGGCCCGCGAGCGCGGTGATCACGCCCGGGGAACTCCTCCACGAGCCGCACGACCTGGCCGGGGATCGAGCGCTCGTCGGCGCGCGCGTAGGCGACGACCAGCAGCGTGGCGTGCGCGACCAGGAGCGTGACGCAGAGGCGGCCGTTCCAGCGGTGCCAGACGATCAGGCGCTCGAAGCCGGCGGCGCGCTCGAGCACCGGCAGGCGGGCGAGCAGCAGCAGCTCGACGAGGACGAGCAGCGCGCCGAGCAGGCCGCAGAGCCGGCCGATCTCGGCCAGCGGGCCGGCAGCCGCGCCGGTCGCCGCCGCGCTCGTCGCCCACAGGACGACGACCACGACGACGTTGAGGAGCACGACCCCGGCGAGCGCGCAGCGGGCGAGCACGCCTCCGCCACCTCAGGCGAGCGAGTAGCCGCCGTCGCTGGTGAGGACCTGGCCGGTCACCCAGGCCGCCTCGTCCGTCGCGAGCCAGCCGACGATCCGCGCGGCGTCCTCCGGACTCCCCCAGCGGCCGAGCGGCAGCCGGTGCAGCTCCAGCTCGACCAGGTCCGGCGTCGCCCAGCCGGTGTCCGTCGGGCCGGGGTTCAGCGTGTTGACGAGGATGCCGCGCGGCGCCAGCTCGGCGGCGAGCGAGGCCGTGATCCCGTGCAGCGCCGCCTTGCTGGCGGCGTAGGGCAGCTCGCGCGTCATCGGCCCCAGGTTCTGACCCGAGGTGAAGAGCACGACGCGCCCGCCGGGGCGCGCGTCGTCGTGGAGCCGCGCGTATTCCTGCACGAGCAGCAGCGTGGCGCGGACGTTGACCGCCAGCGTCGCGTCGATCGCGCCAGCGTCGAGCGCGGCGAGGTCCTGGTCGCAGGACATCGCGTGGTTGGCGATCAGGACGTCGACGTCGCCGAGCGCCTCGGCGGCGGCCTCCACGCAGGCGGCCGGCGCGGCCGGGTCGGTGAAGTCGCTCTCCACGTACCCGGCGCCCAGCTCCGACGCGAGCGCCGGGACGCCAAGGGGATCGGCCCCCCACGGTTGCCCGGCGTCGTGGGGCACGAAGCCGTGGACGAACACGTCGGCGCCGAGGTCGCGCAGCCGCGCCGCGACCGCGTAGCCGATCCCCACCCGGCGGCTCACGCCGGTGACCAGCGCGCCGCGGCCGGCGAGCGGCCCGGGCGTCACAGCCCGAGCTCGCGCGCGTACTCGCGGCGGTAGTCCTCGCGCGCGGCGAGGACCTTGCTGACGTAGTCGCGCGTCTCCGGGAACGGGATGTGGTCGGCGGCGCGGAACCGCTCGCCGCGGGCGCCGGCCTCGGCGACCCACGCGTCGACGTTGCCCTGTCCCGCGTTGTAGGCGGCCAGCGCGAGCACCTCGCGGCCGTCGTACTTGTCGAGCAGGTGGCGCAGGTACCACGAGCCGTAGGCGATGTTGACCTGCGGCGTCGCGAGATCGCCCTGCTCGAACGCGGTGCCGCCGGACTTCTGCGCGATGTAGTCCGCCGTCTCCGGCATCAGCTGCATCAGCCCCTTCGCGCCGACCGCGGAGGTCTGGTCGCGGAAGTGCGACTCGGCGAAGATCACGCCGGCGATCAGCGCGGGATCGAGGCCCTTGTCCGCCGGCCTGCTGGCGGATGATGTCGTCGTGGCGGAGCGGGAGCGTGACCTCCTGCACCGCCTGGTCGGCCCAGGGCGCGATCGCGAGCGCCACGACGAGGCCGGCGCCGGCCACGGCGAGCAGGAACGCCAGCCGCCGGCGCACGACGTTGCGGCGACGCCGGGCGGCGCGGCGCGGAGCGGCGGCGCTGCGCGGGCGATGGGTGGCGGTGCGCGTGCTCATGCTCTGGTGGACAGCTTCTCAAGTACCGCGGCCAGTTCCTGCTCCAACGCAGCAAGATCGCGGTCGTTGCGGACGACGTGATCGGCGCGGGCCGCCTTCTCCTCCTGCGAGAGCTGGCGTGCAGTCCGCTCGTCGACCGCCGCATGCCCGCGGGCCGCCGCACGCGCTGCCCGCACGGACTCGTCGGCGACGATGACCAGCGTAGCGTCGTAGAGGCCGTCCAGTCCGGCCTCGAACAGCAGCGGCGTCTCCACCACGAGCGCGGGCGGCGGCGGCTCGCGGGCTTCCTCGGCGGCGCGCCAGGCGGCCACGCGCTCGCCGACGAGCGGCCACAGCAGGCCTTCCAGCCACGCGCGCTCGTCCGGTGAAGCGAACGCGTGCCGCGCGACGGCGGCGCGATCCACCACGCCGCCGGGGGCCACGTCGGCTCCCCAGCGCGCGACGACGGCGTCGCGCACCTCCGGCGACGGCGTACAGCTCGTGGACGACCGCGTCGGTCGACAACGTGGCGGCACCCAACCGGGCGAGCGCCGCCAGCGCCTCGGACTTGCCGGCCCCGATCCCGCCCGTGAGGGCGACGAACGGCGGTGGCGCTACGCCTGCTCCTCGTCGGCCTCGGGCTCCGCGGCCGGGGCCTCGGCCTCGGGCTCAGCGGCCGGAGCTTCGGCCTCGGGCTCGGCGGCCGGCCTCGGCCTCGGGCTCGGCGGCCAGCCTCGGCCTCGGGCTCCGCGGCCACCTCGGCCTCGGGCTCCGCGGCCGCGCCTCGGCGTCGGGCTCCGCGGCCACCTCGGCCTCGGGCGCCTCGACGGCGGACTCGGGCTGCCCGGCGAAGACGTCCTCGGACAGGCCCAGCTCGGGCATGTTCTCGAGGTCGCCCGCCCCGGTGTCCTCGCCCTCGGCGACCGGCGGCAGCTCGCGGCGCGGGAGGATCTGGTCCTCGACGCGCTTGATCGAGAGCGACAGGCGGCGGCGCTCGGAGTCGATCTCGAGGATCTTGACCTTCACGTCGTCGCCGGGCTGGACGATCTCACGCGGGTTCTCCACGTGCTGCTGCGCCAGCTCGGAGATGTGCACGAGGCCCTCGACGCCCTCCAGGATCTCGACGAACGCGCCGAAGGCGACCACCTTGGTGACCTTGCCCTCCAGCTCGTCGCCGACCGAGTAGGTGTCGACCACGCGCTGCCACGGGTCCTCCTGGGTCTGCTTGAGCCCCAGGGAGATGCGCTGGCGGTCGCGGTCGATGTCGAGCACCTTGACCTGCACGGTGTCGCCGATGTTGAGGATCTCGCTCGGGTGGTTGACGTGCGACCACGAGAGCTCGGAGATGTGGATCAGGCCGTCGATGCCGTCGAGGTCGACGAACGCGCCGAACTCGACGATGTTCGAGATCTGGCCCTCGATGATGAGGCCGGGCTGCAGCCGCTCCAGGATCGCCTGGCGCTGCTCCTTGCGCTCCTCCTCCAGCACCGCGCGGCGGCTGAGCACCACGTTGTTGCGCGGGCGGTTGAGCTCGATGACCTTCGACTCGATCGTCTGGCCGAGGTACTCGTCGAGGTTCGGCACGCGGCGGATGTCGACGAGCGAGGCGGGCAGGAAGCCGCGCACCCCGAGGTCGACGATCAGGCCGCCCTTGACGACCTCGATGACCGAGCCGTGCACGGGCTCGCCGGACTCGGCCGCCGCCTCGATGCGCCGCCAGGCGCGCTCGAAGCGGGCACGCTTCTTGGAGAGGATCAGGCGGCCGTCCTGGTCCTCCTTGGTGAGGACGAGGGCGTCGACCTCCTCACCGATCTCGACCTCTTCGTTCGGGTTGACCGACTTGCGGATCGAGAGCTCGTTGGAGGGGATGACCCCCTCGCTCTTGTAACCGATGTCGACGAGGACCTCGTCCTTGTCGATGCGCACCACCGCACCGGTGACGACGTCACCCTCCTCGAAGGGGACGATCGTCGCGTCGTAATTCGGAACGATCCGGCCGTCGATCTCGAGGAGCATCCCGTCGGAGCCCTCGACGACGCGAGCGTCGGTGGTAGTGGTGGGCGGGGTCATAGTGGCTTCCATAGGCAGCGGATAACTCTAGCGGCTTCCGGCACGAGCGATCCGAGCCGCGTTTCCTATGATCCCGGCCTTCCGATGCCCATCCGAGCCACCAAGCGCGGCGCCGAGCGCACACCTCTCGCCGGCGAGTTCGACGTCCTGATCTGCGGCGCCTCGTTCGCCGGGCTGACGATCGCGCGCGAGCTGCGCGCGCACCGGCGCGCGCGTACTGGTCCTCGACCGCTACGAGATCGGGGAGCGCCAGACCTCCGCGTGCGCGGCGCCGACCGAGTGGCTGCGCAACCTGGGCCTCGAGCGGTCGATCCGGCAGACGTTCGGCTCCCTGCTCGTCCACACCCCGCGCGCGACCGCGCGCTGGCCGCTCGGCTGGACGTTCTCGACGTTCGACTACCGCGCGCTCTGCGGCCTGCTGTGGGAGCAGCGCGGCGAAGGAACCGAGTTCGAGACCGCGAAGGTCGACGGCGCGGACGGGGAACGTGGTGCACACCGACCGCGGCGACGTCTCGGCCCCCCTGATCGTCGACGCGCTCGGCTGGAAGCGGGTGCTGGGCGGGACGCTGGTCCAGCCGCCGAACGCGCGCCTCTCGCGCGGGCTGGAGGTCCACCCCGGCGGCACCGGCGAGGACCTCGAGGTGTGGATCGACAAGCGCGTGATCCGCGCGGGCTACGGCTGGTCGTTCCCGGCGGCCGGCGAGCTGCGGGTGGGCGTCGGCTCGTTCGACCCGCACGACCGCGTCAGGGAGCCGACCGTGGCGCTCGCCGGCGATCTCGGGCTGCCGCCGGACGGCTACCAGGGCAACTGGATCCCGCACCGGCTGCGTCCGGCCGTCGAGGACGGCGTGTTCTTCGCGGGCGACTCCGCGGGCCATTGCCTGCCGGTGACCGCCGAGGGCATCCGGACGGCGTTCTACTTCGGGATCGCGCTCGGGCGCGAGCTGCGGAGCGTGCTGGAGGGCGCCCGCACGCGCGAGGGCGCGCTCGCGCGCTATGGGGCGTTCTCGGCTGCGCATCGGTGGAAGTACGAGGCCATGCTCCAGGTCCAGCACCTCGTGCCCGAAGCTGCGGCCGCGGGTGTTGAACGGTCTCACGCGGGCGTTCGGGCGCGGCGCGGTGTCGCATTGGGCGTTCGGGCACTACCTGTCGATCGCGCCGCCTTCCTTTGCGCTGCCGGCGCCGCCTGTGCCGGCGCGGTCCGCTTCGGCCGTCGCCGCGTAGGGCTGCGACGCTCGCGTACGGCGGGCATCGAGGGAGGGGCGCGGGTCGCCGCGGCGCTCATCCGGGGCGAGTTAGGGGTGTTCATTTGCCCTCAAGTCGCCCCGCATTGCACCTGGGGCGCTTTAGCCACCGTATGGGTGGTCAAGGCGCCCCGCGTGAGCGCCGCGGCACTCGAACCCTCCCTCGATGCCCGCCGTACGCGAGCGACCGCGCTACGTGCGCGACCAGCGCCCCCCGACGTACGAGCCGATGTCGATCACGAACGCGAGCCCGACCAGGAACCACTCGAACCCGCGCACCTCGCGACCGCTGCCCACGTCGTAGAACACCACGTACGCGAGCGTCGTCCACGGCAGGAACAGGAAGCCGAGCAACGCGACGACCCAGCTGTCGATCGCGCGGCTGATCATGTCCGAGAAGATCGCGGTGAAGACGAGCGCGATGCGCGGGCCGATGAGGGCGAACAGCGCGATCAGGCAGGGCATCCGCGCAGCCTACGCCGCGGCCAGGACGGCCGCCAGCCGCGGCAGCGCGATGTTGCGGCCGCTCACGACCACCACGAGCGGCGCGTCGCCCTGCGGCACGCGTCCGGTCATCACGCCGGCGACGGCCGTCGCCCCCGCGCCCTCGGCCACGATCCCGTGTGCGCGCGCGAGGAAGCGGATCGCGTCCTCGATCTCCGCCTCGGACGCCTGCGCCACGACGGCCACGTGGTCGCGCACCAGATCGAACGTGACCGAGCCGGGCTCCAGGTTGCCGGCGAGCCCGTCGGCGAGCGTGTCCCCCACCTCGAACGGCGTGATGCGCCCGGCCGCCAGCGCCGTGCTCATGGCGGGCGAGCGCTCCGCCTCCACCCCGACCACGCGCGCGCCCGCGCGGGCGGCCGCCCACAGGCCGAGCCCGGACGCGAGGCTGCCGCCGCCGAGGGGCGCGGCGACGGTCAGCGGGCCCGGGATCTGCGCGTCGAGCTCGCGACCGATCGTCGACTGGCCGGCGATCACGCCGGTGTCGTTGTAGGACGACACGTACGTCGCGCCCTCGAGCGAGAGCGCGTACGCCTCCGCCTCGTCGTAGTCCGCGCCGTGCTGGACGAGCTCCACCGGCAGCGCCCGCAGCGCGGCGACCTTGGCGGGCGACGCCGTCTCGGCCACGACCACGGTCGCGTGCACGCCGAGCACCGACGCCGCCCACGCGACGCCGAGCCCCGCGTTGCCGGCGGAGGCGGTCACGACCGGGCCGTCGCGCCCGACCCGGGCGAGCGCGGCGAGCGCGCCGCGCACCTTGAACGAGCCGGTGGGCTGGAACGTCTCGAGCTTGAGGTGCACGCCGTCGCCCAGCGCCGGCGCGGGGACGAGCGGCGTCGGGACGAGCCGGGCGGCGACGAGCGCGGCGGCCTCGTCGAGGTCCGCCTGCGTGGGCGCGGCGACCGCGCGCGCGCTCACGCGAGCCCCTCCCGCAGCGCCGCGCCGACCTCCGCGACCGCCCGGCGCGAGAGCCGCGACTTCGCCATCCAGCGGAAGAAGCCGTGGACCGCCCCGTCGTATCGCCGCAGCGTGACCGGCACGCCGGCGGCCTCGAGCGCATGCGCGTAGGCCTCGCCCTCGTCGCGCAGCACGTCGTCGCGCACGGTCAGGACGAACGCCGGCGGGAGCCCCGAGAGGTCCTCCGCCTGCAGCGGCGAGGCGTCGGGCCGGCGTCCGTCGGCGCCGTCGAGGTAGAGGTCCCAGTAGCGCTTCATGCCCAGGGCGGTCAGCCCGAACCCGTCGCTCGCCGCGCGGTAGGACGGCGTGTTGAGCGCGCTGTCGCAGACCGGGTAGACGAGCGCCTGGAACCGCAGCGAAGCGTCGCCCTCGTCGCGCAGCCGGCGCGCCGTCACCGTCGCCAGGTTGCCGCCGGCCGAGTCGCCGGCGATCGCCACGCGGTCCGGATCGCCGTCGAGCTCGCGCGCGTTCGCGGCCAGCCAGCGCACGGCGGCGCGCGACGTCGTCGAGCGCGGCCGGGAACGGGTGCTCCGGCGCCAGCCGGTAGCCGATGCTCGCGATGACCGCGCCCGACGCGTTGGCCAGGGCCCGGCAGACGGGGTCGAACCCGTCGAGCGTCCCGAGCACCCAGCCGCCGCCGTGCGCGTACGCGACGAGCGGCAGCGGTCCCTCGCCGGCCGGACGGTAGACGCGCACCGGTATGCCGCCGCCGGGACCGGGGACGGTGATGTCGCGCACCTCGGCGACCTCCTCCCCCGGTCCGCCCATGATCGCGCTCTCGCGGTCGTGGCCCGCGCGCGCCTGGTCGATGGGGACCATGTGCGCCGGGGGGCCCGGCGCGGCCTCCATCATGTCGACGATCGGCTGGATCTCCGGATCGAGCACGGTCGCGAAGCGTACGTGCTCGGCGAGCGTCCATCCCGCCCGCCGGCCGGGTCTAGAAGCCGCGGCGCTCGCGGGCGCGCATCACCGACGGATCGCGCCGGTCGCGGCGGCGATCCTCGAGCACCGCGTGGACGACCCACAGGACGCACAGCACGCCCACGAGGATCGTGGCCCAGAGCACGTCCAGCGGCGAGAACGCCCCCAGCGCGGCGAAGAACGCGAACAAGGCGATCAGGGCGAGGGCCAGGATCCAGAAGGTCTCGCGCATCGTCTCGCGCATGCGCGACATGAGGCCACCTCCTCAGCGTCGGGCAGAGTTCGTGCCGATCGTAGCAAGCGTCATGCCGAACGTGGAGGCCAGCCCGGCGGCGCCCGCAGGCGTCACCGTGAGGGCCCGGCCGTCGGTCCGGCGGCGCAGCCAGCGGCGGTCGAGCAGCTCGTCCATGAGCGCCGCGCCGAGCGCGCCGGCGACGTGCGGGCGCCGCTCGGACCAGTCCAGGCAGGCGCGCGCGGTGGCGCGGCGGGCGCCGCGGATCGCGGAGAGGTCGAGCCCGAAGCCGGCGAGCTCCTCCTCCCCGGCCGGCGTGATCGAGAAGCCGCCGTCGCCGGGCTCGAGCACGCGGCGCTCGAGCAGCGCGTCCGCCAGCGCGACGCCCGCGACGCCGGCGAGGTGGTCGTAGCAGGAGCGGGCGGCGCGCAGCGCCTCGCCGTGCTGCCAGGAGCGCAGGCCGGTCGCCCGCTTGGGCGGCGCGATCGCCGAGAGCGCCTCGAGCGCCCGCGCGACGTGCGCGCCGGCGAGCCGGACGTGGCGCGAGCGCCCGTGCCGCTCGCTGACGACCAGGGCGCCGCGTTCGAGCCGCTCGAGGTGCTCGCTCGCCGTGGACGGCGCGACGCCCGCCAGCCGCGCGAGCTCGCCGGCGGTCAGCGGGAGGCCCGCGGTCAGCCCGTCGAGCATCGCGGCCCGTGAGGGATCGGCGATCAGCGCGGCGACGGCGGAGAGGTCACGGTCCATGCCGTACAGCCTGCCACGAGGACGGTTCGGTCGGGACCGAAGCGTCGCGCGCGGTTTCCCGCGCTGCCGGCCTAGAGGCGATCGAGGCCGGCGCGGATCCCGTCGGCGAGATCGGTGAGGTGCGACTCGTCGACGATCAGCGGCGGCGAGACCGCGACGCCGCGCAGGAGCGGCCGGACGAGCACGCCGGCCTCGCGGGCGCCCGCGGCGACCTTGCCGACGGCGCCCGGGTCGGAGCCCAGCGCGTCCTCGGAGAGCGCGACCGCGCCGAGCAGGCCGACGCCGCCGCGCACCTCGCCGACGGCGTGGTGGGCGGCGAGCGGCGCGAGCGCCCGGAGCAGCGGCTCCTCGAGCTCCTGCCCGCGCGGGATCAGGTCCTCCGCCTCGTAGGCGTCGAGCACGGCGAGCGCCGCGGCCGCGCACGTCGGGTGGCCGGCGTAGGTGGCGCCGTGGCGCAGCATCGGCCCGCCGGCGTGATCGAAGAACGGCGCGGCGATCGCCCCGTCGACGATCACGCCGCCGAGCGGCAGGTAGCCGCTCGTGACGCCCTTGGCGAACGTGATCATGTCCGGCTGCACCTCGGGCCAGCGCTCGACCCCGAACCACGTCCCGAGCCGCCCGAACGCGCAGATCACCGAGTCGATGACGAGCAGGATGCCGTGCTCGGCGCACAGGTCCGCGACGCCCTCGATGTAGCCCTCGGGCGGCGGGAACACGCCGCCGGCGCCGACCACCGGCTCGCAGAAGAACGCGGCGACGCGCTCGGGCCCGACGCGCAGGATCTCCTGCTCGAGCGCGGGCAGCGAGTCGTACGACACGGCCGACGTGTGCGGGACCAGCGGGCCCCAGTTCGCCGTGTTCGCCTCGATCCCGCCGATCGAGGTCCCGAACGCGTGCGTGCCGTGGTAGCCGTTGGTGCGGCTGATGATGTGCACGCGCTCCGGCTGTCCCTGCAGGATCCAGTGGCGGCGGGCGATCTTGGCGGCGGTGTCGATCGCGTCGCCGCCGCCCGAGCGCGAGGAACACCTTCGCGTCGTCCATCGGCGCGTGCGCCGCGAGCCGGGCGGCCAGCTCGTTGGCGGGCGGGTTGGAGAAGTCGCCGAACGTCGAGTACGCGGCGAGGCGGTCCATCTGCGCCGCGACCGCGCGGGTGATGTCCGAGCGGCCGTGGCCGAGGTTGGCGTACCAGAGGCTCGCGGTGCCGTCGAGGTAGCGCCGGCCGTCCGTGTCGAACACGTAGACGCCCTCGCCCCGCTCGATCACGAGCTCGGACTGCGAGACGGCGCCCATGTCGGCGAACGGATGCCAGAAGGAGGTGGTCATGGTGGTGGGCGTTTCGTCGGCGATGGCCATGGACGGACGGTAGTGCGCGGCTCTCGGCGGCGCCGTCCAATCCGGGGGGCCGTGCGTGTGACGGAGCGGCGTAGCGCACCGGCCCGCCGCGCGGCCGTCTCGGGCGGCATGTCCGCAAACGAACGCTCCACGCAGGCGCGGTCGCGGTCGCGACCGGCGCCAGGCTCGCCGCGACCTCAGCGCCTCGCCCGGAGCCGGACCGTGCGCTCCACCGCCGCCGCGCCGTCCCGCGTGAGCCGCAGGGAGACGCGGAGCGATGCGCGCCGCGCAGCGAGCCGCTCGCGCGCCGCCCGGGACGCCCGCACGCGGACCGTCACCGTACGATCCGGCGAGCACTCGAGCGAGCGCGACGCCAGGCGCCGGCTCCGCAGGCCCAGGCGCTGCGCCGCCGTCCGCGAGACCCACACGCTGGCCCGCACCGTCCCCGCCGACCCGCACCGCACGGCGGCCTTCAGACCGCGCCGTGCGAACGACGCCGGCGTCGCGCTCCCGATCGACACGATCGCCGCCGCCTTCGGCGCCGCTTCCGCCGGCGGCCCGCCGGCGCGGCGCAGCGGCGCCGTCACCACGACCGGCAGCGTCGCGCTGCCGGTCGCGCCGCCGGCGTCGCGCACCGTGACCGTCACGGTGTACGACCCCGCCGCCGCGAACGTGTGCGTCACCTGCGACCCCCCGGCCTGGCCGCCGTCGCCGAAGCTCCACGTGTACGACAACGCGTCGCCGTCGGGATCGGAGCCCGCGGCCGTGAGGCGGACGGCGAGCGGCGCGGTCCCGCCGGCCGGGTCGGCGGCCACCAGGACCGTCGGCGCCTGGTTGGCCGGGGGATCGCCGACGACGATCGGCACCGTGTCGGACGCGGTCGCCCCGGCCGCGTCGGTGACCGTCACGCGCGCGGTGAACGTCCCGCTGCGCGTGTAGGTGTGCCGCGCCCGCCGGCCCTTCGCGGGCTCGGAGCCGTCGCCGAAGTCCCACGCGAAGGTCAGCGCGTCGCCGTCGGGATCGCTCCCATCCGCGGTCAGCAGCACGTCCAGCGGCACGCGGCCGGACCCCGGCAACGCCGCGGCGTCGACGCGCGGCGGGCGGTTGCCCGGCGGATCCGCGACCGTGATCTGGATCGTCTGGGACACGGAGGCTCCGGCCGGATCGCTCACCGTCACCCGAGCTGTGAACGACCCTGGTGTGCGGTACGTGTGCTCCGCCTCGGCGCCCAGCGCCGAGCCCGGCCCGTCGCCGAACTCCCACCGGTACGTCAGCGGGTCGCCGTCCGGGTCGCGCGCCACGGCCTGGAACCAGACCTCGAGCGGCGCCGGACCGGACGTCCGGTCCGCGGACGCCTCGACGATCGCCGGCGGCGCGTTGCCCGGCTCGGTCACGGTCACCGTGACCTCGTCGGAGGCCGTGTCGCCCTCGTCGTCGGTGACCGTGACCGTCGCGGTGTGCGGCCCGGGCGCGGTCAGCGTGCGGCTGACCGTCTGCCCGAACGCCTCGCCGTCGGCGAACTCCCAGCGGTACGAGAGCGCGCCGCCGTCGGGATCGAGCCCGTCCGCGCTGAACGTCACCGCGAGCGGCGCGGGGCCGCCGGGCGGATCCGCGAACGCCTGCACGGTGGGCGCGCCGGGCTCTCCCCCGCCGTCGATCGAGAACGCCTCGCTGCCGACGGCGCCCACGTTGCCGGCCACGTCGGTCGCCCGGTGCTCGAGCGTGTGGTCACCGGCCGCGCTGACGGTCACCGCGCCGGCGTACGCCGTCCATGCGCCGCCGTCGAGCCGGTACTCGAGCCCGCCGAGCCCCGATCCGCCGGCCGGGTCAGCCCCTGCCAGCGTGATCGTCACCGGCCCGTCGCCGCTCATCGTGGCCGCGCTGCTCGGCGCGGTCCGGTCGACGTTCACCGTCACCGACTTCGCCGCCTCGACGTTCCCCGCGGCGTCGGTGGACCGGTAGCTCACGACGTGCATGCCGTCCTGGCTGAGCGTGAACGGCGCGCCGTACGGCGCGTACGCGCCGTCACCGACCTTGTACTCGGTCGTCGCGCCCGCCTCCGCGCCGAGCGTCACCGCGACGGGCGACACGTACCAGCCGGCCTGCCCGTCGGGCGCGGGCGGAGCGAGCGTGTGCGTCGTCGCCGGCGGCGTCGAGTCCGGGAGCCCGGGCGTCAGCCGGAAGAACTCGAAGACCGCGTCGTCGCGCGACGCCACGTTCGCGTTCGAGTCGTTCGCGTAGACGCCGACCTTGGGGTTCGGCACGCCCGACAGCGGCGCGGGCTCGCCGAACGGCGCCCACTCGCCGCCGACCGGCCGGTAGGACGCGGTCAGCATCGTCCCGTCCGAGACCACGCGCAGCTCCACCGTGGTCGGGAAGTCGCCCGGCAGCGCGACCGTCCCGTCGAAGCCGCTCGCCACGTCGGCGACCTCACGCAGGAACTCGACGGCGCGGCCGCCCGCGTGCACGAGGTCGGCCTTGACGTAGTTGGCGTCGTCCCCGTAGACGAGCAGGCCCGCCTGCTCGAAGTTCTCGTTCGGGTTGAACGTCATCCGCGTCGTCATCGTCCAGGGACCCGACGGCGCCGGCTGGAGGATCACGTTCGGGTTGGTGTTCGCGCCGTTGGCGAAGAAGTCGCCGTGGGCTGCCGGCAGCGTGAGCTTGCCGTCGCCGACCGAGTAGCCGGCCGGGTCGTGGCGCACGATCGAGCTCCAGCGGCACGTGTCGAGGCCCGAGCCCGTGAACTCGTCGCTCGGCGTGACCGGCGTCGTCAGCTTGAACCAGTCGAACGACGCCACGTTGGTCGTCGCCGCCGCGGCGGTCGACGCGGTGGCGTACATGCCGACCTTCGCCCCGGCGAGGCCGTTCATGTTCGTCGCATTGCCGATGTTGGTCCACGTCGCGTTGTCGGGCGAGTACTGCGCCTGCACGGCCTGCCCGTCGGACGAGACGAGCCGGATGTACCACGTCGTCGGGAACGCCGCGGCGAGGGTTCCCGTGGCACCCAGCCCCACCGGCGAGTTGTTCTGCTCCTTGAACGCCTCGAACTTGCGCCCGTTGGAGAACACCTGGCCGGTCTTGATGAACGCGCCGTCGTTGAGGTAGACCATCAGCCCGGCGTTCTGGTAGTTGATGGACGGGTTCCACGTGACGCGCGCGGTCGCCGTCCACGGGCCGACCGCCGGCAGGTCCTGCAGCACGATGTTGGGCAGGCCCTGGTCGTTGCCGTGGATGTCCTGCTTCTGCGCGTCGATGTTGAGCGCGCCGCCCGAGACCGACAGGAACTGGTCGTCGCGGCGCACCACGGTCGACCAGCGGTCCGTGTCGAGCGACGTGCCGAGGAAGTCGTCGTCGCCCGCGCAGGCCACCACCGGCGTGTAGGCGCGGATGTCGACGGTCACGCTGCGCGCCTTCCCGCCCGCGTCGCGGACGGTCAGCTTCGCCGTCTTCGTGCCCGGCGTGGCGTAGGTGTGCGATGCGTCCTTCGTCGTCGCGTCCACCGTCCCGTCGGATTCGAAGTCCCACGCGTACGTGACCGCCGTGCCCTCGGGGTCCTCGCCGTTGCCGGTGAAGTCGACAGCGAGCGGCGTCGGGCCGGACGTGACGCTCGGGACGATCGACGCCGTGGGCGCCGCGTCCTCCGACACGCCCTTGCCGCCGAACGTCAGCTCGTCGAGGTTGAACAGGTTCGTCGTCGCGCCGCCGGGCTGGGCGACGAACACGAGGTAGAGGCGGTGCGGCCCGGCGGCCGTGTCGGCGATCGGCGCGGTGACCGTGCCGTACGCGTTCGCGCCGCCGGTGCCCGGCAGCGCCGCCGTGCCCACGACCGGGCCGTCCGGCGCGTCGAGCCGGAACTCCACCGCGCCGCCGTTCGTCGACGTGTAGCGCAGCGTCGCCTGGGTGATCCCGCCGAGCGAGATCGGGTCGAAGTGGACCCAGTCGCCCGCGTCGGCGCTCCCCACGCTCCTGCCGCCCTCCGCCGACGCGACGTCGGCGACCTGCACGCCGCTCTGGCCGGTGAAGTGCTCGACCTGCATCTGCTTCGGGCTCAGCCGGTGCGTGTCGGCGCCGGTCAGCGGCTCGGAGCCGGGAGCGCCCGCGTCGGTGTAGGTCGCGGTGAGGACGAGCGCGATGTTGGCGCTCTTCGCGTGCCCGGACTCCGCGGGGACCTCGATCGTCCCCTCGCAGCCGGTCTGGCTCACGCCCGGGTGCACGTGCGCGTTGCCGCCCTCGTCGTGGAAGACGCCGGGGAAGACCTCGACCTTGTCGCAGTCGATCGGGCCGTCCTCCGGGTCGCTCACCTCGACCGCGAACGCGATGTCGTCGCCCCAGTCGTAGAGGCCGCCCTGCGCGGGCGCCGTGATCCGCACGCTCGGGCGCGTGTTGCCGACCACGATGACCACGGTCGAGGACGCGGACTTGCCCGCCTCGTCGGTCACGGTGAGCTGCGCCGTGTAGCTGCCGGGCTCGGTGTAGGTGTGCGCCGGGGCGGGCTCGGTCGACGTCGGCGAGCCGTCGCCGAAGTCCCACAGGTAGGTGAGCGCGTCGCCGTCCGGGTCGGTCGAGCCGTCGGAGGAGAACTGGACGGTGAGGTCGGGCTGCCCCGAGTCCTTGTCGGCGCTCGCCTTGGCCTTCGGCGTGCGGTTGCCCTTCGCGTACTCGATCCGGTACAGGCCGGAGTCGGGGTTGATGCCGGCCCCGGCGTAGTTGAAGTCGCGGCCCCACTCGAGCACGTAGAGCGCGCCATCCGGTCCGAAGGCCATGTCCTGGACGTGCCGGAAGTCGGCGAGCGGCATGAACTCGGTGATGCCGTCCGGCGCCGGATTGCCCGCGGCGTCGAGCTCGAGCGTCGCCACCCAGTCGCGCGACCAGTCGGCGAAGAAGACCTTGTCGTCGTACCAGCGCGGGAACTTGACCTCGGACGGGTTCGCCGCGTCGTAGTGGTACGTCGGGCCGGCGATCGCCGTGCGGCCGTTGCCGTTCGGGATCTGCGGGAAGTCGGGCGAGGCGCCGTACGGCCAGTAGAGCATCGCCGGCTTGGCCGGCGGCGTCTGGCTCAGGCCGGTGTTCCAGGCGGAGTCGTTCGCCGGTCCGCCGGCGCAGTCGAACGGCGCGCCGGACGGGCCGCTCGGGAACGTCCAGTCGACGTACGGCTTGTTGTTCGCGATGCAGTACGGCCAGCCCATGTTGCCCGCGGAGCGGATCTGGTTGAGCTCGTCGTAGCCGCGCGGCCCGCGCCCCGCGTTGTCGTTGTTGGCGTCGGGGCCGACCTCGCCGTTGTAGAGCCACCCGGTCTCCGGGTCGACGTGGATCCGGAACGGGTTGCGGTGGCCCATCGTGTAGATCTCCGGCCGCGTCTTCGCCGGGTCGCTGGAGAACGGCGGGAAGAGGTTGCCGGCGGGGATCGCGTAGGTCCCGTCGTCCTTCGGCGTGATCCGCAGGATCTTGCCGCGGAGGTCGTTGGTGTTGCCCGACGAGCGCCGGGAGTCGAACGCGTGCTTGGCGTCGACGTTGTCGGAGACGACCTCGTCGTGGAGCCGGTCGTCGAGCGGCGCGAAGCCCTGCGACGCCGAGTGCTCGGTGTCGTCGCCGGTGGAGACGTAGAGGTTGCCGTCGGGCCCGAACGCGAGCGAGCCCGATGAGTGGCAGCAGATCACGCGCTGGTGCGGGATGCGGAGCAGCACCTTCTCGGACGCCATGTCGACGGTGCCGTCCGCCGCGAGCGTGAAGCGCGAGACGTGCTGCTCCTCCGGCGCCGGCGCGCTGTAGAAGAGGTAGATCCAGCGGTTCGTCGCGAAGCCCGGGTCGAGCGTGATGCCGAGCAGCCCGTTCTCGTTCCCGCGGTGCACGGGGATCGTGCCGACGACGGCGACGCTGCCGTTGGCGGGGTTGTAGCGCTTGATCCGCCCGGCCAGCTCGACCGTGTAGACGCTGCCGCCGGGCGCGACGGCGATCTCCATCGGGTTCTCGGTGGAGTCGTCGAGCGTGACCTTGTCGAACGACGCGTCGGTGGGCAGCCCCTCGCGCGGCGCGCCGCAGTCGCCCTCCGCCTCGCCTGCGGCCCACTCGATCCCGCCCAGGATGTGGGCGCGGTAGAACGGCTCCTGCCAGGCCGTGCCGAAGTGGCCGAGCGCTGTGTAGAAGTGGCGCCCGCCGTCGTAGTTCGTGCACCACGCGATCGGGTGGTCGTCGGCCGCGGCGCTGCCGTCCTGCTCGTCGTACGTGCTCTCGTCGAGCGTGGCGAGGACGTGCACCTTGCCGCGCGGCTCGGCGGTGAAGTTGTACCACTCGTCGTTGCGCACCCAGTCGGCGGGAATCCCCTGCGTGGCAGGGTTGTCCGGGTCCTCGATCTTGACCGTCGCATCCTGGAACTGGAGCGCGCCGGACGGGTGGTCCTTGAACTGCGCACCGCCCATCCGGTCTGCCTTCCAGGCCCAGTTGCGGTCGGCGTTGGCGTCGGCGTGGATGCCGACGCTGCCGCCGCCGCGCGAGGTCCAGCGCTCGAACGCGGTCCGCTGCGCGGGATTGAGAATGCCCTCGCCGTCGGTCTGGAGGAAGACGACGACCTCGTAGTCGCGCAGGCCGGCATCGGTGAACACGGCCGCGTCCTCCGTCGCGGTCACCGAGAAGCCCTCGGCGGCGCCCATCTGCTGGATGCCCGGGATTCCGGCCGCGATCGCGTCGGCGTGGCGGAAGCCGGTGGTCTTCGAGAACACGAGCACGTCGAAGCGCGCCGGGTCCTGTGCGGCAGCGCCGGCGGGCGCCAGTAGCGACGACAACAGCAGCGCGCACAGCGCCGCCGACAGCCAGAACCACGACTTCCCCGCCATCGCTTCCTCTCCCAATTCCGCTTTGCGGAACCCTCATTCCGCTGCCGGCGGCGATGCTGGCACACGAAGTTGCGCGCGTCAATAGCGTTGCATCTAAGTTGTGCTCATGCCCCGGACGGACGGCGCGAAGGACCGCGCGTACGCGTTCACCAAGCAGCGGGTGCTCGACGCGACCTACGCGGGCGGCGACCTGCTGACCGAGGGCGAGGTCGCTGACGCGCTGGGCATGAGCCGCACCCCGGTGCGAGAGGCGTTCCTGCGGCTCGAGGGCGAGGGTCTGCTGCGCCTCTATCCCAAGCGCGGCGCGCTCGTCGTGCCGGTCTCGGCGCAGGAGGTCGAGGCGGTGATGGAGACCCGGGCGCTGGTCGAGCGGTTCGCGATGGAGAAGGCGATCGTGCGCCGGGCCGACGTCGCCGGCGCGATGCGCGAGGCGATCGCGCGCCAGGAGCGCCACGCCGGCGCCGGGGACCTCGACGGCTTCGTGGCCGCCGATCGCGAGTTCCACACCGTCGTCGTGGCGGCCGCCGGCAACCAGATCGTGCTCGACCTCTACGACTCGCTGCGCGACCGCCAGCAGCGCATGGGCGTCACGGCGCTGCGGCGCGAGCCGCGCCGGCTCGGCCAGATCCTCGACGAGCACCGCGGGCTCGTCGCCGCGCTCGAGGACGGCGACGTCGGGCGCACGCTCGCGCTGCTCGACGCGCACCTGCGCGGGACCCTCGTGCTGCTGCGCGAAGGCTAGTTCCTACGCCGCTGCGCGAAGGCTAGTTCCTACGCCGCTGCGCGATGCCCGAGCGCCGCCGAGATCTCGCCGGCGTGGCGGACCAGCAGGGCTCCGAGCGCCTCGCGGTCGCCGTGCAGGATGCGCGCGGTCGGGCCGGAGACGCTGATCGCCGCGACCGGCGCGCCCGCGTGGTCGAAGACGGCCGTCGCGACGCAGCCGACGCCGGCCTCGTGCTCCTCCGAATCCAGCGCGTAGCCGCGGGCGCGGATGCGCGCGCAGTCCTCCTCGAGCGCCGCGACGGTGACGAGCGTGCTCGCCGTGAGCCGCTCGAGCGGCTCACGGCCGGCGTAGAGCTCGGCGACGGAGCCGGGCGGCCGGTGCGCGAGGATCGCCTTGCCCGAGCCCGTGGTGTGGGCGAGCGCGGCGGTGCCGACCGCGGTGAACATGCGCACGCGGCGCGTCCCCTCGACCTGGTCGACGTAGATGACGCGGTCGGCGTCGAGGACGACGAGGTTCACGGTCTCCCCCGTCTCGTGCGAGACGCGCTCGAGATGCGGGCGCGCAGCGGCGCGCAGGCGGGCGAGCCGCTGCTCGAGCCCGCTGGCGATCTCCGACATCTTGTAGCCGAGCAGGTAGCGGCCGGAGCCGGGGCTCTGCGCGACGTAGCCCCGCTTGGCGAGCGTCGCCAGCAGCCGGTGGACGGTGCTGGGGACCAGGCCGGTCCGGTGGGCGAGCTCGGTCACGCCGAGCTCACCGCCCGCGGCGAGCGCCTCGAGCAGGTCGAACGCGCGGTCCAGGGACTGGACGCTGTCGCGACGTGGAGCGGTCACCGCGCGGACGCTAGCGGGTGAAATTCCGCCACTCAACACGCATCTTTCGCATCGTGGACGGCGTTAGTCGGGAGCGGGCTCCGGCCGCAGCCGCGCCGGCGTGAGCGGAGCGAGGATCGCGGCCATGAGCACGGCGACGGCGAACAGCGCCCAGAGGCTGTCGTCGAACGATCCCGAGTGGTCGCGCACCGCGCCCGCGCCGAGCGGACCCAGCGCCGCGATCGGGTAGCCGGCGAGGAACATGAGCGCCGCCGCGGCGCCTGCCTCGGCCGGCTCCCGCGCGACGTCCAGGCACATCGCCAGGCAGATCGGGAACACCGTGCCGAGCGCCACCCCGGCGAACACCGACCAGGCGAACGCGCCGCCGGGGATCGCCGCGAAGCCGAACGTCGCGACGCAGAGGCAGCCGGCCGCGAACCACATCCACAGCCGGCGGGAGCCCATGCGGTCGGCGAGCCACGGCACGACGAGCGCCGCCGGCACCGACGCGATGCCCATGACCGCGAGCACGGCGCCGGACGCCTCGTCGCTCCACCCGCGCTCCTGGTAGGCGTCCGCGATCCAGGCGACGAGCCCGTAATAGACGGCCGACGGCAGCGCGAACGCGAGCACGATCGCCCACACGATCGGGCGCCGGACCGGCAGCGCGGGAGGGCGCGTGCCCGAACGCTCGGTCCAGGCTCCCCGGCTGAGCGCGAGCCAGCCCGCGCAGATCGCCAGCGTGGCGAGCGAGAACACCGCGAGCGCGCCGCGCCATCCACCCGCCGCCGACGCGATCGGGACGGCCGCCGCCGAGGAGAGCGCGGCGCCGAGGTTGATCCCGGTCACGCCGACCCCGCTCGCGAACGCCGGGCGGTGCGCGAAGCTCTGCTTGACCGCCACCGGCAGCAGCGTGCCGGCCACCGCCATCGCGATCCCGATCGGGAACGTGAGGCCGAGCAGCACCGCCGCGCCCGGCGCCACGGCACGGCCGACCCCGAACGCGGCGATCGCGAGCAGGCAGCCGGCCATCGCGGCCCGCAGCCCCCAGCGCGCGGAGACGACGCCGGCGAGCGGCGCGAACACGCCCATGCAGAGCACGGGGATCGTGCCGACGAGCCCGGCGACGGCGTGGGAGATGTCGAGGTCGTCCTGGATGTCCGGGATCAGCGGCCCGGCGCCGACGAGCTGCGGGCGCAGCGCGACGGCGGCGAGGAGCAGGGCGCCGAGCAGCAGGAGCGAGTCCCGCCGGGCCGCGGCCGGACCCGGCGCGGCCTCGGTCCTCGTCACTTCGCGGCCAGCCAGTTGGGGCCGATCCCCGGCTCCACCACGAGCGGCGGGTCCAGCTCGGCGGCGCCGACCATCTCGGCCGACGCGATCTCCGCCGCCTGCGCCGCCTCGGCCTCCGGGCCCTCGAAGAGCAGCTCGTCGTGGATCTGCAGGATCATGCGCGTCGCGAGGCCGGCCTCGGCCAGCCGGTCGTGGCAGCGCACCATCGCGACCTTGATGATGTCGGCCGCGGTCCCCTGGATGATCGAGTTGACCGCGAGGCGCTCGCCCAGCTTGCGCGTCTGCCAGTTGCGCGCCCGGATCTCCGGGATCTGGCGGCGGCGGCCGAAGAGCGTCGAGACGTAGCCGTGCTCCTCCGCCTGCGTGACCGCGTCGGCCATGAACTGGGCGACGGCCGGGAAGCGCTCGAGGTAGCGGTCGATGAACTCCTGCGCCTCGTCCTGCTCGATCCGCAGCCGGTCGGCGAGGCCGTAGGCGGAGAGGCCGTAGACGATCCCGTAGTTGACCATCTTCGCCTTCGAGCGCATCGCCACCGTGAGCTCGTCGGGCGGCGTGTCGAACACGGCGGCGGCGGTCTCGGTGTGGACGTCCTCGCCGCGGCGGAAGATGTCCTTGAGCGCCTCGTCGCCCGCGATGTGGGCGAGCACGCGCAGCTCGACCTGCGAGTAGTCGATCGAGATCAGCACGTTGCCGGGCTCGGCGATGAAGCAGGCGCGGATCTCGCGCCCGATCTCCGAGCGGATCGGGATGTTCTGCAGGTTCGGGTTGATCGAGGCGAGCCGGCCGGTCGTCGTGTTCGTCTGCAGCAGCGTCGTGTGCAGCCGGCCGTCGTCGCCGATCGCGGCGGGGAGCTGCTCGAGGTAGGTCTGCACGAGCTTGGTCAGCTCGCGCCAGCGCTCGATCTTCTCCACGATGGGATGCTCGTCGCGGATCGCCTGCAGCACGCGCGCGTCGGTCGAGAAGCCGGTCTTGCCGCGGCGCTTGCGCGACAGGCCGAGCTTGCCGAACAGCACCTCGGCGAGCTGCTGCGGCGAGCCGATCATGAACTCCTCGCCGGCCAGGTCCCAGATCTCGCGCTCGAGCTCGGCGGCGTCGGCGCGCATCTTCAGCCCGGCTTCCTCCAGCCGCTTCGTGTCGAGCTTGATGCCGGCCTTCTCGGTCTCGCGCAGCACGTGCACGAGCGGCAGCTCGATGTCGTGCATGAGGTCCTCGAGCCCGCGATCGCGCAGCTGCTCGCGCTGGCGGCCGGCGAGCTCGTGGATGAGGACCGCGTCGACGGCCTCCGGATCGTCCGCCTCGACCGCCATGCCGCGCTCCTCGGTCAGCTCCGCGAGCGGGTAGCCGCGGCGGGCCGGGTCGAGCAGGTAGGCCGCGATCTCGGTGTCGAAGACGAGGTTGGCGGGGACCTCGCCGAGCGACTTGGCGTCGTGTGCGATCACCGGCCGGTCGCCGGCGGCGGCGACCAGCTCGGCGGGGTCGTCGACCTCGCCGGCGATCGCGTGCGGCCCGCCCGCGTACGCGCCGAAGCGCCATCCGGTCGCGCGCGGCAGCAGCTCGCCCTCGGGCACCTCGGGCGCGGTGGCCGACAGCGCCAGCTCGGCGCCGGTCAGGCGGGAGATGTCGGCCGCGCCGCCCTTGCGCACGGCGACCTTGCGGGCCGTCTCCGCCTCCGGGCGCGGGATCGCCGCGGACTCCGCGGCGTCGAGCGCCTCCTCGAGCCGGCGCAGCGGGTCGCGCAGCTCGAACTCGCGGAACATCGCGCGCAGCTTCGTCCGGTCGGGCTCGCGCGTGAGCTCCGCCCGCAGGTCGAGCTCGATCGGCACGTCGCGGACCATCGTCGCGAGCTGCTTGGAGACGCGGGCGTCCGTCGGCGAACTCGGTCAGGTTCTGCTTGCGCTTGGCGCCCGAGATCTGGTCGACGTTGGCCAGCACCTCCTCGAGCGAGCCGAAGCGCTGCAGCAGCTCCGCGGCGGTCTTGTCGCCGATCCCGGGAACGCCCGGGATGTTGTCCGACGTGTCGCCCTTGAGGCCGATGAAGTCCGGCACCAGCTCGGGCGGGATCCCGTAGCGCTCGATCACGCCCTGGCGGTCGTAGACCTTGGTGTCGGTGATGCCGCGCGACGTCGTCATGATCCGCACGCCGTCGGCGACGAGCTGGTAGGCGTCGCGGTCGCCGGTGACGACCATCACGGGGATGCCGTCGCTCGCGCGCGCGCTCGACCAGCGCCGCGATCACGTCGTCGGCCTCGTAGCCCTCGACCGACACGTTGGGGTAGCCGAACGCCTCGACGAGCGGCTGCAGGTGCGGCCACTGCTGCTTGAGCAGGTCCGGCCGCGACGAGCGCTGGGCCTTGTAGTCGGCGCGAGATCTCCTTGCGGCCGGACATCCCGGCGTCCCACACCACGACGGTCGGCACGTCGCCGTGGTCGGTCAGGATCTTCACGAGCATCGAGGCGAAGCCGAAGATCGCGTTCGTCGGCCGGCCGTCCGAGGTGGCGATCGACTCGGGCAGCGCGAAGAACGCGCGGTAGGCGAGCGAGTTCCCGTCGATCAGGAACAGCTCGCGACGGTTGTCTCCGTTCGTGGCGGCCATGCGGCCGCCAACGCTAGCTCACCGCGCCGCGCCCGGCGGACCCGGATCGCGCTCGCACCGAACGCGGACAGCACTCGACTAAGCGGACTAAGTCCGTTACGCTGGCCGACATGGACGCCGTCTCGATCCACGAAGCCAAGACGCACTTCTCCCGCCTCGTGGCGCGTGCGGAGACCGGCGAGGAGATCGTCATCCGCCGCGGCCCCACGCCGGTGGCGATGCTCGTCGCCTACCGGGCGCCCACGACGCCGCGCGTCCCGGGGTCGCTGAAGGGCCGGATCGCGATCGCCGAGGACTTCGACGAGACGCCGGAGGAGTTAGACGACCTCGGCGCCGCGGCCCGGGATGAGCGTGATCGCGCGCCGGGCGGTCCGCTCGGGCGGCGGCGGGCGGGGCGGCGTCGACGGCCGCGCCGAGCTCGGCGAGCACGACGCGCAGCTCCATCAGCGCGAACGCCGCGCCGAGGCAGCGGCGCACGCCGCCGCCGAACGGGATCCACGTGTAGGTGCCGCCCTGGGGCTCCGGGCCGAGGAACCGCTCCGGGCGGAACGCGGCCGGGTCGGGGTAGAGCTCGGGGCGGCGGTGGACGAGGTAGATCGACGGCGCGACGACGGTGCCGGCCGGGAGGTCGATGCCGGCGATCGTCGCCGGCTGCTGCAGGTTGCGCAGCACGACCGGCAGCACGGGGCGCAGCCGCAGCGCCTCCTTGCGCGGCCGCCTCGGCGTACTCCTCGCCCCCGTCGCGCAGCGCCTCGCCAACCGCCGGGCGATGCGCGTCAGGCGCTCGACCGTCCAGCTCAGCGCGGTCGCGGTCGTCTCGTGGCCCGCGACCAGGAGCGTGACCAGCTCGTCGCGCAGCTCGCCGGTCGCTCATCGGGCTGCCGTCCTCGAAGCGCGCGGCGAGCAGGAGCGAGAGCACGTCGTCGCCGGGCGCGCGCGCGGCGCTCCTCGATCTGCTCGCTGCAGCAGCGCGTCGACGGGCCGCAGCCAGCGGTTGTAGACGCCGCTGCGCTCGACGCGCTTCGGGCCCGCGCTCGCCATCGCGAGCATCGAGCTGCCGCCGAGGACCCGCGCGAGCATCGCGCGCAGCCGGTCGCGCAGCGGTCCAGCCGCGTCGGACTCGGCGTCGACGCCGAAGATCACCCGCAGCACGACGTCGAGCGTGATCGCCTGCATGCGCGGCGCGAGCGGGAGCGACTCGCCGCGCGGCCACGCCGCGATGTGCTCGCGGGCGATCTCCGCGACCAGGTCGCGGTAGCCGGCCATGCGGGAGCCGTGGAACGGCGGCAGCATCAGCTTGCGCTGGCGCATGTGCTGCGGGCCGTCGAGCAGCAGCACCGACGCGTGCCCGACGAGCGGCCGCAGCACGAGGTTCGCCTTGCCGGCGTGCATCACGGCCGGGTCGCCGGTGAAGACCTCGCGCACGGCGTCGGGGTGGGCGAGCATCACCCACGGCGGCTCGCCGCCGATCCGGATCGTGAACACGTCGCCGAACTGCCGCTGGGCGCGCAGCATGAACGGCCCGGGCCGCGTGATCCACGCGGCCGTCTGCACGGCGCGCGGGAGGCGCGGGCCGGGCGGCAGGGCGGCGGCCATGCGCGGAATCTACGCCGAGCCCGCGGGGCGACGCGCCACTGCGTGACGGATCACACAGCGACGGCCCGCAGCGCCAGCAGCTCGTAGGCGATCGATGCCGCGAGCAGCGCGGTCTGCTGGCCGGGACCGTCGTACACGGGCGCGACCTCGACGACGTCGAACCCGGCGAACGAGAGGCCGGCGAGCGCGCGGAGGAACGCGAGCGCCTCGTGCGGGAGCAGGCCGGCGACCTCCGGCGTTCCCGTGGCCGGCGCGAACGCCGGGTCGATGACGTCGATGTCGAACGACAGGTAGAGCGGGCCGTCCCCGGCGCGCTCGCGCACCCGGCGCCCGTACGCCGCCGGATCGGTCGCGCGCAGCTCGTCGCAGGGCAGGATCTCGAAGCCCCAGCCGCGCGGCTCCTCGAGATCGGACGGGCCGTACAGCGGACCGCGCATGCCGGCCAGCGTCGACCGCTCCGGCGCGATCAGCCCCTCCTCGAGCGCGCGCCGGAACGGCGTGCCGTGGAAGTAGCGCTCGCCGTAGTACTGGTCCCACGTGTCGGCGTGGGCGTCGAGGAGCACGAGCGCGAGCGGGCCGTGGCGCTCGGCGTGCGCGCGCAGCTCGCCCAGCACGATCGAGTGGTCGCCGCCGAGCACGAGCGGCGTGACGCCCGCGGCGACGAGCGGCCGCAGCCCCTCGTGGATCTGGACGGCCGTCCGCTCCGCGTTGCCGGGCGTGACCGCGAGGTCGCCCCAGTCGACGAGCGACTGCGTCGCGAACACGTCGATCTCGAGCGGCGGGTGCCACGGACGGAGCAGCAGCGACGCGGCGCGGATCCCCTCCGGCCCGAACCGCGCGCCCGGGCGGAGGCTCGTCGCCGTGTCGAACGGGACGCCGACGATCGCGGCGTCGACGCCGTCCGGATCGGTCACGTGCGGCAGCCGCGCGAACGTGCGCACACCCGTGTAGCGGGGCGCCCTGCTCGCATCCGGCGGGCCGTAGCGGGGTGCCATGACGCCGCGAGACTACAGTCCCGCTGATGCTCGTCGCCGTCCATCAGCTCGCGCCGGTCATCGGCGACCTCGAAGGCAACCGTGCGCGGGCGCTCGCCGCGCTCGACGCGGCGGCCGCAGCCGGCGCGCGGATCGTCGTCCTGCCCGAGCTCGCGGCGTCGGGCTACGTGTTCCGCGACGCCGACGAGGCGCGGGCGCTCGCCGAGCCGCCCGGCGGCCCGACGCTCACGGGCTGGGCCGAGCGCGCGGCCGCGCACGACCTCGTGGTCGTCGGCGGCTTCGCCGAGGACGGCGGCGACGGGCGGCTCTACAACAGCGGCGCGGTGCGTCGACGCGCACCGGCGTGCGCGCCGTCTACCGCAAGGTGCACCTGTGGGACCGCGAGGCGCTCGTGTTCACGCCCGGGGACGAGCCGCCCGCCGTGGTCGACACGCCGCACGGGCGGATCGGCGTGATGGTCTGCTACGACCTCGAGTTCCCGGAGTGGGTGCGGCTCGCGGCGCTCGACGGCGCCGAGCTGCTCTGCGTGCCGACCAACTGGCCGCGCGATGCCGCGACCGGACGGCGAGCGGCCGATGGAGGTGCTGCGCGCGATGGTCGCCGCCTCGACGAACCGCATGGCGGTCGCGGTCTGCGACCGCTGCGGGGACGAGCGCGGCGCGAGCTGGGTCGCGGGCTCGGCGATCGCCGGCGCCGGACGGCTGGCTGCTGGCCGGGCCGCCGGCGCGAGGCGGCGCCGGCGCTGCTCACGGCCGACGTCGACATGTCGGCGTCGCGCGACAAGGCGCTCGGGCCCGCGCAACGACGCGCTCGCGGACCGCCGCCCCGCGCTGTACGGATGAGGAGCCCGCACGCGCAGTAGTAGCCTCCGGCGGCGGTGACGCCCACGACCTCCGCCCAGTTCTCGCTCACGCTGCGGGTCCGGATCGACCACCGCCCGGGGATGCTGGGCCGCGTCGCGACCGCGATCGGCGAGGCCGGCGGGACGATCGGCGAACATCGAGCTCGTCGAGCTCACCCGCGACCACACGCTGCGCGACCTCACCGTCGACGCGGGCGACGAGGCGCACGAGCGCGGGATCGTCGAGGCGGTGCGCGGCGTCGACGGCGCCGAGGTGCTCGACTGGTCCGACCGCACGCTCGGGCATGCACGTCGGCGGCAAGCTCGAGATCCGCCTCAAGCATCCCCTGCGGACCGCGGACGACCTCAGCATGGCCTACACGCCGGGCGTCGCGCGCGTCTGCTCCGCGATCGCCGCCGACCCCGACAAGGCGTTCCAGTACACGATCAAGCGCAACACCGTCGCCGTCGTGAGCGACGGCACCGCGGTGCTCGGCCTCGGCGACATCGGCCCGGCCGCCGCGATGCCGGTGATGGAGGGCAAGGCGATGCTCTTCAAGGAGTTCGCCGGCGTCGACGCGTTCCCGATCTGCCTCGACACCAAGGACACCGACGCGATCGTCGCGACCGTCAAGGCGCTCGCCCCCGGCTTCGGCGGCATCAACCTCGAGGACATCAGCGCGCCGCGCTGCTTCGAGATCGAGGACCGGCTGAAGGCCGACGCTGCCGATCCCGGTCTTCCACGACGACCAGCACGGCACCGCGGTCGTCACGCTCGCCGCGCTCCTGAACGCCTGCAGGCTGACCGGGCCGGCGACATCCAGGACGTGCGCGCCGCTGATCGTCGGCGTCGGCGCGGCCGGCATCGCGGTCGCGAAGATCCTGCTCGCCGCCGGCGTGCGCGACGTGATCGGATGCGACTCGCGCGGCGCGCTGCACCGCGGCCGCGAGGACTACGAGTCGCTCCCGCCGATGAAGCGCTGGCTGGCCGACGAGACGAACCGCGAGGGCCGCGCGGGCGGCCCCGCCGACGTGATCGAGGGCGTCGACCTGTTCGTCGGCCTCTCGGGCGCGCGCGTCATGCCCGCCGAGGCGCTCGGCGCGATGGCGCCCGACGCGATGGTGTTCGCGATGGCCAACCCGACGCCCGAGGTCACGCCGGAGGAGGCGGCGCCCTACGCGCGGGTGATCGCGACCGGCCGCTCGGACTACCCCAACCAGATCAACAACGTGCTGTGCTTCCCCGGCATCTTCCGCGGCGCGCTCGACGTGCGCGCCCGCGAGATCACCGAGGCGATGAAGATGGCCGCCGCCGAGGGCATCGCGGCGATCGTCGGCGACGACGACCTGCGCGAGGACCACGTGATCCCGTCCGCCTTCAACCGCGACGTCGCCCCGGCGGTCGCGGACGCCGTCGCGCGCGAGGCGCGCGCCAGCGGCCAGGCGGAGGCCGACGCGGGCGAGTTCGGCTACGCCCAGGGCGACACGACGGAGTTCCGCGCCGTCCGGTCGTGAGCCGCGCCCGCGAGGACTGCGCGCGGTGCCCGCTGGGGAGGATGCCCGGATGCGCGTGACGATCACGGGGGCGACGGGGCTGATCGGGCAGCGGCTCGTCGGCGCGCTGCGCGAGCGCGGCGACGAGGTCACCGTGCTCTCGCGCAACCCCGAGCGAGGCAGGCGGCGGCGCTGGGCGTCGAGGCCGCCGCCTGGCAGCCGGAGTCCGAGCCGGCGCCGGTCGAGGCGCTCAACGGCCGCGACGGCGTCATCCACCTCGCCGGCGAGAACATCGCCCAGCGCTGGAACGACGACGTCAAGCGGCGCATCCGCGCGTCGCGCGAGCTCGGCACGCGCAACCTCGTCGCCGGGCTCCGCGCGGCCGAGCCGCGGCCGGCGGCGCTCGTCTCGGCGTCCGGCAGCGACTACTACGGCGCGCGCGGCGACGAGCGCGTGACCGAGGAGAGCCCGCCGGGCGACGAGCTTCCTCGCCCAGGTCTGCGTCGCGTGGGAGCGCGAGGCGGCCGCGGCGGAGGAGCTCGGCGTGCGCGTCGTGCGCGTGCGCACCGGCGTCGTGCTCGACAAGGACGGCGGCGCGCTGGCGAAGATGCTGCCGTTCTTCCGGCTCGGGCATCGGCGGGCCGGTCGCGGGCGGCCGCCAGTACATGCCATGGATCCACGTCGACGACCTCGTCTCGCTCTACCTCGCCGCGCTCGACGCGGCCCGAGTGGACCGGCCCCGTCAACGGAACCGCGCCCGATCCGCCGACCAACAAGGAGTTCAGCCGGGCGCTCGGCCGCGCGCTGCACCGCCCGGCGATCGCGCCCGTCCCCGCGCTCGCCCTGCCGGCTGCTCTACGGCGAGATGGCCGACATCGTCGTGCAGGGCCGGCGCATGGTCCCGGCGCGGGCGCTGGCGCTCGGCTTCCCCTACGCCCATCCGGAGCTGGACGAGGCGCTCCGCAGCGCCCTCACGCAGACGTTGCGCGGCAAACGCGAACGGACTGTCCCTCTTTAGGTTGTGTACTTGTATGCAGGCAGGAACCGGCACACAGGCCTCCGAAGTCCGGGTAGCGTGCACCTCATGAGCCATTTCGACATCCGCGTAGACCAGCCCGGACAGGACATCCAGCCCGTATCCCCGGCACGCCCGGACGACGACCCGCCGCCCGCCCGCCGCCTGCTCGCTCATGACCTCGAGCCGCTCGTCTGGGACGACGACGGCGACGGAGCCAACCCGCCGCCGACTGAGCGGGTCAGGGTGCCGCGGCGGCCTCCGCCTCCGCGGCGTCCGCGGCCCGCGTGACCGGGCAGCGGCCCTCGTCGTGGCCGCAGGCGTGGCTCTCGCAGAGCCGGCAGATCGAGCGCGCCGAGCGGCGGCCGGTCGTGACCTCGCCCGAGCACCTGCTCGGCCAGGCGGCGAGCGCCCGCCGATCGCGCGCGGCGAGCGGAGCGAGCGACGCCGCGAGCGCCGCCGTCCCGTGCCGCGAGCACGGCCGCGCCGGCGCGCTCGCCGGCGGGCGTCAGGTGGACGAGCACGTTGCGCCCGTCCGCCGGATCGCGCTCGCGCGTCGCCAGCCCCTCGGCCTCGAGCCGGTCGATCACCCGGACGGTGCGGGAGTGGCTCAGGCGCAGCCCGCCGGCCAGCGTGTCCACCGTGCGCCCGCCCGCCCACTCGTGCAGTGAGGCGAGCGCCGCGGGCAGCGGGCCGCTCATGCCCGCCGTCTCCTCGGTGGCATCCCGCATCCGGTCGGCGAGCGCCACGACCATCGCGCCGACGACGTTGAGATCGTGGTCCATGTGTGCCGAGAGCATATATGCTGGTCGCACATGAGCACAGCAGCACGATCCGCTGGGCGGACGCGCGCTCCTCGCAGCGCGACGACGTCGCCGCGGCGCTCGCGCCGCGCGAGCGGCGCTGCCCGTCGTGCGGCAGCGTCCAGCGCGGCGGCGGTCGCATGTGCTCCGACTGCGGCGCGGACCTGACCGCCCGCGCGCCGCGCCGCATCCCGTGGCGCGCGCTGGCGATCGCGGGCGTCGTGGTGGCGGTCGTGGCCGCGATCGCGGTGCCGGTGGTCTCGTCGCTGCGCAGCGACGCGGCCGGCGAGCGCGAGCGCGCGGCCCAGCGCCAGAAGGAGCGCGTCGAGGCCGAGCGGGTGCGCCAGGTGCGCGACGCGAAGCCGGTGCACGCCGCCGGCCCGGCCGCGGCCGCGGGCGAGGACGAGCTGGCGCACCGCGCGCGGCTCCTGACGCTTCGGCGAGCAGAAGATCACCGAGGACGCGCGGGCGCGCGTGGCGGCGGGCACGCTGGACGGCGACATCAAGGGCACCGAGTGCTCCGTCTTCCCGGAGACCGACGGGCGGCGCGCGGCCGAGCAGGATCCCGCCACCCGCGCCGGTCGCTACGACTGCGTCGCGTACACGTCGAAGCTGCGAGGGGAACCAGAACCGGACCGCGGTGTTCGGCCACCCGTTCTGGCTGGTGATCGACTACGAGCGGTCCGCGCTGGACTGGTGCAAGGTCACGCCGCGCGCCGGCGAGGGCGGCAGCGTGCTCGTCACGGTCCCGGTGCCCGGCGCCCTGCCGGGACCCCGAGGGCCCCGGCTAGGCAGGCGGCGGGCCCGCCTCGGTCCCGCTCTCCGCGGCGATCTCGTCCCGCCGCCGCTTGCTGCCGCCCGCGGCCCCACGGGCCGACCTTCTTCCACAGCGACTCCTGCTTGGCCGGCACGACGAGCCAGATCAGCACGCCGATGACGTTGAGCAGCAGCCCGCACGCGAGCCCGACGCGCTCGCCGTAGCCCTTGCGGCCCGACAGGTAGGTCGCGACGATCGCGGACGCGAGCCACGAGTAGAGCAGCCAGAGCGCCGTGGAGCCGAGCAGTCCGAATACGATCATCCGCTACGTCCCCAGGTACGCGTTCTGGACCTCCGGGTTCTCCCGGAGCGCCTCTGACTCGTCGGCCAGCACGACCTTCCCGGTCTCCAGCACGTAGCCGCGGCTGGACACGTCGAGCGCGTAGTTCGCGTTCTGCTCCACGAGCAGGATCGTCGTGCCCTGCTTGTTGATCTCGCGCACGGTCTCGTAGATGCGGTCCACGAGGATCGGCGCCAGCCCCATCGACGGCTCGTCGAGCAGCAGCAGCGCCGGGTCGGCCATGAGCGCCCGGCCCATCGCGAGCATCTGCTGCTCGCCGCCGGACATCGTCCCCGCCTTCTGCCGCTCGCGCTCGCGCAGGCGCGGGAACAGGTCCAGCACCCGATCGAGATCGGCCGTGATGTTCGCGTCCCGGCG
This sequence comes from uncultured Solirubrobacteraceae bacterium, assembly GCA_963752015.1. Lineage (GTDB taxonomy): Bacteria > Actinomycetota > Thermoleophilia > Solirubrobacterales > Solirubrobacteraceae > DASQMT01. The sequence goes on along the minus strand of CAVVWS010000006.1, from coordinate 44,031 downwards.
CAGGTAGGCGCCGAGCTCCAGGTTCTCGCGCACGGTCATGCGCTGGAAGCAGCGCCGGCCCTCCGGCGACTGCGAGATGCCCAGCCGGACGATCTCCTGCGCCGGCATCGTGGAGATCTCCTCGCCGCGGAACTTGATCGACCCCTTGCGCGGCGGCGTGAGGCCGGAGATCGAGCGCAGCGTCGTCGACTTGCCGGCGCCGTTGGAGCCGATCAGCGTGACGACCTCGCCCTCCTCGACGGTGATCGAGATGCCCTTCAGCGCCTCGATCGAGCCGTACGCGGTGCGGACGTCGGTGAGCTCGAGCATCGGCGCCATCGCTCAGCCCTGCTTTCCGAGGTAGGCCTCGACGACCCGCGGGTCGTGCCGGACGGCCTGCGGCTCGCCCTCGGAGATCTTCTCGCCGTGGTCGAGCACCGTGACCTGCTCGGACACGCCCATCACCACCTTCATGTCGTGCTCGATCAGGAGGATCGCCAGGTTGCGGTCGTCGCGCAGCTTGCGCATGAACTGCGTCAGCTGCTCGGACTCCTGCGGGTTCATGCCGGCCGTCGGCTCGTCCAGCAGCAGCAGCTTCGGGTCCGAGGCCAGCGCGCGCGCGATCTCCACGCGGCGCTGGTCGCCGTAGGACAGGTAGGAGGCCGCGTCGTCGTGCCGGCGCGCGCTGACGCCGACGTAGTTGAGCACGTCGTGCGCCTTCTCGCGCCCCGTCCCGCTCCTCGCGCCGGACCCGCGGGGTGCGCAGGATCGAGCCCGCGACGGTCGCCCGCAGGCGGGCGTGCTGGCCGACCAGCACGTTCTCGACCGCCGACATCGTCCCGAACAGCCGGATGTTCTGGAACGTCCGGGCGACCCCGAGCGCCGTGATCTGGTCGGGGCGCTTCGTCGTCACGTCCTTGCCGTCGAAGATGACGCTCCCCAGCGACGGCCGGTACAGACCCGTCAGCATGTTGAAGAACGTCGTCTTGCCGGCGCCGTTCGGGCCGATGATCGAGACGATCGAACGCTGGGGCACCCGGAACGAGACCCCGTCGACGGCCGTGAGGCCGCCGAAGATCTTCGTCAGGTACTGCGTCTCGAGAATCGCCGGGCCGGCGTTGAGACGGTCCTGCTCCGCCTGGGCTTCGGGTGTGCTCATGCGCGCGTCTCCACGACCACGTCCGTGTCGCCCTCCAGGACCTCGGCGAACTCCGCCTGGTGGCGTTTCTCGGGTATCAGACCCTGTGGTCGGAGCACCATCATGATCACGAGCAGGAACCCGAAGATGCCGAAGCCGAGCTCGGTCAGGTCGAAGTCCAGCCCCAGCTTGCCCGGCACGTTGTTGAGCACGTCGGGGATCAGGTTCGTGTTGATGAACGACAGGACGATCGCGCCGAGCACGACCCCCCAGATCGATCCCAGGCCGCCGAGGATGATCATCGCCAGGACGAAGATCGAGAACGAGAACTCGAACTGGTCGGCGTTGACCGTGTTGTAGAACGAGCCGAGGAACGTGCCGGCCATGCCGCCCATCGCCGCGCCCAGCGCGTAGGCGAGCAGCTTCACCCGCACCGTCGGGATGCCCATGGAGATCGCGGCCACCTCGTCCTCGCGGATCGCGATCCACGCCCGGCCGATACGCGAGTCGCGCAGCCGGAAGTTGATGAACAGCACGACGAGCGCGAGCGCGAGCGCCGTCCAGTACCACGGTCTGAGGTTCAGCGTCGTGAAGCGCTCGACCAGCGGGATGTCGATCTTGTCGACGGGGGTGATGCCGGCGCGGCCGTTGGTGAGGTTGAAGTGCCCGATGCCGAAGATGCCGTCGTCGGAGTTGACCGCGATGCGGCCGATGATCTCGCCGAACGCCAGCGTCACGATCGCGATGTAGTCGCCGCGCAGCCGCAGGGTCGGGAATCCCGAGCAGGGCGCCCAGCGAAGCGGCGGCCAGCGCCGCGATCGGCAGCACGATCAGCCAGTTGAGGTGGATGCCCGGCTGGTTGTTCAGGATCGAGGACACGCCGACGTGGATGTCCTCCTTGCTGAACCAGCTCGAGGCCAGCCAGCCCATCGTGTAGGCGCCGATCGCGAAGAACGCGACGTAGCCCAGGTCCAGCAGGCCGGCGAAGCCGACCACGATGTTCAGCCCGAGCGCCATCACCACGTAGACCAGGGCGACCGTGGCGTCGTTCATGAACCCGCTGCCGGAGTCGTAGAAGAACGGCAGCACGACCGCGATCGCGATCACGACGATCGTGAGGATCGTGCCGCTCTTGACCGGCCCGACCCGCTCGGGGGGCTTGAGTCCGCGAGCACGTGTGGCCATGGCGGTCATCCGGCCTCCCTCGTCTCTTCCCCGAGCAGGCCCTGCGGCCGGAACACGAGGATCAGCACCAGGTACGCGAACACGATCACCGGCGTCCACTCGGTGCCGATGCGGTTGTCGGAGATCTGCTGGATGCAGCCGATGATCAGGCCGCCGAGGATGGCGCCCTTGAGGTTGCCGATGCCGCCCATGACCGCCGCCGTGAAGGCGATCAGCCCGGCGGTGAAGCCGGAGAAGAACCAGACGTCGGTCTGGTACAGCGCGTAGATCAGCCCCGCCGCGCCGGCCATCAGGCCGCCGGTGCAGGAACGTGAACGAGATCGTCGTGTCGACGTTGATGCCCATCAGGCGCGCCGCCTGCGGGTCCTGCGCCGTCGCGCGCATGGCGCGGCCCATGCGGGAGCGCGCGATGAAGTTCACGAGGAAGATGAACAGCGGCACGGTCACCACGAGGGCGAGGATGTCGCCGTGCGTGACCGGGACGCCGAGGAAGGTGAAGAAGTGCTTCTGGGACTCGATCAGGTCCGGCACGCCGCGGTGCGAGCCGCCGAGCCAGAGCAGGCCGACGTTCTGCAGGATGAACGAGAAGCCGACCGCCGTGATCAGCGGCGCGAGCTTGGGCGCGTTGCGCAATGGTCGGTACCCGACCCGCTCGATCATCACGTTGAGCGTGCCGCACCGCGACCATCGCGATCACCAGGATCAGCAGGAGGCCGAACAGCAGGCCGAAGTTGCCGGTGGCGACCGTCAGGCCGACCGTCCCGATCAACGTGTACGACACGAAGCTGCCGATCATGAACAGGTCGCCGTGGGCGAAGTTGATCAGCTCGATGATGCCGTAGACGAGCGTGTAGCCGACGGCGATGAGCGCCCAGATGGCGCCGTTGGACAGGCCGTCCTTGATGTTGGTCGCGAGCCGCGACAGGTCGCCGTCGTCCTGCAGGTCCTGGATCCCGTAGGCGACGGGGAGGACGAGCAGGATCGCGATCAGGCCGAACCTGGAGATGAACTCGCGTACGACCTCGCCGCGCTTGCGCGAGGGTCGTGCGGGGATGGATGCCGATTCCATGGAGTTGTATGGCTGCATTCGGGCGGCGGGCCCGGAGGCCCGCCGCCGTCACGCAACGGTGGCCTAGTTGGCCTTGATCACCTTGTTGAACGCCAGCTTCCCACCTTCGGCGGTGTATCCGCCGTAGTCGCTCAGCGTGGTGTCGCCGTCCGCATCGATGTCGTACACCCCGAGTGGGCTCTCACGGCCCTTCGTGGAGAAGAACGCATCGATGACGGCCTTTCTGTCATCGCCGCCCTGCGCGATCGCGTCGCACACGACCGCCATCGCCTCGTAGCCGTACACGGCATACGGGTCGATCTCGTCCTGCGGCTCGCCGTACTCGGCCTCGTAGTCCTTGTAGAACTGCTGGCCGGCGGGCGGGAGCTCGTCCGGAGACAGCGTCGGGGCCGTCAGGAACGTCTGCTTCTGGACGTTCGCCGGGATCTCCTTGGTGAAGTCCACCGTCGCGACGCCGTCGGGGCCGAACAGCTTGGCATCCGGCATCGCCGCGTTGAGATCCTTGTACAGCTGCGGCGCGTTGTTGTCGATGATGCCGCCCGTGAAGACGGCGTCCGCGCCCGTGCCCTTGATCTTCGAGGCCAGCGCGCGGTAGTTCGACGCCTTGCCGTCCCAGGAGTCATTGCCCGCGATCTTGAGCCCGAGCTCCTCCGCGGCGGACTGCGTGTTCTTCGCGACGCCCTTCCCGTACACCTCGGCGTCGTCGAGGATGTACACGCTGGTGACGCCCTCGTCCTTCATGTACTGCGCCTGGGCGGCACCCTGGATGGTGTCGATCGGCACCACGCGACCGTAGTTGCGCTCGCCGGACGGGTAGTACTTGTCCGGCTCGCCCGGCTCGGCGCCCGCGCCGCCCTTGGTCAGGCCGAGAGCGGTGTTCGACGGGCTGACCTGCAGGATGCCCGCCTCGTTGTTGATCGGGATCGAGATCGCCGACGCGCCGGAGTTGAACTCTCCGAGGTAGGCGATGGCGCTGTCGTCCTGCGCGACCTTGCGCGCGTTGGCCGACGTCGCGCCGGGCTCCCACTTGCCCGCCGCCGCCGTGGCGTCGTCAAGCGACTCGTACTTGATGGCGAAGTCGCCGCACTTGTTGCCCTTCTGCTTGAGCGCGAGCTTCTCGCCCTTGATCACGTCCTCGGACTGCGGGCGCGATGCACCCTGCAGCGGCAAGGACGAGTAGACGGTCAGCGAGCCGCCGCCGGAGTCGCTGCTGGCGCCACCTCCGCCGCCGCCGTCGTCGTTGTCGTCGCCGCAGGCGGCGACGCCCAAGGCCATTACGGCCGTGAGGCAGCTCCACGCTGCCAGGTCACGAATTTTCAAGTAACCCCTCCTCAAAGGGTTGACCTTGATCAGAGCGCGCGATTCTAGTCATCGCGTCGGATCGGACGCAATGTATCGCCTGTTAGCTGCGCGTTAGCGAGGGGTGTAGCGGTCGCCGGGCCGCACGTCGCGGCGATTTCCCGGCAGGAACGGGGACAGCAGGCGCGCCGTCGCGGCGAGGAAGATCATCAGGATCGCGACGAGCAGCGCGTCGAACGGCTTGATGCCGAGCGAGAGCAGCACGATCCACGTGGCGGCGGCGACGACGGTGGTGATCAGCAGGCCCATGAACGCGCGGATGCTACCTCAGCGCGGCGGCGAACTCGCCCACCAGCTCGCGCACGGCGGACGCGGGCTCCGGCGCCTCGTCCGCGGCCCGGACCAGGCGCGAGCCGACGATCACGCCGTCCGCGCCCGCCTCGGCGGCCTGGGCGACGGCCTCCGGCGTGCTGATGCCGAACCCGACGGCCACGGGCACGTCGGTGCGCGCCTTCGCGCGGGCCACGATCGCCTTCTGCGCCGCGGCCAGGCCCTCCCGCTCTCCCGTCGTGCCGGTCACCGCGACCGCGTAGACGAACCCGCGCGCGGCGCGGCCGATCGCCTCGAGCCGCTCGTCCGGCGTCGTGGGCGCCACGAGCGGGACGAGCGCGACGCCCGCCGCGTCGCAGGCCGCGAGGATCTCGCCGGCCTCCTCGAGCGGCAGGTCGGGCACGATCAAGCCGCTGATGCCGCGCCCGGCGAGCTCGTCGGCGAAGCGCTCGGGTCCGCGCGCGAGCACGAGGTTCGCGTAGCACATGAGCACGACCGGAACCGACTCGGTCAGCGCCCGGCCGACCTCCAGCACGCCGTGCAGGTCGGCGCCCGCCGCGAGCGCCGCGGTCGCGGCGGCATGGATCACCGGGCCGTCGGCCAACGGGTCGGAGAACGGGACGCCGAGCTCGACGAGATCCGCGCCCCCCTCGGCGCACGCCTCGCCGATCGCGCGCGACGTCTCGAGGTCCGGGAAGCCGCCCATCAGGTACGGCATCAGCGCCGCCCGCTTGCCCGACGTCGCGAAGGCGGCGGCGATCGTGTCGTGCCCCGCCGCGACGCTCATCCGATCAGCTCCAGCACCTCGGCGAGGTCCTTGTCGCCGCGGCCGGAGAGGCAGATCAGCTCGAGCGGATCGTGGGTCGCGGGCGCGTTGGCCAGGACCCATGCGACCGCGTGCGAGGACTCGAGCGCGGGGATGATCCCCTCCAGCTCGGCCAGCCGGCGGAACGCCTCGAGCGCCGCGGCGTCGGTCACCGCGTCGTAGCTGCGCGCGGCCCGAGTCGCGCAGCCAGGCGTGCTCCGGGCCGACGCCCGGGTAGTCGAGGCCGGCGGAGATCGAGTGGGCCTCGGTGATCTGGCCGTCCTCGTCCTGCATGATCGCCGAGTAGGAGCCGTGCAGCACGCCCCCGCGCCCGCCGACCGTGAGCGGGGCGCCGTGGCGGCCGGTGGCCAGCCCCGCGCCCGCGGCCTCGACGCCGACCAGCTCCACCTCGGCGTCGTCGACGAACGGGATGAACGTGCCGATCGCGTTGGAGCCGCCGCCGACGCAGGCGATGACGCGCGACGGCAGCCGCCCGCAGCGCTCGAGCACCTGCGCGCGCGCCTCGTCGCCGATGACCCGCTGCAGGTCGCGCACGAGCGCGGGGAACGGCGCCGGGCCGACGCACGAGCCGATCGCGTAGTGCGTGTGCCCGACGTTCGCCACCCAGTCGCGGATCGCGGCCGAGACCGCCTCCTTGAGCGTGCGCGTGCCGGCGTCGACGCCGCTGACGGTGGCGCCGAGCAGCCGCATCCGCTGCACGTTGGGCATCTGGCGCCGCATGTCCTCGGTGCCCATGTAGACGACGCACTCCAGGCCGAGCAGCGCGCAAGCCGTCGCGGTCGCGACGCCGTGCTGGCCGGCGCCGGTCTCGGCGATGATCCGCGGCTTGCCCATGCGCTTGGCCAGCAGGCACTGGCCGAGCGCGTTGTTGAGCTTGTGCGAGCCCGTGTGCATCAGGTCCTCGCGCTTGAGCCAGACCGGGCGCCCGGCCGCCTCCGACAGGCGCTCGGCGTGGTAGAGCGGCGTCGGGCGGCCGCAGAAGTCGCGCTGGAGCCGCGCCAGGTCGCCGCGGTAGCCGGGGTCGTCGCGCGCGACCAGCCAGGCGGCCTCCAGCTCGGCGAGCGCCGGCATCAGCGTCTCGGGGACGTACTGCCCGCCGTACGGGCCGAAGCGGTGCTCGACCGCGGCGCTCACCAGCTCGCCCCGGCGGGCACGGAGGCGGCGGCCGCCATGAACTCGGCCAGCTTGGCGGGATCCTTGATGCCCGGCGCGGCCTCGACGCCGGAGGCGACGTCGACCGCGTACGGCTCGACCGCGGCGATGCCCGCCGCGACGTTCTCGGCGGTCAGCCCGCCGGAGAGGATCGCGGGAATCTTGCGGCGGCGGCGCGCGGCGAGCGCCCAGTCCCACGTCTCCCCCGTCCCGCCGCGCTTGCCGCGGGCGGCGGTGTCGAGCAGGTGGAAGTCGGTGTGGTACCGCTCGAGGTCCTGGAGATCCGCCGCGCTCGCGACCCGGACCGCCTTGATCACCTTGGCCCCGGTGCGGCGCGCGACCTCGGCGCAGAACGACGGGCCCTCGTCGCCGTGGAGCTGGACGTGGGAGAGGTGCAGCGCCTCCGCGGCCTGGGCTATCTCGTCGAGGCTCGCGTTGACGAACACGCCGACGAGCTCGGCGCGGCGCCGCAGCGCCCGCGCGATGCCGGCGGCCTCAGCCGGATCCGCGGCGCGCGGCGAGGCCGGCCAGAGGATGAAGCCCAGCGCCCACGCGCCGAGCTCGACGGCGAGCTCGGCGTCCTCGGGACGGGTGATGCCGCAGACCTTGACGCGCACGGCCTTGCAGCGTAGTGGCTGGGGTCAGACCCGTTGCGTTGCCCGCACGGCGTCAGCGGCAGAACGCAGGCGCCGCTTGGGCAACGCAACGGGTCTGACCCCGGCCTTCCGGTCCTAGACGGGCGCCGCGCCCGCCGACATCGTCGGGCGGTCGGCGAGCGTCACCTTCATGCCCCGGGTCAGGCCGCCCGCGCGGACCTCGAGGGCGACCACGTCGCCCGGCGCGTGCCCGGCGAGGATCTGCGACACGTCGTCGATCGTGTGCACCGGCCGCCCGTCGAGCCGCTCGAGCGTGTCGCCCGGGTGGACGCCGCCGGCCGCGGCGGGCGAGCCGTCCGGCACGGCGTCGATGAGCACGCCGTCCGGCACGCTCGCGCCCTCGATCCCGAGGTACGCGCGCTCGACGCGGCCGGCGCGCTCGAGCTGCGGGATCACCGACTTGGCGGTGTTGACGGGCACGGCGAAGCCGATCCCGACGTTGCCGCCGGAGCCGGCGCCGCCGCCGGTCGCGATCTGGGAGTTGATGCCGATCACGCGCCCGCCCGCGTCGAGCAGCGGTCCGCCGGAGTTGCCGGGGTTGAGCGCCGCGTCGGTCTGGATCACGTCGTCGATCGTGAAGCCGCTCGGCGCGGTCAGGCGCCGCTGCAGCGCCGACACGACGCCGGTGGTCAGCGTGCGCTCCAGGCCGAACGGGTTGCCGATCGCGACCGTCGGATCGCCGACCTGGACCGAGGAGGAGTCGCCGAGCTCGAGCGGCTGGAGATGCTCGCCGTCGCCGTCGACGCGGAGCAGCGCGAGGTCGGTGTCAGCGTCCTTGCCGACCGGCGTCGCGTTGACCGTGTGGTTGTCGGAGAACGTGACCTGGATCTCGGTCGCCGCGTCGACCACGTGGGCGTTGGTCAGGATCAGGCCGTCGCCGTCGATGACGAAGCCCGACCCGGTCGACTCCGACCGCTGCGCGTTCGGGGAGAGGTCGAACGGCGAGGGCGAGGTCCGCAGCGTCTGGGCGCGGATGAAGACCACGCCGGGCGCCCGCCGCCGGTAGATCTCGCCGGCGCTGAGGGCGCCGGCGGCCGCGCTCGCCGCCATCGCCGGGGCGCCCTTGGACGCCAGCGGAGGGTCGATCACGGTCGGGCTCTCCCCGGTCTCCACGACGCCGCCGATCATGAGCGCGGCGGCGGTCACGCCACCACCCAGCACGGCGGCCAGGACGGTGCTCACCCAGGCTCGCATTCGGGTGCGCAGCGTGGGCGCCGGGGGTGAAGCCCCGCTAAAACACCCTAAATAAAGCGAAAGCGGCCTACAGGCCGGGGTCGCCGCCGCCGGTGAGCTCGCGGCAGGCGGCCTCGATGTCCGGCGCGCGCATCAGCGTCTCGCCGATCAGGACCGCGTCGACGCCCACGCGGTCGAGCTCGTCGAGCTCATCGCGCGTGGAGAAGCCGGACTCCGACACCACGGTCTTGCCCGCCGGGACGTCGGACAGCAGCTCGTAGGTCCGCTCGATGTCGACGGTGAAGTCGCCGAGGTCGCGGTTGTTGATCCCGATCACCTCGGCCTCGACGTCGAGCGCGACCTCGAGCTCCTCCTCGTCGTGGACCTCGACCAGCACGTCGAGGTCGAGCGAGCGCGCCTCGCGGTGCAGCTCCAGCAGCGCGTCGGGCTCCAGCGCCGCGACGATCAGCAGGATCGCGTCGGCGCCGGCGGCCGCCGACTCGACGAGCTGGTAGGGGTCGACGATGAAGTCCTTGCGCAACACGGGCAGGTGCGTCGCGGCGCGCGCCGCGTGCAGGTCGTCGAGCGAGCCGCCGAAGTACTCGGACTCCGTCAGCACCGAGAGCGCCGCCGCGCCGCCGCGCTCGTACGCACGCACGACGTCCTCGACCGACATGTCCTCGCGGATCGGCCCGGCCGAGGGGGAGCGGCGCTTGTGCTCGGCGATCACGGAGATGCCCGGGCGGGTGAGCGCCTCCTGGAACGGCCGGCTCTCGGGACGGTCGCGCAGGGCCGCCTCCAGCTGCGCGAGCGGCACGATCTCCCGGCGGCGCTCGACGTCGTCGCGCGTCGCCTCCACGATGCGATCCAGCACGCTCAAGTCGGCGCCAGCTTAGCCGTGAGCTGGACGAGCCGGTCCAGCGCCCGCTCGGCGTCCCCGCCGTCGATCGCCGCCTCGGCGGCCCGCACGCCGCTCTCCAGCCCGTCTGCGCGCCCTGCGGCATAGATCGCGGCGCCCGCGTTGAGCACCGCGAGGTCACGTGGCGGACCGCTCTCCCCGGCGAAGATCCGCCGCGCGGTCTCCGCGTTGGCGTCGGGCGGGCCGCCGGCGACGTCCTCGTAGACGGAGCGCTCCAGGCCGACCTCCTCGGGCGTGACCTCGTAGGAGCGCAGTGCGCCGTCGTCGACCTCGACCACGCGCGTCGAGCCGGCCGTGCTGAGCTCGTCCAGCCCGTCGGAGCTCGAGACCACGAGCGCCTTGCGCGCGCCGAGCCGCGCGAGCGCGCCGGCGATCACCTCGAGGAACGCCGGGTCGGAGACGCCGATCACCTGCCGCGTCGCGCCCGCGGGGTTCGTGAGCGGGCCGAGGAAGTTGAAGATCGTCCGCACCGCGAGCTCCCTGCGCACGGGGATCACGAAGCGCGTCGCGCCGTGGTGGGTCGGGGCGAACATGAAGCCGAAGCCGACCTCCTCGATGCAGCGCGCGACGGCGGCGGGCGCGAGGTCGATCCGGACGCCGAGCGCCTCGAGCACGTCGGCCGACCCGGAGAGCCCGGTGGCGGAGCGGTTCCCGTGCTTCGCCACCGTGCAACCGGCTCCCGCGGCGATCAGCGCGGCGGTGGTCGAGACGTTGAACGTCTGCCGCCCACCGCCGGTTCCCGCGGTGTCGATCAGGTCGTCGCGGGTGAGCGGGGGCAGTGTCACCGGCGCGGCGAAGCGGCGCATCGTGGACGCGAGGCCGACCAGCTCGTCGACCGTCTCCCCCTTCGTGCGCAGCGCGATCAGCACCGCCGCCGTCTCGACCTCGGACGCGTTGCCGTCCATGATCTCCGCGAGCACGGCGGCCATCTGCTCGGTCGTGAGGTCCTCGCGCGCGGCGAGCCGGTCGATCGCGCTAGTCAGAACCGGGTTCGGCAACGGGCGATCTCCCTGTAAATCATGTGCTTGATTCGGGCCGAAGGCCGAGCAAGTAGTTCTCCAGGAGGCGCTTGCCCTCGGGCGTGAGCACCGACTCGGGATGGAACTGGACGCCGTGCGCGGGCAGCTCGCGGTGCTGCACGCCCATCACGACGCCGCCGCCCGTGGCCGTGATCATCAGGCACTCGGGGAGCTCGGGGTCGACGACGAGCGAGTGGTACCGGCCGACGGTCAGCGGCGACGGCAGCCCGGCGAACAGCCCCGTGCCGGCATGCGTGATCTCGGTCGCCTTGCCGTGGACCGGCTCGTGGCGGATGACGACGCCGCCGAACGCCTGCGCCAGCGCCTGGTGCCCGAGGCAGACGCCGAGCGTCGGGACGCCGGCCTCCGGGAAGCGGCGCATCACCTCGACCGAGACGCCGGCCTCGTTCGGCGTGCACGGGCCCGGCGAGACGATCACGCGGTCCGGCCGGCGGGCGAGCAGCTCGTCGGTGGTCTCGACGTCGTTGCGCACGACCTCGAGCTCGGCGCCGAGCTCGCCCAGGTACTGGACGAGGTTGTAGGTGAACGAGTCGTAGTTGTCGATCACGAGCACCCTCACGGCCACGCCTCCTGGCGGGTCGCCAGCTCGATCGCCCGCGCGACGGCGCGCGCCTTGTTGCGCGACTCCTCGTACTCGTAGTCGGGCTTGGCGTCCGCGACGGTGCCCCCGCCCGCCTGCATGTGCGCGAGGCCGTCCTTGAGCACGACCGTGCGGATGCAGATGCAGGTGTCGAGCTCGCCGGTGTAGGAGAGGTATCCGACCGCGCCGCCGTACGCGCCCCGCTTGACCGGCTCGAGCTCGTCGATGATCTGCATCGCGCGGACCTTCGGCGCGCCGGACAGCGTGCCCGCCGGGAGGATCGAGCGCAGCGCGTCCATCGGCCCGACCTCGGGCCGCAGCCGCCCCGCGACGGACGAGACGATGTGGATCAGGTGCGAGTACGTCTCGACCGCCATGAACGTCTCGACCTCGACGCTGCCGTACTCGCACACGCGCCCGAGGTCGTTGCGGCCGAGGTCCACGAGCATCACGTGCTCGGCGCGCTCCTTCTCGTCGGCGAGCAGGTCCTGCGCGATCGCCTCGTCCTGCTCGACGTCGCCGCCGCGCGGCCGCGTGCCGGCGATCGGCCGCGTGGTCGCGCGCCCGCCGGTCACCGTGACGAGCGGCTCCGGCGACGCGCCCACGATCTGGAAGTCCTCGAAGTCGAGGAAGTACATGTACGGCGACGGGTTGATCGCCCGCAGGCCGCGGTAGATCGAGAACGCGTCGGCCTCGACCGCGGCCGACCAGCGCTGCGACGGAACGACCTGGAACGCGTCGCCGGCGTGCACGTACTCGACGATGCGGGTGACCATCGCCTCGAACGCCTCGCGCGGCATGTTCGGCTCGAACTCCGGGTCGGCGCCCGACCGCGCCCGCCAGCCGCGGGAGCGGGCCGGCCAGGCGCTCGCGGACCTCGGCGATCACGCCGAGCGCGCGCTCGTAGCCCGGCTCGATCCCCTCCTCCTCCACGTAGGCGTTGGCGAGGATCGTGACCGTGTGCTTGAGGTGGTCGAACGCGACGAGCGCGTCGGTGAGCATGAGCGCGAGGTCGGGCAGGCCGATCGTGTCGGGGTTCGGCTCGCCGAGCGGCTCGACCGTGCGGACGCAGTCGTAGCCGAAGAAGCCGACGGCGCCGCCGGCGAACGGCGGCAGGTTGGGCAGCGGGGCCTGGCGGTGGCGCTCGACCTCGGCGGCCGCGAGCGCGTACGGGTCGCCGCCGTCGGCGAGGTTCCAGCGGACGACGCGGCGCGGGCGGTAGCCGATGAACGACCAGCGCCCGACGCGCTGGCCCTGCTCGGCGGACTCGAGCAGGAACGCCGGGCCGGCGCCCCGCAGCTTGAGGAAGGCGGACACCGGCGTCTCGCAGTCCTCGAGGAACGTCTGCGAGACCGGCACGAGGTTGTGCGCGGTCGCCAGCCGGCGCACCTCGTCGAGGCCGGGCCGGACGCCGAGCCGCAGCTCGGACTCAGCGGCGACGGGCACGCAGCACCTCTTCCGCGTCGGCGAGCGCGAGGCCGCGGGCACGCAGCAGCACGGCGAGGTGGTAGAGGACGTCCGCCGCCTCCTCCGCGACGCGCTCGTCGGTCTCCTCGCGCGCGGCGCGGGCGACCTCCTCGGCCTCCTCCCGCACCTTCTCTCCGACGAGCGGCGGGTCGGCGAGCAGGCGCGCGGTGTAGGAGCCCTCCGGCACGGCTGGCGGCGCGGTCGGCGATCGTCCGCTCCAGCCCGGGCAGCACCTCGTGCGGCGCCGGCGGCTCCAGCTCGCCGCGGTGGAAGCACGTGCGCTCGCCGGTGTGGCACGCCGGCCCGGCGGGCTCGACGAGCGCCAGCAGCGCGTCGCCGTCGCAGTCGTAGCGGATCGCCTTGACCGCCTGGGTGTTGCCGGACGTCTCGCCCTTGTGCCACAGCTCGTCGCGCGAGCGGCTCCAGAGGTGCAGCTCACCGGTGCGGCGGGTGGCCGCGAGCGCCTCGGCGTTCATGTACGCGAGCGTGAGGACCTCGCCGGAGCGCCAGTCCTGGATCACGCAGGGCACGAGCCCGTGCTCGTCGTAGGCGATCGCGGCGTCGTCCATCGAGACGCCGGATCGTAGTATCCGCGCGATGCGAGCTGCCGTCCTGCATGCACACGGCGCCGTCCCGCAGGTCGAGGAGTTCCGCGATCCCGGGCCGGAGGCCGGGGCCGAGCTGCTCGACGTGCTGGCGGCGGCGATGAACCCGATCGACGTCCGGATCGCGTCCGGCGCGTTCCCGCGGGAGCGCTACGAGACGCCGTACGTGGCCGGCAAGGAGGGCATCGGCCGGCGCGCGGACGGCGGCCTCGTGTACTTCGACTTCAGCCGCAAGCCGTTCGGCGCGTTCGCGGAGCGGACGCTGATCGACGCGGGCAGCGGCTACCCGGTGCCCGACGGCCTCGATCCCGCGCTGGCCGTGTGCCTGGGCGTCTCCGGGATTGCGGTGTGGCTCTCGCTCGAGTGGCGCGGGCGGCTGGCGGAGGGCGAGACCGTCCTCGTCCTCGGCGCGAGCGGCGTGGTCGGCCAGATCGCGGTGCAGGCGGCGAAGCTGCTCGGCGCGGGCCGGGTGGTCGCGGCGGCCCGCAACGAGGAGGGGCTGGAGCGCGCCCGCGCGCTCGGCGCCGACGAGCTCGTGCGGCTCGGGGGCGAGGATGTCGCCGCGGCGCTGCGCTCCGCATCCGGCGGCGACGGCTACGACCTCGTCGTGGATCCGCTGTGGGGCGAGCCGGCGGTGGCGGCGCTCGCCGCGGTGAAGCCGTTCGGGCGGTTCGTGAACATGGGCCAGTCGGCGAACGTGGAGGCGACCGTGTCGTCGGCGATCGTGCGCAACACGCCGGTCGACGTGCTCGGGTACACGAACTACACGGCCGGTGAGGAGCGCAAGGCGGAGGCGTACGCGCGGATCGCCGAGCACGCGCTGGCCGGCCGCTTGCGCGTGCGCATCGAACGGCTGGGGCTCGACGACGTGCCGGCGGCGTGGGAGCGGCAGGGCACGTCGCCGCACGCGAAGCTCGTGATCGTTCCGTAGCGGCGCCGTGGTGGCGCTGCCGGGGCGTGCGCGGCGGGGTCGGCGTCTACGTCAACTGCGGGCATTGAGGAGGTGGGATCGGCCGGTCCGCGGGCACGCGGGGCGCTTTGACCACCCATACGGTGGTTAAGCGCCCCGCGTGCCGCCCGGGGCACTTCATCCCGTTTCCTCAATGCCCGCAGTTCACCAGCGCCGGAACCCGCTCGGCGCGTGAGAGCAGACTCCACGGCGAAGCGCGGGTGCGCCTGCTCGAGGTACCACCCGAACGCGCGCCGGCACAGCCGCTCCCGCCCGGCGACCGCCAACGCCGCCGTCAGCACCCGCGGCGGCAGCGCCGGGATCAGCCGCTGCAGCCGCCCGGCGATCCCGAACGCGCGGGCGTGGCCCGCCGAGAACGCGCCGTATGCCGCGAGCGCGTCCGCCGCGCGTCGCGTCGCCGGCGACGACCCTGCGCAGCTCCCGCCCGCACGCGATGCCGAAGTAGAACGCCGTCCGGATCCCCTCGCCCGAGAGCGGGAAGCAGTGCCCGGCGCTGTCGCCGGCGAAGAACACGCCGTCCTCGGCCGCCGGGCGCAGCGCGTGCGGGAACCAGTTGCCCTGGTAGCGCACGGGCGGGACGCCGAGCCGCTCGGCGATCGCCCGCGTCGGCTCCTTCACGTGGTGGCGCGGCTCGTAGGAGCCGACGCCGACGCGCTGCTCGCCGGCGGCCGGCACCGACCAGGCGTAGCCGTACCGCACGAGCGAGCGGTCGATCCAGACGTCGAGGTCGGTGTCGCCGCCGCGCGCGTCCGGGTGGACCTCCAGGCCGCGCGAGATCAGCGCCTCCGGCGGCTGCACGTTCGGCCCCGACCCCAGCACCCGCCGCCACCCCAGCGCGTCGACGACGAGCGGCGCCCGCAGCTCGCCGCGGTCGGTCCGCACGACGATCGAGGTGTCGCGGTCCGCAACGCCTCCCTCTCCAGCCCGCGACGTCACCTGGGCCACCTCGAACCGCGCGTCGCCGCACTGATCCCACAGCTCCTGACACAGCGTGCGGTAGTCGAACGACGACCAGCTCCACGGCAGCCGGAAGCGCGCGGAGCCGTGCGGCGTGTGGAACGCCATGCACGGGAGCTCCTGGCGGATCGCCTCGCGCACGCCCATCGCCTCCAGCCACGGCGTCGGCGCGGCGCACGCCGACGTCTGGCGCTCGCCGATCTCGTAGCGGTCGACGACGAGCACGTCGGCGCCGGCGCCCGCCAGCTCGCGCGCGACCGCCAGGCCGGCGAAGCTGGCGCCGCAGATCAGCACGTCGGCGCGCGCGTCGTCGCCGTCGATCGGGACGCGCTCGGAGCCGCGCAGCGTCGCGCGCCGCGTCACCGGCGCAGCGCTCCCAGCGCGGCGCCGGGGAGCTGCCACACGCGCACGCCGGCCGGCCGGCCGAGCACGTCGAAGTCGATCCGCTCGACCCGGTCGAGCACGCGCAGGTAGACGGCGACCGCGAAGCGGATGCCCGTGCGGACCGAGCCCGGCGCGCTCGCCATCGCGGGCTCGGCCTCGGCGAACAGCGCGCGGGCGCGGCCGACCTCGAGCGTCCAGCAGCGCGCGCAGCTCCGCCGTCGCGTGCTCGCCGCGCAGGTCCTCCTCCCCCACCCCGAACCGCGCGCGGTCCTCGGCGGGCAGGTAGACGCGGTCCAGCCGCGTGTCCTCGCGGACGTCGCGGATGAAGTTCGTGAGCTGGAACGCCTGGCCGAGCCGGCCGAAGCCCGCGTGATGGCGCGCGGGGACGCCCAGGAGCGGCGCCATGATGCGGCCGACCGAGCCGGCCGAGCCGTCCATGTAGGCCTCGAGCTCCGGCCACGTCTCGATCCGCACCGGCGCGCAGTCGATCCGCATCGAGCGCATGTACGTGCGCAGCTCGTCGAGCGGCAGCCCGTGCCGGCGGCCCGGCGTCGACGAGCGCGCCGACGATCGGGTTGGTCGAGCGGCCGACGGTGCGGCCGCGCTCCAGCTCGCGCTCCCAGGCGTCCAGCGCGGCGCGGCGCTCCTCCGCGCTCGCCGGCCGGTGCCGGGCCGTCGACGATCTCGTCCGCCGTGCGCACGTAGCCGTAGAGCGCGTGCGTGGCGGGCCGGATGTCGGCCGGCAGCCGGCGGGTCGCCCAGTAGTACGTCGGGTCGTGGCGCCGCTGCATGCGGCGGCACGTCTCGTATGAGTGGTCGAGGGACAGGTCCATCCGTGTAACCGTCATGCTGTCAGAAGCATGGAGGAGGCCCTGCTCGAGCGCACGCTGCTGTACGTGACGGGCAAGGGCGGCGTCGGCAAGACGACGGTGGCTGCGGCGCTCGGGCTCGCCGCCGCGGCCCGCGGGCGGCGCACGATCGTCTGCGAGGTCGCCGAGCAGGATCGCGTCTCGCGCGCGTTCGCCCGCGAGGGCGTGCAGCGCGAGCAGGAGGTCGAGCTCGCCGAGAACCTGTGGGCGATCAGCATCGACCCGACCGCGGCGCTGCAGGAATGGCTCGGCCGGCAGCTCGGCGGGACCGCGCTCAAGCTGATCACGGGCTCGTCGGCGTTCCAGCACTTCGTCGCCGCCGCGCCCGGGGCGAAGGAGCTGATCACGATCGCGAAGGTGTGGGAGCTCGCGCAGCTGGAGCGCTGGGACGCGCACAACCGCACGTACGACCTCGTCATCGTCGACGCGCCGGCTTCGGGCCACGGCCTCGCGATGCTGACCGGGCCGAGCACATTCGGCGAGATCGCGCGCGTCGGGCCGATCCGGCGGCAGGCGTTCAAGGTGCGCGACATGCTGGCCGACCCGCGCCGGACCGGGTACGTGGCGGTGGCCCTGCCGGAGGAGATGCCGGTCAACGAGACGCTCGAGCTGGGTGCGCGGCTGCGCGACGCCGTCGGTCTCGGGCTCGACGCGATCATCGTCAACGGCATGTACCCGGCGCGGTTCAGCGGCAAGGAGGCCGACGCGCTGCGCGCGGCCGCCCAGAACGGCCTGGCGCCCGAAGCCCTCGCCGCCGTGCGCGCGGCGCTCGCCGAGCACGAGCGGGCGCGCACGCAGCGCTCGCACCTGCGCCGGCTCAAGCGGGAGGCCGACGCACCCGTCCACACGCTGCCGTTCCTGTTCGACGCGGAGGTCGGGCTCGACGAGTACGCGACGCTCGCGGCCAAGCTCGGGCGCGACCTCGGCTAGTCCGCCGCGCTCGTCACCGCCTCGCTCCCCGGCATCCCGATCGCGCGGGCCTGCTCGCGCAGCGCGCGCGACACCGCCTTGAGCGCCGGGCGGCCGGTGCTGCCGCGCCGGGCGGCGAGGAAGATCCGGCGGTCGAGCGGCGCCTCGGCGCAGTGGCGGACCGCCACGCCGGGGATGCGGCCGGGCTGCCCGAGCGACGGCAGCAGCGCCACCGCCTCGCCCGCCGCGACGAGCTGCTCGAGCACCGCCAGGTCGTTGGAGCGATGCCGGCGGTCCGGCTCGAAGCCGCCCAGCGCCCGGCACGCGCGTACGAGCGAGTCGTCGAACGCCGTGCCCGAACGCGGCGCCGCCCAGCGCTCGTCGCGCAGCGCGGCCAGCGGCACCGTCTCGGGATCCGCGGCGCACAGCGGGTGATCCGCCGGCAGCACGAGGACGAGCGGGTCGCGACAGACGTCGCGGAACGACAGCGACGGGTCGCGCCGGCGCGGCGCGTAGTCGTACTCCTCCGCCACGACGATGTCGACCTCGCCGCGGCGGGAGCAGGTCGAACGCCTCCTCCGCCTCCATCTCGGCCAGCTCCAGGCGCAGCCGGGGATACCGCGCGGGCAGCGCGCCGAGCAGCGGCAGCACCAGGCTGGACGCGGCGGTCTGGAAGGCCGCGATGCGGACGCGGCCGATGACCTCGTCGCCCGCGCGGTCGCGGCGAGCTCGGCCTCGGCGAGGTCCAGGCGCGAGATCACCACCTCGGCGTGCTCGACGAGCCCGCGGCCGGCGTCGGTCAGCCGCAGGCGGCGGCCGGCGCGTTCGACGAGCGGCACCCCGGCCTCGCGCTCCAGCGTCGCGAGCTGCTGCGAGACGGCCGACGGCGTGTAGGCCATCGCCTCCGCCACGGCGGTGACCGTTCCGCGGACGTGGAGCTCGCGCAGCATGCGCAGGCGCCGGACGTCGAGCATGAAGCTGAGCTTATCGGTGACCTCAAGAAATGTGAGATGGACATGAAGGTTCGTCGCCCGCATCATCGCGTGCATGACTCCCCAGCGTCCCACACCGCCCCGCTCACCCTCCGCCTTGCTCGACCCGACGACGCCCCCGCCGTCCGGCGGTTGGCGCAGCTCGATTCCTCAAGGCCGCCCTCCGGCCGCGTGCTGCTCGCCGTCGTCGGGTCCGAGCCGGTCGCCGCGCTCGGCGTGGAGACCGGAGCCGTCGTGGCGGATCCGTTCCGCCAGACGGCGGACGTGGTCGCGGTGCTTCGCCGGGCCGCGGCCTGACCCCTGCGGCAGCGGCGGCGGCGATCCTCACCTGCCGCCGCCGCGACCGCAGATACTTGACACCGGCAACGATCTCGCCGACAGTGTCGGCGGATGCCCGATGCCGTCGCCGAGCTGCGCGCGTTCAACCGCTTCTACACCGGCCAGCTGGGCATGCTCGGGCCGCGCTTCCTGGCGACGCCCCACACGCTCGCCGAGGCCCGCGTCCTGTTCGAGCTCGCGCAGTCCGAGCAGGTCGAGGTCGCCGAGCTGCGCCGGCGCATGCGCATCGACGCCGGCCATCTCAGCCGGCTGCTGTCGCGGCTCGAGCGCCGCGGGCTGGTCGCGCGCGAGCGGTCGGCCGCCGACGGCCGCCGCCAGCTCGCGCGCCTGACCGCGGAGGGCCGGCAGGACTTCGCGGTGCTCGACCGCCGCTCGGCCGAGGACACCGCGGCCCGGCTGGCGGGACTGGACCCGGCGGAGCGGAGCCGGCTCGTCGCCGCGCTGGCCGACGTGCGGCGGCTGCTGCGCCCGGCCGAGGAGCAGCGACGCGTCGTCCTGCGCGCGCCCGCGGCCGGCGAGCTCGGCTGGATCGTGCAGCGCCACGGCGAGCTCTACCGCGAGGAGCACGGCTGGGACGCCGGGTTCGAGGCGCTCGTCGCCCGGATCGTGGCCGCGTACGCCGAGCACCACGATCCCGCGCGGGAGGCGGCATGGATCGCCGAGGTCGACGGCGCGCCGGGCGGGTGCGTGCTGTGCGTGCGCCACGACGACGCGGTCGCCAAGCTGCGGCTGCTGCTCGTGGAGCCGCGGGCGCGCGGGCTCGGGCTCGGCGAGCGGCTCGTCGGCGAGTGCATCGCGTTCGCGCGCGCCGCCGGCTACCGCGAGCTGACGCTGTGGACGAACGACACGCTCGTGCACGCGCGGCGCATCTACGAGCGCGCCGGGTTCGCGCTCGTGGACGAGACGCCGCACCACTCGTTCGGCCACGACCTCGTCGGGCAGACGTGGACGCTGCCGCTCTGACGGGGTCCGCGCTCGAGCGCGACCTCGCCGCCCTCGTCGGCCCCGAACAGGTGCTGCCCGGCACGACGGCCGCCTACCTGGTCGACGCGACGGAGTCGCGCGGCGTGCGCGGCCATGCCGACGCGGTCGCGCTGCCGCGCACGGCGGAGGAGGTCGCCGCGGTCGTCGCGTGGTGCGCCGAGCGCGGCGTCGCGGTGGTCCCGCGCGGCGGCGGCACCGGGCTGGCCGGCGGCTGCGTCCCGGCCGGCGGCGTCGTCCTCTGCACCGAGCGCCTCACGCGCGTGCGCTCGTTCGACCCGCTGCTGTGGCGGACCGAGGTCGAGGCCGGCGTCCGGACCGCCGACGTCCACCGGCGCGCGCGGGAGAGCGGGCTCGTGTTCCCGCCCGACCCGGGCGCGGCCGAGCAGTCGCACATCGGCGGCAACGTCGCGACGAACGCGGGCGGTCCGCACGCGTTCAAGTACGGCGTCACCGGCCACTGGGTCACCGGCGTGGAGGCGGTGCTCGCGTCCGGCGAGCTCGTCCGTGCCGGAGGGCCCGTGCGCAAGGACGTCGCCGGCTACGACCTGCGCGGGCTGCTCGTCGGCTCCGAGGGCACGCTCGGCGTCGTCACCTCGGTCTGGCTGCGGCTGCTGCCCGCGCCCGAGGCGGTGCTGCCCGTCGTCGCCTTCTACCCGGACGCGGCCACCGGCTGCGCGGCGATCGAGGCGGTCGTCGGCTCCGGCATCGTGCCCGCCGCGCTCGAGTACCTCGACGGCGGCGCGCTCGCGATCGCCGGGCCGGCGTATCCCGGTGCGCGTGCCGGGCGGCGCGGGGTTCGCCGTGCTGGCCGAGGCCGACGGGAGCGCGGAGGAGGCCGCGCGCGTCCGGGCCGAGCTGCGCGACGTGCTCGGCGACGGCGCGCTCGCCGTGCAGGCGCCCGAGCCGGCGCCGCTGTGGCGCTGGCGCGACGGCGTCTCGCTCGCCGTGCGCGGCCACCTCGGCGCCAAGGTCTCCGAGGACGTCGCGGTCCCGCTCGACCGGCTCGGCGACGCGATCCGCGGCACGCTGGAGATCGGCGCGCGCCACGATCTCGACGCGGTGAGCTGGGGCCACGCGGGCGACGGGAACCTCCACTCCTCCTTCCTCGTCGCGACCGGAGACGACGCCGCGCTCGAACGCGCCGAGCGCGCGGCGGCCGACCTCTTCGCGCTCGCACGGGCGCTCGGCGGCACCGTCTCGGGCGAGCACGGGCTCGGCACGCTCAAGCGCGGCCAGGCCGGCTGGGCGGCGCCGGTGGCCGCGATCCAGCGCGCGATCAAGGCGGCGTTCGACCCGGACGGCGTGATGAATCCCGGCAAGAAGCTCTGACCGTGCGGCTACCGTGCGGAGGCGAATGGTCACCGCCGGCCCGCCGACCAGCACCCCAGAGCCGTCGCGCACGCTGGCGCCGGCCGCGCGGGTGCTGTGGCGGATCGAGGGCCTCGTCACCGCCGTCGTCGCGCTGATCGCGCGCGACCGTCCTGCAGGGCGTGGTCGGCGGGACGTGGGCGCTGCTCGGCTGGGTCGCGGCGCTCGTCGCCGGCGTGCTCGCCGTCGGTGGTCGTGCCGGAGCTGCGCTGGCGCCGCTGGCGCTGGGAGGTCCGCGAGCACGAGATCGACATCCGCCGCGGCACGCTCGCGGTCACGCGCACGCTCGTGCCGATGCTGCGCGTGCAGCACGTCGACACCAAGCGCGACCTGCTGCAGCAAGCGCTCGGGCTGGCGACCGTGGTCTTCCACACCGCCGCGGGCGCGAACGAGATCCCCGCGCTGACCGTGGCGGAGGCGGCGCAGGTGCGCGACCGGATCGCCGAGCTGGCGCGCACCGCCGATGAGCTCTGAGGAGGCGGCCGAGCCGGATCGGGCCGGGATCGCGCCGCGGCGCCTGCACCCCGCCGGGATCGCCGTGCTCGGCGTCGGCTCGCTCCGCGAGCTGGCGCTGCCGCTCGGCATCGCGTTCGTCGCGACGATCTTCGGCGGCGGGGGCGGCCAGCCGATGACCCGCGCGCTCGTGTACGCCGTCATCGGCGCGGTCGTCGCGATGGTCGCCGGCTACGTCCGGTGGGCGACGACGCGGTGGTCGGTCGGCGACGGCACGATCCGCCTCCGCACCGGCGTGCTGTCCGAGAAGGAGACCGACATCCCGCTCGGGCGCGTCCAGGCGATCGACACGGTGCACGGCCCGCTGCAGCGCCTGTTCGGCGTCCGCGGCGTGCAGGTGCAGACGGCCGGCGGCGGCAAGGAGGGCGAGATCTCGCTCCCGGCGGTCAGCCCGGAGGACGTCGAGCTGCTGCGCGCCGCGCTGAGCCGGCGCGGCGCCCCCGCCGCGGCCGAGCGCGCGCCGCTCGTCCAGCGCCGCCTGGGCGCCCGGCGGCTGCTGGTCGCCGCGCTCACGGCCGGCCAGGTCGGCGTGCTGCTCCCGCTGCTCGCCGTCCTCCCGCAGCTCGCGCGAGGAGCTGTGGGGCAACGACCTGCAGAGCGCCGGCCGCGAGGGCCTGCGGATCGTCCCGGACGTCGGCGGGCGAGTGGATCCTCGGCGGCGCCGGGCTCCTGCTGCTCGCCTGGCTGCTCTCCACCGCCGGCGCCGTGCTCGCCTTCGCCGGCTTCACGATCGCGCGCGACGAGGACCGCCTGCGCGTCACCCGCGGGCTGCTCTCCCGCCGCGAGGCGACGGTGCCGGTCGCGCGCGTCCAGGCGGTGCGGGTCGTCGAGGGCGTGCTGCGCCGGCCGTTCGGGCTCGCGACCGTGCGCGCGGAGGTCGCGGGCTACGCGAAGGAGGCCGCCGCGGCCCAGACGCTGTTCCCGCTGCTGCGGCGCAGCGAGGTCCAGCCCTTCCTCGCCGAGCTCCTGCCCGAGCTGGCCGACGGGATCGACGACCTGCACGGCGCGCCCCGCCGCGCGCTGCGGCGCTATCTCCTCCCGCCCACCGCGCTGCTGGCTCGCGCTCGGCGCCGCCGCCTGCGTCGCGGTCCCGTCCGCGGCGCCGTGGCCGCTGCTGGCGGCGCTGCCCGCGGCGGCGCTCGGCGCGGCGCGCTGGCGCGCCGCCGGCTGGCGGATCGAGGACCGCCGCGTCGCCGTCCGCTTCCGGCGCCTCGCGCGCACGACCGTGCTCGCGCCGGCCGCGCGGCTCCAGCAGCACGGGGTGCGCCAGACCGTGCTGCAGCGGCGCGCGCAGCTCGCCGACGTCGACGTGCGCGTCGGCGCGGGCACGCGCGGGCTGGTGCGCCATCTCGACGCCCGCGTCGCCGGCGGGGTCTTCGACGCGCTGCGGCGTGAAGAACCCGAGAACGTCGCGCGGAGGGCTGAACCGGCTCCGCCGTCCGCGCGTAGCGCCCCGCGTCGGTAGTAGTCACAACCTCTGGGGGTACGGGATGGGACCGCGTAGTCGCGGAATCCGGCGGGTCGTCATGCCCGCCGCGCTCGCCGGGGCGCTGGCGCTCGCGGGGCAGGCCTCGGCGCAGGCGCCGGAGCCGACGGTGAAGGACCCGGCGCTCGAGGTGCGCCCGGTCGTGTCCGGGCTCGAGCATGCCCATCGGCGTCGCGTTCCTGGGCGAGGACGACTTCCTGGTGCTGGAGAAGGCCACCGGGAGGGTCAAGCGCGTGCAGGACGGCATCGTCACCGTCGACGGTGCTCGACCTGCCCGTCAACTCGGCCTCCGAGCGCGGGCTCCTGAGCATCGCGCTGCATCCGGACTTCCGGCACAACGGCTGGGTCTACCTGTTCTGGTCGGAGTCGAAGTCCGGCGCCGACAGCGCTGCGCTCGACGACGTGCCGACCCGCGGCAACCGCGTCGATCGCTTCACGTGGAACGGCTCGACGCTCGCGTTCGACCGCACGCTGCGCCGCTTCCGGTCGTTCCAGGCCGACGAGGGGCAGCCGCTGCGCGGCAACCACAACGGCGGCGTGATGCGGTTCGGGCCCGACCGCAAGCTCTACGTGATCGTCGGCGACACCGGCCGCCGCGGGCAGATGCAGAACCTGGTCGACGGGCCCTTCGGCGAGGGGATCGACGACGACCAGTTCGGCGGCCCGGATCCGGACAACAACCACCTCACCGGCGTCATCCTGCGGCTGAACGACGACGGCTCCGCGCCGCGCGACAACCCGTTCTACCGCGAGGGCGCCGAGCGCGGCGGCCTGGTCGGCGCGAACCTCAAGCGCCTGTACGCGTACGGCATCCGCAACTCGTTCGGCATGACGTTCGACCCGTACTCGGGGAACCTGTGGGAGCAGGAGAACGGCGACGACAGCTTCTCCGAGATCAACCGCGTCGAGGCCGGCTTCAACTCCGGCTGGACGCAGATCATGGGCCCGGCCGACCGCGTCGCGCAGTTCCGCGCGATCGAGACCGACACGCGCACCGGGCATCGACCCGAACGCGCCGGCCGGCTACTTCGGGCTGCAGCAGATCCGCTGGAGCCCGGAGAACATCGCCGGACGCCGGAGCGAGGCGCTCTCGCGCCTGTTCCGGCTGCCCGGCTCGCGCTTCAGCGATCCCGAGATCGCGTGGAAGCACGAGGTCGCGCCCGGCGGCATCGCGTTCCTGCGCGGTGACGGGCTCGGCCGCCGCTACGAAGGCGACTTCTTCGTCGGCTCGGCCCGCGCGGCGCTCGTGAGCGGCAACCTGTTCCGGCTCGAGGTCGACCACGGCCGGCGCGCGTTCGAGTTCGACGACCGCCGGCTGCGCGACCGCGTCGCGGACAACCTGCTCAAGTACGACGTGACCGAGAGCGAGTCGCTGCTGTTCGGCGAGAACTTCGGCGTGACGCCGGACGTGCAGACGCAGCCCCGCCGAGACGCTCTACGTGGTCTCGCTCTCGCGCAACGCGGTGTACGAGATCCGCCGCCGCTGAGGCGCCTTGCGCTCCCGGCCGCCGCCGCGCGGCCGGGAGCGCCCGCTCGCCGGCAGTTCGAGGGGTGAAAGGTGTGAACCGGTCGGCTTGCGCCGAGGAGAGCCTTCTGAGAGGTTCGGATGGTTCAGCGACAGAAAGGAGTCGTGATGGCTGATCGAGCCGTGTTCGTGGGCTTCGGAGCGCCGGTGCGCGGTCGCGAGGAACGGGCCGTGGAAGTCTTCGGCCAGTTCATCGAGATGTTCGGGCGCATG
The DNA here is from genome assembly GCA_963752015.1 of uncultured Solirubrobacteraceae bacterium. GTDB lineage: Bacteria > Actinomycetota > Thermoleophilia > Solirubrobacterales > Solirubrobacteraceae > DASQMT01. The sequence continues at coordinate 19,104 of CAVVWS010000006.1, read as the reverse complement.
CAGTCCGACGGGCGGATCGAGCGCATGGAGGTGTCGCTCCTCGATCCCCACGGCGGTGACCTCGGCGGCTTCTTCATGGTCCACGGGAGCGCGGACCAGTGCGCAGCGCTCCCGCAGGACGAGGAGTTCCGACGCGCGTCGACCGACGCCGGCCTCATCGTCGAGAACTTCGGCGTCGTGCCCGCGACGACCGGCGACGGGATCCCGCGCGAGATGGGGATGTACAGCGAGGCCGTCAAGAAGGTCGGTCACGGCGCCCACGCGCTCGCCGGCGCGCACAACGGCGGCTGAGCGAGATCGTCCGGGGCGCGTCAGCGCCCCGGACGGACGCATGCCCGGCGGTCAGCTCCCGCCGAACCGGAACGTCGTCTGGCCGTGCGGCTCCTTCGCGAAGGCCAGCACCTTGTCCGGCTCGACGCGGAACACGGCGGCGGCGTCCTCCCCCGTGCCGAAGGCGCCGTCGCCGACGTCGAAGTGCCACACGCTGCCGTACTTGGCCTCGTAGGCGTCGGCGAGGCGCTGCAGCTCGTCGTTGTCGGTCACGCGGACCGCGGACCCCTCGACCACGACGTCGAGGCCCTGGGCCCACGTGTTGTTGCCGGTGGTGATCGCGACCCGCGCGCTGTGCTCGAGGTTGCGGGCCTTCTGCTCGCGCAGGCCGGTGCAGAAATGCACCACCTCCCCCTCCGCCACGCCGATCAGCGGGGTCACGTGCGGCCGGCCGTCCTCGCGCACGGTCGTGAGCCAGTACAGCTCAGCGAGCTCGAGGGCGCGCGCGGCGTCGGACCAGGGCGTCGCGCCGGCGGCGGGGTCGCTGAACCGGGTGTCGATCTGGGCGGTCGGATCGGACGTCATCGTGAACCTCCTGCGTTCGAGTCGATGCCACTGCTCACAGCCGCCGCGCGGGGTCGAAGGGGGTGAGCTCGGGAGCGGCCCGGCCCTCGAGCACGAGCGGGGCGAGCAGATCGGCCGTCGCGGGAGCGAGCGTGACGCCGAGCATCCCGTGCCCGGTGGCGAGGTAGATGCCGTCCAGTCCGGGGAGCGCGCCGATCAGCGGCAGTCCGTCCGGGGTCGCCGGCCGCAGTCCGGCCCACGCCTCGGCGGGACCGTCCGGGTCGGGCCGCCAGCCTGCCGAGGTACGGGCGCGCCGCGGCGAGCAGCCGCTCCCCCACCGCGGCGTGAGACGGCCGTGTCGGTCGCACCGAGCTCGAACACGCCCGCGACGCGCACGCCGGCCGTCGAACGGGCTCAGGCCGAGCTTCGCCTCGGCCAGGTAGAGCGCATGGCGCGGCGGCGTGCCGCGCCCGGCGAGCGTGACGCTGTAGCCGCGTGCACCCATGAGCGGCACGCGCACCCCGAGGCGACGCAGCAGCGGCGCCGTCGGCAGGCCCGCCGCGACCACGACCCGCTCGCGCGGCCACCGGACCGGACGAGGTCTCCAACGCCCAGCCGCCGTCCTTGCGCGCGAGCGTGCGCAGCTCGCAGGCTTCGCGGATCTCGACTCCGTCGGCCCGCAGGCGCTCCGCCAGGCCGGCGGTCAGCTGCTCCGGACGCACGAAGCGGTCGACGCGCGCATGCAGGCCCGCTGCGACCCGCGCCGGGTCGAGCGCGGGCTCGAGCGCGGCGAGCGCCGCGGCGTCGAGCTCGTCGATCGATCCTCCCTCGTAGCCGAGCTCGCGCAGCCGCCGGAAGATCCTTCGATAGAGGTCGAGCCCGTCCGGCGTGCGCGCCGCGACGACCAGGCCGGCGGTGTGCATCTCGAATGCCACGCCGGCGTCGCGGTAGGCGTCGAACAGCTCCAGCGTGCGGCGGTTGAGCGCGAGCAGCGCCCGGACGCCGGCGTCGAAGCGAGCGCTGCTGCAGCTGCGGCGGAAGCTCCAGAGCCAGCGGACGAACGCCGGATCGAGGCTGGGTCGCAGCACGAACGCCTCGCCGCCGCGTGAGCAGCTGGCGCAGGCCCTCGCGCACCATGCCGGGCGCCGGCAGCGGGTACGTCAAGCTCGGCGAGACCCACCCGGTGTTGCCGCGCGACACGCCCCCGCCGACGCCCGCCCGCTCGAGCACGACGACGTCGGCGCCGCGCCGCCGCAGCTCCCATGCGCAGGCGAGGCCGACGACGCCGGCGCCGACCACGGCGACCTCGCGGCTCGCTCATGGCCGCGGGCTCAGTCCTTCCAGTTCACGAACCGCTTCGCCTGCTCGCCGACGTTCTCCCCGAGGATCGGGTGTTGCGCCATGTCCGGGGAGTACCGGCTGGCGGGAACGGTCCGGCCAAGGCGCTCGGCCATCGAGCGGACGTAGTGGGGCGCGCCGCCGCAGCAGACCCCGATGTAGTTGACGCCCAGCTCGCGCGCCGACGGCGGCGAAGTCGGCCATCTCGAAGCGGTTGCAGAGGAACGGTTCGAGCGCGATCGGGAACCCGCGCGTCCCGTCGGCGTCCTTCAGCGCCTCGAAGTTCGGCTGCGCGGGCGTCGTCCGGTACGGGAACCGGCTGCGCGGCGACGTGGCAGTCGACCGCAGCCCTGATCCTCTCCAGCAGCGGCAGCATGCGTCTGCGGACCGCGCGAGCAGTTGAGCCCGACGACGTCGGCGCCCTTGGCCTCGAGCTGCCGGCACGCCTCGTCGTACTCGTACCCGTCGATCGTCACGTCGTCCGTCGAGGCGAACGTGACGATCGACGGCAGGCCGGACTCCTGGATCACCTCGAGGCTGATCAGCGCCTCGCCCAGGTAGTCGTGCGTCTCGGAGATGATCAGGTCGGCTCCCTCCTCGGCCGCCCACCGGACCTGCTCGCGGTACATCTCGCGCACCGTCTCGCCCGAGCTCTCGGGCGCATCCGGGTCATAGACCCAGGTGTTGCAGATGTTGCCGGCGACGAGCGCGTCGCCCTCGGACGCGACGTCGCGCGCCAGGCGCAGCGCGTGCCGGTTGAGCGGCTCGAGGTCGTCCTCGCGCCCGATCGACCGCAGCTTCTCGCGGTGGCCGTAGTACGTGAACGCCACCATCACCTCGGCGCCGGCGCGGAGCATCTCGCGGTGGAGCTCGCGCACGGCGTCGGGGAAGTCGAGCACCACCTCCGGCACGAACGGCCCGGCCTTCAGGTAGCCCCGCCGCTCCAACTCGAACAGGTATCCCTCCGCCCCGACGACGACGTCCTGGTCGAGGCGCTCGCGAATCCCTCTCATGGCGTCGATCGTAGTCCCCAGCGCGCGCGCACCGTCAACTGCGGCATCGAGCGGGCCGGATTCGCATGGGGAGAGCGCGGTGGACTCCCGCGACGGTGAGGCGTAGGGTCGCCCGAGCGGGCTGACCCTGGGCCGCCCGCGGCATACGCCATCTGCTTCCCAGACGAAGGAGCCATTCCTGATGGGAAGCCTCGGCCGGGCCGGCAAGCGCCGCCTCCTCCGCGTTCTCGCACTCTCCGCCGTCGCCATCGGCGCGGTCGTCGCACTGGCGTCGGCCACCGGCCCGGGCGGCTGGGACCACCTCGGGGACAACGGCGCGGCCGACTCGCTCGACCTCGTCGCCTCCGCGCTGGCGGCGACGCCGGGCGCGCTCTACGTGGGCGGCGAGTTCACCGACGCGGGCGGCGTTCTCGCCGCGGATCGCATCGCGAGGTGGAACGGCAGCAGCTGGAGCGCGGTCAGCTCGTCGACGTCGCAGATCTCGAACGGCCGTGTCTCCGCCATCGCCGTGTCCGGCGGAAAGGTCTTTGCCGGCGGCAACTTCGTGAACGCGGGGGGTGACGCGAACGCCGACTTCCTCGCGGTCTGGGACGGCACGAGCTGGGCGCCGTTCTGCAACCCGGTCGTGCCGGGGCGGGCGTTCGACGGGAACGTGACCAGCCTGCAGGTCATCGGCCCGACGCTCTACGTCGGCGGGGAGTTCCAGAACGGCGCGGGCATCCTGTCCGCCGATTACCTGCTCGCCTGCGACCTGGCATCCGGCGACTCGAGCTCCACCGTCCTCGCCGATCCGGCCCACCCCTTCACCAGCTCCGTGTACGCGCTGACAGCCGACAGCGACGGCACGCTCTACGCGGGCGGAGGGTTCACGAACCTGGCGAACTTCGACGCCGCCGACAACGTCGCCTACCTGCCTGCGGGCGGCGCCTGGCAGCCCATGGGCGCGGGCGGCGGACCGTGCGGATGCGCCATCACCACGTTCGTCCGCGGTCTCACCGCCGTCGGGACCGACGTCTACGTCGGCACGGACGCGAACGACATCGCGGGCATCGCCCAGGCCGACCACGTGGCGCGATGGGACGGGTCGGCGTGGAGCGCCCTGGGCGCCGACAGCGGCGGCGGCAACGGGTGGCTCCCGGCGGCCACCCAGATCAACGCCCTGGCCGGCACCGGCTCGAACCTCTTCGTCACCGGGACGTTCCAGAACGCGAACGGCGACCCGCGCGCCGACAACGTCGCCTTCTTCGACGGCACCCAATGGCACCCGGTCGGGTCCGACGGCGCCGGGAACGGCCCGTGGAACGGCAACGGCCTCGCCCTCGCGATCGTCGATCGCCAGCTCTATGCGGCAGGGACCTTCACCAGCGCCGGCGGCGACCCCCAGGCGCACTCGGCCGCCTCGTTCGCGTTGCCGCAGATCATCGCCTACCCGACGCCCACGGTCACCCCGGGACCAGGCCCCCAGCCGACGCCCACCGTCACCCCCAGCCCGGCGGCGCCTCCCGCCCCACCTGACGTCACGCCGCCGGCCACGTCGCTTCGCAGGGCGCAGATCAACCAGGCGAAGCGCAAGGCGACGTTCAGGTTCGCCGCCGGCGAGCCGGGCTCCACGTTCTCCTGCAAGCTCGACGGGAAGAAGTCCAGGCCCTGCACCTCGCCGAAGACCTACAAGAAGCTCGAGCCCGGAAAGCACGTGTTCCGCGTCAAGGCGCGCGACCGCGCCGGCAACCTCGATGCCACGCCGGCGGTCAGGCGGTTCAAGATCAAGAAGCGGTAGCGGCGTCCATGGAATGCTTGAGGCGTGCCCTTCGCCCCCGAGCTCTTCTCGGCGCCCGTGCTGCAACGCCTGCTGGACAAGTACCAGCGCGAGCGCCTCAGATCCATACCGTTCTTCGACGGCCTGCTGACCGGGGAGATGGACGCGCTCGTCGACTCGTTCTCGGGCGAGCCCGAGGTGCATCTCCCGGTACGCGGGCGGATCAAGGGCGCGGACGAGTTCCGCCGCTTCGTCGTCGACACGACCTCCTGGCTGGCGGAACGCAATGTCGACGTCGAGAGCGTCAACTTCGTCGTGACGGATGCGCGCGGGGTCGAAGAGGTCGTCCTCCACCTCGACGGCGACGACGGACGCATCGCCCTTCCCTGGGTGGGCGCCTGCGAGCACGACGAGGACGAGCGCATCATCGAGCTGCGCCTGTACTTCAGCACCTGGCCGCTGACCGGCCGCCACGCGAACCGCCCGCCGCTGCTCCAGCCCGACCCCGACCTCCACGAGCCCGACGTCGTCGGCGAGTATCAGCGCGCCCTCGCGGCCGGCGACGTCGAAGCGGTCCTCGCCGCGTTCGAGCCGGACGGCTACGTGCGCGAGCCGGCCGGCGACGGCTACATCCACCGGGGCACCGACGAGCTGCGCTCGCTCTACGAGCGGTTCTTCTCCAACGGCGGCGGCATCCCGCTGGAGCACTGCACCGTCACGGACGACGGCCGCGCCTGCGCGCTGGAGTACAACGTGGTCACCTGGGGCCGGACGGCGCTGCCACCCGAGGCGGGCCTCGCCGTCTACGTGCGTGGCGACGGCGGCAAGCTCGCCGCCGCGCGCGTCTACGACGACGCCGACCCGCCGCTCGGCGCGCCCGCTCGGCGACCGGCGGCAGAGTAGTCCGCACGCGCCGCGGGGGCGTAGGGTTGAGCCGCCCGGTCCAGTCGCTGCCGATCGAAAGGAGCAGCACGATGAGCCACACGGAGACGGCCCCTGCACAGACGCCCGAGGGTCAAGCTCTGGACTTCAAGCTCGAGGTCGTGGTCTTGCCGGTGAGCGACGTCGATCGGGCAGGCGTCACATCGGCGACCCCCGGCTCGGTCGAGGATCTCCAGCTCACGGTCTCCGACATCGGCAAGGCGCGCGCCGGCGAGGAGCTGCCGTCATGAGCGACTACGACGTCATCGTGCTCGGCGGCGGCTCGCCGGGCGAGCACTGCGCGGGCGCGCTGGCCGAGGGCGGCCTGCGCGTGGCCGTCGTGGAGCGCGAGCTCGTGGGCGGGGAGTGCTCGTACTGGGCGTGCATCCCGTCGAAGACGCTGCTGCGGCCGGGCGAGGCGGTCCACGGGGCGCGCGAGGCGGCCGCGACCGCCGAGGTCGACGTCGAGGCGGCGCTCGCGTGGCGCGACTTCATGGTCTCGGACTACTCCGACGCCGGAGCAGGAGCGCTGGCTGGCGGAGAACGGCATCGACCTGCTGCGCGGCACCGGCCGGCTCGCCGGCCCGGGCGTCGTCGAGGTCGACGGCGTGCGCCACACCGCCGACCACGTGGTCCTGGCGAACGGCGCCGATCCGGTGGTACCGCCCGTTCCGGGCCTGCGCGAGCTCGACGGCGTCTGGACCAACCGCGAGGCGACCTCGATGAAGGCGGTTCCGCGCCGGCTGCTCATCCTGGGCGGCGGCCCGGTCGGGGTGGAGATGGCGCAGGCGGTACGCCGGCTCGGCGGCGAGGCGGTGATCGTGGACATGTCCGAGCACGTGCTCGCCAGAGAGCCGGCGCCGCTGGGTGAGGCGCTCGGCGAGGTTCTGCGCCGCGAGGGCATCGAGCTCGTGCTGTCCGCGGACGTGACGGCCGCACGACGCGACGGCGAGGACTACGTCCTCGAGCTCGACGACGGGCGCGAGCTGCGCGGCGACCGTCTGCTCGTCGCCACGGGCCGGCGCCCGCGGGTCGGCGGGGCTGGGCCTCGAAACCGTCGGGGTCGAGCCGGACCCGCACGGAGTTCCGGTCGACGCGCACCTGCGCGCGGCGGAGCATCTCTGGGCGATCGGGGACGTCAACGGCCTCTGGCCGCTGACCCACGTCGGCAAGTACCAGGGCGACGTCGTCGCCGCGAACATCCTCGGGGAGCCGCGAAAGGCGAACTACGAGGCCGTTCCGCGCGTGGTCTACACCGACCCGCAGGCCGCGGCGGTGGGCGCCGCCGCCGGCCGCTTCAGCGCCATGGTCCCGGTCTCCGAGGTCGCGAAGACCGCCACCTACACGCGCGCGTACGCCGAGGAGCAACGGCTTCCTGACGCTGCTCAGCGACGGCGACCGGCTGACGGGCGCCTACGCGCTCGGCCCCGAGGCGGGCGAGTGGCTGCAGCAGGCGACGCTCGCCATCCGCGCCCATGTCCCGCTCGACGTCCTGGCCGACACGATCCAGCCGTTCCCGACGTTCTCGGAGATCTACGTCGCCGCGCTCAAGGCGCTTCGCGCGCAGATCGCGGCGGCGCGCAAGCCGGTCGGCGCGGGACGGCCGATGGCGAGCTGAAACGAAGGAGAGACGATGACCAGCGAGACGGCCGCCCCGCCCCCTGTGCGCGAGCCGGAGCTGCGCGGGCAAACCGTCGTCGTGATCGGCGGCAGCGCAGGCATCGGGCTGGAGACGGCGAGGCGTGCACGGGCCGAGGGTGCTGACGCGATCCTGACCGGCCGCAATCCCGACCGGCTGAAGCAGGCGGCAGCCGAGCTCGGCGCAGTGGGCACCGCGACGTTCGATGCCGACGATTCGGCCGCCCTGGAGGCCTTCTTCGCACACCTCGAGGGACCCATCGACCACGTGATGGTGACGGCCGGTGGCCCCTACTACGCGCCGCTGGCCGAGATGGACTTCGACGAGGGGCGCCGCGCGCTCCAAGCGCATCCGATGCTGATGGTCGGCGTCGCCCGCTACGCGGCCGGCAAGGTCCGCCCCGGAGGCACGCTCGTGTTCATGGGCGGCACAGGGGCGCGCCACCCCAGCACGGGCGTCGGGCTCAGCTCGGCGATGACCGCCGCCCTCCCGGCCCTCACGGCCAGCCTCGCGCTCGAGATCGCACCGGTTCGGATCAACCTCATCGCCGCCGGCTTCGTCGACACGCCCCTGTCGGCTTCGCTCCTCGGCGATCAGCTCGAAGCGCGGCGCGACGAGCTCCGTGCCACGCTCCCCATCGGGCGCGTGGTAGGGCCCGCCGACGTCGCCGCGCTGGCCGTCCACATCATGACCAACACCGCCCTGACCGGGGCGACGTACGACATCGACGGCGGCCAGCAGCTCATCTCCGGGCGGAAGTCCTGATGCGGCCCGACATCGCTTCCTTGAGGTACTGGTGTACGAAAGCGATGGCCATGCTGCCCTCGCCGACGGCGGCGGCGACGCGCTTCACAGGAGCGAACCGGACGTCGCCGCACGCGAAGATTCCCGGAACGCTGGTCTCCAGGAGGTAGGGGTCGCGGTCGAGCGACCAGCGCCCCGCCGCGCGCATGTCGGAGCCGGTCAGCACGTACCCGTGGCGGTCGAGCGCGATCTCGGGCGGGAGCCATGCCGTCTGCGCATCAGCGCCGATGAAGATGAACAGCCCGCCCGAGCCGACTCGGGTGGCCTCTCCTGTCGACGAGTCACGGACGTCGATGGCCTGCAGCGAGACGTCGCCATGCACCGCTGCCACCTCGGACCCGAACAGCGTCCGGATGTTCGGCCGCGCCGCGAGCTGGTCGACGAGGTAGCGCGACATGCTGTTCTCGAGGCGGTCGCCGCGGCAGAGGATCGTCACGCTCCGGGCGTGGGTGGAGATGAACAGCGCCGCCTGCCCTGCCGAGTTGCCGGCGCCCACGATGTGGACGTCCAGGCCGTGCGTGCTCGGCGCCTCGCTGCGTGCCGCGCCGTATGAGATGCCCTTCCCGGCGAGCCGGTCGAATCCCTCGATGGACAGGTGGCGCCACGCGACCCCGCAGGCCAGGATGATCGTGCGCGCACGCAGGACGTCGCCGCCGTCGAGATGCAGCTGACGGGTCGCGGCGTCGATCCGCACGATCGACCGCGTCACGAGGATCTCGGCGCCGAGCCTGCGCGCCTGCTGCAGGGCACGGCTCGCAAGCTCGTCCCCCGATACGCCGGCCGGGAAGCCGAGGTAGTTCTCGATCCGGGAGGAGGTGCCGGCCTGGCCGCCAGGCGCCTCGCGCTCGATCACGATCGTGCTCAGGCCCTCCGATGCTCCGTACACGCCTGCCGCCAGGCCGGCGGGGCCGGCGCCCACGATCACCGTGTCGTACTCCGCGGCGTCCGCCTCGGTGCCGAGACCGAGCAGTTCCGCGACCCTGCGGAGCTGCGGCCGGATCACGGTCTTGCCGCCGCCGACCCGGATCGCCGGCAGGTCTCCGTCAGCCGGTAAGTCGCCGCCCCACCCGTCCGCGGCGTCCGGCTCGTCGTGCGTGAGCCACTTGTACGTGACCTGGTTGCGATCCAGGAAGCGCCGCAGCTCCGTGCACGCCGCATCCCAGCGATGCCCGACCACGATCGCGCGCGGCGGCGGCGGCTCCGCGGCGATGCCCTGCAGCCCGCGACCTCCGGTCATCCGATCGGCCGCGAGCCTGCCGAGCTCCTTGACGAGGTCGCGGGCGACGGCCGCGACCGCGTGGTAGTCGTGCGCCTCGATCCGCATGACGCGCGACGGCTCCGCGGCACGGAAGCCCACCGGGAACACAGTCCCGAGCGCGATGGGCACCTCCCCGAAGATGTCTCCCGGGTGGCGCACGCCGACGACGCGATCGATCCCATCGACCTGCTTGACCGGCTCGATGCGACCCTCGAGCACCGCGAACAGCGCGCGCTCGCCGCCCTCGTGCACGGCGTACTCGCCGGGCGCGAGCGTGATGTCCGCCGCGATCCGGGACAGCTGCTCACGCTGGGCCGGGTCGAGAGCGGCGAAGAGCGCGACCTGCTCGATCTCCTCCGTCGTCACCATGTCCGGCAGCCAGTATGTCGTCTGACCCCCTCGGGAATCTTCGACGGCCGCCGCGGGTCTTCCCTGCATGAACACGAAGCGTGAACTTCGAGCGGACGGCCGGCGCGTGGTGGTCGTCGGCGCAGGGCCGGCCGGGCTGGCCTCGGCCGCTGAGCTGGGGCGTCGGGGGATCCAGGTGCTGGTGCTCGAGCAGGGCGGGTCGATCGGCGCCTCCTGGCGAGGCCGGTATGACCGGCTGCGCCTGAACTCCAGCCGGCCGTTCTCGACGCTGCCGGGCGCACGCCACGCCCGCGGCACCGGGATGTTTCCTTCACGCGACGAGATGGTCGGCTACCTCGAGGGCTATGCCGAGCGCAACCGGATCGACATCCGGTTGGGCACCCGGGTGGAGCGCATCGATCGCGACGAGGACCGCTGGGTGCTGCGAACCTCCGCAGGTGACGTCCGGGGCGATCAGGTGGTCGTCGCCGCCGGCTACGCGCACACGCCGTTCATCCCCGAGTGGCCGGGCCGCGATCGCTTCCGCGGGACGCTGATCCACGCCGCGAAGTACCGGAATGCCGACCGCTTCCGCGGCCGCGACGTGCTGGTCGTGGGCGCGGGGTGCTCGGGAGCGGAGATCGCGCACGAGCTCGCCGCCGACGGCGCTGCGCGCGTCCGGCTCGCCGTGCGAACGCCTCCGAACATCATCCTGCGGAACCCGATCGGCCCACCGCTCGCGCGGGCGCTGCGCACGTTGCCGCTGCACATGGGCGACGCCGTGTTGCGGTTTGTACGGCTGCGCGAGATCGGCGACCTGAGCGAGTACGGCCTGCCCGTGCCCGACGAGGGCGTGTTCAGCCGTCTGAAGCGCCTGGGCGTCGCGCCGACGATCGTGGATCCGGAGGTCATCGAGTCGATCAAGGGCCGCCGGATCGAGATCGTGCCCGGCGTCGAGTCGCTCGACGAGACCGGCGTCGTGCTCGCCGGCGGTACGCGCATCGAGCCCGATGCCGTGGTCGCGGCGACGGGGTACCGGCGCGGCCTCGAGCCCGTGGTCGGCCACCTCGGCGTGCTCGACGAGCGAGGCGCGCCACGCGTCGTCGTGCAGCCGGTCGCTCCGGGCCTGCGCTTCATCGGCTACGTCCCGCGGCCGGCACACGTCGGCTACATGGGCAGCGAGGCCAGACGCGCGGCGAGGGCGATCGCGCGCGCACAGCCGATCGCAGATTCGGCTCCGGCGCGCGCGCCGCAAGCGCGCCGGCTTCGCCTGGTGGCTCGGGGAGGTCGATGACGCGCGCGGTCCGGCGCGGTGACGGCCGGAGATCACCCGGATCGGGTGATGCGTCCCCGCGGAGCCGCGCGCGACGCTTGACCGGCACGCGCACGCGACCCCCGGAGGCGACGGAGGACTGACGATGGACATCGCTTCGCTGGCAAAGCTCCTGCACGAGACGGCCGAGCATCACGGCGCATTCGAGGCGGCCGCCCCTCCACACGACTGGTGGGACTGGTACGCGGCGTACATGGACGCCCGGGAGAGCGGGAGCACCGCGGAGGAGGCCTCCGCGGCCGCCGGGCGCTACATGGCGGACGTCAAGCACGTCGTCGTCCCCGGATAGCGATGTCCTCGACGCACTCCGACCACAGCGCGCTGGCGGCGCTCGACCGCGCGCCCGTCTGGCTCAACTCCGAGCCTCGCACGGCCGAAGGGTTGCGCGGGCGCGTGGTCCTCGTCGACATCTGGACCTACTCGTGCGTCAACTGGCTGCGGACCCTGCCGTACGTCAGGGCGTGGGACGAGCGGTATCGCGACCGCGGGCTCGTCGTCGTCGGGGTGCACGCGCCGGAGTTCCGGTTCGAGCACGACCTCGACAACGTGCGCCGCGCGTCCGGCGAGCTGGGCGTCGGCTACCCGGTGGTCATCGACAACGACTTCGCCATCTGGCGGTCGCTCGACAACCACTACTGGCCGGCCCTCTACCTCGTCGATCGTGACGGGCAGGTCCGCTTCCGGCACTTCGGCGAGGGCGCCTACGAGGAGACGGAGCGAGCGATCCAGCAGCTGCTGGGCGTCGACGAGGAGACCGTCCGCGTCGACGCCGGCGGCCTCGCCGAGGCCGCGGACTGGGACACGCTGCAGTCACCGGAGACGTATGTCGGCCACGCCCGCGGCGAGCGCCGCAGCGACGGGAGCGCCGACAGGCTCGCGCTCAACCAGTGGGCGCTCGCCGGCGAGTGGACGGTGGGCGACGAGACCGCCGTCCTCGACGGGGCAGGCGGTTCGATCACCTACCGCTTCCAGGCGCGCGACCTCAACCTGGTCCTGGCGCCCCCGGCATCCGGCGCGCCGGTCCGCTTCGCCGTGAAGCTCGACGGTCAACCGCCCGGCGACGCCCACGGCCTGGACGTCGACGAGTCGGGCGCCGGCGCCGTTGACGAGCCGCGGATGTACCAGCTCATCCGCCAGCGTGGGGCCGTCGCCGAGCGCTCCTTCGAGATCACCTTCCTCGACCCCGGCGTGCGCGCCTACGTCTTCACGTTCGGTTAGCGGTCCGGAGCTGATGGAGGCTGCGCCGATCGTCATCCCGCCCGGCCGGGGTCACCGCGTCGGCAACGTGGAGTTCCTCGCCCGCACGGCCGACACCCCGCGCTTCACGTTCGGCATCATCGAGATCGCCGCCGGCCGCGAGCTTGAAGCGCACGTCCACACCGACGAGGACGACGGGTTCTACATCCTGGAGGGGGAGATGACGTTCATCTTCACCGATCGGCGTGTGTCAGCGCCGCCTGGGACGTTCGTTCTCGTGCCGCCCGGAGTCGAGCACGGGTTCCGCAACGAGCAGACGCGGCCGGTGCGAATGCTCAACATCCACGCCCCGGCAGGATTCGACCGGCGCATCGGTCTGGCCGATTGATGTCGGGCTCGTAAGATCGCCGCATGCATCTGGCCAGGGCCCGCGCGATCGTCGACTACGTGGTGGCGAACGCCTCCGGCCCGGTGTCGGTGTTCGTCGCTGACCCGCACGGCGAGCTGGTCGCGGCGGCAACGATGGACGGTGCCGCGCCGGACACCCGGCTGAACGCGCAGCGCAAGGCCTACACGGCCGCGCGCAGCGACGCGACGTCGACCCGGGAGCTCGCCGAGAAGGCGCGCGCCGATCCGGTCGAGCGAGCGAGCTTCGACCCCTTCTTCACGTTCTTCCTCGGCGGCCTCGCCGTGTTCGAGGACGGCCGGCGGGTCGGCGCGGTCGGCGTCAGCGGCCTGCCCGGTCAGGTCGACGAGCAGCTCGCACTCGCGGCGATCGAGCGCACGACGACCGCGACAGCCTGATCGATCAGCCGGGATGAACCTCGACGCGCTCTGGCACGATCTCGAGTGCGGTGCGTATGACCTGGACCTGCCGCTCTGGCGGGCTCTGGCAGCCGGGGCCGGCGGGGTCGTGCTCGACGTCGGCGCGGGCACCGGTCGCGTGAGCCGGGACCTCGCCTCCTGCGGTGTCGCCGTGGTGGCGTTGGACGCCGACGCCGCTCTGCTGAAGGCCCTCGAGCACCGCGCGGCCGGACTGCCGATCGAGACGGTCGTCGCCGACGCCCGCGAGTTCGCCCTGGGTCTCCGGTTCTCGCTCGTGCTCGTGCCGATGCAGACGCTGCAGCTGCTCGGCGGGCGCTCCGGCCGCACCGCGTTCCTGCGCCGCGCGCTGGATCATCTCCAGCCAGGCGGGCTGCTCGTCGCCGCCCTGGCCGACGCGATGGAATGCTTCGACGAGGAGCACGACGCGCCGCCACCGCCGCAGGAGTGCGAGATCGCCGGCGTGCGCTACGCCAGCCGCCTGCTCGCGGTGGTGGAGGAGGACGGCCGCGCGGCCATCCACCGGCGGCGTGAGATCGTCGGGCCCGGTGACCGCTGCGAGTCAGTCGACGACGTCGTGCGACTCGACAGGGTGACGGCCGATGAGGTCGCGGCCGAGGCGGTCGAGCTCGGCTTTCTCGCCGAGCCCTTCCGGCACGTACCGCAAACCGAGGAATACCTCGGATCGACCGTGGTCGTCCTCCGCGCGCCCGTGATAGGCATGGGGACATGACCGAGCGAGATCCCGCCCTTGAGCCGTTCGACGCGCTGATCGGCACCTGGGACACCGAGGCGACCCACCCGGCGGTCGACGCCGTCGTGCCCGGCACGATCACGTTCGAGTGGTTGGAGGGCGGCCACTTTCTCCTGCTGCGCTCCCACAACGACCACGAGCTGTTCCCTGATTCGATCTTCGTCATCGGCGCGCCCGAGGCCGGCGACGGGCTCGTCATGGAGAGCTTCGACTCCCGCGGCGTGCGCCGGACCTACGGCGTCTCGCTCGACGACGGCGTGCTGCGCTTCTGGCGCGACGCCCCCGGGTTCGACCAGCGCTTCTCCGCCACGCTCGGCCGCGACTCCTTCGACGGCCTCTGGCAGCTCGCCAGGACGCCGGGCGACTGGCAGGACGATCTGAAGATGACCTACCGCCGTCGCGACTAGCCCGCTTGCGCGCGGAGGACGAACTCGATGAACGCGCGTGCGGCGGGTGGCGCGTTGCGCTCGCGGCGCCAGACGAGCGCCACGGGCAGCCGCACCGCGGGCTCGAGGCTTCGCACCTCGATCGAGGGTCCGGCAAAGGCGGTCAGCGAGCGCGGGAGGATCGCGGTGGCGAATCCCTGTGCGGCGAGCGAGCGCAGAAGGAACGGATCGCCACTCTCCAGCGCGAGCCGCAACCGCCGGCCGGCGTCGGCGAACCACTGCTCGAGGATGGCGGTGATGGCCGAGCCGTGCCGCGTGGAGATGATCGGGTACGGGGCCAGGTCGGCGACCGTGACCCGGAGCGCCGCCGGGGCGCGACCAGGGGCAAAGGCCGCTATGACTTCATCGGAGCTGAGCCGCTCGACGGAGAAGTCGTCGTGGATGTCGCCCGCCAGCAGGCAGAAGGCGGCGTCGAGCTGGTCGGCGGCGAGGAAGCCGAGCATGTCGGCGGCGATGCCCTCGCGCAGGCTGACCTCGACGCCAGGGTGCGCACGGCTGAAGCGCGCGATCAGACCGGCGACGTCAAGGTCACCGGCCGGCAGGAGCGCCCCGATCCTGATGCGCCCGCGCAGCAGGCCGCGAAGCTCGTCGACCTCCGCGTGCGCCGCGTCGACCTCGGCGAGGATCCGGCGGGCGCGAGCGGCGATCGCTTCTCCTGCCTCGGTCGGCGCGACGCGGCGGCTGGTGCGCTCGAACAACGGCGTGCCGAGCTCCTGTTCGAGCCGGCGGATCTGGTGCGAAAGCGCCGATTGGGCGAGGTGCAGCTCCTCGGCGGCGCGCGTGAAGTGTCGGTGCCGAGCCACCGCTTCCACGCTTCGGAGCTGCCGCAGCTCCATATGAACAAGCGTAGTAGACGATTGGTCCGGTGAGAACAATGTATTGCTTCGCTCAATCCGGGTGCCATGCTCGAACGTGATGACGCTGACCGAACACCCGGACGTCGGGCTGCTCGAGCCGGAGGCCGTCCGGGAGGCTGGTCTTGCCGAGCAGCTGAGCGCTCTCATCAACGGCGTGTACGAGAAGGCGGAGAGCGGCCTCTGGCGCGACGGGACCTCCCGCACGACGGCGACGGAGGTGACAGAGCTGATCCGCGCTGGAGAGATCGCCGTCGCCAGCCGGGACGGACGCATCGTGGGCAGCGTGCGCGTCCATGACGTGGCCGATGACGCGAGCGAATTCGGGCTGCTCGTCGCCGCTGCCGATCAGCGCGGCAGCGGCGTCGGCCGTGCGCTCCTCGACTTCGTCGAGGCAACGAGCCGCGAGCGCGGGCTACGTGCGGTGCAGCTCGAGTTGCTCGTCCCGCGGGCTTGGACCCATCCGAGCAAGGAGTTCCTCAAGGGGTGGTACGGCCGCCGCGGCTACCGGATCGTCCGCACCGCGAGCTTCGAGGACGCCTATCCCCACTTGGCGCCGTGGCTCGCCACCGCGTGCGACCTCGAGATCCACCAGAAGCGGCTGTAGCCGACGCGCATAACGGGACCCCTGCACGGTCACGGCCATCCGACGCCCGGCGCGGGCGCGGGTGCGGTCCACAGCCGGCCGGTGCGTGGTCCGCTTGTCAGCCTGGCGATGTTGTCGTCGAAGCCCTCGTCCATGCGCCAGTCGGCGGTCAGCATGAACAGCGTCCGCCGGTCCTCGCCGCCGAGCATGCACGCGAAGCAGGGCATGTCGAGCCTGACTCGCTCGAGCACCTCGCCACCGTCGCGGACCCGGCCGACGAGGCTGTCGCCGAACGGAGCCACACCGGTCCAGATCGCACCGCCGGCGTCCATGCAGATGCCATCAGGGCCGACGCCGTCCGCCCAGACGCGACGGTTCGAGAGGGCTCCGTCGTCGGCGATGTCGAACGCGGTCAGCCGCGCCGCGAAGGACTCCGCGACGATCAGCGTCGAGTTGTCGGGCGTCACGGCCATGCCGTTCGGGAACGCGATCCCGTCGGCCACTCGGCGTACCGAGCCATCGGGGGTGACCAGAGCGATGATCCCCGGGGCGTTGCCTTCACCAGGGTCGAAGTCGCAGCCGCCGTTGACGTAGATGTTGCCGCGGCCGTCGACGACGAGCTCGTTGAAGCCGTCGACGCCCAGACCCTCGAGGTCGGCGTGGGTGACCATCGAGCCGTCGGGCTCCATGCGCTCGAGCCCTTGGCCCGTGACGAGCAGTCGGCCGTCGGGGAGCCAGTCGATCGACCATCCGAGGCCCGGCGGGCCCTTCGCAACGACCTCGGCGTCGCCCTCGAGATCGACGGCGACGATCTCCCCGGCCCCCCAGTTGGCGAACCAGAGGCGGTTCTCGTGCCAACGCGGCGACTCGCCGATCACGAGATCGCTCAGCAGCAGCTGCGCTTCGACCACCGGTGGTTGCTGTGACGACATTCGGACCTCCTCGACCGGTCTGCAGAACTAGACCGTATAGTACCCAGAACGGAACCGTCTAGTACCATCCGGGCTTCGATGAGCGGCTCTCCATCAGCCAACGCGCTCGCACAAGTGCATGAGGAGACGCGGTCGGCCCGCAAGCGCGGAGCGATCCTCGAGGCGGCCACGACGCTGTTCCTGCGGAGCGGCTATCGGGGCACGAGCATGGACGAGATCGCCGCGCTGGCCGCCGTTTCGAAGCAGACGGTCTACAAGCACTTCGCCGACAAGGAGAGCCTCTTCTCCGAGATCGTCGTCGCCACCGTGAGCGAGATCAGCGACCCGGTGCACGAGGCGGTCGCGAAGCTCGAGGGCAGCGATGACGCCGAGGCCGACCTTCGCGGCGTGGCAAGGGAGCTGCTCCGCATGGTGATGCAGCCGCGGATCCTGCAGCTACGCCGACTGGTGATCGGCGAGGCCGGACGCTTCCCGGAGCTCGGCCGGACCTTCTACGAGCAGGGGCCCGGACGCACGATCACAGCACTCGCAACCGTCTTCGAGCAGCTGGCCCAGCGGGGCGTGCTGGAGCTCGACGACCCGCAACTCGCCGCCGCACACTTCAACTGGCTCGTCATGTCGGTCCCGCTCAACCGGGCGATGTTCCTCGGCGAGGATCAGCCGCCCGCCCGCGCCGAGCTCAACCGGCACGCGGACGCCGGCGTGCGCACCTTCCTCGCCGCGTACGCGCAGCCCTGACCGGGCTCCCACGTGTGCGCAAGCGGTAGCGGCCTCAGCCGCTCGGCGAACTGCTGCTCTGCATGGGGATGGCCGCCGCGACCAGCGTCCCGCCGTCGGCCGGGCACTCGACCCGGAGCCGCCCGTCGAGCGCGGCCAGCCTGTCCCGCAGGCCTTGAAGGCCACTCCCCTCCGGGCGGGCGCCGCCGACGCCGTCGTCGCGCACCTCGACGCGGAGCGTCCCGTCCTCGACCCGCGCGGCGACCGCGGCGCTCGCGGCACGGGCGTGCTTGGCGACGTTGGTGAGCGCTTCGGCGACGACGAAGTACGCGGTCGCCTCGATCGTGGCGGGCAGGCGGCCGGCGGAGATCTCGACCTCCACCGGCACCGGCATCCGCGACGCCAGCGCCCCGACGCCCGCCCGCAGCCCGCCCCTCGTCAGCGCAGCCGGCAGGATCCCGTGGGAGAGCTCGCGGAGCTCGTGGGTGGCGCGCTCCGCCTGCTCCAACGCCTCGCTCACGAGCAACGGAGCGTCAGCGGCGTCGCGTTCGAGCGCCCGCTGGACCAGCTTGAGCGTGATCACCGTGTGCACAAGGCGTTGCTGCGCCCCGTCGTGCAGGTCGCGCACAACCTGCCGCCGTTCCGAGTCGGCCGCGGCCACGATCCGCGCCCGCGACGCCGCGACCTCGGTGCGCGCTTCGGCGTTCGCGATCGCCGTCGCAACCAGCTCCGTGAACGAGGCGAGGCGCGCCTCGGTATCGCGCGGCAAGGGCTGCTCCTTGCTGGAGATGGCGGCCATCATGCCCCACAGACGGCCCGCGACGATGATCGGCGTCCCGACCGCCGAGCGGATGCCCTCCTCGCGGGCTCTCTGAGCGAGCGCGCTGGTTTCATCGGTATAGATGTCGATCCGGGCTGGGCGGCCGGTCTCCCACACGCGCCTGGGGAGGGTCGTCTCCCTCAGGGGCCACCGGCTGCCGACGGGGAAGCCCTCCCCTGCGCCGGCGGCGAACATGATCGTCTCGTCGGGCTCGTAGCGGCACACGGTCGCCAAGTCGACCGAGAGCAGCCGGGTCACCTCCTCGGCGACCGCCGCGAAGACGACGTCGGGCGAGGACTCGCGCGCCACCAACGTCGCCACGCGGTGCAGCGCGGCATGCTCCTCGGCCAGGGCGGTGCGGTCGGTCACGTCCCTGCCGATGCCGTACACGACGCCGAGGTGCGGCATCGTGCGCGTGTTCCACTCGAACCTGCGTACCGAGCCGTCGGCGCAGACGAGGCGGAACTCGACGCCGATGACGTCCTCGCCGCCGGCCAGATGGGTGAGCGCGTCGCCCACGCGCTCCACGTCATCCGGATGGACGAACTCGATGAACGGCCGCGACATGAGCTCCTCGCGCGAGTAGCCCAGCACGCGCTCGAACGACGCGTTCACCAGCTTGTAGTAGCCGTCGAAGCCGGCGATGCAGAAAAGGTCGCGCGAGAAGTCGAAGAACTGTGCCAGCTCGTAGTCCGCCGCAGGCACCGGCATGCCCGGAGTATGACTCCCCGC
>CAVVWS010000005.1:0-58079 GCA_963752015.1 uncultured Solirubrobacteraceae bacterium | reverse complement strand
GCGCGAGCTCGCGGGCCGTCTCGAGCGTCTGCGGGCGTGACGCGACGAACGCCGCGTTCATCGCGCCGGCGGAGGTCGCGACGAGCAGGTCCGGAGCCACTCCGTGCTCGTACAGCGCGCGCAGCATCCCGACCTGCATCGCGCCCAGGCTCGCGCCACCGGAGAGCACGAACGCGGTGAGTGGACGGCGAGCACCGCCACGCGCCGCGCGCGGCTCGAGACGTGTGATCGGCCGCATCGAAGCTCAGGACTCGAGCTGCAGCGGCGGGTAGGCCGCTCGCCACATGGCGTCCCGCACGGCCCGGTCCGGGTCGAGGAGCTCGACCTGCGCGACCCCGTCCTGCGCCGCCCGGCGCGCCACCGCGGCGGCGACCGCGGCGGAGGTGGCGCGTAGGTCCTGGACGTGCGGCAGGAGCGCGGCGCCCGGCGCTTCGACGTCGACGAGGCCGGCGATCGCCTCGGCGGCGGCGAGCAGCATCCCGTCGGTCACGTGCGTGGCCCGGGCGACGATCGTGCCGAGGCCGATGCCGGGATAGCTGAGCGCGTTGTTGGCCTGCCCGATCGCGTACTCGGTGCCGCGATGGTCGACCGGGGCCCACGGCGTGCCGGTCGCGACCAGCGCGCGGCCGTCCGTCCAGTCGATGATGTCGGCGGGCACGGCCTCGATCCGCGCGGTCGGGTTCGACAGCGGGAAGATCATCGGCCGCTCGACGTGCGCGGCCAGCTCCCGGACGATCGCCTCGGTGAAGGCGCCGGCCTGCGCCGAGGTGCCGACGAGCATCGTCGGGCGCACGCGCGAGACGACCTCGGCGAGCCCGATCGGCCCGTCGTCCGACCACCCCGAGACGTCCGACCGCGGCCGCGCGTACGGCAGCTGGAAGTCGCGCAGATCGAGCATGTCCTCGATCAGCAGGCCCTGCCGGTCGACGCACCAGAAGCGTCGCGCGACTTCCGTCGCGTCGAGGCCGTCGGCGACCATCACCCGGCGCAACTGGTCGGCGACGCCGATCCCCGCGGTGCCCGCGCCGAAGATCACGACCCGCTGCTCGCTCGGGCGCGTCGCGGCGACCCGCATCCCCGCCAGGGCGGCGGCGAGAACGATCGCTCCCGTGCCCTGGATGTCGTCGTTGAACGTGCGCACCCGGTCGCGGTAGCCGAGCAGGATCCGCCGCGCGTTGGCCGGGCCGACGTCCTCCCAGTGCAGCAGCGCGTGGGGGAACAGTCGGCTGGCGCACTCGACGTACGCGGCGATCAGCGCGTCGTAGCGCTCGCCGCGCACGCGGCGGTGGCGGTTGCCGACGTACACCGGGTCGTCGAGCAGCCCCTCGTTGTCGGTCCCGGCATCGAGCATGACCGCGATCACCCGGTCGGGATGCACGCCGGCGGCCGCGGTGTAGACGGCGAGCTTGCCGACCGCGATGTTCATGCCGTTGGCGCCCCAGTCGCCGATCCCGAGCAGCGCCTCGCCGTCGGTGGCCACGATCAGGTCGACGTCCTCGGCTCCGAGGCCGTAGTTGCGAAAGGCGGTCTCGATCCCGTCGATGTCATCGACCGACAGGTAGACGCCGTCGGGTCGGCGGAAGTCGGTGCTGTAGCGCTCGATCGCCTTCGCCACGACGGGCGTGTAGACCACCGGCAGCATCTCCTCCAGGTGATCCTCGAGCAGCCTGTGAAAGAGCACCTGGTTGCGCTGACGCACGGTCATCAGCAGGGTGTTGCGCGCGAGGTCGTCCTCGCAGCGCGCAGAACTGCGCATAGACCCGCTGGACCTGGTCTTCCAGCGAGAGGACCGCGGGCGGCAACAGGCCCTCGAGACCGAGTGCGGAACGCTCCCGGAGCGTGAACGCCGTCCCGCGGTTGTAGCGCGGGTCCCTCAATAGCGCCCAGCCTCGAGGCAGCGTGTCGTTGCGGTGAGTTCGTGATCGATGCCATCAGTCACGGTCCCGTGTCGGTCAGAGGTCGTCGCGAGGCACTGGTCCGTGGCGCCGGAGGACTCCTCGCGAGTCCTCCGGCGACCGGCGGGTGGTCCTAGTCGCCCGAGCCGATTTCGGTGATCGACCCCGCGGACACCTTCACGGAGACGTTCGGGGAGCCGATGATCGTCGGCCCGATCACGCTGGCGATCTGCCCGATCTGCGGGCCGGAGAAGCTCAGGACGGCGCCACAGCGTCTGGGCTGACGTGCTGCCGTTGTTGCCGCCGACCGACGGACGGTTCGTGCCGACGCAGCCGGCGGTCCCGATCTGATTGCCGCCGACCGCGCTGACGGCGCCGCCGAGCGACGGGAACGACGTCGGGAGCGTGTAGCCGGCGTACCCAGCGAAACCCGGGAAGGTCGGGATTGCCGCGCTTGCGCCGGACACCGGGGCGGCGAGCGCCACCACGCCCGTCGCGATCACGGTCGTCAGAAGGCGTGTGCGAATGGATCTCATGTTGGCTCTCCAGGGTTTCGTGCCAGCGCTTGGCGTCCGGCTGAACGGTTCACGAAGGTCATGCTGCCTCGCCCGGTGTGCCCGAGGGACTGTCACCCGGGACAGTTCGGGCTGACCGCCGGACCTCCGCAACCGCCGGCGTGGCGCGGCGCCGCGTCGCGGGCGACGGGACTTCGGATCGAGACTGGCCCACAGGCCAGTCCAGGCCGGAGCGACGGGCAGCGGTCGGCGGGGGCAGCGGGCGCCACGGTGCATCCCGTGAGCGACCGCAGCAGCGTCGGTGCCGACGCGCCGAGCGATCGGCCGAGATCTCCATCAGCGGGCGGGAGCGATCCCGCCGAGCGCCGCGACGACGCCCTCTGCGTCCCGGTGCAGCCGGCCGTCGAAGTCGGCCCGGATCGCCACGCCGCCGACGTGGATGACCAGCCGGTCGGTGAGCAGTTCCCCTCCGGGCGGCAGCGTGCGGAACTCGACCACCCGCGCGGCGTCGCGCGGGTAGCGCCCCGCGACCGTCGTCCGCCTTCCGCGTCGTGCGAGCACGAGGACCTCGTGGTCGGTGACGGCGAGAGCGCTCTGGTCGCGAAGACCGATCCCGAGTTCCCGGCGGAAGCGGTGCTTGAGATAGACGCGGCTGACCGACGCCACGACCGGCTCGTCCACACCGCCGACCGGCGCGATGAGCGGATCCAGCGCCGTCGTTCGCTCCGTCACCCACCCGGGCGCGATCACCGGTCGACGCGGTTGACAGAGATGTCGCATTAGGTATTGTGTATACCACATGTCAGCACGGTCCACTCCCAACCTCATCGAGCTCGTCCGCCGCCATCACGCCGAGGGCGCTCCGACCGCGCTCGCGGTCCTCAAGGAGGCGATGGAGCGCCGCGGCGAGATCACCGACGACGACCGTCGCGTGGCGGCCGAGCGCTCGGGCCTGCCCGAGGCCGCCGTCCACGGCGTCTCGACCTTCTACGACGACCTGCTGGCACCGCGCGGCATCCGGCACGTGCGCGTCTGCACGGGCAGCGCGTGCTTCGCGGCCACCGGCGACACGCACATCGACCAGCTGCGCGGCGGCTTCGGCCTGGAGCTGGGCGAGCGCAGCGAGGACCGCTCGGTGTCGCTGGCCGAGACGGTCTGCCTCGGCTTCTGCCATTCGGCGCCGGCCGTCCGCGACGGCGACATGATCGACGCGGGGCCGGGCGTGGTCGATCGCGTGCTCGCGTCCAAGGCGCGGCCGGCGGCCGAGCCGGAGTGGCAGAGCGTGCTCGACGAGCCGGTGCTGATCCGGCCGGGCGACTGGTCCGGGCTCGAGCGCGCGCTGCGTGAGCTGACGCCGGAGGCCCTCCTGGAGGAGGTCAAGGCGGCGACCGTGCGCGGCCGCGGCGGCGCGGGCTTCCCCGCCGGGGCGAAGTGGGAGTTCGCGCGCGCCGCGGAAGGCGCGCAGAAGTTCATCGTCGCCAACGGCGACGAGGGCGACCCCGGCTCCTACATCGACAAGTACCTGATGGAGCGCAACCCCGCGCTGCTGCTCGAGGGCATGGCGCTCGCCGGCTACGCGGTGGGGGCCGACCACGGGTTCGTGCTGTGCCGGTCGGAGTACCCGCAGAGCCTGCCGGCGCTCGAGGCCGCCTGCGCGCGTGCGCGCGCCCATGGCCTGCTCGGCGACGACATCCTGGGCAGCGGCTTCTCGTTCGACGTGACGATCGTCGAGGGCGCCGGCTCGTATGTGGTCGGTGAGGAGACGGCGCTGCTGGCGTGCCTGCAGGGCCTGCGCGGCACGGTCTCGGCGCGGCCGCCGTTCCCGGCCCAGAGCGGGGTCCACGGCATGCCGACGGTCGTCAACAACGTCGAGACGCTGTGCAACATCCCGTTCGTCGCGCGTCGCGGCGCGGAGGCCTACCAGGCGCTGAGCCCCGGCGCGACGTCCGGCAGCAAGCTGGTGTGCTTCAACGAGCGCTTCGCGCGCCCGGGCGTCTACGAGGTGCGCTTCGGCACCAGCATGCGCGAGCTGTGCGAGGTGCTCGCCGGCGGCCTGATCGACAACCGCTCGATCAAGGCGGTGCAGATCGGCGGCCCGCTCGGCGGGATCCTGCCCGGCTGGCTGCTCGACACCCCGTTCGACCTTGAGCCCTTGGCGGCCGTGGGCTGCATGGTCGGCCACGGGAGCATCCTGGCCTTCGACCACACCACCGACATGCGGGCGGTGGCCCGCCACCTGCTGCGCTTCGGCGCGCACGAGAGCTGCGGCAAGTGCTTCCCGTGCCGGATCGGGCTGCGCCGCGCGCACGAGATGTTCGCGGCCGACGAGCTGGTGGTGCGCGCGCGCCTCGAAGAGCTGCTGGAGACGCTCGAGCTCGGCAGCCTGTGCGCCCACGGCGGCGGCATGCCGGCGCCGATCCGCAGCCTGCTGACCCACTTCCCGGACGAGCTGGGGCTGGCGTGATGCGCGTCGTCATCGACGGCACCGAGCTCGAGGTCGCCCCGGGCACGACGGTCCTCGAGGCGGTGCGCGCGGCTCGGCGAAACGGTGCCGACGCTGTGCTTCGACGAGCGCCAGGCGCCGTTCGGGGCCTGCCGCGTCTGCATGGTCGGCGTCGAGGGCGCTCCCGCTCCGATCCCGGCGTGCACGACCCCGTGCCGCGACGGGATGGAGGTTCACACGCGCGACGCCACGGCGCGCCGCGTGGCCACCGCGGTCGTCGAGCTCGTGCTCTCCGAGCTGCCCGAGCCGCCCGCCGAGCACACCGAGCTGGCCGCCGTCGCGCGCTCGCTGGGCGTCGAGGAACTCCGCTGGCCGGGCGAGACCCACGCCCCGCAGGAGACCGACGACCGCCATCCGTACCTCGCCTTCCAGCACGACATGTGCATCTCCTGCGGCCGCTGCGTGCGCGCCTGCGACGAGGTCCAGGGGACGTTCGCGCTGACCGCCACCGGGCGCGGGTTCACCGCCAACGTCGCCGCCGGGCTCGACGAAGGCTTCCGCGACTCGGCGTGCGTGTCCTGCGGCGCGTGCGCAGACACCTGCCCCACGGACGCGATCACCGAGATCTCGCTGCTCGCGCTGACCACCAGAGACCCCGCTTGAGGGGAGACACGATGCCGGACCGATTCGACGCGACCGTCACGACCACCTGCGGCTACTGCGGCGTCGGCTGCCGCCTGGAAGCACACACGCGCGACGGGAGGATCGTGTCGATCAGCCCGGCGCTCGACGGGCCCGCGAACGAGGGCCACACGTGTCTGAAGGGCCGCTTCGCGCACCAGTTCTCGCGCTCGCGCGAGCGGCTGACCGCGCCGCTGATCCGCGAGGGCGACGGCTTCCGGCAGGCGACGTGGGAGGAGGCGCTGCGCCGGATCACGTCCGAGCTGGGCCGCATCAAGGCGGATCACGGGCCCGACGCGATCGCCGGCCTCGCCTCCTCGCGCGCGACCAACGAGGACTGCTACGCGATGCAGCGCCTGATGCGCGCGGCGATCGGGACCAACAACATCGACAACTGCTCGCGCGTGTGCCACTCGCCGACGTCGTTCGCGATGCGCAAGGCCCTCGGGCTGTCGGGCGCGACCGGCACGTTCGCCGACATCGACGCCGCCGGCGCGGCGCTGCTGATCGGCACCAACACGACCGAGGCGCACCCCGTCGCGGGCGCGCGGATCAAGCAGGCGGCG
Source organism: uncultured Solirubrobacteraceae bacterium (assembly GCA_963752015.1). Taxonomy (GTDB): domain Bacteria; phylum Actinomycetota; class Thermoleophilia; order Solirubrobacterales; family Solirubrobacteraceae; genus DASQMT01. The sequence goes on along the minus strand of CAVVWS010000005.1, from coordinate 51,979 downwards.
CTGCGCGGCATGAAGCTCGTGACGATCGACCCGCGCCGGATCGAGCTGACCGACCACGCCGTGCTGCACCTGTCGCCGCGGCCGGGCACGAACGCGGCGATCATGCTCGGGCTCGCGCACGTCGTGCTGCGCGACGGCTTCGTCGACCACGACTTCATCGCGCGCCGCACCGAGGGCTTCGAGGAGGTCGAGGAGCTGCTCGCGCTCTACTCGCCCGACGTCGTCGAGGAGATCTCCGGCGTGCCGGCCGCCGACCTCGAGGCGGCGGCGCACATCTACGCCGAGGCGAGCGAGGCGTCGATCGTCTGGGGCCTCGGCGTCACCGAGCACCGCTACGGCTCCGAGGTCGTGCAGCTGATCTGCAACCTGGCGCTGATGACCGGCAAGATCGGCCGGCCCGGCTCGGCGCTGCTGCCGCTGCGCGGGCAGAACAACGTGCAGGGCTCGTCCGACATGGGCGCGCTGCCCGACACGTTCACGGCGTACCGCCGCGTCGACGACGAGCCGATCGCGCGCCAGTTCGAGGCGCGCTGGGGCGTCGACGCTGCCGCGCGAGGTGGGCCTGAAGATCCCCGAGATGTTCGACGCCGCGGTCGCCGGCGACTTGAAGGCGATGTACATCTTCGGCGAGGACGTCGCGCAGACCGACCCGAACACCGCGCACGTCGTCGCGGCGCTCGAGAACCTCGAGTTCCTGGTCTGCCAGGACATCTTCGAGACCGAGACGACCAAGTACGCCGACGTCATCCTGCCCGCCTCCGTCGTTCCTGGAGAAGACCGGCACCTTCACCAACGCCGAGCGGCGCATCCAGCTCGTCCGGCCGGCGATCGACCCGCCCGGCGAAGCGCGCACGGACTTCGACATCCTGACCACCGTCTCGCGCGCGCTCGGCCACGACATGGGCTTCGAGACGCCCGAGGACGCCATGCGCGAGATCGCCGCGCTGACGCCGCACTTCGCGGGCGTCACCTACGAGCGCCTCGGCCGCCGCGGGCTGCTGTGGCCGGTCGCGCCGGACGGTACCGACGCGCCGATCCTCTACAGCGAGCGCTTCGACGTGCCGGGCGGCCTCGGCAAGTTCGCCGCGCTGCCCTACAAGGAGCCGGGCGACGCGGCCGACGGCGAGTTCCCGCTGATCCTCGTGACCGGCCGCCGGCTGGAGCACTACAACGCCGGCACGATGACCCGCCGCACGGGCAACCTCGAGCTGCTCGACCACGAGTGGCTGGAGATCCACCCGGACGACGCGGCGCGGCTGTGGATCGAGGACGGGCAGCTCGTGTCGGTGCGCAGCCGCGTCGGGCGGATCGACGTCGAGGCCAAGGTCACCGACCGGATCGAGCCGGGCCACGTGTTCACCGCGTTCCACTTTCCCGGAGGTGCGCACGAACCTGCTGATCGGCGCGTCCGCGGACGTCAACACCTCGACCCCGGAGTACAAGGTGGTCGCCGTCGACGTGCGGCCCGTCAGCGAGCAGCCCGCATTCATGCCGGCGGTGGCGTGACCGCCATGCTGATCGGTGACGAGCGGGCGCCCCGCATGCTGGCCCGCGTCCTGCGGGACGGCGAGCGCGACGAGGTCGCGGTCGAGGAGCCGCTGGAGATCCGCGTCGACGGTTCCCCGCTCGCGGTGACGATGCGCACGCCCGGGCACGACGAAGAGCTGGCGCTCGGCTTCCTGCTCACCGAGGGCCTGATCGACGGCGTCCACTCGGTCGGCCTGACGGACGACTTCGCCGCCAACGTCATCGAGGTCGAGGGCCCGCTGCGGCGCGACCCCGGCGCCCGGCGCTTCTACACGACCTCGTCGTGCGGCGTCTGCGGCAAGGGCGCGCTCGCGGAGGTGGCGGTGGACGCGCCGCGGGCGGCGCCGGGGCCGCGCGTGCCGCGCAGCCTGCTCGCCGCCCTGCCCGACCGCCTGCGCCAGCCCGCGTTCCAGCGCACCGGCGGCATGCACGCGACCGGCCTCTTCACGGCCGACGGCGAGCTCACGCTCGTGCGCGAGGACGTCGGCCGCCACAACGCCATGGACAAGGTCGTGGGGCGTGCGCTCCTGGAGGGCCTGGTGCCGCTGTACCGGCGGATCCTGTGCGTGAGCGGCCGGCTGTCCTTCGAGCTGGTGCAGAAGGCGGCCGTGGCCGGCGCGCCGATCCTCGTCGGCGTCGGCGCCCCGACCTCGCTCGCGATCGAGCTCGCCGCCGACCGCGGGATCACGCTCGCCGGCTTCGCCCGCCGCGGCAGCGTCAACGTCTACACCGGCGCGGAGCGCATATGCGCGTGACCGCCGCGGCGAACGTCCCCGAGCTGCGCGGCGTCGACGTCGACGAGGCCATGGCCGCGTGGCTCGACGCGTGCGGACACCCCCGCCTGGTCACCGAGCGCGTGACCGGCGTGGCGGCGCTCGGGCGCGTCATCGCCGAGCCCGTGTGGGCGCGCTGCTCCTCGCCGGCGTTTCCCGCCGCGGCGATGGACGGGATCGCGGTCCGCGCCGCGGACACTGCCGGGGCGGGACCGGATCGGCCCCTGCGCCTGGACGCCGAGCGCTTCGACGTCGTCGACACCGGCGACCCGCTGCCCGCGGGCCGCGACGCGGTCGTGATGCGCGAGCAGGTGACGTTCGAGCACGGCGTCGCAGCGATCACCGCGGAGCCGGCGCGCGGCGCAGTGATCACCGCGGAGGCGGCGCGCGGGCGGCACGTGCGGGCGGTCGGCGAAGACGTCGCCGCCGGCGAGCTGCTGCTCGCTCCCGGGCAGCGCGTGCGCCCGTTCGACCTCGCGCTCGCGGCGGCGGGCGGCGTGACGGAGCTGGTGGTCCGCCGCCGGACGGTCGTGTCGATCCTGCCGACCGGCGACGAGCTGCGCCCCGCGGGCGCGGCGCTGGCGCCCGGCGAGCTGGCCGACACGAACTCCCCGATGCTCGAGGGCCTGGCGCTCCAGGCGGGCTGCGAGACGCGCCGCGGGCCGATCCTCCCGGACGATCCCGACCGCCTCGTCACGGCGCTGCGCGCCGCCGCCGCCGAGTCGGACCTCGTCGTCCTGGTCGCGGGGACGAGCGCCGGGCGCGGCGATCACGCGCCGGAGGTCATTCGCCGCTGTGGGCGGATCGTCGTGCGCGGCGTGGCGATGCGCCCCGGCCACCCGGTCGTGCTCGGTGTCGTCGACGGAACCGCGGTCATCGCGTGTCCCGGCTACCCGGTCTCGGCCGCCCTCGCGTTCGACGCGCTGGCGCTCCCACTGCTCGCGTCGCTCGAGCAGGGCGCCGCCGCGCGGCGTCCGGTCGCGCCCGCGCAGCTGGCCGCCGGCGTTCGGTCCAAGCCCGGCAGCCGCGAGCTGCTGCGCGTCCGGCTCGGGACCGTCGCCGGCCGGCGCGTCGCCGTGCCGTTGCGGCGCGGAGCGAGCGTGCTGAGCTCGCTCGCGTCGGCCGACGCGCTGCTGGCCGTGCCCGCCGAGCGCGACGGCCTGCGCGCGGGCGCGGCGGTCGGGGTGGAGCTCCTGCGGGACCTCGGCGACGCCGTCCTGGTCGCCGGTGCGCCCGACGGCGCGCTCGATCGGCTCGCCCTCGTGCCTCGGCGACGGCCCCCGCCTCGCGTTCTGCGAGATGGCGCCCGCGGAGGCGGTCGCGCTGGTGCGCGCCCGAGGGTGCCACGCGGCCCTCTTCGCCGGAGCGCTGGACGATCCCGAAGGACGGCTGGAGGCCGTGCGCCTCGTCGAGGTCGAGGTCGTGCTCGCGGGCGACGTCGCGCTGCGTCCTGGCCTGCGGGTCGCGGTCGGCCCGGTGGGGACGCCGGCACGCGAGGTGCTCGAAGCCGTCGTCGGCCCGTGCGAGCTCGTCGAGGCGCGGTCCGACGCCGCGGCGTTCGCGGCGGTGGTCGCGGGCGCGGCCGACTGCGCGGTCGGCGCACTCGCCGCGGCACGCGCCGCAGGACTGGAGTCCAGGCCGCTCGGGCGTGCGTCGCTCGACCTCGTGATCCGGCGCGGCGCCGCGGAGAGCGACCCGACTGTCCATGCCCTGCTCAAGAACCTGAGGAGAGACCTGATGAAGGAGACCACCAGATGAGGATCGCGGTGCTAGGCGCCGGCGCGATCGGCGCGTACGTGGGTGCCGCCCTCGCGCGCGGAGGGGCCGACGTCCACGTCGTCGCGCGTGGCGCGCACCTGGAGGCGATGCGCCGCGACGGCATCCGCGTCCGCTCGGACCGCGGTGACTTCGCGGCCGCTCCACCGGCGACGGAGGACCCCCGCGACATCGGGCCGGTCGACGTCGTCTTCCTCGGGCTGAAGGCCAACTCGTACGCGACCGCCGGTCCGCTGCTGGAGCCGCTGCTGCACGAGGACACGGCGGTCGTCGCCGCCCAGAACGGGATTCCGTGGTGGTACTTCCACGGGCTCGACGGCCCGCTGGCGGGGCACCGCGTCGAGGCGGTCGATCCGGGCGGCGCGGTGTCGCGGGTGATCGCGCCCGAGCGCGCGATCGGCTGCGTCGTCTACGCCGGCACCGAGCTCGAGGGCCCCGGCGTCGTCCGCCATCTCGAGGGCACGCGGTTCACGATCGGCGAGCCGGACGGCTCGCTGTCGGAGCGCTGCCTGGCCTTCAGCGAAGCGATGGTCGCCGGCGGCCTCAAGTGCCCGGTCGAGACCACCGGCCTGCGCGACGAGGTCTGGGTCAAGCTGATGGGCAACGTCGCGTTCAACCCGCTGAGCGCGCTGACGCGGGCGACGATCGCCGGCATGTGCCGATACCAGCCGACGCGCCGGCTCGTGGCCACGATGATGCAGGAGACGCTCGAGATCGCCCACGCGGTCGGTGCGCACCCGCACGTCTCGGTCGAGAAGCGGCTCGCGGGCGGCGAGAAGGTCGGCGAGCACCGCACGTCGACGCTGCAGGACCTCCAGGCCGGCAAGCCGCTCGAGCTCGCCGTGATCATCGACGCCGTCGTCGAGCTGGCCGAGCTGACCGGCGTCGAGGCGCCCGCGCTGCACTCCGTCGCGGCCGCCACCGGCCTGCTCGCCCACACGCTGGGCCTCGCGGAAGTCAACGGCGGCGCCAGCCGCCCGGCAGTGGAGGTGTCGCGATGAGCCGCGCCGCCCAATCAGACGAGAAAGGCAAGGCATGACACGCATCCCGGCAATGCAGGCGGTCGTCAAGGTGCTCGAGTCCGAGGGGGTCGACACGATCTTCGGGATTCCCGGCGCCGCGATCCTGCCGTTCTACGACGCGCTGCGGGGATCGTCGATCCGCCACCTCACCGTCCGCCACGAGGAGGGCGGCACGCACGCCGCCGACGGCTACAGCCGTGCCACCGGCCGCATCGGCGTCGCCGTCGGCACCTCGGGGCCCGGCCGGCACCAACATGGTCACGGGCCTCTACACCGCGATGGCGGACTCGGTCCCGATCCTCACGATCACCGGTCAGGTCGCGCTGGCCCAGCTCGACCGCGAGGGCTTCCAGGCCGTCGACATCGCCGAGATCGTCAAGCCGGTCGTCAAGAAGAGCTACATGGTCAGCCAGCCCGACCAGCTGCCGTGGGTCTTCCGCGAGGCGTTCCAGATCATGCGCGAGGGGCGGCCGGGCCCGGTCCACATCGACCTGCCGATCGACGTGCAGCTGGCCATGATCAACTACGACGCCGACGCCGACGCGCCGCTGCCGGTGCACCGCGCGGCGCCGAACCCGGTCGCGATCGAGCGGGCGCTGGACCTGCTGCTGGCCGCCGAGCGGCCGCTGCTGATGCCGGGCGGCGGGGTCATCCTCGCGGACGCGTGCGAGGAGCTCGTGGAGCTCGCCGAGCTCCTGCAGGCGCCGGTTCTGCCGACGCTGATGGGCTGGGGCGCGATCCCCAACGACCATCCGCTGTACGCCGGGCTGGCCGGGATCCAGACCCAGACGCGGGCCGGCAACGAGGCGCTGCTGGCGTCCGATCTCGTGCTCGCCGTCGGCGCCCGCTTCGCCGATCGCCACACCGGCGACCTGGACGTCTATCGCGGCGACCGCCAGTTCATCCACATCGACGTCGAGCCGACCCAGATCGGGCGCGTGTTCGGCCCCGACCTCGGCATCGTCGCCGACGCCAAGCTCGCGCTGCAGGCCCTGCTGGAGGCCGCGCGCCGCCGGCTCGGCAGCGGCCGTGGCCCGAGCGCCTGGGTCGCCCAGGTGCCGGAGCGGCGCCGCGAGCTGGCGCGCAAGACGGACTACGACAACGTGCCGATCAAGCCCCAGCGCGTCTTCCAGGAGATCAACGAGTTCTTCGACCGCGACACGGTGTTCGTGACCGCGATCGGCCTGTACCAGATCTTCTCGGGCCAGTTCCAGGAGGTCTACCAGCCGCGCCACTACCTGATCTGCGGCCAGGCGGGACCGCTCGGCTGGGAGGTCTCGGCCTGCACCGGCGCCAAGCTCGGGCTGCCGGAGAAGTCCGTCGTCGGCGTGGTCGGCGACTACTCGTTCCAGTTCATGATGGAGGAGGTCGCGGTCGCCTGCCAGTACGACGTGCCGTTCGTGCTGGTGATGCTCAACAACGCCTACCTCGGGCTGATCCGCCAGGCGTCGCAGAAGTACGACATGAACTACGCCGTGAACATCGACTTCGACGACGCGGCGGCAGCTCCCGTGGAATACGGGATCGATCACGTCAAGGTGATGGAGGGCATGGGCGCCCTCGGGCGCCGCGTCGAGCGCCCCGAGGACATCCGCGACGCGCTCGAATGGGCGGTCGCCACCGCGGAGGAGCGGCGGCGCCCGGTGCTCGTGGAGATCATCACCGAGCGCGAGACCAACGCTCCGATGGGCGCGGCGCTCGACGCGATCGTCGAGTTCGAGGCCGACGACCTCGAGCCGCGCGTGCCGGCGCTGGAGGGCTGAGCCCATGTGGGGCTTCGCCGCCAACCTCACGTTCCTGTGGACGGAGCTGCCGTTCCTGGAGCGCTTCGACGCCGCCGCCGCCGCCGGGTTCTCGCGCGTGGAGTACATGTTCCCGTACGAGCATCCGGCCCCGGAGGTGCGGGCGCGCCTCGACGCCGCCGGGCGTCGAGCAGGTGCTGTTCAACCTGCCGGCCGGCGACTGGGCCGCGGGCGATCGCGGCCTGGCCGGCGACCCCGCCCGGGTGGACGAGTTCCGCGCCGGCGTCGAGCAGGCGCTCGACTACGCCGAGGCGCTCGACGTCGAGCAGCTCAACTGCCTGGTCGGGCTGCGGCTCGACGGCGTCGATCCCGCCGTCCAGTGGGCCACGCATGGTCGACAACGTGCGGCACGCCGCCCGGCGGTTGCAGGCCGCCGGTCGCCGGCTCCTGCTGGAGCCGGTCAACACGTTCGACGTTCCCGGGTTCCTGCTGCCCACGACCGACGACGCGCTGCGGCTGATGCGCCTGGGTCGGGGAGCCCAACGTGCGGCTGCAGTTCGACGCCTACCACGTGCAGCGCATGGAGGGCGACCCGGCGACGCGGCTCGCGCCGCTGCTGGACCACGTCGGCCACGTGCAGATCGCCGACAACCCGGGCCGCCACCAGCCCGGCACCGGTGAGATCGACTTCGCCGCGCTGTTCGAGCTCCTGGACGACGGGCTATGAAGGCGCCGTCGGTCTCGAGTACATCCCCACCCCGGACACGGCCAGCTCGCTGGGCTGGCTCGAGGAGCTGACATGGAGCGCATAGGGTTCATCGGCCTCGGCATCATGGGCAAGCCCATGGCCATCAACCTGGTGGCCGCCGGCTACTCGCTGACGGTGTGCGACTTCAACGTCGCCGCCGTCGACGAGCTCGTCGCCCACGGCGCCACGGCGGCCGGCAGCGCGCGCGAGGTCGCGGCCGCCTCCGACGTGGTGATCACGATGCTGCCCGACTCCCCGCAGGTCGACGCCGTCGTGCTCGGCCCCGACGGCGTCGCCGAGGGCATCCGCTCCGACGCGCTGTACATCGACATGTCGTCGATCGCCCCGGCCACCTCGCGCAAGGTCGCCGAGGCGCTGGCGGAGCGCGGCGTCGACGCGCTCGACGCCCCCGTGTCCGGCGGCGAGCCCGCCGCGCAGGCCGGCAACCTCTCGATCATGGTCGGCGGCAGTGAGCAAGGCGTCGAGCGGGCGCAGCCGATCTTCGCCGTGCTGGGCAAGTCCACGACGCACATCGGCGACGCGGGCGCCGGCCAGGTCACCAAGGCGGCCAACCAGGTGGTCGTGGCGCTCACGATCCAGGCCGTCGCCGAGGCGCTGGTGCTCGCGCGCAAGGCAGGGGTCGATCCCGCCCGCGTGCGCGAGGCGCTGCTCGGCGGCTTCGCGCAGAGCCGCATCCTGGAGCTGCACGGCCAGCGCATGCTCGACGGCGACTACGACCCCGGCTTCAAGCTGCGCCTGCACCGCAAGGACCTCACCAACGCGCTCCAGCTCGGGCGTGAGGCCGGCGTGCCGCTGTTCGCCACGGCGCAGGCGGCGGCGCTGATGGACGCCCTGCTCGCGCAGGGCGCCGGCGACCGCGACCACGCCGCGCTGGCCACGGTCTACGAGCAGCTGGCCGGCGTCGAAGAAGTCGTCGAGATTTCTTGACAGGAGCTGCTGATATCTGACATTGTGTATACCAGATATCAGATCCCTCGAATGAGAGAGAGAAATCGCGTGCAGCACCAGTCCCTCCATCGATCCCGCCGAGCGGCCCTCGGGCCGGTCATAGCCATGAGGATCGGAGTCCTCAGTGAGACCGCGGCCGGCGAGCGCCGCGTCGCCCTCGTGCCCGACGTCGTGCGCAAGCTGCACGCCGCCGGCCACGAGGTGATCGTGGAGGCCGGTGCCGGAGAGCGGCGCCGGCTTCGGCGATCACCTCTTCGAGACGGCGGGCGCCGCGATCGGCGATCCGAGCGCGGCCGACGTCGTCGTCGCCGTGCGCGCTCCCGACCCGGAGCGGCTGCGCGCCGAGCAGGTGCTGATCGGCTTCCTCGCGCCGCTGACCGACCCGGACGGCGATCCAGGCGCTCGCCGCCCGCGGCGTGACCGCGTTCGCGATGGAGGCGGTCCCGCGGATCTCGCGCGCCCAGTCGATGGACGCGCTGTCCTCGCAGGCGACGGTCTCGGGCTACCGGGCGGTGCTGATCGCGGCGAGCGAGATCGACCGCTTCTTCCCGATGCTGATGACCGCCGCGGGCACGATCCCGCCGGCGCAGGTGCTCGTGCTCGGCGCCGGTGTGGCCGGCCTGCAGGCGATCGCCACCGCGCGCCGGCTCGGCGCCATCGTCACCGCGTTCGACGTGCGCTCCGCCGTCGCCGAGCAGGTGCGGTCGCTCGGGGCGAAGTTCCTGGAGGTCGAAGGTGTCGCCGACGCCGAGACCGCCGGCGGCTATGCGCGTGAGCTCAGCGAGGAGGAACGGGCGCTGCAACGCGCGGCCGTCGACGCCCAGGTCACGCGCTCGGACGTGGTGATCACCACCGCGCTGATCCCGGGCCGCCCGGCGCCGCAAGCTGGTCAGCGCCTCCGCGGTGGAGGCGATGAAGCCCGGCAGCATCGTCGTCGACCTCGCCGCCGAGGCGGGGGGCAACTGCGAGCTCGCGCGCCCGGGTGAGACCTACACGACGCCCAACGGCGTGATCATCGCGGCGCCGCTGAACGTGCCGTCGAGCATGGCCGAGCACGCCTCCCAGCTCTACGCCCGCAACGTCTTCGCGCTGCTGGAGCTGATGAGCGGTGAGGAGGGAGCGTTGGCGCTCGACTTCGAGGACGAGATCATCAGCGGCGCCTGCGTCACGCGCGCCGGCAGACGCCGTGCACGCGGGCGTCGAGCAGACCGCCGCGGTGGGGAGCTGACGATGGACCTCCTGACGGAGCTCGCCATCCTCGTCCTGGCCGCGTTCGTCGGCTTCGAGGTGATCTCGAGGGTGCCGAACACGCTGCACACGCCGCTGATGAGCGGCACGAACGCGATCCACGGCATCGTCGTGCTCGGCGGCATCCTGCTGATCGGGCCCGCGCACGGGTTCCTCAACGACGCCCTGCTGGTCGTCGCGATCGCCTTCGGCACGATCAACGTCATCGGCGGCTTCCTGGTCACCGACCGCATGCTCGCCATGTTCAAGGGGCGGCGCGAAGTCAAGCCGGCGACGAGCGAAGTGGGGCAGCATGGCTCGTAACGACGTCATCCAGCTGCTGTACATCGTCGCGTTCTCGCTGTTCATCACCGGGCTGCGGATGCTGCGCGGGCCGCGGACGGCGGTGCGCGGCAACCAGGTCGCGGCGGTCGGCATGGGCATCGCCCTGGTGGCCACGCTGCTGCACCCGCAGATCGGCGACTGGGCCCTGATCGTGCTCGGCGTCGCCGTCGGCACGGCGGTCGGCGTCCCCGCGGCGCGCAGCGTGAAGATGACCGCGATGCCGCAGATGGTGGCGCTGTTCAACGGCGTCGGCGGCGGCGCGGTCGCGCTGATCTCGATCGTCGAGTTCCGCCACGCCGGCGGCAGCCTGCCGGCGAACGAGCTGATCCCGATCCTGTTCGCGGCGATCGTCGGCTCGATCTCCTTCTGGGGCTCGAACGTCGCCTTCCTGAAGCTGCAGGAGCTGGTCAAGCGCGGGCTCGCCACACCGAAGGCGGTCAACGGCGCGCTGCTGGCCATCTCCGTCGCGCTCGCCGTCGTGATCGCCGCCGGCTCGCACTCCGAGCTGCTGTTCTGGCTGATCCTGCTCAGCGCGGGTGCGCTCGGCGTGCTCGCGGTGATGCCGATCGGCGGTGCCGACATGCCGGTCGTGATCAGCACGCTGAACGCCTTCACCGGGCTCTGCCGCGGCCGCCGCGGGCATCGCGCTCGACAACACCGCGCTGATCGTGGCCGGCATGCTGGTCGGCGCCTCGGGCTCGATCCTGACCAAGCAGATGGCCGACGCCATGAACCGCTCGGTCGCCAACGTGTTCTTCGCCGGCGTCGGCACCGGCGGCGCGGCGGCGCAGGACGCCCCCGGCGGCACGGCGCGCTCCACGAGCGCCGCGGACGTCGCGATCCAGCTCTCCTACGCGCGGCTGGTGGTCGTCGTGCCCGGCTACGGCATGGCCGTCGCGCAGGCGCAGCGCGCGGTCGCCGACCTCGCCGCCGAGCTCGAGAAGCGCGGCGTCGAGGTGCTGTACGCGATCCACCCGGTCGCGGGCCGCATGCCGGGCCACATGAACGTGCTGCTGGCCGAGGCCGACGTCGCCGTACGACCGGCTGAAGGAGATGGACGACATCAACGGCGAGTTCGCGCGCACCGACGTCGCGCTGGTGATCGGCGCCAACGACGTCACCAACCCCGCCGCGCGCACGGCCGCGGACTCGCCGATCTACGGCATGCCGATCCTCGACGTCGACAAGTCCGGCGTCGGTGATCGTCCTCAAGCGCTCGATGAGCAGCGGCTTCGCCGGGATCGACAACCCGCTCTTCTACGACCCCAAGACCGCGATGCTGTTCGGCGACGCGAAGTCGTCGGTGAGCGAGATCGTCGCCGAGGTCAACGCTCTGTGAGCCCGGCGGGCTGACGTGTCGATGGCATACACCCACTGATATCGTGTATACCAGATGGCTGTCTTGACGAATTCCAAGACGCTCCTGCCGGAGCGTCCCACCGATTCACTGGTGGTGCCCTCGCTGGCCCAGGCCGGGACCAGCGTGGGCCAGCTCGCCTACGAGGCGCTGCGCGCCTCGATCCTCGCCCTGGACGTCTACGACCCGAACGCCGACCTGCGGCTGGACGAGAAGACGCTCGCGGCCGACCTCGGCGTCAGCCGCACGCCCGTGCGCGAGGCGCTCGCCCGGCTCGAGCACGAAGGGCTCGTCCGGATCCTGCCGCGCCGCGGCGTCTACATCGTCCGCAAGAGCAAGGCCGAGGTCATCGAGATGATGATCGCCTGGGCGGCGCTGGAGGCGATCGCCGCGCGGCTCGCGTGCGAGCGCGCCGGCGACGAGGAGATCGCCAGCCTGCGCAAGCTCTTCGCGACCTTCGAGGACGGCGAGATGCACTCGCGGCTCGACGAGTACTCGCGCGCCAATCTCAACTTCCACTCGCAGATCATCGAGCTCGGGAACTCCCCGGTGATCTCGAACATGGCCGAAGGCCTGCTCGTGCACGTCCGGGCGATCCGGCGCCGCACGATCGGAGACGACGATCGCGTCGAGCACTCGATCGTCGACCACCGCCAGATCATCGAAGCGATCGAGGCGCGTGACGCCGAGCTCGCGGAGAGCCTGGTGCGCGATCACGCGCTCAACCTGGCCCGCCACGTCGATCGGACGATCGAGCACCTGGACTGAGCGCCGGCGGGCCTGCCCGCCAATTTCTGCCGTACTGCACTGCCACTGAACCTGGAGGAGAGTCGACGTGACCGCGACTGCGCATACCGCGCGGCAAGAGCCTGATCCCGCGCCGCGGGTGACGGAGCCGCAGACCATCACCGGCGGTCACCTCGGCACCAGACGAGTCGGACAAGTAGGGACCGGGTCATGAGCAAAGCTCTCGAAGGCATCCGGGTCGTCGACATGACCCACGTCCAGGCCGGCCCCGCGTGCACGCAGCTGCTCGCGTGGATGGGCGCCGACGTCATCAAGGTCGAGCCGCCCGAAAGTGGAGACGTCACGCGCACCCAGTTGCGTGACATCCCGGACGTCGACAGCCTCTACTTCACGATGTTGAACTGCAACAAGCGCAGTCTCACGGTGAACCTGAAGACCGACGAAGGCAAGCGGACGTTCGAGGAGCTGCTGCGCCGCTCGGACGTGCTCGTGGAGAACTTCGCGCCCGGCGCGATGGACCGGCTCGGCTTCACCTGGGAGCGCGTGCAGGAGCTCAACCCGCGGCTGATCTTCGCCTCGCTGAAGGGCTTCGGGCCCGGCGTGCTGGAGCACGCCAAGGCGTACGAGGCGATCGCCCAGGCGACCGGAGGCGCGATGAGCACCACCGGCTTCGAGGACGGGCCGCCGCTGGTCACGGGAGCGCAGATCGGCGACACCGGGAATGCCGTGCACCTGTTCGGCGCGATCTGTGCCGCGCTCTATCAGCGGACGAGCAGCGGCCGCGGCCAGCGCGTGCAGATCGCGATGCGCGACGGCATCCTGAACCTCTGCCGCGTGAAGCTGCGCGACCAGCAGCGCCTGCAGCACGGGCCGCTGGGCGAGTACCCCAACCGCACGTTCGGCGACAGCGTGCCGCGTGCCGGCAACGCCTCCGGCGGCGGCCAGCCCGGCTGGGCGGTGCGCTGCAAGGGCGGCGGCCCGAACGACTACCTCTACCTGGTGATCCAGCCGCAGGTGTGGAAGGCGCTGGCGACCACGATCGGCCGCGCCGGCCTGGCCGAGGATCCCGAGTACGCGACGCCGGCGGCCCGTCTTTCCCACCTCGAGGACATCTTCGGGATGGTCGAGGCGTGGACGCTGACCTTGGACAAGTGGGACGCGTTCCGCGAGCTCAACGCGGCCGGCGTCCCGTGCGGGCCGATCCTCGACACGAGCGAGCTGCTCGAGGACCCGGACCTCGAGGCGAGCGGCATGATCGTCTCCGTCGAGCACCCGGAGCGGGGGACGTTCAAGACCGTCGGCTGCCCGTTCACGCTGTCGGACTCGCCGGTCGAGATCACCCGCTCCCCGCTGCTGGGCGAGCACAACGAGGAGATCCTGCAGGAACTGCTCGAGCCGCCGGAGGCGGAGCTCGAGCGCCTGGTGCCTCGCGCCGCCTGAGGAGAGAGAAGCCCGTCGTGGCGTCGCTGGCCGGCGACGTCGACGACTCCTAGGCAAAGCCGACACACGAGGGCGCCCGCGGTTTCAGCGGGCGCCAGTACACGCCGCGGATCCCGCTGCGCGATCTCGCGCACCCCGGGTTCGCCAGAGGAGACACAACGTGGACCTACTCGAGTATCAGGGAAAGCAGCTGCTCGCGCGGCACGGCGTCCCGTTGCCATCCGGGCGCCCGGCGGACTCCGTCGAGCAGGCCGTCGCGGCCGCGGAGGCCATCGGCTACCCGTGCGTCATCAAGGCACAGGTGCAGGTCGGCGGCCGCGGCAAGCTCGGCGGCATCAAGCTCGCCCACGACGGCCGCGACGCGCGCGTGCATGCGGAGGCGATCCTCGGCATGGACATCCGCGGGCACGTCGTGCACGAGCTGTGGGTCGAGCAGGCCTCGGAGATCGCCGCCGAGCTGTACGCCTCGGTCGTCTTCGACCGCAGCGCCCAGGACATCCTCGTCATGCTCTCGACCCAGGGCGGCGTGGACATCGAGGCGGTGGCGGCCGACGACCCGAGCGCGATCGCGTCGGTGCACGTCGACCCGCTGCTGGGCTTCCAGGCCTTCCACGCCCGCGAGCTCGCGTTCGGGGCGGGTGTCGATGCCGACCTCGTGCGCCCGCTCGGTGCGGTGCTGACCCAGCTCTACGCCGCGTTCGTCGCCGAGGAGGCGCTGCTCGTCGAAGTCAACCCGCTGATCGTCACGCCGGAGCGGGGCGTGCGGGCGCTCGACGCCAAGATCACGCTCGACGACAACGCGCTCTTCCGCCATCCCGAGAACGCGGCGCTGCGCAACCCGTCCGCCGAGGACGAGCAGGAGAAGATGGCGTCCGAGCGCGGGCTGACCTACGTCAAGCTCGACGGTGACATCGGGATCCTCGGCAACGGCGCGGGGCTCGTGATGTCAACGCTCGACGTCGTGGCACAGGCGGGCGGGCGCCCGGCGAACTTCCTGGACGCCGGCGGCGGCTCGAAGGCCGACGCGATCGTGGCCGCCGTCGAGGTGATCCTGTCCGACGAGAAGGTCCGGGCGGTCCTGTTCAACATCTTCGGCGGGATCACCCGCTGCGACGAGGTGGCGCACGGGCTGATCGAGGCCTTCGGGCGCGTGCAGCCCGACGTGCCGTTCGTCGTGCGGCTCGACGGCACCAATGACCTGGAGGGACGCCGGCTGCTCGCCGAGGCCCAGCTGCCCGGCCTGTTCGTGGAGGCGACCATGCTCGGCGCCGCCGAGCGGGCGGTCGCAGCTGGCGGCGGCGCCGGTCGAGGTGGAGGTCCGATGAGCATCCTGATCGACGGCGGGACGCGTCTCTGCGTCGCCGGCATCACCGGCCGCGAAGGCCGCTTCCACACCCTGAACAACCGCGGCTACGGCACCCAGGTGGTCGCGGGCGTGACGCCCGGCAAGGGCGGCGAGGACGTCGACGGCGTGCCCGTCTTCAACACCTTCGCCGAGGCGGTGGCCGAGACCGGCGCGGACGCGGCGATGATCTTCGTCCCCGCGCGCTTCGCGGCCGACTCCATCCTCGAGGCCGCGGGCGCCGGGATCGAGCTGATCGTCGCCATCAGCGAGGGCGTCCCCGCCCACGACGAGCTGCGCGTCGCGACCCATCTCAAGCGGACGCCACGCGTCCGGCTGATCGGGCCCAACTGCCCCGGGCTGCTGTCTCCCGGCAAGGCCAACGTCGGGATCATCCCGCACGCCTTCTTCGCCGAGGGCCGGGTGGGTGTCGTGTCGCGCTCCGGCACGCTGACCTACCAGATCGGCTCAGAGCTCGCGCAGCGCGGCCTCGGCAACTCCACGATCGTGGGCATCGGGGGAGATCCGGTCCCGGGATCCTCGTTCATCGACATTCTGCGCCTGTTCGAGGACGACCCGCAGACGGACGTCGTCGTCATGGCGGGCGAGATCGGCGGCGACGCCGAGGAGCAGGCGGCGGAGTTCATCGCCACGCACATGACCAAGCCCGTGGTCGGCTACATCGCCGGCTTCACCGCGCCGCCCGGCAAGACCATGGGCCACGCCGGCGCGATCGTCTCGGGCAGCTCGGGCAGCGCCGCGGCCAAGGCCGCCGCCCTCGAGGCCGCGGGCGTGCGCGTCGGGGTGACGCCGACGGAGGTCGCAGAGATCGCCGTGGCGACGCTCGCCGCCTGACCCTCTTTGACTGACAGTGTCATTAATCGACGGAGAGAAACATGACTGTTCAAGTTGCACTTACGGTGGGTGACAAGTGAGCGCCCCCCGAAGTATCGGACCGTACAAGATCGTCACCGACGCGAAGGGACGTGAGTACCGCGTCGGTGAGTCGGCCGAGTCGATCCTCGGGCGCTCGCGCGCCTGGATGATGTGGCTGCCCTGGATCGCGATGATGGCCGTCAGCGTCTTCGAGTACGGCTACGGCGCCGCCGCGGACACGCTCCAGGACCACAACGGTTGGAGCATGTCGCAGGCCTTCTGGATCGTCACGATCTGGGCGGTTTTCCAGCCGCTTATCGCCTTCCCGGCGGGACGCTGGCGCGAGAGCGGCAAGCTCTCCGTCCGGACCGCGATGCTGCTGGCCGCGGCGTGCACGGGGATCGGCTTCTTCACCATCGCCAACACCGGCGAGATCCTGCTCGTCATCCTCGGCTACTCGGTCGTGGGCGGCATCGGCGCCGGGCTGGTGTATGCCAGTTGCATCAATATGGTCGGCAAGTGGTTCCCCGAGAAGCGAGGGGCGAGGACCGGCTTCGTCAACGGCGGCTTCGCGTACGGCGCCGTCCCGTTCATCTTCGTCTTCTCCTACTGGTTCGACACGTCGAACTACTCACTTGTGCTGGATCTGATCGCGGTCTACATGGTGGCCATGATCGCCCTGTGTGCACTGTGGTTCAAGGATCCGCCGAAGAACTGGTGGCCGGCCGAAGTTGACCCGATCGAGTGGTCGGAGAAGGCCCGCGCGGCCAAGTTGAAGGGCGGCTCGCGCAACCCGCCGGCGGTGGGGCAGTTCAGCCCGATGCAGGCGATCCGGACGAAGCAGCTCCCGCTGATGTGGTTCTCGCTGTGGATGATCGGCAACGTGTCGCTGTTCGGCACCGCCTACCAGGTGCCGTTCGCCAAGTCGCTCGGCTTCGGGCCGCTGATCGCCGCCTCGTCGGCCGGCGTGTTCTCGGTCGTCAACGGCGTCGGCCGCGCCGCCGTCGGGTGGGTCTCGGACAAGATCGGCCGCAAGCAGACGCTGATCATCGTGCTGCTGATCGAGGCGTTCGCGCAGGTCGGCCTGCTCGTGACCGGCAAGGCCGGTCTCGAGATCCCGTTCCTGTTCATGGCCTTCGTGGCCGGCTTCGGCGCCGGAGCGTTCTTCCCGCTGTTCGCGGCCCTGGTGCCCGACTACTTCGGTGAGAACAACAACGCCAGCAACTACGGGATCGTGTACAGCGCGAAGCTGGGCTCGTCGCTGGTCGGGATCGGGCTCGGGTCGTCGGTCATCGGCTGGCTGGGGTACACCGGCGCCTACCTGATCGCCGCGGGCCTCGCGGTCCTGGCGGCCGGGATCGCGATGCTGTTGCAGCAGCCCCAGGAAGCGCCCGCGATGTCGGCGGCCGTGGTCCAAGCGGACGACGGGCCGGAACCAGAGGCCGTAAGGGCCGCCGCGTAGCGACGATCGGAGTAACGATGAGCGGCCGAATCGACGCACTGTTGAGCCACCACCGCGGCGATCCGCGCCGCTCCTCCATCACGCCGCCGAAGCGTCCGCGCACCGGCGTCGCGGTCCTGAGCTGCATGGACGCGCGGCTGGACCTGCACCGGATCCTCGGGCTTGGAGGAGGGCGATGTGCACATCCTCCGCAACGCCGGCGGGACCGTGACCGACGACGTGATCCTCAGCCTCGCGGTCAGCCAGCGACTGCTCGACACGCGCGAGATCCTGGTGCTGCACCACGTGGATTGCGCGATGCGCCACGTGCACGGCGACGAGCTCGCCGCGGCCGTGGAGCGCGACACGGGCTGGCGTCCGCCGTGGCGGTTCACGCCGAGCCCGGATCCGCTCGAGCGCCTCTCCGAGGCGGTGGAGCTGATCGCGACCAGCCCGCACCTGACGGACACCGAGGTCGTCCTCGGCGTCCTCTACGACGAGGTCGCGGACACACTGACCGACGTCTGCGAACCGCGGGCACCGCGCAGGTGGCGGCGCGACGCAGCGGCTTGAGCCGCCGCCCGCCGCGTGGCCGACCGACCATGTCACAGCCTGCCCCCCATCGAGTCGAGACGATCGACGATCCCAGTCGCTACTCGGCGCTACAGCTCCGGAACGCGCGGCGCATCGCGACGCAGTTGAACCGCGGAGCGCTGGTCCTCTGCGAAGCGCCGCGCCCGTGACCTGAACCGCACCCGACCAGGGTGCGGTTCAACCGGGGACGACCAGCCCGCGCTCGTAGGCGAGGCCGATGAGCGCGGCCCGGTCGCGCACCCCGAGCTTCGTCAACGTCCGCGCCACGTGCGTCTTCACCGTCGCCGTGCTGAGCCGCAGGTGCGCGGCGATCTCGACGTTGCTCAGCCCGTACGCCGCGAGCGCCATGACCTCGCGCTCGCGCGCCGTCAGTTCCTCGAGCCCGGCCAGCGGGCGGCCGAGCGAGCGTGCGCGGAGGATCTCGTCGATCAACCGGCGGGCGAGCCGCGGCGCGAGCAGTGCGCCGCCCGACGCGACCAGGCGCACCGCCCGCAGCAGGTCGGCCGGCTCGATCTCGCGTGGGAGCACGGCCCGGGCGCCGGCGTGCAGCGCCGCGAGCACCTCCGCGTCGTTCGCCGCCGCCGTCAAGAGCAGCACGCCGACGGAGGCCAGCTCGCCGTCGGCGGCGATCCGGCGCGTGACCTCGAGCCCGTCGAGGTCGGGCAGCCGCACGTCGGTCAGGACGACGTCGGGGTGGAGCTCGCGCGCGGCCGCGACCGCCTGGTCGCCGTTGGCCGCCTCGCCGAGCACGGCGATGTCGCCGTCGCTCTCGAGCATGAGCCGCAGGCCCGCGCGCGCGAGCCGGTGCTCATGCGCGACGAGCACGCCGATCGTGCGGCGACTCCCGGGCACGGTGGCTCCCCTACGCGCCGCGGCGCACGTCGGGCACGACCGTGAGACGGCAACGGAGTGGTGTGCCGCGGTCGGTGGCGAGCGCATCGGATTCGAGCATGCTGCGACAGAGGTGTACCGGCCGGTCCGGTCCGGCGTCCATCGTCGCGCGGCCGGCGAACCCGAACGGGTGACCGGCTCGCCGATCCAGCGCCTCGCCGCCACGGGACGTCTCCGACGGCTGGTCGCGTGGGACAGGCGAGACCGGGCGATCGGGCAGGCACCGGCCGCCTCCGCCGCCGCCACCCTCGAAAGTGCGACACCTACGAATGATCAAGGAGCGCACCATGATGAACGCACCCAAGCGAATCGCCGCGGCCCTGGCGGCCACGGCGGTGCTGGCCGCCGTGCCCGCCGCCGCGAACGCCGCGACGCCGACCGTGCCGAGCACCGGCTCGAAGTCGAGCCTCTGCCTGTCCGGCGTCGTCGACCTCGGCCCGTTCGGCCCGCTGGGCCCCTACGGCCCGAGCGGCCCGTACGGCCCCGACGGGCCGCTGCACGACCAGACCAACCCGATCGGGAACGCCGCCACCTGCGGCGGCCTGCTGACCTTCATCCTCCGCGGCGGGACGCTCCAGTCCTTCGTCCACGCGAGCGTGCTGCCGGGCCAGGGGCAGCTGACCGGGGCATCGGGGCGGCTCTCGTCGAGCCGCCCCGGCGCGCCTCGGCGACACCGTCCGGCCAGCGGCGACTGCTCGGTCGAACAGGTCACTTGCGCGGCCACGGCGGACAGGATCCTCGAATCGCGGCAACGGTGAAACCGAGCCGCCGCGTGCACGACGGGTTCCGAGGACGGCCGGGCTGTGAGAGGCCGAATCCCGTCCCGCCCGCCCCAACCCCTCGAGGAGACGAACCATGCCCGTTCGAAAGCCCTTTGCCGTCGCCGCAGCCACCGCCGGCCTGCTCGCCATCGCCGCCCCGGCGGCCGCACGCGAGCGACCCGCCCGCGTCCACCACCACGACCACGACCACGACCTCGTCGCCCACCCTCACGTTCACGCCTCCGAAGATGGGAGCGCTCGCCGTGGTCATCGGTCCGACGATCATCGGCGGCAAGGTCATCGATCCGGGTCTGCGAGTCGTCCTGACCCCGCCGTCGATCCCCACGATGTCCGTGACCCTGCCCAAGTTCCCCTGGACGCGTCCCAGCTGACACAGCGTCCCGAACCGGTGGGTGCCGCGCTTTCGCGCGTGGCGCCCGGCCGGTGGCGCCCGTGGCCATCAGCGCGGGTTCCGCGCGCTGATCGCCCACAACCTGCTCACAGAGGATGCACATGGAGTCAGCCGCACTTACCGCTCACGTCGCCCGTTCGCACGTCGCGGTCCACTCCACCCGCCCGCTGCCCCGTGGGCGCTTCAGCACGGGAATCGAGCAGCGGCCGGACGCCCCGGCCAACCAGCGCATCGGGCACTTCTGCGACGGGATCGCGCAAGTGCCCGAGAGCTCCGGCGAGCTGCGGGTCGGGCGCTTCAGCACCGGCGTCGAGCACGCTGAGACACCGAGCACGCGCCGCGTCGGCAGCTTCGCCGACGGCTACCGCAGCCTCGGTGGCCGGTGACCGCACGGTCCGGCGACCCCCAGACGAGCGAGACACCGCTCTGACATAGCGTGGGGGGTTGACCGTCCCCGCGGGTCGCCGACAAAGTCCAGGGGTGGCGCGGTCAGCGCGTTGGAGGGGCGTGGCATCGGTGAGCGCCGTGGTGCTGCGCGCCGTCGGGGTGACTGAACAGCGAGCATCGAGGGAGGGGGAGGTGGCGCGCCGGCGGTGTTGGGCGCCGTCATCGGTCGCGTCGCTCGGCTGTGGCGCTCGGTGCCTGGTGCGGCGAGACCGGCAGTTACGGTCGAGGACCAAGAACACTCCCGTCTGATCCGGTCATCCGTGATCGTCTCGCGGCCTGTGGCCGAGGGTCCGCGCGATCCCGGGCACCGTCTGCAGCAACGCCACGTACGGGTGCTCGGCGCCGAGCTGGCGCAGCTCGCGCTCGATCGCGTGAATCTCGTGGTCGAGCTGATCGATCGATGCGATCGCGGTGAGCACGTCAGTGCGCCACGCGTCGCGGAATCGAGCCGCTCGATCAGCTCGCGCCCGTTGCGCCCGGAGAGGTCTGACACGGGGCAGGCGTGCCCGAAGCTCATCAGCTGCGCGTGCACGCGGTGCTTGAGCACTGCGGTGCTTGACCAGGTGCAGCCGCCGGCGCGCGCGCTCGCGCTGCTGGCGGACCGCGAACGTCGGCAGCCGGATCGCCGGCACCAGCTCACGCCGCGAGAGCCGGCCAGCACGCCACGCGACCTCGACCTCCCAGCCGCAGCGCTCCGACGTGTCGTGCACAAAGCGCGTGCCGGTCATCGACTCAATCGCGGCGCGGACCTCGACCATCGGCCCATGCCGGCGCTCCACGCGTCGCGCGAACCCGTCCAGCCCGTCCGCGTCCGGTGCTGCCGCGCCCTCCTCCACGCGCTCGCCGAGCTCGTCCAGCAGGCAGTAATCCACCCGCCGGCGACTGAGAACCAACCAGCGTGCAACATATGAGCGGGCCTCCTCAGGTCGGCTCCGTTGGGTGAACACACCGGAGCGTGCCACCCGCGGGAGGCCCTCCTTGATCGAGGGAGGGGGAGCGGTTCGCGGGATCGCTCGCTCGCCACTCGCAGCGCTGCCGTGGTCGGGCTGCGTTACGGGCTACGGAGACAATCACAGGTGGTGTGTCAGGCGAAACGATCAGCCAGGTCGAGGGGGTGCCGCAATCTAGGTCACTCTGACTGAGCTCGATTGCGGCACCCCTACCAACGCGCCAACTCGACCACACGTATTTGCTCGAGAAGGGCCGCTGCGGATGAAGATCAACCACAAGCGATCTCCCGCTGTCTCCGTGGCCCGTAACCTGACGGTCTCCCTGCACCAGGTCGCGGAGGGACGAGCAGCCCGACCACCCAGCCGACCCGAGCCGCGGAAGCCGCGCGACCAAGCACCGCTCCCCCTCCTCGAGGCTGTGCTGTTCAGTCACCAGACCCAAAACGCGCCCAGCACGGCGCTCACGCAGCGCAGCCGCCCGACCTCCGTCGGGCTCAGGTGCGATCGGCCGCGAGCATGCGCTGGGCCGTCACGATCACGAGCAGGCTGGCGACCAGCGGCAGGACCGGGGCGAAGGTGCGGGTCCAGGACAGGAGTGCGGCGCCGGCGGCCGCGCCCGCGACGATGCCGATGAGGACGCCGGTGAAGCGGCCCCGCTCATGCGCGGTGAGCGGCCAGCCCGCGAGGTCGCCCATCAGGTTGACCACCGTGGCGGTCGCCGCGGTGGTGAAGACCGCGCGGAGACCCAGTGAGACGACGGCGCCGGTCTGCATGCCACCGAGCGCAATGTCAGTCTTTTCGACACTTGGTCGCTCCTTGTGGACTGCAGAACGGCTGTTCGGCCCCGGGCGGGTGGCGCGGTTGCGCCACCCGCCCGGAGCTCCCGCGCTCAGCGGAACTTGACGACGTCGAGCTTGAGGGCGTTGACCGTGTAGTCCTCGCCGGCCTTGGTGCAGGTGCTGGCGAACTGCGCGGTCGCCGTGTGCTGCTGGTCGGTGTCCGGCTCGGACAGGGTGCCGACCAGGAAGGGCACGGTGATCGTGCTCGACGCGGGAATGGCCGGGGCCACCGCGAACGTGTTCGTCTTGCCGTCGATCGTGATCAGCAGCGAGTTGCCGAACGAGCCCGTGCACGAGGACGGCGTCTGCAGCGTCACGCTGCCGGCGATGAAGTCGAGCTCGCCGGCCGACTGCGTCCACGCGGCGTTCGTGAGCGGGACGCTGGTCGTGGCGCCCTTGGGGGCGATGACGGGCGAGGCGAGGCGGGCCTTGGCGCCGATGCTCGCGCTGCCGTCGATACCGGCAGGTCCGACGGGGCCCGGCGCGCCATCGGCGCCGTGGCTGCCGTCGTTGCCGTCGAAGCCGTCGATGCCGCCGATGCCGTCGGCGCCGTCGGCGCCGTCGGTGCCCTTGAGGCCGTTGAGGATCGCGCCGGGCTTGAAGTCCTTGGCGGTCAGCGTTCCGTTGACGATGCTCGTCGACGTGACGCTGTTCTTGGCGAGCTTCGTCTTGGTCACGGCCGCCTTTGGCGAGCGCGCGAGACTTCACGCTGCCCGGGGAGAGCTGCACGGCCGCGTATGACGAGCCTCCGAGCGCGACGAAGAGCGCGACGTAGGCCACCGCGCTGCCGCGGATGTGGGCGAAGATCCTGCTCGGCATGGACACCTCGGGGGGGTTCGGGGACACCCGCCACAGGCTGGCCCGCCGCGCCCGCGCCCGCGCCTGATCGATGTTTCAGCGCGAACGGTCCCGCTGGACAGCCCGCGCGCGCGGGCCGCGGACCTAGCTTGCAGCGATGAAGCAGACCGTCGCGTCGGTGCTCGGGTGGAGGATCGAGTCCTGGGAGCAGCCGTCCGGAAACGACGCCTCACAGGACGCCGAGCTCCTCTGGCCGCACCCGTCCGGGACCTTCCTCCGCGTGGCCGTGCTGGACGGCGTGACGCCGAGCGCCGCCTGCCGTACCGTGGCCGGCGTTCCCGGCGCCATGTACGCCGCGGCGGTCGCGCGCCTGGCCCTCCAACACCCGCAGCACACGCTCGCGGAGTGCGCGATCGCCGCCAACGACGTCCTGTACGAACAACGCCTAGGACGCTCGCGTGACCAGATGCAGACCTGCGTCACCGCCGCCGACGTGTTCCCCGACGGGCGCATCGAGGTCCTGCGCGCGGGCGACTGCGAGGCATGGGCGCGCACCGACGACGGCTGGGTCGCGCTCGGGTGCGGGACCGCGCTGACCGAGTACGCCGAGGCCGCGTGGAGCGACTGGCAGCGTCGCAACCCCGCCGCCGACCGCGCGACGCGCCACGACGCCGAGGAGCGCTTCCTCGGTCACGTGCAGGCGTGGACCGCGACCGCGCTCGGGCGCTTCGCCACGCCGAAGCTGCAGAGCTACTCGGTGCAGGGGGCGCGGGAGCTGGTGCTGGCCAGCGACGGAGCGCGGCTCTCGGAGGCGGTGCTCGAGGAGCTTCCCGAGTGGCTCGAAGGCCTGCGCGGCTGGGAACGCGGCCGGTCGCAGCTGCGCGTCGCCGCCGGGAAGGTGCACGACGACGTCAGCGTGCTGCGCCTGCTGCCGGCGCCGATCGCCCTGCCGGTCGCGGACCGCGACGCGCGCCCGGTGCACGCGGATCTCCCGCGCCGAGCAAGCGCTTGACCCTGACGGGCGTCAGGCTCCCAGCGCACGTCTGAGCTCCTGGCGCGAGTCGATCTGGAGCCTCGTGAAGACCTTCGCGAGGTGATGCTCGACCGTACGCGGGCTCATGAACAGCTGCGAGCCGATGTCCGCATTGGAGTGGCCGTTGCACGCCAGCCGCGCGATCCGCTCCTCCTGGACGGTCAGCGCGGCGTTGGCCTCCAACGCCTGCTCCGCCGGCTCGCCGGCGGCGTGCAAGCGCGGCCGCGGCCCGCGCCGCGAAACCCGCGGCTCCGCGCTGCGTGCAGCGCGCGTACGCACGGCGCAGCTGCTCACGTGCCTCGGGCCGGCGGCCCTTCGCGTGCAGCCACTCGCCGTAGATCAACTGCGCGCGGGCCACGTGCATCGCCGCGCCGCAGCGCTCGAGCCGCTCGATCGCCTCGCGATAGAGGCCGTCGGCGGCCTCGCCCTCGGCCAGCAGCGCGCGTGAGCGCGCGTCCATGCCGAGCGCCCAGTCCGTGCCGTTCAGACGCGCCCGCGCGGAGAGCCGGGCGGCCGCGGCCGCCGCGACGGCGGGCTTGCGGGCGCGGACCGCGGCCTCGACGAACTCGGGAAGCGCGTATCCGGTCAACATCACCTCGTCGGCCTGGCAGGCCCGCCGCGCCGCCTCAAGCGCCAGGTCGTGCCGGCCCCGCCCGTTCTGCAGCACGGCGCTCGCGTACTCCGCGAGCGTGATCGCCCGG
Source organism: uncultured Solirubrobacteraceae bacterium (assembly GCA_963752015.1). Lineage (GTDB taxonomy): Bacteria > Actinomycetota > Thermoleophilia > Solirubrobacterales > Solirubrobacteraceae > DASQMT01. The sequence goes on along the minus strand of CAVVWS010000005.1, from coordinate 27,221 downwards.
CCCTCGCCGCGCGCGGTGGCCTCGCGCAGCGCGTGTTCGATCAGCACCTCGGTCTCCGCCTCGTCGCCGCGCCAGGCGGCGAGCGCGATCGGGGCGTAGGCCATCTCGGGGCTGTGGCCGGAGGACTCGAGCTCACGCGCCTCGGCGATCAGCGTCGCCGCCGCGGCGAAGTCGCCGGAGTGTGCGACCTTGCCGAAGGCGAGGAAGACGAGCGCGGGGGTCAGCGTCGTCAGTGCGCCCGCCTCGCGCGCGAGCCGCACCTGCCGACCCGCGAGCGCGTGCCAGGTGTCGCTGTCCCACAGCTCGGCGGCGGCGCGGCACCCGAGCACGAGCCAGCGGTCCTCGCTCTCGCGGCGCATCGCGGCCAGCGCGCGCTTGAGCAACGGCACGGCCGCGACGCGGCCCTCGGTGTGCAACGCGGCGTAGCCGTCGAGCAGGATGTCGACGGCGCGCACAGGCTCGGGCGCGCGGTGGCGCGGACCGTGCGGCCTCGGCCGCCTCGCGCAACCCGCGCCCGCCGCCGAGCCGCCCCGCGTAGGTCGCGGCCTCGATCGCCTCGAGGAAGGTCTCGCGCGCCAGCCGGGCGTCGAGCGGCGCGAGCCGCCGTGCGGCCCTGATCAGCAGCGGCGGCGCGTCGTTGCCGCGGCGCAGCAGGAACGCGATCTGCGCGTGCAGCCGGTCGATGCGCGCCTCCTGGAGCTCGTCGAGCGGGCCCTGGGAGATCGACGCGAGCAGCTCCAGCGCCGCGTCGACCGCGCCGGCGTGGAACTTCGCGTCCGCTGCGGCCAGGGCACGCTCGGCGCGGCGGGCGCGATCGGGCGTGAGGGCGGCCGACTGCTCGAGCAGCGCCGCCGCGGCCGCGACGCCGCCCCGTTCGCGCGCCCGTCCGGCCGAGCGCTCGAGCTCGTACGCGACGTCCTCGTCGCGCTCGGCCGCCGCGTACGCGCGATGCCACGCGCGGCGATCGGGATCGAACTCCGCGTCGGTGGCTTCGGCGAGCGCCGCGTGCACGCGGCGCCGGTCTTCGGGCGCCACGGCCCCGTAGACGGCGGAGCGGACGAGCGGGTGGCGGAAGCGGACCCGCGGGCCGAGCGTGAGCAGGCCGGACGCCTCCGCGCCCGCGGCGGCCTCGACACCGAGGCCGAGCCGGGCGGCCGCGCGCCACAGCAGCAGCGGCTCCCCCAACGGCTCGGCCGCCGCCACGAGCAGGAGTTGCTTGGTCGCGTCGCCGAGCGGCTCGAACCGGCGCATGAAGCTGTCCTCGATCCGGGTCTTGAGCGGCGTGGTGATCGGCGTCCCGAACCCCCCGGCGATCTCGGCCGCGGTGAGCCCGCGCGGCAGCTCGAGCAGCGCGAGCGGGTTGCCCCGCGTCTCGGCGACGATCCGGTCCAGCACACGATCGTCGAGCGGACCGCTCAGCGCCGAGACCAGCAACGCGCGCGCGTCGGCGGGAGCGAGCCCGCGCACGTGCAGCTGCGGGAGCCGCGCGAACTCCGGCGGCGGCTCGGGCACGGCGAACAGCATCGCGACGGAATCGGCCCCGAGCCGGCGCGCGACGAAGGCCAGCGCCTGCACCGACTCGCGGTCCAGCCAGTGCGCGTCGTCGATCACGCAGACGAGCGGCTGCGCGGCGGCCGCCTCCGAGAGCAGGCCGAGCGCGGCCAGGCCGACCATGAAGCGGTCCGGCGCCGGGCCCCGGCTCGTGCCCAGCGCGGCGCCGAGCGCTTCGCGCTGCGGGGCCGGAAGCGCGTCGATGCGATCGAGCAGCGGCCGGCAGAGCTGGTGCAGGCCGGCGAACGGCAGCTCCATCTCGGACTCGACCCCGCTCACGCGCGCGATCCGGCACCCGGACGCCTGCTCCACCGCGTACTCGAGCAAGGCCGTCTTGCCGACACCGGGTTCGCCGTGCAGGACGAGCGCCCGCGGGTGGTGTTCGCGCAGGCCCTCCAGCAGCCGGTCGAGCACCGCGCATTCGTTCCTGCCGCCCGCTCAGCTTGGGCATCTGATGGCTCACCTCCATGATCCGGCCGCCACCGAGCGGTAGGGCATCGTCGTTGTCTCTGAGCGCCGCCGCACGCCCCCCACGAACGGGTAACGGCGCGGCTCCACGGCAGGCGGGGGGACGGAGGGAGACGTAGCCTCGGCCCGGTATCCACCCGTTCAACCAGGAGTGCGCGATGCAAGAAGCCGTGATAGTCAGCGCGGTACGGACACCCGTCGGAACCTTTGGCGGAGCGTTCAAGGACGTGCCGGCCACGGCGCTGGGCGCGCAGGCCGTGATCGCCGCGCTGGACCGGGCCGGGATCACCGGCGAAGCCGTCGACGAGGTCGTGCTCGGGTGCGTCCTGCAGGCCGGGCTGGGGCAGAACCCGGCGCGCCAGGCGGCGCTCGGCGCGGGCATCCCGAAGGAGGTCCCGGCGACCACGGTCAACATGCTCTGCGGCTCGGGCCTGAAGGCCGTCGCGATCGCGGCGCAGATGATCCGGGCGGGCGATGCCGAGGTCGTCGTCGCCGGCGGCATGGAGAACATGTCGCGCGCGCCGTATCTCGCTCCCGCGGCCCGCTTCGGTGCGCGCCTGGGGCCGAGCACGCTGATCGACTCGATGGTGCACGACGGTCTCACCGACGCGTTCGAAGACATCCACATGGGGATCACGGCCGAGAACCTCGCGAGCCAGTACGGGATCACGCGGGTCGCGCAGGACGAGTTCGCCCTCGCCAGCCAGCAGAAGGCCGCGCGCGCGATCGACGAGCGCCGCTTCAGCGACGAGATCGTCCCGATCGAGGTCCCGGAGAAGCGCGGGACGCGGGTCATCGACAACGACGAAGGCCCGCGCGCCGGCACGACCCTCGACGGGCTCGCCAAGCTGCGCGCGGCGTTCAAGCGCGACGACGGCACGGTCACGGCGGGCAACGCGTCGGGCATCAACGACGGCGCGGCGGCCGTCGTGGTCATGTCGGCCGGGCGGGCGAGCGAGCTCGGCCTCGTCCCGCTCGGGACGGTCGAGAGCCACGCCTCCGTCGGCGTCGAGCCGGCGATCATGGGCATCGGGCCGGTCCCGGCCGTGCGCAAGGCGCTCGAGAGCCGCGGGCCTGCAACTCGCCGACATCGACGTCTTCGAGCTCAACGAGGCGTTCGCCGCGCAGTCGCTGGCCGTGATCGCCGAGCTCGGGCTCGACCCCGAGCGGATCAACCCGAACGGCGGGGCGATCGCGCTCGGCCATCCGATCGGTGCCAGCGGCGGCCGCATCCTCGTGACGCTGCTGCACGAGATGAAGCGCACGCATGCGACCCGCGGCGTCGCGGCGCTGTGCGTCGGCGGCGGCCAGGGGCAGGCGGCCATCATCCGCAACGGCGTCGGCTGAGGCCCGCGGGCTACCACAGCTCCGGCTCGCTCGACTGCCGCTCCAACCAGCGCAGCGCGGCCCCTTCGGCCATGGCACAAGGGCGCACGACCGGTGGGCGAGCCGGGGCCACACGCGGCCCCGGCTCGAACGCTTGGCCGATCTCGGCCGCGCTGGATTCCTCCAAGCGGAGTGCCGCGGCGTCGGCGATGGCGGATCGGCGCAAAGCTGCGCGCGCCTAGAGCTCGAGCGGTTTGCGGGAGGGCTTCACTACTCGGGAAGCTAGGGAGCGACCTTGCGCTCCGCAGCCGCCCGGCGCCGTGGTTCACCCGATCGGGCGTCGCGCGCGCGCGGCGCTGGTGGCGCCCCGGGCGCGCCGGTACACACAAGTGCAATGCTCGAGCTCAACGCGCTCACGACGGAATCGCTGAAGGTCGCCACCGGCCTCGCGAAAGTCGCCATCGGCCGCTCCGACGTCACGCCGGAACCGCGCGACAAGCGCTTCGCGGATCCGGCCTTCACGGAGAACCCGCTCTATCGCCGCTGGGCGCAGGCCTACCTCGTGTGCGCCGATGCGATCGAGCGAATCGCCGTCGCGGGGCCACGCCGCCGTGGCGACTGGCGTCGGGAGGTCCGTGCTCGAGCGGCGGCGACGAAGCTCATCGACGCCGCGGCGCCGACCAACCTGCTGCTCGGCAACCCCGCGGCGCTCAAGCGCGCCTTCGACACCGGGGGAGCGAGCCTGGTGCGCGGCTGGGCGAACGCGCTTCGCGACGTCAGCACCAACGGCGGGATGCCGGCGCAGGTCGATCGGCGGCCGTTCAAGGTGGGGGAGAACCTCGCCGCGACGCCCGGCGCCGTCATCCACCGCGAGGAGCTGTTCGAGCTGCTCGAGTACCGGCCGTCGACGCCGCGCGTGCGGTCGCGCCCGCTGCTGATGATCCCGCCGCAGGTCAACAAGCACTACTTCCTCGACCTCGCTCCCGGCCGGAGCCTGACGGAGTACCTCGTCTCGCGCGGCGTGCACTACTTCACGGTGGTCTGGCGCAACCCGCGTCACGGCGACGGCCACTGGGGGCTCGACGACTACGTCGCGGCGCAGTTGCGCGCGCTCGACATCGTGCGCGAGGTCTCGGGCTCAGACCAGGCCGGCGTCCTCGGCGCCTGCGCGGGCGGGCTCACGACTGCGCTGATGCTCGGTCACCTGGCCGCCGCGGGTCGCGCCGACGCGGTCAGCTCGGCGACGCTTGCGATCTCGATGCTCGACAGCAGCCATGAGAACCCGATCGCCGCGATCGCGACGGACGCGGCGCTCTCCTCGCTGGCCCGGGACGCCGAGCGGGGAACGGTCTACGAGAGCGCGCAGATCGCGCGGGCGTTCGCGTGGATGCGCCCCAACGAGCTCGTCTTCAACTACGCCGTCAACAACTGGCTGCTCGGCCAGCAGCCGACCGCGTTCGACATCCTGGCCTGGAACAACGACGGCGCGAACCTTCCCGCGCGGTTCTACTGCGAGATGCTCGACCTCTACGGTCACAACCGCGCGGCGACGCCGGGCGCGCGTGCACGTGCTGGGCACGCCGATCGACCTCAAGCAGGTCGACTGCGACAGCTTCGTCGTGTGCGGGATGACGGACCACATCACGCCGTGGATGCCCGGCTACATGACCAGCCAGCTCCTGGGCGGCAGCACGGAGGTCGTCGTGACCTCCACCGGTCACATCCAGACCATGGTCAACCCGCCCGGCAAGGCGCGGGCCCGCTACTACGCCGGGCCGGCGGCAGGCCCGGACCCGGAAGCGTGGATGGCCGGGGCGACCGAGCACGAGGGGTCCTGGTGGCCGCGCTATGCCGACTGGCTGCTCGAACGCTCCGGCGACGAGCGGGATGCCCCGGAGCAGTCTGGGCAGCCGCCGCCACCCGCCGCTCGAGCCCGCCCCCGGGCGCTACGTGCTCGACTGAGTGCCGGCGGGCGCCCGAACAGGGCGGCGTCCATGGCGCGCAGGTCCTTCGCGATCCGCGGGCGGAAGCCCATCTGCGGCGATCACGTCGCGCTCGGGATGCGAGCCGGGGGCGATCTCGGTCAGCACCAGGCCGTCGTGCTCGAGGCGCAGGACGCAGCGCTCGGTGATGTAGGACACGCTCCGGCCGGCCGCGCGGGCGTGCCGGCCGCTGAACGTCACCTGACGCACGTCGGCGACGAACTTGGGCGTGCCGGCGCTCACCACGCGTGCCGCGCCGTCGTCGATCTCGACTGTGGCACGGTTTGCGAACGTGCCGACGAAGTGCACGGCGCGAGCGTTCTGGCTGATGTTGATGAAGCCGCCGGCTCCGACGAGTCGCGACCCGAAGCGGCTGACGTTGACGTTCCCGTGGCGATCCACTTCCGCGAGGCCGAGAAAGGCCTGATCGAGCCCGCCGCCGTCGTAGAAGTCGAACTGGGACGGCTGGTCGACGATCGCGGCGGGGTCGGCCGCCGCGCCGAAGCTCAGGCCGACGGCGGGGATCCCGCCGATGCCGCCCGGCTCGATCGTGAGCGTGAGGCCTTCGAGCAGCCCGCGCTCGCGCGCGATCGACACGACGCCCTCCGGCACGCCGATGCCGACGTTGACGACGGTGCCGGGCCGCAGTTCGCGCGCGGCGCGCTCGGCGATCACCCGGCGCGGACCGGGAGCGAGGTCGCCCGGACGTTGCGCGCCGGCCCGGCACTCGCCGGTGTAGGACGGGTTGTAGGCCTCGGCGAACGTCTGCGGGTGGTTCTCCGGGCTGGCCACGACGACCGCGTCGACGAGGATGCCCGGGAGTCGCACGTCGCGCGCGGGGGCGGCGTGGCGCTCTGTCATCCGCTCGACCTGGACGACCACGATCCCGCCCGAGTTCCTCGCCGCCTGCGCGATCGCGAGCGTCTCGAGCGAGAGCGCCTCGTGCTCCATCGATACGTTGCCCTGGAGGTCGGCGGTCGTGCCGCGCAAGAACGCGACGTCGACCGGGAGCCGAGGGTAGAAGAGGTACTCGTCGCCCTCCAGTTCGAGGACCTGGACGAGCGCGTCAGCGCTGGAGGCGTTGAGCCGGCCGCCGTCCAGCCGCGGGTCGACGAAGGTGTCCAGGCCGACCTTCGTGATCAGCTCCGGGTCGGCCGGCCGCGGTCTCCCGGAAGAGCTGCGAGATCACGCCCTGCGGCAGACAGTACGCCTCGATGTCGCCGTCCAGCGCGAGCCGGCCCAAGGCGGGCGCGAGACCCCAGTGACCCCCGATCGCCCGGCGCACGAGGCCGCGACGCGCGAGGTGGTTCAGGCCGCGGCTCCCGCCGTCACCCTGGCCGCCCGCGAACAGGAGCGTGAGGTCGGTCGGCCCGCCGCTGCGCGCGTGGCGCCCCTCGAGCGCGATCAGCAGCTGCTCGGGCACGCCGATCCCGACGAAGCCGCCGGTGGCGAGCGTCGCGCCGTCGGGCACGAGGCCGGCCGCCTGCTCGGCGGTGATCTCCTTCGCGGATCGCATGGCGCGACACGGCATGGTCACGCGCCCGCCGCGCGCCGGCAGCTGTCCTGCGGAACAGTCGGGCCTGCCTCGGCGTCGCGGCGCCGGTCGGGTTCCTCGGACGCCGGCGTCGGGTTCTCCCGACCCCCGCCTCGGGCTTGCGGGGATCGCGCCGAAGAGGCCGTCCGCGGGACAGTGACAGGGCCAGAAACGCCACTGACGAGACGAGGAACGAAGTCATGGCCCCCAGTCCCCATCTGCTTTCCCCCGCGCTCGAGCGAGACCGGCGTCAGCCCGGGCTGGTGCTCCTGGACCCCGACCCGATCCGCGTCCTGATCGCCGACGGCCAGCCGGTCGTGCGCGCGGGCTTTCACGCGCTGCTGGACGGCGAGCGGGACATGATCGTCGCCGCGGCCGCGGCGAGCGGCGAAGAGGCCGTCGCGATGGCCAGGGACGTCCGGCCCGATGTCGCGCTGCTGGACATCAACCTGCCGGGCCTGAACGGGCTCGAGGCCACGCGCCGGATCCTCGCCGATCCCGCGTGCGCCGGGGTGCGCGTCGTGCTGCTCGCCGCGCACGACGCCGAGGAGCAGCTGTTCGCGGCGCTGCGCGAGGGTGCGAGCGGGTTCCTGGTCAAGAGCACCGAGGCGCGGGAGCTCGTGCAGGCGGTCCGCGTGGTCGCGACCGGGGAGGCACTGCTCTCGCCGGGCGCCACGCGGCGACTGATCGCCGAGTTCGCGTCCTGGCCCCAGCCGCAGCTGCCCAGCCCGCACCAACTCGCCCAGCTGACCTCGCGCGAGCGCGAGGTCATGACGCTCGTGGCCGCCGGCATGCGCAACGACGAGATCGCGGACCGCCTGGTGATCAGCTCCGCGACCGTCAAGACGCACGTCAGCCGAGCGCTGCGCAAGCTCGACGCTCGTGACCGGGCGCAGCTGGTGGCGATCGCCTACCAGGTCGGGCTCGTGCACCCGGGCGCCTGCGCTCCGGTCGGACCCCCGCTGGGCTCGCGCCCGACGCTCGTCGCGTACTGACGCTCCGTCGCGAACCGTGAAGCCCGACGCCGTTCAACCGCGACCGCCCGACGAGCGCCGCCCGCGGACGCCCCGTGCGTTCCGGCGGCTGCGGCGCGCCGTCAGGCGCTGGGCGCGGGCCACACGCACGCTCCCGGCCGCGCGGATCGACCTCGCGCTGAGCGGCCAGCTGAGCACGACCGACCTCTGGACCGCCTGGCGCCTGGCCGACCTCGAGTGCCATCTGGAGCTCACGGCGTGGGCGTTTGGCCTGCGAGCGGACGCGCGGGCGCGCGCGCATGCTGTACCGGGACGCCCTCGCGCGCGAGGCCGCCCTCGCCGCGGCGCTCGCCGCGCGCTACCGGCCTGACGCGAGCACCGCCGGATAGCGCAGCGGCGTCAGGCCTCGCGCGACTCGCGAGCGAGGGCGGCCGCGACCCGCGGCGCTCCGCCACCGGTCAGGATCGAGTAGTGGTTGGTGTCCTCGACGAGCTCCGCGGTGACGTGCGGCAGCAGCGCGCGCAAGCGCTCGAGCGCCGCGTCCGGGACCATCACGCGGTCATCGTCCAGCAGGCCGCGCGGCGCGCGCAGCAGGTGCAGGGGCGCGCGCACACGCTCGGCGGCGCTGCGCGTCGCCTCGTCGGTCAAGAGTGCCGTGCCGTCGGTGCGCACGGCGGCCTCCGACGTCACGCTCCGCATCGCACCCGGGGGCCCCTCGAGATCGGCGCGGACGTACGCCTCGATGTCGTCGCTCCAGTCGCTGAACGCCGGGTGCCTGCGCCAGAAATCGACATAGTGCTCTCTGGACTGGAACGTCATGCGCAGGCGCGCGAGCGCCGGGCCGAGCGTGTCCTGCAGCGCCGTTTCGGGGTCCAGATCCTTCGGGACGGCGAGCGGCAGGCCGCCGTCGACGAGCACGATGCCGGACGCGAGCCGGGGGTGCTCCGCGGCGACGCGCGCCACGACGTAGGCGCCCATCGAGTGGCCGGCCAGCAGCGCCTGCTCGACACCGAGTTGATCGAGCACCGCGACCAGATCGTCGACGTGGTCGCGGAAGCCGGCCGATGGCAGGCGGGCGCTGGCGCCGCGACCACGCAGGTCCGGGGCGAGGAAGCAGATGTCACCGCGCTCGAGCAGGGCCCGCGCGACCGACCGCCAGGCGACGTGCGAGGCCGTGATCCCGTGGACGCCCACCACCACCGCGGAAGCCGCGGCGGGCGAAGGCCCGGCGCGTGCGACGTGCAGCCTGCCGCCCGCGACGGGGAGGTAGTAGCCGCCGCGGAACGGGTTGCGTCGTGGTGACGCAAGCGTCATGACTCAGCCCTTCCGAAACCGCCACGTCGCCAGCACCGACGCGACGAGCAGGAGCCCGGCCGACCAGATGAGCGCGTACAGGACCGCGTGACCGGCGGGCCCGCCGTGGCTGAGTTCCCGGAGCGCGTTGGCGACGTAGGTGACCGGCTGGTGGTCGGCGAACGCGCGCAGCCACCCGGGCATGGTCGCCGTCGACGTGAACGCCGACGACGCGAAGACCAGCGGGAAGGTCGCCATGAAGCCGGCGAGCGTGGCGCCTTCGACGTTGCGCACCAGCAGCCCGAGCAGTGTGAACAGCCAGGCGCAGGCGTAGCCGAAGAACATCGCGAGCGCGAAGCCCGCGAGCGCCGACGGCACGCCCTGATGGATGCGGAAGCCCACCAGCATGCCGACCGACCACGACCAGAGCCATCGTGTAGGCGAGCCGCAGTGCGTCGGCGATCGTGCGTGAGGCGAGGATCGCCCCGCGGTTCGTCGGCAGCGACCGGAAGCGATCGGTCGTGCCGGCCGTCAACTCCTCCGCGACGCCGACCGCCGCCGACGAGCCGCCGAAGAGCGCGGTCTGCACGAGGATGCCCGGCATCAGGTAGTCGACGTACTGGTCGTAGCCGGGCACGTGGATGGCGCCGCCGAACACGTAGCGGAAGAGCAGCACGAACATGATCGGCGTGATCGCCGAGAGCACGATGATCTGCGGCGTGCGGGCGGTGCGCAACAGGTGCCGCCGGGTCAGCAGCAGCGTGTCGGGGATGAACGTGCGCGGGCCCGGCGTGCGCGGGCGGATGATGTAGGGCTCGGTGCTCATGCGGTCGCTTCGGAGATCGCGGGCTGCGGCTGGGGGGGACGGCCGCTCGGCAGCGGTCGCAGCGTGCCCGTGGCGCTGGCCCGGGCTGGCGGTCAGGCTGAGGAACACGTCGTCGAGCGACGGCCGCCGGACGGCGATGTCGGCGACCTCGATGCCGGCCTCCTCGATGCGGCGGGCGGCCGCCAGCAGCGTCTGGACGCGCGTCGCGGTCGGCAGCGTCACGCGCTGGTCGCGCACGTCGGCCATCGGGTCGCCCGAGCCCAGGCCCGCGAGCAGGCCGACGAGGCGCTCGACGTCGCTCGCGCGCGTCGCCCGCACCTCGAGCACGTCGCCGCCGATGCGCTGCTTGAGCTCGTCCGAGGTGCCTTCGGCGATCTTGCGGCCGCGATCGATCACGGCCACGCGGTGCGCCAGCCGGTCGGCCTCCTCGAGGTACTGCGTGGTCAGCAGGAGCGTCGTGCCGTCGCCGACGAGGTCGTCGATCAGGCCCCAGAGCTCCATCCGCGAGCGCGGGTCGAGGCCGGTGCTGGGCTCGTCCATGATCAGCACGAGCGGCCGTCCCACGAGGCTCGCGCCGAGGTCGAGGCGGCGGCGCATGCCGCCCGAGTACGTGCGCACGAGGCGGTCGGCGGCGTCGCTCAGGCCCAGCCGCTCCAGCACCTCCCCGGCGCGTGCTCGCGCCTCGAGGCGCCGCAGACCGTAGAGGCGCGCGACGAGCTCGAGGTTCTCGCGGCCGCTGAGCGTGTCGTCGACGGCGGCGAACTGCCCCGCGAGCCCGATCAGCGAGCGGACGACCGGCGCGTCGCGCACGACGTCGACGCCGGCGATCTGCAGGCGTCCGGCATCCGGCGCGAGCAGCGTCGCGAGAATGCGCACGAACGTCGTCTTGCCGGCGCCGTTGCGGCCCAGCAGGCCGAGCACGGTCCCGCGCTCGACCTCGAGGTCGACGCCGGCGAGGGCGGTCGTGGTCCCGAACGTCTTCGCGACCCCCTCGACCTGGATGATCGATGAATTCGGGCTCACCTGGACTCCTTGGTCGCTACGGGCACGTCGGCCATGCTCCCGCGCGCGCGAGGCCGGCCCCACGGGCCTCCGGAACGGTGCCCGCAGGTCCGGCGGCCAGCGCGCAAGCTCCGCCGCCGCGCATGTCCGGCTCACTTGGGCGTGCACGCCTGGACGCGGAGGATGCGCCCGGACGGCCGGTTGACCGTCAGCACGCCGCTCGCGGCGAGCTTCACGCGCAGCGGGATCCCGCGGGTCTTGCTCCCGCTCGAGTCGAGCTTCAGGTTCCCGACGGTCTTGCCGTTGACGTTGACCGCCAGTTGCGCGTCGCTGGGAACGCGGATGCGCGCCGTCTGGATCGCGGCGTCCTTGCCGCGGGCCGCGCGCGCCTTGCTGCGGCGCGCGCACCCGCTGAGGCTCAGCTCCGTCTGCGCGCCGGTCGTGCTCGCTCCAGCGGTGGCTCCGTTGCTCCCCGGCGTCCCCGGCGGCCGTGTTGTTGACGTTGTTGGAGGTCGTCCCGTTCGTCGCGCTCGTGTTGCTGACGTTGGTCGTGATCGGCGCCGCGACCCACGTGATCGGCGCGTTGATGGCCGTGGTCGTCGTCGTGGTCGTGACGGTGATGATGTAGATGACCGTGCCGGCGACGGCCGGCGGTGTCGGCACGGGCACGGGCACGGGCAGCGGGGTCGGCGTCGGCGTCGGGCACCGGGGTCGCGGTCGGCGTGGGCACCGGCTCCTGCGCGGCGGCGGTCCCGGCGTGGCCTGCGAGTGCACCGGTGACCGCGGCCACCGTCGTCCATCTGAGTGCAGCCATGTGTTGGTGTGACCTCCTGAACACGCCGGTCCGGCCGGGGGCTCGCCGAACCGCGTGGTTGATCGTCGTTGCGCCGTCTCCGGCGCCCCCTTGAGAATTCCGTCAAGCCCTCCCCGCGGGCGCTGCGTGGCGCTCGAGGAACTGCGCGACTTCCAGATCGGCGTCCGGCTCGTCCGTGACGTACAGGTGGCCGGCCTCGGGCCAGATCCGGAGCTCGGCGCCGCGGATCGCCCCCGCCAGCAGGCGGGCGTTCTGCGTCGACTGGAGCTTGTCCTGCCCGCCGTGCACGACGAGCGTGGGCGCCGCGATGTCCGAGAGACGGTGCAGCGTGCTGTGCGTGGCGGCCGCCGCGACCTGGTGCAGGTAGCCGAGGGTGTCGGGCGGGTGTTGCAGGCGGCGCGCGATGTCCGCGGCGATCCGGTCACCGTGGTCGCGGCGCGTCCGCGTGCCGTAGCTGTACGGCACGGCGGCCCATTCGGCCTCCTCCGGGCCCATCGCGCCGACCCGTGTGTAGAAGGTCAGCACCTGCGGGTCGCGTGGGACCGCGAGCGGTCCGCCCGGCGTCGTCGCTCCGAGCACGAGCGCGCCGACGCGGTCGCGGTAGCGCAGCGCGAACTCCTGAGCGACCATCCCGCCGAGCGAGATCCCGTACACATGTGCGCGATCCTCGCCGGCCGCGTCGAGCACGGCGCGCGGCGTCGCGCGCCATCTGCGCCACCGCGTACGGCAGCGGCGACCGGTCGCTGCGGCCCATGTCGCGGTTGTCGAAGGCGAGCACGCGGAAGCGCGGCGACAGCTGCTCGATCGTCCGCCAGCCGGACTCCAGCGACATCCCCTGGCCGAGGATGACCAGCACCGCCGGGCCGCGGCCGGCGCTCTCGTAGTACACACGCAGGGGTCCGTTTTGCGCGAAAGGCATTCGGCGGTACACGATGGGGTGCCCTGCCGGACGCTGGTGCTGGCCGATCTGACAGCGTGCGCTGATCGCCGGGACGGCTGTCCTGGATTCCGTAGTCCGCGGGCGGTATCCGCAAGTGCCAACTCTCAGGCGACGACGGAGGGCCGGGCGCGCGACACGCTGTGGTGCATGCCGATCGAGGCGCTGTGAGCGCGACCCGTTCACCGAGTGCTACGAGGTTCCCGTGGCGGGCGGCTCGCTGCACGTCGCGCGCGCCGGGCCGCCGCCCGAGGAGGCCGCCGCCGTCGTGCTCGCCGCGCACGGGGTCGCGTCCTCGCACCTCATCTGGCGCACGGTCGCGCGCGAGTTGAGCGCCGGCTCGGGGGTGTGCCTGCTCGCCCCGGACCTGCGCGGGCGCGGTCGCAGCGCCGAGCTTCCCGGTCCCTACGGCATGGCCGCCCACGCGGCGGACCTGCTCGCCGTGCTCGACGCCGCCGGCGCGCGGCAGGCCGTGGTCGTCGGACACTCGCTCGGCGCCTACGCCGCCGCCGCCCTGGCCGCGCGGCACCCGGACCGGGTGTCGGCGCTGCTGCTGCTCGACGGCGGCCTCGCGATCCAGGGCTACCCGGACGAGATGGCGGACGAGCTGATCGAGGCGATGGTCGACGCGGCGCTCGAGCTGGCGCGGCTCCCGTTCGACTCCGTCGAGGCCCACGTCGACCAGTGGCGCGCGCACCCGGCGTTCGAGGAGGCCTGGAACGGCGACGTCGAGGCGTACGCCGTCTACGACGTCGTCGAGGACGGACGCGGGCCGATGCACGCCGCGGTGTCCGAGGCGGCGGTGCGCGCCGACATCGCCGAGCTCGTGCGCGACGAGGCCGCTCGCTCGGCCGTCGACCGGGTGCGGGCACCGCTGTTCTTCGTGCGCGCCCGGCGTGGCCTGCGCGGCGGACCGCCGCTCGTCCCGCAGCTGTACCTCAGCGCGTTCGCCGCCGTCCACCCGCATGCGCGGATCGAGGACGTCGCGGAGGCCAACCACTACACGCTGGTGCTCGGCGCGGGACCCGGCCCCGCCCGTGTCGCCGCGGCGATCGAGGCCGCGATCAGCCTCCCGGTTCCAGCGCGCGCAGATCGCTGAGCTGCAGCCCGAGGTAGAGGATCACGAGCTCGCGCAGATCGCGCGGGTCGCGACCGGAGAGGTCGCGGATGCGCCGCAGCCGGTACAGGACCGTGTTCGAATGCACCATCAAGGCTCGCGCGCTGCGCGTGAGGTTGGTGCCCTCGTCGAGGTAGACCCGCAACGTGGAGACCAGCGCCGCCTGGTGCGCGCGGTCGTACTCCGCCAAGGGCCGCAGCGTCGCTTCGAGGATCCGGCGCGCGTGCGGGCTGGAGAGCAGCATGTGGTCGATCAGGACCTCGTCGAGCGCGATCGGCCTGCCCGCGGATGCCGGTGCCCTCCGCGATCTCGACCGCCTCCCACGCTTCGGCGTAGGCGACCGGCAGTTCGGCCAGGCCCTCATGCCAGCCGCTGATGCCGACGCTGACGTCGAGGTCGAGCTCGCGTGCCAGCGCGTTGCAGGCGTCCCGCAGGCCGGCCATCTCCGTCTGGTCGGAGATGGGGTGCAGCACCACGAGGTCGCCGCGGCGGATGCCGGCCAGCAGCGACCCGGCGGCGGGTTGCAGACGGCGGCGTGCGGCCGCGACCAGCCGGTCGACGGCGGCGCGCGTGGCCAGCCTCCACTGCGGCGCATCCTCGGACGTCGTGCCGTCGACGCGAAACAGCACGACGGCGTAGCTCGTGCCGAGCCGCAGGTGCAGGGTGCGGGCGAGGCGTCGCGTCTCCTCCGCATCGCCGTGCCCGGCGAGCAGCGCGTTGAGCAGCTCGCGGCCGATCAGCCCGCGATCGGTGATCTCGTCCAGGTAGCCGTTGGCCGCCGCGCTCGACACGTGGTCGACGTGGCGCCAGATCCGGCTGCCGAGCTCGAGCGCCGCCGCGCGCTCGTCGTCGCCGTGCGCGTCGAGCGCCGCGGCGACCACCGACTCCCACACCGCGGCGCCCCAGATGCGGCCCTGGTGCAGCAGCGAGTCCAGCGAAGCGCCACGGCGCATGCTGCGGCGGCCGAACTCGCGCGCCTCGTCGAGGAGCTCCGGCGCGACCGCGTCGCCCTCCGCCAGACCGTCCGAGGAGCGACTCGACATTGCGCAGCGCGAACCGGAGCGCATCGTCCGTGCCCTCCTCCTCGACCGCGATCCGGTACCCGACGATCTCGCGCTGGAAGCGGTCGACGATCTCTTGCGCGAGCAGTTCCTTGCGGGCCGCGATGCGCAGCGCGACCGCGCGTATGGGCTGGCCGTCAGCCGGGGCTACATCTCCATGCCGCCGTTGACCGCCCACACCTGCCCCGTGATGTAGGACGAGGCGTCGGAGGCGAGGAAGTGCACGACGCGCGCGATCTCGTCGGCGCGGCCGAGGCGGTCGAGCGGCACCTGGGCGCGGATCTTGTCCAGCACCTTCTCCGGCACCGTCTCGAGCATCTCGGTCTCGATGAAGCCGGGCGCGATCGCGTTGACGGTGATGTTGATCCCGTTCGGGCTGAGCTTGTCGGCGCGCTTGAGCGCGAACGCCGCCTCGCGGGCGAGCGACGTGGTCAGCCCGAACATGCCCGACTTCGAGGCGGCATAGTTGATCTGGCCCACGTTGCCGATCTGGCCGATGATCGACGAGATGTTGATGATGCGGCCGCTGCCCTGCTCGACCATGTGCTCGAGCGACGCCTGGGCGGTGAAGAACGCGCCGGAGAGGTTGACCGCGAGCACCTTGTACCAGTCGTCGTCGCCCATCTTGAAGACGGTCCGGTCGGCGGTGATGCCGGCGTTGTTGACGAGGATGTCCAGGCGCCCGTAGCGCTCGGCCACCTCACGCACGGTCCGGCGGCAGTCGTCGGCCGAGCCGACGTCGCCCTCGTGGATCGAGATCGCCGCACCCTCGCGGGCGAGCTCCGCCTGGAACTGCTCGGCGCGCTCCCGGTTGCTCCCGTAGGCGGCGGCGACGTGGGCGCCCTGCTCGGCCAGGCGGCGCGAGATCGCCGCGCCGATGCCGCGGGTGCCGCCGGTGATCAGGGCCACGCGCCCCTTGAGCGTCTCTCCGGGCTCCGGCTCCCGGTGCTGGGTGGTGTCGATGATCGCCACGCTGATACACGTCCCTGAGTCGTCGGGTTACAAATGGCAATGGTGCGCGGGAGGCCGCCGTTCGGGGACTGTCCGACAGGGCCGCCCGCGCTGTCCTGTGGGGTTGGTCCGGCTCAGGCCGTCAGCGCTTCGCGGTAGCGCGAGACCAGTGTTTGCGCGGCCGCGGCGTCCAGTTGCGCGTGGCGGTAGCGCAACGTGAGGTGAAGCCGGCCGTCGAGCGTGACGGCGCCGAAGGCGGTGCCCAGCGGCATCTGCGCGGGCGGCGAGAACCACACCGCCTGCACGGGCAAGCCCGCCGAGCGCTCCGAGGTTCGAGAGGCTTGCCGTGTCCACGACGACGTCGCTGGACATCGCGATCATGTCCGGGATCCGGCGCTTGGCGGCGATCGTTGCGTTGCCGGGACCTGCCAGCGCGTCGACGACCGAACCCGCGAGCCCGTCGCGCTTGATCGCCCGCGTCTCCTCCGCGACCGCCGCGAGCGCACGCGCGGGCTCCCGGCTGTCCGACGGGTCGAGCGAGACGGTCGCGTAGGACGCGAAGTTGCCGACGATCTCCGTGCGCCAGGCGTGCGGGCGCAGATTGACCGGCATCGACAGCGCGATGCGCCCGGTCTCGTGTCCGTGCTCGTCGTTCCAGCGGTGGATCGTGACCGCAAGCGCGGCGAGCAGCGCGTCGTTGACCGTCGTGCCGGTGCCGCGGCGCCCGAGCACGGCGTTCGTCTCCTCCGCCGACAGGTCGGCGAGCACGAACCCGTAGCCCGGACGGACACTGCCGCCGTCGCGCGCGAGCCGGGTCGGCAAGCCGGTGCGCGTGGCCGCCAGGCGAGCGAGTGCGCGAGCGCGCTCGAGGCGCGCGTCGAACGTCGCGGCCCCCGCGAGCGCGCGCACGTCGCGCACGCCGAGCGGGTCGTGCGCCGGCACCGGGTCCTCGGCCCCTGCGTACGCCCGCAGCGTCGAGGTCATCAGGCGGGCCGCGGCCATCCCGTCCCCGGCGGCGTGGTGGAGGTTGAGCAGGATCGAGTCGCCCGCCGGCGCGTGGGCCAGCAGGACCGTGAACGGTGGCGCGGCCTGGAGCGACGGGCTCGTGGAGAACAGTCGCTCTCGCGCTTGCTCCAGGGCCGCGTCGTCGTCGCAGGTCACCTCCTCCAGCGGTACCTCCGGGAGCTCGGCAGCGATCGCCCACAGGTAGTGGCGGTCGCTGTACCGCCAGGCGGCCAGCGAAGCGCGGGCGATCGGATGGCGCTGCGCGGCCGCGGCGATCGCCGCGCGCAGGCGCTCGGCCTCCAGGCGCTCGCCGACGCGGACCTCGAAGTGGACCGTCCACGGCTCGTCCGCGCGGTCCAGGTTCAGGTACAGCTCATCGAGGAGGTTCAGCTCGACGGACGTGGTCGCGGACATCTCCCGACGCCCGCTACGGCTCGAGCAACTCGCGTGCGAACTTGCCCGACGCCTCGGCCATCTCGCGGGTGAAACCGGCGTGGGCGCGCAGGACGCGGCTCACCCACTCGATCTCGCTCGCGTCGGCAAGCTTCTCACGCGACTCGGCCAGCGCACCCAGCGCCTGCTCGTAGGACGCGATCAGGTCGAGCCGCGTGCGGCGGCCGGCCTCGAGGAGCTGCTCGTTGCGCTCCTGAAGGCCGGCGAGGATCTCTTCAGGATCGCGGAGGAACCAGTCGGACACGGTGTGCTTCTCCTTTGTTGTCACGCGGCGCTGTCGAAGCGGCGGCTGAGCTGACGATGCGAACGGGATGGCTTCGGCCGCGACCGCGGGGCCGCCCGCGGTCAGCAGGCCGAGCCGCTGCGCCAGGTGCACGGCGGCGGCGCGGTTGGGCACCTCGAGACGGCGATAGATCAGCGTCGTGTGGTGCTTGACGGTGTCGACGGACAGCCCGACGGCGTCCGCGATCCGGCGGTTGGTGTAGCCCTCGGCCATCAGGTTGAGGATCTCCTGCTGGCGCAGCGAGAGCAGGCCGCGCGCGACCTCCGGGCGCCAGACGAACCCCGAAGCGTCGCCGGCGACCGCACGCACGGCGGCCAGCAGGTCGGTCGCCGCGCAGTCCTTCGCGATGAAGCCGGACGCGCCCGCGACGCGCGCCGCCTGCTGGGTCAGCGTCGTCGAGCTCGAGGTCAGCAGCACGCGGACGCTCGGCACGCGGGCCCGGATCGCGCCGCAGATGTGGACGCCGTACTCCTCGCCGACGAACAGATCGACGATCGCGACGCGCGGCTCGTGCCGGGCGGCGAGCAGCACGGCGTCGGCGCCGCGCCGGGCGCTGACGACGCGTGTCACCCAGCTCTGGCCGTGCAGCAGCACCCGCAGCCCGACGTGGACGATGTCGCGGTTGTCCACGAGCAGCACGCCGAAGCGCAGGCTCTGGTCGGCCGCGTTCACCGGGACGGCTCTCGGCCGGCTCGGTGATCCGCCGATCTCAACCGGATGTCCGGGCGGCGCCTGCGGAGCCAGCCCGAGACCGTGCTCGGCCCCGCCAGTCCGCCTGGTCGTGACCGCACGAGCGCGGTGCGGATCTCGATTCCCGTTGGAGGCCATGCCCTCAGACGGCTCCGAGCAGGTCGCCGCGGTGGGCGATCAGCACGTCGCGCAGCGAGCGCGGGGCGGTTCCCGTGAGCGTGGCGAGCGCCGGGTCGACGACGTCGTAGTAGCCCTCGCGCACGGCCTTGCCGAAGGCCACGATCGAGCGCGCGACGGGCTTCGGCGCGCCCGCGCGGGTGAGCCCCCACGTCAGCGTGCGGTCGCCGACCCGGACGAGCTTGACCGCGCGCCCGCTCACCTCGCTCAGCAGATCGGCGAGCTCGGTCTGGCTGACCGCCTCCGGGCCGGTGATGTCGTACGTCCGGCCGGCGTGGCCGTCGCTCGTCAGCACGGCCGCCGCGGCGCGCGCGCTGTCGCGGCGCGAGACCGAGGCGAGGCGGCCGGTGCCCGCGTTGGTGTAGAGCTTGCCGCCGGCCACGGCCAGCGCACCCGGCGGGATCTGCAACTCCGCGAACGTCGCGTTGCGCAGGATCGTCCAGTCGAGCCCGCTGGCGTGCAGGATCTCCTCGGTCTCGCCGTGCTCGGTGGCGATCGCGCCGACCGGATGCCCGGCCAGCGGCTTCGGGAACGACGTGTAGACGACGTGCCGGACGCCGGCGGCGGCGGCGGCCTCGATCGCGGCGCGATGCTGTGCTGCGCGGCGGCCGATCGACAGGGTGCTGATCAGCAGCATGCGTTCGCCCCCGGCGAACGCCTCGGCGAGCGCTTCGGGCTCGTCGAAGTCGCCGCGCCGGACCGTCGCGCCGCGCTCGACGAGGTGGTCGAGGGCGTCGGGGTGCCGCGTGACGAACACGAGCTCGCTCGGCGGGAGCGCGCTCGAGCAGCTCCTCTGCGACGAGCCCGCCGAGCTGGCCCGAGGCTCCGGTGACGATGATCATGTGGATCTCCGATCTCTCAGTAGGGCCGAAGCTCCGTGGCCGGGGCGCGGCATCGCGAAGGTATGCAAGCTATGTCCGGCGGCGACCGGGAGCGACTGGCCCGAGCGACAGGCCGGCCCGCACCAGCGGTCGGGTCCCGCCCCGGCCGGCGCACCGCGGGCATACCCCCGTAGGCCGAGTGCCGGCGGGCGCTACCGCGCGCGGTGGACCCCAAAGAGCCATCTGGCGGCCGATGACGGTTGCGGGTTCCTGCGGCAGCATTGGGGGCCGATGCCCGAGCCCGCCTCCCTTCGCTCCGACAGGCCGTTTCGCACGGGACCCGTGCTGCGCTCCGTGCCGGCTCCTGTGCCAGAAAGCACGTGGCCTCCGACGCTCGGCGCGCTCGCCGAGATCGTCGCCGCCCCCGGCGCGGAAGTCGCCGAGCGGGCGCGCGCGGCCCTCTCACCGCTGCTCGCGCATGACGCGCTCGTCCTCGTGACGCCGGACTCCTCCGGCTTTCCGGTGCAGATCGCGGCTTCGCGTGGCCTGCGCAAAGGGCTCACGGCGGTGGAGTGGTTTCGCATCGTCGAAGGCGGGACGACCGCCCCCGGCACCGTCGGGCGCCTGCAGCTGCCGCAGCTGGACTCCGATCTGCAGCTCGCGGGCTGGGTGGCGTCGACCGGCGGGCTGACCGTCTCGCTGATCGTGGCGGCGCCCGGACGGCTCGAGATCGATGCCGCCGCCGAGCGCGCGGCGATGACCGTGACCATGCTCGCGGCGGCTCGCGCGCGCCGCGTCGACAGCGATCCGCCGCCGGGCACGCTCGCCTTCTCGCGCGCGCTCAGCCAGGAGCGCGAGCGCGTGCGGGCCGAGCTCCTGGCGCGTCACTCCGCCTCGCTCTCCGGTCTGCTCCAGACGCTCCGCAGCGGCGAGTGGGCCGGCGGCTCGCGCGCCGCGCCGCCGGCGGTCAGCGAGGCGATCGACCTCGCCTCGCGCGCGCTGCTGGAGTTGGACGCGGCCAGCGACAGGCTCGACGAACCCGGCCGGGTGGAGCTGGCCACGGCCTTCGCGGAGGCCGAGAGCGACGTGCGCCGGATCGTCCACGCCGCGCGCCTGCGCGTGTACGCCGACCTCGACGCCATCGACGGCGTGCCGATCCCGCGCGCGATCGCGCAGGCGGCGCGCATCGTGACCGCCACCGCCGCGCTGAACGCCGCGCGCCACGGGGGCGCCGACAAGCTGCGCGTGCTCTGGCGGCTGACGCCGGCGACGCTGGCGGTGACCGTCGCCGACAACGGCGCCGGGTTCGACACCGTCAACCCGCTCGGAGCGCTCGAGCGACGCCTTGCGGGGCTCGACGCCGAGTTCGAGCTCGACTCGCATCCACGCTGGGGGACGACCCTCATCTGCCGGCTGCCGCTGCGCGACTCGGGCGCGGTGCCGGAGAGCGCCGCCGAGAAGCGCCTGGCGGCGCTGCGCGAGCGCGAGCGCGAGGTGCTGGAGCTGATGATCGCCGGCTTGCGCAATCGCGACATCGCCGAGCGCCTGTTCATCAGCGTGCGCACGGTCAAGTTCCACGTCTCGAACATCCTGCAGAAGCTGGAAGTGGACTCGCGGACCGCGGCGATCGCGCTCGCGCACACCGCCGGGATCTCGGCCCCGACGAACCCGGCGCCTGAGCCGGTGGTCGCTCCGGCCACGCGCTCGGCCTGATCCGGCCCTGACCGCGAGAACGATCGTTCGCGGTCAATCGCCGGCCGCCGGTCGGCGCGCGCGAGCCAGGACGGCGGTTCGCACGGCACGCCACAGGCCGGTGTCGGCCACGAGCGCCACGGCGATCCGGAGGCGCGGACGGCGCGGCGGTGCGAGCGGGTCCGGCGCGAAGCGCGCCTGCTCGGCCTCGGACGCGAGCGCGGCGGTACGCGGGCCGATCGCCCGCTCGAGCTCGGCGCGCAGCTCGCTGAGCGTGCTGGCCGCACCGACACGCGCACCCGTGCCGCGCGCGACGCCGGCGAGCAGCTCGCCGATCGACAGCGGCTCCCGGCGCCGCCGCCGCCGGATGCCGGACGCGGCGGCGACCACGGCGAGCGCGAGCGCGGCCAAGACCCGGCGCCACGCCGGTCGCCGTCGTGCTGCCGGCGCGTGCGAGCACGTCGAGGCGGAGCGGGATCACCGCCGCGGCGGCGGCCGGCGTCGCGTTGAACGGCACCCAGCCGGAGCCCTGGAAGTAGACCTCGATCCACGTCGTGGGCGTCCAGGTCGCGCACGCGGTAGCGGCCGTTCTCACGCACGCCGGTGGCAAAGCCGGCCACCACGCGCGCCGGGACGCCGGCGAGCCGCAGCAGCAGCGCCGCGGCGCCGGCAAAGTGCTGGCAGTAGCCGGCGTGGTCGCGCAGCAGGAAGTCGACCAGTGGAAAGGGACCTGGCTCGCGCGGCTGCGTCGTGTAGCGGAAGCGGTCGCCGTCGCGCAGATAGCTCATGACGCGCGTGACGACCTGCCACTGCGTCCGCGCGGGCGCGGCGAGCCGCTGCGCCAGCGCCGCCACCTCGCGATAGGGGGTCCCCGCGAGCATCGTCGTCCGATCGGCCGGCACGCCGAACAGCGGCATCTCCAACGCGACCTCGCCGCCAGGGAACCGTGGGTACAGCGGGATCCCGAACAGCCGCGCGAGCGGATCCGAGAACTGCTTGTGCAGCGTGCCCGGATACCCGAGGACCGTGTAGCGGGTGAGCGCGGCGCCGGTCGGATTCGGCGCTCGCTGCAGCACGGCGGCGTCCGCCTGCACGACCTGCGCGCGCACCCGATAGGTGCTCCCGTCGTGTGGCGTGTCCGGCAGTCGCCGGGCCTCGCCCGCCGCGGGCTTCGTCGTCCCGTCGGCCAGCACGGCGTCGATGCGGCCAGGCGCCACCGCGAGGTCGTTGCGCAGCTCGCGCACACGTACCTCGACCGACACGCGCCGCGCCGCCGGCTGCGGCAGCGGCGGCGGGGGCACCGCGTCGAACGTCCAGCCGCTGCCGTCGAACACGTCGAGCGCCTGCATGCGCCACAGCGCGGGCTCGTCCGCGGCGATGTCCAGCATCGGTGCGCCGGTCCGGCGATCCAGCGGCCCGTACGTGGGCACGGCTTCCAGCGTCGTGAACCGCGGACCGACGAGCGGATGTCGATCCACGGGAGGTCGAACCACGGGTGCTGGGGACCGACGGCCTGCGCCGCCGCGCCGGACAGCGCCGCGAGCAGCACGCTCACGATCACGGCCGGCCGGGCCGCAAGCCGGGTGGACGACCACCAGAGCGCGCCGCCGAGCGCCAGCAGGGCGCCGTGCCAGGGCGCCGCGCTCGCCGGCCACAGCAGCGCGGCGCCGGCCCAGGGCGCGCACGCCGCGACGACGGCCGCGCACGCGTGGCGACGCGAGCCTCGCGCGACCAGCGTCGCGGCGCCGATCCACGCGGCCCCGGCGAGCAGGAGCGCCGCGGCGACCGACCATGGGCCACGCGCGACACCGGAGGCGGCAAGTTGCTGCAGGCCGGAGAACAGCCGGACGGGCAGCGCGGGCCAGGCGCTGGGGAGCAGCTCGGCCGGTGGGACGCCGGCCAGCAGCGGCGTCGCGAGCAGCACGCTCGCGAGCACGGCCACGCTCAGCGCGAAGCGAGGGGCGCCGCGCGGCCAGCAGCACCGCGGCCGCCGCCACCGGCACGCCGCGGCCCGCGGCGCTGCCGAGTGGCGCCCACCAGGTCGCCACCGCGACCGCCGCGGCCGCGGCGAGCGCCGTCGCCGGGCCCCAAGCCGGCGGGGCGCGCTCCGGGAGGTCGATCACGTCGCGCCGTCGTCCGGGCTCGGTGCGTGCGCCGCCGCGATGCGGATGACGGTTTCGCGTCCGACGGGCGGCGGTGTCCAGTGGTCCCCGCTCGCGGCCAGCGTGGCCAGGCGTCGATGCATCGCGCTCCAGGCCGACGTGTCCGCGACCGTCGTGGGCGACCTGTCTCCCGGCAGCAGCACGCGGCACCCGCCGGCTCCGGTCAGTCGCAGGATCTGGCCGGCCGCGACGCGGGCCGTCCAGTCCACGGCGGCCCGGGCCGGCCCGCCCGCGGTGTCCACCACCACGAGCGGCATGCCGCCGCGCGGCGCTGCGACGCGGCGCGCGTGCAGCCCGGCGCCGCGAGCGATCGACGGCCAGTGGATGCGCGCGATCGGCGTGCCCGCCGCGTAGGGCTCCAGTCCGTCGGGATCCGGGTCGCGGCCCGTGGACGCCTGTGTCGCGGGCAGGACGTCTCCCGCCTGCGGTGAGGGCAGCACGAGGATCGGCTCGGGCTCGCCGGCCCGCAGCTGCCGTTCGGCGAGCCCCAGCACGTCGCGCACGCGCAGCGGGGACGGCGCGAGCCGGTGCGCGCCGCGCGGTCCGCTCGCGATCGGCGAGCGTCCCGCCGCGCCCGGCGAGCCCCACCCATGCGCCCGAGCCGTCCTGCACCTCGAGCGCGACCGGCAGGCGAGACACGCCCCGCACGTCGAAGCGCAGCCTGAGCGGCTCATCCTCACGCACTTCGCGCACCTGCACGGTCCGCGCGATCTGGAGCCTGCGAGCGGCGACCAGGACGGCGGCCCAGGCTCCGACGGTCGCGAGCCCCAGGCCGGCACCCAGTGCGAACACCGCCGGCATCCCGGTGGCTCCCGCGAGCCCGATCAGCGCCGTGGCCGCGGGCAGCGGCCAATGGGCGCGGAGTCGCCGGCGCGTCACCGCGCGGCGCGCGGTCCAGCGCGTCCGCGACCACGCGTTCCTGTGCTCCATCCGGAGCGCCGGGCGCGGGCTGGATCCGGTGGACGAGCACCGGCCCGGCGAGTGCCTGCACGTCGTCGGGCACAACGAACTCGCGCCCGGCCAGGGCGGCGCGTGCGCGTGCCGCCGCGGCCAGCAGCAAGCCGGCGCGCGGGCTCGCGCCCACGGCCGCCAGCGGATGCCGGCGGGTGTCCTCGAGGATGGCCACGATGTAGCGCAGCAGCGCATCGCTGGTGTGGACGTCGGCGGCCGCCGCCTGCGCGGCCAGCAGCCGCGCGGGGCTGCCGACCGGAAGGACCGCCGGCGCGTGCGCGCCGCCGCGCAGCAGCGACAGCTCCTGGTCGCGGGTGGGGTAACCGAGGCACACGCGCGTCATGAACCGGTCGAGCTGCGCCGGCGGCAGCGGGTATGTGCCGTCGTGGCCCGCGGTCGGGTTCTGGGTCGCGATCACGGTGAACGGTGCCTCGATCGGCCGCGTGTGCCCGTCCACGGTGACCTGGCGTTCCTGCATCGCCTCGAGCAGGCCGGACTGCGTCTTGGGGGTGGCGCGGTTGAGCTCGTCCACGAGCAGCACGTTCGTGAACACCGGACCGGGCAGGAAGTCGAAGCGGGCGCTGTCCGGCCGCCAGATCGACGTGCCGAGGATGTCGCCCGGCAGCAGGTCGATCGGTGGCCTGCACGCGCGCGAAGCGACCGTCGAGGGTGCGTGCCAGCGTCCGGGCGAGCCGGGTCTTGCCGACGCCGGGGTGGTCCTCGACCAGCAGGTGGCCGCCGGCCAGCACCGTGGCCAGGACGACGCCGAGCGTGTCCTCGGGCATCTGCATCTCGCGTTCGACGGCGGCACGTAGGCGGCGGCCCAAGGCGGCGACGTCGTCGATCGTGGCGGCGACGTCGTCGCTTGTCCGGCCGGCGGGGGCCCGACGCGGGTTCACGGGCCGGAGCCGGTCGTGGTCGGGCAGCGCGCTCATGCGACAGGGAATGCTCACGCACCGCGGGCGCTCCGTCGTCGGCCGCCGGTCGGGTCTTTCGCCTACTCCGGCGGGGTGACGCGCGCCGGCAGGACTACCCCCGGGGTGGTAGTCCGGACACGAAGGGTCGGCCCGGGCCGACCCTCGGTCCAGTGTTTCGCGTCGCTCCGAGGATGCACATTGGCGTCGCCCTGCCCCTACGGACCACCAGGACGCATCCACACATGCACAACTTTCAGTTCCCCGCTGGTCGCGGGCGACGCACGAACCGACGGCTCGCGTCGCTCGTGGCGCTGGCCGCCGGCTCGGCCGTCCTCGCCGGACCGTCGCTCGCTCAGGCCGCCCCGACCCTCAACGTCGACGCGGTGCAGGACTCCGTTCTCGCCACCGAGCTGCCGTTCGGCGCGACGATCGCCCAGGTCACGCGTCCCGACGCGCTGACGGGCTCGCCGGTCGTGATCGGCCAGTACGGCGGCTTCGCGACTCCGTTCCTGCCGTTCTCGGTCAACACGACCACGCCGACGCCGTTCAACCCGGGCGGCGACTGCTGGCAGAAGGGGAAGCTGTCGCTGCCGGGCGGCGTCGGCCTCACCCCGGACATCCGACCGGGCGACACCGTCACCGTCACCCCGGGCCTCAGCTTCGAGGTGCCCGCGGACGCGGAGCTCAAGGACGGCCCGAGCGGTCCGATCGAGGGCTGCCGTCCGATCTCGGCCCACGGCGCGCAACAGCGTGACGGCGGCCACCGGTGGCAGCGGCGCTGACGTCGGAGTCACCGGCGTCGCGCAGCTGGGCGCGACCGACGTCTCGCTCTCGGCCACGGACGAGACGGGCGCGTCCACCGCGCCCGTCGACGCCACGCTGAATGCCGACGGCACCTGGAACGCCTCGATCCCCTCGGCCGACCTCGCCTCGCTCGCCGACGGCAAGGTCACGCTCGACGCCGTGTACGCCGTGCCCGACGTCGCCACCGGCGCCGGCGCGCACATCGAGGGCGCGCCGCTCGCGATCGAGAAGAAGACGATCGCCGGCGAGCTCAGCGTCACGCCCGAAGCCCCTGCCGGCGCACGCCCCGGCTCCCGCGGCGCCGTCCCGGCCGTCGATCGGGCGCCTGACGTACGTCAACACGACGTCGAAGATCTACCGGTCCCTCGCGCGCAAGGGCCGCATCCGCGTCGCGCTCTACGTGCCGAGCGGCGCGAAGGTCGTGCGCGTGCGACTCTCGCGCGGCGGCACGACGAAGTACCTGAAGTACTTCACCGCCGCACCGGCCGGCACGCGCCAGGTGCTGTTCCTCAAGGGCAAGTCCGTGACGAGCCTGCGCCGCGGGCTTCACACGCTGACCGTGATGGCCGGCCCGAGCAAGACGCAGCTCGGCTCTCGCCATCAAGCGCAGCGTGCGCGTGAACTGACGCGACCGCGATAGAACGACCGAACGGCCCCGGTGACCCCGGGGCCGTTCGGCGTTTCCGGAGTCTCTGCTTCACCGAGCTCCTTCCCCGGGCAAAGTCCGGGTTGGGCTCGTGCCGGCACGATCAGCGCTGGCGAGAGGTCGTGGCAGCAGTGAGCGCCGCCGTCCGGGTGACGGAACAGCAGAGCAGCGAGGGAGGGGGAGCAGTTCGCGGGATCGCTCGCTCCTCGCCAACTCGCAACGCTGTCGTGGTCGGGCTGCTTGCCCCAGGGCCGTGGTGCAGGGAGACGGGCCACGGAGACAATCACAGGTGGTGTGTCAGGCGTGCGGGCGAACCCCTGACACGATCAGCCAGGTCGAGGGGGGTGCCCTCGCAAACGGTCCTCAGAGGACGCCTTCCGAGGGCACCCCAACGCACGCGCCAACACGACCGTGCGATGGTGGTCGAGAAGGGCCAGAACCGATGCAGATCGACCGCTCACGATCTCCCACTGTCTCCGTGGCCCGTACCTTGACGGTCTCCCTGCACCAGGCCGCGCAGGTCACGCAGCCCGATCACCCAGCCGCCCCGAGTGCGCAAGCAGCGCCACCAGGAACCGCTCCCCTCTCCCTCGGTGCTCTGCTGTTTCAGTCACCAGACCCAGACCGCGCCCACCGACGCCACCGATGCCAGCCCCTCACCGGCGCGGATCGTGCCAGCCCCGGACCTTGTCCGGGGCAACGAGATGGTCCATGGGGTCGGCGACCACGACGGCCGACTCGCCCGGCCGCCCGAACGGACGCGCGTCGACCCGTACGAGCCCGT
>CAVVWS010000004.1:0-151474 GCA_963752015.1 uncultured Solirubrobacteraceae bacterium | reverse complement strand
GCTCGGACCGATGGACGCGATCGTCGTCGACGGCTGACCCACCGACATCCGTTGAGGCCTCGCGCGCGGTGCCGGTCCCGGCACGTTTGTCCTGCGTCGTGCGCACAACCGCCTCCGCCTCGGAGCCGTATCCGTTCAGCACCCGCTGGGAAGACGGTGCGCACATTCGCGTGCTGGCCGTGCGCGGTCGCGTCGACGCCGTCAGCGCGCCGCACCTGAGCGCGGGGATCTGCACGTGCGGCAGGGACGTCGCCGTCGTCGATCTCAGCGGCGTGAGCGCGATCGACACCGGCGCGCTGCGCGACGTGCTGCTCGCCGCGCGGGTCGTCGGCATCGCGCTGCACCTCGTCTGCCTCGAGGCCGCCCTGATGCGCCCCCTGTTCGAGCTCGCGCTGGTCGGGCCCGTCAGCCTGCACGAGTCGCGCGCCGAGGCCGTCTTCGCCGCGCGCGGATGACGGCGGTCAGAGCGCGCGCGCGACGCATCGCGTCAGCCGATCTCGCGCTCGAGCGCCGTGCCGGCCACGGGCGCGCCGTGCTGGATCACGAGCCAGACGTTCTCGCGCCGGCCGAGCACCTCCGGGCGCTCGAGCGGGTCGCCGTCGAGCACGATCAGATCGGCGCGCTTCCCCACCGCGACGGTGCCCACGTGCGCGTCGAGCCCGAGTGCGTGGGCGCTGCCGGCGGTGGCGGCCACGAGCGCCTCGGTCGCGGTCAGGCCGTGGGTGACCATGCGCCGGATCTCGATCGCGGTGTTCCAGAACGGGTGCCAGTCGTGTCCGGCCGCGATCCGCACGCCGGCCGCCCGCGCCGCCTTCAGCGTCAGATCGGCCTGCTCGAGGTTGTAGTGGGCGAGCTCGACCAGGAGCGGAGACCACGTCGGCGCGGGCGACTCGAGGCCGGCCACGCCGTAGAAGCAGGACAGCGTCGGGACCAGCACCTGCCCGGACGCCGCCATCCGCTCGAGCAGGTCGGGGCGCTGGTTGAGGTACATGCCGTGCTCGATCGTGTCGATCCCCTCCTGGATCGCGATCTCGGTGCCGTCGATGCCCTCGGCGTGCGCGGCGACGCGGTAGCCCTGACGATGGGCCTCCTCGACCAGCGTCGCGATCTCCTCGCGCGTCAGCTGCGCCGGGTCGGGATCCTCGAGCTCGACGCTCCGCGCGCCGGTCGTCATGACCTTGATGAAGTCCGCGCCGCGACGCAGCTGCTCGCGCACCGCGCGGCGCACGTCGTCCGGCCCGTCGGCCTCGCGGTACATGCCCTCGAAGAAGCGCGCCCCGGGCGCCGTCGCCGACACGATCCGGCCGCACGTCAGCAGCCGCGGACCGCGAAACGCGCCATATCGCATCGCCTGGCGCGCCTCCAGCACGAGGTCGCCGTGGGAGCCCACGTCGCGCATCGTGGTGACGCCGCGACGCAACGCCTCGCGCAGGTCCGCGGCCAGGAAGTGCGGGTCGGCGCCGGGTGACAGCGGCTCCGCGCCGGGGTCAGGCGTGGGGCGGTCGACGACCCTCACGTGCGCGTGCGCGTCGATCAGTCCCGGCAGCAGCATGCGGCCGGCCAGGTCGACGGTCGTCGCACCGTCGGGCACGCCGTCCGACGCGTGGCCCACGGCGGCGATGCGCCCGTCCTCGACGAGCACGCCCGACGCCTCCCGGACCGGCGCGCCGGTGCCGTCGAACAACCGGCCGCCGGTCAGCCACAGCCGATCCGGGCCGGCGGCCGGATCAGCGAGCAGGGACGGCAGGCGCGCGCTCACGGGCACCACAGTAATCGCGAGCCGCGGCGGGCTGGTACACCGTGAGCCATGGAGCCCATGAAGGCGGTGCTCACCGACGAGCGGTTCTCCGACCCGGAATGGATCTTCGAGCGCAAGCTCGACGGCATCCGGTGCCTGGCGTTCAAGCGCGACGGAGAGGTCCGGCTGCGCTCGCGCAACGACCTGAGCCTCAACGGCCGGTTCCCGGAGATCGCCGCGGCGCTGGAGGACGACGGCGCCGCCGACGTCGTGCTCGACGGCGAGGTCGTGGCGTTCGACGGCGCCCAGACGAGCTTCGCGCGGCTCCAGCAGCGCGGGGAACGGCCCGCGCGGGTGTTCTACTACGTCTTCGACATCCTGCGCCTGGACGGCGAGGACGTCACCGACGAGCCGCTCCGGGCGCGCAAGGCGCTGCTCCGGCGGGCGGTCGGGTTCGCGGATCCGATCCGCTTGACGGCGCACCGCAACCGCGACGGCGAGGCGTTCTTCGCCGAGGCGTGCCGCAAGGGCTGGGAAGGGCTGATCGCCAAGCGCGTGGACGCTCCCTACACGCACGGCCGCTCCCGCGACTGGCTCAAGTTCAAGTGCTCGGCCGAGCAGGAGCTCGTCATCGGCGGCTACACCGCGCCGCGCGGGAGCCGCACCGACCTCGGCGCGCTGCTGCTCGGCCACTACGACGACGGCGCGCTGCGCTACGCGGGCAAGGTCGGCACCGGCTTCACGCAGGCCACGCTGCGCGACCTCGCGGGCGAGCTCGCCCCGCTGCGGCGCGACACGTCGCCGTTCGCGGACGAGGTGCGCGAGCGCAACGTGACGTGGGTCGAGCCGCAGCTCGTCGCGCAGGTCGGGTTCAGCGAGTGGACCCGCGACGGGCGGCTGCGCCACCCGCGCTTCCTCGGGCTGCGCGACGACAAGGCCGCCCGCGAGGTCGTCCGCGAGGCGAAGCCGCCGGCCTGACCGCTAGGCCTGGACCACCGACGCCAGGCGCTCCGCCGCGGTCCCGAGCTCGCTCTCGGTCAGGTGGCTGAACGAGAGCCGCAGCGTGTTGCGGCCGTCGTCGCCGACGTGGAACGGCGGCCCGGGGACGTAGGCGACCCCGCCGGCGACGGCGGCCGGGCGCAGCGCGAGCGTGTCGAGCTCGTCCGGCAGCGTGAGCCAGGTCAGGAACCCGCCCGTCGGCTCGGTCCAGGCGACGTCCTCGGGCATGTGCCGGGTCAGCGCGGCCGAGAGCGCCGCCCAGTGCGACGCGTACAGCGCCCGGGCGGCCGGCACGTGGCGCTCGAAGCCGCCGGCCCGGCCGTACTCCTCCACCAGGCGCTGCCCGAGGCCGCCGGCGCACTGGTCGGAGTTCTGCTTGGCGGCGGAGAGCTCGGCGATCACGTCCGGCGGTCCGGCGGCCCAGCCGAGCCGCACGCCGGGGAAGAAGCTCTTGGAGAACGTGCCGGCCTGGAGCACGACGTCCGGCCCGAGCGACCACAGCGACGGCAGCGACGTGCCGTCGAACGACAGCTCGCGATAGGCGACGTCCTCGAAGATCAGCACGCCGTGGCGGCGGCACAGGTCGACGAGCTCGCGCCGCCGGTCGAGCGGCAGCGTCCGGCCGGTCGGGTTCTGGTAGTCCGGG
The DNA here is from genome assembly GCA_963752015.1 of uncultured Solirubrobacteraceae bacterium. Lineage (GTDB taxonomy): Bacteria > Actinomycetota > Thermoleophilia > Solirubrobacterales > Solirubrobacteraceae > DASQMT01. The sequence goes on along the minus strand of CAVVWS010000004.1, from coordinate 148,091 downwards.
ATCGTGTAGACGAACTTGGGCCGCAGCCCGCCCTCCAGGCGCTCCGCGAGCGCGTCGACCCGCAGCCCGGCATCGTCCATCTCGATCGGGACCGCCTCGGCCTCGGCGCCGGCGAAGGCCATGAGCGCGCCGAGGTACGTCGGCGCCTCGACCGCGATCGCGTCGCCGGGATCGATCAGCGCCTGGCACATCAGCGCGATGCACTCCATGCCGCCGCTGGTGACGATCAGCTCGTCCGGCTCGGGGCGGCGGCCCTGCATCTCCTCCTGGCGGTCGAGCAGGTACTCGCGCACGCTCGGGATGCCCGCGCACGGCGTGTACTGCAGCGCGACGGCGGCGTCCTCGCGCACGAGCCGCGCGGCGATCTCGTCGAGCTCGTCGGTCGGGAACGTCGCCGGGTTGGGGAAGCCGCCGGTCATCGAGAGGACGCCGGGTGGGCTGCCCGCGAGGATCGTGGTCAGCTCGTCGCCGCCGCGCAGGCGGGTGCGGCGGGCGAACGCGTGCGCGAAGTCAGACATCGACCCGGAACGCCAGCGCGCTCGGCTCGCCGCGGTCGAGCGCCGCGACGTGGTCGGCGTGGTTCGTCATATCGTGCAGCGACGCGCCGCGATCCTGCGCCGCCAGGATCGCGTGCTCGCTCCGGGCGATCAGCTCGGCGGTCTCCAGTGCCGCCGCGATCCGCTCCGCGGGGGCGATCAGCAGGCCGTCGTCGTCGCCGAACACGATGTCGCCCGGCGACACCTCGACGCCGCCGCAGGCGACCGTCGCCCCGAGCGCGGCGCGCGAGACGGTCGTGCCGGAGCGCGGCGTGGTGCCGCGCGCGAACACCGGCAGCAGGGTCCGGCGCAGGCCGCGCACGTCACGGCAGAACCCGTCGGCGACGATGCCGGCGAGCCCGCGCCGGCGCGCCTCGGTGGCGAACAGCTCGCCGAAGACCGCGGCCGATCCCCCGTTCGTCGCGATCACCAGGACGTCGCCCGGCGCCGCCTCGGCCAGCGCGGTCATCACCGGCAGATGATCATCCTCGGCGACGACGGTGAACGCCGGGCCGGCCATGCGCACCTCGGGGATCATCGCCCGCACCGCGGGATCCACCACGGGCAGGGACTTGTCGGCGTCCGAGAGCGCCGAGACGTCGACTGCGAGCAACCGCTTGATCAGGTCCACGGAGAGAGCGTGGCACACGCCGGGCGCGGGGCGGCCGGCTAGCTCGGCCGGTCCGCGGCGACGGAGAGCACGGCCTTCACGATGCCGTCGTACCCGGTGCACCGGCACAGGTTGCCGGCCAGCGCGATGCGGACCTCCTCCTCGGTCGGATCGCCGGTCCGCTCCAGCAGGGCGGTCGCGGAGATCAGCATCCCGGGCGTGCAGAACCCGCACTGCACGCCGCCCATGTCGAGGAACGCCCGCTGCAGCGGGTGCAGCTCGGCGTCGGCGCCGAGGCCCTCGATGGTCGTGACCTCGCGGTCCACCGCCTGGAGCGCGAGGTAGGAGCACGCGTTCACCGGCTCGCCGTCGAGGAGCATCATGCAGGCCCCGCACTCCGAGTCGTCGCAGCCCTCCTTGGAGCCGGTCAGGCCGACCGGTCCGCGGACCGCGTCGAGCAGGCTCTGGTGCGCGTCGAGCTCGACCGGATAGGCCTGGCCGTTGACGTTCAGAGTCACCTCGTACTTCATCGGGGTCGGCCTCCTCAGGCGGCGCCGTGGAGCGCGGGGCTGGCGGGGATGGGGACGGCGGCGGCGCCGTCGCGTGCCCGCGCGACGGCTGCCGTGATCGCGCGGCGGGTCATGACGGCCGCCATCGCGCGGCGGTACTCGAGCGATCCGCGGACGTCGGAGATCGGCTCGGCGGCCGCGGCGGCGGCCGCCGCCGCCCGCTCGGCCGCGGCGCGGTCGCCGGGGGTGCCGGCGAGCGCGGCCTCGGCATCCGGGACGCGCCGGATGGTCGGGGCGAGCGCCGTGATCGCGATCCGCGCGGCGCGGACGACGTCGCCGTCCAGCTCGACGACGGCGGTCGCGCCGACCACGGCGATCTCCATCTGGCGGCGGTACTCCAGCCGCACGTACGCGCTGCCCGTCCCCGGTGCGAGGGGAGGCAGCGTCACGGCCGTGAGCAGCTCGCCCGGATCCGCGGACGTGCGCCCGGGGCCGGTCCACAGCTCGTCGAGCGGCAGCTCGCGCGACCCGCCTCCCGCGGCGCTGAGGATCACGGTCGCGCCGAGGCACAGCAGCGGGCCGCCGGTGTCCATCGCCGGCGACGCGTTCATCACGTTGCCGCCGATCGTCCCCTGCGCGCGCGTCGCGTGCGAGCCGACGATCGCCGAGGCGTCGGCGAGCGCCGTGTAGCGCTCCGCGACGACCGGGTCGGTGGCGATCGCGGCGTGCGAGACGAGCGCGCCCGCACGGAGACCGTCGGCTCCCACGGTCAGCGCGCGGAGCTCGTCGAGCGCGTGGATCGCGACGAGCGCGTCGGGCAGCGGCCGCGCCCCGGAGCGGGCGCCGACCACCAGGTCGGTGCCGCCCGCCACCGGGCGGGCGCCCGCCGCGACGGCGTCGAGCGCCTCCTCGAGCGAGTCGGCCGCGACGAACGTCCCGCTCATGCGCCGTTCCCGTTCGCGGCGGCCCAGACGCGCTCAGGCGTCATCGGGAGCTGGTCGAGATGGCGGCCGAGCACGTTCGCGATCGCGTTGGCGACCGCCCCCGCGGTCGGGACGCACGGCGGCTCCCCGACGCCCTTGGCGCCCTTGGGACCGGCGTTCGGGGTGTCGATCTCGACCCAGCGGACCTCGATCTGCGGCGCGTCGGCGCTCGTCACGAGCTTGTAGTCGAGCAGGTGCGGGTTGCGCTGGCGCCCGTCCTCGTCGTGCATCGATCCCTCGCTCAGCGCCTGGCCGATGCCCATCACCACGCCGCCGTAGACCTGGCCGTCGGCCCCCATCCGGTTGAGGATCATGCCCGAGTCGTGGACGGCGGCGAAGCGCAGGACGCGCACGACGCCGGTCTCGCGGTCGACCTTCACGTGCGCCGCATGCGTGATGGTCTGGGGGGCGAGGAACGACTCGATCCCGAGCCGGCCGACGCAGCCCGGCGCGAGCTGCGCCGCTTTCTCCTCGGGCACCTCCGGCACCTCGCCGGCGCCGCGCCCGAGGTACTGCTTGCCGGTGCCGACGATGTCGGCGATCGTCACCGCGGTCGCCGGGGAGCCCTTGACGCGCACCACGCCGTCGGCCAGCTCGAGGTCCTCGCGGCTCACCTCGAGCTCCTGCTCGGCGGCCTCGAGCAGCTGCTCGCGGATGTCCATCGCGGCCTCGATCACGGCGCGGCCGCCGTTGAAGGTGGTCTGGGAGCCCGACGAGCCGGCGTCCCACGGCGCCGCGTCGGTGTCCTGGTAGGTGATCGAGAACTGCGACGCGTCCATCCCGAGCACCTCGGCGGCGAACAGCGGGAACGCCATCACCGAGCCGGTGCCGTTCTCCTGCGCGCCCGTGACGATCGTGCCGGTCCCGTCGCCGTTGAGCTTCACGTAGGCCCCGGTCTGGTTGGCGAAGCAGGGCCACCAGCCGCAGGCGAAGCCGATCGCCTCGTCGTCCGGCAGCGACGCGCGCTCGTCGTACCCGATGATCTCGAGCGCCTGCTCGAGCGTCTCGGCGACGCCGACGTGCTCGATCAGCTGCCCGGTCGCGGCCTGCTCGCCGCTGCGCAGGAGCGTGCGGCGCCGCAGCTCCGCGGGATCGAGGCCGATCTCGGCCGCGACCTCGTCGAGGTGCTGCTCGAGCGCCCACACCGCCTGCGGCGCCGTGGGCGCGCGGATCGACGAGCTCGGCTGGGTGTTCGTGTAGGTGAGGAACGACTCGACGTCGACGTTCTCGATCCGGTAGGGGCCGATCAGGTGCATCGCCGCCATCTGCGCGAAGAAGCCGCCCTCGCCGCAATACGCGCCGGAGTCGAGGTACGCCGTGGCGCGGCGCGCGGCCAGCGTGCCGTCGGCGCGCACCGCGGTCGTCAACTCGATCACCATGCCCTCGCGGCGGTGGTCGATCGCGATGAACTCCTCGCGGCGGGAGAGCACGAGCTTCACCGGCCGGCGCGCGGCGCGCGCGAGCGCCGCCACGTGCGCCTCGAAGTGGAAGTCGCACTTGGCGCCGAACCCGCCGCCGAGCAGCGGCACCACGATCCGGACCTGCGACTCGGGGATCCCGAGCGTGTGCGCCACGCCGGAGCGGGCCTCGTACGGCGTCTGGCTCGAGGTCCAGACCGTGACCCGGTCGCCGGCCCACTGCGCCACGATCGCGTGCGGCTCGATCGGGACGCCCTGGGAGGAGTCCGCGACGTAGCGGCCGGAGACGACGGTCACGCCGGGCTCGCCGAGCGCCGCGTCGACGTCGCCGCGGACGATCGTCGAGCGCCCGAGCACGTTGCCCTCGCGGGCCATCGTCTCGTCGCCCTCGTAGCCGGCCCACTCCTCGTGGACGAGCGCGCCGCCGCCCTTCGACGCGGCCTCGAAGTCGACGATGCTCGGCAGCGGCTCGTAGTCGACCTCGATCAGCGCCGCGGCCTGCTCCGCCGCCTCCGGGGTGAGCGCGGCCACGCCGGCCACGATGTCGCCCTCCCACCGCACGGCCTCCTTCGCGAACAGCCGCCGGTCCTGCACCATCCCCCCGTAGCGGACGTCGGGCACGTCCTCGTGCGTGAGGACGGCGACCACGCCGGGCACCGCACGCGCCCTCGACGCGTCGATCCTCGAGATCCGGGCGTGGGGGTGGTCGGCGTAGCGGAACTTGGCGTGGACCTGGCCGGTGACGTTCAGGTCGGCCGTGTAGCGCCCGGAGCCCGTCACCTTCTCCTTGCCGTCCGGCCGGATGAACGTCTTGCTCTCCTGCTGTTCGCTGACCGCCACGACGTCGCCTCCTGCTGGTCGGTAGGTGCGGGCGGCCGGCTCCGCGCGGCACGCCGGGTTGCGTTCGAGCACGAAGGTCTACACCAAGACGCGGCCGGCGGGCGCCGCCCGGGGGGTGTCAGTGCGCGAACATCGGCTGGAAACCAGTCTATGTCCAATCCGGCTCGCGCGCGATCCGCCGCGGTGACCGCTCCTTGACGGTCCGTCGGCCGTCGACTTAGCTCGGATGGTGCTCACGGCACCGCTGCTTGTCGCGGTCCTGTCCCTCGCCGCTCCGGCGGACGCCGGAGCCGCCGCCCCGCTCGTCAACCTGATGCCGCCGAAGGTGTACGGGACGCCGGTCGTGGGCCACCCCCTCACGGGCTTCCCCGGCGTGTGGAGCAGCGCCCTCCCGCTGCGGATGGGCTACCAGTGGCGCCGCTGCGCGGCCGCCGGGCCGTGCACGGATGTCCCGGGCGCGTCGTCGCCGGCGTACTCCCCGGCACCCGGCGACGCCGGCATGCGGATCGTGTTTCGCGTCACCGCGACGAGCGGCGGCGCGACCGACGTGCGCGACTCCGCGCCGACCGAGGTGGTTCCGGGCGCGACGCCCGCCGCGCCGGCGTCCCCGGCGCCCTTGGCGCTCCTCGCGCCGGCGCCGGCGCCCGCCGCGGCGCTCGCGCGGATGATGGAGCCGTTCCCGGTCGTGCGCACCCGCGGCCGGTTCGCGATGCGGTGGACCGCGTTCACGCTCGTCACCGTGCGCGCGCCGCTCGGAGCCGCGATCGCGATGGAGTGCAGCGGCCGTGGCTGCGCGTTCCGCGATCGCCGCCGCACCATGTCCGGGCACCCGCTCGTGCGGATCACCGGTCTGGAGCGCAGGCTGGCGGCGGGAACCCGCGTCGACCTGCGCGTCACCGAGCCGGGCCGGATCGGCAAGTACACGCGCATCCTCGTCCGCCGCGGCCGCCGCCCGGCGCGCTGGGACGGGTGCGTGATGCCGGGGAGCCTGGAGCCGGTCCCATGTCCCGTGGCCTGAGCGGGCGGCTCACAGGTTCCAGCCGAAGTAGACCTCGACCTTCCTCAGCCGGTCCCCGTCGAACGTGAGGATCTCGGTGTTGCGGAACCGCGAGCCGTCGACGCGCTCGGCCTCGTAGGTCACGAGGACCTCGTCGCCGAGCTCGTGGAGCCGCTGGAACGCGAACCCCGCGATGTTCTCGTGGTTCGGCCAGCAGCGGTCGAAGTACGTCGCGCGGTCGATCCCGTCGTCCTGCGGGCTCCAGAACGCGAAGTCGTCGGCGACGAGATCCTCCAGCGCCTGCCGGTCGTCGGTCTCGTAGGCCGCGTACGCGGCGCGCGCGAGGCGGATGCGGTCGTGCGTGGGCATGCGTCCTCCGTTCGTTGGGATCCACTGAATGAGACACGGCGGCGGCGCGGAACTCATCGTGGCCGTCGAGCGGCGCGCTCTTGCGCGACCAGATGCGGCGGGTCATCATCGGGCGCCGCCCTGGGGGACGAAGTAGTCCGCCTCGGCGATCGCCTCGCGCCCGTCCTGGAACCCCTGCAGTGACAACGCCGGCGTGGCGCTGCTCAACATCGTTCCCACGGTCGAGCAGTTCGCGCGCATGGGGACGCGCGTGTCGCTGGGCTTCTGGCCGTGGCTCCTGCTGGCGCAGCCCGCTCCGTTCCCGGAGCGGCTGATCGGCGCCGACCCCGCCGCGCTGCTGGAGCACGTGTTCGCCACGTGGCCGAGCGATCCGGCGGCAATGGTTCCGGAGCACCGCGACGCGTACCTGCGGGCCCTGACGCCGGCGACCATCGCCGCGATGTGCGCGGACTACCGCGCGAGCTTCCACGCCGACCGCCGGCACGACGCCGAGGATCGCGCCGCCGGCCGGCGCATCGCCGCCCCCGTGCTGGTCGTGATCGGCGAGGACGAGACACAGCTCGCCGACGCGGAGGACGTCTGGCGGACGTGGGCGGACGACGTCACGGCGGCGCGCGTGCCCGGCGGCCATTTCATCCCGGAGGAGGCCGCCGGCGAGCTCGCCGGCCTGCTCATCCCCTTCCTCGAGGAACTCGTCAGCGCCTGAACCGGGTAGCACCCAGAACATGCCGCGGTCGATCTGGAACGGGACGATCTCGTTCGGGCTCGTCAACGTCCCGATCAAGGTCTTCTCCGGGACGGAGTCCAGGACCGTCCACTTCCACGAGGTCCACCTCGCCGACGGGGCGCGGATCGAGCACCGCCGGATCTGCCCCGACGACGGCGAGCAGGTCGACTACGACGACATCGTCAAGGGCTTCGAGGTGCGCAAGGGGGAGTGGGTGGAGCTGACCGACGACGAGATCGCCGCCGCGGCCGGACCGCGCTCGCGCGTCGTCGACGTCGATCACTTCGTCCCCGCCGGCGACATCGACCCGGTCTTCTACGAGCGCACCTACCACCTGGGTGCGCGCGACGACGGCGAGGACGCCTACGCCCTGCTGCACGCCGCGCTGGAGGGCACCGGCAAGGCGGCCGTGGGCCGCTGGGTCTTCCACAACCGCGAGCGGACCGTGCTCGTCCGCGCCGTGCCCGACGTGCTGGCCCTGCACACGATGCGCTTCGCCGACGAGCTCGTCCCACCCGCGAAGTACAAGCTCGGCCGGGTCAACCGCAAGCCGGCGAAGCGCGAGATCGAGATGGCCTCCTCGCTGGTCGACGGCCTGTACACGGAGTTCGATCCGACCTCGTACAGGGACACGTATCGCCGGGCCGTCCTGCGGCTGATCAAGCGCAAGGCGGCCGGCGAGGAGATCGAGCCGCCGGAGGAGGCGCCGCCCGAGCCGCCGGACGATCTGCTCGCGTCGCTCGAGGCGAGCCTGAAGGGCGGCGGGAAGGCGCGGAAGCGGAGCAGGCGCCGGACCAAGGCGGCGGCCTGATGCCGCGGTCGCTGTGGACCGGCTCGCTCAGCTTCGGGCTCGTCAACGTGCCCGTCGCGCTCTACAGCGGCGTCGTCGACACCGACCTGCACTTCCGCCAGCTCCACGCGAAGGACCACACGCCGATCGAGATTCGCCGCTTCTGCTCCAAGGAGGATGCCGAGGTCCCGTTCGAGGACATCGGCCACGGCTACGACCTCGACGGCAAGCAGGTGGTCCTGACCGACGAGGAGCTCGCGACGGCGGCCCCGCGCAGGACGCGCACGATCGACATCGAGGCGTTCGTCGACGTGGACGACGTGGACCCGGCCTACTACGACCACCCCTACATCCTCGTGCCGTCCGGCGAGGCCGAGGGCACCTTGCGGGCCTATCGCCTGCTGCTCGAGGTGATGGGGCGGACCGATCGGGCCGCGCTCGGGCGGTTCGTCCTGCGCACCAAGGAGTACCTCGCCCTGATCCGCGTCCGCGACGGGCGCCTGACGCTCACGACGATGCTCTTCCACGACGAGGTCCGGTCGACCAGGGACGTGCCGAAGCCCGGCAAGAAGCGCCGGCCGCCGAAGCAGCAGCTCGACCAGGCGATCGCGCTCGTCGAGGCGCTGTCGTGCCCCTGGGACCCGTCGCGCTACGAGGACCAGTACGTCAAGCGCTTGAAGCGCATCGTCAAGCGCAAGCAGAAGGGTCAGACCGTCAAGTCGCCGGAGCCCGAGAAGGAGCCGAGCCCGGTGCCGGACCTGATGGCGGCGCTGGAGCGCAGCCTGGGCGAGGTCAAGAGCGGCGACCGGCAGCCCACGTGAGCTCCGGTCAGGAGTACCAGCGCATCCGCGGCTGGGGCGCCGGCCGGCGCGCGACACGGACGGTGGGGCGGTGGAGGGTGAAGAGACGCTTGATCATGAATTGCATCCTACGACATATCTTCCTAGGAAGCAAGTTCTCGGGACGCGACCTTGCTGTAGGTTCCGATCCGTGACCGATCGCGACGGCGTCGACGTCATCCTCGAGCAGTGGCGGCGCGAGCGCCCGGACCTCGATCCATCGCCGATCGGCGTCATCGGGCGCATCTCGCGGCTCGCGCGCGAGCTCGAGCAGCGGCTGGAGCCGGTCTACGCGGCGAACGGCCTGGAGCCCGGCTGGTACGACGTCCTGGCGACGCTGCGGCGCTCAGGACCGCCCTACCAGCTGCGCCCGAGCGAGTTCACGGGCACGTTGATGCTGACCTCGAGCGGGACGACGAAGCGCCTGGACCGGCTCGAGCAGGCCGGTCTCATCACGCGCGCGCCCGACCCCGGCGACCGGCGCGGGACGCTGATCGCGCTCACCGCCGCCGGCCGCGAGCTGATCGACACGGCGACCGAGGCGCACCTCGAGAACGAGCGCCGGCTCCTGGCTGCGCTGAGCAAGGCCGAGCGGCGCGAGCTCGCCGAGGTGCTGCGCAAGCTCCAGCTCGGGTTGCCGCCGAGCTGAGCGCCTACGGCCACTGCAGATAACCACAGGCCCCCGGTGGCCCCAGGCCGCACCGGTCGGCGGCGCCAGCCGCCCTGCCGGGTCACCGGGTGGCCAGCGTGTCGCGGCAGGCCGCCGGCGCGATCCTTGGCGTACTGAACACGAGCCCGGCCACGCGCCGGGAGACAAGGAACGAAGACATGCCCGCCACCGCAGAGCAACCGCACGACGACCGATACGAGATCTCGCTCCAGGGCGCCCGGTCGTGGTTCGCGCACAACGGACTCACCCGCCCGCGCGAGGGCCGGCTGATCGCCGGCGTGACCGCCGGCTTCGCGCGCCGCTACGGCGTGAACCTGCTCGTCGCCCGCGTGGCGGCGGTCGTCGGCGTCGTGGTGCTCACGCCGCTGCTCTACCTCCCGCTGTGGGTGCTCATGCCGAAGGACGCGAGCTGACGCCGCCGCCGGCGAACCGGTCCGTCGCCGCGACGACGGCATCGGTCATCGCCGGTCCGCCCGTGTGTCCCTCGCCGTCGACGACGACGAGCTCGCTGCCCTCCCAGGAGCGCGCGAGGGACCACGGGACGTCCAGCGGCGAGCTGACGTCCAGCCGTCCGTGGACGAGCACCGCCGGGATGCCGGACAACCGCTCGACGCCCCGGAGCAGCGCGCCGTCCTCGAGCCAGGCGGCGTGCCGCCAGTAGTGCGTGACCAGCCGCGCGAAGCAGAGACGGAAGCGCGGGTCGTCGTAGCGGCGGTCGCGCGGCTGCCCCGCGCGCGTCCGCACGTGCGCGTCCTCCCACTCGCACCAGTCGCGCGCGGCCTTCGCGTGCACGGCGGGGTCCGGTTCGTGGAGGAGCCGGCTGTACGCGTCGACCAGGCTGCCGTCGCGCTCGGGCTCCGGCACGCCGTCCCGGAAGCGCGCCCACTCGGCCGGGAACACCCGCCCGACGTCGCGCGTGACCCACTCGACCTCGCGGCGCGTCGTCGTCGCCGACGGAGAACAGCACCAGCTCGGTGACGCGCTCCGGATGCGCCTGGGCGTACGCGAGGGCGAGCGTCGAGCCCCATGAGCCGCCGAGGACGAGCCAGCGCTCGATCGAGAGGCGGCGCCGGAGCCGCTCGATGTCCGCGACGAGGTGCTGCGTCGTGTTCGCCGAAAGGTCGGCGCGCGGCGCGCCCGCGTGCGGCAGGCTCCTCCCGCACCCGCGCTGGTCGAACAGCACGACGCGATACGCGCGCGGGTCGAAGAGCCGGCGCCACCCCGGCGTGCAGCCCGACCCGGGGCCGCCGTGCAGCACGACGGCCGGCTTGCCCTGCGGATCGCCGCAGACCTCCCAGTGGAGCTGCTGCCCGTCGCCGACGTCGAGGAGCTCGGACACGGCGACGATGCAATCAGACCGCGGTGCCGGGCGATCACCGCACCGAGGTCGTCGTCCATGGCTTGGGGTCCCGCCCGCTCGGGCGATCGGACAAGTCCCCGCGCTCGACGGCGCGGGCGACGTCGACGCGCGAGGAGGCGCCGAGCTTGGCGAAGATGTTGCGGAGGTGGGATTCGACGGTCTTCTCGCTGAGGAACAGCTCGGCGGCGACCTCGCGGTTCGTCTTGCGCTCGGTGACGAGCGTCGCGACCTCGAGCTCGCGCCGCGAGAGCGAGTCCAGGCCGCCATCGCCGGAGCCTCGCGGTCCACGCGGCTCGATCCGGGCGCCGAGGCGCCGCAGCTCGCGACGCGCCTCGGCGCGGTCGCGCAGCGCGCCGCGGTTGTCGAACTCGCGCTCCGCGCGGCGGAGCAACTCGATCGCCTCGGCCGGCCGCCCCGCCGCCGCGAGCGCCCTCGCGGCCAGCACGCGCGAGCGCACCGCCTCCAGGGGCGCGCCGGCGGCCTCCGCCCCGTCGGCCGACGCGAGCGCGAGCTCCACGGCCGCCGCGTCCGCGCCGGCGTGCAACACCCGCGCGCGGGCGCGCTGCGCGACGGCGGTCCTCAGCGGCAGGCCGAGCGCAGCCGCGGTCCTCTCGGCGGCGTCGGCCCGGGCGGAGGCGTCGTCGATGCTCCCGCCCTCGAGCTCCACGCGGCTCAGCGCCTCGTCGTACAGCACCCGCCAGGCGGGCGGGATCAGCGGCAGCTCCCAGCCACCTGCCGGCGCGACGAGGTCGGCCGTATCGGCGGCGGACGCGCCCAGCTCGCGCAGCGTGACCGCTAGGCGCGCGTGCGCCATCGCGGCAAGATGGCCGCCTTCGACGCCCACGCAGGCGACGGCCCGCTCGGCGGCGCGCCGGGCGCCGTCGAGGTCACCGGTGGCCATCGCACTGTGCGCGCTCGCGGTGAGCGCCGCACTCGTCACGTAGTCGTTGCCGGCGAGCTCCGCGATCTCGATCGCCTCCTCATGCAAGGCGGTGGCCGCGGTCAGGTCCCCGCGGATCGACGTGCTGAGCGCCTGCGCGCAGAGGATCAGAGGACTGAACTGGCCCTGACCGGTGGCGCGCGCGACCGCGACGCCCCGCGCGGCGTGCCGGACGGAGTCGTCGAACCGCTCGGCGAGGTACTCCGCCCAGGCGAGGCGGCTGAAGGCGTCGAGATACGGCGCGAGGGCGTCGTCCGGGAGCTGGTCGAGAAGCGCGCCCGCCTCGTCGGCGTTCGAGCGCGCCTCTCCGATCAGTCCCTCGCTCGCACAGCTGTGGGCGAGCACGGCCGCCGCCGTGCCGACGAGCCCCGGCTCGCCGAGCGGGCGAGCCGCGGCGAGCCCGCGCCTGCCCATGTCGCCCATCCGCTCGCCGTCCGCCGTGAAGAACGCGCCCGTCGCGAGGTCGAGCAGCACCGTCACCGCCTCGCGGGAGCGCTGGTGGGGAAGCGCCTCCAGGGCCGCGACGAGCCGCTGCTCCGCCGGACCGTGGCGACCCAGGAAGTTCTCGCAGGCGGCGCACGCCGAGGTGAGGCGGAGCCGCAGGGCGAGGTCGTCGCCGGGGACGAGCTCGATCGCCTCCAGCAGCGCGGCCCTGCAGCGCTCGAGGTCCCCCGTCGACCGGAGCACCTGTGCGAGGCGCATGAGCGTGCGCAGGCGCGCCGGCCGGTCGTCCTCCGGGATCAGGCGCAGCGCGGCCACGTACCAGCGCGCCGCGCCGGCGGGCGCCCTGCCCGCGTTCGCGTCGCCGGCCTCGAGCAGCAGCTCGATCGCGGCGCGCTCTCCGCGGATCCCCGAGTGCTCGACGTGGTGGGCGCGTGCGGCCGGTGACGCCCCCTGCGCCGCCAAGGCCCGCGCGGCGCGGTCGTGCGCGGCCAGCCGCCACCCGCCCCGGCTCGACTCGTACACCGCCCGCCGCACCAGCGGATGCCGGAACGCGAACCGCCGCGGCACGTCGGTGGCGTGGAGCAGGCGGGCATCGAGCAGCTCGTCGAGCGCGCGCACGCCGGCGGGCGGGGGGAGCTCCGCGATCGCGTACGCGAGCTCCGGCTCGAACGGATCGCCGGCGATCGCCGCCGCGTCCAGCAGCAGGTGCCCGTCCGGCGCGAGCGCGTTGAGCTCCTCCACCAGCGCCGCCGCCACGACCCGCGGCACGCCCGCGTCCTGCGCCATGCGATCCCCGCTCGAGCTGCGCGACGGCAGCGCCGGGGCCTGAGCGAGCTGCAGCGTGTAGAACGGGTTGCCGCCGCCCTCCGCGTAGATCGCCGCGCGCGCCGCGGCGTCGAGATGCTCGCCGGTGAGCCGCGCGCACTCCGCCTCGCTGAGCGGCCGGAGCTCGAGGATCGTGACGGCCGGCGTGGCGAGCGCCGAGGCCAGCCGCGGGGGCGCTCTCCCGGACCGGTAGCCGAGCGCGAGCAGCACCCGGCCGCCGCTGCCGCGGCGCAGGAGCGCGGCGAGCACGTCGATCGACGCGCCGTCGCTCCAGTGGAGGTCGTCGAGCACGAGCACGAGCGGGAGCGGCTCCGCGAGCCGGTGGAGCAGGCCGCGGAGCGCGCGATGCGCGCGGTGGCGCTCGTCGGCAGGTCCCGGCGCGGCCTCGGCGCCGCCGCGCTGCAGCGACGGCAGCACGCCGGCGAGGTCGTGCAGCATCTCCGCGTCGGCGTCGCCGCGCGCTTCGAGTTCCTGCGACGCGACGTACGCGTCGAGCGCGTCGACCCACACGCCGAACGGCAGGTCGCGCTCGAACTCGGCGGCGGACCCGGCGAGCACCAGGAGGCCCCGCTCCTCGGCGCGCCGCCGCAGCTCCGAGAGCAGCTGCGTCTTGCCGATCCCAGGCTCACCCTCGACGACCAGGCAGCTGCCGGCGCCGCGCTCCAGCTCGTCGAGCAGCTCCCCGAGCCGTTCGAGCTCAGGCTCTCGCCCGACCGGGTCACCGGGGCGGAACGCCACCGTGGGGCCAGCATAACCCGGGTCAGGGTGCCCGGTTGCGGGGGCGCCCCTGATGTGGGGGAAGCCGCATGCCGCGACGCTGCCGTGCATGCCGTCATTCGTCCTCCACCACCAGCACGCCCCCGCCGAGTGCGCGGTCGCGTTCGCCGCGTGGCAGGGCTTCCACAGCCCGCTGCGCAGGCGTCCTGCCGCGTCCACCTGCCTCGAGGGCGGCCACGCGGTCTGGTGGCGCGTGGACGCCCCGGACCGGCGGTCGGCGCTCGCGCTGCTGCCGCCCTACGTCGCCCACCGCACTGACGCGATCGCCGTTCGCGACGTCCACATCCCCTGACCGGACCACGACCCGGAGGCCCTCATGCATCCCGACACGATCGACCCGAGCGCGTACGCGCGCCGGTGGAAGACGCTCGCCGTCCTCGCCCTCAGCCTGCTGATCATCGGCCTCGACAACACGGTGCTCAACGTCGCCCTGCCGACGTTGCAGACCCAGTTCTCGGCGTCGGGCTCGACCCTGCAGTGGATCGTGGACGCCTATCTGCTCTCGTTCGCCGGCGTCCTGCTCACCATGGGCACGCTCGGCGACCGCTTCGGCCGGAAGCTCGCGCTGCAGTCCGGGCTCGGGCTGTTCGGGATCGCGAGCGTGCTCGCTGCGTTCGCGCAGAGCGCGGACCAGCTGATCGTGCTCCGTGCCGCGATGGGCGTGGGCGGCGCGATGATGATGCCGGCGACGCTCTCGATCATCATCGCCGTGTTCCCGCGGGAGGAGCGCGGGAAGGCGATCGGGATCTGGGCCGCGATCGCGGGGGTCGGCATCGGCCTCGGACCGTTCGTCGGCGGCCTGCTGCTCGAGTGGTTCTCGTGGAGCTCGGTGTTCTGGCTCAACGTGCCGATCGTCGTCGTTGCCCTCGCCGCGGGGTTCTTCCTCGTGCCCGAGAGCCGCGACCCGCGTCCAGGCGCGTTCGACCTTCCCGGCGCGGGTCTCTCGATCGCGACGCTGGTCACGCTCGTCTACGCGATCATCGAGGCGACACCGCGCGGCTGGACGGATCCGCTCGTCCTGGGCTGTTTCGCGGCCGCGGCGGTCTTCGGCGTCGCGTTCGTCGCGTGGGAGCGCCGGGTCGCGGCGCCGATGCTCCCGCTCGACTTGTTCCGCAATCCGAGCTTCACCGTGGCATCGGTCGGCATCGGGCTCGTCTTCTTCGCGATGATGGGCTCGGTCTTCGCCTTCACGCAGTACCTCCAGTTCGCCCACGGCTTCAGCGCGCTGGAGGCCGGCGCCGCGATGCTCCCGCTCGCCCTCGGCCTGGTCGTGGGCTCCGGCTTGTCGAACCGCCTGGTCGAGCGCGCCGGCAGGGCACGGGTCGTCGCCGCCGGCCTGCTCGGCGTCGCGGCGGTGCTGAGCACGAGCCTCGCGTGGACGCCCGGGATGGCGCCAGCGCTCCTCGGCCTCGTCACCTTCGGCCTCGCGCTGTCGATGGGCACCGCGATGGCGCCGGCCACCGACGCCGTGATGAGCGCCGTGCCCGACGCCAAGGCGGGGGTCGGGTCGGCGATGAACGACGTAACCCGCCAGGTCGGCGGCGCGCTCGGCGTGGCCATTATCGGAGCGATCATCGGCAGCGCGTACTCCGGCGACATGGCCGGGGCGCCGGCTGCCGCCGAGGAGTCGGTCGGCGGCGCCCACGCGGTCGCGGAGCAGGTCGGCGGGGCGCCGGGTCGCGAGCTCGCCGACAGCGCCGGGCAGGCGTTCACCGACGCGCTCGGCATCGGCCTCACGGCCGCCGCCGCGGTCGCGCTCGCCGGTGCGCTGCTGGTCCTGTTCCGCCTGCCGAGCGGCCGCGCGGGCTCAACCGCAGGGAAGCCGCGCCGTGACCGTCGTCCCGGCGCCCTCCGGGCTCTCGATCCCCAGCTCGCCGCCGAGCGCCTCGACGCGGTCGCGCAGCCCGCGGAGGCCTGAGCCCTTGCGCAGGTCGGCGCTGCCGACGCCGTCGTCGGCGACCTCGACCAGCGCGGTCCCGTCGGAGCGCTGGACGAGTACGCGCACGCACGAGGCGCGCGCGTGCTTGGAGGCGTTGGTGAGCGCCTCGGCGACGATGTAGTACGCCGCCGCCTCGACCGGCGGCGCCAGCCGGTCCTCGAGCGGCGCCGTGATCTCGACCGGGATGCTCGTGCGGCCGGCGAGCATCTCGATCGCGGGCACGAGCCCGCGCTCGGTCAGGATCGCCGGGTGGATGCCGCGCGCGAGCTCGCGCAGATCCTCCAGCGCGCCGGCGAGCTCCCGCTTGGCGCTCTGCAGGAGCTCGGTCGCGCCGGGGTCGCCGTCGGCGAGCTTGCGCTCGCACATGCGCAGGCCGAGGGAGAGGGCCACGAGCCGCTGCTGCGCCCCGTCGTGCAGGTTGCGCTCGAGGCGCCGGCGCTCCGCGTCGCCCGCCTCGACGAGCCGCGCGCGCGACGCCGCGAGCTCGTGCCGCGCCTCGGCGTTGGCCAGCGCGAGCGCGACCAGCTCGGCGAAGTCCGCGATCCGCTGCTCCGATCCGGCGGGGAACGGCTCGTCCTCGATGGTGGAGACCATCACCGCGCCCCACAGCCGGCCGCCGAGCTTGATCGGCGCGCCGACGGAGGAGCGGAAGCCGAGCTCGCGCAGCAGGTCGGCGGTCGTTCCGGGCACGTCGTCGTAGTTGTCGTTCCGCTGCGGCCGGCCGCTGCGGAGGATCTCCGCCGCGACCGTGGGACCGTCCAGCGCGATGTGCGTGCCGACCGGCACGTTGCGCGTGTCGCCGGTGCTCCATCCGCCCATCACGATCGCCGTGCCGTCGGGCTCGAACCGCACCATGTTCGACGTGTTGGCGCCGAGCAGGCGGCCGACCTCCTTGGTGACGACCTCGAACACCCGCGCCTGGTCGGCCTCGCTCGCGACCGTGGTCGCGACGCGCCGCAGCGCGGCCTGCTCGTCGGCGAGCGAGCGCAGCGCCTGCTCGCCGCGCTTGCGCTCGGTGACGTCGCGCAGGTACCCGGTGAACAGCGGCGGGCCGGTGAGACGCGGCCGCGTGATCGCGATCTCGACCGGGAACTCGCTCCCGTCGGCGCGCATCGCCGGGAGCTCGACGGGATGCCCGACCATCCGGCCCTGGCCGGTCGTGACGTAGCGCTCGAGCCCGCGGCGGTGATCCTCGCGCAGGCGGGGCGGGATGATCAGGTTCGCGAGGTCGCGGCCGACCATGGCGCTCGCCCGGTACCCGAAGGTCCGCTCGGTGGCCTGGTTGACCTCGACGACCCGGCCGCCGGCGTCCATCGTGATGATGCAGTCGAACGCGGCGTTGAGGATCGCGCTCTTGCGCGCCTCGCTCTCGCGCAGGCGGTCCTCCGCCCGCCAGCGCTCCACGCACTGCCCGATGCGGCCACCGAGGCTCGTCATCGTCTCGAGCAGGGTGTCGTCGGGGTCGCGGCGCTGGGGGGCGAGGAACTCGGCGGCGCCGATCATGCCGGAGGCGCCGCGGATCGGGAAGCAGAACGCCGCCCGCAGGCCGGCCCGCGCGGCGCTCTCGCCGCGCGGGAAGTTCGGGTCCGCGCCCACGTCGACGATCCACGCCGGCTCACCGCTCTCCCACACCCGGCCCGGCAGCCCCTCGCCGGGCGCCAGCTGCACGCTCCGGCTGATCAGCTCGAACGGCGCCGGCACCTGCCACGTCTCGACGCAGCGCAGCGCGCTCGCCGTCGGGCGCCCACAGCGCGCCGACGTCCCAGCCGAGCGACTCGCCGATCGCGGCGAGGATCCGCGGGTAGGCGCTCGCCTCGTCGCAGGCCTCGGCGAGGACGCGCGCGACGGCATGCTCCGTTCGCAGGAGCACCGTGGCGTTGTGGTGCGGCGTATCCACGCTCATGGCTCGGGGCGATCCCGACGGCGAACCTTGTCAGATCGCCCTAGCATGCGGGCATGACCGCTCCGGCCGGGACCTCCATCGGTGACGTGACGCTCGCGGAGCTGCGGCTCGCGGCGCGCAACCACGGGATGCCGCTCGAGGCGCTGCGCCACCCGATCACGCCGGTCGGGCTGCACTACCTCCTCGTCCACTACGACATCCCGGCGGTGGACCCCGCGGCGTGGCGGCTCGAGCTCGGCGGCGCCGTCGGGCGGCCGCAGTCGCTCTCGCTCGCGGACCTGCGGGCGCTGCCCGCCGTGACGCGGCCGGTGACGCTCGAGTGCGCGGGCAACGGGCGCGCGCTCCTCGAGCCGCGTCCGGTGAGCCAGCCCTGGCTCACGGAGGCGGTGGGCACGGGGGAGTGGACGGGCGTGCCGCTGCGGGCGGTGCTCGAGCGGTCCGGGCTCGGCGACGACGCGGTCGAGGTGCTCTTCACCGGGCTCGACCGCGGCATCGAGGGCGGCGTCGAGCAGCTCTACGAGCGCAGCCTCCCGCGGGCGGAGGCGCTGGGCGACGACGCGCTGCTGGCGTACGAGCTGAACGGCGAGCCGCTGCCGCCCCAGCACGGGTTCCCCCTCCGGCTCGTGATCGCGGGCTGGTACGGGATGGCGCACGTGAAGTGGCTGGGGCGGATCACGGCCCTGACCGAGCCGTTCGCCGGATACCAGCAGGCGGTCGGGTACCGCATGTACGACGCCGAGGGCGAGGCGGGCGCGCCGGTCAGCCGCATCCTGCCGCGTTCGCTCACGGTCCCGCCCGGCATCCCCGACTTCATGACGCGCGAGCGGTTCCTCGACGCCGCGCCGTGCGTCCTCGAGGGCCGCGCCTGGTCGGGCTGGGGGCCGGTGGAGCGCGTCGAGGTGAGCGTCGACGGCGGCGCGACCTGGGCCGACGCGCGGCTCGGCGAGCCGCTGGGAGACCGTGCGTGGCGCGGCTGGTCCTACGCGTGGGACGCGCCGGCGCCCGGCAACCATGTGATCTCCTCCCGCGCGACCGACGCGGCGGGCAACACGCAGCCCGTCGCCCCGCCGTGGAACCTCAAGGGCTACGCGAACAACGAGGTCGAGCGCGTGCCGGTCACGGTCCGCGAGCCCGCCGGCTGAGCCTTGCGCGGCGCGGCGGGAGCCCGCACAATCTCCCTGGTGAGCGATGACGTCGTCCTGAAGGAGGAGCTGCACGCGGCGATGGAGGCGCGCCGAGAGCTCGGCGACGAGATGGAGCCGGCCGTGATGGACGCGTTCGTGGCGCGGATCGAGCAGCGGCTCGCGGGCCGCGCCGGCGAGGACGAGCGGGCCCTCAAGCGCCGGCGCGACCACCAGAAGGAGATGGTGCTCGGCTCGATGGCGATCTCGATCCCGCTGTTCGCGATCGCCGCGATCTTCACCGGCATCCAGGGCGTCGTGGCACTCTGCGTCGCGCTGGTGGTCATCGCGATCGTCTCGGCGCGGAGCTAGGGGTAAGTCCCGAGCAGGCTGTTCCCTCGGCGGCGGTCGCGCGCTGTGCGCGCGCAACGTCAACTGCCGCATTGAGCGGGCCGGATCCGGCCGGGCCGGCGGACGCCGGCGGGGCGCGGCAACGTCGATCGGGTCCTGCGTCGGGCGGGTGGGCCGACGTTGACGGCGCATGACGCGGCGAACGTCAGACGCCTGGGCGTGTGGCGGGTTCTGACGTTGACGTCGTCATTGGGGCGACGTCGTGATCGCGGCGGCCCGCGGGCCTCCCTCACGCCCGCGTTCGCGAGCGCCGGCGCCACCGCCACCGGCCCAGTTCCATCCGGAACAACGTGCTCAGGAACTACGGCTAGCGCTCAGGTCGGGGCGCGCGAGCGCGCGACCGCGATCAGGTCGCTGAGGACGCCCTGTCCCGCGAGCTCCGGCCCGGCGCCCGGGCCGATGACCGTGATGCCGCCGACCGGGTCCGCCCGGCACACGACGGCGTTCGCGGTCCCCTCGATGCGCGCGAGCGGGTCGTCGGGTCCGACCAGCTCGGGCTGCACGCGGGCGAGCACGCTCCCGGCGCCATCCGGCTCGCCGTACTCGAGCGTCGCCACGTGCTTGACCCGGCCGCCGGAAGCGGCCGCCGCCTCGATCTCCGCGCGCGGCATCCCGGCGATGCCCCGGCCCGCGACCTGCGCGCGGTCGAGCTGCCGGCCGAACACGAGGGCCGAGAGGATCATCACCTTCGCGACGGCGTCGTCGCCGTCGACGTCGGCGGCCGGGTCGCGCTCGGCCAGCCCGGCCTCCTGGGCCTCGGCGAGCGCGTCCTCGTAGGAGAGGCCTTCGGACATGCGCGTGAGTATGAAGTTGACGGTGGCGTTGAGCAGCCCGCGGATCGCGATCGGGCGCGCGCCCGCGAGGCCGTCGACCAGCGTGCTGAGCACCGGCGTGCCCGACATCACCGTGGACTCGGCCCGGAACGCGACGCCGCGCTCGCGCGCGGAGTTCGCCAGCTCGACGCCGTGCAGGGCCACCGGCCACTTGTTCGACGTGACCACCGGGATGCCGCGCCCGAGCGCCTCGCGCATGTGGGCGGTTCCCGGCTCCCCGTCGGCCGACGGGCTCGCGGTCACCTCCACGAGCAGGTCGGCCTCGGTGGCGCGCAGCCCTTCGAGCGCCGTCGGCCAGGCGCGCGCGCCCGGCTGCTCGGCGATCGACCGCCCGGCGGCTGCCAGGTCGAGGAGCGCCCGGACGTCGAGCCCGGCCGGGTCGTGGACGAAGCCGTCGCGCGCGTTGGCGATGCCGACGACGGTGACGGCGACGCCGTAGCGGCGCGCGAGCCGGTCGCCCTCGTCGCAGAGGGTGCGCGCGAGCCACTGGCCGACCGTGCCGAAGCCGATCAGCCAGACGCGCAGCGGCTGGTGCGGCGCCCTCGGCATCGGCGAAGCCTACGTGGCCAGGGCGCCTGGGCTCGGGCAGCGCGGCGCAGGACCGGCGCAGGACCGGCGCCGATGGAAGGATCGGCGTGACGACGTCCATGCCTCCGTCAACGCCGGTCTCGCCCGTAAGGGAAGGGACTGGTCGATTCAATTGCGGTGCCGGGCGCGCTCGAACGAACAGACCTGTCCCTTGGGCCTGGGCTCTGGCAACACCGCAGCTAGGAACGGTCGTGGCTCGGGACGGTCGCGGCTAGGGACGGTCGTGGCTCGGGACGGTCGTAGCTCGGGACGGTCGCGGCTAGGGGCCGGCCCAAGGGACAGGTCGTCACGCTGGCGGCGCCGCGGAACGGTTGCGAGGGCGACCAGTCCCTTCCCGTACGGGCGCGACCGGCGTCGGTGGTAGATCAGCGTGGCCATGCCCCGCCGAGCCCGCCATCAGCGGCGGTCTTTCGTGGGGGCCAGCTGCTTCTCGAACCAGTGGTCGGCGTACGGGTCCGCGTTGTAGCGCGGGATCTCGACGTAGCCGCTGCCGCGGTACATCGCCTTCGCCTCCCCGAGCGAGCGGTTGGTGTACAGCCGCACCGTGTGGTGGCCGAGCGCGGTGGCCTGCTCCTCGAGCGCCGCGAGCACGCGCGCGCCGATCCCGAGGCCGCGATGGGCGCGATCGACCCACATGCGCATGATCTCGCCGGTGCCCGGGCTCAGGGTCTTCAGCGCGCCGCACCCGGCAGGCTGCCCGCCGAAGCGCGCCAGCACGAACGCGCCGGACGGTGGGACGAGATCGCGGCTGTCCGCCGGCAGCGTGCGGCCCGGGTCGAAGCCGTCCTCGAAGCGCTCCCCCAGCTCCGCGAAGTAGTGGCCCAGGCACCATCGCGCGTCCGGCGACGCGGGGTCCTCGGCCGCGATGCCGATCGCTGAGATCGCAAGGAGCCGCCGCACGTCCGCCTGCGCGCGCAGCAGGGTCGCGCGCTGCGCGGTGGTGAGCGGCTCGAGCGTCGATGCGGCGAGCTCGTCGGAGATGCGGTCCAGCTCGCGCATCTCGTCCCGGCCGGCGGGCGTGAGCCGGAGCCGCTTGGTCCGCCCGTCCACCGGGTCGGGCGAGTGCTCGACCAGCCCGTCGCGCTCCAGCGACCGGATCAGGCGCGAGAGGTAGCCGGAGTCGAGCCCGAGCCGCGCGCGCACGTCGCGCGGCGTGGCGCCGTCCAGCCCGATCTCGAACAGCACGCGGGACTCCCCGAGCGGACGGTGACCGAGATAGCGGTCGTACAGCGCACCGACCTGGCGGGTCACCAGCCGGTTGAAGCTGCGTACCTGCGCGACGTCCTGCGGCGTGACCATCTCTGACCTGGGTCAGAGACTACATCCGGCCGCGTCATTGTCTAGGTTGAGGAGGATGAGCCTCGAAGCCGAGGGCCGGAGCATCCTCGACGCCACCATGTACATGATCCTCGGCACGGTCGACGGCGACGGGCGGCCGTGGGTGTCGCCGGTCTGGTACGCGCCGCACGACTACCGCGAGTTCTTCTGGGTCTCCTCGCCCGAGGTCTCGCACTCGCGCAACCTCGCCGCGCGCCCCGAGGCCAGCATCGTCGTGTTCGACTCCCAGGTGCCGATCAGCACGGGCCAGGCGGTGTACATGTCAGCCGTCGTGGACATGCCAACCGGCGCCGAGGCCGAGCGCGGCATCGAGATCTTCACGCGCCGGTCGCTGGAGTGCGGGGGGACGGAGTGGACGCTCGGCGACGTCGAGGATCCCGCGCCACTGCGGCTCTACCGCGCGACGGCGTCCGAGCAGTGGATGCTCGACAAGAGCGGCCAGGGCCCGCGGTACGACCACCGCACGCCGGTGACGCTCACGCCGGCGGCGTGAGCGGCCCGCACGGGATCTCGGCGTGCAGCCGGGTGCCGCGGCCGGGCGGGCTGTCGAGCGTGAGCGTGCCGTCCAGCGAGCCGAGCCGGTCGGCCAGGCCGCGCAGGCCTGACCCCCGCGCGGCGTCCGCGCCGCCGACGCCGTCGTCGCTGACGTCGACCGTCACGCGCCCGTTCGACCGCCGGACCTGAACCGTGGCGTGGGTGGCGCCGGCGTACTTCGCGACGTTCGCCAGCGCCTCCGAGACGACGAAGTAGGCCGCGCTCTCGACCGGGCCCGGCAGCCGCTCGTCGGTGTCGGCCTCGACCGTCACCGGCACGGGGACGCGCGAGACGAGGCCGTCCAGCGCGGGCGTGAGCCCGCGCTCGGTCAGGATCGCGGGGTGGATGCCGCGCGCGAGCTCGCGCAGCTCCGCCAGGCTCGTCTGCAGTTCGTCGTGCGCCTGCTCGAGCATCGCCGCGAGCTCCTGGTCCTCGGTGGCCCGCGTCCGCGCGGTGCGGAGCAGGAGCGCCAGTGCGACCAGCCGCGACTGCGCGCCGTCGTGCAGATCGCGCTCGAGCCGCCGCCGCTCGGAGTCGCCGGCCTCCACGATCCGCGCGCGCGAGGCGCGCAGCTCCACCAGCCGGGCGCGCAGCTCGGCATCCAGCTCGGAGAGGTGGCTCCGCAGGAGCCCGCCGAGGAACGCGAACGGCGTCACGGCGGTCGCGACGAACGCCGCCCACCACGCGGCGTCGCCGCCGCCGGCCCGCGCCGCCGTCACGAGCAGGAACGTGAGCAGCGCGCACGAGTACACCGGCGTGAGCTGGAGCCGCGCGAACGGCGACGCGGCCCGCCAGCGCCGGATCGACCGGACGAGGACGATGGCGAACAGGCCGGCGTAGAGCAGGGCCGCGAAGCCCATCGCGACGTTGGCCAGGTCCGCGTCGCGGCGGATGAGCAGCAGGTTCTCCGGGCATTCGTCGCATCCGAGCTCGTGCGGGCCCGCGAACAGGAGCGCCGGGACGAACGCGAGCGGGAAGATCACGTACCCGGCGATCACGAGCACGCGATCGATCCCCGGCTGCAGCCGGCCCGACGGGAAGCTCAGGCCGATGTGCAGGAAGACGGCGCCCCACAGCCCGCCGGTCACGAGCGAGAACGTGTAGACCAGCGGCGAGTTGGCCGCCTGCAGCGTGTACACGAACCACGCGAAGCCGAGCAGGACCATCAGCGCGCCGGTCCGGCTCTCCGGCCGCCGGCGCCACGCGTACAGGCCGGTGCCGATGAAGCTCCAGCCGACGGCAGGGCCGAAGATCGCCCAGACCGCCTGCGCGTCCTGATGGTCGCTCGCGAGCACGACCGCGATCACGCCGCCGCCGGCCGCGAGCCCGGCGAGCAGGATGGCGCGCATGCGCGCGGGGGAGATCATCGGCGTGCAGTATCGCTCGGCGGCCCAGGAGGCGGCTCACATGAGCAGATCTAACCCTCGACTCGAGCCTTAGTCACGTCAATAG
This sequence comes from uncultured Solirubrobacteraceae bacterium, assembly GCA_963752015.1. Taxonomy (GTDB): domain Bacteria; phylum Actinomycetota; class Thermoleophilia; order Solirubrobacterales; family Solirubrobacteraceae; genus DASQMT01. The sequence goes on along the minus strand of CAVVWS010000004.1, from coordinate 124,338 downwards.
CCGCTGTGCGCGGGCGGTGTCCGCCGGCAGCCCCCGGCGCGTCGCCGCGATCAGCAGCGGAGCCAGTGCCGCGGCGGCGCACGCGCCGGCGATCGCGAGCGTCGCGTACCCGGCGAGCCCGACGACCGGCCCGGCGATCGCGGTCGCCGCGGCCGCGGTGAAGCCCATGCCCAGCTCGCCGGCGCCCTCCGCGCGCGGGCGCTGCGCGATCGGGACGGCGGACGCGAGCAGCGTGCTCCCCGCGATGAGCCCCGCGTTCCAGCCCACGCCGAGCAGCACGAGCGCGAGCGTGAACGTGGCCGCGTGATCGCCCGCCGCGGCGGCGAGCGTGCCGGCGACGATCAGCAGCGCCGTGCCGCCCGCGGCGACCGCCAGCGGCCGCACGCGATCGGTCAGCCAGCCGGTGATGGGCGACGGAGCGAACATGCCGGCGATGTGGAGGCTGATCACGAGCCCGACGAGCTGGAGGCTGTGGCCGTGGGCGTGCATGTGCACCGGGGCCATCGCCATCACGGCGACCATGACGAAGTTCGCGACCACCATCGTCGCCAGGCCCGCGGCGGCGGCCGGCGACGAGAGCAGCTGGAGCAGCGGGAGGCGCGGCGCCTGCTCGCCGTCCTCGGGTTCGCGCGTCCGCGCCAGCGCCGCCGCGACGCGCAGCGGATCGGGGCGCAGCATCACGAACAGGAGCAGCGCGGCCAGCGCCAGCGCCCCGGCGGAGACGAGGTACAGGCCGGTCAGCTCGGGCAGCCCGAGCGCAGCGGCCGCCCGGCCCGACGGCTCGAGCAGGTTCGGCCCGGCGACCGCGCCGAACGTCGTCGAGAACACCACGACCCCGATCGCGCGGCCCCGTTCGGCTGGCGCGCTGAGATCGGCGGCGCCGTAGCGCGCGAGCATCACCGCCGCGTTGCCCGCCCCGAAGACCGCGCTGGCGGCGAGCAGGAGCGCGAAGCTGTGCAGCGCGCCGGCCGCGACCACGCCGGCGGCGCCGACCGCGGCCGCCGCGAGCGCGGTCGCCAGCCCGGCGCGCCGGCCGGCGCGGCGCGAGAGCGCGGAGATCGGCATCACGCTCGCCGAGGCCCCCACGACGAGCAGCGCCAGCGGAAGGCTCGCGAGCGACTCGCTGCCGGTCATGTCCAGCGCGAGCAGCGCGCCCGCCGCCGCGCCCGACTGCCCGAGCCCGGCGAGGATCTGCGCGGCGACGAGGACGCGGAGCGTGCGGCGCTGGAGCGTCGCCACGTCGGGCAGCGGTGCGGTGGAATCGTGCATGGCCGCCGACCGTACGGGCGCCCGTCCGGCGATTCTTGGACGGATCGGCCATGTGCCGGCGGCTCAGGCGATCGAGTGCACGCGCGAGCGCAGCAGCGGCACGAACGAGGCCGCGTGGTCGTGCGTCGGCGCGCACCGTTCCTCGGCGTCGCGCAGGAAGGCGCGCGGGGACAGCCCCGCCAGCCGCAGCGACTCGCGGTTCAGGTGCGACTGGTCGGCGTAGCCGGCCTCGGCGGCGAGCAGCGCGAGCCCGTCGTCGTCCGGCTTCCTCCCCCGCGCCATCGCGAGCTGCGCCAACGCGACGAACCCCTGGAACCGCAGCGTCCGGTGCAGCACCTTCGGGCCGAGGCCGACGCCCGACTGCAGCCGCCGGCGGAGCTGGCGCTCCGAGATGTTGAGCGCGGACGGGAGCGATCCCACGTCCGGCGTGCGCCACGGCATGAGCCGGAGGACGGCCTCGGTGACGAGCGGATCCGGTTCGGTGGCCCCGGCCAGCCGCTCGGTGAGCGCGTCCTGCAGGAGCGCGAGCGCCTCCGCGGGTGAGGCCGAGGCCGCCACGCGCTCACCGAGGACGAGCGCAGGACGGCCCAGGAGCTCCTCGAGCGCCACGGTCCGGTCGAGCAGCTCGGACGCCGGCACGCCGAGCGCGGACGGCGCGGCGCCGGGCCGGAAGCGCACGCCCACCACGGTCGTCGCGGGACCGATCACCTCCACGTCGGCCGCGGTGCGCGGGCCGACGAGGCGGGGGAGGCCGCCGACGCGGCAGGCGATCTCGACGCCGCCGTTCGGGATCGTGCGATGCATGTACGGCGCCGCGCCGGGCGCGACCTCCTGCACCCACAGGCAAGAGACGAACGCAGCGAGCACGGGCGGCGGGGGCAGCTCGCGATAGCTCTGCGTCATACGTCGAACTGTAGGCTCAAACGGGTGCATGGCGACCTCGTCCTCCGCCCGCTGGCCGAGCGCGACGCGCCCGAGCTGCTGCGGATCCACGCCGCGCCCGAGGTCCGGCGCTGGTGGGGCGCGCCGGACGAGGGCTTCCCGCTCGCCGACGAGCCGGACGCGACGCGGCTGACGGTCGAGGTCGGCGGGTCGGTCGCCGGCATGGCCCAGTACTGGGAGGAGCCCGAGCCGAAGTACCGCCATGCCGGCATCGACCTGTTCCTCGATCCCGCGGTCCACGGCCGCGGCATCGGGACCGAGGTCGTGCGCCGCATCGTGCGCCACCTGATCGACGACCGCGGGCACCACCGCGTCACGATCGACCCCGCGGCGGACAACGCGGCGGCGATCCGGTCCTACGAGAAGGCCGGCTTCCGCCCGGTCGGCGTCATGCGCCGCTACGAGCGCGACGTCGACGGCGACGGCTGGCACGACGGGCTGCTGATGGACCTGATCGCGGGGGAGGAGCGATAGCGCGATGGCACTCCGCTATGACCGCTTCGAGGCGCTGACGTTCGACTGCTACGGGACGCTGATCGACTGGGAGACCGGGCTCGCCGACGCGTTCCGGCCGGTGCTGCGCGCGCACGGCGTGGCGGCGGACGACGAGGACGTGATCGCCCGCTACGCGCGCTACGAGGCGGCGGCGGAGGGGGGACCGTACCTGCGCTACCGCGACGTGCTCGCCGCCGGGCTGCGCGGCGTGGCGGCCGAGCTCGGGGTCGAGCCGTCCCCGGCGGAGGTGGAGGCGTTCTCGCGGTCGGTCATCGACTGGCCGCCGTTCGCCGACTCCGCCCTGGCGCTCGCACGCCTCGGGGGCCGCTTCCGGCTCGGCGTGATCACGAACTGCGACGACGACCTGTTCGCCGCCTCCAGCCAGAAGCTCGGCGCCGAGTTCGAGTGGGTCATCACCGCCGAGCAGGTCGGCTCATACAAGCCGGCCGAGCGCAACTTCCACGTCGCGTTCGAGCGGCTGGGGCTGCCGCGCGACCGGATCCTGCACGTCGCCCAGAGTCTGTACCACGACCACGTGACCGCGAAGCGGCTGGGGCTGACCACCGTGTGGATCGACCGCCGCGGGGGCCGCGGGGGATCCGGCGCGACGCCTGACGCGCAGGCGATCCCGGACGCGACCTTCCCGGACATGGCGTCGTTCGCGGCGGCCGCGAGCTAGACGCAGCCGGCACGCGGTACCGTCGACGGCATGACCCCTCGGTCGCGCGCGCTGGCGTACGGGGCGGCCGCCGCGCTCGTCGTCGGCGGCGTGCTCTGCGCGGTGCTGGTAGGCGGCACGACCGGCGGCGTGTTGAGCATCGTCCTGATCGGCTGCGGGCTGGTGGGCGCCGTCTCGCTCGTGTTCTTCGAGGTCGGGCTCAGCGAGGATCGCGACCGCCGCGACGACGATCGCCGGCCGTAGCCGGGCCGTCGTAGAACGCCTGGATCGTCCCGCCGGGCGCCAGCCAGCGTTCGGCGATGCCCCGCGCCCGGTCTGGCTCGCGGTGGAAGAGGCCGACGCGGACGGCGAAGACCACGTCGAAGCGGCGGTCGCCGAGATCGAGGTCCTCGAACTTGGCGACCAGGAACTCGGCGGTCCCGGCGTCGACGAATCCCGCGTTCCGGGCCGCGGCCGCCGCGATCATCTTGGGCGAGCGGTCGATCGCAGTCGCTCGCTCACGCCGCGGGATATTGACGCCCGCGGTGCAGGCGCGTCAGCTTCAGCGCTGGGTCGCCCAGGGATCGCGCGCGAAGAGGGCGCTGAAGCGCGCCAGCGCGTCCAGGCGCAACGGCGGGGAGACGTGCAAGGTCATCAGCTGCTTGGCGACGTCATCCGGGAGCAGCCGCAGCGTCCCCGTCGCCATCACCGCCGCGTCCTCGCCGGCGTCGACGTGACCTGCCAGCAGGCGCAGGTGAAGCGAGAACGTGCCGTCGGCCTCTTGCTCCTTGGATCCCACGAGCGTGAGCGCGCGGTCGGCGCCGTCGTGGAGGTGCAGGCGGTACTCCATCCTGCGGCCCCCGGCGCCGGCGACGACGTTGAACGTCCCGTCCTCGACCTCGAGCGCGCCGCCGAGCATGTCCATGCGCACCCACCCCGTCACCCGCGCCGCATGGCGCTCGTCCGCGAGGAAGCGGTCGGCGTCGTCGGCGGTCACCCGCAGCTGGAGCGCGATCCGTGCCTGGGTCGCGTCGCCTACGCGAGCCGCGGCCTCGCGGCTCGTCTCCTCGAAGACGAGGCAGCCGCCGACCTCCTCGTTGAACGAGACGGCCGCTGGGAGGGCGTCAAATTCCTTACCCATTTCCAGGGTGATCGGCCCATGCGCCGAACTCCTGAGCGACCACTCGGGGGGATGAGGTCGGTCATCCCGCCCGCGCGGGCTCCCGCAGGCCCGGCTCGAGCGTGCGGACGAGGAGCTCCGCTGCCTCGGCGGCGGGCATCGCGTCGGTCCGCAGCCACCAGCGCGCGAGCGCCTCGGCGGCGCCCAGGAGCGCTGCCGAAAGCGCCTCGATCCGCGGCTGGGCGGCCGCGCGCCGCTCCGGCGGCACACGGGCGAGCTGGGCCTCGGCGACCAGGCCGGTCAGCCGGTCGCGCTGCCGCGCCGCCCGTCGTGCGGGCTCCGCGCCGGCGGGGAGCGTCTCGTCGAACAGCACGCGCCAGGCGCTGCGGTCGCGGTCCACGAAGGCGAAGAACGCGTGCACGCCGTCTTGCAGCGCGTCCGCCGGCGTCGTCGCATCGCGCACGGCCTCGGCGACGGTTGCCACGAGCGCCTCGCCGGCCGGCTCCATGCACGCGAGGTACAGCCCTTCCTTGTTGCCGAAGTACGTGTAGAGCAGCGGCTTGGTGACGCCGACGCGCGCGGCGACCTCGTCCATCGTGACCGCGGCGAAGCCGCGCTCGGCGAACAGCGACCTCGCCGCGGCGAGCGCCTGGCGCTCGCGCTCGGCGCGCGGCAGCCGCGTCACGCCGCGTGCTCGAGCGCCGGGATGTCCGCCGCGGCGCCCGCGGGTTCCGGGACGCCGAAGCCGTCGACGAGCAGGCGCGCGTCCGGGCGCAGCTCCGCGCAGAGCGCGTTGACGGCCTTGATCACCGCCTTCGAGCGTGCGGCGGTGAGGCGGCCGTGCTCCTGGTAGCCAGCCGCGCTCGGCCTCGACCAGCGACAGCGCGTACAGGTTGCACAGGCGGTCGAGCGATCGGCCGCAGCGCCGCGTCCTCGCAGCGCTCGACGGCGTCCGCGAACGCCTCCAGCACGACCACGTCGACGTAGGCGCGCGCGGCCGGCGACGACGTGGTCCTGGCAGTCGATCAGCACGTCGAACGGCGTCGCGGCCGCCGTCGATCCCGCCGCTTCAGCCGCCGCGCGACGCCCGGCAGGATGTGCTCCTCGCGCCAGCGCAGCAGGCTCGAGCTGGTCCTCGCGGTCGAGCAGCGTCGGCCTCCGTCGTCGCGGCCGGGGAGGAGGTCGTCCGCCGAGCCCGCCGAGCACCTCGCGCACCGCGGTGCGCTCGGCGATGGTGCTCGAACACCTGGCCGGCGAAGAACGACGCGACGCCGAGCGCGTCGAGCTCGCCGAACTGGTCCCTGAAGTCGGTCAGGAGGTTCTTCGCGACGAGCTGGAGCAGCACCGTGTTGTCGCCCTCGAACGTGGTGAAGACGTCGGTGTCGGCCTTCAGCGCGGCGAAGCGGTTGGCGCGCAGGTAGCCGGCGCCGCCGCACGCCTCGCGGCAGGCCTGGATCGTCGTCGGTCGCGTGCCAGGTGGCGACCGCCTTCAGGCCGGCGGCCAGTCGTCTCCAGCTCGCGCCGCTCGCGGTCCGGCCGTCCTCGGCGGTGAACACCTCGTGGAGCCGGGCGACCAGCCGCTCCTGCGCGAAGTGCAGCGCGTAGGTGGTCGGCGAGCGCGGGGAGCAGCCGGCGCTGGTGCGTCCGGTAGTCCATCAGCAGCACCTCGTCGCCGCCGGGCGGCCCGAACTGGCGCCGGGCGAGCGCGTGGCGGACCGCGCGATCGCGAGCGCCGACCTTGGTGGCGTTGATCGACGCGCCGCAGACGCTCACGCGGCCCTGGATCAGCGTGCCGAGCATCGAGAAGAAGCGCTTGGTCGGGTTCTCGATCGGGCTGAAGTACGTGCCGTCCTCGCGCACCTGCGCGTAGCGGTCGAGCAGCGCGTCGCGCGGGCACGCGCACGCGGTCGAACCAGATCCGGCCGTTGTCGACGCCGTCGAGCCCGAGCTTCGGCCCGCAGTCCTCGATGCGCGATGCCGGGCAGCACGCGTGCCGTCGCTCGTCGCGCAGCGGCACGAGCAGCGCGTGCACGCCGCGCTCCTCGCCGCCGACGATCAGCTGCGCGAACACGGCGGCCATGCGGCCGTCGCGCGCGGCGTTGCCGATGTAGTCCTTGCGCGCGCCGTCGTCGGGCGTGTGGACGACGAACTCGCCCGCCTCGTCGTCGTAGGTCGCGGTCGTGCCGAGCGCCTGCACGTTGGAGCCGTGCGCCGGTCTCGGTCATCGCGAAGCAGCCGGGGAGCTCCAGCGTGGCGATCGCCCGCAGGTGGCGCTCGTGGTGCGTCGCGGTGCCGAGGTGGAGCACCGCGCCGCCGAACAGGCCGAACTGCACGCCGCACTTGACGAGCAGCGAGAGGTCGCCGAAGGCGAGCGTCTCGAACGCCGGCGATCGAGCGGCCGACCTCGTCCTCGCCGCCGTACTCGACCGGGTACCCGATCGCCGTGCCGCCCGCCTCGGCCAGCTCGCTTCGCCCAGGCGAGGACCTGCGCGCGGTGCTCCTCGCGCGGGAGGTCGACGACCGGGCCGTTGCCCGGCTGGGAGAGCCACTCGCGCACGGTGCTCCGGATCTCGGCGTCGGGGCCGTCGAGGAGCGTGCGGAGGCGATCGGCGGAATCCATGCGGGCGAGGTTACCCGCATATAAAATCTGTGGGGTCAGGCCCGTTGCGTTGCCCGCCACCGTCGCCGGTCTACGCCGCGGCGTCGGGCGGGCAACGCAACGGGCCTGACCCCAGCTCGGCGCGCGTGGGCGGCGTGGCGCCGGCACGGGCGCAGGTGAGCGCGGCCACCAGGCAGGCGAAGCGGGTGGCCTCGGTCACGCGCGCGGCGTCGGCAAGGTCCTCGCGGCCCAGGCCGCGCTCGGACCACCAGGCGAGCCAGCCCCCGGAGAACGCGTCGCCGGCGCCGATCGTGTCGACGACGTCCACCGGCGGCGCGGCCACCGCGTGCTCGGCCTCGCCGGTCAGGACGAGCGCGCCGTCGGCGCCGCGGGTGAGGAGGACGACGGCCGGCCCCTGGGCGAGCAGGCCGCGCGCGGCCTCGGTCGGGTCCACTCCCGGCTGCAGCCACGCGAGGTCGTCGTCGGAGACCTTGGCGACGTCGGTGACCGCGAGCACCCGGGCGAGCCGCGCGCGATATGCGGCGGCGTCGCCGATGATCTCGGGCCGGCAGTTCGGGTCGGTCATCACGAGCGCGCGCCCGGCCAGCTCGCCGGCGAGCGCCTCGAGCGCGGTCGCCATCGGCTCGAGCACGAGCCCCAGCGTCCCGACGTGGAGGTACGCGACGCCGTCCGGGAGCGCGGCGCGCGCGTCCTCCACGGTGAGACCGGGCGCCGCGGTCCCCTCGTCGTAGAACCGGTAGCGGGCGCTGCCGTGGTCGTCGAACTCGACGAGGGCGAGCGTGGTCGGGTCCTCGGTGCGGACGAGCCCGTCCATGCGGACACCGTCGCCCGCGAGCCGCTCGGCCAGCCGGCGGCCGGCGCGATCGGTCGAGATGCGGCCGAGGTACGCAACCGGACGCTCCAGCCGGCCGAGCGTGCGCGCGGTGTTGAACGGCCCGCCGCCGGGATGCGCGATCAGCGCCTCGTCGCCCGCGGGCACGAGGTCGATCAGCGCCTCCCCGGCGACCACGATGAGGCCCGCTCCGCCCACGCGGCAACGGTACTGTTCCGCGCGTGAGCGTGGATCCACGCGCCGGGCAGTTGCCGGAGGACCGAGACCTCGTCGATCTCGACGCGCTGCTCGCCGCCTATCACGAGCACCCGCCCACCGAGCCGGTCGCGTTCGGCACGTCCGGGCACCGCGGCACCTCGCTCGACGGGTCCTTCACCGAGGCGCACGTGGTGGCGATCAGCGCCGCCGTCTGCCGCTACCGGTCCGAGCAGGGGACGAGCGGGCCGCTCTACCTCGGCCGCGACACGCACGCCCTGTCCGAGCCCGCGTTCCGCACGATCGTCGAGGTGCTCGCCGGGCACGGCGTGGACGTGGTGGTCGACGCCGACGGCGGGTACACCCCGACCCCGGTGATCTCGCACGCGATCCTCACCCACAATCGCGGCGGGAGCCGCGCGCGCCCGCCGGCCGCCGACGGGATCGTCGTGACGCCCTCGCACAACCCGCCGGGGGACGGCGGCTTCAAGTACAACCCGCCGCACGGCGGACCGGCCGACACCGACGTCACCGGCTGGATCGAGCGCGAGGCCAACCGGCTGCTGGAGCAGGGGCTCGACGACGTGCCCCGCGTGCCGTTCGGCGACGCCGCGGTCACCGGGCGCGACTACGTCTCCGCCTACGTCGACGAGCTGGCGTCGGTGATCGACCTCGACGCCATACGCCGCGCCGGCATCCGCCTCGGCGTCGACCCGCTGGGCGGCGCGAGCGTGGCGTACTGGCAGGCGATCAAGGAGCGCCTCGGGCTCGACCTCGAGGTCGTCAACCCGGAGGTCGATCCCACGTTCCGCTTCGTCCCGCTCGACTGGGACGGCAAGATCCGGATGGACTGCTCCTCGCCGTACGCGATGGCGCGGCTGCGCGACATGGCCGAGCGATTCGACGTCGCGTTCGCGAACGACCCAGACGCCGACCGCCACGGCATCGTCACGCCGTCCGCCGGCCTCCTCAACCCGAACCACCACCTCGCGGCGTGCGTCGCCTACCTGTTCGGCGGGCACCGCGAGTGGGGACCGGACGTGGGGGTGGGGAAGACGGTCGTGTCCTCCTCGATCATCGGCCGCGTCGCCGCCGACCTCGGCCGCCCGCTCGTCGAGGTGCCCGTCGGCTTCAAGTGGTTCGTCGAGGGGCTGCTCGACGGGACGCTCGGCTTCGGCGGGGAGGAGAGCGCCGGCGCCTCGTTCCTGCGGCTCGACGGCGCGGCGTGGAGCACCGACAAGGACGGCCTGATCCCGTGCCTGCTCGCCGCGGAGATGAAGGCGACGACCGGCAAGGACCCGGGCGAGCTGTACGCCGAGCTCGCCGCGCGGTTCGGCGACGCGGTCTACCGGCGCATGGACGTCGCCGCGACGCCGGAGGAGAAGGACGTGCTCAAGCGGCTCTCGCCCGAGCAGGTCGAGGGCGGCGACCTGGCGGGCGAGCCGATCCAGGCGGTGCTCACCCAGGCGCCCGGCAACGGCGCGCCGATCGGCGGCCTCAAGGTCGCCGCCGAGCACGGCTGGTTCGCCGCGCGGCCGTCGGGCACCGAGGACGTCTACAAGATCTACGCCGAGAGCCTGGACGGCGAGGAGCGGCTCGAGCGCATCCTCGCCGAGGCCCAGGAGATCGTGCGGAAGGCGCTCGGGAGCCGCTAGTGCCCGGCGTGCTCACCATCGTGCTGGCCGGCGGCGAGGGCAAGCGGCTCGCTCCGCTCACGCTCGACCGCGCGAAGCCGGCGGTGCCGTTCGGCGGCAACTACCGGCTGATCGACTTCGCGCTCTCGAACCTCGTCAACGCGGGCTACCGGCGCATCGTCGTGCTCACCCAGTACAAGAGCCACTCGCTCGATCGCCACATCGCGACGACGTGGGCGCTGTCCCCGCTGCTGGGCAACTACGTCACGCCCGTGCCCGCGCAGATGCGCCGCGGTCCGCGCTGGTTCGCCGGCTCGGCCGACGCGATCTACCAGAACTTCAACCTGCTCAACGACGAGCGGCCGGACTACGTGATCGTGTTCGGCGCGGACCACATCTACCGCATGGACCCGCGCCAGATGGTCGAGCAGCACATCGCGAGCGGCGCCGGCGTGACGGTCGCCGCGCTGCGGGCGCCGATCGACCAGGCGGATCAGTTCGGCGTGATCGAGACGATGCCCGACGGCCGCGGCATCGCGGCGTTCCGGGAGAAGCCGAGGGACGCGGTCGGGCTGCCCGACGCGCCCGACCAGGTGTACGCGTCGATGGGCAACTACGTGTTCACCGCCGACCTCCTGCGCAAGATCGTGGCCGAGGACGCGAAGGACGACACGTCCGCGCACGACGTCGGCGGCAACCTGATCCCGATGCTGGTCGAGCGCGGCGAGGCGCAGGTGTACGACTTCTCCGAGAACCAGGTGCCCGGCGTCACGCCGCGCGAGCACGGCTACTGGCGCGACGTCGGGACGCTGGACGCGTTCTGGGAGGCGCACATGGACCTGATCTCGATCGACCCGATCTTCAACCTCTACAACCGCGAGTGGCCGATCCTCACCTGGCACGAGCCGCTGCCGCCCGCCAAGTTCGTGTTCGCCGACGAGGACCGCATGGGGCACGCGCTCGACTCGATGGTGTGCGCCGGCGTCGTCGTCTCCGGCGGCGAGGTGCGCCGATCCGTGCTGTCGCCGAGCGTGCACATCCACTCCCACGCGTCGGTCGAGGACTCGGTGATCATGCCCGGGGTCGAGGTCGGCCGCGGGGCGGTCGTGAAGCGGGCGATCATCGACAAGAACGTCTACATCCATCCCGGCGCGCAGCTCGGCGTCGACCTGGAGGCCGACAAGGAGCGCTTCACCGTCTCCCACGATGGCGTCGTGGTGGTCGGCAAGGGCGACGTGGTGGAGCCCTGAGCGGTGCGCATCGCGCTGCTCACGCGCGAGTACCCGCCGGAGGTGTACGGCGGGGCCGGCGTGCACGTCGAGTACCTCGCGCGCGAGCTCCGGCGGCTGGAGGACCTGACCGTGCACTGCTGGGGCGCGGACCGGTCCGAGCCGGGCGTCGTCGCGCACCGGGCATGGGACGCGCTGGGCGGCGACGCGCCGCACATGGCCGCGCTGCGGGCGATGTCGATCGACCTCACGATGGCGTCCGGCGCGGAGGGCGCCGACGTCGTCCACAGCCACACCTGGTACGCGAACTTCGGCGGCCACCTGGCGAAGCTCGTCCACGACGTCCCGCACGTGGTGACCGTCCACTCGCTGGAGCCGCTGCGGCCGTGGAAGGCCGAGCAGCTGGGCGGCGGGTACGCGCTCTCGAGCTTCTGCGAGCAGGTCGCGCTGGAGGCCGCCGACGCGGTGATCGCCGTCTCGGAGGGCATGCGGCGCGACGTGCTCGCGTCCTACCCGGCGCTCGACCCCGAGCGGGTGCGCGTCGTCTACAACGGGATCGACGCCGAGGAGTACCGGCCCGACCCGGGCACCGGCGTGCTCGAGCGGTTCGGGGTCGACCCGGCCCGCCCGTCCGTGGTCTTCGTCGGCCGCATCACCCGCCAGAAGGGCGTGCCGCACCTGCTCGACGCGGCGCTCGAGTTCGAGGGGGACGCGCAGCTCGTGCTCTGCGCCGGCGCGCCCGACACGCCCGAGATCGAGGCGGAGGTCGAGCGGCGGGTGGAGCGGCTGCGCGCGGAGCGCGGGAACGTGATCTGGATCGACCAGATGCTGCCCAAGCGCGACGTGATCCAGCTCCTGTCGCACGCGACGGTGTTCGCGTGCCCGTCGATCTACGAGCCGCTGGGGATCGTGAACCTCGAGGCGATGGCGTGCGAGGCGGCGGTCGTCGCGACCGCGACCGGCGGGATCGTGGAGGTCGTCCAGGACGGGGTCACCGGGCTGCTCGTGCCGTTCGAGCAGGAGCCGGGCGGGATCGAGCCGCGCGACCCGGCGGCGTTCTCGGCGGCGTTCGCCGAGCAGGTCAACGCGCTGGTGCGGGACCCGGCGCGCGCCGCTGCGATGGGGCGCGCCGGCCGCGCGCGGGCGGTCGAGGCGTTCTCGTGGCCGGCGATCGCCCGGGAGACCGTGGAGGTTTACCGCGGGCTCGTTTCAACTGCGCATTGAGAGAGTGTCGGGTTTGTGCCGCGAGCGGGTTTGGCGGGTTCGCCGTGGGATCGTCGGAGGGTGTCCCGCAAACGTCGAGATTCGGTCGCGATTCCGGTTCCGCTCGACGTTCTCCTTCCTATTGGAGGAAAACGTCGAGCCGGAGAGCCCGGCGGCGCTCGTCTCGACGTTTTCCTTGCCCGGCTGGCGACGCGGCAGGACGGTGTGGCGGGGCGTGAGCAGCTCGGCGCCCTCGGGTTCACGCGGAACGAGATCGACAACCGCATCAGTTCGCACCGGCTGATCCGCGTTCATCAGGGCGTGTACGCGGTCGGCCATGACGCGTTGAGCGACCGCGGCCGGATGATCGCCGCACTGATCGCCGCCGGCCCGGGCGCCGCCCTCTCCCACAGGACCGCCGCCTACCTGTGGAAGCTCATCCCCTCACTGCCGCCGTTCGTCGACGTCACGCTCACCGACCGCGCCCCGAGAAGCCGAGCGAACCTGCGAGTCCATCGAGCGCGGCGCCTCGACACCACAACCCATCAGCGCCTCAAAGTGACCACCCCGCGTCAGACGATCGCGCAGCTCCCGCCCGAGGACCGCGATCGCGCACTGGCCGAGGCGCTGGTCCTGAAGCTGATCCCCCGCACCGCCGACGACCACGCCGAACCGACCCGCAGCGAGCTCGAGCGCGCCCTGCTCCCGGCCCTCGAACGAGCCCAGCTCCCCCGCCCGCTGTGCAACCACCATGTCCTCGGCCGCGAGGTCGACTTCTACTGGCCCGACCACCGGCTCGTCGCCGAGACTGACGGCTGGGGCACCCACGGGCACCGGCGGGCGTTCGAGTCAGACCGCGCCCGCGACGCGACCCTGCAGGCGCACGGTTACCGCGTCGTGCGCTTCACCTGGCGCCAGGTGCTCGGCGAGACGCTGCTGGTCACCGTGCGCATCGCCCAGCTCCTCGCCCGAACGCCTGTGTGATCTCTCACACAGTCCACTTGACCGCTAGCAGACCCGCGGGCATGATGCGCCGCACCTGAGAAGGGCCGGACCCGGACCCCCCGGGCCGGCACCTGCGAGCGGAGGAGACGCGCTGGTGAACGCGACGCTGCTGTTGCCTGACCGGACGGACCAGGAGTACCTGGAGATGGAGGCCATGCTGATGGCCTTCGTCGACGACGTGCGGTCCGAGGCGACGGCGAGCGAGCCGCTCGCGCGGCTGCGCCAGCTCGCCGCCGCCCACGTCCGCTGGCGCCTCGAGCACCCCGCCATCGCCGAGGTGTTCGACATCGCGCTCGGCGTCCGCACGCGCGTGAACCGGCTGCCGGACGAGCATCGCCGCCGCATCCGCGCGATCAAGCGCATGTACCTCGACGAGCTGCGCGCGGTCCTGAAGGCCGGCGCCCGCGCGGGCACGTTCGACTTCGCGGACGTCCGGGTGACGGCGTTCGCGCTCGTGACGCTGTGCGGCTCCGCGCACACCTGGTACGACCCGGACGGGGACCTCACCGTGGACGAGGTCGCCGAGATGTACGCGGACTTCGCCGCGGGCATGGTGCGCGCGCCGATGCGCGTCGCCCCCGCGTAGCCGCGGCGCGCGGCGTCCTATCGTTGCGCGCCGTGTCCAAGGCAGAGGCGCTCATCGAGCGCCGGCGCGCCTCCGTGCCGGCCATCAGCTACCCGCCGCAGCTGCCGGTCTCCGAGCGCAAGGACGACCTGCTGGCGGCGATCCGCGACCACCAGGTCGTCGTCGTCGCGGGGGAGACCGGCTCGGGCAAGACGACGCAGCTGCCGAAGATCTGCCTCGAGCTCGGCCGCGGCGTCAAGGGCGCGATCGCGCACACGCAGCCGCGGCGGCTGGCCGCGCGCACGGTCGCCGAGCGGATCGCCTACGAGCTCGGCGTGCCACTCGGCGAGGCGGTCGGCTACGCGGTGCGCTTCAGCGACCGCAGCCGCCCCGAGACCCTCGTGCGGCTGATGACCGACGGCCTGCTGCTGGCCGAGACGCAGCGCGACAAGCTGCTGCGCCGCTACGACACGATCATCGTCGACGAGGCGCACGAGCGCAGCCTCAACATCGACTTCCTGCTCGGCTACCTGGCGCGCATCCTCCCGCGCCGGCCCGACCTGAAGCTGATCATCACGTCGGCCACGATCGACCCGCAGCGCTTCAGCCGCCACTTCGGCGACGCGCCGGTGGTGGAGGTGTCCGGCCGCACGTACCCGGTCGAGGTCCGCTACCGGCCGATCGAGGACGCAGACGATCCGGACCGCGACCAGACCGACGCGATCGGCGACGCCGTCGAGGAGCTGATGCGCGAGCGCGCGGGCGACGTGCTCGTCTTCCTCTCCGGCGAGCGCGAGATCCGCGACACCGCGGAGGCGCTGACCGGGCGCCTGCGCAGCGACGTCGAGGTGCTCCCGCTCTACGCCCGGCTCTCGACCCGCGAGCAGCAGCGTGTGTTCAAGCCGCACGGCGGGCGCAGGGTCGTGCTCGCGACCAACGTCGCCGAGACGTCGCTCACCGTGCCGGGGATCCACTACGTCGTCGATCCCGGGACCGCCCGGATCAGCCGCTACAGCGCGCGGCTGAAGGTGCAGCGGCTGCCGATCGAGCCGGTCTCCCAGGCGTCAGCCGACCAGCGCAAGGGCCGCTGCGGCCGCACGGCGGACGGCATCTGCGTGCGGCTCTACTCCGAGCAGGACTTCGAGGAGCGCCCGCCGTTCACCGACCCCGAGATCCTCCGGACCAACCTCGCGTCGGTGATCCTGCAGATGGCGGCGGCCGCGCTCGGCGACATCGCGGACTTCCCGTTCCTCGATCCGCCCGACCGGCGCCAGGTCCGCGACGGGATCCGGCTGCTGCAGGAGCTGGCCGCGCTCGACGACAAGGAGCGGCTGACGCCCCTCGGACGGCGGCTCGCCCAGCTCCCGGTCGACCCCCGGCTCGGGCGGATGGTGCTGGAGTCCGACCGGCTGGGATGCGCGGAGGAGGTGATCGTGATCGCGGCCGCGCTCTCGATCCAGGACCCGCGCGAGCGGCCGGCGGACAAGCGCGAGCAGGCCGACCAGCAGCACGCGCGCTTCAAGGACGAGGACTCGGACTTCCTCGCGTACGTGAACCTGTGGCGGTACCTGCGCGAGCAGCAGCTCGCCCTCTCCGGCAACCAGTTCCGCAAGCGCTGCCACGCGGAGTTCCTGCATCACCTCCGCGTCCGGGAGTGGCAGGACCTCGTGGCGCAGCTGCGGCAGGCGGCCAAGGGCGTCGGGATCACGCTGAACCGGCTGCCGGCCGAGCCGGAGGCGATCCACGTCGCGCTGCTCTCCGGCCTCCTCTCGCACCTGGGCATGAAGGACGCCGCGCGCCGGGAGTACAGCGGCGCGCGCGGCGCGCGGTTCGCGATCTTCCCGGGGTCGGCGCTCGCGCGCAAGCCGCCGAGCTGGGTGATGGTCGCGGAGCTGGTCGAGACGTCGCGGCTCTGGGGCCGCACCGCGGCGCGGATCGACCCGCGCTGGGTCGAGCCGCTCGCCGGCCACCTGATCAAGCGCACCTACGACGAGCCGCACTGGGAGCGCAAGCGCGGCTCGGTCGTGGCGATCGAGCGGGCGACGCTCTACGGCCTGCCGATCGTCGCCGGCCGCAAGGTCGCCTACGGGAAGATCGACCCCGAGCTCTCGCGCTCGCTGTTCATCCGCCGCGCGCTCGTGGAGGGCGACTGGGAGACACGGCACGCGTTCTTCGCCGCCAACCGCGCGCTGCTCGACGAGGTCGAGGAGCTCGAGGCGCGCGCGCGGCGGCGCGACATCCTCGTCGACGACCAGGCGCTGTACGACTTCTACGACGCCCGGATCCCGGCCGACGTGGTGTCGGGCGCGCACTTCGACCGCTGGTGGAAGGACGAGCGCCGGCGCGATCCGGAGCGCCTCGACGTTCAAGCGCGAGGACCTCGTCAAGGATGCCGCCGGCGCGCTCGACCAGCGGGCGCTGCCCGACGCGTGGCGCCAGGGCGACATGACGATGCGGCTCAGCTACGTGTTCGACCCCGGCGCGGAGCGGGACGGCGTGACCGTCCACGTGCCGCTCAAGTGGCTGCCGCAGCTGCGCCCGGTCGGGTTCGACTGGCTGGTCCCCGCCCTGCGGCCCGAGCTGGTCACCGCGCTCATCCGCTCGCTCCCGAAGGAGCTGCGCCGGCCGCTCGTCCCCGTGCCGGAGGTCGTGGCGGCGGTGCTGGAGCGGATCACGCCGCGCAGCGAGCCGCTGCTCGACGCCCTCGCGCGCGAGCTGGAGACGCTCCGCGGCGTCCGCATCCCGCGCGACGCCTGGGACCTCGACCGGCTGCCGCCGCACCTGCGCATGACGTTCCGGGTCGAGGACGAGCGCGGCGCGCTCGTGGCCGAGGGGCCGGACCTCGACGCGCTGCGCGAGCAGGTGCGGCCGCGGCTGCGCCAGGAGCTCGCCTCCGCCGCCGCGCCGCTCGAGCACCACGGGCTCACGGCATGGACGATCGGGACGCTCCCGAAGGTCGTCGCGCTGCCCGGCACCGGCCGCTCGGTGCGCGGCTACCCGGCGCTGGTCGACGAGGGCGCCACCGTCGGCGTGCGGGTGCTCGAGACGCCCGAGGCGCAGCGCGAGGCGATGCAGGCCGGCACGCGCAAGCTGCTCGCGATGAACGTCCCCTCCCCGATCCGCCACGTGCAGAGCACGCTCGGCAACGCCGCCCAGCTCGCGCTGGCCGCCGCGCCGCACGGCACCCCGCGCGCAGTGCTCGAGGACGCCACGGTCGCCGCGCTCGAGGCGCTGGTCGCGGAGGCCGGCGGCCCGGCGTGGGACGAGGCGGGCTTTGCGCGGCTGCGCGACCACGTCGCGGGCGACCTGGCGGAGCGGACCAAGCGCGTCGTGGGCGAGGTGGTGGCGATCCTCGACGCCGCGCGCGACGTGGAGCGCCGCCTCGAGCCGCTCGCCCGCGCGCCCGCGCTCGACCCCGCGCGCGAGGACGTCGAGCGCCAGCTCCGCCGGCTCGTGCATCCAGGGTTCGTCACCGCGACGGGAGCCGCCCGCCTGCCGGACGTCGAGCGCTACCTGCGCGCCGCGTCGCGCCGCCTGGAGCGGCTGCCGAACGCACCGGCGCCCGACCTCGACCGGATGCGCGGGGTGCAGGAGCTCGAGCGCGAGTACGAGGACCGGCTCGCGTCCTGGCCCGCCGGCCGCCCGCTGCCGGCTGCCCTGCGCGAGGTGCCGTGGCTGCTGGAGGAGCTGCGCGTCTCCCACTTCGCCCAGGCGCTCGGCACGCGCGGCCAGGTGTCCGCGAAGCGGATCCGGAAGGCGATTCAGGCGGCCTGAGCCGCCGCGGCCGGACGCGCGAAGTTCGGCCACAGCGAGACGTCGAAGCCCGGCACGGTCTCGGCGAGCGCCTCGACCTCCGGGTCGAGCGCCGTGTGGAGCGAGGCCTCGATGTCCGGCCACAGCTCCACGAGCGGGCGCTCGACCGGCCGGCCGAGGCGGGCCATGAGGCGATGGCGGGTGCCCTCGGGCAGGCCGAGCCGCAGCGCGACCGCCACCGGCAGCGACTCCGGCCGGCCCGCGGCCTTGCGCCGCAGCGCCGCCGGCGCGAACCCGCCGTCGCTGACGCCGAGGAAGTCCAGCGCGCGACGGTACTCGCCCAGCGGGTCGCGCCGGCACTGCTCGAACTGCTGGACGAGCACCTGCGCGGGGTCGAAGAACCGGTGCAGCCGCGCGAGCTGCGACGCGTAGCAGCGCCGCTCGACCGCATCGGCCATGTAGATCGTCTCGTCGCCCTCGCGCTCGGCGAGGCGGCTGGTGAGGATCGACCGGTAGCGCTCGATCGGGTCCGACAGCATGACGAGCAGCTTCGCGTCCGGCGCCGCGCGCGCCAGCAGCGGCGGCGTCCAGGCGTCGAGCAGATAGCGCGCGGTCCACTCGCCCGACAGCTTGCCCCGGCGGCGGGGGAAGGAGCGGTGATACCGGGCGATGTCGTCGTCCTCGAGCGGGTGCGTGCAGAACCCGTCGAAGAAGTGCAGCCCGCGCCTGCGCCCCAGCGGCGGGCGGATCTCGGGGTGGGCGAGCAGCATCCGGTGCCACCAGCCGGTCGCCGAGCCGAGCGAGCCGACCCCGATGTAGTCGGGCGGCCCGGGACGGCGGTCGGACAGGCCCGACACGGGCCAGCGGTCAAGCGGTGAGCGCATTCTCGCTGCGCAGCTGGGCGAAGTTCGGCCACAGCGACACGTCGATCTCGGGCGTGAGCTCGGCGAGCCGCGCGACCTCCGGCTCGAGCGCCGCCCGCAGCGCGTCCATCAGGTCGTCCCACAGCGGCTGCTTCTTGGACGCCTGCGTCGTGCCGCGCCGCTGCTCGAAGCCGTCGTGGCGATGCCCGGCGTCGACGCCGAGGAACTCCAGCGTGCGCCGGTATTGCCCGGCCGGATCGGCGACGCACTTCTCGTACTGCAGGATCAGGACCCGCTCGGCGTCGTGGCACGCGAGCACCCGGCGCAGCTGGGTCGCGTAGCGGCCGCGCTCGATCGCGTCGGCGGTCGCCGCCTCCAGCCGCGCGTCGGGCGTGCGGCTGAGCCGGTGCGGCACGCCCGAGCGCATGCGCTCGATCGGGTCGCGGAACATGATCAGCAGCTTCGCGTCCGGGGCCGCTCGCGCGATCAGGCGCGGCGTCCAGAAGTCGTGCATGTACCGGGGCGTCCACTCGCCCGCGATCTGGCCCGGATCGCGCGGGAAGCGGGCGTGGTAGCGCGCGATGTCGGCGTCGGTCAGCGGGGTGGCGCAGAACCGGTCGAAGAAGTGCTGCTCCTTGCGCCGGCCCTTCGGCCCCCGGATCTGCGGGTGGCCAAGCAGCGTCTCGAACCACCACGTCGTCCCCGAGCGCTGGGTGCCCACGCCGACGAAGTCGGGGGGACCGGTGGTGGACGGTTCGGGAGCCACGGGCGGTCGCCAGTCTAGTGACGGCATCCGCCCCTCCGGCCGCGGTAGCCTTCCGCTCGTGCCGGACCCGGGACTGCTCGTCCTCGCCGCCGATGAGGTGACGGGAGCGCTGGGGAGGAACGCCGCGCCGGATGCGCTCGAGGCGCGCCGGATGCAGGCGCTCTCGCTCGGCGTGCACATCCCGCTGGTCTGCTTCGGGATCGCGTTCCCCGCGATGTTCATGTTCGTCCACGGTCTGTACCTGCGGACTGGCGAGCCGCACTACAAGGCGCTGGCCAAGCGCTGGTCGAAGGTGGCGCTGATCCTGTTCGCGGTCGGCGTCGTGACCGGGACGATCCTGTCGTTCGAGTTCGGGCTGCTCTGGCCGGACTTCATGGCGACGTTCGGCGAGGTGTTCGGGCTCGCGTTCGGGCTGGAGGGCGTGTCGTTCTTCGTCGAGGCCATCTTCATCGCGATCTACGTCTACGGCTGGGACCGGCTGCCGCCGCGCACCCACTTCCTCACCGGCATCCCGGTCGTCGTCGCCGGCGTCGCCGGCTCCTTCACCGTGATCGCGGTCAACGGCTGGATGAACCACCCCGAGGGCTTCGACGTGGTCGACGGCCAGGTGGTCGACCCCCGTCCGTGGGACGCGCTCTTCAACGGCAACCTGTGGCACGAGATCGTCCACATGTACCTGGCCGGCTACATCGTCGCGGGCTTCATCGTGGCGGGCGTCTACGCGGCCGCGCACCTGCGCGGGCGGCGCGACGCCTACCACCGCACCGGGCTCGTGGTCGCGCTCAGCTTCGCCGCGCTCGCCGCGCCCGCCCAGGTGATCGTCGGCGACTTCGCGGCCCGCACCGTGGTCGAGAACCAGCCGGTCAAGCTGGCCGCCATGGAGGGGCTGCAGCAGACGACGTCGGGCGCGGCGTTCACGCTCGGCGGCTGGTACGACAAGGACAGGGGGAGGGTCGAGTACGGGATCGAGGTGCCGTATCTGCTCTCGCTGCTCGCCACGCACGACCCGAACGGCACGGTGGAGGGCCTCGACATCGTGCCGCCGGACGACCGGCCGCCGGTCAACATCGTGCGCTTCGCGTTCCAGACGATGGTGGGCATCGGCACCGCGCTCGCGCTGCTCGGCACGGTCTTCGTGGTGACGCTCTGGCGCAAGCGGCGATTGCCGCGCTCGCCCTGGTTCTACCGCGCGGTGATGGCCGCCGGGCCGCTCGCGCTCGTCGCGCTGATCGCCGGCTGGATCACGACCGAGGTGGGCCGCCAGCCGTGGATCGTCTACGAGGTCATGCGCGTGAGCGACGCGGTGACCGGCAACGACGGGCTGGAGCTGGGCTTCCTGGCGCTCGTGGTCGTCTACCTGGGACTCGGCGCCGCGGTCGTCTGGCTGCTGCGCCGGCTGGCGTCCGGGCCCCCCGAGCGTGAGGTGGCGCACCGCTGATGGCCGACATCTGCCTCGCGCTCATCGTGCTCGGCCTGACCGCCTACGGCGTGCTGGGCGGCGCGGACTTCGGCGCCGGCTTCTGGGACCTGACCGCGGGCGGCGACCGTCGCGGCGGGCGCATCCGCGGGCTCGTGCAGCGCTCGATGAGCCCGGTGTGGGAGGCCAACCACGTGTGGCTGATCTTCGTGCTGGTGATCGCCTGGACCGCGTTCCCGGTCGCGTTCGGCGCGATCTTCACGACGCTCGCCGTGCCGCTCTTCCTGGCCGCGCTGGGGATCATCCTGCGCGGCACCGCGTTCGCGCTGCGCGGCCAGGCGGCGACGATCCGCGAGGCGCGCGCGCTCGGCGCGACGTTCGCCCTGTCGTCGGTGCTCGTCCCATTCTGCTTCGGCACGGTGCTCGGCGGGATCGCCTCGGGCCAGGTCCAGGTGCCGGATCCGGCCGCGACCGCCGACGCATGGCTCAACGCGACGTCGATCGCGATCGGCGTGCTCGCCGTCCTGAGCGGCGCCTACCTCGCGGCGGTGTTCCTCGCGGGCGACGCGCGGCGGGCGGAGCTGCCGGACCTCGAGCGCGCGTTCCGGGCCCGGGCCCTGGGCGCCGGCGCCGTGACGGGCGTCGCCGCGATGGTCGCGCTGCTCGTCGTGCGCTCCGACGCGCGGCCGCTGTTCGACGGGCTGACGTCCGGCGCGGGGCTCGCCGCCATCCTGGTCTCCGCCGCGGCGGGCCTGGCGACGCTGGCGCTCGTGTGGATGGGCCGGTTCGAGCTGGCCCGCGGCACGTCGGCGATCACGGTCGCGGCGGTGATCGCCGGCTGGGTCGTGGCCAACCGGCCCGACCTGCTGCCGGGCGAGATGACGATCGACGAGGCGGCGGCGGCCGACGCGACTCTGACCGCGCTGGTGGTCAGTATCGCGGTCGGCCTGGTGATCCTCGTGCCGTCGCTCTGGTACCTCTACCGGCTCGTGCTGGCGGGCCGGCTCGACCAGGCGTACGAGCCGCTCGATCAGCGCTTCCGACCACTTGACGGCGGCGACGAGGAGGCGCCGTGAAGCGACGACTGCCTGCCATCGCCCTCGGCGCGTTCGTGCTCGGCGTCGCGATGATGATCCCGTTCGAGAACGTGTTCGCGCGCATCGTCGGCATCACCGCGCTGTTCGTCGCGATCGTCGCCGGCGTGTTCGCGATCGCGACCCCGGAGTTCCTGGGCGCGGACGACGACGACGACGACGCCTGACGGTCAGCGCTGCGGCACGAGGCGGAGCTCCTCGCCTCCGACGGTCACGACGTCGCCCGGATGCAGCTGACGGCCGCGGCGCGCGTCCGGCTCGCCGTTGACGAGCACCGTCTCCGCGGCGAGGAAGGCCTTGAGCTCGCCGCCCGCTCCGACGACGCCGGCCAGCTTGAGCAGCTGCCCGAGCCGGATGGTGTCGCCGCGGATCGCGACCTCGCGCGCCATGTCAGTCGCGCGGGGGGAGCCGGCGGCGCAGGATCGTGTCGCCGACGATGGAGCCGACCGGGCCGCCGGTGACGAGCACGATCGCGGGGAACCACCAGCCCCACCGCTTGGCGACGGCCCCGGTCACGGTCAGGTAGAGCAGGATCAGGTACCCGATGCCGTGGATCGGGCCGAGCACGGAGACCGCAGCGTCGCTGCGGTCCACGAAGGCGACGTAGAGGAGCACGACCAGCAGGAGCGCGTCGGCGATCCCCACGGCGAGCACGACGTTGAGCGCGCGGCGCTGGGAGGCGGCCGAGCGCGCCGGTTCGGAGGCGAGCGAGGTCATCGCCCGAAGGGTATGGCGCCCGGCCGCCCCGGCGCGTACCTCGCGCCGGGGCGGCAGGACCGGTCAGGCCGTCGCGAGCCGGGCCTGCACGCGCCGCTGGGCGACGACGGAGGCGAGCACGCTCGCCAGGCCGAGGACGGCGAGGCCGGTCACGACCGCGAGGCCGGGCCGGAAGTCGTCCAGCAGCGAGGAGGGATCGGCGTTGCCGTTCGACCCCGCGGTGATCACCGCGGTGACGATCGCGAGCCCCAGCGCGCCGCCCAGCTGGAACGACGTGCTCACGAGGCCGGAGGCGAGCCCCTGCTCGTGGTCCGCGATGCCGCTCGTCGCGGCCATGTTCACGGCCGGGTAGGTGAGCGCGAAGCCGAGCCCGAGCAGCAGGATCGTCGGCAGGATCGCGATCGCGTACGTCGGCGAGGCGTCGATCGGGATGAACAGCGCGTAGCCGACGACGAACGACAGCAGCCCGGCCGTGATCAGCGTCGCCGTGCCCACGCGGGTCGCGAGCGGGCCCATGCGCGGGGCGCCGAACGCCACCAGCAGGCCGGCCGGGAGGAACGCGAGCGCCGTCCCGAGCGCGGACCAGCCCAGCAGCTGCTGCATGTACAGCGTCGCCATGAACTGGAAGCCGAAGTAGCACGCGAACACCGTCATGCCGGCGAGGTTCGCGCCCGCGATCACGGGCGAGCGCAGGATCCCGAGCCGCACGAGCGGGTGCTCGACGCGCAGCTCGATCGCCAGGAACGCGGCGCCGAGCCCCGCGGCGACCGCGAACGCGCCGAGCGTCTGGGCCGAGGTCCAGCCCGCTTCGGGCGCGCCGGAGACGCCGAACACGAGCGCGAGCATCGCGCCGGTGACCGAGACGGCGCCGGCGATGTCGAAGCGGCCCTCGCTCACCCGCGGCGGATCGGGCCGGAGCACGCGTGCGGCCACCACGGCCAGCACGGCGGCGATGGGGAACGGGAGCAGGAAGGTCCAGCGCCAGCCGGCCGTGGTGAGCAGCCCGCCGAGCACGAGGCCGAGCGAGAACCCGCTCGCCCCGGTGGCCGTGTAGATGCCGAGCGCGCGGTTGCGCAGCGGACCCTCGGGGAAGGTCGTCGTGATGATCGACAGGCCCGCCGGCGCGGTGAAGCCGGCGGCCGCGCCCTTGATGAAGCGCGCCGCGATCAGCAGCGGACCGCTGTCGACCAGCGCGCCGAGCAGCGACGCGAGCGCGAAGACCACGAGCGCGATCACCAGCACGCGCTTGCGGCCGAGGAGGTCGGCGGTGCGCCCGCCGAGCAGCAGCAGGCCGCCGTAGCCGAGCACGTAGCCGCTGACCACCCACTGCAGGGTCGAGGTGGAGAGATCGAGGTCGGACTCGATGCTGGGGAGGGCAACGCCGACCATGGAGACGTCGAGCCCGTCGAGGAACAGGACGCCGCAGAGAACGAGGAGCGTGATCCACAACCGCCGATCGAAGGCAGGGGAGTCCGCTGATGGGGAGGGGACGTGCATGACGCGGCAGTATATGCAATTGCATATATTGCAGTCAACATTGATTCTGACGCATGGACTCGATAAAATGCGCGCCGTGACGGACGTACAGGCTTCATCGGATCCGGTCGGCTCCTGGCGTGCGCTGAACGCCGCCCACGCGGCCGTGCAGGCCGCTCTTGAGCACGAGCTGCGGCGCGAGCACGACCTCTCGACGATCGAGTACGAGGTGCTCGACCGGCTCGGGGAGTGTCCGCTCGGCAAGGCCCGGATGCAGGAGCTGGCCGAGGCCGTCCACGCCACGCAGAGCACGGTCTCGCGCGTCGTGGCGCGACTCGAGGACGAGGGCCTGGCCTGCCGCGCGATGTGCGACGACGACCGCCGCGGGATCTTCGCCTCGCTGTCGGAGACCGGCCGCGCCCGGCTCGAGGCCGCGACGCCGACGTACCGGCGCGTGATCGCCGAGACGCTCGACGCGCGCTGAGCCACGTTCAGGGATCTCTCAAGGTCGCCCGCCTACGATTCGAACGACGGATGGCCGACCGCATCCTGATCGTCGACGACGACCCGCCTGTCCTGCGAATGCTGGTCCGCACCCTCGCCGCGGAGGGCTACGAGACCGTCGCGGCGCCCGACGGCGGGGCCGCGCTCGCGGCCGTCGAGCGCTCGATGCCCGACCTCGTGGTGCTCGACGTCGCGATGCCCGGGCTCGACGGGCTGCAGGTCTGCCGGCGACTGCGCCAGAAGGGCGTCGGCGTGCCGGTGCTGCTGCTCACCGCGCGCGACACCGTCGAGGACCGGGTGGCCGGGCTCGACGCCGGCGCCGACGACTACCTGGTCAAGCCGTTCGCCACGCCCGAGCTGCTGGCCCGCGTCCGCGCGCTCGGGCGCCGCGGCCCGGCCACCTCGATCGCCCCGCTGCCCGCCCGCGCTGGCATCGCGCTCGACCCCGACGCGCGCGTGGCGACGCGCGACGGGCGCGAGATCCCGCTCACCGCGCGCGAGTCCGCGCTGCTGGAGCTGCTCCTGCGCGCCGCGCCGCGCACCGTGGTCACGCGCGAGCGCGCGCTCGACGAGGTCTGGGACGGCGAGGCCACCGAGAACGTCGTCGACCGCTACGTCGGCTACCTGCGCCGCAAGCTCGGCGATCCCGTCGTCATCCAGACGGTCCGCGGCGCGGGCTTCACCGTCCGGGCATGACGCGCTGGTCGCTCCGCGCGCGCCTGGCCGGGGCGTCCGCCGCCGCGATCCTCGTCGCGCTCGCGGTGCTCGGCATCGCGGCGACGCTGGTCGTCGAGCACCAGCTCCGCAGCACGGTGGACGGCGACCTGCGGCGGCGCGCGGTCGACGTCGCGCAGCTCGCCGCGGTCACGCCCGCCCTGCTCGAGGCGCGCGGCGCGCTCGACCTCGGCTCGGGCGGGCGCCAGCTGTGGGTCGAGGTGCGCGACCGCGACGACCGGATCGTCGCCCGCACCGACTCGCTGCGCGGCCGGCTGCTGCCCGCCGCCGCGGTGCGCGAGCGGGCGCTGCGCGGCGAGCGCGCCGGCTACGCCGACGCCCGGCTGGGCGACGATCCGATCCGGCTGTACGCCGCGCCGCTCGCGGACACCGGCGGCGCGGCCGGCGGCGGTACCGTCGTGGTCGCGTCGTCGATGGGCGACATCGACGACATCTTCGGCCGGCTGCGCGAGGCGATCGCGCTCGCGGCGCTCGCGGCGGCGGTGCTCGGCGGCCTGCTGGCGACCGCGCTGACCGCGGGCGGGCTGCGGCCGCTGCGGCGTCTCGCCCACGGCGCGCGCGCGATCAGCGAGGCGCCGGACGTGGGGCAGCGGCTGCCCGCGGCCGCGACGCGCGACGAGCTCGGCGAGCTGTCGGGCGCGCTCAACCGCATGCTCGACGCGCTCGACCGCGCGCGCGAGTCCGAGCGCCGGCTGCTGGCCGACGCGTCGCACGAGCTGCGCACGCCGGTGACGTCGCTGCGCGGGAACGCGGCGTACGCCCGCCGGCACGGCGCGGACGCCGAGCTGCTCGCGGAGCTCGAGGCCGACGCCGAGCGCCTCTCCCGCCTGGTCGACGACCTGCTCGCGCTCGAGCGCGAGGCCGGCGCGGAGCTGCCCGGCGGGGAGGTGGACCTCGAGACGGTGGTCGCGGCCGTCGTCGCGGCGCCGGAGCGGGCGCTCGACGAGAGCCCGCTGCTGGCGGCGCTCGACGACGCCGACCCGCGCGTCTCCCAGCCGGGAGTCGTGGTCACCGAGACGGCGCCGCTCACCGTGCGCGGCCAGGCCGGCCCGCTCGAGCGGGCGCTGCGCAACCTCGTCGAGAACGCGTGCGTGCACGGCCCGGTGGACGGCGAGGTCCGCGTCTCGCTGGCGCGGCGCGGCGACGACGCGGTGCTCGCCGTGTCCGACGACGGGACCGGGATCCCGGCCGAGCAGGCCGCGACGGCGCCACGGCGCTTCTGGCGCGGTCCGGAGGCGACCAGCGGCGGGCGGCCGGGCTCCGGGCTCGGGCTCGCGATCGTCGCCGCGACCGCGGCGCGCCACGGCGGGCGCCTCGAGATCGACGGCGCGACCGTCGCGCTCGTGCTCCCGCTTGTCAGGGAACTCTCAAAGCCCGCCCGTACGGTGGCCACATGACGCGCTCCCTCCCCAGAATCCTCATCCACGCGACGGCGGTCGTGCTCGTGCTCGCGGGCGCCGCCGTCGCCATCGCCTCGCGCTCGGAGGCCGAGGCTCCTCCGCCGGCCAAGCCGCTGGCCCAGGCGGTCCAGGACGCGCTCGCCGCGCCTGCGCCCGCGGGCGTGAGCGGCCGGATCGAGTTCCACAACCGCCTCGTCGACTCCGCCGCGCTGCCGCGCGGCGGGCGACAACCCGCTTGCTCTCGGGCGCCGAAGGGCGCTTCTGGGTGGCCCGCGACGGCCGTGCGCGGCTGGAGCTGCAGTCGCCCGCCGGCGATGCCCAGGTCCAGCTCGACGGCGACCGCCTCAGCGCTGTACGACCCCGCCTCCAACACCGTGTACTCCGCCACCGTCCCGGAGGTCGGGCGCGGGGAGGACGGCGGGGCGCCGGGCGCCGCCGGCATCCAGGCGTCGCTGGGCCGGCTCGCGCGCGGCTTCGCGCTCAGCGGTGCCGAGCCCGGCACCGTGGCCGGGAAGGCCGCCTACACGGTCCGCATCGCTCCGCGCCACGACGGCGGCCTGGTCGGCGCCGCCGAGCTCGCGTGGGACGCGGCGCACGGCGATCCCGCTGCGGGCCGCGGTGTACGCCCAGGGCGAGCGGGAGCCGGTGCTCGAGCTGAAGGCCACCGAGGTCCGGTTCGGCGCCGTCGCCGAGCGCGACGTGGCGGTCCGGCGGCCCGACGACGCCCGGGTCGTGGAGATCGGCGGCGCCGCTCCCGGCCACGCCGGCGCGCCGATGGGCAAGCGGGCCGCGGCCGAGACGGTGCAGAAGCAGCTCTCGTTCCCGCTCGCCGCGCCCACCGCGGTGGCCGGACTCCCGCGGCGGTCGGTCCGCACGATCCGCAGCGACGGCGAGACCGGCGCGCTCGTCACGTACGGCAAGGGGCTCGGCGCCCTGATGGTCATCCAGGCGCCGGCCGGCGGGACGCGGCGGGATGCACGCCGGCGGCGCGCCGGGGCTGCAGGAGCTGTCGATCGACGGCGCCACCGGCTACGAGCTGGCCACGGCGCTCGGCACGCTCGTCCAGTTCGAGCGCGACGGCGTCGCCTACACGATCATCGGCTCCGTCCCGCCGGCCGCGGCCGAGGCGGCGGCGCGGGCGCTGTGACCGGGCCGATCCCACGGCGAGGCCCCGCCCATCATGGCGCGGGGCCTCGTCAAGCGGTACGGCGACGTGCTCGCCGTCGACCGCGTCGACCTCACCGTCCGGGCCGGCGACGTCTACGGATACCTCGGGCCGAACGGCGCCGGCAAGACGACCTCGATGCGCATGCTGCTCGGCCTCATCCGCCCCGACGCCGGCAGCGTGCGCCTGTTCGGTCGCGACCCGCTCGCCGAGGGCGCGCGGGCGCTGGCGGGCGTCGCCGGCTTCGTCGAGGCGCCGCGCTTCTACCCGTACCTCAGCGGCCGCAAGAACCTCGAGATGATGGCCGCGCTACGACGGCGGCGACGCGCGCCGGCGGATCGACGCCGCG
Source organism: uncultured Solirubrobacteraceae bacterium (assembly GCA_963752015.1). GTDB lineage: Bacteria > Actinomycetota > Thermoleophilia > Solirubrobacterales > Solirubrobacteraceae > DASQMT01. Next base: position 96,332 of record CAVVWS010000004.1, on the reverse strand, counting down.
CTCGACACCGTCGACCTCGCCGACCGCGCGCGCCACAAGGTCGGCGGGTACTCGCACGGGATGCGCCAGCGGCTCGGGATCGCCGCGGCGCTGCTGCGCGCCCCGCGCCTGCTGATCCTCGACGAGCCCGCGACCGGCCTGGACCCGGCCGGGATGCGCGACATGCGCGCGCTGATCCGGCGGCTGGCCGGCGAGCGGCATGACCGTGCTGCTCTCCAGCCACCAGCTCGCCGAGGTCGAGGAGCTGTGCGACCGGGTCGCGATCGTGCGCTCGGGCGCCGTCGCGTACGAGGGCGCGCTGGACGAGCTGCGCGCCGCGGCCGGCGGCGGCTACCGGCTCCGGACGACCGACGATCCGCTCGCCGCGCGGGTGTGCCGCGCGCAGCCGGGCGTCGACGACGTCGCAATCGAGGCCGAGGGGATCGCGCTGCGGGCGTCGGAGGAGGACGCCGGCCGGCTCTCGGTCGCGCTCGTCGAGGCGGGCATCGGCATCCTCGCGCTCGTCCCGCGCACCGCGACCCTCGAGGACCTGTTCTTCGACCTGACCGAGGGCGCGGACCGGACGACGCCGCGCAACGCAACGGGCCTGACCCCATCGGCCGCAGCGCGCGCATGAGCCGGCCGGGGATCGCCGTCGCGTACCGCTGGGAGCTGCGCAAGCTCGCCGCCCAGAAGCGCACGTACCTCGGGCTCGCCGGGATGGCGCTGCTGCCGCTGATCTTCACCGTCACCGTCGTGATCGACGGCGGCGAGGTCGAGGGCGCGCTGTTCGGGCGCGTGAGCGAGACCGGCCTCGCCACGCCGCTCGTGCTGCTGTTCTTCGGCTCCGCGTTCCTCTTCCCGCTCGCCGCCGCGCTGGTCGCGGGCGACATCGTCGCGACGGAGGACCACCACGGGACGCTCAAGACGATCCTCACGCGGTCGGTCGACCGCGGGCCGCTGTTCGGCGCGAAGGCGCTCGCCGCGATCACCTACGGCCTCGTCGCGCTCGCGCTGTTCGCGCTCGTCGCGGTCGCGGCCGGCGTCGCGGCGTGGGGGCTGCATCCGCTGACGTCGCTGTCGGGCACGGAGATCGCGCGTCCCGCGGGCGCTCGGGCTGATCGCCGGCGCGATCGTCGCGTACCTGATGCCGCTGATCACGGTGGTGAGCATCGCCGTGCTCCTCTCCACCGTCGCGCGCAACAGCGCCGCCGCGGTGGTGGGGACGCTGCTGATCGTCGTGCTGATGCAGATCGTGGCCGGCATCCCCGGCACCGAGGCGGTGCGGCCGTACATGCTGCCCGAGCAGTTCGACGCCTGGCAGGGCCTGCTGCGCGACCCGATCGACTGGGCGCCGATCTGGCACGCGGCGTGGGTGTCGCTGCTCTACGCGGCGCCGTGCCTGATCGCCGCCGCGCGCGGTGTTCGGGCGCCGCGACGTCGCCGGGGGCTAGCCCGGCGCTCCTCAGGGGATCGTGCCGGTCACCGGCACCGTCACCTGCCAGGGCAGCGGGCCGGGGGTCCAGCCCACCTGCTCTATCGCGTACATGAAGGACGCGAACAGCGCCGCCGCGTCGAGCCCCGTCGTGCCGCCCAGGCCGAGCGTCTCCCGGCCGTGGGCCTCCCAGAAATCCGGGTAGCGGCCGTCGGCCAGCAGCTTCGCGAGCCGCTTGCGGTAGAGGTCGTAGACGCCGCTGCGCGTGTTGTCGAAGTCGTACGTGTCGTGGAACGTGAGGTGCAGCGCGTACCAGACCTGGGTCTGGCCGCCGGCGGAGTGGACGATGGCGTCGACCTTCGTGACCTCCACGCTGCCGACGCCGCCGATGACCGCGTTGAGCTCGTAGCGGAACGCGAGGCCGCCGTACTTCATGCGGCGGTCCAGGTACGCCTGCGCCGCCTTCTGGATCTGCTGCTCCGCCGCGGCGCGGTCGCCGGCTCGGCTTGAGCGTGGCGAGCTGCGCGTGGATACCCGCCCGCAGCTTCTCGAGCTCGGGCGAGGCGGCCATCTCCTCCCCGGCGGCGGTGACCGTGTCCGGGTCCACCTGCCCCGCGAGGTACATGCGCAGGTACGCGCCGCCGAGCGTGCTCTGCACGCGCGCCGGCTTGTAGCTCTCGTCCCCGGTGATCCACGCCCACGTCCCCTGCGCGCTGCGCGCCGCGCCTTGTCCGGTGGACTTGCCGGTCATCGCCCAGCTCACCTGCCACGCATGGCTGAGCGCGCGCTCCTTGACCTCCTCCTCGGTCCCCTCGCCCATCGAGCGGAACGTCTCGATGGCGGTCTTCGCGGCCTCCTTCGCGACGTCGTCGGCATCCGGCACCGGCGGCGCGGTCCAGCGCGCGAGCATCCGGCCGACCGCGCGATTGCCCGCATTGCGCTGGAGCGCCAGCAGACGCTCGGCGCGCGGACCCGCAAGGGCCTGACCGGGCGCCGGGGCGGGCGCGGGCGGGGTGGTCTCGTGGTCGGAGGTCGCGGGCTGGGATCCCATGCCCAGGCGATCCTCGTCCAGGCCGTGCGCCGGATGCACCGGTGCAATCCCCGGAACTTAAGCGGAGCTGGGCGCCGCCCCCGGCCCGAGTCATCCCGCGCGACCACGCGCGCCGGTCCGGCTAGCGCTGCTCGGGGGCGAAGCCGAGGTACCGCGGGTTGGCGAGCCGGTTGCGGACGACCCTGGCCGATGCCGGGTACCGGCCCAGCCGGAAGATCCCGCCGGACTGGCTGCCCTGGTTGTACTGCACCATCCGCACGAGCCGGTGACTGCCGATCCAGTCGAACAGCCGGTCGGCGAAGCCGGGCGCGTCCGAGCCCCAGATCGCCCACTCGGCGATGGCGAACGGCTTGCGCTTCCCGACCGCGAAGTCCTTGTAGAAGCGGTCGAGGCCGGTGAAGTTGGGGAAGCGCGAGTAGAAGCTCGTGCCCACCCAGTCGACCCACTTCGAGCCGGGCCAGTAGACCCCCGGCCGCAGCGCCGCGATGCCGGGCGCGCCGCCGGTCATCGGCGCCCACACGAACGCGATCTGCGGTATCGGCAGCGTCTGCGCGCCGGCCTGGACGGCGGGGAGCCCGAGCCGGCTCAGGGCGGCGTTGATCGCCGCGACGTCGCCGCCGTGCATGATCAGGTAGACGCGCTTCCACGCCAGCTTGAACGTCGCCGCGGAGTGGTCGCGGTCGCGCTTCCCTCCCCCGCAGCTGTAGGCCGCGTACGGGTTGTTGCAGTTGTTCATCTCGCCCATCAGCCGCATGTACGCCGGCGTGCCGTTGGCCGCGATGTCGCGCGTGAGCCCGACCAGGAAGCTGTCCCCGGCCCCACGCGCGATCTCGCCGGGGCTGAAGCGCTCGGGCAGGTTCTGGCCCTTCGACGTGCTCAGGTGGTACATCAGCCGCGTCTCGGCGTTGCGCGAGTTCGTCGATCGTGTACTGGTAGTTGCCGCCCCAGGCGATGAAGTGCTGCCAGATCGCCGGGTGCTTGCCCGTGCGCGACTCGAAGTCGCCGGCTGTCGAAGCCGGCGGTGAGCCCGTTCCAGACCTTGCCGGGAGGCGGGATGAAGGGATCGGCCGCCGCGCCCGCGGGCAGGCAGGCGAGCACCAGCGCGGCGAGCAGTCCGGCCCGCGTCAGGACGCCCATGCGGTGATCAGCAGCGCGATCGCGACGACCGCGGCGAGCCCGAGCACGACGAGGTTGGCCTTCAGCGCCAGCGTCAGGCCGCTCGCCGCCGGCCGGCCGGCCTCTTGGTCTGCGCCGCCGGGACGGCGCCACGCGACCGACGCGGAGAGCGCGGCGACGATGTAGGCGTTCAGGCTGGTGCCCTCGCGGTCGGACGCGCGGACGAGCTCGGCGTGCAGGCTGCGCGGCATCCGCACCAGCAGCTTGCCGCTGTGCGCGGCGGCGGCGCCGGGCGGCGGCACCTCGCGCCCCGCGGCGCGCGCGTCGCGGACCCACCGGTCCACCGCGTCGTTCATGCCGGCGGCGGCGGTCTCGGGCGTCTCGCCGTGCGCCACGCAGCCCGGCAGTTCCTCGACGGTGGCGATCCAGCCGGGGCCGTCGCCGTTGTCCGAGCGGGCGAGGACGATCGGATAGGTGTCTTCGGGACGCTGCTCCGTCGCGTCCCCTGCCGGCTGTCGCGTCACGCCGCGAATCTACGCCTCCGGGGCCGGACCGGCAACCGGGATCCCGTCCTCCAGCGCCGGGCGCAGCCGATCGAGCGCGCGGCGCATGAGGCGCGACACGTGGATCTGGGAGAGCCCGACGTCGTCCGCGATCCGTCGCTGCGCGCGCTCGCCGTAGAAGCCGAGGAGCACGATCCGGCGCTCGTGCAGCGGCAGCGTCCGCAGGGCGGCCATCACCGCGAGCCGGTCGATCACGCCGGCGATCGGGTCCGCGGGCGGACCGTCCCCGTCCTCCAGCGGCTCGATCCGCACGGCCACCGCGGCGCCCGGGGGGACGCGCATCACCGTCGACCGGTCGCGCAGGTGACGCCGGATCTCGCCCGTGATCGTGGGCACCGCGTACGCCTCGAAGGGGCCGCGTCCCGCGTCGTAGCGGTCCACGGCGTGGATGAGGCCGATGCAGCCGACCTGGATCAGATCGTCGAGGGGCTCGCCCCGCCAGACGTACCGGCGGGCGAGCGCGCGAACCAGCGGCAGGTGCTCCTCGATCAGGCGGTCGCGGGCGAGCGTCGTCATCGCCTACGGACGCTCTCACTGTAATTCGCGAAATGCAACTCTTTATGGCTCAAGACTGGTCGATCGTGGTAGTTCCCTCGCGACGGATCTCTGCCGCTCCCCGCACTCAGGACATGACCCGGACGCTCATCTCCGCACGGACGCAGGCCACCGCCCCGGTGGTGGCCCTGCTCGCGACGCTCGCGCTCGGCGCGACCGCTTCGCCCGCCGCCGCGGATGCCGGGATTCCGCTTGACGACGCGATATCACCGCAGTATCAGATGCCCGACGTGGCCGCCGCCGTCGACACCGTGGCCGCTGCGGCGGCCCCGGTCGAGCCGCCGGCGCCGGTCGTTCCGGCGGCCCCCGCGGCGCCGCCCGCGCCGGAGCCGGCCGCGGCGCCGCAGTATCACCCGGAAAATGCAACTGGTAACAGTGAAGGTGTGTCGGAAAATGGTGCGACGGCTGCCGAGCTGCCCGTCGTCCCCGAGCCCCCGGTCGCCCAGCCCGAGCCCGCTCCCGCGGAGCCGCCGCACGCCGCCGACCACGCGCCCGCGCGCCCGCACGCGGAGCCGGACGACCTGGCCGCCGACGTGGCGGACGAGCTCCCGATCGACGTGCCGGCGGTCGTCGCGCCGCCGCCCCTCGGAGCCGCCGTGCCGGACGCGCCCCCGAGCAACGTCAACGTCTCCATCCGGATCTTCAGCCCGGGCGACAACGCGCCGGTGACGCAGACCGCCGGAGGTGGCGGCGCGGTCGCCTCCTGCGCCGAGCGGCTCGACGCCGGCGCCGACGACGTGGATCTGGAACTGGACCTGGACCGGGGCGCCCGGATGCGATCCCGGGCAGGCGGCCAACGCGGCGCCGCCGACCGGGGTGGCGACATGGACCTGGAACTGGAACTGGACGTGCGGGGCGGGGGAGGCGCCCGGCGTCGGCGCGGTGCCGGGCGGCCAGGAGCAGGGCTCCGGCGCGCTGCCGGCCGGCGCCTCCATGCCCGCCGTCGCCCAGATGCCGGCGCCGGGCCGGTCCCGCCGCCGGGACGGGCATGCTGCCGGCCATCGCGGCGCTCCCGGGCATGTCCGCGCTGCCCGACTTCGACATGCCGGCGCTCGACGACCTCCCGTCGATGGGCGCGATGCCGAACCTGGCCTTCGCGGACGGCGCGCTCGATCCGATCGCCTTCGTCCCCGGCCTCGGCTCGCTGATCCGCGACTGGGCCCCCATCGGCGTGACCGGTCTCGATCCGCTCGACATCATCCCGCAGCCGGATCCCGGCGAGCCGGCTCCCCCGAGCCGCGACCGCGGCGCCGCGAAGCACGCCGTCGCCGCGCACGCGGCGTTCGGGCAGGCGCCCGCGGCGCCGCGACCCATCGCTCCGGCCCGGGCCGCCGCGTCGGCTCCCGCGGCCGCCCAACCTCCCGTGGACCGCGCTGCAGCGCGGCGTCGCGGCCGTGATACCACCCGCCGCCCCGGCGCGATATCGGCGCCGCTGGCGCCAATCGGCGCACCCATTGCCGCCGCCGCGGGCGCGGCGGCGGCAGCGGGCGCGGGTGCCGGACCCGCCGTGCTCACCACGGTCATCTGCTTGCTCATCTGCTTCCTCGCGGGTGCGCTGCTCCAAGTCGCGGGCCTGCCGCGGCTGCTGCTGCGCGCCTCGAGGCTCGAACGGCCCGGCTGACGCCGGCGACGGATCACAACGGCGCGCCGGACGGAATCTCGGCGCAACTGACCCGTCAACCATTCGACAGGAGAAGCACATGAGAACGCATGTCCTCGCGGTGCTTGCTGCCCTCCTGCTCCTGCTGGCCCTGGGAGCGGGAACGGCGGCGGCCGGCGAGCCGATGCAGGCTGTGGGGCAGGACGCCTCCAGCCAGCAATCGGCGAGCTCGAACGCGAACGCGACGCAGGTCGCACCCAGCAACAACAACGTCGACGTCCGGATCTTCAGCCCGGGCGACAGCGGCGACGTGAACGCAGACCAACGCAGCCGGCGCACTGGCCCTCGCCGGCAACGCGAACTCCACCGACCAGTCCGCGTCCCAGGATCAGTCCGGGGCAGGCACGCAGGCGGTCGGCCAGGATGCCACGAACGATCAGTCGGCGACCGCCGCGGCGGACGCCACGCAGATCAAGCCGTCGAACGAGAACATCTCGGTGCGCATCAAGAGCCCGGGCGACGACGGTGACGTCACGCAGACCAACGCGGCGCTCGCGGGCGCGGCGGCAGGCAACGCCAACAGCACGACGCAGAACGCCGATCAGTCCCAGAGCGGCGACAGCTGCAAGTGCGGCGGCGGCGGTGGAACGCAGGCCGTCGGCCAGTCGGCCGACAGCAAGCAGTCCGCCGACGCGGATGCGGACGCCACGCAGATCAAGCCGTCGAACAGCAACATCTCGGTTCGCATCGGCAGCGAAGGCAACGGCGGCGACGTGACCCAGACCAACGCGGCGCTCGCCGGCGCGCTGGCCGGGAACGTCAACCAGACGGACCAGTCCGCCGACCAGTCGCAGTCCGCTGATGGCTGCAAGTGCCATGGCGGCGGCGGCGTCCAGGCCGTCGGCCAGGAAGCCGGCAACAAGCAGTCCGCCACGTCGGACGCGAACGCGGTCCAGTACAAGCCGTCGAACGACAACACGTCGGTGCGGATCCACAGCCCCGGCGACGATGGCGATGTGACCCAGACCAACCTGGCTGGGGCGCTCGGCATCGCGTTCAACGCGAACCAGACGGACCAGTCGGTCACCCAGTCCCAGGGCGGCGACAGCTGCAAGTGCAGCGGCACCCCGGTGCAGGCGGTCGGCCAGTTCGCCTACAACGACCAGTACGCCGACGCGGAAGCGAACGCGTACCAGATCAAGCCGTCGAACTCGAACACCCCGGTCCGCATCGGCAGCCCGGGGAACGGCGGCTCGGTGACCCAGACCAACGCGGCGCTCGCCGCCGCGGTGGCGGGGAACCTCAACCTGACGAGCCAGTCCACCACCCAGTCGCAGGCCGGCGGGGGCGGAGTGCAGGCCGTCGGGCAGGAAGCCGGCAGCAAGCAGGGCGCGACGGCGGACGCCAACGCGTTCCAGCTCAAGCCGTCCAACAGCAACGCGCCTGTGAGCATCGGCGACGGCCACGACAAGAAGCACGAATGTGGCTGCAAGGATGAGCACGAGGGCGGCTCGGGCGGGGACGTCACGCAGACGAACCTCGCCGGGGCGCTGGGCGTCGCGCTCAACGCCAACATCACCGATCAGTCGGTGACCCAGACCCAGGGCGGCGACAGCTGCAAGTGCAGCGGTGGCGGTCTCCAGGCCGTGGGCCAGTCGGCGTGGAACAAGCAGGACGCGACGGCGGACGCCAACGCGTTCCAGCTCAAGCCGTCCAACAGCAACACCCCCGTGAGCATCGGCGACGGCCACGATAAGAAGCACGAATGTGGCTGCAAGGATGAGCACGAGGGCGGCTCGGGCGGCGACGTCACGCAGACGAACCTCGCCGGCGCGCTGGGCATTGCGCTCAACGCCAACATCACCGACCAGTCGGTGACCCAGACCCAGGGCGGCGGCCCCGGCATGAAGGACGCCGGGTACGACCCGAAGGCCGGGTACGGCGACATGGGCGGCTACGGCGACAAGGGCGGCTACGGCAAGAAGGACGACGACCACGGCTGCGGGTGCAGCGGTGGCGGGACCCAGGCCGTCGGCCAGTCGGCGTGGAACAAGCAGGACGCGGACGCCTCGGCGAACGCGTTCCAGCTCTGGGCCTCGAACGACAACAGCCCGGTCCGCATCGGCAGCGCCGGGAACTCCGGCTCCGTGACGCAGACCAACGCGGCGCTGGCGTTCTCGCTCGCCGCGAACCTCAACAAGCTCAACCAGGAGGCGACCCAGACACAGTCCTGATCCGAATGTCCACGGGCCGCCGGCCCTCCCCGACCCGGGGAGGGCCGGCGGTGCCCGGTTGACCTGATGGCTCCGCGCCGACTACGGTCGGCACTTACGACCGACGAACCGGACTCCGATGTTTCGTAGGCAACGCAGTAGATGGCTTCTCTTCGGTGCGCTGGTCCTGGCACTGGCGGGAATGCCTGCGGCCCGGGCGGCCGGGCAGGACCCCGACCCGGCGCCCACCGCGGCAGATCCTCAGCCGGACGCCGCTCCCGAAAGCGGGGCAGCCCCGCCGGCGCGGCCCGCGCCCACGGCGCCCGCCCCCAGCGCTTCGGCCCCCTTGCGCCCGTCCACGCCGGCCCCGTCGCTGCGGTCGACCCCGCCCGCGACGGCGCCGCCGGCAGCGCCGCCCGCCACCACCCGGCGAGCAGCCGGCGAGCCCGCGCTCCGGAGACGGCACGTCCGCGAGCCGGCGCGAGCGGTCGGCGAGCCGCCGCGCGGCCGCCAGGCGAGAGCGCCGGCGCGCCAAGAACGAGCGCGAGGCGTCCGCTCGTCGCACCCCGATGCCGTCGCACGTGCCGGGCTTCACGACCGCGGTCGTCAGCTCCGTGGGTCAGACGGCTGACCGGACGCCCGAGGCGGCGCAGATCGCCGCGGCGCTCGCGCTCCTGGCCCTGGCGCTCGCCGGCCTGGGCGTGGTCGACCGCGTCCGCCGCGAAGCGGGGATGGCGTAGCGGTGCGCCGGCTCCTGGTCGCGCTGCTCGTCGCGGCCGCGTGCGCCTGCGTGCCCGCGGCGGTGGCTGCGGCCCCGTCGATCGTCGTGGAGTGCAACGGCACGCCGACGTGCGAAGGCCCCGACGTCTGGTTCAGGACGTCGGTGTTCGTCGACTGGACGGTCTCCGGCGGGACGCCGACGGGTGGCTGCCAGGACATCACGCTCGACCGCGACACGACCGGCAATCCCCAGGGCTGCAGCGCCACGGGGGGCGGGACGTCGTCGGTGACGGTCACGATCAAGCTCGACCGGACGCCCCCGGTCGTCACGGACGCGGCCCCGGCTCGGCCACCCGACTACGCCGGCTGGTACACGCATCCCGTGGAGTTCACCGCGCACGGCAGCGATGCGACGTCCGGCGTCGCCTCCTGCCTGGCACCCGGATACGGGGGCCCGGACGCGTTCAGCGCGACCTTCGCGGCGTCGTGCCGCGACGTCGCCGGCAACACCGCGTCGCGCACGTTCGCGCTGAGCTACGACGCGACGCCGCCGGACCTCGCTTCGGCGGCCGTCACTGCGGCGGACCGGGTCGTGCGGCTGCGCTGGCCCACGGGAGGCGACGGCGAGGATCGTCCGCACGCCCGGCGTGCAGGGCGCGCCGAGCAGCGTCGTCTACGAAGGACCGGGCACGGGCTTCATCGACCGGGAGGTGCGGAACGGGCGCCAGTACCGCTACGGCCTGGCGCTGTCCGATCCGGCCGGAAACGTGGCGAGCCGCGACCTCGTGGCCACGCCACGGCCGCATCTGCTCACACCGGACAGGCGCGGCCTGGTCATCGCCCCGCCGCTCCTGAGCTGGACGCCCGTCCGCGGCGCGCGCTACTACAACGTCCAGCTGTTCCGGCGCGGCCGCAAGATCCTGAGCGCCTGGCCGCACCGGTCGCAGTTCCAGCTGCGCAAGACGTGGCGATACCACGGCCGCCGGATCCGGCTCGTCGACGGCATCTACCACTGGTACGTCTGGCCCGGCTTCGGGCCGCGGTCGGAGCGGAAGTACGGCGAGCGCATCGGCGCCCGCACGTTCGTCATCAGCCGGCCATGACGAGCGAAGCGGGGCGAGTTGAGCGCGCTCTGCGCACCCAACCCGCCCCGCATCGGTCAGGCGGCTAGCAGTAGACGGCGAACTGGAACGCGCGCGGGTTCGCGTTCCCGGCCTCGCCGAACGTCTGGAACGTGATCTGCTGCGCGTTGCCGGCGCGTCGGCTCCGCCGTCACCGACCCGGCCGCGCCGCCCACGAGCGTGGTGACCGCGGCGCACTTGCTCACGTCCTGGCCGGCCGTGACCGTGTACGTCGGACCGGTGCCCGAGATCGCGGTGAGCGCCCTTCTGGTTCGTCAGCCCGCCGAGCGCGTTGACGACGCCGAAGATCGACGTGGCGGGATCGCCCTTGTCCCCCTTGGGGAGCTGGTTGGGGGCGAAGTCGTTCGCCAGCAGCGTGCCGGTGCGGATGTCGGCCCCCGTGACGGAGTTGTCGCGGAGGTCGGAGCCGGAGAGCGCGCTGTTCTTGACCTTCGAAGCGGTCACCGCGTTGGTCGCGACCTTCGAGCCGGTCACCGCGTGGTAGCGGATGTTGCTGGTGCTGATCTTCGTCGCGGCGTAGGCGGTGCCGCCGCCGATTGCGAGTCCGAGCGCGATCGTGGAGACCACGTTCGCATAGGTGATGCGGGGGCGGAGCTTGCGGAGCATCGAGACCTCCATCGGTCTTTCGCTTGCGTCTGTCGGTCTGTCTGACACGGGCGGGCCGGCAGAGTTGCCCCGCCTCGTAGCATCGGCCGGGTGACGACGACCACCCCTGCCCGCCCGCGCGGTCGCCCCGGCGGCGGCCGCGAGCGGATCCTCGACGTCGCCTGCGAGCTGATCTCGAGCCAGGGGATGGACGACGTGCGGGTGGCCAGGATCGCCCGCGCCGCGGGGGTCTCGACCGCGCTCGTCCACTACCACTTCGCGACGCGCGAGGCCCTGCTGGGCGAGGCGCTGCGCCATTCCTACGCCCGCGCGGCCGTCTCGCGGACGTCGCTGCGCGCGGGCGCGGGATCGTCCGCCTCCCGGCTGCTCGCGCGCATGATCGAGCACTGCCTCCCGGTGCCGGGGCGCCTCGAGCGCGAGTGGGTGCTGTGGGTCGAGCTGTGGCTGCGCGCGGTGCGCCATCCGGCGCTGCAAGACGTCTGTCACGAGCTGTACGCGCGGCTGCACGAGTGGTTCGCGGGCGTCATCGCGGAGGGTGCGACGCGGGGCGAGTTCGAGGTCGCCGACGTGGACGCCACGACCGACGTCCTGCTCGCCGCGATCGACGGCGCCGGCGTGCGGGTGCTCGCCGGCGACCCGCAGCTGCCGCTCGAGCGCGCGCGCGAGCTCGTGCTCGCGCTCGCGTCGCGCGAGGTCAGCGCGGCGGTGCGGTGAGCGCGCCGGCCCAGAGGCCGGCGGCCCGGGCGCGGCGATAGGCGCGCTGGAGCGGGAACTCGAGCGTGAAGCCGGTCGCGCCGGTGACCTGCTGGCAGGCCGCGGTGACCTCCACGGCCGCGGCCGCGGCGTGCGCGAGCGCCGCGCGGCCCGGCGAGTCGTAGGCGAGCAGCGCGCAGGCCGCGCGCGGCGGTCGCGGCGTCGGCGAGGCGCTGCTGCACCGGGGGGAGCGCGGCGAGCGTGGCGCCGAACGCCTTGCGCCCCTTCGCGTGGTCGAGCGCGACGCCGAGCGCCCACTCGCTGAGGCCGGCGAGGTAGCCGGTGGTCGCGGCGGTCCAGGCGGCGAGCCCCGTCTCGCTCGCGCGTCCGATCGCGTGGCGCTCGAGCACGCGGTGGACGCCGAGCGCATCGCCGTACGCGACCGGCTCGGCGCGGTCGATCGCGGACAGCGCTCCCTCGCGATCGACTGCCGTCGCGGCGCCGTAGCGGACGAGGTCGCCGGCGAGCGGGCTCCCGCCCAGCAGCGCGTCGAGCTCGCTGAGCGGCGCGAGCCTGCGGCCGAGCTCGAGCGCGGCGGGCGCGGCGAGCGGGAGGAGCTCCGGGTCGCCGGCGAGGTCGAGCCAGCCCATCTCGGCGAGCGCGGCGGAGAGCGCCGGGCTGCGATCGTCCTGCACCGCGCCGGGCCGCCACGGCTCCGGTTCGGCGAGCGTGCGATCCGCCGCGGTGCCGACGGCCTCGGCGAACGCCGCCGCCTCGCTCATTCCACTTCCACCTCCGCCTCCACCCCGATCGCGCGCAGGACCTCGGCGGTGTGCTCGCCCAGCGCGGGCACGCCGCGCCGCGCGCCGGCCGGCGCGCCGTCGATCTTGAAGACGCCGCCGAGCAGCCGGACGGAGTCGCCCGCCGGCGCGTCCACGTCCTGCACGAGCCCGTTGGCCATCGCCTGCGGGTCCTCGTAGAGCTGGTCGAGCGTCCGCACCTGGGCGGCCGGGACCCCCGCGGCGCGCAGGCGGCGGATCCAGTGCGCGGCGGGCTCGTCCTCGACGATCGCCTCGAACCGCCGCACCAGCCGCACGCGCGCGGCGCGCTCGGAGTCCGACGCCGGCGGGGCCTGCGGGTCGGCGACGAACGGGTCCTCCAGACCGAGCAGGCGCAGCGTGGTGCGCCGCTGCGCCTCGTTCAGGCACGTGAGGACGAAGAAGCCGTCGGCGGCCCGGTACGCGCGGTAGTACGGCTCGAGCTCCTCGGATGCGTGCACGCGCGCCCCCTGCGCGGCGAGGTCGCCGGCCGTGGCCAGGCGGTCCTGCGCCGACGCGCGCCGCCCGGCGCCGTCCACGGGCTCGACCGACACGAAGCGCTGCGCCTGCACCGCGAGCGCCGCGCCGAGCAGCGACACCTCGACGCCGGGCGCCGCGTCGCGGTCCTCGCCGCGCCCGACCAGGCCGGCGAGGAGCGAGATCGCCGCCAGCAGCCCGGCGGTGAAGTCCGCCATCGCGATCCCGCCCGCCCGGCGCGGGATCTCGTCGCCGGGTCGCGCGTCGGCGAGCAGCAGGCCCGAGAGCGCCTGGGCGACGAGGTCGTACGCCGTGAGCTCCGCCTCGGGCCCCTCGCTGCCGAGCGCCGAGACCATGCACCACGCCGCGCGCGGGTTGATCGCCCGCACGCTCTCGCGGTCCAGGCCGTAGCGCGCCGCGCGCTCGGGCGGGAAGTTGTGGAGCACCGCGTCGGCGCGGGCGAGCAGCGCGCGGCTGGCGCGCAGGCCCGCGTCGGTCTTGAGGTCGAGCACCACGGAGCGCTTGTTGCGGTTCAGCGCGTAGAAGTGCCGGCTCTCGCCGTCGCCGAACGGCTCGTAGCGCCGCCACGCGTCGCCGGTGGGCGGCTCGACCTTGACGACGTCGGCGCCGAGGTCGGCGAGCAGCATCCCGGCGAACGGGCCGGCGACGTACTGCGCGTACTCGAGCACCCGCAGGCCCGCGAGCGGCAGCGTCACGCCGGACACGCGAGCCCCCGCCGTGCGATGACGCCGGCGCTGCACCTCGGCCGCGCCGCCGGAGATCGTCGTCGCGACCGCCGCGCGGTGGAACGCGGCGATCCGCCCGGCGAGCGTCGTGGTCCCCTCCTCGAGCAGCGCGGCGGGGCCGAGCAGCTCGACCGCCGCCGCGGCGACGCGCTGCATCAGCACCGCCACCGCGAGCTTCGCCATCGAGCTCTGCTCGCTCGCCGGCGCGCCGTCGCCCAGCAGCGCCGCGGCGCGGCGGCCGTGCAGCCGGGCGGCCTCCGTCTCGCCGCGGAGCCGCAGCAGGCGCGCGCGGTCGGCGCCCGTCGTGGCCAGCTCGTCGAGCCGGTCGAGCAGCCAGAGCACGACGCCGACCTTCTCGCTCGTCACCCGCTCGTGGTCGAGCGTGCCCATCAGCACCGCCCAGCCGCCGTCGAGCGCGCCGACGAGCTGGTCGCTCGGCACCTCGACGTCCTCCAGCACGACCTCGCCGATCGTCCCGCCGCCGAGCGTGGCGTGCGCCGAGACCGTGATGCCGGGCGAATCGAGCGGGGCGACCAGCACCGAGAGGCCGCGGTGGCGTGGCTGCGGCCCGGTGCGCACCGCGAGGTAGATCCAGTCGGCGACCTCCGCGCTCGACGTCCAGAGCTTGCGGCCGGAGACCACGAAGCGGTCGCCGGCGTGGCGCGCGGTGGTGTGCAGGGCGGCGAGGTCGGAGCCGGCATCGGGCTCGGAGAAGCCCTGGCAGAAGAGGAGGCGGCCGGCCGCGACCTCCGGCAGCAGCCGCTCCTGGAGCGCGGGGGCGGCGAACCGCCCGATGGCGTTGCCGATCGTCTTGACGGACAGCAGGTAGCCGGAGAGCGGGAGCCAGTGGTAGCCGAAGCGCTCCTCGCAGGCGACCGTGTGGAGGGGGGAGAGGCCGCGGCCGCCGAGCCGCTCGGGCCAGTGCAGCCCGATCCATCCCGCCTCGCCGAGCGCGGCGTAGGCCACGCGCGAGTCGCCGTCGGACGGCATCCCCTGCCACCGCAGCTGCGGCTCGTCCGCGACCCGGGCGGCGAGCGCGGCGGCGAACGCGTCGGCCTCGGCGGCGAGGCCGGGAATCGGCGCCGCCTCAACGGCCATTGGCAGCCAGGCCGGCCTCGACGCGTGCGGCGATGTCGCGCAGGCGGCTCACGAGCTCCGTGCGGAACGCGCGGTTCGCGCGCGAGGTCGGGAGCGACACGTTGAGCGCGGCGCTGCCGGGCCCGTCCAGCCAGCCGACGGGCACGGCGATCGACGCCAGCCCGATCTCGTACTCCTCCCACGAGATCGCCACGCCGTCGCGGCGGATGCGTACCAGCGCCGCCCGCAGCGCCTCCCACGTCGTCGCCGTGGCCGGCGTGCGCTGCTCGTACGGCTCGGGTCCGGCGGCGTCGCGCGCCGCCTCCTCCGGCAGCTGCGCGAGCAGGCACTTCCCGAGCGCGGTGCAGTGCGCGGGCAGGCGCAGCCCGATCGGCGTCTGCGTGCTCAGCAGCCGCCCGCCGGACTCGCTCAGCAGGTACACGATCTCGCTCTCCTGCAGCACCGCGAGGTTGACGGTCTCGCCCGTGTCGGCGGCGAGCCGCATCACGTCCGCGCGGGCGACCTCGGGGAGGCGGAGGCCGGAGAGCAGCGGCGGCATGAAGCGGGCGACCTCGAGCCCGAGCCGGAACCGCCGCGTGCGCGGATCGCGCTCCAGGTAACCGCGCTCGGCGAGCAGCGCCGTGAGCCGGTGCACGGTCGGGAGCGGGAGGCCGAGCGCCTCCGAGATCTCGGTCTGCGTCAGCTCGGGCTCCGCCCGCGCGAACAGCCCGAGGATGTCGAGTCCGCGCGCGAGGGTGCCCACCGAGGTTTCAGTCCGCGAAACTTCCTTTCGCATGTCGGATGTGTGACAATACGCGCCGCCTCCCGACGGCGTCAACCACCCGCGTGCAGATCCGAACCGACTTCCCGCGCACGGTCCGGACCGTGGAGCACCTGTGGATCCCGCTCTCCGACGGCTGCCGGCTCGCCGCACGCATGTGGCTGCCCGACGACGCCGAGCGCGACCCGGTGCCCGCGATCCTCGATGCCGTGCCCTACCGCAAGGGCGACGGGACCGCCGCGGGCGACCCGGCCTGGAACCGGTACTTCGCCGGGCACGGTTATGCGGGCGTACGGATCGACCTGCGCGGCAGCGGCGACGCCGACGGCTTCATCGCCGACGAGTACACCGACCAGGAGGCGCGCGACGTCGACGAGGTCATCGCGTGGCTCGCCGAGCAGCCGTGGTGCAGCGGCACGGTCGGGATGATCGGCGTCTCGTGGGGCGGCTTCGCTGCGCTGCAGGCGGCCGCACGCAACCCGCCGGCGCTGCGCGCCATCGTCCCGATCCACGCGTCCGACGACCGCTACGCGGACGACGTGCACTACTTCGGCGGCTGCGTCCTGGCCACCGACATGGTGCACTGGTCGACCTGCATGGCCGCGTACGTCGCCCAGCCGCCCGACCCCGCCGTCGTGGGGGAGGGGTGGCGCGAGGCGTGGCGCGAGCGGGTGGAGCGGATGGAGCCGTGGGCCGCCACGTGGCTCTCCCACCAGCGGCGCGACGACTACTGGCGCCAGGGCTCGGCCTGCGAGCGCTATGCCGACATCGCGTGTCCCGTGTTCGCCGTCGGCGGCTGGTCGGACGGCTACCGCGACATGGTGCTGCGGATGGTGGAGCACGTCGGCGCGCCGGTGCGCGGGCTGATCGGCCCGTGGGGACACACCGGCCCCGAGGCCGGCGCCCCCGGTCCCGCGATCGGCTTCCTGCAGGAGTGCGTGCGGTTCTTCGACCACGCGCTCAAGGGCGCGGAGAACGGGTTCTTCGACGAGCCGGCGCTCGTCAGCTACATGCAGGAGCGGATCGGGCCCGTGACCGGCTGCGCCGAGCGGCCGGGGCGCTGGGTCGCGGACGCGGCGTGGCCGTCGGCCAACGTGGAGACGCTGGTGCTGCCGCTGGCGGGGCCGGCGCGCAGCATGCGCGCGCTGCAGCTCACCGGGATCGAGGCGGGCGTGTGGTGCGGCGACGGCGGGCCTGCCGACGGCGCCGGCGACCAGCGGCCGGAGGACGGCGCGTCGATCTGCTGGGACCTCGATCCGCTCGGGGAGCGGGCGGAGCTGCTCGGCCATGCCGCCGTGGAGCTCGAGGTGGCGGCCGACCGGCCGGTCGCGTTCGTCGCCGTGCGCCTCTGCGACGTCGCCCCCGACGGCAGCTCCTCGCTCATCGCCCGCGGCGTGCTCAACCTCACCCATCGCGAAGGGCACGACCGGGTCGTCCCCCTCGTGCCGGGCGAGCCCGTGACGGTGCGGGTGCCGATGCAGTCGACGGCGTACGCGGTCCCTGCCGGCCATGTGCTGCGGGTCGCCGTCTCGCCCGCGTACTGGCCGTGGGTCTGGCCGTCGCCCGAGCCGGTCACGCTGACGGTGGGGGAGGGGCGGCTCGAGCTGCCGGTGCGGGGCGCGTCGGAGCTCGACGGAGCGCTCCGGCCGTTCGGGCCGCCCGAGTCGGCGCCCGGGCTGACCAAGGAGTACGCGCGGCAGGGGACGACCGGCCGCGTCGTCCATCGCGACCTCGCCGCCGGCAGCGTCGACGTCGAGTTCCCCTGGATCGACCATGTCCACACGATCACCGAGAGCGGCACGGAGCTCGCCGAGCGCAACGTCGTGCACTACAAGCTGACCGAGGGCGACCCGCTGTCGGCGACGGTCGAGGCCGAGGTGGAGGTCGGCCTCGCGCGCGGGGACTGGCGCACGCGGGTCGTGGTCCGGGGTGAGATGACGTGCGATCGCGAGCGCTTCCTCCTCACCACGTCGCTCGACGCGTACGAGGGGTCGGTGCGCTGCTTCGCGCGGCGCTGGTCGCACGAGATCCCGCGGGACGGCGGATGAGGTCGAACCCCTGGTCGTGGTACGAGGACCCGGCGGTCGCGCGGCTCGAGCGCGACCGCATCTTCCGGCGCGCGTGGCAGTACGCCGGCCGGCTCGCGGAGCTGACCGCGCCGGGCTCGTTCGCCGCCGCGCACGTCGCCGGCATGCCCGTCGTGCTCACGCGCGATCGCGACGACGTGCTGCGCGCGTTCGCCAACGTGTGCCGTCACCGGGGCGCGGTCGTCGTGCGCGGCGCCGGCGAGCGGGGCACGCTGCAGTGCCCGTACCACGCGTGGACGTACGGGCTCGACGGCTGCCTGCGCGCGGCGCCGCGCACGCGCGACGATCCGTCGTTCGACGCGACCGGGCTCGGACTCGTGCCGATGGCGGTCGGCACCTGGGGTCCGTTCGTCTTCGTCAACCCGGACGCCGACGCGCGCGCCGCTCGCGGAGACGCTCGGCGACCTCCCGGAAGTGGTCGCCGAGCACGGCCTGGACGTCGGCGCGCTCCGCTTCCACCACCGGGTCGAGTACGAGATCCGCGCGAACTGGAAGATCGCGCTGGAGAACTACCTCGAGTGCTACCACTGCCAGCTCAACCATCCCGGGCTGGTGTCGGTGATCGACGACCGCCGGCTCGAGCTCGAGGCGAGCGGGACGCGCGCGAGCCAGTTCAATCCCGCGCACCCCGACTTCGACATCGGCGACGGGAGCCCGCGGGCGCAGTTCCACCTGCTGTTCCCGTCGCTGAAGGTCAACGTCGAGCCGGGCCCGCCGAACCTCTCGATCGGTCCGGTCTGGCCCGTCGCCCCGGACCGCTGCCGCGGCTTCCTGGACTACTTCTTCGCGCCGGACGCGCCGGAGGACTGGATCGCGGACTTCCTCGCGTTCGACGACCAGGTCGGCGCGGAGGACACGGCCCTCGTCGAGGCCGCCCAAGCCGGCGCGGGAAGCGGCCTGGTCCCGGACGGCCGCCTCCTCGCGCACGACGAGCAGCTCATCGCGCACTTCCAGGCCTACATCCGCGCAAACCTAAACGGGGTCTGACCCCGTTTAGATAAATGGGGTCAGACCCTCTTTAGGTTCGGAGGAGTCCGCGGGAGATGACGAGGCGCTGGATGTCTGACGTGCCCTCCTCGATCTCCTCGAGCTTCGCGTCGCGCATCCACTTCTCCACCGGGTACTCGCGCGAGTAGCCCCATCCGCCGAGCGTCTGGACCGCGCCCCAGGTGCAGAACATCGCGGTCTCGGACGCGTGCAGCTTCGCCATCGCCGCCTCGGTGGTCGCGCGCTCGCCGCGATCGACCATCCGCGCCGCGCGCCACGCCAGCAGGCGCGAGGCGTCGACCCGCAGCGCCATGTCGGCGAGCCGGAACGCGACCGCCTGGTGCTCGGCGATCGGGCGCCCGAACTGCACGCGCTCCTTGGCGTACGCCGTCGCGTACTCGGTCGCCGCGCGCGCCAGGCCGGTCGCGGCCGAGGCGAGCGTCACGCGCGAGCGGTCGAACGTCTCCATCAGCCCGCGGAATCCCTCACCTTCGCCGCCGAGCCGCCGGTCGTCGGCGACGAAGCAGCCCGACAGGAACATCTCCGTGTTCACGATCGCGCGCTGGCCCATCTTGCGCATCGGCTCGCCGAACGAGAGGCCCTCGTCGTCGCGGTCGAGCAGGAACGCGGTCACGCCGCGGTGGCCGGTCCCGGGGGCGACGGTCGCGAAGACGACGTAGGACTGCGCGACGCCGCCGTTGGAGATCCACGCCTTCTGCCCGTCGAGCACGTAGCCGCCGTCGACCCGCTCGGCGCGCGTGCGCATCGACGCGGCGTCGGAGCCGAAGTCGGGCTCGGTCGTCGCGAGCGCCGTCATCGGCGGGCGCTCCCCGCTGAGCGGCCGCAGCCAGCGCTCCTTCTGCTCCTCGGTGCCGAGCGCGAGCACCGGCTCGGCGAAGAAGCCGTTCGACGTGATCAGGTTGCCGATCCCCGAGCAGCCGTGGCAGAGCTCCTCCTGCACGAGGCAGCCGGTGAACGCGTCGGTCAGCCCGCCGCCGCCGAGCTCCTCCGGGAGCATGAACGACGTCAGCCCGATGCCGGCGGCCTTGTGCCACAGCTCCCACGGCACCTCGGTGTCGGCCTCGTCGACCGCGGCGGCCGCCGGCCGGATCTCGCGCGCCGCGAAGTCGCGGCAGACGCGCTGGATCTCCTCCTGCTCAGGGGTGAGCTCGAACACCGCGGGAACGTATCACTTCCTGATTCTGTAGTCAGTAATCATTTGTTGTAGGTTGCCGCGCATGACGGAGGCGTTGAGCGGTGGCGAGCTGGTCGTGCGCAGCCTGATGGCGCACGGGGTGGAGCTCGTGTTCGGGATCCCGGGCACGCACAACCTCGAGCTCTACGCGCACCTGGAGCCGAACGGGATCCGCCACGTCTCGCCGCGGCACGAGCAGGGAGCGGGATACGCCGCGGACGGCTACGCGCGCGCGTCCGGCCGCCCCGGCGTGGCGATCACGACGGCCGGCCCGGCGCTGCTGAACATCGCGGCCGCGGCCGGCCAGGCGCAGTCGGACTCCGTGCCGGTGCTCGTGGTGTCGCCCGGGATGCCGCGCGCGCACCCGACCGCGTCGAGCGGCTACCTGCACGAGATGCCGAGCCAGCAGCGGGCGATGAGCGGCGTGGTCGAGCGCAGCGTCCGGGTGATGAGCCACGCGGAGCTGGCGAGCGAGCTGGCGGCGGCGTTCACCGCGTTCCGCACCGCCCGCCCGCGGGCGCGCTACATCGAGGTGCCGCTCGACCTGCTCGCCGAGCGCGCGGAGGCGACGGTGCCGGAGCCCCAGCACGCCGGCGCGCCATCGCCGGCACCGGCCGCGCTGGCCGCGGCCCTCGAGCTGCTGCGCGGCGCCGAGCGGCCGGGGATCGTCGCCGGCGGGGGCAGCGCGGGCGCTCCGGACGCGCTGCGCGAGCTGGCGGAGCGACTCGGCGCGCCGGTGATCACCACGGCGAACGGCAAGGGCGTCCTGCCGGAGGACCACGAGCTCTCGCTCGGCGCCAGGCTCAACTTCCCCGCCGCCCGGGCGTGGCTCGAGGGATGCGACGTCGTGCTGGCGATCGGCACCGAGCTGGGGGAGTCGGACCTCTGGGGACCGCCGCCGTCGGTGTCCGGCGCGCTCATCCGCGTCGACGTCGACCCGCTGCAGGCGCACGCCAACCATCCCGCCACGGTCGCGGTGATCGGCGACGCGGCGCCGGCGCTCGCGTGGCTCGTCGACGCGCTGGGCGACGCGACCCACGCACCGCCGGCGACGCTCGCCGGGGTGCGCGCGCAGCTGGATGCCGAGCACCGCGCCCAGGCGACGCCGTGGCTCGACTGGCTCCCCGTCCTCCGCGACGCGCTGAGCGACGACGCGATCGTGGTCGGCGACAGCGCGATGTGCTGCTACCTCGGCGCGCTCGGCGGATTCCCCGTGCGGCGGCCCCGCTCGTTCCTCTACCCGACCGGATTCGGCACGCTCGGCTACGCCGTCCCCGCGGCGCTCGGCGCGAAGCTCGGCGCGCCCGACCGGCAGGTGCTCGCGCTGTCGGGCGACGGCGGGCTGATGTTCACGGTCGCCGAGCTGGCGTCCGCCGCCGTGCTCGGCCTCCCGATCCCGGTCGTCGTGTTCGTGAACGACGGCTACGGGGAGATCCGCAACGAGATGGTGGACGCCGGCTATGCGCCCGTCGGCGTCGACCTCCCGCCGCCCGACCTCCCCGCGCTCGCCCGCGCGCTCGGCTGCGCCGGCGCCGCGGTCACGGAGCCGGCCGCGCTCCCCGGCGCCATCGCCGAGGCCTTCGAGCGGACCGGCCCGACGCTCATCACCGTTCCGGAGGCACCGCGGGCGTGATCAAGCCGCCGTACATGACGGTCACCTGGCACGACCCCGTGACGGGTCGTCCGGGGTTCCTCGTGATCGACCGCCTGATCGACGGCGCGAGCGGCGGCGGCCTGCGGATGCGCGCGGGCTGCACCGTGGAGGAGGTCGCGGACCTCGCGCGCGCGATGAGCCTCAAGGAGGCGGTCGCGTACGACCCCGGCGACCGGTACACGCCGTTCGGGGGCGCGAAGGGCGGGATCGACTGCGACCCCTACGACCCGGACGCGACCGGCGTGCTGCGCCGGTACGTCGAGGCGATGCGCCCGTTCCTCGAGCGCCACTGGGCGACCGGCGAGGACTTCGGCGTCCGCCAGGACACGCTCGACGAGGTCTTCGCCGACGCCGGCCTGCGCTCCTCGATCGACGCCGCGCTGCTGCGGCTCGACGACCCCGACGACGGCCTGCGGCGGCTCCGCGACGCGTTCGCCGTGGACGTCGACGGGATCGGGCTCGCCGAGATGGTCGGAGGCTTCGGCGTCGCCGAGGCGGCGCTCGCGGCGCTGGAGCGGCTCTCGCTCGCGCCCGGCGCCACGCGCGCCGTCGTGCAGGGCTTCGGCTCGATGGGCGGCGCCACCGCCCGCTACCTGGCCCGCGCCGGCGTGCGCGTCGTCGGCATCGCCGACCGCGACGGGCTCGTCGCCAACCCGGACGGGCTCGACGTCGAGCGGCTGCTGCGCTCCCGCGACGCCCACGGCGCGATCGACCGCGCCGCGCTCCGCCCCGAGGACGAGCAGCGCGACGGCGCCGACTGGCTCGCGCTCGACGCCGAGCTGCTCGTTCCCGCCGCGATGTCCTACGTGATCGGCGTCGACGACGTCGCTCGCGTACGCGCGCGCGTGATCGTCGAGGCCGCCAACGTCGCCGACGCTGCCCGCGGCCGAGCCACGGCTCGCCGAGCGCGGGATCGTGGTCGTGCCCGACTTCGTCGCCAACCTCGCCACCAACGCCTGGTGGTGGTGGACGCTCTACGGCGACGTCCCGCCCGAGCGCGACCCGGCGCTCGCCAAGGTCGCGGCGACGATGCGCCGTCTCGTCGGCGAGCTGCTCGACCGCGCGGAGCGCGACGCGATCCTCCCGCGCGCCGCGGCGACCGCGATGGCGGCGGAGAACCTCGCCCGCCTGGCGGCGAGCAGCAGCAGCGTGAAGTGAGGGCCGCGCAGCTCAGCCCACGGCGGCGGGGTCGTCGCCGGCACCGAGCCGGCTGAACGGCGGCCGACGTTCCTCGCCCGCCTCGCCGACGTCAGCGCGCGACCACGACGCTCCAGAGCAGCCGCGGATCGCGGATGAGCAAGTCGTCGCCCGCCGGAGGCCACGCTCGCGCGGCGCCGGGCCAGAGCGTGCCGACGAGTCGCCGCGGCGTGTTCGTGGCGATGATCCGGCCGCGGTGGTTCACGAGCGCGGCCTCGCCGACGAGCGCCGCGAGCGCCGCGCCGCCGATCGCCTCGATCGCGCCGACGGTGATGTCGGCGCCCGCCACGCCGAGGAACGCCCCGTCCCGGACCACCGGGAGCGTGAGCGTGAGGATGTGCTCGTTCGTGCCGCTGTGGTCGAGGAACGGGCCCGCGATCCAGCGCTCGCCGGTGTCGCGCGGGGTCGTGAACCACTCCGCCCGCTCGTAGTCGTAGAAGTCGGGATCCGCCGGGTCCAGGGTCGCGTCGAGGAAGACCGGGGCGCCGGGCGGCGTGCTCTGCCACCACTCGAGCCAGCGCGCGGCGTCGGCGAGGACGCCGGGCGCGAAGACCATGCCGGTGCCGGCGAGCAGCGGCCGCCGGGCGAGTGTCGCGTGGACGAGCTCGCGGAGCGGACCGAGCGCGGCGCGGGACGGCGGGTCGGGCAGCCCGTGCACCGCGGTGCGCACGTCGGCGACGTCGATGAACACGTCCTCCAGCGTCGCGTGGACGAGGTCGAGCACCGCGGCCGCCTGCGCCTTGATGGCGCGGCGGGATGAGCGAGCGGGCGGAGCGGCGCCCGCAGGTGGTGCGCCGCGAGTCAGGTGGAGCGCGACCACCGCGGCCATCTCCGCCCGGACGTGCGCGACGACCCGCCCGCGCGCCTGGGCGGCGTCCCGCGCCTGCACGGCGGCGAGCACCGCGCGGTGGTCGGCGAGGGCGCGGTCGCGGCCGTCCTCGCCGCTCGCGAGCCACACCAGCGCGCCGGCCTCGGCCTGCAGCTCCATCTCGGTCCGCGTGAGCCGGAGCGATCGCGTGGTCGCGGCCATCTCGACGTGGAACCGCGCGTCGGCGGCGCGGCGCTCCGCGTCCGTGGCGGCGCGCGCGAGCCGCTCGACGTGCTCAGCGAGCCGCTCGAGGTCGGCGCCGGACGCCCGGTCGGCGGCCAGTGCCGCGGCCGCTCCCGCGATCGCGGCGCGATGGTCGGCGAGGTCGCGCAGGTCGTCGACGCTCAGGTCGGCGAGCCGCTCGAGCAGGCGCGCGTGCGCCGTCGCCGCCGGAGCGTGGACGAACGTGCCCCCGTTGCGCCCGCGCCGCGTCCGCACGAGGCCGGTGCGCCGGAGCCCGACGAGCGCCTCGCGCAGCGTGACGGTCGCCACGCCGAGCTGCGTGGCGAGCTCCGCCTCGCTCGGCAGCTGGTCGCCGTCGCCGAACACGCCGCCCTGGATCGCGTCCGCCAGCCGCCGCTCGACGGCGGCGACCCGCCCGCGCCGGTCGAGCGGCGCGAGCACCGCATGGCGCGCACTCGAGGGAACGTGGCTCGGCATCGGCTTGACAGATTACATATGGCTTCATAGGTTTTCCGCCCATGAGCGAGAAGCGCTTCGTGGAGGAGTGGCGCAACGCGGCTTACAACTGCTACAGCTCCGGCCACAAGTTCTGCCGCGAGGTCTGCCCGGTCATGCAGGTCGAGCGCAACGAGTCGTGGACGCCGACCGCGTTCCACGCCAACGTCGTCGCGATGGAGAAGGGCGAGCTCTCGCTCGCGGAGGTCGCCGAGGACTACGTGAACTGCACGCAGTGCGGGGCGTGCGAGCTGCGCTGCCCGAACACGCTGTTCACCGGCGACTTCTACCGCTTCCGCACCCGCACCGTCGATCTCGTGAAGGCCATGCGCGCGCTCGCCGTCGACGAGGGGATCCACCAGCCGGGCTACCGGCGCTGGAACCTGCTCACCGACGACCGCCGCCACGAGCCGGTGCTGGGCGAGGCCGACGGCGGGGTGCCGGTCGACCAGGCGCATGTCGCCGACTGGGCTGCAGGGCTCGACCTCCCCATCGGCGGCGAGACGATCCTGTTCGTCGACTGCGAGGCCGCCTTCCATCGCACGTCGGTCCCGCGCGCGGTCGCGCAGATCCTCGGGCTCGCGGGCGTCGAGTTCGGGCTGATGCGCGAGCAGTGGTGCTGTGGCGGTCCGGCGGCGGAGATGGGGTACGTCGAGCAGGCGAAGCGCTTCGCACGCCACAACCTCGACGACTGGCGCGCCTCCGGCGTCAAGCGCGTGATCGTGCTCGACCCGCACGACTACATCACGTTCACCGAGGACTACCCGGCGTACTTCGGCGCCGAGTACGACGACGTCGAGATCGTGCTCGCCCTGGAGCTGTTCGCCGAGCTGATCCGCGAGAACAAGCTCACGCCGAGCGTCCCGATCGAGCGCACGATCACCTACCACGACCCGTGCCGCCTGAACAAGCGCAAGGGCATCTGGCGGGAGCCGCGCGAGATCCTGCGCGCGATCCCGGGGCTGGACTTCAAGGACGTCGACCGCGTGACGCAGTGGTCCTACTGCTCCGGCGCGGGCGCCGGGCTATCGGTCGAGAAGCCCGAGGTGACGGCGAGGATCTCGGGCCGGCGGCTCGATCACGCCGCCGCGCTGGACGTCGACATGCTGGTGTCGGCCTGCCCGTGGTCGGAGCGCCCGCTGGCGGAGGCCGGCGCGGAGCGAGCGATCGACGTGGTCGACATCCACGAGCTGCTGGCCGAGTCGCTCGGGATCGAGGCGGGCGCTTGAGCGCGGTCAGCGCAGCCGGCGGGATCGACGACCGCGCGCTCGAGGAGCTCGCGCAGGTCCTCGGCGCCGACCACCTGATCACGAGCCGGCCGGCGCGATTCCATCGCGCGCGCGTCCCCGCGCCGTTCCCCGTGCACCGCTGGGCCGAGCACGTGCCCGACGCGGTCGTGCTGCCGGGGAGCACCGAGGAGGTCGCCGAGGTCGTGCGGATCGCCAACCGGTACCGCATCCCCGTGGTCCCGCGGTCGGGGGGCACGGGCCTCACGGACGGCGCGGTCCCGCTGCGCCACGGGATCCTCCTCGACCTCAAGCGGCTGGACCGGATCCACGAGATCGACCTGGAGAACCGCACGTGCACGGTCGGCGCCGGCATGAACATGCTGAAGCTGAACGAGCACCTCGCGGTCCACGGCCTGATCTATCCGGACGACCCCGCTTCGTACCCCTGCTCGCTCGTCGGGGGCCGGATCGGGACGAGCGGCTGGTCGCTGATCGGCTCCCGCTACGGGCACACGCGCGACCTGGTGCTGAGCTTCGTGCACGTGCTGCCGACCGGCGACGTCGTGCGCTTCGGCGACGGCGGCGGCGCCAAGGTGTCCAAGAGCTCGACCGGCTACACGCTCAAGCCGCTGTTCATGGGCCACCAGGGCACGCTCGGCGTCGCGACCGAGGCGACGCTGAAGCTCTATCCCAAGCCGGAGGCGGAGCTGTCGCCGTTCTGGGCGTTCGAGGACTACGACGCCGCCTGGCGGGCGGTCCGCGAGGTGGTCCGGACCGACTGCGCCACGTTCGCCGGCGCGGTGCTGTTCGACGAGCAGAAGGTCGCCTACCTGCGGCGCGACGACGAGGCGTACATCCCGCAGCCCGACAACGTCCGCGCGCTGGTCTGCGCCGTGCTCTACGGCAACGA
Source organism: uncultured Solirubrobacteraceae bacterium (assembly GCA_963752015.1). Classification (GTDB taxonomy): domain Bacteria; phylum Actinomycetota; class Thermoleophilia; order Solirubrobacterales; family Solirubrobacteraceae; genus DASQMT01. Next base: position 69,955 of record CAVVWS010000004.1, on the reverse strand, counting down.
GGACGAGGTGCGCGCGGGGGGGAAGCGGCTGATGAGGACCGCGCGCGAGAACGGCGCCCGCTACCTGGGCGACGAGATCTCCCAGGGCGACTGGGCGGCGCGGCACGACCGCTACGCGACGCCGCTGCACGGGCGCACCAAGGCGGGCCAGGTCGTCCCGATGAGCTGGCACTGCGAGGACGCCGCGATCAACTGGACCGAGCTCCCGGCGGTGACGCGCAAGTGGCACGACATCGTGGCGCGCCTCCGCGAGCGCTCGGACGTGTTCGACGACTGGGGGATGTTCGCCTATACCAGCGCGCGCACCGGGGTCGACTACCTGACCGAGATCGACGTCGGCATCTGGGAGCAGGAGCTCGACGACGAGACCTGGGCGATGTGGGTGCAGGCCAAGCGCGACATCGCCGTGGTGGCGGTCGAGCACGGCGGCTCGATCAGCGCCTGCCACGGCGCCTGCCGTGCCGGCGAGGTCGACGTCGTGCCCGACGAGCTGGGCGGCGCCTACGACGTGATGCGCGCGCTCAAGCGCACCCTGGACCCGAACAACGTGATGAACCCCGGCAAGTATGGGCTCGACGGCGCCTACGACGAGGACCGCACGTGAAGCCGTTCCGCCGCGGCGAGCAGCAGACTGCGCCGCCCCCGCAGCGGATGAGCGACGTGGCGATCATGCGCTTCGAGCACATCTTCGAGGTCGACCCCCGGCTGATGACCGAGCACGTCCGCCAGCAGGACTTCCCCAACTGGGACACCCAGCGGATCGCGGCGAGCCGGCACGACCACCTGGACTGGATGCACCGCCACTGGGCCACCATCGTCGTATCCGGAGAGGAGCTGCTCGATGAGTGATGGGAACCGCGCGATGCGCTTCAGCTACTGCATGCTGCCCGACTATCCGCTGACGGACTCGATCGAGATGATCCGCACGGCGGACGAGCTCGGCTTCCACGCCGTCTACTCCGTCGACGAGACGTGGCACAAGGACTGGGCGGTGCTGTTCGCCGCGGCGGCGGACAAGACCGAGCGGATCCGGTTCGGGCCGAACGTGACGCACGTCTTCCTGCGCGAGCCGACGCTGATCGTGCAGCAGCTCGCCACGCTCGACGAGCTGACGAACGGGCGCATGGAGGCGGTCGTCTCGACCGGCAACTTCGGCCTGATGCACCAGTACAACGTCGACTGGGCCGCGCGCAAGCCGCTCTCGCGCCTCAAGGAGGCGATGCATGTCATGCGCACGTTCCTCGACGAGGGCAAGATCGACTTCAAGGGCGACTTCTTCGAGTACAGCGGCCTGTTCACGGCCGCGCGGCCGGTGCAGAAGCGGATGCCGCTGCTGATGGGCGGGATGAAGGGCCCGCGCTCGTTCATCGCCGCGGGCGAGATCGCCGACGGCCTGCACCACGCGCTGTCCTACTCCCGCGAGGCGTACGACTACGTCGTCGACAACGTGCGCAAGGGCGCGACCAACGCGGGACGCGACTTCGACGACCTCGACATCGGAGCATGGGTGGTGACCGTGGTGGGCGAGGACTCCGCCGCGGCCAAGCGGGCGGCGCGGATCCTCGTCGCGTTCTACATCTCCTCGATGCCCGAGGAGCAGCTCGCGCGCCACGGAATCGAGCTCGCGGAGGTCCAGCCGGTCGTCGACGCGCTCGGCGCCGGCGACGTCGCGGGGGCGATCGAGCGCTTCACGCCGGAGTACGCGGAACGTCTCTCCATAGCCGGCACGCCGGAGGAGTGCGTGGCGAAGATCAAGGCCGACATCGAGCCGGCAGGCGTCAACCACATGATCCTGGCGCTGTCCGACCCCTACCTCGTGGAGTTGTTCTCAGGCGAGCGGGTCGAGAACGTGCCGGGCGTCAGCGAGCAGCTGCGGCTCGTCGCCGACCGGGTCATGCCCGCGTTCAGCGGAGCAGCGCCTCGAGCTCGCGCGCCGCTGTCATAGCGCGCTCCCCGAGCTCGTCGAGCCGATCCCGCACGCGCGCGTCCGCGCCCCAGACGCTGACGACGGCGGCGGGGCGGCTCGCGGCGTCGCGTGCCGCGGCGGAGACGCCCCACAGCGCCGGCTCGAGCTCGCCGTGGGACACTGCGTAGCCCTGCTCGCGGACGCGCGCGAGCTCGGCGCGCAGCGCGTCCGGCTCGGTGATCGTCGTGTCGGTGAAGCGCTCCAGCCCGGCACGGAGGACCGCGTCGAGCTCCTCGGGCGGGAGCGCGGCGAGGAACGCCTTGCCGGTCGAGGTCGCGTGCAGCGGGACGGGGTGGCCGAGCCAGTTCGGCGCCATGACGTGGCGGGCCTGCACCTGGTCGGCGTAGACGAGCTCCAGCCGGCGGGCGACGGCGAGGTTGACGGTCTCGCCGGTGGCGTCGGCGAGCCGCCGCAGCACCGGGTGGGCGAGGCGGACGAGCGGCTCGTGCCCGGCGGCCGCCGCGAGCTTCGCCACCGCGAAGCCGAGGCTGTAGCGGTTGGTGCCGGGGTCGCGCTCGACGAGCCCGTGGTGCTCGAGCGTGGCGAGGATGCGCCACGCCGTGCTGCGGTTCAACCCGCACTCGATCCGCGAGCACAGGAGCCGTCTCCGGCTCGGGCGCGCCCGCGATCGCCTCGAGCAGCTCGACCGCCCGGTCGATCGACTGGATCCGGCTGTTGACAGGCGGGCGGTCAGCGTTCAGCATCTGCGATCACTACTGCACTATACGAACCGACATGGACTTCACCTACACCACCGAGCAACTCGAGCTGCGCGCCCGCGCCGCGGCGCTGGCCGCCGACATCATGGTCCACGAGGAGGCCTGCGAGGAGGCGAACGGCCTGCCGCCCGACGTCCACGCCGCGGTGTCGAAGCGCGTGCGCCACCACGGGATGGCGGCGATCAACATGCCCGCCGAATGGGGCGGCGCCGGTCTGAGCGTGCTGGACCAGGTGATCGTCCAGGAGCAGCTTGGCCGCCTCACCAACGCGCTGTGGGACATGGTCTGGCGCCCGGCGAACGCGCTGCGCGCCTGCGACGACGCCCAGCGCGAGCGCTACCTCATCCCCGGCATCCGGGGGGAGCGGCGCGACTGCGTCGCGGTCACCGAGCGCGATGCGGGCTCCGACCCGAGCGCGATCGCCACCACCGCGGAGCGCGTCGACGGCGGCTTCGCGATCAACGGCGAGAAGTGGTTCGTCACCGTCGGCGACGCCGCGGACTACATGATCGTGCTCGCCAGCGTCCTCCCGGAGCGCGCGCCGACGCTCTTCCTGATCGACAAGGACACGCCGGGCGTCGCGGTCCTGCGCACGCCCCGCTACATGCACACGTTCGTCTACGAGCATCCCGAGTTCGGCTTCACCGACGTGCGCGTGGGGGAGGACGCGGTGCTCGGCGGGATCGGGCAGGGCTACGAGCTCACCCGCGACTGGTTCGTCGAGGAGCGGCTGATGATCGGCGCGCGGGCCATCGGCGCGGCCGAGCGGGCGCTGCGCGTGGCCACGGACTGGGCGGCCGAGCGCGTCCAGGGCGGCGGCCCGATCATCGGGCACCAGCTGATCCAGGGCATGATCGCCGACTCGGTCGTCGACATCTCGACGAACCGCGCGCTCGTGCACCAGGTGGCCTGGGAGGCGGACAACGGGCTCCCGCGCAAGCTGCTGCACGCGAAGGCGGCGGTGGTGAAGCTCGCCGCGGCCGAGGCGGCCGGCCGCGTGGTCGACCGCGCGGTCCAGATCCTCGGCGGCCGCGGCTACATGCGCGAGAACCCGTGCGAGCGGCTCTACCGGGACATCCGGGTCGACCGGATCTGGGAGGGGACGTCGGAGATCCAGCGCCTGATCGTGGGCAACGAGGTCGGCAAGCGCGGCCTCGACGGCGTGCTCTCGTTCGGCGTGGCGGAGCCGGTCGCCGCGCCGGCCTAGCGGTACTCGGGCACCCGGCCCGTGAACTCCTTGGACCGCAGCATCTCCCGCAGCGCATCGGCCGCCCGCGGGTAGTGCGACAGCCGGAACGGTCCGTTGGGCTCGTTGCCCTGGTTGTAGGAGATCATCCGGACGAGCGGGTGGGACCGCACCCATGCGATGAACTGCCGGACGAACCCCGGGTCGTCGGCGCCCCACATGGCCCATTCGCCGAACACGAACGGCTTGTGACGACCGGCCGCCCAGGTCCGGTAGAACGACTCCAGGAACCCGAAGGTGGGGAACCGCGAATAGAAGTCGGTCCCGACCCAGTCGACGTACTGGTCACCGGGATAGAAGCGTCCGGGCATGTTCGCCGGGATGTCCGGCGAGCCCATCGACTCGGGCACCCACAGCATCGCCACGTTCGCGCGCGGAAGCCTCCGGAGCGGCTGCCCGCCCTTGCTCGCCGGCGCGTGGCGCAACGCCGGGAGCCGGAGCCGCCGGAGCCGCCGGTTCAGCAGGCGGAGGTCGCCGCCGCGCAGGATCAGCGCCACGCGACGGAACGCCTGCCGGTACCAGGACGGGTGATGCGCGCGGTCGCGATGGCTGCCGTCGGCGTTGTAGTACGCGTACGGGTTCCAGTGCCCGTTCATCTCGGCCATGAGGCGCAGGTACACCGGCTTGTTGTCGTAGTCGTGCACGATCTGGTGGGCGAGCGAGAGGATGAAGTCGTCGCCGCGTCCGCGGGCGATGTCGCGCGGGTCGATCATCTCCGGCGTTCCGGGCCCCTTGTAGGTGGACAGGTGCAGCATCAGCCGCGCGCGGGCGTCGCGGGTGCGCGCCAGCGTCCAGTCGATCGACCGGTCCCACGCGACGAAGAACTGGAAGGTCGCCGGGGCCCGGCCGGTCGCGCGCACCACGGGATCGACCGTGTCGCCGCCCGTGACGCTGAGGTAGATCTTGTCCTTGGGAGGGAGGTGCGTGCGCCCCGATGCCGACGCGGTGGCCGCGAGCGCGAGGCTGCAGAGGACGGAGGCGAGGAGGGCGCGGAGCACTCGTTCATGGCAACGGACGCGCGGCGGGTCGGCAATCGCATCCCGCGATCACGTGCGCCCGTCGTCGTCACGGGCGTCAGCGCGTCCGGTCGGTGAACGCCTGGGTGGCGTCGCGGTGCTCCGCCGTCTGGGCGAGCATGCCGTAGGCGAGCCGCTCGAGGGCGAGGGCGGCCTCGTCAGAGGCGCCCGGCAGCGCGTCGATGACCTGCTTGGCGACGGACACGGCGAGCGGCGGGAGGGCCGCGAGGCGCTCGGCGAGGGCGAGCGCCCGGGGGAGCGACCCGCCGTCCGCGACGACCTCCGTCACCAGCCCCAGCGCGTGCGCGCGCTCGGCGCCGAAGCGGTCGCCGAGGAGGATGAGCTCCTTCGCTCGCGCGGTGCCGAGCAGCCGCGCCACCCGCAGCGTGCCGCCGGAGCTGGGCAGGATGCCGATGCCCACCTCGGGCAGCCCGAACGACGCGCTCGCGTCGGCGACGCGGAAGTCGGTCGCCAGCGCGAGCTCGAAGCCGCCGCCGAGGCAGTAGCCGGAGATCGCCGCGATCGTGGGCTGGGGCAGGCGGGCGACCCGCTCGTACACGCCGCCGGTGTCGCGGTAGTACGCGGCGATCGCCGCGGGGTCCATGTCGCGCAACTCGCCAACGTCCGCGCCGGCGGAGAACGCGCGCGGGCCGCCGGTGATGACGACGCAGCGGGCGGCGCGCACGTCGGGATGGTCGAGCGTGGCGTCCAGCTCGCCCTCGAGCGCGGAGGAGAGCGCGTTGAGCTTCGCCTCGCGCCGCAGCTCGATCACCGCGGCGGTTCCCTCGCTCCGCACCTCGACGAGCGCGCCGGTCATGACGCGGCGCCCACCGTCTCGTGCCGCGGGGCGAGCTCCAGCCGCGCGTCCAGCCCGAGCGCGCCCTCGGGCAGCACGAGCAGCGGGTTGACCTCGATCGCGGCGATCTCCGGGTGCTCGGCGGCGACGCGCGAGAGCGCGGCGAGGGCCGCTGCCGCCGCGCGGGCGTCGAGCGGCGGGCGGCCGCGCGTGCCGTGCAGCAGCGGCGCGGAGCGGAGCGAGCCGAGCAGCGCCAGGGCGCGCTCCTCGTCGACCGGCGCCAGCGCGACCGCGACGTCGCGCAGGATCTCGGTGAACAGGCCGCCGAGCCCGACCAGCGCGATCGGGCCGAAGCGCGCGTCCCAGCGCGCGCCGATGAGCAGCTCGACGCCGTCGCCGACCGGCGCCTGCTGCTCCACGCTGTAGGAGGCCGGCGCGAGCCGCTGCTCCATGTCCGCCGCCGCCGCCCGCACGGCGCCGGGTCCGTCGAGCCCCAGCGCGACGCCGCCGGCGTCGGACTTGTGCAGCAGCCCGAGCGCCTTGAGCACGACGGGGTACCCGAGCGCATCGGCCGCGGCGACCGCTTCGTCCGCGCCGCCCACCGTCCGCGCGCCGGCGAACCGCACACCGCCGGCGGCGAGCAGCGCGCGGGCGTCGTCGTAGCCGTCGGCGCCCGCCGGCTCGGCCGCGGGCGGGAGCGCGGGAACGCCGTCGGGCCCGCGCTCGCCGCGCCCGGCCAGACGCGCGCAGACCGCGACGGCGCGCTCGATCGAGCGGTACACCGGTACGCCGCGCCGGCGCAGCGTCCACGACGCCGGCGTCTGCGGATGCATCGTCTGCACGATCAGGGGCCGGCCGCTGACGTGGGACGCGTCGGCGAGCGCCTCGGCCGCCGACGCCTCGCCGAGGCCGAGCGTCTCCGCGTACTCGCTGTACCCGCCGAAGTAGCCGGTCATCAGCACCGCGTCGACCTCCCCGGAGCGCAGCAGGGCCCGGGCCGTGCGGTCGAACGTGCGGATGTCCTGCTCGCCGCCGCCTGCCAGGTCGATCGGGTTCGAGACCGCCGCGGTCGGCGGGAGCCCGCTGCGCAGCTCGGCGGCGAGCGCCTCGCCGAACCGCGGCAGCTCGAGCCCCGCGTCCTGCAGCAGCGACGTCGCGATCCCGGCGTGTCCGCCGCCGTCGGCGAGCACGCCGACGCGCCGTCCGCGCATCGGCCCGGCGCGGAGCAGCCCGTCGGCCACGTCGATCAGCTCCTGCGGCGCGCGCACGCGCTCGATCCCGGCCGCGCGGCACGCGGCGTCGATCGCCGCGCTGCCGGACGCGAGCGCGCCGGTGTGCGACGCCACCGCCCGCGCGGTCGCCTCGGTGTGCTCGATCGCCATCAGCAGGACGGGCTTGCCGGCGCGCGTCGCGGCCTCGGCGGCGGCCGCGAAGGCGCGACCGTCGCGGAAGTCCTCGACGTAGATCGCGATCAGCTCGGTGCCGCGATGGGCGGCGAGGTTGTCGATCAGCTCGGCGACCTGCACGTCGGCCTGGTTGCCGACCGACACGAAGCGCGAGAAGCCGAGGCCCGCGTCGGCCGCGATCATGCCGATCTCCAGCGCGAGGTTGCCGCTCTGCGAGATCAGGCCGATCGGCCCGCGCGGGAGGTCGTTGGAGACCAGCTCCAGCTCGGCGCCGGCGTCGAACACGCCGAGGCAGTTGGGGCCGAGCAGCACGACGCCCGCCTCCCGCGCCCGCGCGGCGAGCGTCCGGTCGCGCGCGCCGCCGGCGTCGCCGTCCGCCTCGCCGGCGGTGATCACCACGAGCGCGCGGACGCCCGCGGCGATCGCGTCGTCCACCGCCGCCTCGAGCGCCGCCGGCGGCACCGCGAGCACCGCGAGGGCCGGCGCCGCCGGCAGCTCGGCGAGCGAGCGGTACGCCGGGCGGCCCATCACCTCGCCGCCGCGGCGGTTGACGAGGAACACCGGGCGGCGGCGCTCGCCCCGCAGGGCCCCGCGCGCGAGCCAGTTGCCCCATTTGACCGGGTCGTCGGAGGCGCCGACGATCGCCACGCCGTCGGGCTCGAACAGGGCCGAGAGGTCGCGGCTCACGCCGTCGCCTCCTCGATGGCCGGGGGCGGCTCCCCGATCCCCCATGCGTCCGCGCCACCGTCGACCACGATCGTCGTCCCCGTCACGTAGGCGCCGCCGGCCGAGGCGAGGAACGCGATCACGGCGCCCACCTCCTCCGGGCGGCCGAGCCGGCCGAGCGGCACGGTGCGCCGCCAGCTGTCGATCGCCTCGGGGTCGTAGCCCTCGAGCCCCTCGGTGAGGATCGTCCCCGGCGCGACGCACACCGTGCGGATGCGGTGCCGGCTCCACTCCAGCGCCAGACCGGAGGCGAGGTTCGCCACGGCGGCGCGCCCCGCGGCCGCGTGCGCGAAGCCGGGGATCCCGCGCTGCGGGCTGAAGCCCAGGAACACGATCAGCCCGCCTCCGCCGGGGATCATCGCCCGCGTGGCCACCTCCCGGGTGATGCTCCACACCGCGTCGACGGTCGCGCGGGAGACCGCGCGCCAGCCGCCGTCCGAGATCTCCTCCGCCGGCGCGGTGAACTGACCGCCGGCGTTGTTGACGAGCACGTCGATCGTCCCGAACCGCTCCAGCGTCGCGTCCACCACGCGCCGCACCTCCTCGGGCTCGCGTAGGTCCGCGCTCACCGCCAGGCCCTCGCCGCCGGCGGCCTCCAGCGCCTCGACCACACCCGCCAGCGGCTCGGCGCGCCGGCCGCAGACCGCCACGCGCGCGCCGCTGCCGGCCAGCTCGAGCGCGGTCGCGCGGCCGATCCCCGTCCCCCCGCCGGTGACCAGCGCGACACGGCCGGCGTTGGCGTCCGGCCGGAGGGGAGAGCGGTAGGCGGTCATCAGGCGGTCGGTACGGTGGCGCGGCCGAGGGCGACTTCGATGCTGGGAGTGTGGCGGAGCAGGCGGCGGGTGTGGTCCGGCCGCCTAAAGAGGGACAGTCCCTCTTTAGGTGCGCTGCAGGACGAGCATCGCCCGGTCGTCGAGGAAGGTGCCCTCGGCGAACCCGTCGAGCGCCTCCGAGACGGCGGCGAGCAGCGCCTTCGGGTCGGCCGGCGCCGCTTCGACCGCGGCCGCGAGGCGCGCCTCGCCGAACCGGCCGTCCGCCCCGCGCGTCTCGGTGACGCCGTCGGTGTAGAGCAGCAGCGTGTCGCCCGGGTCGACCGAGACCGTCACGTCACGCGAGGGCTCGTAGTCGTGGACGGCCCCGAGCAGGATCCCCGTCGCGCCGACGCGCTCGACGCCGCTCGCGCGCTTGAGCAGCGGCAGCGGGTGGCCGCCCACGGCGAGCGTCAGCTCGCCGCCGCGCAGCAGCCCGCACACCATCGTGACCGGCGCGAGCCGCGGCCGCTGGCGGAGCGCGCGGTGCACCTGCGCGAGCACGGCCGACGGGCTCGCGTCGAACGCGCCCGCGGTGCGCGCGGTGTAGCGGACCAGCGACGTCAGCGCAGCCGCCCGCACGCCCTTGCCCGTCACGTCGCCGAGCACGACCACGTGCCCGTCCTCGACCACGAACACGTCGTAGAAGTCGCCGCCCACCTCGGCGCCGCGCTGTCCCGGGCGGTAATCGGTGGCGAATCGCCAGCCCGGGACCGCGGGCAGCTCGTCCGGCAGGAGGCTCGCCTGCAGGGTCTGCGCCACCTCGGAGCGCTCCGTGTAGAGGCGCGCGTTCTCGATCGCGGTGGCGGCGCGCCCGGCGAGCTCCTGCGCGAACCCGAGGTCGCGCTCCCCGTAGCGGCGGCCGCTCTCGGAGAACGCGAACGTCATCGCCCCGAGCGTCCGGCCGCCGGTGGTCATCGGGACGATCATCACGGAGCTGAGCCCGAGCGCCCGGATCGCGGCGAGCTGCTCGGGATCGCGCGCGGCGTCGACGAGCAGCTCGTCGGGGATCTCGGCGACCAGCTGCGCCTCGCCCGTCCGCATCACGGCCATCGTGCCCAGCGGCGCCTCCGGGTCGGGCGGGTAGCGGTCGCGCAGCGTCCGGGCCTCCGCGACGAGCGCGGCATCGACGTGCGCGAGCGCGACCTGGCGGAGCTCGCCGCGGTCGTCCGGCAACTCGATCGCGCACCAGTCGGCGAGCTGCGGCACCGCGAGCCGCGCCACCGACTGCAGCGTCTCCTCGTAGTCGAGCGAGGACGCCAGCGCCTGGCCGGCCTCCGCGAGGAAGCGCTCGCGCAGCGCGGCCTCGTGCTCCTCGGTGACGTCCTCGATCACGTTGACCGCGAGCCGCTCGCCGGTCTCGTCCTCGAGCGCTGTCGCCTTGGTGAGGAACCAGTGCAGCTCTCCGGTCGCCCTGTAGATGCTCTGGGTGAGCAGCGGCGGCGGCGTCTCGCCGTCCATGACGCGGTAGCCGGGCAGCTGCTCCCGCGCGACCGGCGACCCGTCGGGGTTGCGGATCTCGAACAGGTCGGCGAGCGAGCCGGGCGGAGCGGTCAGCACCGCGTGCACGTCGGGCAGCCCGAGCAGTTGCGCCGCGGCCTGGTTGGCGTAGACCATCCGGCCGTTGGCGTCCTGGACCGTCACCGCCTCGGCGAGCGAGCCGAGGATGCCGTCGAGCCGGCGCTGCGCGGCGGTGAGGCGGCGGACGAGCTGGGCGTTCGCGAGCGCGAGGCCCGCGCGGCCGACGAGCAGCTCGGCGAACGCCAGCTCCGCGCCGCCGTAGTTGCGCCCGGACGGTCCGACGCCGAGGCCCAGCGAGCCGAGCGGGCCGCCGCTGGGCGCGAGCGGCAGCGCCATCGTCCAGCGCAGCCGCGACATCTCCATGTGCCGCCGGTCCTCCTCGTCGTGGATCATCGCCTCGCGCAACGGCTCGGTGAGCTCGGCGAGCTGCGGACCCTCGCCGCGCAGCGAGCGCGTCGTGGGGGAGAGCTCCGCGCGCTGGGCGGCGCCGCGTTCCATCAGCCACTCCTGGAGCTCCTCGCCGTCGGGCCCGTCGAAGCGGGCGGCGAGCCGGCGGGCCACGCCGTCGGGCCCGATCACGTCGATCCACGCGGCGTCGGCGACGCCGGGCACGAGCAGCCGCACGAGGCGGCGCAGCGCCTCGTCGATGTCGGCGGCGCCGTCGGTGATCCGCGCCGCCTCGGCCAGCATCTGGAACTGGCGGCGCTCGGAGTCGACGGTCCCCCTGGCCGCCTCGGCGGCCTGCCGCTCGCGCGCGCCCCAGACCGCGATCGCCGCGCCGGCCACGACCGTGATGAGCGGCAGCCAGTAGTTGGTGAACATGTCGTTCCAGAACGGGCTCGCCGTCGCCAGGGCGATCGCGACGGCGGCGACGATCCCGACGTCGCGCGGCGCGCCGCGCAGCGCGACGGCGAGCACCGGCAGCAGGTACCAGGTGCGGCCGAACGTCGAGCTGCCGGTGAGGATGTCGATGAGTGCGAGGGCCGCTTCCGCGGCCAGTCCTCCGACCAACCAGAGCTGGCTGCGGCGCGACACCGCGCGAAGTGTAAGTGCCTGCGCTAGGGTCGGGAGCCGCGTGACGATCAGCAGCGCTCAGGTACTTCCCGGCGGATTCGAGCTGCCGCTCGAGCCGCGGCTGCCCCGGATCGGCGCCGTGGACCAGGTCGCGCTGGAGGAGCGCGCGGCCTCGCTGGCCAAGCGCTCGATCAAGAAGGAGTCCAAGCTGCACGCGCTCGAGCTCGCCGTGCGGATGATGGACCTGACGACGCTCGAGGGCTCTGACACGCCCGGCAAGGTCGCCGCGCTCGCCGCCAAGGCGATCCAGCCCGACCCCGCGGACCCCTCGGTCCCGAGCTGCGCGGCGATCTGCGTATATCCCAACCTCGTCCCCGCGGCACGCGAGCGCGTGCGCGGGAGCGGCGTGAAGGTCGCGTCGGTCGCGACGGCGTTCCCGTCCGGCCAGTCGCCGCTCCCCGTCAAGCTGCGCGACGTCGAGGAGGCGGTCGCGTTCGGCGCCGACGAGATCGACATGGTGATCGACCGGGGCGCGTTCCTCTCGGGCCGCTACGCGAAGGTCTACGACGAGATCGTGCGCGTGAAGGAGGCGGCCGGCGCCGCCCATCTCAAGGTGATCCTGGAGACCGGCGAGCTCGGCACCTACGACAACGTGCGGCGCGCGTCGCTGCTCGCGATGGCCGCGGGCGCCGACTTCATCAAGACGTCGACCGGGAAGCTCCCCAAGGCGGCGACGCTCCCGGTGCTGCTGTGCATGCTCGAGGCGATCCGCGACGTGCACGACGAGACCGGCCGCGTCGTGGGGATGAAGCCCGCCGGCGGGATCCGGACCGCCAAGCAGGCGATCCAGAACCTCGTGATCGTCAACGAGACCCTCGGCCCGGACTGGCTCACTCCCGACCGCTTCCGGCTGGGCGCCTCCTCGCTGCTCAACGACGTGCTGATGCAGATCCGGACCCAGAAGACCGGCCGCTACCAGAACCCGGAGTACTTCACCCGTGACTGAGGTACCCGCCCACCCATCCTCAGACCACCTCGCCGCCTTCCGCGGCTTCGACTACGCGCCCGCGCCGGAGTCGCGCGCGATCGTGCGGCTGCAGGACGCGTACGGCCTGTTCGTCGGGGGCGCCTGGCGCGACGCCGCCGAGAGCTACACGACGATCTCGCCCGCGGACGAGGAGCCGCTCGCGCAGGTCGGGCAGGCGAGCGCGCAGGACGTCGACGCCGCGGTCGCGGCGGCGCGGGAGGCGTTCGAGAACGGATGGTCGGGCCTGCGCCCGGCCGAGCGGGCGAAGTACCTGTTCCGGATCGCGCGCCTGCTGCAGGAGCGCGCGCGCGAGTTCGCGGTGCTCGAGTCGCTCAACGGCGGCAAGCCGATCAAGGAGTCGCGCGACGTCGATCTCCCGCTCGCCGCCGCGCACTTCTTCTACTACGCCGGCTGGGCCGACAAGCTCGAGTACGCGTTCCCCAACCGGCGCCCGCAGCCGATCGGCGTCGCCGGGCAGATCATCCCGTGGAACTTCCCGCTGCTGATGCTCGCGTGGAAGATCGCGCCGGCGCTGGCGGCGGGGAACACCGTCGTGCTCAAGCCGGCCGAGACGACGCCGCTGACCGCGCTGCTGTTCTGCGACGTCGTGCGCCAGGCCGAGCTGCCGCCGGGCGTCGTGAACATCGTCACCGGCGACGGCCGCACCGGCGCCGCGCTGGTCGAGCACCCGGGCGTCGACAAGATCGCGTTCACCGGCTCCACCGAGGTCGGCAAGGCGATCCAGCGCGAGCTGGCCGGCACCGGCAAGAAGCTGACGCTCGAGCTGGGCGGCAAGGCGGCGAACATCGTGTTCGACGACGCGCCGCTCGACCAGGCGGTCGAGGGGATCGTCAACGGCATCTACTTCAACCAGGGCCACGTCTGCTGCGCCGGCTCGCGCCTCCTGGTGCAGGAGTCGATCGAGCAGCCGCTGATCGAGAAGCTCAAGCGCCGCCTCGCCACGCTGCGGGTCGGCGACCCGCTGGACAAGAACACCGACGTCGGGGCCATCAACTCCGCCGCCCAGCTGCAGCGGATCGAGGAGCTGGTCGCCGCGGGCGAGCAGGAGGGTGCCGAGATCTACCAGCCGCCGTGCCGGCTGCCCGAGCGCGGCTACTGGTTCGCGCCGACCGTGTTCACCAACGTCGCCCAGAGCCACCGGATCGCGCAGGAGGAGATCTTCGGCCCGGTGCTCTCCGTGCTCAGCTTCCGCACGCCCGAAGAGGCGATCGAGAAGGCCAACAACACCGCGTACGGGCTGTCGGCCGGCGTGTGGACGGAGAAGGGCTCGCGCATCCTCTGGATGGCGCAGCGCCTGCGCGCCGGCGTCGTGTGGGCGAACACGTTCAACCGCTTCGACCCCACGTCGCCGTTCGGCGGCTACAAGGAGTCGGGCTTCGGCCGCGAGGGCGGCCTGCACGGGCTCGAGCCGTACCTGCGCTTCGACGGGGACTCGACGGAGTGGGGCGGATGAGCCGCGTGCCGGTCAGGAAGACCTACAAGCTCTACGTGGGCGGCGCGTTCCCGCGCTCGGAGTCCGGGCGCACGTACGAGGCCGAGGAGCACAACGTCGCGCAGGCGTCGCGCAAGGACCTGCGCGACGCGGTCCGGATCGCGCGCGGCGCGACCGGCAAGTGGGCCGGGATGACCGCGTACAACCGCGGGCAGGTGCTCTACCGCGTCGCCGAGATGATGGAGGCGCGCGGCGCCGAGCTCGCGGAGCTGTGCGACGGGCGCGACGAGGTCGACCGCGCCATCGACCGCGTGGTCTGGTACGCGGGGTGGACCGACAAGCTCGCGCAGGTGCTCGGCGGCGCGAACCCGGTCGCCGGGCCGTACTTCAACTTCACGATGCCCGAGCCGACCGGCGTGGTCGGCATCCTCGCGCCGGCCGAGCCGGCGCTGCTCGGGCTCGTCTCGCGGCTGGCGCCGGTGCTCGCCGGCGGCAACACCGCGGTGGTCGTGGCGTCGGAGCCGCATCCGCGCGCGGCGATCGAGCTGGCCGAGGTGCTCGCGACCTCCGACGTGCCCGGCGGCGTGGTGAACATCCTCACCGGCCTGCGCGACGAGCTCGCGCCGCATCTCGCCTCGCATCTCGACATCGACGCGCTCGACCTCGACCGCGGCGACGCCGACCTCGAGCGGGCCGCCGCCGACAACGTCAAGCGCGTCGTGTTCGCGCGCGGGGACGTGCAGAGCCCGTACGAGATCTCGAGCTTCCTCGAGCTCAAGACGGTGTGGCACCCGATGGGGCAGTAGCGCCCGCGTGGGGAGCCGCCGGTCCGCCGGCCTCGGCGGCGCTTGACCTGTTTATGGACCGGTTGCGAGAATCGGCCGATGGGGGACTCGAGCGAACCGGCATCCACCGAGGCTGCCGCTTCGACCGAGCTCGCCGGCCGCGCGGCACCTCCGGCCACCGCGGGTCCGACCGGCCTCGGAGGGATCGTCAACCGCGCGATCGGCAACGAGGCCGTCGGGCGTCTGCTGCGCTCGCCCTCGGGGCGCGAAGCCCTCGGTCGCGCGGCTCGCGCCGGCCCGCGGCGCAACCGGCTGCTCGCCCGCCAGCTCGTGGCGATGGACGCGCCCGCGGAGCGCGAGATCGGCCCGCGCGAGCGGCCGCCGGCGAAGGCCTTCTTCCCGACCTACGCCAAGGTGTCGTATGACGTCTGGAAGCGCGGCAAGAACCCGCCAGGCGAGGACGAGGGCAAGCAGCAGAACGGCCCGTGGGCCTTCATCGGCGGGTCGGTCGGCAGGATGTTCGGCGCCAGCGACCCGAGCAACCCGAACGCCGGGCCCAGGCTCCCGCAGCACACGTGCGCGGCGCGGCTGAGCTGGGCGCTCAACCACGGCTTCGCTGCGACCGCGATCAAGAGCGGCGTGATGTTCTACAACGACCCCAACGTCACCTATGCCGGCAAGCCCGGCGACGGGAAGAACTACATCGTCGGCGCGCCGGCGATGCAGACCTACCTGACGAAGCAATGGGGAGCTCCGGACGTCAAGTTGTCCAAGCTCGACGTCTGGGGCATCGACGTCTCGACCGGGACGGACGTCAAGACCGACGGGGACGCGAGCGCGCTCAGGACCCGGCTGGGTCCGGAGGGCGTCGCCGTCTTCGCGGGCGCGCATCACGTCGGCGTCATCAGCCAGAAGCTCCAGACCGACGACTACATCTACTACGACCCCGACGTGGTGCCCGCCGTCGCCTGGATCCTGCCGTGACGGCGCGTCGATGAGCGTCGGCGCCGTCATCGCGGTGGGAGCCGCGCTGGGTCTTGCCGTCGGCATCGCCGTCGGCGTGGCCGCCGACGTGCCGCTCGCACCTGAAGTCGGGCTGGTGATCGGTGCGCTCGTCGCCTGGCTCTCGCGCCGGGGGGCGTCTCGGCCCTGAGCCGTATTCTGGGCCGCCGTGTCCGCTGTCGACCCGATCGACCTGGCCCTGCTCGTCAGCCTCCTCGACTTCGAGCCGCTGGCCCGGCCGGCCATGGACCCCGACGTCTACGACTACGTCGCGGGTGGCTCGTGGGACGAGCTGACCCTCGCCGGGAACGTCGCCGCCTGGCGCAGGCGGACCCTCCGGCCGCGGGTGCTCGTCGACGTCGCGCGGGTGACCACGGCGACGACGATGCTCGGCGTACCGAGCGCGATGCCGCTCGCGATCGCCCCGGTGGCCGCCCACGGCGACGTCCATCCGGACGGGGAGCTCGCGACGGCGCGGGCCGCGGCCGCGGCGGGGGTCCCGTTCATCCTCTCCACGTTCTCGACCCGGTCGATCGAGGAGGTTGCGGACGCGTCGCAGGACGCGACGCGCTGGTTCCAGCTCTACGTCCAGACCGATCCTCGGCGGACGCGGGACCTGGTCGAGCGCGCCGAGGCGGCGGGCTTTGGGGCGATCGTGCTGACCGTCGACCTGCCGGTCGTCGGCTACCGCGAGCGCGATCGCCGCAACGCGTACCACCTGCCCGGCCCAGCCGGCAGCCCGCTCGACCTGCCCGACGAGAGCGGTGTGACGCCGCCACTCGCCGACCCGCCGCCACCGAGCCTGACATGGGCGGATCTCGCCACGATCCGCTCGTGGGCCCCGGGCCTGCCGCTCGTGCTGAAGGGGATCATGACCGCCGACGACGCACGGCTCGCGGCGGAGCACGGGGTCGACGCCATCGTCGTCTCGAACCACGGCGCGCGCCAGCTCGATCGCGTCGCGGCGAGCGTCGACGTCCTCGAGGAGGTCGTCGACGCGGTCGGCGGCCGGAGCGAGATCTGGGTCGACGGAGGCGTGCGCCGCGGCCTGGACGTCGCGATCGCCCTCGCCCTCGGCGCGCGGGGCGTGCTGCTCGGGCGGCCGGCGATGTGGGCGCTGGCGGTCGGGGGGCAGGAGGGCGTTGAGCGGTCGCTCGCCATCCTGCGGGAGGAGCTCGAGCTCGCCATGGCGCTCCTCGGCGCGCCGAGCCCGGGCGAGATCACGCGCGCCCATGTCGGCCCCTGACCCGACGATGAGCGACGAGCGTGACACGCCGGCGATCGACGCGCGCCTCGCGCGCCGGCTGATCGACAGCCAGTTCCCGCAGTGGTCGGATCTGCCCGTCACGGCGGTCGAGCTCGACGGCTGGGACAACCGCACGTTCCGGCTCGGCTCCGAGCTCACCGTGCGGCTGCCGACCGGGAGCTGGTACGCCCAGCAGGTGGACAAGGAGCAGCGGTGGCTCCCGGTGCTCGCCCCCCAGCTGCCGCTGTCGATCCCGGCGCCGGTCGCCAGGGGCGAGCCCGGCGCCGGATACCCGTACCCGTGGTCGGTGTACCGCTGGATCGACGGCGAGCTCGCCTCGCAGGCGCGCATCCCCGACCTGACCGGGTTCGCGACCACGCTGGCCGGGTTCCTGCGCGCGCTGGGCAGCGTCGACGCGACCGGCGGACCGGCGCCCGGGGAGCACAACTTCTGGCGGGGCGGCCCGCTGGCCCACTACGCGGACGAGACCCACGACGCGATCGCGGCGCTCGGCGACGAGGTGCCGCGCGAGGCGTCGAGCGTGTCTGGGAGGACGCCGTCGCGACGTCCTGGGACCGTGCGCCGGTGTGGTTCCACGGTGACGTCGCCACCGGGAACCTGCTGGTGCGCGAGGAGCGGCTCGCGGCGGTGCTGGACTTCGGCACGTCGGGCGTCGGCGATCCCGCGTGCGACACGGTCATCGCCTGGACGTTCCTGTCGGGGCCAAGCCGGGACCGGTTCCGCTCCGAGCTCGGCGTGGACGCGGGCACGTGGTCGCGCGGGCGCGGCTGGGGGCTGTGGAAGGCGCTGATCTCGCTGGTCGGCCACCTCGAGCGCGGCGCGCCGGAGGCCGCCCTGGCGCGACGCGACATCGAGCAGATCCTCGGCGACCACGCGCGGGACCGCTGATCCCGTGGACGTAGGGGGGACCGTCGATTCTCGCTTCGCCCCGGTGCGCGACGTGTTCGAGACGGTGCTCGCGTCGCGCCAGGGAACCGGCGCGGCGGTGGCGGCGTGGTGCGAGGGCGCATGGGTCGTCGACCTGTGGGGCGGAGCGGCCGACGCCGCGGGAACGCTCCCATGGCGGGCCGGCAGCCTCGTGCAGCCGTACTCGGTGACGAAGCCGTTCGCCGGCGTGTGCGCGCTGCGGCTGGCCGACCGCGGAGCGCTCGATCTGGACGCGCCGGTGCAGGCGTACTGGCCGGAGTTCCTGGCGCCCGCCACGGTGCGGCAGGTCCTGTCGCATCAGGCCGGTGTCGTGGCGCTCGACGCCCCGGCCGCCACCGAGGTCTTCTACGACTGGGATCGCATGTGCTCGCTGCTCGCGGCCCAGCGGCCGCAGTGGACTCCGGGGGAGGCGCACGGCGAGTCGGCGCTGTTCTTCGGCCACCTGGTCGGCGAGCTGGTGCGCCGCGTCGACGGGCGCGGCCTGGGCACGTTCCTGCGGGAGGAGGTGTGCGAGCCGCTGGGCCTCGAGTTCCACGTGGGACTGCGACCGGCCGAGCTCCGGCGCGCGGTGGAGCTGACCGGGCTCGGCGAGGACTTCGACCGCCGCTCCGCGGCGGGCCGGCCCGAGCTGTACGAGCGCGCGATCGCCAATCCCCCGGGGGCGCGGGATCCCGCCGTGGTCAACGGCGCCCGGTGGCGCGCGGCGGAGATCCCCGCGATCAACGGGCACGGGACCGCGCGCGGCGTCGCCGGCCTCTACGCGGCGCTGCTGGAAGGCCGGATCCTCTCGGAGGAGCTCCTGCGCGAGGCCACCACCGCACAGTGCCGGGGGATCGACGCCGTGTTCGGCCACGACGCCGCCTGGGGTCTCGGGTTCGCCATCGACGGCGACGACTTCGGGATGGGCGGGCTCGGCGGCAGCTACGGCGGCGCGAGCCCGGGTGGCGGCTACGCGTTCGGCTTCGTCACCGGCACGATGGGCGACGACGTCCCGGCGGTCGACCTGGAGAACGCGCTGCGGGCGTGCCTCGGCCTGGCCGAGCTCGACTGACGAGCTGCGCGAGGTGCGCCTCGTCAAGGCGCGCTGACGTCGAAGCCGTCCGCGGTCTGCGAGGCGCGGAACTGGACGACCTCGACCGTGGCGACGCCCGCGGTGACGAACGGGTCGCTCGCGGCGATCTCCTCCATCTCCTCGCGGTCGTCCCCGCGCGCGACGATGACGCCGCCGGTACGCGGGATCTGCCGTCCGGACACGACGAAGCGGCCGGCCGCGTACTGCCTGCGCAGCCAGGCCATGTGCTCGCGCATGACCGCGTCGACCTCCTCGACCGGCTTGGTGTAGCTGAGCAGCAGGACGAACATCGGCGACGGAAGGGCTAGTGGCCGGACGAGGAGAAGTGCATGTAGTCCTTGGTGTTGCCGGTCCAGGAGCCGCCCCAGCCCCAGCCGATCGAGCGGAACGCCGCGACCACCCGCGGCGTGACCATGCCCGGCCGGTGCCGCGAGCGGTCGCGGTAGCGCCTGGCCGCGGGGTCTCGGCTCTGGCCGCATCCGACGTAGGGGTTCTCACGCGGGTTCACGTCGACCGCGAGCCCGTAGGCGTGCATCGACCACGAGCCCGTGCCGCGGCCGCCCGTGCACGGCGACGGGACCGCCTCCCGGCATTCGAACGAGCCGCTCACGTCGCCGTCGGCCGGCCGGCCGCGTCGCGGCCCGTACGCGTCCGCGAACCGCAGGTGGCGGACGGGGAAGTGCAGCCGGTAGAGCTGGCGGAACACGCGCGCGAGCGGATGGGCGGCGCGCTTGTTCACGACGAGCTCGCCGGTGCGCGTGCGTCCTCGGAAGCCGCGGTGGGAGACGGTGAGCAGCCGCAGGTCCGAGAGCGGCACCGGGCAGCCGCGGTGCCAGAACCCGCGCTCCTTGAGCTGCGTCTTCATGGGCTGGGGCAGCGGCTCGATCGACGAGTGGAACGGCCCGAGCGCGAGCAGCAGCGCCGGTAATGCAACGACACCGGCATGCTCTCTCGCCGTCCAGCGGCGTCGACGGAAGCGTCGGCGACTCCACATGGCTATTTCCCGCCGAGGCGCTTGTAGGTCCGCTCGAACGGCGCCTCGGCGATCAGGTCGGGGGCGCCCGGTGACTTCTCCAACACGTCGACGGTCACGGACCCCGTCCCACGCGGGAACTCGTAGCTGGCGTAGTTGACGTCGTAGTAGCGCACGCCGGCGCCGCGGATCTTCTGCGTGTGGCGTGCCGGCGCTTTGATCCAGGTGAATTGCTTTACGACCCCCGAGGTCACGAGCGCCGTGTAGTAGGCCGCCAGCAGGTACGCGGTCCTGTTCTTGTACAGGTCCTTGCCGTGGACGTTCCAGACGTCCCAGTCGTCCCACTCGCTCTCGTAGTCGTCCACGCGCTTCCTGAACTCGCTCCAGATCGCCTCCGCATTCGCCTTGGCGTTCTCCTTGATCGCGTTCGTGCCCTTGGGCACCGAGCCGCTGAAGAGCATGTCCCAGGTCGCGTCGTCGCGCTCGCGCGACTGCCCGATGTCGTCGACGTCGACGATCCCGCGGCGGTCGAACTCGCTCCAGACGGCGGCGACGAGCGCGTCGTCGTCCTTCATCTTGTCGTTGCGGTCGAACAGGTCCTTCTCGATCAGCGCCTTGAACTCCTCCGGCGGAGCGCCCTTGCGGAGCTTCTCGTTCGCCTTCTGCAGGCTGCCCGAGCCGACGGTCGCCCCGCTCACCGACATCCATTTGATCATCGTGCTGGAGGCCTGCTCGGCGGCCTTGAGCGCCTGGTCCTGCTGGGCCTTGGAAAGGTGCTTGATGACCTGGAGCTCGACGAACAGCGCCGGGTTGACGAATGCGGTGGCCGCCCAGAGCAGGTTGCCGGCGAGGGCGAACCAGAACCACTTCTCGGCGTTGGCGTCGCCGCCGGTGAACTTCGCGTCCCTGATGCCCGCGGCAGTCTGGTTGCGCCAGCGCTCCAGCGCGAGCTGGATCTTGGTCTTGACGCCGTCGGCGTCGATGGAACGCCCGACGACGTCGAAGGTCCGCTTGCGCGCGTAGGTCTTGAGCGTCGGGCCGAGGACCCAGGGTTCCAGCTCGTGCTTGCCGACCTTGTCGAGGCGGAACGTCTGGAGGTAGGTGGCGGCGCTCTCCCACCCGCCCTGGTCGGCCTTGAGCTTGGTGTCGGCGCCTGCCCGCAGGCGGGAGTGGTCCGGGAGCGACCTGAACGTCGTGCGCACCTCGACCGTGTCGCCGACGAACGCGATGAACGGCTTACCCGGCTGTGGGGCCCAGCGTGTGCGCTTGGGCACCTGGAAGCCGGGCTTGACGACGACGTCCCAGCTGGAGACCTCCTCACCGACCTTCTGGATGCGCTTGTGCAGCTCGGCTGCGTGCTTTCCGCCGGCCTTGTCGATCGCCTCGATCTGATCGCGCGGCAGACCGCGCAGCTCCTCGAGCGCCGTGCTCTGCTTCTCCGTGCCGATCCGTACCGCGAGCGACTGCGTGATGACGCTGCGGAGCGTCGCCTTGCTCTTCTCGTCGAGCCGACCCTGCTGCGTCGCGCTTGAGAGCCGGCTGAGCTGCGCAGCGGTGCGGCCCTCGACGAACGCTCGCATGTCCCGTTCGCTCCAGCCCTCCATGTCGCCGACGACCGAGTCGAACTTCCCGTCGCGCAGCGATCGCTCGGCGCTGAAGGCGAAGTCGACCATCACGCGCCGCTGGTCGCGCAGCTCGGCGTCGGTGGTCGGGACCGGCGCGTACGTGGCCAGATCCTCGAGGTCGGTCTGCTTCATCGCCTTCAGGCGGGCGATCACCTGCAGCCGCTTCAGCTTGAGCAGCTGTCCGTAGAGGTCCGCGACCGCCTGGCGGCGCTGGGGCTTGTCGACGTCCTTCACGGGTTGGCGTGCGAGGAGCCGGCCGACCGCCGAGTTGCCGGCCGCACGCTGGAGGCCGAGCATCGCCAGCGCGGGCTCGCCACGGCGGCGCGGCCGCGGGCCTGAGGGGGCGCCCGCTGGACGGTCGTGCGTCTCCGGGTGGTCGTGCACACCCATCGTTGGCCACGGTACCGGGACGTGCAGCCCATGGCGAGTGACGCGCGGGCGGCCTTTTGGGCAGCGGCGGGTGAGCCTGCGCGAGCGTGCGCTCGAGGTTGTCGAACGCCTTACGCGTCGTCGCCGTACGCGTCGTGGTAGTTCCACCACTGGTACGGCGGGGTCTGCGGGTAGCCCTCCGGCGAGTCCTCCCACTCCTCCTGGCGCCCGAGCGCGGTCATGTCGAGGTAGCTCCAGGTGCTCCCCATGGCCTCGTCGCCGCGGCTGTCGATGAAGTAGGTGCGGAAGATCTGATCGCCGTCGCGGATGAAGGCGTTGGTGCCGTGCCACTCGCCGACGCCGAAGTCGGCGTCGAACCTGTCCGTGAGCGTGTACCACGGGATGTGCTCCCAGCCCATCCGCTCCTTCAAGCGCTGGATGTCCGCCTGCGGCGCGCGGGAGACGAACGCGAGGGTGGTGTCGCGAGCGTTCAGATGCGCGAGGTGGGCGACCTGGTCGGCGAGGAAGGAGCAGCCGCCGCAGCCACGCTCGGGGAACCCGTCGACGCCGGGCTCGTAGAAGAAGCGATACACGACCAGCTGGCGGCGCCCGTCGAACAGGTCGGGCAGGCTCGCCGGCCCGTCCGGACCCTCGAACGCGTAGTCCTTCTCCACCGCCATCCGCGGCATCCGGCGGCGCTCGGCGGCGAGGGCGTCGCGGGCCCGGGTCAGCTCCTTCTCCTTCACCAGCATCTGCGCGCGGGCGGCGTCCCACTCCTGCGGAGACACGATCGGCGGCGTGTTCATCTCGGCTCCTTCTCCTTCAGGTACTCGTCGACGACGTCGAACAGGCGCCCCCACAGAGCGCGCTGACGATCCATCCAGTCGGCTGCCTCGCTGAGCACGTCGGGCTCGAGTGAGAGCCGGTGCGTTCGGCCCACCACCACGCGGGTCACGACGCCGGTCTCCTCGAGCACCTTCAGGTGCTTGGAGATCGCCGGCTTCGACACGCCGAACCCGCTGGTGGCGTCGCCCACCGTCGCGGGGCCGGCGGCGAGCCGCTCGACGATGCCGCGGCGGATCGGATGCGAGAGGGCCTTGAACGGATCGTTAACCACAGCGTTAACGGTAACACTCGCGGCCTTCACGCGTCCAGCGAGCACGGCGAGCGCCACCCCTGCGCCCGCGAGCGCCAGGACGCCGCCGGCCGCGAACGCGCGCGGGAAGCCCTCGGTGAGCGTCCCGGGCTCAGACGCGCCGGCGGCGATCGTGGCCAGCAGAGCGAGGCCGATCGAGCCGCCGATCTGGAACGACGTGTTGACCAGGCCCGAGGCGAGCCCGGAGTCCCCGCGAGCGACGCCCGTGGTGGCGGCGATGGTGGTGGAGACGAACGAGCACCCGATCCCCGTGGCGCAGAGGAGCGACGGGACGAGCACGTCCGCCGTCCACGAGCCCCGGGCGTCGATGCGCGAGAACAGCAGCATGCCGGCGCCCAGCAGCGTCATCCCGACGGCCAGCACGCGGCCGGGCCCGAGACGCGCGGCCAGGCGGCTGGCGGCGTGCGTGGCGGCCGCGATCGCCAGCGACATGGGCAGGAACGTCAGGCCGGCCTCCAGGGCGGAGTAGCCGAGCACCTGCTGCACGTAGAGAGAGACGAGGAACCACATCGGCACGGCAGTCGCGCCGAGGCAGAAGACGACGGCCGTCGGCGCCGGAGAGCGTGCGCGACCGGAAGATCCGCGGCGGCATCAGCGGCGCGGCGGCGAGGCGGGACTCGATCAGCCCGAAGAGCCCGAGCAGGACGGCGCCGGCGGTCATCGGGCCGAGCGTCGCGGGAGCATCCCAGCCCTGCCGGTGGGTGCCGACGATGCCGTACGTGAGGAGCACCAGCCCGGCCGTGATCGTGAGCGCGCCGCGCAGATCGAACGAGCGCGCGGCGTCCCGCCGGTGGCCGAACGCCGGGATCGTCCGGAGCGCAGCCAGCGCCACGCTGAGCGCCAGCGGCGCGTTCACGAGCAGGATCCAGCGCCACGACAGCGTCGCGGTGAGCAGCCCGCCGACGAGCGCTCCCGAGGCCCCGCCGAGCGCGCCCATCGTGCCCCAGAGCCCGAACGCGCGATTGCGCTCCGGCCCTTCGTCGTAGATCGTGGCCAGGATCGAGAGCGAGGTCGGCGCCATCACCGCGCCGCCGACGCCCTGGCAGGCGCGAGCCGCGACCAGCGTCGCCGGATCCTGCGCGAGGCCGCCGACCAGCGAGGCGAGCCCGAACACGGCAAGACCGCCGACGAACACCTCACGACGCCCGAACAGGTCTGCCAGCCGCCCTCCCAGCAGCAGGAACGCGGCGCAGGCGAGCGTGTACGCGCTGACGACCCACTGCAGCCCGGCCGTCGAGAAGCCCAGGTCGGCGCGGATGGGCGCGAGCGCGACGTTGACGATCGACAGGTCGAGCACGCCCATGAACTGCGCGCAGCAGCACAGGAAGAGGATCACGTTGCGGCGCGGGACGGCCATTGCGCGTCCATGCTGCACCGGGGCGCACGAACGCACATCGACTGGATGACGCATCCTGGCCGGCCGGTTCGCTTACGCGAACGGCGGGATGCCTTACGGGTCCGACCCCCCGCGGCCGGCCGGCGCCACCAGCCCGTGGCGGTGCGCCACGGCCGCCGCCTCCGTGCGCGAGCGCGCGCTGAGCTTCGTGAGGATGCGCGAGACGTGGACGCTGGCGGTCTTCTCGGCGATGAAGAGCGACGCGCCGATCTCGCGGTTCGTGGCGCCCTCGGCGAGGAGGACCAGCACCTGGCGCTCGCGTGACGTGAGGCCGAACGCGTCGTCCTCGGGCGGGGCTGTCCGGTCGCCGCTGCCCGCCTCGAGCGTGAGCCGCGCGCGGGCGGCGAGCGCCTCGACCTCGCCGCGCAACCAGTCCGCGCCGACCCGCGTGGCGGTCGCGTGCGCGGCGCGCACGGCCTCCGCGGCCGCCTCGCGGTCACCGGTCGCGACGAGCGCCTCGGCCTCCCGCCAGCGCATGCGCGCGGCCGGCTCCGGCCGGCGCACCTCGTGCCAGGCCGCGGCGGCGCGCGCGTACTCCTCCGGGTCGGGCCGGCCGGCGGCGCGGCCGCGCTCGGCGCGGGCGCCCAGCAGCGCCGCGTGCTCGACCGGCCTGGTCGGGGTCGCCGCTGCGACCACCCGGGCCAGCAGGTCCTCGACGCGCCGCAGGGCGAGCGACTCGGCGTCGTCGTCGCCGAGGTCGCGAGCGCGCTGGGCGGCATCGGCCTCGACCGTCGCGCCGGCGGCGGCCAGCGCCGGCACGGCGATCGCGTCGTCGCTGCAGAACGCGAGCCGTTCCAGCCACTGGTCGACGGCGCCGCGCGCCGCGTCGAGCTCGCCGTCGCGGCGCCGGAGCTCGGCCGCGAGGACGCCGAGCGCGCCGAGGACCTGCGGCTCGCTCGATTCCGCGCCGAGCGGTTCGAGCGCGCCCAGCGATTCGGCGGCGCCCGCCTGGTCCCCGCGGCCGAGGGCCAACGCGGCCCGTCGCAGCCCGATGCCGACGCGCGACTGCGTGCCGATCCGGTGCTGCGAGCCGGGCAGGCCGGCCTCCGACTCCTCCCATTCGCCGGTGTCGAAGGCGATCTCGGCGATCCGCATGTCCAGCCACACCATGGACACCGGCCGCCGCCCGGCCACCGCCGCCCGCCCCTCGACGGCGACGGCGCGCGCCTCGTCCGAACGGCCGAGGGCATGCAGCATGTCCGAGTAGTTGAGGTGGGCCTCGCCGAGGTCGGACAGGTTGTCGTGCTCGCGCGCGATCCGGATCGCCGCGCGCAGCTCAGCGGCGCCCTCGTCGACCTCTCCGGTCATCGCGAGCGAGTAGCCCAGCGTGTTGCGCGCGTGACCCTCGACCAGCGGCATGTTCCCCCCGGCGGCGAGCTCGAGCGCTTCCCGCGCCGCCTCGATGGCGCGCACGAAGTGCGCGACGAGCATGCGGGCGCGCGCGAGCCCGGCGAGCAGCGCGGCGCGGCTCGCAGGATCGCCGTCGCCGACCAGCTCGAGCGCGCGCTCGAGCGTCGCGAGGCTCGACCTGGCGCGGTTGAGATGGCGCTGCGCGCGTGCGGTCGACTCGAGGATCGGGGCGGCGCGCCGCGGGTCCGGCTCCGGGCCGAGGCCGGCGAACGCCGCCTCGAGCAGCGCGAGCTGGCGTTCCGGATCGCCGAGCGCGCCGGCGGTCTCGGCGGCGCGGGCGAGCACGGCGACGCGGTCGGCGCCGGCCAGCGCCTCGGCGTCCGGCACCTTGTCCCACAGGTCGAGCGCGCGGTCGAGCAGCGCCGCCACCTCGCCGTGGGCGTGCACGCGCTCGGCGGCCGTCGCGGCGCGCACCGCGGCGGCCAGCGCCGCCGGCTGGTCGCCCGACGCGGCGAAGTGATGGGCGACGGCGGCGGTGGCCTGCGCGCCGGCACGGTCGTCGAGATGCTGCTCCAGCGCCCGCGCCAGGCTCAGATGCAGCTCGGAGCGCTCGGCGGGAAGCAGGTCCTCCTCGACGACCTCGCGCAGGAGCGCGTGGCGGAATCGCGTGATGCCGTCGTCCTGCACGACCAGGATGTGCGCGTCGATGGCCTCGCGCAACGCGTCGCGCAGCGCACGCGGCTCGAGGTCGCTCGTCTCCTCCAGCAGGCGATGATCGAGCACCTGCCCGACGGCGACGAGCCGGAGCAGCTCCCGCACGCGCTCGGAGAGCCGCTCCACCCGCAACATCAGCGCGTCGCGCAGCGTGTCGGGTGCCGCGCCGCGTCCGTCGATCCCGGCCGCCAGCAGCTCCTCGCCGAACAGCGGGTTGCCGCCGGAGCGGGTCCACAGCCGCTCCAGCAGATCGGCCGTGGGCGGAGCCCCGAGGATGTCGGCGAGCTGCTCGGCCAGCTCGTCGCGGGTGAGCGGGTCGAGCGGGACGCGGAGCGCGCGCGGATCGAGCTCCAGCTCGGCCAGCAGGGAACGGAGCGGGTGCTCGCGGTGCAGCTCGTCGCTCCGGTAGGAGGCGACGATCAGGACCCGCTCGCCGGTCAAGCTGCGAGCCAGGAACGCCAGCGCCGCTCGCGTCGAGCGGTCCGCCCAGTGCAGATCCTCGATCACGAGCAGGACCGGGCGCTCGCTGCCGAGGCCGTCGAGCAGCGCCAGCAGTCCCTCGAAGAGCTGCGCCTGGCTGCTCTCGCCGGCACCCTCCGCCGGGGTGCCGAGTCCCGGCAGCAGCGGCGCGACGGCCTCGCGGACCGCCGGGGTCAGCGCCGCGTCCCCGCTGCGCGCGAGCGGCCGGAGCGCAGCCACCAGCGGGAGGTACGGCAGCTCGCCCTCCCGGCCGAAGTCGACCGTCTCGCCGGCGAGCACCAGCGTGCCCTCGTCGCGCGCGCGGCGCATGAGCTCCGCCAGCAGGCGCGTCTTGCCGACGCCCGACTCTCCGGCCACGAACGCCAGCGACGGGCGGCCGGCGGCCGCGTCGGCCAGCGCCGCCTCGAGCTCCGCCAGCTCGGTGGACCGACCGATCAGCCGCGAGCTCGCGAAGCGCGTGCTCATGCTCCGGCGACGAGCTGGTCGCCCAGCGCGCTGCGGCGGTAGAGGACCGTTCGCCCGTCGCGGGCGCGGGTGACGAGCCCGCCGGCGTGCAGGACCTGCAGGTGCTGGGACACGGCGCTCGGCGTGACCGCCAGCCGGCGGGCGAGCTCGTTCGTCGGCAGCGGCTCCTCGAGCATCCCGACCAGTGTCGCGCGCGGCCGGCCGAGCAGGGCGGCGAGGACGGTGCTGTCGGCTCGCGGGGCGGGCGCCCACAACGTCCCGACGCCGCGGCTCGGATAGCAGAGCCAGGGCAACTCGTCGGCGCTCATCGGCGGCACCGGCTTGATCGTGAACAACGAGGGGACGAGCAGCATCCCGTGACCGGTGGCGTCGACGTCGTGGCGCCCGATCATGTCCTCGATCGAGAGCACGCCGTCCTCGAAGCGCACGTTCGGGTGCAGGTCGGCGAAGAGCAGGCGGAAGCCGCCGGCGGCGAGCTGGCGCGCGCGATACGTCGCGTCGGCCTCGAGGACGAGGCGCATCTGGGGCCAGAGCGGCTCCACCGCGACCTCCCAGTAGCGCTCCAGCAGGTCGCAGATCGCATCGCGCAGCGCGAGCACGGGCCCGTCGCCGCGGGCGTGTACGGCCTCCCACACGTCGGGGACCGGATCGGGACGGTAGGTCGCCGCGAGGTCGGCGCGCACCCGGTCGGCCGGTGTCGCGCGCGCGATCGCCAGCTCGTCCGCGATCGACGGGGCGAACGTGACCGGGCGCGGGGTGAGGAAGTCCGGCAGCGCGCGGGTGGGTCCCACGATCGACAGCAGCAGCTGCGTGTCGAGCGCCTCGAGCTCCGGCCGGATGGCGCGCAGCCACGGCAGGTGGAGCGCCGCGCGGCCCGGATCCGAGACCGCCCACAGGCTGCACACGGCCTCCTGCAGCGGGGAGATCGCGAACCGCGTGGCCGCGAGGTCCTCGACGCCCAGGCGGTAGGTGATCATGTAGCTCCAGGCTACATCGTTTCGGCCAGGGCGCAGGCCCGTGTGCACTGGCCCGATGTCGCGCACCCTCGATCGACCGCTCCTCGTCGTGCTGGCCCTGGCCTGCGCGGTGGCGGTCGGCAACGTCTACTTCCCGCAGGCGCTGATCACGCCGGTGGCCTCCGGATTCGCCGTGTCGACCGGCGCCGCCGCGGCGATCGTCACCGCCACGCAGCTGGGCTACGCCGCCGGGATCTTCTTCCTCGTGCCGCTCGGCGACCGCATCGCCGCCCGGCCGCTGATCCTCGCGCTGATCGGGCTGGTGAGCGCCAGCCTGGTCGCCGCCGGCGCCGCGCCGACGCTCGCGGCCCTCGTGGCGGCGAGCGCGCTGGTCGGGCTCACGACGGTCTTCGCCCAGGTCATCTCGACCCTCGCCGCCGGGATGGTCGCCGCCGACCGACGCGGCTTTGTCGCCGGCACGCTGCTCAGCGGGTCGATCGGCGGGATCCTGCTGGCGCGCGGCTTCGGCGGCGTGCTGGGCGAGCACCTCGGCTGGCGCGCGCCCTACCTCGCGGCGGCCGCCGGCTCCGCGGTCCTCGCGGCGATCCTGGCCCGGACCCTCCCCGCGACCGCGGCGCCCTCGCGGCAGCCGTACCGCACGCTGGTGACGGAGCCGCTCCGCCTGCTGGCCGCCGAACCCGCGCTGCGGCAATCGGCCTTCTACCAGGCGACGACGTTCGCCGGCTTCACCGCCGCGTGGAGCGGGATCGCGCAGCTGCTGAGCGGACCCGTGTACGGCTACGGCGCGTCGGCGGTCGGGCTCGTCGCCCTCGTCGGCGTCGTCACGATGGTGGCGACGCCGGTGGCCGGCCGCGCGGTCGACCGGCGGGGGCCCGACCATGTGAGCACCATGGCCCTGGCCGGGTGCGTCGCCGCGCTGCCGCTGCTCGTCGCGGCCTCGATGGGCGGCACTGCCGGGCTCGCGGCGCTCGTGCTGGCGACGCTGCAGCTCGACGTCGCGATGCAGTGCGGGATGGTGGCCAACGTGGCGCGCTTCTACGCGGTCCGGCCCGAGGCGCGCAACCGGATGAGCTCCGGGTACATGACGTGTGCGTACCTCGGCGGAAGCGCCGGCTCGCTGCTCGGCACCGTCGCCTACACAGCCGCCGGCTGGCATGCGGTGGCCGTTCTCGTGGCGCTCCTGCCCGCGCCGGCCCTCGTCCTGCACCTGCGCCGCGTGGCCGTCGGACCGATGCGAGGAGGAGCGGATGCGGTCCGTGCCGCGGGTTAGGGCTCGAGCGGCACGGCGTTCCAGGTCCCCCGAGTGCGTCGCGCCAGACCGGCGTCATCGAGCTTGCGCAGGGTCTCTCGGAGCTCGGTCTCGGGGATCTCGCAGTCGCCGACCAGGTCCTTGACCGAGCGGCCGGCGGGCAACTTCGCCAGGGCCTCGTACACGACTCGCCGCTGTCGTGGCTGGACGTTCAGAGTGGCGGAGTCGGCTACTGGTGCCATTGGTGCGTCCCTTCTTGCGGCGCTGCAGGACGCTACGTCGAGAATCGGCTCGACCGAGCAGTCGCCGCGGATGCGAGAGGGTCGCTTGATCTGCCCGGCGGGGCAGTGGCCTTCGGCGGCCAATGCGGACCCCGAATGTGCTTAATGGTACCAGCGCCCGGGAACAATTGTTCGGGCGACCGCGCCGCGGCACGCTACAGTCCGTCGCGTCAGACAGCGATGGCGCCCGGAGGGCGAGACCTTCAGTACGAATGTCCCCCTGCCACACAAGCCTGATCTTCTGATGGCCGAGGCCCGCCCCATGCGGGCCTCCGCCTATTCAGGGGTCATGCTCCCGCCGCGAGACCGGTCGAGGCCGTCAGGTGAACCAGCGCGGCTGGGCGCTCGCGCACGGCGGCGATGGCGGCCCGTACGCGGTCGTCGGCGCGCTGCGCGCGCGGCGCGCACGGTGGCGTCGTCGTGCCATGGGTCGGCGATCTCGGCGCTCTCGCCGGCGAGCCCTTCGAGGACGCCGAGGAGGCAGAACGGGTTGTAGATCGGGCTGTAGCCGCCTTCGGTGCTGGCCACGAGTCGCCCGCCGGTGAGCTCGTCGGCGAGCTGCGCGACGCGCTCGGCGAGCGTCCGGAAGCCTGCCGCGGAGACCAGCATCCGGCCGGTCGGGTCGAAG
Source organism: uncultured Solirubrobacteraceae bacterium (assembly GCA_963752015.1). Classification (GTDB taxonomy): domain Bacteria; phylum Actinomycetota; class Thermoleophilia; order Solirubrobacterales; family Solirubrobacteraceae; genus DASQMT01. Next base: position 39,540 of record CAVVWS010000004.1, on the reverse strand, counting down.
ACCGACGCGTCCTGGCCGGCCGCGACCATGATCAGATCGGGCCTGAAGCCACGCACGATCGGCACGACGATCTCGTCGAACGCGAGCAGGTAGCCGGCGTCGGTGGTCGCGGGCGGGAGCGGCACGTTGACCGTGCTTCCCTCCGCACCTGATCCTCCGGTCGCGTGCAGCGCTCCCGCGTGGGCGGGGTACCAGTCCTGTTGGTGCAGGGAGATCGCGAGGACCTCGTCGCGGTCCCAGAAGATCCGCTCGGCGCCGTTTGCGACGTGCACGTCCCAGTCGATGATCGCCACGCGCTCGACGCCCGCGGGCCCGGGCGTGCTCCACTCCGCACGCCACATTGTTCAAGTAGGTCGAGGCGATGGCCCGATCGGGCTCGGCATGATGCCCGGCCGGACGCGCGTGCACGAGCGCCCGTTGGACGCGGCCGTCGAGGACCGCGTCGACACCGGCCAGCACGCCGCCGACGGTCAGTCGGGCCGCGTCCCACGTGGCCGGGGTCACCGGCGCGTACTCGCCGTCCCACGGGCCGCCCGCGCTCGCGGCGCGCAGACGGTCGAGGTACTCCGCCGTATGCACCGCGAGCAGCGCTTCGTCGGGCGCCGGAGACGGGCGCGATGCGCGCGAGCACGCTGCCCAGCGCGCTGCGCTCGACGAGGTCGTGCGCCTGGGCGGTGAGCACGGCCTGGGCCACGTTCGCGCTGCCCAACGTGAAGCTCCCGGCCGGCGATCTGCACCGTCGCGGGCGGCGGATCGTGGGCGAGGACGCGCGGCGAGTACACGTAACCCAGCACGACGCCACCATCTTGACGACCCGCCGATGATGATCGCCGCTGTGGCAGACTCCCCGCGTCGACCGGAGGTGGTCTCTATGCAGCGGTCCCTATTCGTCGTCGTCGTCGCCGCGATCGCGGCGATCGGAGCACCGGGAGCCGCCTCGGCCACTCCGTTCACCGCAGGCGCCCCTGGGCTCGGCGATCCGTACTACCCGCTCGCCGGGAACGGCGGCTACGACGTGCGGCACTACTCACTGCACCTCGACTACCAGCGCACGGGCAACCAGCTCGACGGGACCGCGGTGATCCTCGCCCGCGCCACCCAGGGGCTCAACAGCTTCAACCTCGACCTTCGCGGCTTCGAGATCTCGAAGCTGACCGTGAACGGCCTGCGCGCCGACATCGCGCGCGACGGTCAGGAGCTCACGGTGCGCCCCCGGCTCCCCCTGGTCGCCGGCCTGCCGTTCGTGGTGCGCGTCGACTACGCCGGCGAGCCGGAGGAGGTCATCGACCCGGACGGCAGCAGCGAGGGCTGGGTGCCGACCGCCGACGGCGCGTTCGTCGTCAACGAGCCGCAGGGGTCGCCGGGCTGGTATCCGGCGAACGACAACCCGCGCGACAAGGCGACCTACGACATCGAGATCACGGTGCCCGAAGGCATCACGGCGATCGGGAACGGGCGCCTGATCTCCAAGCGCACGCGCGACGGCAAGACGACGTGGCACTGGCTCGAGGACTCGCCGATGGCGCCGTACCTGGCGACGGCCACGAACGGCGTCTTCGAGCTACGGGTGACGCACGCCGGGCGCATCCCGCTCTACCACGCGGTCGATCCGGTCGAGGTGCCCAACGGCGGGTTCGAGCGGCTCGCGGCCGAGGAGGAGGTCATCGGGTTCTTCTCGTCGCTGTACGGCCAGTACCCGTTCTCGACCGGCGGCGGCGTTGTCGACCACGCCCCCGAGGTCGGCTACGCGCTCGAGTCCCAGACCAAGTCGCAGTACGACCGGACGCCGAGCGCGGGCACCGTGGTGCACGAGATCTCCCACCAGTGGTTCGGCGACGCGGTGTCGCTGACGGTCTGGCCGGACATCTGGCTCAACGAGGGCTTCGCGACGTTCTCCGAGTGGATCTACGACGAGCGCCACGGCGGACCGACCGCGCAGCAGGCGTTCGATGACCAGTACGCCCGGCCGGCGAGCAGCCAGTTCTGGGCGCGGCCGCCGGCGAACGTGGGCAGTGCCGAGTTCCTCTTCACGAGCCCGCCGTACGACCGCGGCGCGATGACGCTGCAGGCGCTCCGCGCCAAGGTCGGTGACGCGACGTTCTTCGCGATCATGCGCGAGTGGTACCGGGACAACCGCGACGGCAACGTCACGACCGCGGACTTCGTCGCTGTGAGCGAGCGGCGCAGCGGCCAGGACCTCGACGCGTTCTTCGACGTCTGGCTCTACCAGCCGGTGAAGCCCACGACCTGGTGATGCGCGACTCGTGCCTCAGGCGGGGGAGACGCCCTCGACCGTGTCGCGCAGGATCGCCGTGTCCGCGTACACCCGCCCGCGAACCAGCTTGCTCTCGCTGAACTCATAGATCCACACGTTGTGCACGTCCATGGTCCTGCCGTTCTTGGCTCGCGCCTGGACGCGGACGGGGACGACGATCTGATCGCCGCCGTCGATGAAGCCCTCGGGCATCGAGGTGAATTCGTCGAACCATCGCCACAGCTCGCGGGTGAACCAGCCGATGACCGCGTCGGCCCCTCGGAACGTGCCCCCATATGGAATCGAGTCCGGGACCACGAGCTCACAGTCGGGGCGCAGGACATCCCTCATGTTTGCGGGGTTGTCCTTGCCCCAACCCGCAAAGGCCCGGGCGAGAAGCTCGACATTCGATGCGCTCATGTTCCCTCCGCTTCCTGGATCTCGTTCACGGCGCGGTGCCGACCGTCCCGGCATCGAGCAGCGCGCGTGGCGGCGATGACGCTCAGCCGCCGTCGGTCAGATGATCGTGCGGCCGCCGTCGACCATCAGCAGTGGCCGGGACCATCCCGGGAGGTAGATCGCGGCCGGTCGCCTGGACGTGGCCGCCGGGTCGACGGCGCGCCGGCATCGGCGTGTCGAAGTCGCACGGTTGTTGACGTTGCCGTGCTCGTCGGGACTGGTTGGGGACCCGATGCCGTCCGTCGAGCCGTGATGACTCTTGCCGCGGCCCCCCTCATCCCGCGGCCGACCTGGCGGCAGAGCAGGAACGTGGCCGCGTTGATCGCGCGCGCGCCGATCCGCACATCTCCAGCGGCGTGGCCTCGCCCTCGGCGCGCTCGAACAGCCGGCCGTTCAAAGGCGATCCGCGCCGTCCTGTTGCACGGCGCCGGCGAAGCGCTCGACGCCCGCCGGCGTGCCGAGGTCGCCGAGCACCGCGGACGCCGAGCCGCCCTGCTCGCGGATCGCGGCGACGACCTGCTCGGCACGCGCGGTGTCCCGCCCCCCGACGACGACCTCCGCACCCGCGCCGGCGAGCGCCGACGCCATCGCGGCGCCGAGCCCGCTCGTCGCGCCGGTGACGACCGCGCGCCTGCCGGACAGCCCGAACATCCGCGAGAGGTAGTCGTCAGGCACGTCGCCTCCGTTCCGAGATCGCTGGTCCGGTCGACCACCCTATGGCAAGGTGCCGCGCCGCGCGCGTCCCGGTCGAGCGCCTCGGACGCATCGCCGGGGACGGACGAGGACGGCCTGTTCGAGCCCGACGAATCGTCGCTCGTGGGTGTGGGACCCTGAAGTCGCGGGGCCCATCCCGTTCGGCGAGGCGCGCCGAAGGCTGCGAGCGTCGGCGCGGCTTCCGCTTTCGCGCGTTGCGATAGCGAGTGATCCGCCAGCGATGACCGCCAGCTCCCCGGGGACACTTCGTCGTCCCGCGCGATCGACCGGACGCAGTCGCGCGCCGGATCCGCGTCGCTGATCGGGTTGGGTGGGCGGCGCCGACTAGGGCGTTGGAGCGGCGACGGTGCCGCTCTGATCCACCCCGTCGAGCCGATCGTCGTGACGCGGACCTTTGAATCGCTGCCGCGCTGAATCGCAACCGTCCAACCTGCCGGCGGGGCTGGGGGTCAAGCCCGGTGACCATCCTCACGACTCCCCAGGAAGGGGCAGCCCCATGTACCGCAGCAAGCTCATCTCCATCGCTCTCGCCGCCGCCTCGGCGACCGCCCTCGCGGGCGCCGGAGCCGCCGGCGCGACCGAGGTCCCGAACCCGCCCGTCCCCAGCACGGCACCGCAGGTCCCCATCGGCGGCCCGACGCTGCCCGGCGGCGCCACGCCGGTGCCCAGCGGTCCGATCCTGATCGACGCCTGCACGGTCGCCGAGCTCGTGTTCCCGCCGCTCAATCGCGTCACGGGCACCGACCAGCCCGACGTGCTCGTCGGCACGCCCGGCCGCGACCTGATCCGTGGTCTGGCCGGCAACGACGACATCCGTGGCCTCGGCGGCAACGACGTGATCTGCGCGGGCGACGACAACGACGACGTCGCCGGTGGCGGCGGCGAGGACACGATCCACGGCGAGGGCGGCCGCGACACGCTGGTCGGCAGCGACGACGCCGACCACCTGTACGGCGGCGACGAGGTCGACGAGATCGCCGGCAAGGGCGGCGACGACTACATCGAGGGCGGCCTGGACGGGGACACCGTCGCGGGCGGCGGCGGCCTGGACGAGCTGCACGGCGGCGGCGGTGGGACGACCGACTTCAGCGTCAACCGCCTCGACGGCGGCGCCGGCGAGGACGACGTCCGCGGCGCGGCCGGCAACGACATCCTCCGCGGCGGCGGCGGGCCCGACTTCATGCTCGGCTTCGGCGGGGACGATACGTTCCACGGCGGGGCCGGCAGGGACGACATGCGCGGCTCGGTCGGCGACGACACGCTCAACGGCGACCGCGGCGACGACCGGCTCGAGGGCGACGCCGACAACGACACGCTCAACGGCGGGTTCGGGGTCGACAAGCTCTGGGGCGACCTCCTCGCCGGCACCGGCGATGACTCGCTGAACGGCAGCGCGGGCGTCGACGCGGTCTGCGACGGCGGCCCCGGCGCGAACACGATCGTCAACTGCCCGTAGACGCAGCCCCCAATGGTCCGGCCCGCGCATGCGGGCCGGACTGTTGCCTCAGACGCCACCTCGCCGGCCGTCGACGAGGTGCGCACGGCGCTAGGTGTGCTCGCGCATCGACCCGATGCCCAGCGACGACGAGGCGGCGGCGGACGGCGCCTCGGCCGCGACGTTCTCGGTCGCGGCGGCGGGATCGGCCGGCGGCTGCGCCAGTGTCTCCAGCATGGCCGCGGTCGGCACGAAGAACGTCGTCCCGGTGATCGCGGTCGAGAAGTCCAGCAGCCGGTCATAGGCGCCGGCCGGCACCCCGACGAACATCCGCTCGAGCATCTGCTCGATCACCCAGAGCCGGCCCGCGTAGCCGATGAAGTAGGTGCCGAACTCTCCAGCGCCAGGGCGGCCGAACGGCATGTTGTCACGCAGGATCGCCAGCTCACCCCCGGCGTCATCCTCGATCGTCGCGAGCGACTTGTGCGACTTGCGCGGCGCGTCGTCGTCGTCGATCTCGATGTTGTCGAGCTTGGTCCGGCCCATGATCGCCTCTTGCTCCTCGGTCGAGAGCGCGGCCCATCCGGCCATGTCGTGCAGGTACTTCTGGACGACCACGTAGCTGCCGCCGGCGTAGTCCGGGTCGGCGTCGGCGCCGATCAGGGCGCTGTCGGGCAGCTCGGCGCCGGTCGGATTGGCGGTGCCGTCGACGAACCCGAGCAGGTCGCGCGCGTCGAAGTAGCGAAAGCCGATCGTCTCGTCGATCACCTGCGCCGCGTCGCCGATCAGGTCGAGGAGTTGGCGCTCGAGCTCGAACGTCATGTCCGCGCGCTCGGCGCGAAGGTGAAAGAGCAGGTCCCCAGGCGTCGAGGGCGCGGTGTGCACCGGTCCGTGGATCGGTGCGAACGGGCGCAGCTCAGTCGGCCGGCGATCCGGCGAAAGCCGATCCCACAACGTGGGTCCGATCCCCACGACGCACGACAGCCGCCCTCCCAGGTCCCGGAAGCCGACGTTCTTGACGAGATCACCGATCGCCCCGAGCACGTCGCGGATACCGGCCAGAGCGCCGTCACCCTCCCCCGCCGCCATGACGAGGAACACCGCAGCGCGCGACAGCGGCGCCTCCACGCTCTGCGCGTCGATCGGGACGCGCTCCCACGCACCGTGCTCCACGGCGTGGATGTTCTCACGCCCGAAGACCAACGAGTCGGACCGCGCGCGATCATCATCCGAGGACAGCGAAGGAGGACCCGTGCCCGACGACATGCTCGCCCGCCGCTGGTACCCGCGTGAGGTGATCACACACGACGGCGCGCAGACGCACGATGCCTCACCTCTAAGGCTCAACAGCGAGCAAGGAAGGCCACATGCCACATCGTCGCTCCGCAGGTCCCTGCGACCAGTTCCAGCGGCTCGATGCAGCCGATCTTCGCACGTACGTCGCGGCGGGCAGTGCGAGTGAGCCGTCATGACGTTGCGCGTTTCTCTCGGCCTGCTCGCCGGTGCTGCGGTGCTCGCGATCCTGCTGGTCCCGCGGTTGCGCAGCGCGATCGATTCGGCTCGTGTTGCCACGGAGGCTGAGCGTGCGGCGAGCATCGAGCTGAAGGCTGCCGCGAGCGCGCCGCGAACTGAGGCCGCTCGCCGCAGCTCGGAAGCCGAGCCGCTGCGCGGCTTGCCGGCGAGCGCGAGTCCGCGCACGAGCGGCAGCTCGCAGAGTTGCGCGCCGCGACCGAGGAGAAGATCGCGCTCGTGTCGGGCAGTCGCGAGCAGTTGGCCGAGCAGATGAAGGCGATCTCCACCGACACGCTGCGGCAGGTCTCCGAGCAGGTCGAGAAGCTGGCGGCGGCGCAGCGGGAAGCGGATCGCGCGACCGCCGCCGGGGAGCTCGGCAAGCGCACCGAGGAGATCAAGCGGACGCTTGGACCCGATCGCGCAGAACCTCAAGCGCGTCAGCGACGAGGTCGACGCGGCTGGAGCATGACCGGCGGACGACGCATGGGCAGGTGCGGCAGATGTTCGAGTCGATGAGCGCGGAGGTCGGGCGCCTGCGCGACCAGACCGGGACGCTCGTCTCCGCGCTCAAGCGCCCGCAGGTCCGCGGCGCGTGGGGCGAGATGCAGCTGCGCAACTGCGTCGCGGCCGCGAACATGACCGAGCACGTCGACTTCGTCTCCCAGGTGAGCGTGAGCGGCTCCGACGGGAGCCGGCTGCGCCCCGATCTCGTCGTGCACCTGCCCGCCGAGCGAGACGTCGTGGTCGACGCGAAGGTGCCGATGGACGCCTATCTGCGCGCGCTCGACGCGACAGACGAGGCCGAGCAGCAGCGAGCTGCTCCGGCAGCACGGCCGTCAGACCCGCCAGCACATCGACGCGCTCGCGTCGAAGGCCTACCACGCGCAGTTCGCAGCCTCGCCGGAGTTCGTGGTCATGTTCATCCCGAACGAGGGCGTCTACTGCGCGGCGCTGGAGGCCGAGCCGACGCTGCTCGAGCACGGCGCGGCCAGGGCGTGCTGATCGCGACGCCGACGACGCTGATCGCGCTGCTGCACGCGACCTACTACGGGTGGCGCCAGGAGAAGATCGCGGAGTCCGCCCGGGAGATCGCTGCCGCGGGCCGAGAGCTGCACAAGCGGATCGCGACGTTCCTCGAGCCCTACGCGAAGCTCGGTCGCCAGCTGAACTCCGCGGTGAACGCCTACAACCAGGGCGCCGGGTCGCTGGATGCACGCGTGCTGCCGCAGTTGCGACGCCTTGAGGAGGCCGGGGCCGGATCGGAGAAGCCCCTTCCGCCGCTCGCCGGCCTCGACACTCCTGCAAAGCTCATCGTCGCCCCTGAGCTCCGCGGGGAGCAAGCGTCAGTACGATGCGGGTGATCCGAGCCAGGAGCGAGATGCCGGAGATTCCTGACGTGAGCGCGATTGCCGGACAGGTCAAGGCGCGCATCAAGCAGATCGAAGAGCAGCTCAAGCAGCATCACAAGCTCACCGATGAGCTCGAGCGTCTGCGCGGAGCGCTGAGCCGGCTGGAGGGTGAGGCGCGATCGCGTATGAGCGGCGGCCGCCGCAACCGGAAGCCAGCGCCGAAGCCGGCGGGCAGCGGCACGGCCACCCGGGCCGCGAAGCCCGCACGTGCGCAGGCTCGCGCCCCGCGCGGTCAGAACAAGGCCAAGGTGCTCGATGCGCTCAAGGATGGACCGATGACTGCCTCGGAGATCGCCAAGGTGACCGGCATCAGCACCGGCACCGTCAGCACGATGCTGACCAAGATGGCCAAGTCGGGCGAGCTCGCCAAGGCCGAACGCGGCTACAAGCTCCCGCAGTAGGGTTGGGCCGTGAGCCAGCTGGAGTTCGATCGGCGCGACGCCGAGCGGCTGGAGCAGCTCTATGCGACGCGCGACGTGCTGCGCCGGCGCGAGCTGGTCCGCGCCGCGCTCGGCGCCCGAGCCGGCGACCGGGTGCTTGACGTGGGCTGCGGCCCCGGCTTCTACGTCACCGAGCTGCTCGAGGTGGTCGGCCGCGGGGGCTCGATCGTCGGCGTGGACGGCAGCGCGGACATGCTCGCCGTCGCTGCGAAGCGTGCCGTAGGGCACGACAACGTCGAGTTCCACGAGGCCGACGCGACCTCGCTCCCGGTCCCGGACGCGAGCTTCGACCGGGCGCTTGCGGTTCAGGTCTTCGAGTACGTCCGCGACATTCCCGCCGCGCTCGCGGAGCTGCGCCGAGCGCTGCGTCCCGGCGGCCGGGTGTTGGTGTGGGACGTTGACTGGGCCACCGTGTCCTGGCAGGCGAGCGACGGAGAGCTCATGAACCGCGTGCTCGCCGCATGGGACCAGCACCTGACGCATCCCTCTCTGCCGCGCACGCTTGCACCGCAACTGCGCGACGCGGGCTTCGAGCACATCCAGATGGATGCGCATCCCTTCGCAACGACCCAGCTGATCCCCGATGCTTACGGCGGCTCGCTCGTGCCTCTGCTCGAGCACTACGTCGTCGAGCAGGGCGGGATGAGCCCGGAGGAAGGGAAGCGCTGGGCCGATGAGCAGCGCAAGCTCGGCGAACGTGGGGAATTCTTCTTCACGGTCACGCAGTTCTGCTTCACGGCAAGCCGCCCCAGCTAACCGTTATCGCCGGGTCTCTCCGTCAGTGCGCGCCGCGCAACTGCTCGACGACCACCAGCACGACGAGGAGCGCCGTGATCAGCGCCGACACGACCAGCCCGTCGGCGCCGGCGCCGAGCGGCACGGCGGCGAGCAGTGCCACGACGGCGACGGCCCGTGCCAGGCTCTGCGACTGGCCGAGCCTGGCGGCGCAGGCCATCAGACCGCCGAGGAAGAGCGCAGGACCGCCGAGCGCGACGAGCGCACCAGCGTCGTGCAGGTCGTCCGTCGGATGCGCGATCACGAGCTCGTCACCGACCGCGACAAGGACGATCCCGGCGATGATCGGGAGGTGCAGGTAGGTGTAGATGTCGCGGCCGATCCGGCCCCGCTCCTCGGCCGTGGCCGTGCGGATCCGCTCGAGCACCGTGCCGGCCACCTGCCCGAAGTACAGCCACCACAGCGCCGTCGAGGAAAGCAAGGCGAGCAGGAGCGCGGCGGCGACGTCGACGCTCAACCCCGTCTCCGAGGCGGTGGCGCCCGCCAGCACGACGCTCTCCCCGAGCGCGATGATCACGAACAGCTGGAAGCGCTCGCCGAAATGGGCGCCCTCGATCTGCCACTGGCTCATGGGCGTGGTTCCAACCCCCGGCAGCCAATAGGTCACGAGCGGCGCCGCCAGATCAAGACCGAGAGCACCCAGCCACAGAATCCAGCGCCACGCTTCGGCATCGACGATGCCACCCGCGACCCACAGTGGCGCTGAGAGCACGCTCCAGGCGAGGATCTGGCGAAAGTTCTGGTTGAACACTCCGCGCGGCGTGACCGCCACGACGAAGGTGTTACGTCCGATCTGCAGACCCGAGTAGGCACACGCGAACAGCAGCGCGTTCCCGCCGAATCCCTCCGGGATCGCGACCGCCAGCAACAGGCTCGCCAGCATCACGAACACCAGCACGAGCCGGACCGGCACGGTGTCCGGGTCGAACCAGTTGGTCATCCACGTGGTGTAGTTCCATGCCCAGTACAGCGCCACGAGCATGAACGCGGTCTCCGCGGCGCCCGACCAGCTGATGTCCGCGAGCAGGTGGTGCGACAGCTGAGTGACCGCGAAGACGTAGACGAGGTCGAAGAACAGCTCGAAGAACGTCGCGCGCTGCTCGCCCTCGCCGCGGGTGCGGATGAAGGGCAGCTCCGGGACGATCGGGGTTGCGCCGGTCGGCACCGCGCGAGCATATGCGAGCGATGGCGGACCGCACCCGCGGATCCGCGGGCCCTGTACCTACCCGGGCACGGCGACAGCGTTCGCCGCGGTCACGATCCGCTCGTACGTCTCCTCCGGGTGGGAGACCATCGCGCAGTGTCCGCTCGCGACCTCGATCGTGTCGGCGCCCATCCGCTGTGCGAACTGCCTCTCGGCATCGGGTGGAATCACCTCGTCGTTCTCGGCGACCAGGTACCACGAGGGCAGTGCCTTCCACGCGGGGGTGCCCATCACGTCGTCGAACGTCGACAGGTGCAGCGGCTGCTGCGAGGTCAGAAGTTCGCCAACGCCTTCCACTCCTCGAGACGCCGCTCGATGAGTGCCGCCCGCTCGGCGGCGTCGCTGCCGTCCAGCACGGCCTTGTCGCCTGGGTCGGCACGGAAGTAGATCCCGGAGGTCCGTGCGTGGAAGGCGTCGGGGCCGTCGGAGCGCGTCGTCCAGTAGCCGTCGGCGCGATCGACGCTCTCGAGCTTGATCTCACCGGTCCCCTCGAGTTGGGGAGCGTTCGGATCGACGGGGACGTTCGCCGTTCCAGAAGTAGAAGATGCCGGCCGGATCGACCCGTTCCTTCGACGCCTCGCTCCAGTAGCGCGCCGACAGCATGCCGTCGGCCTGCCATGACCGTCCCGCGACCTCGAGCGCGCCGGCGCGATCACGGCTGATCGTCAGGAGCGAGACCGAGGACGGCTCGAGCTCCGTTCTGGCGGTGAGGGACAGTTGCCACCAGTCACCCTCCAGGCGGCTGATCCGGCCTTCCGCGTCGATCGCTTTCCGCAGCTTCGTGGTTGATCTGGCGCACGATGGCCGGCGTGGTGTCGGGGTCGTACCGGATCGAGGTCAGACCGAGCAGGTCGGTGGGGAGCTTGGCGCCGTTCGCGTGGAGGATGAACGTGCGGCGGATGCCGAGCGCACCCCCGAACAGGCCCGCTTCGAAGACGACGTTGTCGCGCGGTGAGGCCTCTCCGGAGGCTGCGTCAGGCGACGCTCCCTTCGTCGTCCAGTCGTCCTGGGCGAAGACGAACGCGGCGAAATCGACCTCGCGGGTGAGCTCGACGAGCCGGTCGAGGGTCGAGACACCCGGGTTGAAGACCGTCGTCCACGGGTCGACGTCGGCGATGTCCTGGAGCCCCCGGGTGAGCGCCTGAACCAGCTTCTCCTGCTGTCCGGACGACCCGAGGAAGATGCGCGGCTTCATCAGTCGATCAGGCTAATGCAATGAGACGCTAGGCCTCGTCGCGCGTCGGCACGAGCCGCACGTGGTCGTCCTCGGGCACGAGCAGGGCGTCGTGCACCGCGGCCAGCGACGCGAAGCGCCCGTCGCCGATCGACTCCTCGACGCTGCCCACGACGTAGAGGCACAGCGTCACTGCCGGGCGGCTGTGGAACGACGCCTCCCAGACGCGGTCGTAGGCCAGCGCGTGCTCGAACGGCACGGGCTCGGGGCCGATCGGGAACGGCGACCACCAGGCGGCGTCGAAGCCCTCGGACAGGCGCTCGTCGAGCACGCGCAGCCACGGCCGCGCCCACGCCCGCGGCAGCACGTCGAGGGGAAGCTCGTCGACGCTCATGCGCCCGCCGGCCTCGAGCTCGCCGACGTCGAGGCCCGCCGCGGACAGCGCGCCGCGGTCCTCGGCCGCGCGGCCGGGGAGCGAGCGGTGGAACATCCAACCGTTCCGCTTGGCGCCCAGCGCATAGAACGACGCGAGGGCCGGCGCGACCTGCTCGTATGAGGCCAGCAGCATCGCCAGGTGCGGGCAGCGCCCGGCCTCGACGGTGGGGGACAGGGCGGGCTCGACGTCAAGTTGCATCAGTGCACCGGCACGCGCATCGCAACGCGCGTGCCGCCTCCGGGTCGGGGGCCGATCTCGCATTCGCCGCCGCAGCCGCGGGCCCGCTCGCGCATGATCGAGAGGCCGAAGTGGCCGTCGTCGCGGCCCGACGCATGGACCGGGTCGAACCCGCGGCCGTCGTCGTCGACGACGAGCTCGAGGCGCTCGCCCTCGACGCGCACGCTCACCACGGCCTGTCGTGCCGAGGCGTGGCGGGCCACGTTCGCCAGCGCCTCGCCGAGCACGCGCGAGACGACGGCCACCGTCTCGGGCCTGACGTCGGCCGCCGTCCCGCCCATCGACAGCCGGACATGCAGGCCGTCGTCGTCGAAGCGGGCGGTGGTCGCCTCGACCGCCTCGCGCAGGCCGCCGAACGGCACCGCGGCGCGCAGGTCCTCCAGCCGCGAGCGCACGAGGCAGTGCGCCCCGGCCACGGCCTCGCGCAATCGCTCGCGGCTGGCGCGGGCGACCTCGTCGTCGAGGCCCGGCTCGTCGAGCAGGGCCAGCTCGCGCAGTGCGAGCGCCAGGTCCTGCGCAAGGCCGTCGTGCACGTCGGCCGCCAGGCTGCGGCGCTCCTGCTCCATCTCCGCGCGCTGCAGGCGCTGGCGCAGCCGTGCGGTCGTGATACCGGCGCTGATCTGGCCGCCGAGCAGCGTGAGCACGGTGGCGCTCACCGGGTCGAGCGCCACCGGCCGGGCCGCGGCCGCGGCGACGACGCCGACCATGTCGTGGCGGCCGCTGACGAGCGGCAGCACGAGCCAGTCGCGCGCCGCGGGCGCGAACGGGTTCGGGCCCAGCCACCCGGCGGGCTCCCGGAAGACGATCGGCATGCCGCTGGTCACCGCCAGCCGCCAGGCCTCGGGCTCGTAGCGCAGCTCCTCGCGGGCCACGAGGTCGCAGCCGGCCGCGACGGAGGAGACGAAACGCTCGAGGCGCGGGCGCCCGCCGGGCTCGGGCAGGTAGAGCACGGCGACGTCGAGGTCGAGCGCGTCGCGCATCTCACCCAGTGCGCGGGACGCCAGCTCGGCGAGGCTTCCCGTGCCGACCAGCGCACGCGACACGCGCGCCAGCGCGCCGAGCCCGGCGAGCACCTCGGGCGCCAGGCGCCCGACCACGCCGCGCTCGGCCGGCAGGGAGGACGCGACGTCATCCATGGGCCGTGATGACCATACTACGGTCGCCGTGGGCTCCGAGCGTGTGCGCGTCCTCATCGCCGACGACCACCGCCTTATGCGCGAGGGGACCGCCGCGCTGCTGGCGCGCGAGCCGCGCATCGAGGTCGTGGGCCTGGCCGCGGACGGCCGCGAGGCGCTCGCGCTCGCCGGCGAGCTGCACCCCGACGTGCTGGTGCTCGACCTGTGGATGCCGCAGCTGAGCGGCATCGAGGTGTGTGCCGCGATCCGGGCGCGCTTCGACGACGTCTCCGTGCTGATCCTGACGGTCTCCGAGCTGGAGCCCGACCTGCTGGCCGCGCTGCGCGTCGGCGCGGCCGGGTACCTGATCAAGGACATGCCGCCCGCCGAGCTCGTGGCGGCCGTGCTCGGCGCCGGTGCGGGCGAGCCGCGAATCGCGCCTTCGATGGCCGGGCGCGTCCTCAACGAGGTCGATCGCGGTGCGCTCGGCGCGATCGAGGACCTCTCGCCGCGCGAGCGCGAAGTGCTCGAGCTCATGGCCGAGGGCCTGCGCAACCGCGAGATCGGCGAGCGCCTGTTCCTCAGCGAGACGACCGTCAAGACCCACGTCCGCCACGTGCTCGAGAAGCTGCGCTTCCGCAACCGCACCGAGGCGGCGGCCTTCGCCACGCGCGTGACCGGACGTCACGGCGCCTAGGGGTGCCGGACGCGGGCTCCCGGGCGCGATCACGCGCACACCGCCTCCGCGAGCGTCGCGCGCAGCCCGCGCGCCAGCCGGCGGCGCACCTCGGCGACCTCGATGTCGAGCAGCGCGGCGATGCGATCCTCGCGCCAGCGAAGCAGGCGCGCCAGGGCCACCGCCTCGCGATCGGCCGCCGCCATCTGCGCAAAGGCGCGCCGGGGGGCAGCGCGCACGGCCAAGCGCACGGCGGCGGCCGCCAGCGCTTCGGGGTCCGCGGGGCTCGCGCCGGCGGCCGCGAAGACGCGGAGGGTTGCGTCCTCGGCGGTGTCGGCGTCGGCCGCGGCGGCCACCGCGGCGCCGTACACGCGGGCGATGGCCATCTCGTCGGGCTCCCTGACCACACTCACGACGGCAAGCAAGCTACGGCGCGCCGCGCCCGCCGCCATCGTCCGAAAGGCTGAACTGCCGCGCGGATCGTCCTTTCGGACGATGCCGAGCACGGGCGCCCCGTACCGTGAGCGGCCATGACCGACGCCCTGATCATCGACGCCGTCCGCACCCCGTTCGGCCGCCACGGCGGCGCGCTCGCGACCGTGCGGCCGGACGACCTCGCCGCGCTTGTGCTCCGCACGGTGCTCGAGCGCACCGGGGTGGCGGGCGGCGACGTGGAGGACGTGATCCTCGGCTGCGCCAACCAGGCGGGCGAGGACAACCGCAACGTCGCGCGGATGGCCGCGCTGCTCGCCGACCTCCCCGAGCACGTCGGCGGCGTCACCGTGAACCGCCTGTGCGGCTCCGGCATGGACGCGGTCGCGTCGGCCGCGCGCGCGATCGCGCTCGGCGACGGCGACGCTCATCTCGCGGGGGGCGTGGAGTCGATGAGCCGCGCCCCGTTCGTGGTGCCGAAGCCGAGCCGGGCGTACCCGACCGGGCCCGTGGAGATGGTCGACACCACGCTCGGCTGGCGGCTCGTGAACCCGCGCATGGAGGCGATGGGCCACACCGACTCGCTCGGCCAGACGGCGGAGAACCTCGCGCGGGAGCACGGCATCTCGCGCGAGGAGCAGGACGCCTTCGCGCTGCGCAGCCACGCCAAGGCGATCGCGGCGATCGACGCCGGCCGGTTCGCCGCGGAGCTCGTGCCCGTCGGCGTGCCGGGGCGCCGCGGGACGGCGATCGTCGACGTGGACGAGGTGCCGCGCCGCGACTCGACGCTCGAGGACCTCGCGCGGCTGCGGCCGGCGTTCGCGAGCGACGGCACCGTCACCGCCGGGCAACTCGAGCACGCTCAACGACGGCGCGGGCGCCGTCCTCCTCACGTCCGATTCCTACGCGCGGGCGCACGGGCTGACGCCGCTGGCGCGCGTGCGCAGCGCCGCGACCGCCGGCGTGCCGCCGCGGATCATGGGCATCGGGCCGGTCCCCGCCGCGGCGAAGGCGCTCGAGCGCGCGGGGCTGACGCTGGACGACGTGGGGCTGGTGGAGGTCAACGAGGCGTTCGCCGCGCAGGTGCTCGCGGTGCTCCGCGAATGGCGGATGGATCCCGAGGACGAGCGGTTGAACGTGAACGGCGGCGCGATAGCGATCGGCCACCCGCTCGGCGCATCGGGTGCGCGGATCGTCGCCACGACCGTGCACGAGATGCGCCGCCGGGGGGACGTCCAGTTCGCGCTGGTGAGCATGTGCATCGGGGTGGGGCAGGGGATCGCGCTGGTCCTCGAGGCCGCGTAGCGGCGGCGTTGCCGGCTTCGTGGGCGGCGCGATCTGCCCGTTCACCCGGCGCGCAGCAGCGGCTGGGTCAGGCACGTCGGGCCGCCGTCGCCCTTGAGCGAGAGCTCGGAGCCGTCGTAGACGTGCACCTCGACGCCGCGCCGCTCCAGCGCGCGGCGCACGTCCGGCACGCCGTCGACCATCACCACGACGCCCGGGCGCACCGCGAGGATGTTGCAGCCCATCGCGAGGTAGGCATCGCGGTCGATCGCGATCCACTCGATCCCCCGCTCGCGCAGGTCCTGCAGCAGCCGCACCGGCGCGAGCGGCTCGTAGATCACGCAGAGGCGGTCGGAGATGCCCGAGATGAACGACTGCAGGTGCAGGACCGAGCCGGGGCCCTGATCGTGCGGCATGTCGTACGTCTCCACCGCGACGCCCTCCGGCGCGGCCAGCGCGGCGAGCGCGGCCGCGCCGGCGCGGTTGGTGCGGTACCCCAGGCCGATCGCCATCGTCCGCTCGTCGATCCAGTAGCGGTCGCCGCCGTCGGCGTAGCCCGGCGCCTCGATCGTGCCGAGCACCGGGATGCCGAGTCGCTCGAGCTCTTCCCGCGCGTGGCCGGGCTCGCGCGTGCGGGCGGGCTTGGCCATCCGCAGCGGGATCCCGCCGCGCGCGGTCATCACCATCGGGTCGTGCATGTAGACGGCGTCGACCTGCCCGTCGAGCGCCTCCGCCACCTCCACCTCCGGCCCGAGGCCCGCGAGCAGCTCGCAGAACGCCTCGTGCTGGGCGGCGAGCCGGTCCGGGTCCGGCGTCCGCCACGCCGCCCCCGCCCAGTCGCCGCCGAGCGCGGGCCGGCGCACGAGCACCCGGCGGAGCGGCGCGATCATCGAGGTGACGCCGTACGCGGCGGTGGTGTCGGGGGAGGTCATGCCGTGGATTGTGGCGCGCGGTCGACCCCGGCTGGGGTCAGGCCCGTTGCGTTGCACAGGCGCGCTCCGGATCTGCCGCCGGTGCCGTGCGTGCAACGCAACGGGCCTGACCCCGGGCTACGTCGGGATCCGCACGCGGACGACGGTGCCGCCGCCGGGCGGGCTGCTGAGCTCCAGCCCGCCGTCGAGCGCCGCGACGCGGTCCGAGAGGCCATGCAGGCCGGAACCGCTCGCGGCGTCCGCGCCGCCCACGCCGTCGTCGGCCACCTCGGCGACGACCTGGCCGTCCTCGCGCCGCACGGCGACGGTCGCCCGGCTCGCCTGCGCGTACTTCGCCACGTTGGTGAGCGCCTCGGCGACGACGTAGTACAGCGCGGTCGCGACCGGCGGCGGCAGGTCGTCGGGCGCCTCGCCGACGATCTCGACCGGCAGCGGCGCCCGGAACGCCAGCCCGCGCACCGCGGCGTCGAGGCCGCGGTCGGTGAGCACGGCGGGGTGGAGCCCGCGCGCGACCGCCCGCAGCTCGTCGAGGCTCGCCATCAGCTCCACCCGCGACTCCTCGAGCAGCGTGGCCAACTCGGGGTTCTCGCCGGCCTTCATGCGCGCGATGCCCAGCTTGGCGGCGAGCCCGACCATCCGGGCCTGGGCTCCGTCGTGCAGGTTGCGCTCGAGTCGCCTCCGCTCGGCGTCGCCGGCGTTCACCAGCCGCGCGCGCGAGGCGCGGAGGTCCTCGATCCGGGCACGCAGCTCCGCGGCCAGGCGCTGGTTCTCCAGCGCGAGCGCCGCCGCGGCGCCCGCGGCGCGCACGAGCTGCGGCTCGTCGGCGAGCGAGGGATCGTGCCGGATGGCGGCGATCCGGCGGCCCTGGAGCTCGACCTCGGTCCACTCGCCGTCGGGCAGGACGACCGGCCGGCCGGCGGCGTCGACGAAGCGCTCGGATTCCGGCAGCCAGTACGCGAGCGCGACCGACGGGTCGCCGAGCGCCCGCGCCAGCGCGGCGCGCAGCGCCTCGGGATCCGGGCTCTGGCCCAGCCGCGCGATCAGCTCCGAGATCCGCTCGCCCTGGGCGAGCCGGCTCCGGAGCAGGCCGGCGAGGAAACCGAACGGCACGGCCGCGAGCAGCAGCAGCGCCACGGACTCCAGCTCCTCGACGGTCGCGTCCGCGGCGTCCAGGCCGGCGGCGATCGCGTACACCACGAACGCCGGGCCGCCGGTCCACATCACCGGCGCGAGCACGCGGCGCTGCGGCTCCGTCGCGGCTGCCCAGCGCCGGAGGAGGATGACGATGCTGCCGACGATGACCGGCAGCACGACGGCGAACTGGAGTGCGTCGAGGAGGTCGGAGAGCCCCTGGTCGGGCTCGATCACGAGCAGGTTGCGCGGGTAGCCCGCCGACCGCTCCTCGAACAGCAGCGACGGCACCTGCAGCAGCGTCGCGCTGACGTAGCCGGCGGCGATGATGATGCGCTCGGCGCGCGTCTCCAGCCTCCCGGTCGGGAACGCCAGCACGAGGTGGCCGGCGATCACGGGGAACAGGGCGTCCAGCGTGATGCCGGCCGTGTAGAGCACGTCGTCGTCGGCGGAGCCCAGGCCCGACGCGAACCAGGCGAAGCCGGCCGCTGTCATCAGCGCGCCGGTGCGGTTGCCGGGGCGCCGCCACCAGGCCAGGAGCCCCGTCCCGGTGAACGACCAGCCGACGAGCAGCCCGAGCGCCGCGGTCGCGCCGCGGTTGTCGACGTGATCGCTCCCGAGCGTGAGCGCGAGGAAGATCCCGCCGGCCGCCGCGGCCGCGACGGCGAGCGCGAGCAGCGCCCGGCGGAGCGCCGCGCTGTTCACCGGCGCCGCATTCGCCTCCTCCGCCCGCGCTGCCACGCGGCGAGTCTAGGGAGCCCTACAGGAAGGCCCGCGCTCACCGCCGCGTGCCGACCATCCGCGCGCCGGTGGCGGGGAGCCGCCCGGCGGCGATCAGCTCCTCCTCGGCGTCCAGCAGGCCCGGTGGGAGATCCCAGCGATGGAGGTAGGCGCCGGGGACCGGCTCCTCCAGCTCGAACCACTCCGCCAGCGTCGCGCGCACCAGCCGCACGGGATGGATGTGATCGCGCACGCCCGCCACGACGTCGGCGGGACCGCCCGTCTCGTGGCCGTCGGACTCGCGCCGGGCAAGCCACCACGCCGCCGCGTCCTCGTCGAACCGCTCGACGTCGAACTCGTCCACCGCCAGCACGCCACCGGGCCGCACGACATCGGCCAGTCGCCGGAACGACTCGGCGAGCGGCTCGACGTGGTGCAGCGAGACGACGGCGACCGCGGCGTCGAAGCTCGTGGCCGGCTCGTCGAGATCGAGCAGCGCCACGGTGCGCACGCCGGCGCTCTCCGATGCAGGGTCGATCGCCACGACGTCGTAGCCGTCGCGGCGGAGCGCGGCGGCGAGCTCGCCGCCGCCCGCCCCGACCTCCAGCACACGCGAGGGGGCGGGCGGCAGCGCGCCGCGCACGAACTGCAGGACGTCCGGGCTCAGCCCAGCCAGGCCTGCACCTTGTCCGGGTTCTGCTCCACCCAGTCCTTCCCGGCCTGCTCGGGATCGACCTTGTCGCCGGCGATCGCCTTCGCGACGGCCTCCTGGTCGTCGTTGGTCAGCTTCATGTTCTTGAGCACGTCGTAGGCGGGCGAGCCGCCGTCGGCGAACTTCTTCGAGAACAGCTTGTTGATGATCGTGACGTCGTAGGCGCACTTGTACTGGTCGGGGTTGCCGCCGGACTTGGCGTCGTCCTTGCAGTCAGGGGTGCGCTCGCGGCAGCTTGACCTCGGCCAGGTCGTACTGCTGGTTGTAGAACTGCGGCGTGTACCAGTAGAAGATGACCGGCTTCTTCTGCTTGTACAGCTGGGTCCAGCGCGCGACCTGCGCGGGCTCGGCGCCCGCGGTCACGTGCTTGAAGTCCAGGTCGAGCGCCTTGATGAGCTCCTTGTCCTTCTGCACGTAGGACGGGTCACCGCCGAGGAACATGCCCTGGTTGCCCGACTCGGCGGTCTTGAACAGCGCCTCGTTGCCCTTCAGGCCCGCCCAGTCGGCGAACTCCGGGTGCTCGTCCATCAGGTACTTCGGGATGAACCAGCCGATGTGGCCCTCGACGCCGAGCGGGCCGCCCTGGACGACGGTCCCGGCCTGGTCGATGTACTTCTTGTACTCGTCGGTGTGCTGCCAGTCCTCGAGCACCGCGTCGACCTCGCCGTCGGCCATCGCCTGGAAGACCGGGATCTCGGCGATCTTGGTGACCTCGACCTGGCAGCCGAGGTTGTCCTCGAGCACCGCCTTCGCGATGTACGTGTTGGCCGTCGAGCCGGCCCAGGCCTGCTCGTTGAGCGTGACCTTGCCGCAGTCCTTCTTCGCGGTCTCCGTGCCGCCGGCGTTGCTCGCGGCCGGCGTCTCCTCCTTCTTCTCCCCGCACGCCGACACGGTGATCGCGGCGGCGAGCACGAATGCGGCAAGCGTGCCGCGCGTCCTCCATCTCCTCATATCCAGCTCCCTCATCCGAGTTGACCTCGTTCCCTGCTCCCCTTGCTCTGCGTCACGCGGTCGAGCGCGATGCCGAGCGCGAGGATCGCCAGGGACGCGACGACGCCCTGGCCGAACTCGTTGCGCTGCAGCCCGCGGGCGACCTCGTCGCCGAGCGCTCCAGACCCCACCAGGCCGCCGATCACGACGACGGCGAGGACCATGATGATCCCCTGGTTGACCCCGAGCATGATCGCGTCGCGGGCCAGCGGGATCTTCACCTTCATCAGCACCTGCCCGCGCGTCGCGCCGAACGCCGACGCCGCCTCCACGGCGTCGTGTGGCACGTTGCGGACGCCCGACGTGACGAGCCGGATCACGACCGGCACGGCGTACAGCACGGACGCGACGACGCCGGGCACGCGCGAGACCGGCATCAGGTAGATGAACGGGATGATGTAGACGAGCTGCGGGAGCGTCTGCAGCGTGTCGAGCAGCGGCCGCAGCGCCTTCTCCACACGCGGGCTCTCCGCCGCCCACACCCCGACCGCGATGCCGATGGCGACGGCGATCGCGGTCGCGACCAGGACCTGGGACGCGGTGTCCATCGCCGGGGTCCCAGACGCCCATGATCCCGATCGCCAGCAGCATCAGCACGACGGTGACCGCCGGCCGCATGCCGCTCACGAGGAACGAGATCGCGCCGAACCCGGCGATCGTCACGAACCACGGCATCTCGACCAGCCAGACGCGCAGCGGCTCGAGCGCGTACTTGACCAGGAAGTTCCCGATCGGCTCGGTGATCCCGAAGATGAACGACGTCGGGTCCTGGACGTAGTCGAGCACCGACTGGATCCAGCTCAGCAGCGTGTCCTGGATCGTCGCCGTGTAGACGTAGCTCGACGGTCTCGAACTCGTCGGGGTAGACCGCGTCGACGCCGAGCGCGCCTGCCACGAGCGCGATCGCCACGATCGCGGCGAGCGTGGCGACGGTGGAGAGGCGCGCGCGCCGGCGCCCCTCGTCGGTCAGGTGCCGGTGGATCGGGTCGGTGCGGTCGGCGATCGCCGCGGTCGAGCGGTCCAGCGCGATGGCCATGATCACGATCGCGATGCCGGCCAGCAGCGCCAGCGCCGCGTTGGAGTACAGGCCGTTGGTCACGACGTCGCCGAGACCCTTGCCCGCCGATCAGGCCCGCGATGACGACCAGCGAGAGCGCGAACATGATCGTCTGGTTGACCGACAGCAGCAGCTGGCGGCGCGCGAGCGGGAGCTGCACCTTGAAGAGCGTCTGCAGCGCCGTGGCGCCGTACGCGTGCGCGGCCTCGACGGTGTCGTGCGTGACGCCGCGGATCCCGAGCGCGGTGATGCGCACGGCCGGCGGGATCGCGTAGATCATCGTGCAGATCACGGCCGCCGCCGGCCCGACCGAGAACAGGATCACGACCGGCATGAGGTACGCGAACGCCGGCACGATCTGCATCGCGTCGAGCGCGGGGGTGATCGTCCGGTGCACCCGCGGCGACCGGCCGGCGAGGATGCCGAGCGGCATCCCGATCGCCAGCGAGAGCGTGACGGCGGCGAGCATGAGCGCGAGCGTCTGGATGCTCTGCTCCCACAGGCCCATGAGCGCGAAGCAGGCGAACGCGCCCAGCACGATGAGCGCCGCGCGCCAGCCGCCGAAGCGCCAGACGAGCAGCGTGCCGGCCGCGGCGGTGCCGACCCACGTCAGCCACTCGAGCGCGTCGGTGAGCGCCGTGACGAGCCAGTCCGCGAGCGCGCGGAAGCCGTCGAAGATCGCGAAGATCAGGTTCGGGTCCTCGGCCGTGCGCTCGTCGAGCAGCCAGCCCTGCAGGTCGTCGAGCTGCGCGGGCAGCTCGGTCCAGACCAGCGACGACGGCCAGGGGAAGTCGCCGCGCCAGATCAGGAACGCGACGAGCATCAGCAGCACGACGAGCCCGACCTGCGCCGGGCGCCCGCGCCAGCGCGATGACGGCGCCGGGATCGCCGGCGCGGCGAACCGCTCGCTAGCGACCGCCACCTGGCTCCTCGGGCCCGCCATCGCCTGGAGCACCGAGACCCGATCGACGACGCCCACCACGCGCCCGCCCTCCACGGCGCGGACCGGCCCGCTCGTCGCGGCCACGACGGCCACGGCGTCCTTGACCTTGGTGGCGACGTCGAGCTCGACGTCGCTCGAGACCTCGCCGGGCTTCGACGGTCGCGCATGATCCAGCGCAGCGTGAGCACGTGGGTGCGGGGGATGTCGCGCACGAAGTTGGCGACGTAGTCGTCGGCCGGTGAGCCGACCAGCTCCTCGGGCGTGCCGAGCTGGACGATCTGCCCGTCGCGCATGATCGCGATGCGGTCGCCGAGCCGGAGCGCCTCCGGCAGGTCGTGGGTGATGAACAGCATCGTCTTGCCGGTCTCGTCCTGGAGGCGGCAGACCTCGTCCTGCATGTCGCGGCGGATCAGCGGGTCGAGCGCGCTGAACGGCTCGTCGTAGAGCATCAGCTTCGGGTCGACCGCGAACGCGCGGGCGAGCCCGACGCGCTGCTGCATGCCGCCCGAGAGCTGGTCGGGGAACTGGGTCGCGGCGTCCTCGAGCCCGACGAGCCTGAGCATCTCGCCCGCGCGCGCGAGCCGCTCGGGCTTGGGCGACGCCCTGGATCTCGAGCCCGAACGCGACGTTCTCGATCACCGTCCGGTGCGCGAGCAGGCCGAAGTGCTGGAAGACCATCGAGACGGTGTGGCGGCGCAGCTCGCGCAGCGCGGCCGGGTCGGCGGCCATCACGTCGCGCGCCGAGGATGCGGATCTCGCCGGCGGTCGGCTCGATCAGGCGGATCAGGGTGCGGACGAGCGTCGACTTGCCCGAGCCCGACAGGCCCATGACGACGAACACCTCGCCGGGCCAGATGTCGAGCGAGACGTCGCGCACGGCGACGGTGTTGCCGGACTTGGCGCGCAGCTCGCCGCGCGGGAGATCGGCGTCGGGACTGCCGACGATGCGCTCGCCGTGCGGGCCGAAGACCTTCCAGACGCCCCGGGCCTCGACGAGCGGCGTGCCGGTGCGGTCGATCGTCGTGGCGTCCTTTGCCGGCGCGGCGCCGACCGTCTCGGTCGCCTCGGTCACGCGCTGCTCCCCTCCAGATATATCAGCCCCCATTCGTGCCGATCGTATCCCAGCCTCCGCTCGTTCGCCAGTGCTCACCCTGGTCCTATGACGACTGTCTGGAGCTCGGTGAGCACCTCGAACGGATAGCGCCCGCCGACCCGCCCGGTGCCGCTGTCGGTGCCTGCACGGCCGCCGAACGGGAGGTGGTTCTCCCAGTAGTTCGTCGTCTCGTTGATGTTCACCAGCCCGTGTGCACCGCGTCGGCGAAGCGCAGGCCCTTGCGCAGATCGCCGGTGTAGATCGCGGCGAGCAGTCCGTACGGCGACGCGTTGGTCAGCTCGATCGCCTCGTCGAGCGCCGTCGATCGACACCACCGGCGCGATCGGTCCGAACGTCTCCTCGAGCGCGGCGATGCGCGTCGGCCGGCACGCGGTCGAGGACCGTGGCCGGCCAGTAGAGGTCGGTCGGGAAGCCGTCCGCGCGCTCGCCGCCGGTGACGACGCGTCGCGCCGCGGCGCACGGCGTCCTCCACGTGCGCGTCCATCTTGGCCGCGACGCCCTCGTTGTTGAGCGGGCCCATCTGCGTGCCGTCGGCGAGCGGGTCGCCGAGCTGGGCGTTCGCGGCGACGCGCTCCGCCAGCCGCGCGACGAAGTCCTCGCGGACCGCCTCGTGCACGAGCAGCCGCTCGCCGGCGGTGCAGCTCTGGCCGGCGCACAGGAAGCAGGCGACGACGGCCGCGTCGGCGGCGGCGTCGAGGTCGGCGTCGTCGAGCACGACGAACGGGCCGTTGCCGCCCATCTCCAGCAGCAGCGACTTGCCGGCCGCGCGCTCGCGCGATCCGGTTGCCGGTCGCCGTCGAGCCGATGAAGCCGACCGCCGCGACGTGCGGGTGCGACGACGATCTCGTCGCCGACCACCGGTCCCTCGCCGGGCACGAAGTTGAACACGCCCGGCGGCAGCTCGGCCTCGGCGACGCACTCCGCCAGCAGGCCCGGAGCAGACGGCGGTGGTCGGCGCCGGGTTCCAGACGACGGTGTTGCCGGAGGCCAGCGCGGGCGCCAGCAGCTCGGCCGGCATCGTGTACGGCCAGTTCCACGGGGTGACCACCGCGACCGGGCCCTTCGGGCGGCGCATGCAGCAGCACGCGCGTGCCCGGGCGCGGCGCTCGGCGGGATCGTGCCCTCGATCCGGATCCCGTCCTCGGCGGCGCCGCGCCACATCGCGACCAGCTCGTCGACCTCGTCCTAGGACTCGGCGTTCAGCGGCTTGCCCTGGTCGATGGTGAGCACGCGGGCGAGCTCGTCGCGGCGGCGCTCGCACGCGTCCGCGATCCGCCGCAGCGCGGCCGCGCGCTCGAACGCGGTCGCGCGCCGCCCAGCGCCGGGAACGCGTGCGCGCGCGGCCGCGACGGCCCGGCGCGCGTCGCTCGCGGTCGCCCTGCGCGACCTCGCCGATCGACTCGCCGGTGGCGGGGCTCGTGGCCTGGATCGTCGCGCCCGACGGCGCTTCCTCCCACGCGCCGGCGATGAACAGGCGCGTCATGGTGACGGTCGCCACGGTCCCTCCCTCGGGTCGGCTGTCGT
Source organism: uncultured Solirubrobacteraceae bacterium (assembly GCA_963752015.1). Taxonomy (GTDB): domain Bacteria; phylum Actinomycetota; class Thermoleophilia; order Solirubrobacterales; family Solirubrobacteraceae; genus DASQMT01. The sequence goes on along the minus strand of CAVVWS010000004.1, from coordinate 14,841 downwards.
CTCCTCGTCGCGTCGAGATATATCAGCGTGGCGCGGGCCGGTCGCGAGCTTCACGTTGACCACGGCAATGCGCCGTCACGCGGCGCTCCGCGGAAGCGTCCCCTCCCGGGCCCTCCTTCAATGCTGCAGTTGACGTTCGCCGCCGTCGCGGCTACCGCGAGCTGAACGCCGCCAGGATCTCGCGCTGGAACGCGAGCACGTGCTCGCGCATGATCGTCCGCGCGCGCGGGCCGTTGCGGTCCAGCAGCGCCTCGATCAGCTGGACCTGGTCGTGCACGGCGTGGCCGAGCCCCGGCACGCGGTCGAGCACGAGGTACCAGACGCGCAGCGAGAGCGTGAAGTAGCGCTCGAGCGTCGCGACCAGGTACGGGTTGCCGGTCGCCTCCCAGGTGAAGCGGTGGATGCGCTCGTCGAAGCGCATCAGCCCGTCCTGGTCGTCGGCCGGGTGAGCTGGTCGACCTCGTCGAGCAGCGCCTCGGCGAGCACCCGCGTCTCGGCGCTCATCCGCAGCGCGGCGAGCTCGGCCGCGTAGCCCTCGAGCTCCGCGCGGACCTCGGTGATGTGGACGATGTCGGACGCCTCGACGGGGGAGACGAAGGTGCCGCGCCGCGGCTGCACCGCGACGAGGTTCTCGAGCGCGAGCCGCTTGACCGCCTCGCGCAGCGGCGTGCGCCCGATCTCCAGCTCGCGCATCAGCGCGTCCTCGCGCAGCACGGTGCCGGGCGGGAGCCGGAGCGTCACGATGCGGTCGCGCAGCTCGTGGTAGGCGCGCTCGGCGAACAGGCGGTTCGATGGCACGGCGGCGCTTGTCACCACGTCAGCGTACTGATATATCAGGTGGCATGAGCGCGCACACCCCCGAGCGCCGATCGCCACCGCCCTCGCCGAGCTCCTGCGCCGCCCGCGCTTCGAGGTCCTGCCGCTCGACGGGATCGAGGAGCAGGTGCTCGAGCACCTCGGCACCGACGTGAAGGTCACGGTCACCGCCTCGCCGCGCAAGGGGCTGGAGGCGACGCTCGACCTGACCGAGCGGCTCGCGCGCGCCGGCTACGCGGTCGTGCCGCACCTGTCCGCGCGCCTCGTCCGCGACCGCGCGCACCTCGAGGAGATCGTCGCGCGCCTGCTCGCGGCGGGCGTTCGCGAGCTGTTCGTGCTGGCCGGCGACGCGACGAGCCGGGCGAGTTCGCCGGCGCCGCCGAGCTGCTCGAGCGCGATGGGCCCGCTGCGCGCGCAGTTCGACGAGATCGGGATCACCGGCTACCCCGAGAGCCATCACCTGATCTCCGACGAGGAGACGATCCAGGCGATGTTCGCCAAGGCGCCGATGGCGACGTGCATCATCAGCCAGATCTGCTTCGACGCCGAGGTGATCGCGGCCTGGATCGCGGAGGTGCGGCGCGCGCGGGACGCACCTGCCGATCTGGATCGGCCTGCCCGGGCGAGCGTCGACTACGCGAGGCTCGTGCGGATCTCGATGAAGATCGGGCTCGGCGAGTCGGCGCGCTTCCTCGGCCACCACCGCAACTGGATGTCGCGGCTGATGACGCGCCAGTTCAAGCCCGACCCGCTGCTGCGCGGGACTCGGCCCGACGCTCGCGGACCCGGCCGCGACGTGGCCGGCTTCCACCTCTACACGTTCAACGAGGTCGCGCGCACGGAGCGCTGGCGGCGCCAGGCGCTCGAGCGCCTCGGCCGCAGCCTAAAGAGGGACAGTCCCCGTTCAGGGTTCGTCCAGCGACTCCGCGATCAGCGTCGAGACGTCGACGACGCGCAGTCGTCGCCGCGCGCGCGCACGCCGTCGTCGAGCATCACCGTGCAGAACGGGCAGGCGACGGCGAGCGTCTCGGCGCCGGTCTCGGCCGCCTCGCGCGCGCGCTCCTCGTTGATCAGCCCGCCGCGCTCCTCCATCCACATGTGCGCGCCGCCGGCGCCGCAGCAGAACGTGCGCTTGCCGCTGCGCTCCATCTCGACCGGCGCGCCGACCGCCGCGACCAGCTCGCGCGGGTCGCTGCGCACGTCGTTGTGGCGGGCCAGGTAGCAGGAGTCGTGGTAGGTGATGCTGCGCTCGTCGTTGCGCGGCTTCAAGCGCCCGTCGCGCACCAGCTCGGCGATCAGCTCGGTGTGGTGGACGACCTCGTAGTCGCCGCCGAAGTCCGGGTACTCGTTGCCGAGCGTGTTGAAGCAGTGCGGGCAGCTGGCGACGATCTTGGTCACGCCCGCCTCGTTGAGCGTGCTCGACGTTCTGCTCGGCCTGGGCCTGGAAGAGGTACTCGTTGCCCATCCGCCGCGCCGGGTCGCCGGTGCACGACTCGCGCGGGCCGAGGATCGCGAAGTCGACGCCCGCCGCCTGCAGCAGCTTCGCGGTCGACTCCGCCGCCGTGCGCGCGCGCTCGTCGAACGACGCCGCGCAGCCGACCCAGTAGAGGACCTCGGGCGCCGGGCTCGCCGGGCTCGAGGACGCGCACGCCGAGCTGCGCCGGCCCAGTCGGCGCGCTCGGTCTGCGCCCGGCCCCACGGGTTCGACGGCGCGCTCGACGTCGCGCAGCATCGGCTCGGCCTCGCTCGGGGAAGCGCGACTCCACCATCACGAGGTGGCGGCGCAGGTCGACGATGTGGTCGACGTGCTCGATCGACACCGGGCACTCCCGCACGCACGCGCCGCAGGTCACGCAGTCCCAGACGACGTTGTCGGTGACCGCGTTCGGGCACCAGCGGCGACGGCTCGAAGCCGTCGACGTCGCGGAGCAGCTGCGGGCCCTCCGCGAAGACCTGGTCGCGCAGGCCCATGATCAGCAGCTTCGGCGAGAGCTCCTTGCCGGTGTTCCAGGCCGGGCAGACGTCCTGGCAGCGCCCGCACTCCGTGCAGGAGAACGTGTCCATCGTCTGCTTCCAGGTGAGGTCGGGCACCGTCCCGGCGCCGAAGCGCATCTCCTCCTCGGGCCCGTCGAAGCGCAGCGGCTCGAGCCGGCCGCCCGGCCCGGTGCGGCCGAAGAAGACGTTCACCGCCGCGGTGGCGATGTGGAGGTGCTTGGAGTGGGGGAGGTAGGCGAGGAACGCTGAGGATCGATCAGCACGTGCGCCCACACGAACACGCGCTCGAGCACCTCGGTCGACGTCGCCGTCGCCGAACAGGCCGGAGAGCGCGTCCGACACCGGCGACCAGCCCGCCGGCCACTCGTTGAGGCCGAGCGCGATCCGCGACGCGTGCCACAGCAGCAGCGTCGTGACGATCCCGGCGATCATCGCCAGGATCAGGTCGGCCTCGCCGAGGTGGCTGCCCTCGAAGCGCTTCGGCCGCTGCACCTTGCGGATCGCCACGGCGGCGATCACGCCGAGCAGCACGAGCACCGCGAACACGTCCACGAGCAGCGCGAACCAGCCCTGGTGGCCGAGCCACGGCAGCGTGGCGTCGCGGTCGACCGCGCCGATCATCGCGATCACGATCGTGGGGAAGAGGACGACGAAGCCCCAGAAGATCGCCGCGTGCATCAGCCCCGGGCCGAGCCGCTGGAACAGCTTGCGCTGGCCCAGCACGATCTCGGCCTCGTTGCGCGCGCGGCGCGGGCAGGTCGTCGGAGCGGTCGACCGGCTTGCCGAGCCGCACGAGGTCGACCAGCAGCTTCGCGCGGCGCGCGAAGAGGACGCCGCTGACGGCGAGCGCCGCCGCGAGCGCGAGCGCTCCGGCGACGACGTCTATGGCGAGCGCGCCTTTCTCAGCTCGGCGGTGATCGCGGGCACGATCTCGGTCAGGTCGCCGATCACCGCGTAGTCCGCGCTGTTGAGGATCGGCGCCTCGGCGTCGGAGTTGATCGCGAGGATCTTCTTCGCGCCCTTGCAGCCCGCGATGTGCTGCGTGGCGCCGCTGATGCCGCAGGCGATGTAGAGGTCGGGCGACACCTTGGTGCCGGTCTGGCCGACCTGGTCGGTGTGCGGGCGCCAGCCGGCGCTCGTGACCACGCGCGAGCAGCCGACGGCGGCGTCGAGCAGCCCGGCGAGCTCCTCGAGGATCCCGAAGCCGTCCGCGGAGCCGACGCCGCGGCCGCCGCTCACCACGACCTTGGCCTCGGCGAGCGAGATGCCCGCCTGGACCGCGTCGACGTGCTCGGCCACCTGCACGACGCAGGTCGGACGTCGTCGAGCGCGGGCGCGAACGCCTCGACCGCCGGCGCAGCCGCGCCGTTGACGGCGGCCGCCGGGACGGTGTGCGGCGCGACCGATGAGCAGCGGCAGCGGCGCCGTGGACGCGCGCCTCCTCGAGCAGGCTGCCGCCCCAGCGCACGCGGGTGACCGTCGAGCGGCGTCGCCGCCGGCGACCGCGGTGCAGTTCGCGGCGAACGGCAGGTCGCGGCGGGCGGCCACGTGGCGCCAGCACCTCGTTGCCGCGGTTCGTGCCGGCGGCGACGACCGCGCTCGCGCCCGACCGGTCGATCACGTCCTCGACGCAGCGCGCCCACGCGCCCGGCGCGTACGCGGCGAGCCGCTCGTCCTCCGCGACGTACGCGGTCGCGACGCCCTGCGGGCCGAGCTGCGCCGCGGCCTCCCGCGCCGCCCGCGCCGACCAGCAGCGCGACCGGCTCGCCGAGCGTGCGCGCGAGCGCGAGCGCCTGCAGCGACAGCTCGTCGACCTGGCCGCCCTCGTGCTCCACCAGCACCAGCACGCCCATCACGCCACCCCCAGCTCGCGCATGACGTCCACCACGGCCGGCGCCGCGTCGGGCCCGCGGCCCAGGATCTCGGCCTGCTTGCCCTGGCCGGCCGGCACCACCAGCCGCAGCCGCTCCAGCCGCGGCGTCCGGCCGCGCGGGCGTGCGCGTCTCGACCGGCTTCTGCCGCGCGCGCAGCTTCGCCGGCACCGACGGGTAGCGCGGCAGGTTGATGCCCTCGAGCACGGTCACCACGGCCGGCAGCGGCACGAGGTAGACGTCGCGCCCGCCGGCGACCTCCTGCTCGCAGCGCGCGCGCCCGTCCTCGCACCGACAGGCCCTTCAGCCCGGTCACGACCGGCCGCCCGAGCGCGTGCGCGACGCGGATGCCGACCTGGTAGTTGCCGGTGTCGGCGGACTCGTTGCCGAACACGATCAGGTCGTAGTCGCCGCTCGCCCGCACCGCCTCGACGATCGCGGCGGCGGTGGCCTGCGGGTCCCACTCCTCGCCGTCGGTGAGCAGCAGGATGCCGCGGTCGGCGCCGATCGCCAGCGTGTCGCGGATCTGCTCCTCGGCCTCGGGCGGGCCCGAGCGTCAGCACCGTCACCTCGCCGCCGTGCTGCTCGACCAGCCGCACCGCCTCCTCGACGCCGCACTCCTCGTGCGGGCTGATCGTGAAGCCGAGGTGGCGCGTCTCGATCGCCTGCTCGTCGGCGGTCAGGACCATCCGCCCGCCGGTGAGCGGGACGCGCTTGACGCAGACCAGGATCCTCACGCCGGCACCGGCTCGGCCGCGCGGACGCGCTCGTTGTCGGGATCGAAGATCGGCGTCGAGCCGGCGACCGCCACGGTCACCGGGAAGCGCTCGCCCATGTACTCGCACCGCGAGCTGCTCGCCGGCCACGGCGTGCTCGGGCGGCAGGTAGGACATGAGCAGGTGCTTGCCGACCGACGGCCCGGCGCCGGCGCTGGTGACGAACGAGCGCCGGCCCTTGGCGTCGATCAGCGGGGCGCCGTCGCGGGTGAGGATCGGCTCGCCGCCCAGCATGTAGCGCTTGCGGCCGTCGCTCGCGGTGTGGTCGTCGACGGTGAGCGTGCACATCACCGCCGCCGGGCTCGGACTCGCGGTGGCGCGACGTGCGCCTCCTTGCCGACGAAGTCCTGCTCCTTGACCTTGCCCCAGGCCATGCCGGCCTCGACGACGTCGTACTCGCCGTCGAGCTCGAAGCCGAACGCGCGGTAGCACTTCTCGAGCCGCCCGGTGGTGCCGTACACGCCGATGCCCGGCGGGCACGACGCCGTGCGGCTCGCCGGCCTCCGCGACGATGTCCCACAGCTTGGCGCCCTGCTCGATCGGCACGTAGAGCTCCCAGCCCAGGTCGCCGACGTAGGAGATGCGCGACGCCAGCACGCGCAGCGAGCCGATCTCGATCGTCCGGCAGGTCGCGAACGGGAAGCCCTCGTGCGACACGTCGGCGCTCGTCGTGCCCGCGAGGATGTCCCGCGCGCGCGGGCCCCAGAGGCCGAGCGTGCACCAGCTCGAGGTGAGGTCGAAGATCTGCGCGCTGCCGTCCGCCGGCAGGTGGTCGGCGTACCACTTGAGGTCCGCCATGCCGTGCGCGCCGCCGGTGACGACGCGGAAGTGCTCGTCGCCGAGCCGCATCACCGTCAGGTCGGAGCGGAAGCCGCCGCGCGGCGTGAGCACCGGCGTGTAGACGACCTTGCCGAGCTTGACGTCCATCTGGCGCATCGAGACGCGCTGCACGCACTCGAGCGCGCCCGGGCCGACGATGTCGAAGACGCAGAACGCGGTCAGGTCGAACATCGCCGCGCGGTCGCGCATCGCGAGGTGCTCGGCGTTGATGATCGGCGACCACCAGCGCGACTCCCACTCGGCCTCGCGGCCGGCGACGCCGTACTCCTCGACCAGCCCCTCGTTGGACTCGTACCAGTGCGGGCGCTCCCAGCCCGCGGCCTCGTAGAAGACGGCGCCGAGCTCGCGCTCGCGCGCGTGGAACGGGGAGAGCCGGACGTCGCGGTTCGACTCCCACTGCTCGGCCGGGTGGACGATCCCGTAGGTCTTGTTGAAGCCCTCGGCGGCGCGCGCCTTGACGTGCGCGACGCTCTTCTGGTGCTCGTAGAAGCGCGCGATGTCGGACGCCTGCAGGTCGATCTCGGGCTCGCCGTGGACCATCCACTCGGCCACCGCCCGGCCGACGCCCGGGACCCTCCTTGACCCACACCGCGGCGGCCGACCACAGTCCCCGCACCTCGGGCGTCTCGCCCAGGATCGGGAGGCCGTCGGGCGTGAGCGAGAGCAGGCCGTTGATCGCGTACTTGATGCCGACCGACTCGTCGCCGACGATCTCCGGCATCAGCTCGAGCGCGTGCTCCATCTGCTGCGACGAAGTCGTCCTCGGTGAACGGGAACTCCGTCGGCGAGAGCGCGGCCTCCTCGACCGAGGGGATCTCGTCCGGGTCGTGCAGGATCGGGCGGTGCGCGTAGGAGCCGACCTCGAGCCCGCCGCCGTCCTGGCGCTCGTACATGTTCGTGTCCATGTCGCGCACGATCGGGTGCTCGATGCTGGCCTTGGCGCCGGCGAAGCGCGGCACCGGGCCGATGTCGATCATCTGGTGGACGGCCGGCGTGAGCGGGATCGTGGCCCCGGCCATGCGCGCGATGCGCGGGCTCCAGACGCCGCAGCAGACCACGACGTACTCGGCCTCGATGTCGCCGCGGGTCGTGCGCACGCGCCGCACGCGCCCGCCCTCGACGTCGATGCCCGAGCACCTCGGTGTTGGCCGACACGGTCAGCGCGCCCGAGCTCCTGCGCCCGCTCGCGCATCAGCGTGCCGGCGCGCAGCGAGTCGACGACGGAGACGCCGGGCGAGTGGAAGCCGCCGACGATCACGCGCTCGTCGATGTAGGGCACGAGCTCCTTGACCTCGGCCGGGGTGACGAGCGAGACGCCGTCGATCCCCCACGACGCCGCGGAGGACATCCGGCGGCGCAGCTCCTCCATGCGCTCCTCGGTGCGCGCGACCTCGATCCCGCCGCACACGGTGATGACGTCGAGCTCGGTGTACTGGCGCACGCTGTCGGCCGTCAGCGCGGTCATCTCGCGCGAGTGGTCGACGGGGAAGATGAAGTTCGACGCGTGGCCGGTCGAGCCGCCCGGGTTGGGCAGCGGGCCCTTGTCGAGCAGCACGAGGTCGGTCCAGCCGAGCCGCGCGAGGTGGTAGGCGAGGCTGTTGCCGACGATGCCCGCCCCGATCAGGACGGCGCGCGCCGTCGCGGGCAGGCGCGCGGGCCGCGCCGGAGTGGTCTTCCACGGACGTCACCTCGGGTCGGGATGGTCGGAGGTCCTGATATATCACAGTCTCAGAAGGCCGGAGTGGGGACCGGCTCGTCGCCCAGCTCGATGCGCCGGCGGGCCACGAAGTCGCGCAGCTCGTCGCGCACGCCGTCGTCGATCGGCGGGCTGCTCGTAGTTCTCGAGCGTCTCGCGCCAGATGTTCGCCGCGCGCGCCGTGGCGTCGAGGCCGCCGCCCTTCGTCCAGCGGTCGAAGTTGTCGGTCGAGGAGAGCAGCGGCCGGTAGAAGCAGTCGCGGAAGTGCATCAGCGTGTGCGCCGCGCCGAGGAAGTGCCCGCCGGAGCCGACCTCCTGGTGCGCGTCGAACGCGAGGCTCTCCTCGGTCGACCTCGAGCGGCTTGAACTCGTGCTTGAGCATCCGCAGCAGCTCGATGTCGACGATGAACTTCTCGTAGCACGAGACCAGCCCGCCCTCGAGCCAGCCCGCCGCGTGCATCACGAAGTTCGCGCCCGCGAGGAAGGTCGGCAGCATCGTCATCAGCGACTCGTACGCGGCCTGGGCGTCGACGACCGTGGACGCGTTCAGCCCGCCGCCGCTGCGCCAGGGCAGCCCGAAGCGGCGCGCGATCTGGCCGGTGCAGAGCAGGCCGATCGCCGACTCCGGCGTGCCGAAGCTCGGCGAGCCCGTCTTCATGTCGGTGTTGGAGAGGAACGAGCCGAACACCACCGGGCAGCCCGGCTGCACGAGCTGGGTGAGGGCGATCCCCGAGAGCGCCTCGGCCATCTGCTGCACCAGCGTGGCCGGGATCGAGACCGGCGACATCGCGCCCATCAGCAGGAACGGCGTCGTGATGACGGCCTGGTTCGTGCGGTTGTACTCGAACATCGCGCTGAGCATGCGGTCGTCCCAGCGCAGCGGCGAGTTGCAGTTGATCAGCGAGATCGAGACGGGGGAGTCCGGCAGCTCGCCGCCGAACAGGATCTCGCCCATCGCGACCGTGTCGCGCGCGTTCTCGGCCGAGATGACCGAGCCCATGTACGGCTTGTCCGACAGCGTCTGCAGCGCGTAGACCATGTCGAGGTGGCGCGAGTCGAGCGGCCGGTCCTCGGGCTCGACGATCGTGCCGCCGGGCGAGTCGAGCTCGTCGAACGACTGCGCGAGCCGGACGAAGTTCTCGAAGTCGGCCATCTTCGCGTCGCGGCGCGTCTCGCCCTCGCGCACGAACGGCGGCCCGTAGACGCCGCTGAACGACCATGTGGTCGCCGCCGATGTGCAGCGACTTCTCCGGGTTGCGGGCGGCGAGGTCGAACTCGCGCGGGGCCTTGGCGACCTGCTCGAGCACGAACTCGGGATCGAGGAAGACCTTGTTCTCCTCGACCTTCTGGCCCGCCGCGCGGAAGTACTCGACCGCCTCGGGGAGCATGAACTCGACGCCCAGCTCGGACACGATCCGCCGCCAGCCACGGTCGAGGACGGCCATCGCCTCCTCGCTCAGGATCTCGTAGCGCGGCATCTCGTTCACGTACATACGGCTCCACTCCCTTGACGACGCGCGCTGCGATCGTAATATATCTTTCGTGGAACAAGAGTTCCAAGCAAGTCCCGGGACGCAGATCATCGATCGCGGGGCACAGCTCCTCGCGCTGGTGCTCGAAGCCGAGGCGCCGCGTGCGCTCGGCGATCTCGCCGCCGACGCCGGCCTCCCGAAGAGCACCGCGTCGCGGCTGCTCGGCGCGCTGGAGCGCAACGGGCTGGTCGAGCAGGAGGGCTTGCGCGGTGCGTTCCGCGCCGGCCCGGTGATGGCGCGCTACGCCGGCCGCGGCATCTCCGCGCGCCGCATCGTCGAGGCGGCCGAGAGGCCGATGGCCGCCCTCGCCGACGCGACGGGGGAGACGATCAACGTCGCGGTCGCCGCACCCGGCAGCGTCGAGCACCTCGCACAGGTCGAGAGCCGCCACTACCTCGGCACGAGCCACTGGGTCGGCCGCCGCGTGCCGTACCACTGCTCCGCCAACGGCAAGGTGCTGCTGGCGTTCGCCGCCGCCGGCGCGACGGAGGGCCCGCTCGAGGCGCTCACCTCGCGCACGATCACGGAGCCCGCGCTGCTGGCCGCCGAGCTGGCCACGATCCGCCGCGACGGCTTCGCCACCGCGGTCGACGAGCTCGAGCTGGGCCTGAGCGCGGTCGCCGCGCCGGTGCTCGACGACTCCGGCCGCGCGATCGCGGCGCTGAGCGTCTCCGGCCCGACGCTGCGGCTCTCGCCGCGGCGGGTGGCCGAGCTCCGTCCCATCGTCATCAAGCAGGCCAGGGCGCTCGCCGAGCAGCTCGGCCACCGGACCGAGGGAGTGCACGCCGCATGACGCCCGACGAGATCCTCACGCTCCTCTACGAGGAGACCCTGGTGGGCAACGCCCCCGCCGTCAAGGAGGGTGTCGAGCAGGGACTCGCGATGGACATGGATCCCGAGAAGCTGCTCTACGACGCGCTGATCCCGTCGCTCGAGGAGGTCGGGGCGCGGTTCGAGCGCGGCGACTACTTCGTGCCGGAGATGCTGATCGCCGCGCGGGCGATGCAGGGCGCGCTCGACATCCTCCGCCCGCTGCTGGCGGCGTCCGGCGCCAAGTCGACCGGGACGTTCCTGATGGGCACGGTCAAGGGCGACGTCCACGACATCGGCAAGAACCTCTGCAACATCATGCTCGAGGGCGCGGGCTTCACGGTGATCGACCTCGGCGTCAACGTGGCGCCCGAGAAGTTCGTGGAGGCGATCAACGAGAACGAGCCCGACATCGTCGGGTTCTCCGCGTTCCTGACCACCACGATGCCGATGTTCAAGGCCAACATGAACGCGCTGCAGAAGGCGGGCATCCGCGACAAGGTCGCCGTCATGGTCGGCGGCGCGCCGGTCACGCAGGAGTACGCCGACGCGGTCGGCGCCGACGGCTACTCGGCCGATGCCTCGTCCGCCGTCAAGAAGGCCAAGGAGCTGCTCGAGCAGCGCCGATCGGCCGTACCAGCGTAAGCGAGAGGAGCAGCCTTGGACACGATTCTGCAGGGGCGGTCCAAGACCGTCGTCATCGGCTCGGAGCAGCCGTTCTGCATCATCGGCGAGCGCATCAACCCGACCGGGCGCAAGCGGTTCGCGGAGGAGCTGCGCGGCGGCGACCTGTCGACGGTCGTGGTCGACACGAACGGGCAGATGGAGGCGGGCGCCGACGTCCTCGACATCAACGCGGGCATCCCGCTGGTCGACGAGGCCGAGCTGCTCGCGAAGATGATCAAGCTCGTCCAGGACACGACCGACGCCCCGATCTGCATCGACTCCTCGGTGATCGAGGCGCTCGAGGCCGGGCTCGCGGTGTACGAGGGCCGGGCGCTCGTGAACTCCGTGACCGGCGAGGACGAGCGGCTCGAGGAGATCCTCCCGCTCGTCGCCAAGCACGGCGCGGCCGTGATCGCGCTCGCCAACGACGAGACCGGCATCCCCGAGACGCCGCAGCAGCGGCTCGAGATCGCGACGAAGATCGTCAAGGTCGCCGGCGACTACGGCATCAAGCCCGAGGACATCGTCATCGACCCGCTGGCCATGACCGTCGGCGCGGACACCGAGGCGGTCACGATCACGCTGGAGACGATCCGGCTCATCCGCGAGCACCTCGGCGTGAACATGTCGCTCGGCGCGTCGAACGTGTCGTTCGGCCTGCCCGACCGCCATGCGCTCAACGCCGCGTTCCTGCCGATGGCGATGGCCGCCGGCCTGACGAGCGCGATCATGAACACCGCGCCGGTGTGCGTGGAGGAGGTGCGCGCCGCGGACCTGCTGCTCGGCCACGATCCGTGGGGCGCGCGCTGGATCGCCGCGCACCGCGCGCGTCAAGGCGGAGGCCGTGGCGGCGACGTGAGCCCGCGCGAGCCGCAGCTGCTCGACACGCTGGCGCCCGGCGACGGCGCCGAGCGGGCGCGCGTGAAGTTCGAGCCCGAGGGCGCGGAGGTGCGCGTGCCGAGCGGCACACCGGTGTTCGACGCGGCGAGCTGGAACGGCATCGCGATCGACTCCACGTGCGGCGGTCACGGGACGTGCAAGAAGTGCAAGGTGCGCGTGGTCGAGGGCGAGCTTCCGATCTCGGCGGTCGACCCGCGCGCGTTCACGACCGAGGAGCTGCGGGCGGGGTGGCGGCTCGCCTGCCGCGCCCCGGCGCGCGGCGATCTCGTGATCGAGGTCCCGCCGCTCCAGACGCGCCCCAAGGCGGCGCTCGTCGGCGTCGGGCGCCACGTGATCCTCCGCCCGTCGGTGCAGAAGCGCCATCTCGTGCTCAGCGAGCCGACGATGGAGGATCAGCGGTCGGACTTCGAGCGCCTGCAGGACGCGCTGGAGGACCTCGAGCCGCGCGCCGAGCTGCCGGTCCTGCGCACGCTCGGGCGCGTGCTGCGCAAGGCGAACTGGGACGTGACCGCGGTCGTCTGCGACGACGTGCTGATCGACGTCGAGCCGGGCGACACGACCGCCCGGCGCTTCGCGATCGCGTTCGACCTCGGGACCACCACGGTGGTGGCGACGCTGCTCGACCTCGAGACCGGCACGCCGGCCGCGGTGCAGTCGATGCTCAACCGCCAGCAGCCGTTCGGCGCCGACGTGATCACGCGGATCTCGGCGACGATGATGGACGAGGGCGCGCTCGACGCGCTGCAGGATCGGGCGCAGGAGACGATGGCCCAGCTCACCGAGGAGGTGTGCGCCGAGGCGCGCGTCGACCCCGGCGAGGTCTACGAGATCACCGTCTGCGGGAACGTCACGATGACGCAGCTCGTGCTTGGCATCGACCCCGAGCCGCTCTCCATGGCGCCGTTCGTGGTGACCACGCACGACCCGCCGACGCTCGCGGCGGCCGACTTCGGCGTGCCCGTCCACCCGCGGGCCCCCGCGTTCGCGTTCCCCTCGCTCGGCGCCTACGTCGGGGGCGACATCGTCGCCGGGATGCTCGCGACCGGGCTCACGCGCGACAAGCGGCTGCGCCTGTTCATCGACGTCGGCACGAACTCGGAGATCGCGCTCGGCAACCAGGACCGCGTCGTCGCGACGGCCGCGCCGGCCGGGCCCGCGTTCGAGGCGGCGCAGATCCGCTGCGGCATGCGCGCCGCCGACGGCGCGATCGAGGGCGTGAAGATCGCCGACGGCGAGTTCAGCCTCGAGGTGATCGGGGACGTCGACCCGGTCGGCATGTGCGGCTCGGGCCTGGTCGACTGCGTGGCCGAGCTGGTCGGCGCCGAGCTGCTCGACCACTCCGGCCGCTTCGCCACCGACGAGCTCGCCGCCGAGGTCGCGCCGTCGCTCGCCGACCGGCTGACGTACGTCGGCAAGGAGCGCGTGTTCGTCATGCACTGGCGCGGGAGCGACCCCGCCGACTCGGTCTTCCTGTCGCAGCGCGACGTGCGCGAGCTGCAGTTCGCCAAGGCGTCGATCGCGACCGGCTGGGAGATCCTGCTCGACGAGCTGGGCGCCAAGCCGGAGGACATCGCGCAGGTGCTGCTGGCGGGCTCGTTCGGCGCGTACCTGTCGCCCGCGAGCGCGATCCGCATCGGGCTCGTGCCGCGGATGGCGCTGCCGCGGATCGTCTCCGCCGGCAACGTGGCGGGAGAGGGAGCGAAGATCGTCGCGCTCAGCCACCGCGAGCGGGCGGAGGCCCACGCGATCGTCCGCGAGGTCCGCTACGTCGAGCTGTCCGGCCGGACGGACTTCAACGACCGCTTCATCGACCAGCTGGCGCTGCCGGGATGAAACCTGAAGAGGGACAGTCCCCGTTCAGGTTTGCCGTGATCGCCTGTGGCGCGCTGGCCGTGCACGTGCGGCAGATCGCCCGGCGGCGCGGGTGGGACGTCGACGTGCACCCCGTGCCGGCGCTGCTGCACAACCGGCCCGAGCAGATCGCGGGCGCGGTGGAGGGGGAGGTCGAGCGGCTCGCCGGCGAGTACGACCGCGTCGCCGTCGCCTACGCCGACTGCGGCACGTACGGCGCGCTCGACTCGGTGCTGTCGCGAGCCGGCATCCCGCGGCTCGCGGGCGAGCACTGCTACGACGTCTTCGCGCGCGACGACGTGCGCGCCGCGCTGGAGGAGGAGCCGGGCACGTACGTGCTGACGGACTTCCTCGCCCGCACGTTCGCGCACACCGTGCTGCGCGAGCTCGGCCTCGACCGCCACCCGGAGCTGCGCGACGCGTACTTCGGCAACTACACGCGCGTGCTCTGGCTCGCCCAGAACCCGACGCCGGCCACGCGCGCGGCGGCGGAGCGCGCGGCCGCCGCGGTGGGCCTCCCGCTCGAGCAGCGCGACGTCGGCGACGCAGGCCTCGAGCGGTCGCTCGAGGCGCTGCTCGCGCCGTAGCCCGGCGCGCGCACGTACGCGTCGTCGCCGGCGGCCACGCTCACGCCGTGCCGGTCGTCACCGCGGCGGTCGCGCCGCCCTCCTCGAGGAACGCCTCCAGGGCCTGCGTGTGAGCCGTCGCCTCGGCCAGGCCGGGCCAGTCGAGCAACGACCGGTGCAGGGCCTGCGTCGTGCTGATGCCCCTGATCTCGAGCTCGCCGAGCGCCCGCCGCGCCCGCGCCAGAGCCTGGGCGCGGTTGCGGCCGTGGACGAGCAGCTTGGCCACCAGCGAGTCGTAGAACGGCTGCACCGAGCACCCCGCCGCCACGCCGGTGTCGACGCGCACGCCAGGCCCGCCGGGCAGCTGCATGTGCTCGATCCTCCCCGGGGACGGCAGGAAGTTGTTCGAGGGGTCCTCGGCGTTGATCCGGAACTCGAGCGCCGTGCCCTCGCAGCGGATCTCTTCCTGGCGGAACGACAGCGGCAGGCCGCCCGCCACGCGCAGCTGCTCGGCGACGAGGT